>NZ_PVTX01000004.1 GCF_003003075.1 Isoptericola halotolerans | reverse complement strand
TCGAGCATCGTCCCGACGGGTCATGCCGATGACCCGAGACACGCTATGCCGATGACGTGAGACACCCCATTCCGATGTCCTGAGACCAGACACTGCCCCCGCTACCACGGTGGATCGCACAGGCGGTCCTCGTCGAAAGGCCCTCGGGATCTCCGGGGGCCTTTCGACGTACCAGGCCATGCTTCCCGGACGGCGTGGCGTCGTGACGACGAATTGGCGTCGGGCGCGACGCATGCCGTAGTGTTCAGGATGTCGACGCGGGGTGGAGCAGCTCGGTAGCTCGCTGGGCTCATAACCCAGAGGTCGCAGGTTCAAATCCTGCCCCCGCTACCACGGTGGATCGCACAGGCGGTCCTGGTCGAGAGGCCCCCGGGATTCCCGGGGGCCTCTCGTCGTCTCCGGGACGCTCTCTGCGCACGGCGCCCTGATGCTCCGCACGCGGCCCCGTCAGCACGCGAGCGCGCGGCGGGGGGAGCACCATGGGAGGACGGCAGCGTCGACTCGAGGACGAGACGGAGGGCAACAGCATGAGAGCCTCGTTAGGGGACAGGATCGTGACCGCCGCCGGCGTGGTGGGTGGTGCGGTGCGTGACGGCGTCGTGGTGGAGTGCCCGCACGGCGACGGCAGCCCGCCGTACCGGGTGCGCTGGTCGGACACCGGTGAGGAGACCCTGCTGTTCCCCGGCCCCGACTCGCTGGTGCAGGAGCAGGGCGCCGGCGCCGGGCAGGACCAGGAGGCCGAGCCGCGGCCCGCGCGGTCGGTGACGTGGCAGGTGCAGGTCGCGCTGGTGGAGTCCGCCGGCAGCACGACGGCGGAGGCGGTGCTCGTGGCCGGCCCGCCCGAGCACGCCGACGTCGGTGCCCTGCGGGCGGTCGGGCACGCCCGCAAGGACCCCGGCGACGAGGAGGTGCCCGTCATCGGTGACGAGGTGGCCGCGGGCCGGGCGCTGCGTCGGCTCGCCGACTCGCTGCTCGGGCAGGCCGAGTCGGACATCGCGGCCGCCACCGGCCAGCAGGGTCACGTGCACACCTGAGCTGTGAGCGGACGCACAGCCGCCGCCGTTCCGCCCGGAACGCCCCGCGCATAGGGTCGATGTCGGCCCGCGACGGCATCGTCGCCCCTGACCAGGAGGAACCAACCGTGCGCTCCCGACTCGTCCTCGCCACCGCCCTGGCACCCGCCCTCGTGCTCGGCCTCGCCGCGTGCGGTGCCGACGACGCCCCCTCGGACGGCGGGGCCGCGCCCTCCGACGCACCGACGGCCGCCGCCGGAACCGAGGCCTGCGACGCCGCGGACCTGCCGACGCTGACCGAGGGCACGCTGACCGTCGGGGCCTCCGAGCCCTTCGAGCCCTGGTACGTGGGCGAGCCCGCCAGCGGCGAGGGCTTCGAGTCGGCCCTGGTGTACGAGGTGGCCGACCGCCTGGGCTACGCGGCCGAGGACGTCGAGTGGACGTCCGTCACCTTCGAGCAGATCGTCTCCCCGGCGATCAAGCCGTTCGACGTCGCCGCGTACCAGACGACGATCACCGACGAGCGGGCCGAGGCCGTCGACTTCTCCAGCCCGTACCTCACCAGCCGGCAGGGCGTCATCGTCGCCGACGACGGCGAGTTCGCCGACGCCGCGAGCCTGGCGGACCTCAGCGGCGCCAAGGTGGGCGTGACCGCCTCCCAGACCTCGCTGGAGGCCGCGGAGCAGGCATGGGGCGACGACGTCGAGGTGGTGCCGTTCAACGGTGCCGGCGACGGGATGACCGCGCTGACCTCGGGCACCGTGGACGCGATGGTCATGGACGTCGACCAGGGCGTGGCCGCCTCGACGGTGTACTTCCCCGACACGACCGTCATCGGCACGCTGCCCGACGTCGGAGAGCCGGAACAGCTCGGTCTGGTCCTGGACAAGGACTCGGAGCTCACGGCCTGCGTGTCCGCCGCGGTCGACGAGCTCGAGGCCGACGGCACGCTGGACGAGCTGCGCACCACGTGGCTCGACTCCGACGACATCGAGCAGCTCTCCTGAGCGCATGACGGACTGGCAGCCCTCCGCCAGGGCGCGCGAGCGGCAAGCCTTCCGGCGGGCCCAGCACCGCCGGGCGCTCGCCGTCGCGACCGTGGCGACCGTCGTCGTCGTCGCTGCCGTGGCGTACGTCGTGGCCACCGCTCCCGGCTGGGAGCGGGCGCGCACGGCGTTCTTCTCGCCGGAGCGCGCGGTCGAGGTGCTGCCCGAGGTCGCCGAGGGCCTGTGGCTCAACCTGCGGGTCTGGGTGGTGGCCTCGGTGGTGGGCCTCGTCGTCGGTCTGCTCCTCGCCGTCGTGCGCACCTCGCGGCTGCCGGCCCTCTTCCCGCTGCGCGTGCTGACCGTGCTGTACGTCGACGTCTTCCGCGGCGTGCCCGTGCTGCTGGTGCTGCTCCTGGCCGGGTTCGGGCTGCCCGCCCTGCGCCTGGAGTGGCTGCCGGTGAGCGCGGCGTTCCTCGGCGGCCTCGCCATCGTGCTGACCTACACCGCTTATCTCGCGGAGATCTTCCGGGCGGGCATCGAGTCGGTGCACCCGTCGCAGGTGGCCGCGGCGCGGTCGCTCGGCCTGACGCGGGGACAGACGGTGCGCCGGGTGGTGCTGCCGCAGGCGGTCCGCAACGTCACGGCGCCGACGGCGAGCACGCTCGTCTCGTTGCAGAAGGACTCCGGGCTGATCTCGATCCTGGGTGCCGTGGACGCCATCCGGGCGGCGCAGATCGCGACGACGGGCGACTACAACTTCACGCCCTACGTGGTCGCGGGCGTGCTGTTCCTGCTGCTGTCGATCCCGCTGACGAGGCTCGTGGACGCCTGGTCGGCCCGGCAGGGCTGGCGCGGCCGGCTGCGTGGCGTGAGCGGTGCGGGGGTGATCCGGTGAGCGACGCCCTGCTGTCGTTGCGTGGTGTGCGCAAGAGCTACCCGGGCACCGGGCGGGGGGCCCCGCGCAAGGTCGTGCTCGACGGCATCGACCTGGACGTCACCGAGCACGAGTGCGTGGTGGTGGTCGGCTCGTCCGGGTCGGGCAAGTCGACCCTCCTGCGGGCGATCGACCTCCTCGAGGAGGTTGACGACGGCCAGGTGCTGCTCGACGGGGTGGACGTCGCGGACCCGTGGGTGGACGCGGACGCGGCCCGCGCCCGGATGTCGATGGTGTTCCAGCAGTACAACCTGTTCCCGCACCTGCGCGTGCTGGACAACGTGACGCTCGCCCTGCGGCTGGTGCACGGCCGGGGCCGCGCCGCGGCCGTGGCGGCGGGTCGGGAGATGCTCGAGAAGGTCGGCCTGGCGCACAAGGAGCGGTCCTACCCGGACGAGCTGTCCGGCGGGGAGCAGCAGCGGGCGGCCATCGCGCGGGCGCTCGTCAGCGGACCCGAGCTCCTGCTGCTGGACGAGGTGACCTCGGCGCTCGACCCCGAGCTCGTCGGGGAGGTGCTCGACCTGCTGGTCGCCCTGCGCGACGAGGGCACCACGATGGTGGTCGCGACGCACGAGATGAGCTTTGCCCGGGACGTCGCCGACGAGGTGGTGTTCCTGCACCAGGGCCGCGTGCACGAGCGGGGCACGCCGACGCAGGTCCTCGACGACCCGCAGCGCGAGCGCACCCAGGAGTTCCTGCGCCGCCTGCGCTGAGCCGGGCCCCGGACGGCACGTATCAGACGGCCGTGCCGGACCCTCCCTCAGGACGAGGAGAGGTGACCGCGATGAAGCGTCTGGTCCTGTGCTGCGACGGCACCTGGAACCACGGGGTGAACCAGCACGTGTCGAACATCGAGAAGATCGCCCGGGTGGTCCGGCGCGGTCTCGTCCCCGCCGACGACGGCCCGGGCGTCGTCCAGCAGGTCGAGTACGTGGGCGGCGTGGGCGCCCGCGGCTACAAGATCGACCAGGTGCTCGGCGGCGCCTTCGGCTACGGCCTGACGCGCAACGTCGTGGACGGCTACCGCTTCCTCGCCATGAACCACGAGCCGGGCGACGAGATCGTCGTGCTGGGGTACTCGCGCGGCGCCTACACGGCGCGCAGCGTGGTCGGCATGGTGGGGCAGGTCGGACTGCTCACCCGTGGCGCGATCCTGGACGGCCGGCTGCCGGAGGCCGAACGGCTGTACCGCCGTCGGGCGCGCGGTGCCGAGGCCGAGGAGGCGCTGGCCAGGGACCGCCGGGACTTCCGCCGGGCGCACGGCCAGGAGGTACCGGTGCGGTTCCTCGGGGTGTTCGACACGGTCGGTGCGCTCGGGGTCCCCGTGCTCGCGCGGCACCGCTATCAGTTCCACGACGTCCGGCTGGGCGACCGGGTCGAGGTCGCCCGGCAGGCGCTGGCCATCGACGAGCGACGCCTGACGTTCGCGCCCTGCCTGTGGCAGGTGCCGCCGGGTGCGGCCGACCGGGTGCGGCAGGTGTGGTTCCCCGGCGGCCACGGCGACGTCGGCGGTGGTGGTGCGCAGTGCGGGCTGTCCGACGTCGCGCTGCTGTGGATGGTGGAGCAGCTGCGGGCGGTGGGCGTCGCGATCGACGAGGACTCCCTCGCCCGGCAGACAGCGGTGCGCGGCGACCTGGTGGTGGCGACCCGTCCCCGCCTGGCGTTCCGGCTCGTCAACGGGGTGCGCCGGATGGTGCCGGGCGGCCGCACGGTGGACGGGCGGGAGGTGTTCCGCGGCGGGTTGCGGGTGCTGGCCCAGCGTGACGGCGACGCGTGGCGCGACGCCGTCGCGGTGGCGGCGCCGGTGGTCAGGCACGTCGAGCGGGACTCCTACGCCCAGCACGCCCGGAACCTGCAGTGGTGGCTGGACGGCGCGGGCGGCGTGGGGAACCTGCCGACGGTCCCGGTGGTGGGGCTGGAGGACGACGATCGCGTGCTCAGCTACCGCTCGTGAGCGGAGCGGTCAGGCGCCGTAGGCGTCCTTGACCACGAGCACGGGCACGGGGCAGTCCAGCAGGACGCGCTGCGTGGTGGTCCCCATGAGGAACGTGCCCTGGCTGGAGCGCTTGCGGGACCCGACGACGACGAGCGTCGCCCCGGTCTCCTCCGCCGCGTCGAGGATGGCGTCGGCGGGCTCGGTGTCCTCGTCGCGGGACCTCACGTCCGCGTCGGCGCCGGTGTCGGCCAGCACCGCCGCCAGCTCGGCCGGGACGGGCGCGTCCGCCGGCTGCGGGTCGAGCACGATCACGTGCAGCGGGAGATGGCGCCGCCCGGCCTCCTCCAGCGCCGTGCGGACTGCCGCCTCGCCGTGCGGGGAGACGTTGTAGGCCACGAGCACCGTCATGGCACCAACTCTGTCACACCTCGCGGCGGCCGCGTCGCAGCCCGAGCTCGTACGCGGCGAGCGCGACGAGCCACACGGCCGTGACCGGCAGCACGAACCCGAGCATCGCCGAGCCGAAGGGCTGTGTCGCGTCGTGCTCCGCGGCCGCCAGCAGGACGAACGTGACGTACGCCAGGTAGAGCGCGACGAAGAGCGCGCCCTCCCAGCGCCGGATGAGCTGGCCGGTGAACGCGACGGGCAGCAGCGCGAGCGCGACGGCGACCATGAGGGGCAGGTCGAAGTGCACTGCCGCCGGGTCCACGTCGATCCCGCCGGGGGCGATGACGGCGGTGAGCCCGAGGACGGCGCCGATGTTGAACGTGTTGCTGCCGACGATGTTGCCGACGGCGAGGTCGCCCTCTCCGCGCCGGACCGCGATGACGCTGGTGGCCAGCTCGGGCAGGGACGTGCCGACGGCGACCACGGTCAGGCCGATCACCAGGTCGCTCACGCCGAAGCTCGTGGCGATCTGCGTCGCCCCGCGCACGAGGAGCTGCGCCCCCACGACCAGCAGGGCCACCCCGACGGCGACGAGCACCACGTCGAGCAGGATCGAGCGGGCCCGGGTCGTCCGGAGCCGGCTCGGGGCGTGCGGCTCGGCGTCGGCCGGCTCGGCGGCGGCCGGCTCTGCGGCCTCGGCTGACGGTGCGTCGCCCCGGCCCCGGCGGGAGCGGACGACGGTGACGACGACGTAGACGACCAGCAGCGCCAGCAGCAGGACGCCGTCGACCGTGCTGAGCGTCCCGTCGAGCGCGAGGACCAGGGCCAGGACGGACATCCCGATCATGACGGGGATGTCCGTGCGCACCACGCGCGACGTCACGGCCAGCGGGACGATGATCGCGCAGACCCCGAGGACGAGCAGGATGTTGGCGATGTTGCTGCCGACGACGTTGCCGACGGCCAGCCCGGGGGACCCGGACAGCGCGGCGCCGGCGCTCACGGCGAGCTCGGGGCTGGACGTCGCGAAGGACACGACGGTGAGGCCGACGACGAGGGAGGACATGCCCATCGTCCGCGCCAGCGACGCGGCGCCGCGGACCAGCGCCTCCCCGCCGCCGACGAGCAGCACGAATCCGGCCAGGAGGAGCAGCACGCTCGAGAGGCTCACGCGCCCAGGGTACGGGCGTGCGAGCCTCTCGAGGGGCAGCCGCGGCGGGCGGCCGGGTCAGGACGCGGCGAGCTGCTCCACGACCTGACGCTTGGCGCGGGTCAGCATGCCGGCCATGCCGTTGAGCCGCAGCGCGCTGACGGCACGCGTCAGCCCGAGCTGCAGGGGGAACTCCTCGGGCACGTCGAGCACCTGCTGGGCCGTCAGACCCGACAGCCCCTGGGCGAGGATCGAGGCGAACCCCCGCGTGGTGGGCGCCTCGGGCGGGGCCGAGGCGTAGAAGTGCACCACGCCGTCGTCCAGCTCCGCGAAGGCGCGCACGGGCGACTGGCACTCCTCGACCTTCTCCAGCAGGCCGGGCGCCAGCGCGTAGCGCTCGGGGAGCTCGGGCAGCTCCCGCGAGAACTCCAGCAGGAGCTGCAGCCGGTCGGGTTCGGTCAGGGCCAGGAAGTCCTCGCGGATCTCGGCGAGCTGGGCGGGCAGCTCGGGCGTGGTGGGCGCGGCGTCGGTCATGGCTCCAGTGTCTCTCAGGCGGCGCGACCCGGGGCCTCGCCCGGCTGGTCGCCCGCGACGATCGGGACCCGCACCGCGTTGCCCCACTCGGTCCAGGACCCGTCGTAGTTGCGGACGTCCTCGAGGCCCAGCAGGAAGTGCAGGGCGAACCACGTGTGGCTGGAGCGCTCGCCGATGCGGCAGTAGGTGATCACCTTGTCGTCCGGCCGGATGCCGAGGCCGCCGGCCGACGGGTCGTCGAGGTAGATCGCCTCCAGCTCGGCGCGCGGCTTGTACGTGCCGTCCTCGGCGACCGCGGTGGCCCAGGGGACGTTGTGCGCGGTGGGGATGTGCCCGCCGCGCAGCACGCCCTCCTCGGGGTAGTCGGGGATGTGGAGGCGCTCGCCGGTGAACTCCTGCGGCGAACGGATGTCCACGAGGGGACCGTGGCCGAGGTGGGCGAGCACGTCCTCCTTGAAGGCCCGGAACGTCGAGTCGTCGCGGTCGACGGCGGGGTAGTCGGCCGGCTGCGGGCTCGGGACCTCGGTGGTCAGCTCGCGACCCTCCGCGACCCACAGGTTGCGGCCGCCGTCGAGCAGGCGGACGTCCTCGTGGCCGAACAGCGTGAAGACCCACGCGGTGTACGCGGCCCACCAGTTGTTCTTGTCGCCGTAGAGCACGATCGTGGTGTCGCGGCCGATGCCCTTGGAACCGAGCAGCTCGGCGAAGCCCGGGCCGTCCAGGTAGTCGCGCTCGACGGGCAGCAGCAGGTCGGTGTGCCAGTCGACCTTCACGGCGCCGGGGATGTGTCCGGTCTCGTAGAGCAGCACGTCCTCGTCCGACTCGACCACGACGAGGCCCGGGTCGTCGAGGTGCTGCGCGAGCCACTCCGTCGTCACGAGGCGCTCGGGGTGGGCGTACTCCTGCAGGCGCGGGTTCGGGTCGAGGGGAGCGGGCATGGTGTCCTCCAGAAGGATGTCGCCGCAGGTGGGTTGCCTGCTGTGCCTGTGGTCAGGTGGGTACCTGCCCACACCCTAGGCAGGCACCCACCTGCGGCGACACCCGGCGTCCACGATCTGGGACCACGATGTGAGACGAACTGCCTCTCGGCGGCTCCGGGAGCGTCCTAGACTGACGTGACCACCGCACGACGACGTCGGAGGCGCCATGCTCGACCGTGCTGCCGCGCAGGATCCCACCCGGTCCGCGCGTGAGGCGGGTCGCGCGCCCACGACCCGTGGCGGCGTCCGCCGGGACCGCCGGTCCGTCCGGACCGCCTACGACACGTTCCTCGGCACCGGCTGCCTCTCGCCCGGGGTCGACCCCCTCGTCGCCGCGTCGTGGCGCCGCAGCCTCAGCTCCGGCGTCGACCCCGACTCGCCGCGCGCCGCGGCCGGGCTCGCCGACCGCGAGCTGGACGAGTACCGCGCCACCCACCCGCTCGCGCCCCTCATGCCGGTCGTGCGCGACCTCGTCGTCGACGCCGCCCGCGACGACGGGCTCGTCGTCGCCGTGTGCGATGACGCCGGCCGGCTCCTGTGGGTCGAGGGCGACGCCCGCACGCGCACGACGGCGGAGCGCGTCGGGTTCGTCGCCGGCGCCGTCTGGCGCGAGGAGAGCGTGGGCACCAACGCGCCCGGTACCGCGCTCGCGACCCGGCGAGCCGTGCAGGTCCTGGGGGCCGAGCACTTCTCCCGGCCGGTCCAGTCGCTCAACTGCGCCGCCGCCCCCATCCGGGGGGCCGACGGCCGGCTCCTCGGGGTGCTGGACGTGACCGGCGGCCGCGCCGCCGCCTCGCACGTCGCGCTCTCGCTGGTGCGCGCGACCGTGGCGAGCCTCGAACGCGAGCTCGCGGCGCTCGGGCCGGGCAGGCCTGGTGGCCGCGCGGGGACCGGTGACAGCACCGCCCGGGCCGCGCTCCAGCTCCTCGGCACCCCGGTGCTCCACCGGCCCGGCGGCGTCCACCGCCTCTCCCCGCGGCACGCCGAGATCCTCGTGCTCCTGGGCGAGCACCCGCGCGGGCTCACCGCCGAGGAGCTGGCGGTGCTGCTGCACCCCGGCGACCTGTCCGACGTCGCCGTCCGCGCCGAGATCTCCCGCCTGCGTCGCGTCGCCGGGACGCTGGTCGTCGGGTCGCGTCCCTACCGGCTCGCTCCGGGGGTGCGCAGCGACGTCGACGTCGTGCGCGAGCACCTCGCCGCGGGCGACCCGACGGCGGCGCTCGCCGCCTGCGCCGGCCCGCTGCTCCCGCGCTCGCTGGCCCCCGGCGTCGAGCGCGTCCGCGCGGAGCTGGCCGCCGAGCTGCGCTCCGCCGTCCTGAGCAGTACGGGTACCGCCGCCCTCGACGCCTGGACGCGCACCGACGACGGCGCCGACGACGTCGAGGCTTGGAGCCTCCTCGTGCAACGGGCCGAGCACGGCAGCCCGCTGTGGAGCCGGGCGAGGGCGCACCTCGCGGTGGTCGACGCGGCGCTGCGCTGAGGCGCCCCGGCACCGTTGCAACGGTGCTGCAACACCCCGCCCCTAGCGTGACGACCACGGCGCGCCGAGGCGCCGCCGTCGGGCACCGGACCGCAGGTCGCGGGCCCGACGAGGTGTGTACTGCGAGGAGGCAGCCAGCATGACCGTCTACACGCCCCCGGGGCAGCCCGGGTCGATCGTCGAGTACCGCAGCCGTTACGACCACTGGATCGGCGGGGAGTACGTGCCGCCGTCGAGCGGGGAATACTTCGACAACCCCAGCCCCGTCACCGGGGAGACCTTCTGCGAGGTGGCGCGCGGCAACGCCGACGACATCGAGCGGGCGCTCGACGCGGCCCACGGCGCGGCCCCGGCCTGGGGACGGACCTCCGTCACGGAGCGGGCCAACGTCCTCAACCGCATCGCGGACCGCATCGAGGCGAACCTCGAGAAGATCGCCGTCGCCGAGAGCTGGGAGAACGGCAAGCCCGTGCGCGAGACGCTCGGTGCCGACATCCCGCTCGCCGTCGACCACTTCCGCTACTTCGCCGGGGCGATCCGCGCGCAGGAGGGCTCGATCTCCGAGATCGACGGCGAGACGATCGCGTACCACTTCCACGAGCCGCTCGGCGTCGTCGGGCAGATCATCCCATGGAACTTCCCGATCCTCATGGCGACCTGGAAGCTCGCGCCGGCGCTCGCGGCGGGCAACGCCGTCGTGCTCAAGCCGGCCGAGCAGACCCCCGCGTCGATCCTCTACCTGATGGACATCATCGGTGACCTGCTGCCGCCGGGCGTGCTGAACGTGGTCAACGGGTTCGGCGCGGAGGCCGGCAAGCCGCTCGCCTCCTCGTCGCGGATCCGCAAGATCGCCTTCACCGGTGAGACGACGACCGGCCGCCTGATCATGCAGTACGCGTCGCAGAACATCATCCCGGTCACGCTCGAGCTCGGCGGCAAGTCGCCGAACGTCTTCTTCTCGGACGTCGCGGCGGAGCGGGACGACTTCTACGACAAGGCGCTCGAGGGCTTCACCATGTTCGCCTTCAACCAGGGCGAGGTCTGCACGTGCCCGTCCCGGGCGCTCATCCAGTCCGACATCTACGACCAGTTCCTCGGCGACGCGCTCGAGCGGACGAAGGCCGCGGTGCAGGGCAACCCGCTGGACACCGACACGATGATCGGCGCCCAGGCGAGCAACGACCAGCTCGAGAAGATCCTGTCCTACATCGACATCGGCAAGGCCGAGGGCGCCCGGGTGCTCACGGGCGGCGAGCGGGCCGACCTCGGCGGCGACCTCTCCGGCGGCTACTATGTGACGCCCACGGTGTTCGAGGGCAAGAACTCCATGCGGATCTTCCAGGAGGAGATCTTCGGCCCCGTGGTGTCCGTGACCGACTTCGCCGACTTCGACGACGCGATCAAGACCGCCAACGACACCCTCTACGGGCTCGGTGCGGGGGTCTGGACCCGCAACGGCACGACGGCGTTCCGTGCGGGCCGCGCCATCGAGGCCGGCCGGGTGTGGACCAACTGCTACCACGCCTACCCGGCCGCGGCCGCGTTCGGCGGGTACAAGGGGTCCGGCGTGGGGCGCGAGAACCACAAGATGATGCTCGACCACTACCAGCAGACCAAGAACCTGCTCGTCAGCTACTCCGGCGTGCGTGACGGGTTCTTCTAGGCCTTCCGAGGAGGCGGCATGACCGACGACGACGCCGGGACGGCGGCGGGCGAGCCCCGTCCCGCGCGCGTCGCCCTCACCGACGCCGCGGCCGAGCTGCTCGCTCGGCTGCGGCGCCGGCACGGCGACCTCATGTTCCACCAGTCCGGTGGCTGCTGCGACGGGTCCAGCCCGATGTGCTTCCCGGCCGGCGACTTCCTCACCGGCGACGCGGACGTCCACCTGGGCGACCTCACCGTGCCGGAGGCTCCCGGCGGACCCGACGACGGCGGTGCCACGTTCACGGTGCCGGTCTGGATGAGCCGGGCCCAGTTCGAGTACTGGAGCCACACGCACCTGACCATCGACGTGGTGCCGGGACGCGGCGCCGGGTTCAGCGTGGAGGCACCGGAAGGCGTGCGGTTCCTCATCCGGTCACGGCTGTTCACCGACGCCGAGGCGGAGGCGTTGCGCGGCTGAGCGCGCCTGGCGAGCTCGGGCCCGTCGTCCTAGCGTCGAAGGATGGCCACGAAGTCCGAGCACGACGACGACCGCTGGTCCCAGGACGTCACCGAGCACTCCGACGCGCTCGACCTCGAGGAGGACGTCTTCACCTGGGACGACCCCGCCCGGATCGCCCGCTCGCTCCAGCGGTCCGCCGAGGCGAGCGACCGGCGCGAGGGCACCCCGTACCAGTCCGCGATGTCCATGCTGACCTTCTACCTGAACCGGGCCGGGTCCACCCTCCCGGAGGAGCGCCGCCGGACCTTGGAGCAGGCCAAGGACGAGCTACGCGCCGTGTTCGGGCGCTGAACCGCCGTCGACGGCTGCCGCGCCCGGGTGACCGAGCGGGGTACCGCAGCAGGGCCCGGACCGGCTATGTTGCACTCCGTGAGCACCGAAGCAGAGGCCTTCCCGTCCGTGTCGTCGCTGCCCGCATGGCTCGTGCCGTCGGTGTACCTGAACTGGTCCACCGACTGGCTGAACGAGTCCATCGCGATCGCGACCCGCTCCCACGAGCACTCGCTGCCCGGCGGTCCGGACGGCCCCAAGCGGGGCGACGTCGTCGTCACCGTCCTCGGTGACGCCGGTGTCGTGGCGTCCGTGGAGCTGATGGGTTCGTCCGACGGCGACTCCTGGGTGACCGACGAGCTGTTCGGCCCCGACCGGCCCATCGTGTGGGCCGACCTCTTCGACGGCGCCGACGCCTACATCGGGTCCTCGGGGTGGCTGCCCGCCGAGCACGCCCGCGCGGTGCTGGACGGCGTCGCCAACCAGTTCCACGACGGTCCCGTGCACACGATCGACCCGGGCGACTGCGCCGAGGGCACGGCGGCCCCCGACGTGCACGTGCTGCGCGTGCTGGGCCACCGGGCCGTGTCCGGCTGGGCCATGCGCCGCGAGGAGCGCTGCGCCACCTGCGAGCGGTTCGTGGACGTCCACGAGCTGCAGGCCCACGACGACGGCGCCGTCCGGCTGGGCACGACGACGGCCGGCGGGCGCACCCTCGAACAGGTGATCCGCGACGTGCACCTCATGTGCCCGCAGTGCCACGACCTCATGCACGCCCACTCCGTGTCCGCCCAGCGCGCCCGGCTGCGGCCGCAGTGCCCCGGCTGCGGCGTGCGCGGCAAGACCAAGCGCATCGTGTGGGGGATGACCTTCTCCGACGACGTCGTCAGCTCCGAGCCCGACGTCGTCTACGGCGGCTTCGAGGTGCCGGTGCCGGCCCCGGACTGGTACTGCACCGAGTGTCACGCGAACTTCGGCAGCACCGTCGTGGCGTCCCGCGTCCTCGACGCCGAGGGACCCGCGGTTCCCCAGCCCGTCACCGGGACGATCGCGCGCGTCGGGGAGGCCGACCTCGCCGCGGCCGAGGGAGAGCCGGAGGGTGCCGAACGGCGCTGGGAGCCGGCCGACGGCGTCTGACGATGCTCAGGCGGCCACGGGTCTGGCGCGGCGACGGCGCCGCACCAGCCCGTGGTCGAACGGTGGCACGTAGGGGGCGAGCCGGAGCGGCATGCCGGCCTCGAGCGGCGTGCGGTCGGCCTTGCGGTGGTTGCAGGGTCGGCACGCGGCGACGAGGTTGAGCCAGGAGCTGTCGCCGCCCCGCGACCGGGGCACCACGTGGTCGACCGTCTGGGCGGGGCCACCGCAGTAGGCGCACGCGCCGTCGCGCCGTTTGATGCCGTCCTTGGTCACCGCCGGACGGCCGCCGCCGCGGTAGAGCCAGCGCATCGTCACGTACCGCACGAGCCGCAGGACCCGGGGGAGCGGGTAGGGGCCGAACGACGCGCCCTCGACGAACTCCTCGACCACCGCGACCTCGCGCACGAGCATCGTGATGGCGTGCTTCACCGACACACGGTGCAGCGGCTCGTAGCCGGCGTTGAGGACCAGTACGTCGGTCACGGTCCTGCTCCCTCCTGCGGTGCGCGGGCCGGTCGGGCCAGCGCGGTGTCGGCGGCTCCCTCTGAGTCGGTGTCTCGGACGACGACGGTCCGGGCAGGACCGCCGGACGGGCGCGCTGTGGCGTCCGTCACGGAAAATGTAAGGGGCCGGGGCGCGAAGGTCCAGGCCTTTGCGCGCGGTTCTCGGCCCCGCCTTCCGTCCTCAGGTGCCGAATGTGAAGGTTTGGCCCGGTATGGCTAGTTCACGACGGTCCGGGCACGGGGTCGCGCACGGCCTCGGCTGGGGGCCGTCCACAGGCTGGGACATGCGGTTCCGCCGGTGGGCGGTGGTCGCTAGGGTCGGTGGCTGGTCCTGGCCGCGCTGGCCTGTCTGACGCCCTGGAGACGCGATGATGCGCACAACCCGCCACGATCCCTCTGTCCTTGCGCCGCGGCGGCCGGCCGCCGCTCTGGTCGCTGTGCTCGCGACTGCGGTGCTGGTGGCCGGCTGCACCGGCGCCGACCCCGAGCCGGAGTCGACGGCC
Source organism: Isoptericola halotolerans (assembly GCF_003003075.1). Classification (GTDB taxonomy): domain Bacteria; phylum Actinomycetota; class Actinomycetes; order Actinomycetales; family Cellulomonadaceae; genus Isoptericola; species Isoptericola halotolerans_A. The sequence continues at coordinate 271,535 of NZ_PVTX01000004.1, read as the reverse complement.
TCGGAGCTGCCCCTGCCGGCGTCCGTCACGGCATCTCCGTCCGCGACGGTGTCTCCCGAGCCCTCGCCCGAGCCCTCGGACGAGGTCGCAGCGGCGGGGCCGGAGCGGCCGGCCGTGATGGACAAGAAGGATGCCGAGGGAGCGGCGGCTGCGGCGAAGTACATCTTGTCCCTCGAGCAGCCGATGATGGTCACCGGGGACACCGCCGAGTGGGAGGCGCGGAGCCACCGGTCCTGCGAGTACTGCGAGTCCCGCCTCGATCAGGCCAAGACCATCGCAAAGCGCGGAGACGTGTTCACCGGCGGTGACGTCGAGGTGGTGGTGGACAAGGTGTACCAGCGCGATGTCGTGACAGGGATCTGGCCGATGGATATCACATTGACGGAGGCGGCTACGACGATCACCGGGCCGGACGACGAGGTTATCTTCGAGATGGCAACGACATCCGCTGAACGCAGAGCCGAACTCGGGCTGAGAGACGGCGAGTGGCTCCTTGTCGAACTCGCGCCAATTCCGGAGGGCTGACGTGTGCTGTCACACTCAGTGGCGATGGCAGCGACGGTGGCCCTCATCGCATCTCCGCTGGTCGCAACCGGTCCAAATCTTGTGTCGACCGTAGTCCAAGAGGCTGCCGACGCCAATCCGTACGACGGGAGGGTGGCGGATAGTCAGGACCCCAGTGTCACAGTCGGTTCGACTCTCGAAGAGCAGCAAGCGGCCATCGATGGCTCCGGCGGCGACGGAGCAGACTCGGACACGGTCTACTTCCGGGCCACCGTCCATCAGTGCTGGCTGCGCGACCTGGACTACACCGTGCTGGCGGACGTCTGCGCCGAAGGCACCGAGATCGCCTACGACGGTCTGGAGTGCGACGAGGACTCCTACGAGCTGGCCGGACTCTGGGCTGTCACGAACCAGCCCGGAGGTGCCCAGACACCTCCACAGCTGATCGACGAGGGCGCCTGCGTCACTCCCGCCGACCTCCTCGCGGCCGCCACCCGCGAGTTCAAGACCATGCCCATCGATCCGGCCGAAGTCACCCTGCAGGTCGAGCGTGACTGGGCCATCGTCAACTTCGGTGTGCACCCCCGCACCGACGACACCCCGCAGGTCATGGCCACGAACCTGCTCGGCGTGCCGGTCGAGATCCGCGCCGTGCCGGCCGAGTACACCTGGGACGCCGGCGACGGCACCGATCCCGTGGTGACCGACCACCCCGGTGGACAGTGGGACACCGACACCGCGATCCACCTGCCGTACCCCGCGCCCGGCACCTACACCGTGAGCCTGACCACCACGTGGCACGGCCAGTTTCGCATCACGGGCACCCCCACCTGGACCGACGTTCCCGGCGAAGCCACCACGACCGACACCACCTACCCGATCGAGGTTCACGACGCCGAGGTCCGACTCGTGCAGCCCTGAGTGGCGTCCTGACCAGCGTCCGACCCTGGCCAAGGTCCAGAGTCCAACCCGGCCGACGTCCAACCCGGGGAAGCCTCCACCTGGCACCGGGTCGGCATGCCGTCCGGCGCAGGAGAACGTCGCCCACGACCGTGCCTCAGAAGGGCGGGTCGATCCCTGATTCGTGCCGACCGGGCGCCGGGCCGGCCCGAGGATCTGGCGGGCCGGTCGATGTCTCGTCGCCGCCGGAGTTCGGCACGGGGACCAGCTCTGCCGCGAGGGACGCCGCCTCGGCCGCCCAGCCGTCGAGCTGTCCGATCGCATGGTCAGCAGCGCCAGGGCTCGTGAGATACGTGCGGCCCCGCGGTGATGTCCAGGCCAGCACCCCGCCGTCGAGCTGCTCGACTGTCCAGCGGCTCTCGTGCTTGAGCGTGTGATGCGCGCGGCAGAGGTGGGCGAGGTTCCCGGCGTCGGTGGTACCGTCGTCGGCCCAGTCCACCGTGTGGTCGACGTCGCAGCGTGCCGTGGGCACGGCGCAGCCAGGGAAACGGCACGTGACGTCGCGGGCAGTCAGGAACGCACGGAGGTCTGCCGGGACGACGTAGCGTCGGCGATCCACGGTGAGCATCGCGCCGTCGACGGGATCGGTCAGGACGCGTCGCAGCGTGGGCGCACGGGCGGCCAGGTGCCGTGCCGCCTCGGCGTCCACCGGCGTGGCCCCGTTGAGCGTGCCGGGCTGCTCGCCGTCGCCGCTCAGTGTCTGTATCGGCACGGTGACGTGGACGATCGGGCGGACGCCGCGTGCCAGCGTCACGAGAAAGTCTGGTGTGCCGGGTGGCTGCACCGACGACGGCGCTGTCGTCGGGCAGCCAGCGGCCGGCCCGGGTTCATCGCCAGCCGGTTGCCCGTCGAGCAGGAGCGCCGCCAGCGTGGCGGCGCGCAGCTGCCCCGTACCGCGGGCATCACCAGAGGCTTTCGCCCCCGCCGCGGTACGGGCGAGACGGTCGTACGCCGCGTGGGCCACGGGCGTGGGGACGTGCGCGGTGAGCCATGACATGCCGTCCTTGCCGTCGTCCAGCCAGACGTCGGCCTTCAGTGCGGCGGCCTCCCGGCGCACCTCCGCGGGTACCGGGTGCAGCCGGTCCCTGGCCGTGCGCACCAGCGCGCCGAACCGACCCGGCGGCAGCGACGCGGCCCGTTCCAGCACGGCTGCCTCGACCTCGGCGGCGGCCGACGGCGGCAGGTCGGCCACGCCGTCGGCCAGCTTGGCGGCGTGCTGGTAGGAGATGCGGCCGGCGCACAGCGCCGCCATGGTGCCCGGAGCGCGGTCGGCCAGGACCTCGGCATCTGCGAGCAGTGCGCGTGCGCGGTGCTCGCTCACGCCGAGTGCACACGCCACCTCGGAGACGAGCGCACGGTGCGCCACCTGCGCGCGCCGCTGCGCCGTCGTCGATGCCACGCGGGCGACCGCGACGTCGAGCATCGCCGTGGGCTCGGACCGGGCCGCGGCAAGGGCCCGACCAAGTGCCATGGTGCGGCGGCCCGCCGCCTGGTTCACCGCGACCTGCTCCGCGGCGGCGGCGTCCAGCGCGGCATCGAGGCTCGGGCCGTGGCCCGGCCCGCCGTCGTCCTGGTGCGTCGTCATGGTGACCAGTCAAGCAGCAGCCACCGACACTCACTCGAACACACGTACGAGTCGGCTCCGGCCCCTCGCCAGAGGTGGAGCAGTCAGGCCGCGTCGTCGAGAGCGAGCGGACGCACGGCACCGCCGGCGGCGACGAACAGGCCGTGCAACCGGAACCCGCGCTCGGCGGCCTGGGTGCGCAGGGCGGTGTTCCAGGCGCGATCGGCCGCGGTCACGGACTGCTCGCCGGGCCGCTCGAGCATCGCCACGACGGAGCCGCCCGGCACCGACTGCTGCGTCACCGACGCGATCACGCTCCCGAACCGGGCGGCGTCCTCCGAGCCGGGCCGTTCGGGCACATCACGCACGGGCACCGCGATGCCGGTGACGCGGTCGTCCGCGTCGAGCCAGCTCAGGGTGAGGACGCGCTCGCGGGGGAGGACCCCGCCGGACAAGAAGGTGGCGAGCTCGAGGACGGCGCCGTCGTCGGCCACCTTGTCGCCGGGGCGGAAGGATGCGGTGAGGTTCATGTCCGCTACCCTGCCGAGCCGGGCCGCCGCCCGCAGGCCTCGTCCACAAGCTTCGGCCCCGAGCCCTCCCTGTGGATGGTCTCGGGCGCCCGTCTCAGCGACGCCCGCGGACTCGGGCGATCTCCATGCGTCGGTCATCTCTGCCGGCGGAGTGCACCGTCTGGGCGTTGAGCAGCAGACCCACCAGGGCGCCGAGCAGCAGCGCCCCGCACACCACCCACGTTCTGGCGGGTAGTCCGTACGGGAATCGCTCGGTAGCACCCAGCGCGGCACCGACCGCCCCGGATGCGAGGACGAGCAGCATCGGCCACCACCACGCCAGGCCGGAGTAGATGAGGAGCACAGCACACAGGCTCAGCCCGAACGCGGTCGGTAGCGCCCCCGCTGACGCGCCCTGCCACCACGTCCCGGCTAGGTCGTCGTAAGCCAGATCGTTTCCGTCGACCAGCTCGTCGGTCCACACCCAGGCGAAAACGGTGGCGAGCGCCCCCGTCACGCAGGCGACGGCCAGGATCGCCCCGACCCGCAGCCAGGTCCAGATGCGGTCGCGTCGGCCAGCGCCCATGAGTGTCCCCTCGTCGCTCTCCGGTACCCGCACGCTACGGGACGACTTCGGCTCACGTGACAGGCCCGGCGCGCGAACGTCGAGGTCCGGACCGGTATGGGCATCCATTCCGGTCCGGACCTCGACGTTCGGCGACGAAGGGGAGGCGTCAGAAGTAGCGGGCGTACGCGCTCGTCGTGAGGAACGGCGGGAACTCGTCACCCATCGCCACCTCGCGGAAGATCGCCGCGGCCTCGTCGAGCCGGTCCCCGCGCGTCCGCGGCGTGGACTGCAGGAACTCACGGAGCATGGCGTCGCACAGCGTCCGGGTGATCGTCACCCCGTCGGCCGTGACGGTCCCGGAGTGCATCCACTGCCACACCTGCGACCGCGAGATCTCCGCGGTCGCGGCGTCCTCCATGAGGCTGTCCAGGGCCGCGGCACCGGCGCCCCGCAGCCACGAGGCGATGTACCGCACCCCCACGGAGATGTTGGTCCGCAGGCCCTCCTCGGTGATGGTCGCACCCTCCCGCCGGGCCGAGGCCACGTCGAGCAGCTCGGCCTGGCCCACCGTGACGTCGTCGCGCAGCCTCTCCACCTGGTTCTCGGCCGAGCCGAGCACGGCGTCGAACGCCTCGCGGGCGATCGGGATGAGGTCGGGGTGCGCCACCCAGGAGCCGTCGAACCCGTCGCCGGCCTCGCGCTCCTTGTCCGCGCGGACCTTGGCGAAGGCCTGCTCCGTCACCTCGGGGTTGCGCCGGTCCGGGATGAAGGCGCTCATGCCGCCGATGGCGTGGGCCCCGCGGCGGTGGCACGTCGCGACCAGCAGCTCGGTGTACGCCCGCATGAACGGCGCCGTCATCGTCACCTGCGCGCGGTCGGGCAGCACGTAGGAGTCGCCGCGGTTGCGGAAGCACTTGATGACGCTGAACAGGTAGTCCCAGCGCCCGGCGTTGAGCCCGGCGCAGTGCTCGCGCAGCTCGTAGAGGATCTCCTCCATCTCGAACGCCGCGGGCAGCGTCTCGATGAGCACCGTGGCGCGGACGGTGCCCCGCGGGATGCCGAGGGCGTCCTGCGCCAGCTCGAAGACCTCGTTCCACAGCCGCGCCTCGCGGTGCCCCTCGAGCTTGGGCAGGTAGAAGTACGGCCCCCGCCCGCGTTCGATCAGCTCGCGCGCGTTGTGGAAGAAGTACAGCCCGAAGTCGACCAGCGAGCCCGAGGCGGGCTGCGTGGAGCCGTCCGTCCCCGTGTACGCCAGGTGAGACTCGAACAGGTGCCAGCCCCGCGGCCGGAACACGATGGTCGGCATCTCGGTCAGCTCGGACGTACGCAGCGCGTACTGCTTGCCCGGGGTGCGGCCCCCGTCCGACGACGGCGCCTCGAACGTCAGGTCGCCGCGGATCGCGTCGCGCAGCGCCCGCTGGCCGGTGATGACGTTGGACCAGGTGGGGGACTGGGCGTCCTCCGCGTCGGCCAGCCACACCTTGGCGTCCGAGTTGAGCGCGTTGATCGTCATCTTCGGGTCGGTGGGTCCGGTGATCTCGACGCGCCGGTCGGCGAGCCCGGGGGCCCCGGCGCTACCCGCGACGCGCCACGACGGGTCGTCCCGCACGGGCCGGGTGACGGGCAGGAAGTCCGGGTCGGCGCCGTCCGCGATCTCCCGGGTGCGGCGCTGCCGCGTCAGCAGCAGCTCGCAGCGGGCGTCGGCGAACTGGTCGTGCAGCAGGGCCAGGAACTCCAGGGCCTGCGGCGTGAGGATCTCGTCGGACCCGGGCTCCAGCGGGCCCACGACGTCGATGGTGCCCTCGGCCACGGTGGCCGAGTCGGACAGCGCGATGCCGCGGGGCGGCGTGGCCGGCGAACCGGCGGAGCGGGTGGAGCGGGGCAGGTCGGTGATCGTCATGGCAGGTTCCTCCTGGGAGGGCCGCCGCGGGGGTGGGACCCCGCGGCGGCGGGAAACGGGTGAGTCAGAACTGAGCGGCCTCGGTGGAGCCGGCGAGCGCGAGGGTGGAGGCGTCAGGGTTGAGCGCCGTCGACACGCGGTCGAAGTAGCCGGTGCCGACCTCCCGCTGGTGCTTCGTGGCGGTGTAGCCGCGGGTCTCGGAGGCGAACTCGGCCTCCTGCAGCTGCACGTAGGCCGTCATCTGCTCACGGGCGTAACCGTGGGCCAGATCGAACATGGAGTGGTTGAGGGCGTGGAAGCCCGCCAGGGTGATGAACTGGAAGCTGTAGCCCATCGCCCCGAGCTCGCGCTGGAACTTCGCGATCGTGTCGTCGTCGAGGTGCTTCTTCCAGTTGAACGACGGCGAGCAGTTGTACGCCAGCATCTGGTCGGGGAACTCGGCCTTGACGGACTCGGCGAAGCGACGGGCGAGGTCGAGGTCCGGCGTGCCGGTCTCCATCCAGATGAGGTCGGCGTACGGCGCGTAGGCGTGGGCGCGGGTGATGCAGGGCTCGATGCCGTTGGTCACCTCGTAGAAGCCCTCGGCGGTGCGGTTGCCGGTGAGGTAGGGCCGGTCCCGCTCGTCGACGTCGGAGGTCAGCAGCGTGGCGGCCTCGGCGTCGGTGCGCGCGATGATGACGCTCGGCACGTCGGAGACGTCGGCCGCGAGGCGCGCCGCGTTGAGGGTCCGCACGTGCTGCTTGGTGGGGATGAGCACCTTGCCGCCCAGGTGGCCGCACTTCTTCTCCGAGGCGAGCTGGTCCTCCCAGTGCACGCCCGAGGCGCCCGAGGCGATCATCGACTTCATGAGCTCGTAGGCGTTGAGCGGACCGCCGAACCCGGCCTCGGCGTCCGCCACGATCGGCGCGAGCCAGTTGCGCGACGGTCCGTCCTCCGTGTTCTCGGCGACATCGATCTGGTCGGCGCGCAGCAGCGCGTTGTTGATGCGTCGCACGACGGCGGGCACCGAGTTGGCGGGGTAGAGCGACTGGTCGGGGTAGGTCTGTCCCGAGAGGTTCGCGTCGCCGGCCACCTGCCATCCCGACAGGTAGATGGCCTTGAGGCCCGCCTTGACCTGCTGCACGGCCTGGTTGCCGGTCAGCGCGCCGAGCGCGTTGACGTAGTCCTCGGTGTGCAGCAGCTCCCAGAGCAGCTCGGAGCCGCGGCGCGCGAGGGTGTGCTCCTCGCCCACGGACCCACGCAGCGCGACGACGTCCTCGGCCGAGTAGTCCCGCACGACGCCCGACCAGCGCGGGTCGGTCGCCCACTGCTCGGCGAGCGCCGCCGCGGTGGTGACCTGGTCGCCCGGGCGGGTGCCCTGAGCGGGTGCGGAGGTGGTGCCGTTCGTGGAGCCGGTCTCGAGCGTCGCGGTCATGATCGTGCCTTCCGGTCGTGGTGCCTTCGTCGTGAGGAAGGTGCCCTCGAGAACGACTCTGCGCCCTGCGCAACCCCCGCGGCCAGGATTCGTGAGAAGAAGTATCAGCATTCTTCTGCTTCCCAGAAGCAGTGGCCCATGTCACGCTGGAGCATGGCCATCACGACGACGAACCGGACCGGCGCGGCGCCCCCGACGCCGGCCCCGACCGGCAGCGAGCCCGACGCCCTGACGATCGGCCGGCGCATCCGGCACCTGCGGACCCGTCGGGGAATGACCCTCGGCGAGCTCGGAAACGCCATCTCACGTGCGCCGTCACAGGTCTCCATGCTCGAGAACGGCAAGCGCGAACCCACCATCGCCCGCCTGCAGGCCGTGGCCCGGGCCCTGGGCACCAGCGTGGACGACCTGCTCTCGCCCGAGCCGCCGTCGCGCCGCGACGCGCTCGAGATCGAGCTGGAGCGAGTGCAAAGAGGCCCCCTCTTCTCCGCGCTGGGCGTCCGGCCCGTGCGGGTGGGCAAGTCGCTGCCGAGCGACGCCCTGGAGGCGATCGTCGCGCTGCAGGCGGAGCTCGAGCGGCTGCACCGGGAGCGTGCGCTGACGCCCGAGGAGGCGCGCCGCGCCAACACCGAGCTCCGCGCCGACATGCGCGCGCAGGACAACTACTTCCCGGACCTGGAGATCGTCGCGCGGTCCCTGCTGGACGACGTCGGGCACACGCACGGTCCGATGCCGCAGCGGGCCGCCGTCGACGTCGCCGCGCACCTCGGGTTCACGATCCACTACGAGCCGGACCTGCCGCAGTCGACGCGTGCGGTCATCGACCGGCGCAACCGGCGGGTCTACCTGCCGAGCAACGGCATCCGGGGGCGTTCGGACGCCCGGTCGGCCCTGCTGCAGGCGCTCGCCTCGCACGTGCTCGAGCACGCCGAGCCGGACGACTACGCGGAGTTCCTGCGCCAGCGGGTGGAGGCCAACTACCTGTGCGCGGCGCTGCTGCTGCCCGAGCGGGACGCCGTCAAGCACCTGCGGGAGGCCAAGGACGCCCGCGCCATCTCCATCGAGGACCTCCGCGACGCGTTCGCCGTGTCCTACGAGACGGCGGCGCACCGGTTCACGAACCTCGCCACGCGGCACCTCGGCATCGGGGTCCACTTCATGAAGGTCCACGAGTCGGGCGCCATCCACAAGGCGTACGAGAACGACGGCGTGCGGTTCCCCGCGGACGCCCTCGGCACCGTGGAGGGCCAGCACGTGTGCCGGCAGTGGACGGCCCGGGTGGTGTTCGGGATCCAGGACCGGCTCAGCCCGTACTACCAGTACACCGACACCCCGACGGGGACCTACTGGTGCACCTCCCGCGTCTCCGACACCCCGGACGGCCGGTTCTCGGTGAGCGTGGGCGTGCCGTACTCGCAGGTCAAGTGGTTCCTGGGGCGGGAGACGACGGCGCGGTCCACCTCGCGCTGCCCGGACGACTCGTGCTGCCGCCAGCCCGCGCAGCCCCTCGCCGAGCGCTGGGCGGGCCAGGCGCTGCCCAGCGCCCGGCCGCACGCCTCGATGCTCGCGGCGATGCCGTCCGGCGCGTTCCCCGGCGTCGACACCACCGAGGTCTACGAGTTCCTCGAGCGGCACGCCCCGGCCGAGTGAGGCGCCGGCGGTCTCGCCTGGCGAGACCAGGCCCCTTGGATAGCATCGAGATCACCAGGGCACGGCCCGCTCACCACGCAGAACGAAGAGGTACATGACCGACGTCGCCGTCTCCGACCCGCAGGTCCTGGAGGCCGTCGAGGGTCTCCCGTCCGAGCTCCGTCGCCATGCGCGCCGGCTGCTGGAGGCCTACGCCGCGGAGGACCTCGTCGAGCGGGAGCCGCGCGACGTCGTCGGCGCCGCGGCCTCGACGGTCGAGCTCGCGTCGCACCGCGCGCCCGGGCAGACCCTCGTGCGGGTCTTCACCCCGACCGTGCGGGAGGACGGCTGGACCTCGCGCCGCACCGTCGTCGACGTCTGCACGGACGACGCGCCGTTCCTCGTCGACTCCGTCGACGCGGCGATCGCCCGGCACGGCTCCACGCTGCACCTGCTGCAGCACCCGGTGCTCGCCGTCCGCCGCGACGACGACGGCGAGCTGCTGGAGATCGGCGCCCACGGCGGGCGGCTCGAGTCCTGGATCCACGTGGAGACGGACCGGATCGCCGGCCAGGAGGAGCGGGAGGCGCTGGTCGCGAGGCTCCAGGACGTCGTGGCCGACGTGCACAGCTCGGTGGACGACTGGTCCGCGATGCGCCGGGCCTGCCTCGACATCTGCACGGACCTGCGCGTCCAGCCGCCCGCGAGCGTCGACCCGGCGTCGATCGCACCCACCGTGGAGTTCCTCACCTGGCTGGCGGAGGACCACTTCACGTTCCTCGGCTACCGCGAGTACACCCTCGACGCCGTGGACGGCGAGGACGTGCTGCGACCCCTGCCGCACACGGGGCTGGGCATCCTGCGCAAGGCGAGCCCCGCCGTCGTCCACCTGCGCCCGGAGGCGCGCCGGACTGCGCGCGAGCCGCGCCTGCTCACCATCACCAAGGCGAACTCCCGCGCGACGGTCCACCGGGACGTGTACCTCGACTACGTCGGCGTGCGCACCTTCGACGACGCCGGCAACGTCACCGGCGAGCGCCGGCTGATGGGGATGTTCACGTCCGCCGCCTACGCCTCGTCCGTGCTGACCCTGCCGATCGTCGCGCCGAAGGTGAAGGCCGTGCTGCGCGCCTCCGGCCACGCGCCGACGTCGCACTCCGGCAAGGACCTGCTGCAGGTGCTGGAGCAGTACCCGCGGGACGAGCTGTTCCAGGACACCGCCGAGCACCTGGCCGAGGTCGCGGGCGAGGTGACCCGCCTGCGGGAGCGCCGCCGGACCCGCATCTTCCTGCGCACCGACGAGTTCGGGCGGTTCGTCTCCGCCCTGGTGTACCTCCCGCGCGACCGCTACAACACCACGGTGCGCCTGCGCATCGAGGCGCTGCTGCGCGACGCGTTCGACGCGGAGCGGGTCGAGCACACCACCCGCGTGGACGACTCGCCGCTGGCCCAGCTGCACTTCGTGGTGCGCGTCCCGCGGGACGCCGGGATCCCCGCCGTGGACGAGGCGGACCTGCAGCGGCGTCTCGAGGACGTCATCCGCACCTGGGAGGCGGCCGTCGTCGACGAGCTGCACCACGTCCACGGCGAGGAGGCTGCGGCGGAGATCCTGAGCCGTTACGGGTCCGCCTTCCCGGAGGCGTACAAGGAGCAGGTGACCCCGCAGTCGGCGGTCGGCGACATGGCGCGCCTCGACGGGCTCACCGAGGACCACCCCATCGCGGTGCACCTCTACGCGCCGGACGGGGAGGACCCGAGCGTGCGCCGGCTCACCCTCGCGTCGCTGCGTGAGCACCGGCTCACGCAGGTGCTGCCGCTGCTGACGGACCTCGGCGTGGACGTCATCGACGAACGGCCGTACACGATCAGCCTCCCGGACGGCGAGACCCGGCACATCTCGGACTTCGGGCTGACCGTCCCCGACCCGGCCCTGTGGGGTGACGCGAGCACGGCCGCGGCCCTCGAGGAGACGTTCTGCGCCGTCTGGTCCGGCGACGCCGAGAGCGACTCCCTCAACGCGCTGGTCCTGCACGCCGGGCTGCCGTGGCGCGACATCGTCGTCCTGCGGTCCGTCGGGCGCTACCTGCGCCAGGCCGGTTCGGCGTTCTCGACGGAGTACATCGACGCGGCGCTCGTCGCGCACCCGCAGATGGCCGCCGACCTGGTGCGGCTGTTCGCGGTGCGCTTCGACCCGGACCTCGACGCCGACCTCGCCGAGCGCGCCGAGCGGGCGCAGCAGGCGACGGACGCGCTGCTGGCCGGCCTGGACGACGTCGCCAGCCTCGACCACGACCGCATCCTGCGGGCCTTCGTGGGTGTCGTGGGCGCCGTCTGGCGCACCAACTTCTACGTCCGCGACGCCGCCGGCGAGCCGAAGCCGTGGGTCTCGATGAAGCTGGACTGCTCGCGCGTGCCCGACCTGCCGCCACCGCACCCCATGGCGGAGATCTGGGTGTACTCCCCGCGTGTCGAGGGCGTGCACCTGCGGTTCGGCAAGGTGGCACGCGGCGGCCTGCGCTGGAGCGACCGGCGCGAGGACTTCCGCACCGAGGTGCTCGGCCTGGTCAAGGCCCAGATGGTCAAGAACGCGGTGATCGTCCCGACCGGCTCGAAGGGCGGGTTCGTGGCCAAGCAGCTGCCCGACGCCGGCGACCGGGCCGCCTGGCTGGCCGAGGGCCAGGAGGCCTACCGGACCTTCATCCGGGGCATGCTGGACGTCACCGACAACCGGGACGGCACCGACATCGTGCCGCCGGAGCGCGTGGTGCGCCACGACGGTGACGATCCGTACCTCGTGGTCGCCGCCGACAAGGGGACGGCAGCCTTCTCGGACATCGCGAACGCGATCTCCCGCGAGTACGGCTTCTGGCTCGACGACGCCTTCGCCTCCGGCGGGTCGGCCGGCTACGACCACAAGGCCATGGGCATCACGGCCCGCGGTGCGTGGGAGTCGGTGAAGCGGCACTTTAGGGAGCTCGGCCACGACACGCAGTCGCAGGACTTCACCGTGGTGGGCGTGGGGGACATGTCCGGGGACGTGTTCGGCAACGGCATGCTGCTCTCCGAGCACATCCGGCTCGTGGCCGCGTTCGACCACCGGCACGTCTTCGTGGACCCCGACCCGGACGCCGCGACGTCGTACGCCGAGCGGCGCCGGCTCTTCGAGCTGCCGCGGTCCTCGTGGGCCGACTACGACCGGGACCTCGTCTCGGCGGGCGGGGGAGTGTTTCCCCTGTCGGCGAAGTCGGTCCCGGTGACACCGCAGATGGCCGAGGCCCTGGGCCTCGACCCGAGCGTCACCCGTCTCACGCCGGCAGAGCTGAAGAAAGCGGTGCTCCTGGCACCCGTCGACCTGCTGTGGAACGGCGGCATCGGCACGTACGTCAAGGCCTCCACCGAGACGGACGCCGAGATCGGTGACCGCGCCAACGACGCGATCCGGGTGGACGGCGCCGACCTCCGGGTGCGGGTCGTGGGGGAGGGCGGCAACCTCGGCGTCTCCCAGCGTGGCCGGGTCGAGGCGGCGCTCGCCGGTGTGCAGATCAACACCGACGCCATCGACAACTCCGCGGGTGTCGGCACGTCCGACCACGAGGTGAACATCAAGATCCTGCTCGGCGCCGTGATGCGGGACGGCCGGCTGGAGATCGACGACCGCAACGAGCTGCTGCAGTCCATGACCGACGAGGTCGCGGAGCAGGTGCTCCGCGACAACTACGAGCAGAACGTGCTGCTGGGCAACTCGCGGGCGAACGCGGCCGCCATGCTCCCCGTGCACGAGCGACTGGTCCAGTGGCTCGAGGGACGGGGCGAGCTGGACCGCGAGCTGGAGTTCCTGCCCGACGGCGCGGAGGTCGCCGAGCGCGTGGCCCAGCGGCAGGGGCTCACCCGGCCGGAGTTCGCGGTGCTCGTGGCCTACGCGAAGCTCGCCCTCAAGGCGGACCTCACCGCGACCGACCTGGCGGACGACCCCTGGTTCGTCCGCACCCTGGCCGACTACTTCCCCGCCGAGATCACCGAACGGTACGCGCAGGACCTGGCCGACCACCCGCTGCGCCGCGAGATCGTGGTCAACTCCGTGGTGAACTCGATGGTCAACCGCGGGGGCATCACCTTCGCGTTCCGCGCGGAGGACGAGACCGGGGCGCCCACGGAGCAGATCGCCCGCGCCTTCGTCGCGGCCCGGGAGATCCTCGACCTGCGCGGGTTCGTCGCCGCGGTGGAGGCCACCGACAACGTGGTCGCGGCGCGCGTGCAGACCGATCTCTACCTGGAGCTGCGCCAGCTGCTCGACCGCACCGCCCGGTGGTTCGTGCGGCACCGCTCGGACCGGGTCGACGTCGGCGCGGAGATCGAGGCCTACGCCGGCCCCGTCCGCGCCTACGCCGGACAGCTGGACGAGCTCCTCCAGAGCGGTGAGCTGGACCGTTTCCGGGAGCGGGTCGCCAGCCTCGAGGCGGCGGGCTGCGGCCCGGAGCTCGCCCGGCGGGGGGCCGGGCTGCTCGGCTCGCTCACGCTGCTCGACGTCGCCGAGCTGGCGTCGCAGCGTGGCTGGGACCTCGACCAGGTGGCGCGGACCTACTTCACGGTGACGAGCCGCCTCGGCATCGGCGACATGCTCACCGACGTCTCCGGGCTGCCCCAGGACGACCGCTGGGACTCGATGGCGCGCGCCGCGCTGCGCGACGACGTGTACGCCGTGGCCATCGCCCTGACGGCCTCGGTCCTGGAGTGCACGGGCTCCGGGGACCCCGCCGAGCGGTTCGAGCAGTGGCTCGAGGGCGGCGGCGCCCCAGCGGTGCGGGCCATGGAGGCGCTGACCATGGCCCGCGCCGTCGAGCGGCCGGGGATCGCCACGCTCTCCGTGGCGCTGCGCCAGCTCCGGTCTCTCGTGCGCTGAGGCCCGCGGGCCGCAGCGCACGAGGGTGGGTCGGTCAGCCCTCGAGGAGCAGCGCCTCGCCCTGGCCGCCACCGCCGCAGAGCGCGACGGCGGCGCGGAGCCCGTCCTCCCCGGCCGCGCGACGCCGCGCGAGCTCGTGGGCGGCGTGCACGGCCAGCCGGGCGCCCGAGGCCCCGATCGGGTGTCCCAACGAGATCCCGCCGCCATGCGGGTTGACGATCTCCGGGTCGAGGCCCAGCGCCCGCGTCGACACGGCGGCCACGACGGCGAAGGCCTCGTTGATCTCGACGTGGTCCAGGTCGTCCGGGGTCCAGCCCTCGCGCGCCAGCGCCGCGCTGATCGCCCGGGCGGGCTGGGAGTGCAGCGAGGTGTCCGGCCCGGCGACCTGGCCGGCCGACCGCACGGTGGCCAGCACGGGTACCACGGCCGCCTCTGCGCGTTCCCGGGTGGTCAGCACGAGTGCCGCGGCGCCGTCGGAGATCTGCGACGAGTTGCCCGCCGTCAGCGTGCCGTCGGCGGAGAACGCGGGCCGCAGCCGGGCGAGCGCGTCGGCCGTGGTGTCCGGACGAACCCCCTCGTCCGAGGAGACGACGACGGGCTCGCCGCGCCGCTGCGGTACCTCGACGGGCGCGATCTCGCCGGCGAGCACGCCGTCCTTCGCGGCCCGGGCGGCCCGCTGGTGGGAGGCCGCGGCCACCTCGTCCTGTTCCGCGCGGGAGACGAACACGTCCCCGGCGTTGTGCTCCTCGGTGCTCAGGCCCATCGCCTGCCCGTCGAACGCGTCGGACAGCCCGTCCCGCGCCACGGCGTCGAGCAGGGTGGCGTCGCCGTAGCGGAAGCCTGCCCGCGCGCCCGGCAGCAGGTGCGGGGCGTTGGTCATCGACTCCTGGCCGCCGACCAGCACGACCGACGCCTCGCCGGTCCGCAGCAGGCGTGCGCCGTCGACGACGGCGGTCAGCCCGGACAGGCAGACCTTGTTGACGGTCACGGCGTGGACGCCCAGGGAGACCCCGGCGGCGACGGCGGTCTGCCGGGCCGGGTTCTGGCCCGCGCCGGCCTGCAGCACCTGGCCGAGGACCACGGCGTCGACGTCCTCGGCGAGGTCCCCGGCCGCGGCGAGGGCCGAGCGCGCGGCGACGGCGCCGAGCTCGACGGCGGACAGTGTGGCGAGGGCGCCGCCGAGCCGTCCCTGGGGCGTGCGGGCGGCGGAGACGACGACGACGTCGTCGGGTCGTGGTGCGGTGGTGCTGGTCATGACTGAACCTTTCGGGGTGTGTCGAGGTCGGGGTCGATCCGCAGGTGCGCCCCGGTGGCCGCGACGACCTCGTCGGCCGTCACCCCGGGAGCGAGCTCGCGCAGCACGAGGCCGTCGCCGGTCACGTCGATCACGGCGAGGTCGGTGATGATGCGGTCGACGACGCCGCGTCCGGTGAGCGGGAGCGTGCACGCGGGCAGGATCTTGGGCGAGCCGTCGCGGGCGGTGTGGTCCATGAGGACGATCAGCCGCCGTGCACCGTTGACGAGGTCCATCGCGCCGCCCGGCCCCTTGACCATCTTGCCGGGGATCATCCAGTTGGCGAGGTCGCCGGTGGCGGACACCTGCATGGCGCCCAGGATCGCGGCGTCGATCTTGCCGCCGCGGATCATGCCGAAGCTCGTGGCGGCGTCGAACACGGAGGCGCCCGGCAGCAGCGTGACGGTCTCCTTGCCGGCGTTGATCAGGTCCGGGTCGACCTCGTCCTCGGTCGGGTACGGGCCCACGCCGAGCAGCCCGTTCTCGGACTGCAGCACGAGGTGCCGCCCGGCCGGGACGTGGTTCGGTACCAGCGTCGGCATGCCGATGCCGAGGTTGACGTACGAGCCGTCGGCGAGCTCGGCCGCAGCCCGGGCCGCCATCTGGTCCCGGCTCCGGCCGCGGCGAGGTGCGGCGTCCTCTGGCGGCGCGGTCTCCGGGGCCGACGCCGCGACGTCGGGCCGGGTGGTGCGCTTCTCGATCCGCTTCTCGATCCCGGTGCCGACCACCACCACGCGGTGCACGTAGACGCCCGGCAGGTGGATCTCGTCCGGGTCGAGATCGCCGGGCTCGACGAGCTCCTCGACCTGTGCCACGCACACGCGCCCGGCCATCGCGGCCTGCGGGGCGAAGTTGCGCGCCGAGCGGTGGAACACCAGGTTGCCGTGCCGGTCGCCCTTCGCGGCGTGCACCAGGGCGAAGTCGGTGCGGATCGCCTCCTCGAGCACGTACTCGGTCTCGGAGCCGTCCGGCGCTGAAGGGTCGGCGAAGGTCCGCACGTCCTTCGCCGGCGAGGCGACGGCCACCCCGCCGTCGGCGTCGTAGCGCTGCGGGAGGCCGCCGTCGGCCACCTGGGTGCCGACGCCGGCGCGCGTGTAGAAGGCGGCGATGCCGGACCCGCCGGCGCGGAGCTTCTCGGCGAGGGTGCCCTGCGGGGTGAGCTCGAGCTGCAGCTCCCCGGCGAGGTACCGGCGCGCGAACTCCTTGTTCTCTCCGACGTAGGAGGCCGTGATCCGGCGGATCCGGTCCGCGCCGAGCAGGACCCCCAGGCCCCAGTCGTCGACTCCGCAGTTGTTGCTCACGACCCACAGGTCGCGCGTGCCCTGGTCGAGCAGCGCCTCGATGAGCGCCACGGGGTTGCCGCAGAGCCCGAAGCCGCCGACGGCGAGAGAGGCGCCGTCGGGGATGTCGGCCACCGCGTCGGCGGCGGAGGAGAGCACCTTGTCGGGTCCCGGGTGCGGGGCGGTGGGCATGGCAACCTCCGGCGTCGTCGTCGACAGGGCGTCTCTGATGGTCCTCCGATGGTCACAGGCGCGCCATGTGCGCGCAACGCTCATCGAGGCACACCCGCTGTGCACGAATGCACAGCGGGCTACCGTGGAGCCATGCCGACACCGTCCGCCGACCACCTGCTCGTCCTGCTCGCCGTCGCGCGCACCGGGCGCTACACCGCTGCGGCCGCCGAGCTCGGTGTCACGCACACCACGGTGGCGCGGACCGTCGCCGCCCTGGAGCGCAGCCTCGGCGACCGGGTCCTCGTGCGCGGCACGGACGGGTGGGAGCTGACGGCGCTGGGCGAGCGGGCGACCCGCGCCGCCGAGGCGGTCTCCGACGCCGTCGGTCGCCTCGTCGCCGACGACGGCGAGGCCGACCCGGTCACGGGCGTGGTCCGGATGACCGCCACCGACGCGTTCAGCGCCTACGTGGTCCCGCCCGCCGTCGTCGGGCTGCGCCGCGAGCACCCCGACCTGACGGTCGAGGCGGTGACGGTGACCCGGCGTCCCGCCCAGCACCGGTCGGGGGTCGACATCGAGGTGGTGGTCGGCGACGCCCCCGCGCCGCGGGCCCAGGTGGTGCCGCTCGGCGAGTTCGAGCTCGGGATGTACGCCTCGCGCGACTACCTCGCCGAGCACGGGACGCCGCAGACCGTCGCCGAGCTGGCCGGGCACGGGCTCGTGCACTTCATCGACTCGATGCTGCAGGTGGACGACCTCGACACCCCGCGCCGGCTCGTGCCGGGCATCCGTGACGCCATGACGTCCACGAACGTGTTCGTGCACGTGGAGGCCACGCGGGCAGGCGCCGGGGTCGGCTTCGTCCCATGCCTGGCGGCCGACCGGCACAGCGACCTCGTCCGGCTGCTGCCCGACCAGGTCCGCGACCGGCTGCCCTACCGGGCGCTCGTGCACCCCGAGTCGTGGCGCCGACCTGCCGTCGCCGCGGTCCTGGTGGCGCTGCGGCGGCAGGTGGAGGTGCAGCGGGACGCGCTGCTGGGCCGTTCGGCGTGAGTCATTCCTGCCGCTCGAGGACCTCCAGGCGCTCGGCGACGATCACCGGCTTGCCGGCGTACTCCTCGAAGATCTCCGGCTGGTAGGGGATGGCGTAGTCCTCCTGGAACTCTCCGAGGGACAGCTCACGGACGGTGCCGGTGACCTCCACGACGGTCGCGTCCTCCACGACGGCGTGGGTCACCGCCAGGCCGAGGTCGTCGAAGTCGGTCGACGTGCTCATCACGAGCACCCTCGGCTCGAGCACTCCCGGATCTCCGAGCAGGAACGCACCGGGGTCGAGGATCTCCAGCACCTGGCCCCGGACGCTGACCTCCCGCCCCTCGAGGGGAGGCTCGACGTCGCTGTCGTCGCCGAGGTCCGCCTCGGCGACGTCCTCCACCGTGACGTCCGCGCCAGGTGCCGGGGCCTCGTCGCCGCACGCCGTGAGTGGCGAGACGACGGCGGCTGTCACCAGGACCGGCAGCAGGAGCGGGCGTGTTCTCGTGCTCGACATGTCTCTCCGTCCCTCGTGGTAGGGGTGCGGGCACTGTCGAGTCTGGCCGGTGGTCCCGGTCGTCGCGACCGCGGGCGCGGCGGGCGGCCCGGCCGTGGTACCCGCGGCCGGGCCGCGGGGCTCAGTGCTCCTTGCGGTCCTCCTCGTCGCCGATGACCGTGGTCACCTCGTCCGGCAGGTCGTCGCGGTTCATGTCCGGCCCGCGCTCCTGCTTGGCGTCCCAGCGCAGCGTGAGCGCGCCCAGGGTCGCGGCGATGACGGACGCGATGAGGATGGCCGCCTTGGCACCCAGGGTGTGCTCCGAGCCGTGCCCGAACGAGAGCTCGGCGATGAGCAGCGACACGGTGAACCCGATGCCCGCCAGGAGGGCGACCGGCAGCAGGTCGCGCACACCGATGCCCTGGGCGAGCCGCAAGGGGGTCACCCGCGTGACGAGCCAGGTGGTTCCGAGGATGCCGAGGAGCTTGCCGACCACGAGACCGCCCACGATGGCGAGGACGACGGGCTGGCCGAGGATCTCGGCCGGGCCGCCGCCGTCGACCAGGTTGACCCCCGCCGAGAAGAACGCGAAGAGGGGCAGCGCCAGGCCCTGCGACCAGGGCTTGATCGCGTGCTCGTAGCGGTGCGTCCGCGTCTCGGTCTCTCCGTGGATCGGGCGCGCGGTGGCGGCGAAGCCCATGAGGACGCCGGCGATCGTCGCGTGCACGCCTGAGGCGTGCATGCAGGCCCACGCGACGACGAAGAGCGGCACGAGCACCCACCAGCGCGGGTTCCGCGTCCGGATGTACCAGGCGAACACCGCGACGACGGCGAGCGAGGCGCCGAGCCACGCCCCGTGGATGGCCTCGGTGTAGAAGACCGCGATGATGATGATCGCCAGGAGGTCGTCGACCACCGCGAGGGTGAGCAGGAAGGTACGGATCGCGACCGGCAGGCCCTTGCCGAAGACGGCGAGGACGGCGAGCGCGAACGCGATGTCGGTGGCCGTCGGGATCGCCCAGCCGTGCAGAGCGCTGGAGTCACCCAGGACGAGGATCGCAACCACGTAGAAGACGGCCGGCACCACCATGCCGCCCACCGCGGCCAGCATCGGCACGCCGGCCTGCTTGGGGCTGCGCAGCGACCCGGCGACGAACTCGTGCTTGAGCTCGAGGCCGACGGTGAAGAAGAAGATCGCCAGCAGCCCGTCCGCCGCCCACGAGGCGAGCGAGAGGTCGAGGTGGATGTACAACGAGCCGAGGTAGGCGGGGCCGACGACGGTCTCGGTGAGCGTCGTGTACGCCTCCCGCCACGGTGAGTTGGCGAAGATCAGCGCCACGATCGCGGCGCCGATGAGGAGCGCGCCGCCCGTGGTCTCCCGGGAGAGGAAGCGGGACAGGCGCTGTCCGAAGGTCTGGGTGTCGACGTCGGTGCTCAGGGGAGGCTCCTGTTCGTTCGGGCGTGGTTCGAGCCGGCGTCGCAGCCGGTACCGCCGACCAGACTTCCCGGCTCACCTCGCCACAGCCTACCGGCCGGCACCCGGCGGGCCCGGGGCGTGAACTCTGGATGACGACTTCGCGACGCGCCGGTCCCGTGACGTCCGTCACGCCGTCGGAGTCGTAGCGTGACGCTCAGGACGCATTCCCTGTGCGTCCTCGGGAGGCCATCTGATGGAGTGCTCGCTCCGCGCAGGAGGGCCGGCCCCGGCTCCGCTGCACGACGTGCGCTCGGCCGGTCGCCCGCCCACACCACCGTCCCGCTCTGCGCGAGGAGCACATCGTGGCCACTGAGAACACCAGCACCGACCTGCGGACGTTCGTCATCGACACGTCCGTCCTGCTGTCCGACCCGCGAGCCATCCACCGGTTCGCCGAGCACGACGTCGTCCTGCCCGTGGTGGTCGTCACCGAGCTGGAGGCCAAGCGGCACCACGCCGAGCTCGGCTACTTCGCCCGCAGCGCACTGCGGGCGCTCGACGACCTGCGGATCCAGCACGGGCGCCTCGACGCGCCCGTGCCGATCGGCACGGACGGCGGCACGCTCCGGGTCGAGCTGAACCACACGGACCCGGAGGTGCTGCCCGCCGGGTTCCGCCTGGGGGACAACGACACGCGGATCCTGTCGGTCGCGGCCAACCTGGCGGCCGAGGGGCGAGACGTCACGGTGGTCTCGAAGGACCTGCCGATGCGCGTCAAGGCCTCCGCCGTCGGGCTGCGCGCGGAGGAGTACCGCCACGAGCTGGCGGTGGACTCCGGCTGGACGGGCATGCGTGAGATCACGATGACGGACGACCAGGTCGGGGCCCTGTACGAGGGCTCCACGGTCGAGCTGGCGTCCCTCGACCCGCAGGTCGTCCAGGAGGCGGGCCCGCTGCTGTGCCACACGGGCCTCGTGATCCAGGGGTCCGCCGGGTCGGCGCTCGGGCGCGTCACCGCGGACAAGCAGGTGCGCCTGGTCCGCGGCGACCAGGACGTGTTCGGGGTGCACGGCCGCTCCGCGGAGCAGCGGATCGCCATCGACCTGCTGCTCGACCCGGACGTCGGCATCCTGTCCCTGGGGGGCCGGGCCGGCACCGGGAAGTCGGCGCTGGCGCTGTGCGCGGGGCTGGAGGCGGTGCTCGAGCGCCGCCAGCACCGCAAGATCCTGGTGTTCCGGCCGCTGTACGCCGTCGGCGGCCAGGAGCTCGGCTACCTGCCGGGCACGGAGTCCGAGAAGATGAACCCCTGGGCGCAGGCGGTGTTCGACACGCTGGGTGCGCTGGTCTCGCCCGCGGTGGTCGAGGAGGTCATCGACCGGGACATGCTCGAGGTCCTGCCGCTGACCCACATCCGCGGGCGCTCGCTGCACGACGCGTTCGTCATCGTCGACGAGGCCCAGTCGCTGGAGCGCAACGTGCTGCTGACGGTGCTGTCGCGCGTCGGCCAGGGATCGCGCGTGGTGCTGACCCACGACGTCGCGCAGCGGGACAACCTGCGCGTCGGCCGGCACGACGGCGTCGCGGCGGTCATCGAGGCGATGAAGGGCCACCCGCTGTTCGCGCACGTCACGCTGACCCGGTCCGAGCGGTCGCCGGTGGCGGCGCTGGTCACCGAGATGCTGGAGTCGCTGGAGATCTGACCCGCGGAGGCGCGCCGTCCTGGTGGAACCCCCCAGCCCCGCGCACACGGCGGCGCGCCTCACGCGTGATGCCGACCGTAGCAGGTGAGGTAAGGCTTACCAAACATAGTCCGCCCTCCGAGACCCGCGGAGCCAGCGCTGCGGGTCTCGGAGGGCGGAGTGGCGTCAGGCCTGCGGGGGACGCGTCATCGACAGCACGTCGAGCGCCTCGTCGAGCTGCGCCTCCGTGACCTCGCCGCGGTCCACGAAGCCGAGCGCCACGACGGCCTCACGGACCGTCAGGCCCTCGGCTACCGCCTTCTTGGCGACCTTCGCCGCGGCCTCGTAGCCGATCACCTTGTTCAGCGGCGTGACGATCGACGGCGAGGACTCCGCGAACGCCCGGGCCCGCTCCACGTTGGCGGTCAGCCCGGAGACCGTCTTGTCCGCCAGCACGCGCGAGGCGTTCGTCAGCAGGCGGATCGACTCGAGCACGCCCTGGGCGATGACGGGGATCTGCACGTTGAGCTCGAAGGTGCCCGTCGCGCCGGCCCACGCCACCGTCGCGTCGTTGCCCACCACACGGGCGGCCACCATGAGCACCGCCTCCGGGATGACCGGGTTGACCTTGCCCGGCATGATCGACGACCCCGGCTGGAGGTCCGGGATGGCGATCTCGCCCAGGCCGGTGTTCGGGCCGGAGCCCATCCAGCGCAGGTCGTTGCAGATCTTCGTCACGGAGACGGCGATGGTGCGCAGGGCACCGGACAGCTCGACGAGGCCGTCGCGGGCGGACTGCGCCTCGAAGTGGTCGCGCGCCTCCGTCAGCGGCAGGCCCGTGTCCTCGCGCAGCAGCTCGATGACGCGCTGGGGGAAGCCCGCCGGGGTGTTGATGCCCGTCCCGACGGCGGTGCCGCCCAGCGGGACCTCGGCGGCGCGGGGGAGCGCCGACTCCAGACGCTCGATGCCGTAGCGCACCGCGGCCGCGTAGCCGCCGAACTCCTGGCCGAGGGTCACCGGCGTGGCGTCCATCAGGTGCGTGCGCCCGGACTTCACGACGCCGGCGAACTCCTCCGCCTTGGCGGACAGGGCGTCGGCCAGGTGCTGCAGTGCGGGCACCAGGTCCCGCACGACCCCGGCGGTGGCGGCCACGTGCACCGAGGTGGGGAAGACGTCGTTCGACGACTGCGAGGCGTTGACGTGGTCGTTCGGGTGCACGTCGCGGCCCAGAGTCCGGGTCGCCAGGGTCGCGAGGACCTCGTTGGTGTTCATGTTCGACGACGTCCCGGAACCGGTCTGGTAGACGTCCACCGGGAAGTGCTCGTCGAGCTCGCCGGAGGCCACCCGGTCGGCGGCGGCGGCGATCGCGTCCGCGACGTCCCGCTCGAGCACGCCCAGCTCGGCGTTGGCGAGGGCGGCGGCCTTCTTCACCTGGGCCAGCGCCTGGACGTGGCCGCGCTCGAGCGGGGTCCCCGAGATCGGGAAGTTCTCCACGGCGCGCTGGGTCTGCGCGCGGTACAGGGCATGGGCCGGGACACGGACCTCGCCCATCGTGTCGTGCTCGATGCGGTACTCGGTCTCGGGCGCGTCGGCGCCGCCGGCGACGGTGTCGGAAGTCATGCGTCTATCGTGCCGCACCGGCGGCGCCGTCAGCGTGTGAGAGGTGTCACGCGGCTCGGGGCAGCGGCGCCTCGCCGACGTCGCCCGCCACCTCGATCAGGCGGGCCGAGCCCTCGGCCAGGTCGTACTCGACCCCGACGATGGCCAGACGCCCCTCCGACACGGCCGCGTCGAGGGCACGCGAGTAGCCGCGGAGCGCTTCGACCGTGTGGCGCACGTGCGCCGTGCGCAGCCGGTCGGCGAACGCGCCGTCCTCGTCGTCGTCCGTGGAGGCTCCGGCGAGGTCCGCGATCGACGGGATCACCTTGTCCACCACCGACCGGACGAACCCGGGCGGCTGCTCGCCCGTGCGCAGGGTGTGCGCCGTGGCGCCGACGGCTCCGCACGAGTCGTGGCCCAGCACCACCACGAGCGGTGCGCCCAGCACCTCGACGCCGTACTCGATGGAGCCGAGCACGGTGGTGTCGACCACGTGACCCGCGGTGCGGACGACGAAGACGTCCCCGAGGCCCTGGTCGAAGATGATCTCGGCGGCCACCCGCGAGTCCGAGCACCCGAACACCACCGTGTGCGGGTGCTGCGCCGCCGTCAGCTCGGCACGGCGCACCGACATCTGGGACCGTTCGGCGGGCTCGTCACGGACGAAGCGCTCGTTGCCGGACCGCAGTGCGGCCCAGGCGTCCTTCGGGGTCATGCATCCTCCAGCTCGTAGGACCACGGCGGGTTCGCGCCCGCCCGGGAGACCGTCACCGCGGCGACCGCGACACAGCGTGCCAGCAGCTCCTCCACGGTGCGGTGGTCGACGGCGTGCAGCGCCTCGCGGCGGTCGGCCCCCAGGAGGTCGGCCGACCAGAGGCCGTCGAGCAGCGCACCCATGAACGAGTCGCCCGCGCCGACCGTGTCGACCACCTGGACGGACCGGGACGGGACGTGGACCTCGCCCGCCGCCGTCACCGCCGTCGCGCCCTCGCCACCGAACGTCACGACCACCAGGGCCGCGCCGAGATCGTGCACCCACGCACGCGCGACGTCCAGCGGGGCGGTCCCCGCGGCCAGCCACTCGAGGTCCTCGTCGCTGACCTTCACGACGTCGGCCAGCCGGACCAGCGCCTCGACGTGGGCGCGGGCGTCCGCGGGCTCGCCCATCAGCACGGGGCGGGCGTTGGGGTCGTACGAGATCGTCGACGTCGCGCGCGCGGACTCGACCAGGCGCCGCACGCCGGTGGCGCCCGGCTCGAGCACCGCGGCGATCGACCCCGTGTGGACCGCCAGCGTCTCGGCGGTGGCCCCGGCACCGGCGGGCACCCGCCACTCGAGGTCGAACTCGTACGTCGCCGAGCCGGCCGCGTCGAGCGTGGCCTGCGCGACCGAGGTCCGCGGCGCCCCGTCGCTGCCCGCCGTCGTCGTCACCGAGGACTCCGCCAGCCAGGCCCGCACCGCGTCCCCGCGGTCGTCGCGGCCGAGCCACGTCGCCAGACGGGCGTCGCGGCCGAGCCGGCCCAGGGTCAGGGCCACGTTGGCCAGGGAACCTCCCGGGTGCTCGGCGCTGGACCCGTCCGCGCGGTGCACCACGTCGACCAGCGCCTCGCCCACGGCGAGCACGTGCCGCGCCATCAGTCGTCCTCGGCGGGGCTCGTGGTGGCCTGCGCGGCGGCCAGGCGCTCGCGAGCGCCGTCGAGCCACTCCTGGCAGCGGGCGGCGAGGGCCTCTCCGCGCTCCCACAGGGCGAGGGAGGCCTCGAGCGGCTCGCCGCCGGCCTCGAGCCGCGCGACGACCTGAACGAGCTCGTCGCGCGCCTGTTCGTACGTGAGCGTCCCGACGTCGGGGACGCCGGCCTGCGTGGTGGGATCTGCGTCGGTCACGGGGACAGTCAACCGCACCGCACCGACACGGCGCCCGTCCGTCCGTCCGTCAGGACGCTCCGTCGTCCCGCCGAGCCTCTCGAGGCCCCTCGAGCCCCGAGCCCCTCAAGGCCTCTGGAACGAGCGACGCGCCGTTATCGCGTTGCCCCCGGTGCGTCCGACGGCGCACCATCAGCCCATGGGTCATCTTGAGGTCGCGCACGTGGAGTACGTGCTGCCGGACGGGCGCGCGCTGCTCGACGACGTCTCCTTCCGCGTCGGGGAGGGCAGCGCGACCGCGCTCGTCGGCCCGAACGGTGCGGGCAAGACGACGCTGCTGCGGCTGATCACCGGGGATCTCCTGCCGGACGCCGGCGCCGTGACGGTGAGCGGCGGGCTGGGGATCATGCCGCAGTTCGTGGGATCCGTGCGCGACGGCACCACCGTGCGGCAGCTCCTCGCCGGCGTCGCGCCGCCGCGGGTCCGCGACGCCGCCCGCGCCGTCGAGGAGGCGGAGCAGGAGGTGATGGAGCTGGACGCCGGCGTCGACGGGGTCCCGGCCCAGATGCGCTACGCCCAGGCGCTCGCCGACTGGGCGGAGGTGCAGGGCTACGAGGCCGAGACGCTCTGGGACGTGTGCACGACGGCGGCGCTCGGCGTCGAGTTCGAGCGCGCCCAGTGGCGGGAGGTGCGGACGCTCTCGGGCGGCGAGCAGAAGCGGCTGGTGCTCGAGGCGCTGCTGCGCGGGCCCGACGAGGTGCTGCTCCTGGACGAGCCCGACAACTACCTCGACGTGCCGGGCAAGCGGTGGCTGGAGGAGCAGCTCCGCGCCACCCGCAAGACGGTGCTGTTCGTGTCCCACGACCGCGAGCTGCTCGCGCGCGCGGCGGACCGGATCGTCGCGCTGGAGCCCGGGCCGGCGGGATCGGACGCGTGGGTGCACGGGGCCGGCTTCGAGACCTTCCACACGGCCCGCCGCGAGCGGTTCGCGCGCTTCGAGGAGCTGCGCCGGCGCTGGGACGAGAAGCACGCGCAGCTCAAGAAGCTCGTGCTGACCCTGCGCCAGCAGGCGGCGAACAGCCCGGACATGGCGTCGCGCTACCGCGCGGCGCAGACGCGTCTGCGCAAGTTCGAGGAGGCCGGCCCGCCGCCCGAGCCGCCGCGCGAGCAGGACATCCGCATGCGGCTGCGGGGCGGGCGCACGGGCACGCGGGCGGTCATGTGCGAGGAGCTGGAGCTCGTCGGGCTCATGGAGCCGTTCGACCTCGAGGTCTTCTACGGCGAGCGGGTCGCCGTCCTCGGCTCCAACGGGTCGGGCAAGTCGCACTTCCTGCGCCTGCTCGCGGGCGGCGACGTGGCGCACACCGGGTCCGCGCGCCTCGGGGCACGCGTGGTGCCGGGCCACTTCGCCCAGACCCACGCGCACCCGGAGCTGGCGGGCCGCACGCTGCGCGACATCCTCTGGGAGGACCATGCGCAGGACCGCGGCAAGGCGATGGCGGCGCTGCGCCGGTACGAGCTCACGACGGCGGCCGAGCGGCCCTTCGACCGGCTCTCCGGCGGGCAGCAGGCCCGGTTCCAGATCCTGCTGCTCGAGCTCGCCGGGTGCACCGCGCTGCTGCTCGACGAGCCCACCGACAACCTCGACCTCGAGAGCGCCGAGGCGCTGCAGGAGGGCCTCGAGGCGTTCGACGGCACGGTGCTCGCGGTGACCCACGACCGGTGGTTCGCCCGCGGCTTCGACCGGTTCCTCGTGTTCGGTCAGGACGGCACGGTGCGGGAGTCCGCGGAGCCCGTCTGGGACGAGGGCCGCGTGGCCCGCGCCCGCTGACCGGACCTCAGGGGGCAGTTCCAGCAGTGCCGGCCGTGACGGACGTGACCGTCGCGTCGAGGGCGCCGGCGGAGAGCCGCACGTGCACCGGGTCACCCGCGGTGACCTCCGCGGCGTCCCGGACCACCGCGCCGTCGCCACGCTGCACGACGGCGTAGCCACGGTCGAGCGTCGAGGCGGGCGACAGCGCCCGCACCTGACCCGCGAGGCGACCGATCTCCCCGGCGCCCTTGAGCAGGGCGGCGTCCAGGCAGTGCCGGGCGTGACGCAGGTGCTGGGCGACCTCCGTCTCCCGGGCCTGGACCATGCTCAGGGGCCGGGCGAGCACGGGGCGCGACCGCACGGAGTCGAGCCCGTGCTGCTCGCGCGCCAGCAGTGCCGTCACGGCTCCGCGGATCCGCTGGCGGGCCTGGGTCACGCGCTGCCGCTCCTCGGAGACGTCCGGCACGATCCGCTTGGCGGCGTCGGTCGGCGTGCTCGCGCGGTAGTCCGCGACGAGCTCGACCAGCGGCGTGTCGGTCTCGTGCCCGATCGCGCTGACCAGGGGAGTGGTGCAGGCGGCGACGGCCCGCACGAGCGTCTCGTTGCTGAAGGGCAGCAGGTCCTCGACCGAACCGCCGCCGCGCGCGACCACGATCACGTCGACCTCGGGCCGGGCGTCCAGCTCGGTGACCGCCTCGCACACCTCGCGCACCGCGTTGACACCCTGGACCGCCACCTCCCGGATCTCGAAGCGCACCTGGGGCCACCGTGCCCGGGCGTTGACCACGACGTCGTGCTCCGCCTTGGACTCCCGGCCGCAGACGAGCCCGACGACGGCGGGCAGGAACGGCAGCGGGCGCTTGCGGTCGGCGTCGAAGAGACCCTCCGCCGCGAGCACCTTGCGCAGCTGCTCGATGCGCGCGAGCAGCTCCCCGACCCCCACCTGCCGGATGGCGGTGGCGCGCAGCGACATCCGGCCGGTCTTGACCCAGAACTCCGGCTTGGCCTGCACCACGACGTGGTCGCCGACGTCGGGCTTGCGGTCCAGGCCGTCGTAGGCGCGGGTCAGCATGTTGACCGGCAGCGAGGCCTCGACGTCCGTGTCGCGCAGGGTGACGAACTGCATCCCCGAGGTGCGGCGGTAGGTGTGCTCGACGACCTGGCCCTCGACCCACACCGAGGACATCCGGGCGACGTAGTCGCGGATCTTGGTCGACAGCAGGCGGACGGGCCACGGGCGCTCGGCGGTGGTCTCCGCGGCGCGCTCGGGCAGCGGCTGGGGGGAGTCGGGTCCGGGGCTGGCGTCGGTCACGCGACCCAGGATGCCGCACGCCACCCACAGCCGACCTGCGGTCGACGCTGCGACGGCCGTCACAGCCTCTCCACACCCGGCCTCCTAGACTGGTCGGGTGACGACGACTGCTCCGGCCCCCGCACCCACCACCACCAAGCGCGTGCTGCTCGCTGCGCCCCGTGGCTACTGCGCCGGCGTCGACCGCGCCGTGGTCGCGGTGGAGAAGGCGCTCGACGCCTACGGCGCGCCCGTCTACGTGCGCAAGGAGATCGTGCACAACAAGCACGTCGTCGACACGCTGCGCGAGCGCGGCGCGATCTTCGTCGAGGAGACCGACGAGGTGCCCGAGGGCGCCCGGCTCGTCTTCTCGGCCCACGGGGTCTCGCCGGCCGTCCGCGAGTCGGCGGCGGCCCGCAGCCTGGAGACGATCGACGCGACCTGTCCCCTCGTGACCAAGGTGCACAAGGAAGCCGTGCGCTTCGCCAAGGACGACTACGACATCCTGCTCATCGGCCACGACGGGCACGAGGAGGTCGAGGGCACCGCCGGCGAGGCGCCGGACCACGTGCAGGTCGTCAACTCTCCCGACGAGGTCGACAAGGTCGTGGTGCGCGACCCCGACAAGGTCGTCTGGATCTCGCAGACCACGCTGTCCGTCGACGAGACGATGGAGACGGTGCGCCGGCTGCGCGAGAAGTTCCCCGAGATGCAGGACCCGCCCAGCGACGACATCTGCTACGCCACGCAGAACCGCCAGGTCGCGGTGAAGAAGCTCGCCCCCGAGTGCGACCTCGTCATCGTGGTCGGCTCGGCGAACTCCTCGAACTCGGTCCGGCTCGTCGAGGTCGCCCTGCAGGCCGGTGCGCGCTCGTCCTACCGCGTCGACCGTGCGACCGAGATCGACGACGCCTGGTTCGACGGCGTCACGACGGTCGGGGTGACCTCCGGCGCCTCGGTGCCGGAGATCCTGGTCGACGACGTCCTGCGGATGCTCGCCGACCGCGGGTACGGCGCCGTGGAGGAGGTCCGCACCGCGACGGAGGACCTCATGTTCTCGCTGCCCCGCGAGCTGCGCGCCGGGCTCAAGGAGTCCGGCGGGCAGGACGACCGCCCGCGTCCGAAGCGGCGCGAGCTGCCGATCCAGCCGGTCTGAGCGTCACCCGGCGGGCGGCCAGAACACGGGCACCAGGATCACGGTCGCGAGGATGACGAGCGTGGTCAGCATCCAGCCGAGGCGGGCGTAGTCCGTGAACCGGTAGCCGCCCGGGCCGTACACCATCATGTTGGTCTGGTAGCCGATGGGCGACAGGAACGACGCCGAGGCGGCGACCGCCACGGCGATCGCCGCACCCCGGGGGTCGACCCCGCCCGCGGCGGCGGCGTTGAGCGCGATCGGGAGCATCAGGAGGGCCGCGGCGTTGTTCGTGATGAGCTCGGTGAGCACGATCGTGGCGAGCACGAGCCCGAGCAGGACGCCGTAGGGACCCAGCGTGCCGGCCACCTGCACGAGCCCGCCCGCGATCGCCTCGGCCAGGCCCGAGCTCTCCATGGCCGCCGCCAGGCCGAACGCCGAGGCGATGACGAGGATCACGTCGAAGTCGATCGCCCGCCGCGCCTCGGACACGGTCAGGACCTTGCTGGCGAGGAGCACGGCGGCCGCGACCAGGGCCCCGTTGAGGATCGGCACGAGCCCGGTGGCGGCGAGGACGACCACGGCCGCCAGCAGCGCCACCGGGATCCAGGCGCGCGACGTCGCGACCGGAGGGCTCCCGTCGAGCTCCGCGACGAGCAGGAAGTCGGGCCGGTCGCGCCATCGGTCGCGGAACCCGGGGTCGCTGACGATGATCAGGGTGTCACCGAGGCGGATCCGTTCGGTGCCGAGCCGGTTGGCGACGAGCTGGCCGGACCGGTGGATCGCGAGCACGGCGGCCTGGTACGTGGACCGGAACCCGACGTCCTTCAGGGTCTTGCCGACGAGCGGCGACCGCTGACCCACGACGGCCTCGAAGTACCGGACGGCCGGCTCCTCGAGGTCCAGGACGTGCTCCAGCTCGGTGGACCGCAGGCCCGGGGTGTCCTGGAGGTCGACCACCCGGTGCGCGGGCCCGACGAAGTGCAGCCGGTTGCCGCCGCGCAGGACGGTCTCGGGGCGCACGGGCGCGATCACGGTGTCGCCGCGGTCCACGGAGGCGAGGAACAGCCCTTCGAGACGCCGCAGCCGCGCCCGCTCGACGGACCTGCCGTCCAGCGGGCCGCCGGGGACCACCTGCATCTCGAAGGAGAAGCGCCGGCCCTCCTCCTCGACCTCGGCGCGGGCCGATCTCCGGTCCGGCAGGGCGATCGGCGCCATGACCACCAGCAGCACGAGGCCGACCAGCGCGATGGGCAGACCGATCCGGGAGATCTCGAAGAAGCCGAGCTGGTCGAGGCCGAACGTCGTCATCTGGCTCGAGACGACCAGCGTCGTCGAGGTGCCGATGACGGTCAGCAGCCCGCCCATGATCGCCGCGAACGAGATCGGCATGAGGAACTTCGACGGCGCGATGTCACGCCGCTCGGCCCACGCGGACACCTGCATGACCAGCATCGCGACGACGGGCGTGTTGTTGAGGAACGCGGAGGCGGCCATCGTCGGCGGCAGGCTGCGCAGCAGCGGGCGGCGGTACGTGCCGCCGTCACCCAGCGTCCGCTGCATCACCGGCGTGAGGGCGCCGGTCTTCTCCACCGCGGCCGCCAGGACGAAGAGGGCGGCCACCGTCACGGGGGCCGGGTTGGAGAAGCCGGAGAACGCCTCCTCCGGTGTGACCACCCCGAGGACCAGCACGGCGACGGCACCGCCCAGCAGCACCAACGAGGGAGCGATGCGGCCGCGCACGAGCAGCGCCAGCACCCCCGCCACCACGGCCAGCGTCACCCAGGCATCAACGCTCACGAACTTGCTCCACGGACGCGAGGGTACTGGGAAGCGGAGGCGTCACCCCGCCGCGGCGTCGGAGTCGTCCGCCGAGCGCGCCGCAGCCTCCTCGTCGGCCCGGCGGGCGGCCGCCCGCTCCAGGGCCCGGCGGTCGGCCTCCACCAGGGCCTCGAGGGCGGAGTCCGCGCTCACCGAGTCGATCGCGACGACGCCACCCTCCTCCGCGGCCAGCAGCTCCGGCTTGGTGATGGGCCGCGGCGTCTCCTCCAGGCCGCGCACCTCCGAGATCTCGTCCCGCGCGTCGACCACGTCGAGCTCGACCATCCGACGCGCCGAGGTGAGCACGTTGCGCTCCAGCGAGCCGACCATCGAGTTGTAGGCCTTCGTCGACGCCTCGAGCGAGCGGCCCATCTTCGTCACGTGGCCGGTCATCGTGACGAGCCGGGAGTGGAGCTCCTTGCCCACCTTCAGCACCCGCTGGGCGTTGTCCGCCAGCGCCTGCTGCCGCCAGGAGTAGGCGACGGTCCGCAGCAGGGCCAGCAGCGTGGCCGGGCTGGCCAGGATGACGTTCTTGCGTGCCGCCTCCTCCATCAGGGCCGGGTCGCGCTCCAGGGCCGCGGACAGGAAGGCCTCGGCGGGCACGAACATCACGACGAACTCGGGCGCCTGGTCGAACAGGTCCCAGTACCTCTTGGAGGCCAGGTCGTCGACGTGCTTGCGCACGTGCCGCACGTGGGCCGCCATGCGCTCCTCGCGCACTCTCGGGTCGTCGGCCTGCTGCGCCTCGAGGTAGCCGAGGAACGCAACCTTGGAGTCGACCACGATGTTCTTGCCGCCGGCGAGGTTGATCACCATGTCGGGCCGCAGCGTCTCGCCGTCGTCGTTGGTGGCCTGGACCTGGACGTCGAAGTCGACCTGCTCGATCATCCCCGCGGCCTCGACGACCCGCTGGAGCTGCAGCTCGCCCCACGCGCCCCGCTCCTGAGAGGACCGCAGCGCCGTGACGAGGTCGTTCGTCCCCTTGCGCAGCTCGGTGTTGACCTCGGCGAGGCTGCGCATGTTCTCGCTGAGCCGCGAGTCGAACTCGATGCGCTTCTTCTCCTGCTCGGCGACCTCGAGGCGCACCTGCTCCAGGCTCTTGCCGATCGGCTCCACGAGGGCGGCGAACGCCTGCTCGCGCTTGGCGAGGGTCTCGTCGCCCCGCATCGCGGACTGCTTGAGGCGCTGCTCGGCGAGGTCGAGGAACTGCTTGCTGCTGGACTGCAGCACCTCCCCGGCCAGCGAACGGAACTGCTGGGCCGTGCGCTCCTGGTCGCCCTTGACCTCGGCGACCTGGCGGTCGGCGTCCTGGCGGACCTGGGCGAGCTGCTTGTCCGCCTGCTCGCGGACCGCTGCGAGCTCCCGGGCGTGCTGCTCGCGGGCGTCCGCCAGCCGCCGCTCGAGATCCTGGCCGGACTGCTCGAGCTGGTCGCGCAGGGCGGCGGTCTCACGCCGGGCGCCGGCGAGGTCGCTCTGCAGGCGCACGGCCTCCATCTCCCCGGACCGGTCCTGCCCGGTCGCGCGCAGGGCGTGCCAGAGCCAGCCGACGAGCACCCCCACCAGGAGGGTGCCGAGCGAGATCAGCAGTGCGGTCGTCGTCTCCATGCGCCTCAGGCTGCCACGGGGTACCGACACCCGGGTGGAGGCACTCGGGTGACGGACGGATCCGGTGCGGCCACGACCGCTACGGTGGTGCCCGTGACATCGCCTGACGACCCCTCCCAGGTGGCTGACCAGGGTGCCGACCAGGTCGCTCGCCAGGGTGCCGACCCCGGTCCCGCCACCCCGGGAGCTCCTGCACCGCCCGCGGCGCTGGGCCTGCGCGGCCTGTGGAAGAAGTTCGGGGACAAGATCGCCGTCGCCGGCATCGACCTCGACGTGCCCGCCGGCTCGTTCTTCGGGCTGGTCGGCCCGAACGGCGCCGGCAAGACGACCACCCTGTCCATGGCGACCGGGCTGCTGCGCCCCGACTTCGGCACGGCCCACGTGCTCGGGACCGACCTGTGGGCGCACCCCGACGAGGCCAAGGCGCGGCTCGGGATCCTGCCCGACGGCGTGCGGCTGTTCGACCGGCTCACCGGCGCCCAGCTGCTCACCTACGCGGGGCTGCTGCGCGGGCTCGACCGGTCGACGGTCGCCGAGCGCACCGAGGAGCTGCTGGTGGCGATGGACCTCACGGCCGACCGGGACACGTTCGTGGTCGACTACTCGGCCGGCATGACCAAGAAGGTCGCCCTGGCGAGCGCGATGATCCACGCCCCTCGCGTGCTCGTGCTGGACGAGCCGTTCGAGGCCGTCGACCCGGTCAGCGCCGCCAACATCCGCGACATCCTGCACTCCTACGTCGACGGGGGCGGCACGGTCGTGGTGTCCAGCCACGTGATGGACCTGGTGCAGCGGATGTGCTCGCACGTCGCGATCATCGCCGGCGGGCACGTGCTCGACGCCGGCACGGTCGACGCCGTGCGCGGCGAGCAGACGCTGGAGGACCGGTTCGTCGAGCTCGTCGGCGGCCGCCGAGGGACGGAGGGCCTGGCGTGGTTGCGCACCTCGTCCGACTCCGGCTGAGGCTCCTGGCCAACACGCTGCGGCGCAGCGTGTGGCAGACGATCGGGCTCTGCTTCGCCGCGCTCTACGGGCTGACGGTCGTCGGCTTCTTCGTGGCGGCGTCGATCGCCGGCGGCCGGACCGACCCCGTGCTCACCGGGCAGGTGCTGACGGTGGTGGGGGCCGTCGTCGTGCTCGCGTGGTGGGTGGTGCCGCTGTTCGCGTTCGGCATGGACGCCACGCTGGACCCGATGCGGTTCGTCACGTTCGCGATCCCGCGCCGCCGCCTGCTCGCCGGGCTCGCGGTCGCGGGCGTCGTGTCGGTGCCGGCCGCGGCGACGCTGCTCGCCGCCCTGGGCAGCTCCTTCGCCTGGGCGAGCGACCCGCTCGCGCTCCTGGCGGCCCTGCTCGGCGCCGTCGCCGCCCTCGCGCTGTGCGTGGTGGGTTCGCGCGCGACGACGACGGCGCTCGCCCCGCTGCTCGACTCGCGCCGCTACCGCGAGATCCTCATGGTGGTGGCGATCGTCCCGCTCCTGCTGATCGGTCCGGCCGTCGCCTGGTTGTCCTCGGGTGCCGAGAAGTCCGTCGGTCCCGAGGGCGTCACGGTCACCGCGTCGGGCCCCGGTCCCGCGCTGCTCGAGGCGCTGACCCGGGTGGCGGACGTGGTCGCGTGGACTCCGTTCGGGGCGCCCTGGGCGTTCGCGGGCGCCGTGCACGACGGCGCGTGGTGGCTCCTGCTGGCCCGCATCGCCGTCGTCGTGGTCACCCTCGGCGCCGCGTGGTGGGTCTGGGACCGCGCGCTCGCCCGCGCTCTGGTGAGCCCTCCGCACAGCAGCAGCGGCCCGAAGGTCCGCGGCCTGGGCTGGTTCGCCCGGCTCCCGGCGACCCCCACGGGCGCCGTCGCGGCCCGGTGCGCCACCTACTGGGTGCGCGATCCGCGGTACGCGGTCTCGCTCGCGGTGGTGCCGCTGCTGCCCGTCGCGCTGGCGGTGGTCGGGCTGTCGACCGGCGCGGGGACCGGGTTGCTGCTCGTCGTCGCACCGTTGACGGCGTTCATCCTGGGCTTCGGGATCTCGAACGACGTGGGGTACGACCACACGGCGTTCGCGCTGCACGTCGCCACGGGCCTGCCGGGGCGGGCGGACCGGTGGGGGAGGGTGCTGCCGGTCGTCGTCGTCGGCGCGCCCCTGGTCGTCGCGATGGCCGTGGCGGCGACGGGTGCCGCCGGCAGGTGGGACGCGCTGCCGGCGCTGCTGGGCCTGTCGCTGGGCGTGCTGGGCGCCTCCCTGGGGACGTCGAGCGCCGTCTCGGCGCGGCTCGTGTACCCCGTGCCGAAGCCGGGCGAGAGCGCGTTCAAGACGCCGCAGGGCGCGACGGTCGCGACGCTGGTGGCACAGTCGGTCGCCTTCCTGGTGGTGCTCGCGCTGGTGCTGCCGACGCTCGCCCTCGCTCTCGCCGCGATCCTGGGGGCGCCGGCCGGGTTCGGCTGGGCCGCGGTGGCCGTCGGGCTGGCCACGGCGGCCGGTGCGCTCGTCGTCGGCGTCCGCTGGGGCGCACGTGTCTACGAGCGACGCCTGCCGGACCTGCTGGCGCAGGTGACCGCCTTCCGCTGACGGGTGCTCCGGTGCCCACGCATCCGGGCGTGTCGCGCGGACCTGACAGACTGGTCCGCGTGAATTCTGCGAGCGACCGACCGGCAGCGACTCTTCCCGACGACTGGACGGCGGTGGCTCCCGACCTCGCGGACGCCCCCCGGCTGGGTGAGCTCCGTGCGCGGCAGGCCGCTCCGTACACGGGCTCGGCGGACGCCGACGTCCGGGCGGTCGAGAACGAGGTCGCCGGTCAGGCGTCGTGGACGCGGCGCCACGTCGTCCTGCGGGACGCCGACGGCGTGATCCGCGCCTGGGCGCACGCCCACGACCGTGCGGCGGGCCGCGCGGTCATCGGGATCGAGGTCGACCGCACGCTGGCGACCGGCCTCCAGGAGCAGGTGGCCGCCTGGTGCTACGCGTGGCTGGCCGAGGTCGGCGGAGAGTTCGCGCAGCTCCGCGGCACGGGGAGCACGCAGCTCGACGCCGGTGCGTTCGCCGGGGACGACGTCCTGCGCGGGTGGTTGTCGGCGGCCGGGTTCGACCACGTGCGCACCTGGTGGCAGATGACGCGGCCGGTGGAGCCCCACGAGGGCGAGCCGGGGGCGTTCCCCGTCCCCCACGAGGGCGTCGTCGTGCGCCGGGTCGCCCAGCACGACAACGGCATGCCGGTCGCCGAGGACCTCAACGCCGTCTACCAGGTCCTCGAGACCGCGTTCACCGACCACTTCAACTCCTACCAGGAGTACTTCACCGAGTTCGTGCAGCGCCTGCGGGAGGACCCGGGGCACCGCTGGGACCACTGGTGGCTGGCCTTCGCGGACGTCCCGTCCGTCCCCGGCGGCGAGCCGGTGCCCGTCGGAGCACTGGTGGGGTCGGAGTCCGGACCGGACGCGTCCGGCAGCATGGGCACCTACATCGACTACATCGGTGCGCTCGCCGAGGCGCGGGGGCGGGGCGTCGCGACCGGCCTGCTGTACGCCGTGATCGCCGACGCGGCCGCCCGCGGCCGCCGCCGGGTGGGCCTGGAGGTCGACGCGGACAGCCCCACGGGCGCCGAGGCGCTCTACAGCAAGCTCGGTTGGCGCACGGCCTACGTCACCGAGTCCTGGCACCGCGACATCACGGTCGAGGGATGACGGTCCGCGGCTGAACGGCTGCTCCGGCCCCGATGCGTAGACTGGGCCGACGTGGCACTCACTATCGGCATCGTCGGCCTGCCCAACGTCGGCAAGTCCACCCTCTTCAACGCCCTGACCCGCAACACCGTGCTCGCGGCGAACTACCCGTTCGCGACGATCGAGCCGAACGTGGGCGTGGTGCCCCTGCCGGACGAGAGGCTCGGCCGGCTGGCCGAGATCTTCGGTTCCGAGCGCATCCTGCCCGCCACGGTGTCGTTCGTCGACATCGCGGGCATCGTCAAGGGGGCGTCCGAGGGTGAGGGTCTCGGCAACAAGTTCCTCGCCAACATCCGTGAGGCCGACGCGATCTGCCAGGTGACACGCGCGTTCGACGACGGTGACGTGGTGCGCGTCGAGGGCTCGCAGGACGCGGCCGGGGACATCGAGACGATCTCGACCGAGCTCATCCTCGCCGACCTCCAGACCCTGGAGAAGGCGCTGCCGAGGATGGAGAAGGAGGTCAAGATCAAGAAGGGGGACCCGGTCCTCTTCGCCGCGGCGAAGCAGGCCCAGGAGATCCTGGAGGCGGGCACCACCCTGTTCCAGGGGGCGAAGGCCGCCGGTCTCGACCTCGCCGAGATCGCCTCGCTGCAGCTCATGACGGCCAAGCCGTTCATCTACGTCTTCAACACCGACGACGCCGGGCTCGCCGACACCGCGATGCAGGACCGCATGCGCGAGCTCGTCGCCCCCGCCCACGCCATCTTCCTCGACGCGAAGTTCGAGTCCGAGCTCGTCGAGCTGGAGCCCGACGAGGCCGCCGAGATGCTCGCCGAGTCGGGGCAGGCGGAGGCCGGGCTCGACCAGCTCGCCCACGTGGGCTTCGACACCCTGGGGCTGCAGACGTACCTCACCGCGGGGCCCAAGGAGGCCCGGGCCTGGACGATCCGCAAGGGCTGGACCGCCCCGCAGGCCGCCGGCGTCATCCACACCGACTTCGAGCGGGGCTTCATCAAGGCGGAGATCGTCTCCTTCGACGACCTCGTCGAGCACGGGTCGGTCCAGGCCGCCAAGGCGGCCGGCAAGGCGCGCATCGAGGGCAAGGACTACGTGAT
This sequence comes from Isoptericola halotolerans, assembly GCF_003003075.1. Taxonomy (GTDB): domain Bacteria; phylum Actinomycetota; class Actinomycetes; order Actinomycetales; family Cellulomonadaceae; genus Isoptericola; species Isoptericola halotolerans_A. Next base: position 234,322 of record NZ_PVTX01000004.1, on the reverse strand, counting down.
GGCCGACGGTGACGTGGTGGAGTTCCGCTTCAACGTGTGAGCCGCCACCTTGACGATTCCTATAAATGGAAGATATCTTCCTGTTTGTGAAGCCTTCCGCATCGCGGCTGACGCCGTTCGTGCGTTCGGACGCGGTCGGGGCGATCCTGGCCGAGACGCTCGGGCACCCCGACCGGGAGTTCACGCTGGCCGAGCTCGGGCGGAGAACCGGAGTCAGCGGTCCGGTCGTGCATCGCGAGGTCGGGCGGCTGGTCGACGGCGAGGTGCTTCGCGACCGACACCTGGGACGCAACCGGCTCGTCCGCGCGAATCCGGAGCACCCGTTGTTCACGCTGATGCGAGACCTGATCGCCGCGACCTACGGACCGGTCCCGGTGCTCCGGGAGCTCTTCGCGGGCCTGGACGGCGTCGAGCGGGTCATGATCTACGGTTCCTGGGCTGCGCGCCGGGCAGGGGAGTGCGGTCCGTTCCCTCGTGACATCGACGTGCTCGTCGTCGGCGACGCCCCTCGCAAGACGCTCACGGCACTCGCGTCCGAAGCCGGGGACCGGCTGGACGCCGCCGTGAACATCTCTCGACTCGCACCTGATGACTGGCGTGTCGACGCGCCCTCGCCATTCGTCGCGACGATCCGCTCGCGTCCGGTCGTCGATGTGATGTCGGGTGACGTCCATGCCTGAGGTCATCGACCAGATGCTCGCGAATCGCCGGCTGGAGCGCGTGGCCGTCAATCGCGACCATGCGCTCAGCGTGATCGGCACCGCCGAGCGGCATGTCCGCACGGCCGAGATGCTCGCCGGCACGGACGATCACGCGATGGCCTTCACCGCCGCGTACGACGCCGCGCGCAAAGCCCTCGCGGCCGTCCTCGCCGTCGAAGGGATGCGGGTCCGCCCTGTCGGTGGAGCGCACCGCAACACGGGGATCGCGGTCGCTGCACTCGTCGGAGACCAGGCGCTGGAAGAGTTCGACTGGATGCGCCAGGTGCGCAACGCGACGGAGTATCCGGACGACGAGCACCCGACGGCGACGAGGCAGGACGTCGCGGAGGCGATCGACGCAGCGTCCGCGATCGTCGAGGTCTGCGCGCGGTACGTCCGATCCGGGGAATGAGGTCCCACCAGTTCGTCTCGTCGGCCGATCGGGCACGCGTGGAGCTCGCTGTCCACGTTGCCGCTCGTCGCCCGGCGTGCCACCGTGGCGGCGTGAGCAGCGGACGCGATGCGGTACGTCGCGCGTGGGCCGAGTTCGTCGGGCCGGAGGCGACGCCGGTCAACCACGCCCTGACCGCACTGACGACGGCGGTCGGCGCGGTGGTGGCGCCGGTGGTGGCCCGGCGACGCGGTGCGGCCCGTGCCGGCACCGTGGCGGCGTGCCTGCTCGCCGTCGACCTCAGCGGCGGCGCCTACGTCAACAACACTCGGGCGTGCGCCCGCTGGTACGAGCGTCCCGGGCAGGGGGACGCCCAGCACCTCACGTTCGCCGCGCTGCACGTGCACCCGGCGGCCGTCGCCTGGCTGGACCGCGGGGCGGCCCGCCGCGTCCCCGGTGCGGTGTGGGCCGCGGCCCACTACGTCTTCCTCCTGGAGTCGACGGCGGCGATCCGGCGCTACCCGGACCGGCGTCGTCCCCTGGGCGTCGCCCTCACCGTCGGCGGTCTGCTGCTCGACGGCGCTCTCGGCCCGTCCGTCCGGGCCCCGTGGTTCGCCTGGGCCTACTACCCGAAGCTGCTGCTCGGGCACGCGGCGGCGTCGTGGTGGTCGGACGAGGACCTGCGGGCCGCCCGCCAGCAGTGATGTCCGAGCGGGAAATCCGTTGCGCTCGCGAGGCCGCGATGACAGCGTCACGGAGGTGACCGACACCGCACGGCTCCTCGCCGCCTACGACGAGCAGCTCCGCACCGATGCCGAGACGCCGTCCGCCCTGCGGGTGAGCCGCCGCGGACCGCTGTGGCTCGTGACGTTCGCCGGCGGGCAGGGGTTCGTGACCTACCGGGACCTCGGCGGCGCCGATGCGGCGGACGTCCGCGAGCTCGTCGCGGGGGCGCTCGACCACTTCCGCGCCGACGACGCGATCGACCGCGTCGAGTGGAAGACGCGTGGCCACGACCATGCCCCCGGCCTGCACGACGCCCTGGTCGACGCCGGGTTCGTCCAGGACGGGACCGAGTCGATCATGATCGGGCTCACCGAGGCGCTCGCCGTCGACGTCCCGCTGCCCGACGGCGTGACGCTGCGCAGGCTCACCACCGAGGCCGACGTCCGCGCCATGCAGGCGATGGCGGACGAGGTCTTCGGCGCCCCGCCGTCGGCCGGGCATGCCGAGGCGATCCTCCGCCGGCAGGCCGTGGACCCCGGCATGGAGCTGTGGGTCGCGGAGGCCGACGGCGAGATCGTGAGCGCCGGGCGGCTCGAGCCGGTCGCCGGCACCGAGTTCGCCGGGGTCTGGGGCGGGTGCACGCGCCCCGCGTGGCGTGGACGCGGCATCTACCGGGCGCTGACCGCTGCCCGGGCCCGGTCGGCGCTCGCGGCGGGCACGCACATGATGCACAGCGACTCGACCGAGTTCTCCCGGCCGATCCTCGAGCGCTCGGGCATGGTGAAGGTGTCCACGACGACGCCGTACCGCTGGCGGCGTCCGGCGGCGGATCTCTGATGAGCCTCCAGGACGACCCGTTCGACCACCGCGTCACGAAGGACGGCCGCGTGCTCGTCAGCAGGGGCGGTCGGCTGGTGGTCGTGGTCGCCGGGGCGAAGGCCGCCCGGCTGGTCGCGCTCCTCGGTCAGGACGAGGAGCAGGACCAGGAGCTGCTCGCACGTGCCACCGGCAACTACCGCCGCGGCAACGAGAAGCGTGGCCACCGAGCCTGAGCGCCGAGTCCTTTTGCGGGGATTCGCCTTTCCATTTCCTTCCATAACATCGTTATATGACAGCGACGTGATGGAACAGAACCTCCTTGTTTCGCTTGTGTTCCGATGCAACCGGCGAAATCGTGCGCCATGCTTCTCCGCAGTCTCAGATCGGTAACGATCAAGTCGCAAAGTGTCGGGAAGGTGAATCCGGTCACCCGGGGCTGGGTACGGTGTGGCGAACACCACGGACCCTCCGAGGGTGAGACCGGACACAGCCACGAGCGTGCCGGACGAGCACGGCGGGGGGTCCTTCCCCTTGAGGAGGAACCCAGTGAAGATCAGGCGAGCAAGCGCAGCCGTCGCGGCCGTCGCCGCGGGCGCCCTGCTGCTCTCGGCGTGCTCCAGCCCGGCAGCCGACGACGAACCGCAGTCGGAAGAGTCGATGGCGGAAGAGTCGATGGACGCGGAGCAGATCAGCGACCCGTGCAAGGTCGACACCGGCACCACGGAGACGGCCGAGGGCGAGGTCAAGTACTCCGTGGGCGAGGACGAGTTCCTCGGCTACAACACCCTCACGCCCGAGACGTACTCGACGTACAACAGTGCCGTCACCGAGCGCATGCAGGGCGCGTTCTGGTACTTCGGCGTCGACGGCACCATCTGCCACGACGAGACCTTCGGCACCTACGAGGCCATCTCCGAGGACCCGCTGCAGGTGCAGTACACCCTCGCGGACGACGCAGTCTGGTCCGACGGCACCCCGATCACGTACGCGGACTTCCTGCTCGACTGGGCCACGCAGGCGATCACCGCCGACGGCGCCGTCACCGAGGACGCGAGCGAGACGCCGCTGTTCAACCACGTCTCCGGCATGACGCTCGGTGACTACGTGCCCGAGGGCCCGCAGGCCGACTCCGCGGACGCCAAGATGTTCCAGTACGACTACGAGCGCATCTACGCCGACTGGGAGATCCTCGTCAGCGCGCCGCTGCCGGCCCACGTGGTCGCCGAGGAGATCGGCATCACCACCGAGGAGCTCGTCACCGCGATCCAGGACCTCGACATGGAGATCCTCGAGCAGGCTGCCGAGTTCTGGAACACGGGCTGGCTCTCCGACCCGGGCGAGCTGCCGGACCTGGCCCTCGTGCCGTCGTCGGGCCCCTACACCTTCAAGGAGGACGGCTGGGTCCCCGGTCAGTCCATCACCCTGACGGCGAACGACAGCTACTGGGGCACCCCGGCGGCGACCAAGGAGCTCACCTTCCGCTTCGCCGCGGCGGACACGCACGTCCAGGCGCTGCAGAACGGCGACCTCGACGTCATCGAGCCGCAGGCCACGGTCGACACGGTGGCCCAGCTCGAGCAGCTCGGCGAGGCCGTCACCGTCACGACCGGTCAGACGCTGACGTGGGAGCACCTCGACTTCAACTTCAACAACGGCGTCTTCTCCGACAGCCTCGAGGCGCGTGAGGCGTTCGCCTACTGCGTGCCCCGCCAGAAGATCGTCGACGACCTGATCAAGCCGATCGACGACACCGCCGTGGTGATGAACGCCCGTGAGGTGTTCCCGTTCCAGGACAGCTACGAGGACGTCGTCTCGGCCTCCTACGACGGCCGCTACGACGAGGTCGACCTGGAGATGGCCGCGGAGAAGTTCGAGGCCGCCGGCCTCGAGGAGGGCACCGAGGTCCGCATCGGCTACTCGGCGCCCAACCCGCGCCGCGCCGACGAGATCGCCTCGATCAAGGCGTCCTGCGACCAGGTGGGCTTCAACATCGTCGACACCGGCTCGCCGGAGTTCTTCGACAAGGACCTGCCCAACGGTGACTACGAGGTCGCGCTGTTCGCGTGGGCCGGCTCGGGCCAGAAGGCCTCGGGCCAGAACATCTACGCGACGGACCAGCCGCAGAACTACGGCGGCTACTCCGACGAGGTCGTCGACGAGGCCTGGGACACCCTGGCCTCGACCGCGGACGAGTCGGTGCACCTGGAGCAGACCAAGGTGATCGAGAAGCAGCTGTGGGACACCCTGTTCGGCATCCCGCTGTTCGCTCACCCGGGGGTCGGCGCGTACAGCTCCGACCTGGAGAACGTGCGCGACACCGCCGCGCAGTCGGGCATCGTGTGGAACAGCGAGCAGTGGGCTCGCGCTTCCTGACGACCTGATGCACCAGCCGTGGGGCAGGGAGCACGACTCCCTGCCCCACGGTGTTGTCGCCAGGGCTCCGTGTCCCGGGCGACGGCACAAGGTCCTGTGCCGCGTGACCTCTCCGTCCCACCGATCTGACCGGCGGCAGACTCCCTGCCGCCCCCGAAGGGGCACACCGTGCTCAAGTTCATCCTCCGACGGCTCGGCATCTCGGTCTTCATCCTCTGGCTGGCGTCGGTCCTCATCTACTGGCTCGTGACGATCTCGGGCGACCCGCTGAAAGACCTTCGCGAGTCGAACGCGGACAACGCCGCGCAGCTCATGCAGGCGCGCATCGACCTCATGAACCTCGACCAGCCCTGGTACCAGCGCTACTGGGACTGGCTCCAGGGTGTCGGTGGATGCTTCACCGGGTCGTGCGACCTGGGCACCAACATCAACGGGTCCGACGTGCTGGAGCTGACGAGCCTCGCCGCCGGGTCGACCCTGCGCCTCGTCACGCTCGCCACGCTGCTCGCCATCGTGATCGGTGTCGCGCTCGGCATCCTGACCGCGATCCGGCAGTACTCGGGCTTCGACTACACCGTGACGTTCCTCGCCTTCCTCTTCTTCTCGCTGCCGGTCTTCTGGGCGGCGGTGCTGCTGAAGGAGTACGGCGCGATCCGGTTCAACGACTGGATCGCCAGCGGCGACATGGAGCCACCGATGGTGCTGCTCATCGCCCTGATCGTCGGAGTCGTCGTCGCGGCCGTGCTCGGGGGCAGCTGGCGACGCAAGCTGTACACCGCGGGCGCCACGTTCGCGTTCGTCGCCGTCGTGCTCTACGTGCTCAACGTCCTCGAGTGGTACCGCAACCCGACCTTCGGGCTCGCGATGGTGCTGCTCACCTCTCTCGGGGCGGCGGTGCTCACCACGGCGATCGTGGCCGGGCTGGGCAACCGCAGGGTGCTGTACGGGGCCGTCACCACCGCCGTCGTCGGGACCGTCAGCTACCTGCTGTTCGCGAACCTGCTGCTGGCGCCGTCGTCGTGGTGGGTGCTCATCGGTCTCTTCGTGCTCGCCGTGGCGGTCTCGCTCGGCGTCGGTGCGGCCTGGGGCGGCTACGCGCGCAAGCAGGCGATGCTCGTGTCGGCGATCACCGGCATCCTGACCTCGCTGGTCGTCGTCTTCGACATCCTCGTCGCGAACTGGTCGAGCTTCCTGGAGCTCAAGCCGCGGCCGATCTCGACGATCGGCTCGCAGACGCCCAACTTCACGGGTGACTTCTGGGAGTCGGTGCTGGACACGGGGATGCAGCTCGTCCTGCCGACCGTGCTGCTCACGCTGGTCTCGGTCGCCTCGTACTCCCGCTACACGCGGTCCTCGATGCTCGAGACGATGAACCAGGACTACGTCCGTACCGCCCGCTCGAAGGGCCTGAGCGAGCGGGCGGTCATCACCAAGCACGCCTTCCGCAACGCGCTCATCCCCATCACCACGATCGTCGCGTTCGACTTCGCGAACCTCATCGGCGGTGCGGTGATCACCGAACGGGTCTTCGGCTGGAAGGGCATGGGTGCCTTGTTCATCGACGCCCTCAACGCCGTCGACCCGGCACCCGTCATGGCGTTCTTCCTCGTCACGGGGATCGCCGCCATCGTGATGAACATGCTGGCGGACATCGCCTACGCCTTCCTCGACCCACGGATCCGGCGGTGAGCGCCATGACCGGATCCCGTCTGCACCACCTCATCGGAGCGAGCCATGACTGACGCCGAGACCGTCACCACCGAGGAGAAGTCGTACAGCCAGGGCCAGCTCGTCCGGCGACGCTTCTTCCGTCACCGGGGCGCGATCGTCGCGATGGTCGTCCTGGCCGTCGTCATCATCGTGGCCTTCACCTCCCTCGGGATCGGTCCGATCCCGGGCTGGTGGGACAAGGACCCGGTCTCCCAGTACGAGAAGATCGGCACGGGCGCGCCCACCTGGGAGCACCCGTTCGGGCAGGACACGATCGGCAAGGACTACTTCGCCCTCGTGATGCTCGGCACCCAGAAGTCGGTCATCATCGCCCTGGGCGTCGGACTGATCTCGACGGTGATCGGCACCGTGGTGGGTGCCTTCGCGGGCTACTACCGCGGCTGGGTCGAGGCGGCGCTGATGCGCCTGACCGACCTGCTCATCGTCATCCCGCTGCTCGTCCTCGCGGCGGTGCTCGGCAAGATCGCGAGCCCGTGGGGCATCTGGGGGCTCACCCTCATGCTCGGGATCGTGACGTGGACCGGCCTCGCCCGGCTCGTGCGCGGCGAGGTGCTGTCGTTGCGCGAGCGGGACTTCGTCGTGGCGGCGACCGCGGTGGGCACCGGGGCGCAGCGCATCATCTTCAAGCACGTGCTGCCCAACGCCGTCGGGACGATCATCGTCTCGGCCACGCTGGCGATCTCGGCGGCGATCCTGCTCGAGACCTCGCTGAGCTTCCTCGGCTTCGGTGTGCAGGCGCCCGACACGTCGCTGGGCCTGCTCATCTCCCAGTACCAGACGGCGTTCACCACGCGTCCGTGGCTCTTCTGGTGGCCGGGTCTGATGATCCTCGCCATCGCCCTGAGCGTGAACTTCATCGGTGACGGTCTGCGCGACGCGTTCGACCCCCGCCAGAACAGGACCAAGGCCTGATGACCACCCTCGACATCACCTCCTCGTCCGACGCCACCTCGACCGGCGACGCCGTCCTGTCGTTCACCGACCTCGAGGTCACCTTCGGCACCGAGTTCGGCGACGTGCGCGCCGTCAAGGGCGTCTCCCTCGAGGTCCACCCCGGTGAGGTGGTCGCCCTGGTGGGCGAGTCCGGCTCCGGCAAGTCGGTGACCTCCACGACGGCGCTCGGCCTGCTCCCGTCCAACGCCCGGGTCTCCGGCACCGTGCGGGTCGGCGACAAGATCGTGGGAGACCTCGACCAGGCGGGGCTGCGCAAGATGCGCGGCAACGACATCGCCATGGTCTTCCAGGAGCCGATGACGGCGCTCAACCCGGTGCTGACCATCGGCGACCAGCTCACCGAGGCGCTCCAGCTGCACGGCATCGCCTACGGCAGGCAGGCGACGGCCCGGGCGGCCGAGCTCCTCGACATGGTCGGCATCCCCGAGGCGGAGCGCCGGCTCAAGCAGTACCCCCACGAGCTCTCGGGCGGGCAGCGCCAGCGCGTCGTCATCGCGATGGCGATCTCGTGCGACCCCAAGGTGATCGTCGCCGACGAGCCCACCACGGCGCTCGACGTCACGGTGCAGGCGGACATCCTCGACCTGCTGCGGTCCCTGAAGGACAAGCTCGACACCGGCATCCTGCTCATCACCCACAACATGGGTGTGGTGGCGGACATGGCGGACCGCGTCGCGGTCATGCTGAAGGGGGACCTCGTGGAGACGGGGACCGCCGAGCAGGTCCTGACGGACCCGCAGCACGAGTACACGAAGCGGCTGCTCGGCGCGGTGCCCCACCTGGGCGAGGGGACCGGGCAGGCCGACGTCGCGGTGGCCGGTGGCGAGGAGCAGCGCCGTCCGGCGCCGGCGCTCGCCCTCGACAACCTGGTCATCGAGTACCACCGGCTCGGCAAGCCGGCGTTCCGCGCCGTCGACGACGTCTCCTTCACCGTCGGTCAGGGGGAGATCGTGGGACTGGTGGGGGAGTCCGGCTCGGGCAAGTCCACGATCGGCAAGTGCGCGCTGGGCCTCATCCCGGCCCGCTCGGGCAGCGTGCGCATCCTCGGCGAGGACTTCGGCGCGCTCAGCAAGAAGCAGCTCAAGGACCTGCGCCGTCGCATCGGTGTGGTCTTCCAGGACCCGGCCGCCTCGATCAACCCGCGCTTCCCGGTGGGCGAGGCGATCGCCGAGCCGCTCGTGGTGCACCAGGTGGGGGACGCCGCCTCCCGCCAGCAGCGGGTGATGGACCTGCTCGACGCCGTCGAGCTGCCGCGGGCGTGCTACAACCGCTACCCGCACGAGCTCTCCGGCGGTCAGCGCCAGCGCGTCTCCATCGCTCGGGCGCTCACCCTGGAGCCGGATCTCCTGGTGGCGGACGAGCCGACGTCGGCGCTCGACGTCTCCGTGCAGGCCTCGGTGCTGGAGCTGTTCACGTCGTTGCAGCAGCAGTTCGGGTTCGCCTGCCTGTTCGTCAGTCACGACCTGGCGGTCATCGACCTCCTGGCCCACAAGGTGGTCGTGCTGCAGGACGGCCGGATCGTGGAGCAGGGCGACCGCGACGCGGTGCTGCGCCACCCTCGCGAGGACTACACGAAGCGGCTGCTCGCGGCGGCACCCGTGCCCGACCCGCTCGAGCAGCAGCAGCGGCGCGAGGACCGGCACCGGCTCCTGGCCGAGCTCGGCGACGAGGTCGTCGAGCTGCGCATCGACCCGACGTCCCGGGACGACCGGCCCGCGCGGCGGAAGACACCCGGCGCCGAGGGTGGAAACCCGCTGGGCGGGGCGTTCCACGGCGGCTGACAGGTGCTCCGGTCCGCGGTACGGCGGGCAGGTGCCCACCCTGGCCTGCTGAGCCTCGTCGCCCTGCTCGTCGCCGTGGTCGCGGCGACGAGCGGGGTGATGCTGGGCGCCGTGGCCGCGTCCACGACGGACGCCGCACGCGCGGCCCTCGCAGCGCCCGAGCCGGCGAGCCTGACGGTGACCACGCGCGTCGCTCCGGACGCCGCCACGCAGGACGCGCGCGTCCGTGACCTGGTCGCCGAGCTCTTCGGCGACGCGCCGCTCGACGTCATGCGGTCCGAGACCGCCGACGGGACGGACACCCCGTTCGTCACCTGGGTGATCACCCCGGACCTGGGGTCGCTCGCGCCGGGAGACCTGGCCGGGCTCACCGCCGGCGGTGACGGGCTGCGGAGCGTCCTGCGGGAGGCCGACGGCGTGGCGGTGCGCGGCGTCGTCGTCGAGGGAGACCTCGGCGAGCGTGCCGCCGTGGTGCACGCCGCCCAGCGGGACGCGGGTGCGGTCGCCGCGGTACCGGTGGCGCTGCTCGCCCTCACCGCGCTGGTGGCGCTGACGCAGGTGGCCCGCCTCCTCGCCGCGACCCGGCAGCCCGAGGTCGAGATCCTCGTGGCGCGGGGAGCGGCCCCTCGGCAGCTGACCGCGGCGGGTCTCGTCGAGGCCGGCGTCGTCGCCGTGCTCGCCGCGGGCGCCGGTACCGCGCTCGCGGTGGCGGTCCTCCTCGCCCGCGGGGCGTCCCCGACGGCGAGCGTCGGGTGGACGGGCGCCCTCACGGCGGCGAGCGCCGTCGCCGTCCTGACGACCGTCGTCGCGGCGCAGGCCCGCGCCGTCGCCGGGCGGGAGGCCTCCGACCGGTCGGGACGCCTGCGGCAGGTCGCCGCGCTCGGCACCGTCGTCGCGGCGGTGGGAGTCGGAGCGGCCGGTCTGCTGCGCCTGCGGTCCCTCGGGTCGCCGCTCGTCGTCGTGCCCGACGGCGTCCGGACCGACCCGCTCGCCGCCGCGGCCCCGGCGCTGCTGCTGGCGGCGCTCGGCCTGGTCGTCCTCGCCCTGCTGGGCCCGGCGGCGCGGCTGGGGGCGGCGCTGGCTGCGAGAGGTCGGGGCACGACGGCGGTGCTCGCGGCCCGGCAGGTGGCACGGCGGCTGCGCGTCGTCGTCGTGGGCGTCGTGCTGCTGGTGCTCGCGTCGGGCTCGGCGGTGCTGGCGGGCGCCTACGCCGGGACGTCGGAGCGGGCGCGCGCCGAGGCGATCACGCAGCAGGTGGGCACCGACGTGCGGGTCACGGTGCCGGCGCCCGGCCGGCTGAGCGCCGAACGCCCGCCGCCCCGTGCCGACGAGCTGGCGGCGCTCGACGGGGTCGCCGCCGCAGCGCCGGCACTCGTCGTCGACGCGACCGTCCGGGGCGAGGCCGTGGGCCTCACCGCGCTGCCGGCGGACCAGGTGGCGGCCGTGGTGCGCACCCCCGATGCGGCCGTGCTCGCCGCGCCGCTGCGTGGGGTATCACCGTTCGCGGCCGCACCGGTGCTGCCGGGCGAGGCGACGGCGCTGCGCGTGGCCCTGGACGCCGCGGTGAGCAGCGACGTCGACGAGCGACCGGAGACGGCGACGGGCACGGAGCCGGTCGAGGTCGAGGTGTCGGCCTGGCTCTCCGCCGCCGACGGGACCCTCCACGTCGTCGAGGCGGGGTCGGCCGAGCTGGCCGAGGGGTCGAGCACCGCCGGTCTGACGGCGAACCTTCCGGCGGGCGTGCCGGCCGGCGCGCGGCTCGTGGCCCTGGACCTCGCCTTCCAGGGGGTCTCGGGGCCGCGCCGGGCGACGCTCGAGGTGTCGGTCGCGGCGATGGTGCCGGACGGCACGGTGTCAGACGGCACGGGGTCGACCGAGGTGCCCCTCGACGTGTCGGCCTCCCGTTGGGCACCCACGGCCGTCGGGTCGGCCGGGCTCGCGCGGGCGGCGGACGGCACGCTCGGGCTGGACGCGGCGCTGGACTCGACGCAGACGTCGCGGCTGCGCCTCGTGGCGGACGGCCCGACCGGCTCGGGCGCCACCGATCCGGTGCCGGCTGCCCCGCCGACGGTCCCGGCGGTGGTCAGCGAGGCGGCCGCGGAGCGGTGGGACCTCCAGGTCGGCGACACGCTCGAGATCACCACGGCCGGCTCGACCGTGCCGCTCCGGGTAGCGGGTGTGACGCCGGCGGTACCGGGCCAGCCGGTCCCTGAGGCCGCTCTGGTGGACCTCGCCGCTCTCGACGCGACGCTCCTGCGCACCGCGGCGCAGCTCCCGCGGCCCGCCGAGGTCTGGCTGGCCGCGGCGGAGCCCGACGACGCGGCGGCGGTCGAGCGGCTCGCCGCCGCCGCCCGGCCCGCGGCCGTGGAGCACGCTCCGGCGCCGCAGGACGTGGAGGTCGTCACCTCCGGTGGTGGGGGCACGGACGCGGCCGCGCCGGTGCGTCTCGCCTTCACCCTCGCGGCGGCGGGGGCGGCGGCGCTCGCCGTCGTCGGGATGGCCGTGGTGGCGGTCGCCGGGCTGTCGGGGCGCCGCGACGAGGTCGTCGTGCTGCGCGCCGCCGGCGTCGGGCCGCGGTCCCAGGCGGCCGGGCGGGCGCTGGAGACGGCGATGGTCGGCGGGACGGCGCTCGGTGCCGGCGTCCTGGCCGGCTGGTCCGTCGCGGCGGCGACCGTGCCGGGCCTCGCCGGGGCGACGCTCGGCATCGTCTCCGTCGGGGCCACGCCGACCGTCCTGGTCGTCGACGCGGGCCTGACCGCCGTGCTGGTCGGGGCCGCCGCCGCCGGGACGGCCGCCGTGGTCGCCGCCGTCGCGGGGCGGGTCGCGGCGCAGGCGCGCGACAAGACCTACCGCCCGGAGGTGCGATGAGCCTGCTGCTGCTGGTCCGCCGCCACCTGCGCACGGCCGCGGGGCCGACCGTCGCGCTGGCCGTCATCGCGATGCTCGCCGCCACGGTGACGTCGGCCGTGCCGCGCGCGGTCGCGGCCCTGCACGCGGAGCAGCTCGCGCACGCCACGGCGCAGGCCTCGGCGATCGCCCGGGACGTCATCGCCACGAGCCCGGGGGTCCCGGGATACGGCGCGGGCTACGTGGCCGACGACGGCCCGGTTCTGGGCGCGACGGGTGCGGGCTCGGTCGACCCTCCCCAGCCGGACCTGGACGGCTACCGCGACGGTCTGCGCGCGCTGGCCGCCGCCCAGCCCGAGCCGCTGGCCCGTGTGCTGGGGGAGCCGGACCTGCTCGTCTCCGGCGAGCGGGTCGACGTCCGCCCGGTCGAGGGCAACGACGTCGCCGCGCCCCGGATCGTCCTGCGCGCGGGCGCCACGGCGCGCGACCAGGTGGAGCTGGTCGAGGGCAGGTGGCCGGAGCCGACGCCCGTGGTGGCGGACCGGGACGCGATGCTGCCGGGCACCGACGGCGTGGTGGACGCCGAGCCCGTGCCCCTCGAGGTGGCGATGTCCACGGCGAGCGCCGCGGAGCTCGGCTGGACCCTGGGGTCGGTGCATCCCACCGACGACCCGTTGCTGCCGCCCGCCGAGCTCGTCGGCACCTGGGAGCCGCGCGACGCGTCGGCCGACTACTGGGTGCACGGCCCGCTCGCGGTGACCCCCGAGGTGGTCCTGGACCCGAACGTCGGCAAGATCGCGACGGCCGCCGTGTTCGCCGACCCCGGCACGCTGGGCGCCTGGGTCACCGGCCCGACCACCCGGATCTGGTTCCCGGTGGACACGAGCGCCGTGACGTCGGCGGACGCGCCGGCGCTCCTGGCCCAGCTCCGAGGCCTCACCGCCACGACCTCGACGCCGGTGGAGGGTGACGCCGTCACGCTGGAGCCGACCTCGGGCCTGGTCGACGTGCTGGAACGCGTGCTGGGCCAGCGCCAGGGGGTGGACGCCGTCGTCGCCGTGCTCGCCGTCGGCCCGCTCGGTGCGCTGGTGGCGGTCCTGGTGCTCGCGGCCGGGCTGGTCCTGGACCGCCGCCGGAGCGCGCTGGCGCTGGTGCGTGCGCGGGGCGCCTCGGGCGTCTGGGCGCGGGGCGTGGTGGCCGTCGAAGGGCTCGTCGTCGGGCTGCCCGCGGCCGTGGCCGGCACGGCGCTCGGGCTGGTCGTGGTTCCGGGCCCGGTCTCGCCCGCCCAGCTGGTCGCGGCGCTCGGCTGCGGTCTCGCTCCGGCGGTGGCGCTGGGGGCCGTCGCGACGTCGCGGGGAACGCGAGCGCGCCGCGCGGACCTCGACGTGGTGCCCGCCCGACGGCGGCGCCACCGGCTGCTCGTGGAAGCCGCGGTCGCGCTCGCGGCGGGGCTGACGGCGGTGCTGGCGCTCGACCGGGGCGTCGTGGCCGGCGCGGACGGCACCGGGCCCGCCGTCGACCCGCTGGTCGTCGCGGCGCCGCTGCTGGTGAGCGTCACGGCGGCCCTCGTGGTGCTGCGACTGGTGCCACCCGTCGTGCGGGGGGTCGAGCGGGTGCTCGCCCGCCGCGCCGACCTGGTGCCGTTCCTCGGGGCCGCCCGGGTGCGGCGCGACGCCGCGGGCGGGTTGCTGCCGGCTCTCGCACTCGTCCTCGCCGTCGGTGTCGCGGCGTCCTCGACCGTCCTGGCCGCCACGGTGCGCGACGGCGTCACCCGTGAGGCGTGGGGCGCCGTCGGCGCCGACGTCCGGGTGGCGGGCCCGCTGATGGACGACGAGACGGTGTCGACGCTCGCGGGTGTGGCCGGGGTGGCGGCCGTCGCGTCGGTCGTCGACCTGGGCCGCGTCCAGGTCGAGGACGCCGGTGGGACGACCACGGTGACGGTCTACGCGACCGACGCCGAGGCGCTCGCGGCCGTGCAGGCCGACGTGCCGGGCGCCCCCGAGCGGTCGGCCGCGCTCGTCGCGCCCGACGGCGGCACGCTGCCCGTCGTCGCGGCCGGCGACCTCGCCGACGGACCGCTGCGGTGGCCGGGCGGGCAGGAGGTGGCGGTGCTCGAGCGCGTCGACCGGCTGCCCGGGTTCCCGCCGGCGACCGCGGCGCTGCTGGTCGACGCCACGACCGCCGCCGCACGGCTCGACGTCGGCGCGGGCTCCTCCCGCCTCGCCCTGCTGGGGCTCGACGACGGCGCCACGGCGGCCGACCGGGCCCGCGTCGAGCGGGAGGTCGCGGCGGTCGAGCCGAACGCCGTCGTCGACGACCCGGTCGCCGGGGAGCGTGCGCTGCTCTCGTCGCCGTCGGCGGCGGGGCTCCGGACCGCCTTCGTGCTCGCCGTCGTGCTGTCGGCCCTGCTCGCCGCGGCGACGGTGGTGCTCGCCCTCGTGCTGGCGGCCCCGGCGCGGCGACGCCTCCTCGCGGTGCTGCGCACCCTCGGGCTGCCCGCCGGGGCGGAGCGGGGGATCGTGGCGTGGGAGACGGCGCCGTGGACCGCCGCCGGCCTGCTGGCCGGGGGCGCGCTCGGCTGGGCCGTGCCCGCGCTCGTGCTCGCCGTCGTGGACCTCACGCCGCTCACCGGCGGCGACACCGCACCGCCGCTGGTCGCGGACCCGCTCTGGCTCGGTGCGCTGGCCCTCGGCCTGGTCGGGGTCGTCGCCATCGGGGCGGCCGTCGCGGGGAGGCTCGGGCGCCGGCGCGACGTCGACCAGCTGCGGGCCGGGACGGACTGAGCAGGCGGATGAGACAGGGAGGGACGGACGGATGAGCGAGATCCTGTGCAGCGGGCTGGTGCGCATCTTCGCCACCGACGGTGTGGAGGTGCAGGCGCTGCAGGGCCTGGACCTGCGCCTCGAGGCGGGCGAGCTGGTCGCCGTGGTGGGGGCCTCGGGCTCGGGGAAGTCCACGCTGCTGGGCATCCTGTCGGGGCTCGACACCCCGACCGGGGGATCGGCGGTGGTGGCGGGCACGGACCTGCTGACCATGTCCCGGCGGGAGCGGGTGCGGTACCAGCGACATGCCGTCGGGTTCGTGTGGCAGCAGACGTCGCGCAACCTGCTGCCCTACCTCACGGCCGCGCAGAACGTCCGGCTCGTGCTGGAGCTGGCCCGGTCGCCCCGCGGCGGGCGGGAGGCCCGCGTGACCGAGCTGCTCGACCTGCTGGGCGTGGCGGACCTCGCGGACCGGCTGCCGGCGGCGATGTCCGGCGGGCAGCAGCAGCGGGTCGCGATCGCCGTGGCGGTCGCCAACCGGCCCGGCGTGCTGCTCGCCGACGAGCCGACCGGCGAGCTCGACGAGGCCACGAGCGCCGAGGTGCTGGAGGCCCTGCGCGCGGTCAACGCTGCCACCGGGGTGACCACCCTGATCGTCACCCACGACCCGACGGTCTCGGAGCACGTGGCCCGCACCGTGCAGATCCGCGACGGCCGCACCGCTACCGAGGTGCTGCGTCGCACCGAGACCGACGCCGCGGGGGTGGAGCGGCACGTCGCGGAGGAGTTCGCGGTGCTCGACCGGGTGGGTCGCCTCCAGCTGCCGACGGACTTCGTCGCGGCGCTGGACCTGCGCGACCGGGTGCGGCTCGCCCTCGAGCCCGACCACGTCCAGGTCCGCCCGGACACGACCGAGGAGGGGGACCGATGACGGCAGCACCGAGCACGACGGCGGCGCTCGCGGCCCGGGAGGTGACCCGCACCTTCGGCACCGGGCCGGGCGCGGTGCACGGGCTGCGCGGAGTGAGCCTCACGGTGGACCCGGGGGAGCTGCTGGTCGTCCGGGGACCGTCCGGGTCGGGCAAGACGACCCTGCTGAACGTCCTCGGCGGGCTGGACGCGCCGTCGTCGGGCCGGGTGTGGCTGGGCGCGCGGGAGCTGACGGCGATGCGCCCGGACGAGGTGATCGCGGTGCGGCGCGAGGAGGTCGGCTACGTCTTCCAGGCGTTCGGCCTGCTCCCGGTGCTGTCCGCGGCGGAGAACGTGGAGGTGCCGCTGCGGCTGCGGCGCACCGCGCCGCGCGAGCGGGCGCGCCGGGTGGCCGAGGCGCTGGACCGGGTCGGGCTGGCGGACCACGCCGCCCAACGGCCCTACGAGCTCTCCGGCGGGCAGCAGCAGCGGGTCGGGATCGCGCGGGCGCTGGTGGCCGCGCCGCGCGTGCTGCTCGCCGACGAGCCCACCGGTCAGCTCGACTCCGCCACGGCGCGGCGGGTGATGGACCTGTTGCGCGAGCTCGTGCACACCGAGCGCGTGGCGGCGGTGGTGACGACCCACGACCCGGAGCTCGTGGCGCGCGCGGACCGCGTCGTCGACCTCCACGACGGCGAGCTGGTGTGACGTGCGCCGCACCCGGAGGCCGGACAAATGCCGCGCGCGGGACGAAGGAACGCGCTCGCGCAGGTCCTCGGGTTTCGTCCGCGTTCCAATCGGGTCACGATCGAGGCAATCTGTCGTCGATGAGTGATCCGGGACACGGTCCAGGGGTTAGGCTCCTTTGCGCATCGTGCCGTGTGCGCCCATCCGCGCCAGGGCACCACCGCCCCCGGACATCCATGCCGGGAGCGTGCACACCTACTCAGGAGGACACGTGACACCTCGACGTCTAGCAGGCATCGGCGCCTTCACCCTGGCTTCGGCACTGCTGCTCTCTGCGTGCGGAGACTCGGGCTCCGACGAAGGCGACTCGACCGCTGAGGGTGACGGCGCCAGCACCGGCGTCGTCTCCGTCAACAGCGGCGAGCCCCAGAACCCGCTGACCCCCGGCATGACCAACGAGGTCTACGGCGGTCTCGTGGTGAAGAACATCTACTCGGGTCTCGTCTACTACGACGCCGAGGGCGCCGCTCAGAACGAGATGGCCGAGTCGATCGAGTCCGAGGACAACATCACCTGGACGATCACGATCCAGGACGGCTGGACCTTCTCCGACGGCACGCCGGTCACCGCCGACAGCTTCGTCGACGCGTGGAAGTACGTCGCGAACCTGGACAACGCCCAGAACCAGCAGTACTTCTTCAACGGCTTCGCCGGCTTCTCCGCCGAGGAGCCGTCCGACATCATGGTCGAGGCGGTCGACGAGACCACCTTCACCGCGGAGCTCAGCGAGCCGTCGGCGGACTTCCCGCTCTGGCTCGGCTACACGGCGTTCTTCCCGATGCCCGAGGCGTTCTTCGAGAACCCGGACGGCTTCGGCGAGGAGCCGATCGGTGCCGGCCCGTACGAGCTGGAGAGCTGGGAGCACGACAGCCTCATCACGCTCGTCCCGCGCGAGGGCTACGAGGGCCCGCGCGAGCCCGCCAACGGCGGCGTCGAGATGGTCGCGTACACCGAGGAGGACACGGCGTACAACGACATGCTCGACGGCAACCTCGACGTGCTGCCGAACGTGCCGTCGTCGGCCTTCGCCACCTTCGAGGACCAGCTCGGCGAGCGTGCGGTCAACCAGCCGGCCGCCCTCATCCAGGTCGTCAACGTGCCCGAGTGGCTCCCGGAGTTCCAGGGCGAGGCGGGCGTCATGCGCCGCGCGGCCATCTCCAAGGCGATCGACCGCGAGACCATCACCGAGACCCTCTACAACGGGTCCCGCACCCCGGCGCACGACTTCACCTCGCCGGTCATCGACGGCTACTCGGAGGACATCCCCGGCTCGGAGGTGCTCGAGTACGACCCCGAGGGCGCCAAGGAGATGTGGGACGAGGCCGAGTCCATGGACCCGGTCGGTGACGACTACACGCTGAAGATCGCCTCCAACGCCGACTCCGACCACCAGGACTGGGTCGACGCGGTGTGCAACACCATCCGCCAGGACCTGGGGATCGGCTGCGAGTTCGCGCCGTACACCACCTTCGACGAGTTCCTCAACGCCCGTGACTCGGGCGAGGTCGAGGGCCTGTTCCGCGGTGGCTGGCAGGCCGACTGGCCGTCCATGAGCAACTTCCTCGGGCCGATCTACGGCACGGGTGCCGGCTCGAACGACGCCCAGTACTCCAGCGAGGAGTTCGACGCCAAGCTGGCCGAGGCCGGCTCGGCCCCGGACACGGAGACGGCGACGGAGCTCTACAAGGAGGCGCAGGAGATCCTGTTCCAGGACCTCCCGGGCATCCCGCTGTGGTACCAGAACGCGACCGGTGGCTACGCCGACACGGTCGAGAACGTGCAGTTCGGCTGGGACAGCGACCCGATCCTGTACCAGATCACCAAGGAGTGACACCCCGCTGACCGGACGCCGTCCCCGCTCCGCGGGGGCGGCGTCCTGTCGCGAGAGTTCCGCGTGGTCGACGTCGTCCGGTACGGTCTGACGTCGACCACTCGATGCGAGAGGCCGCGGAGCGTCCACCGACGCCCTGCGTCCACACCGCTGCTCGCGGCTCCGACGCCGCGACGAGACAGAACCCGTAGCCTGGGGTGAACCGCCAGGTACACGAGGAGAGAACTTTCCATGCTCTGGTATCTCGGACGCAGGCTCCTGCAGGTGATCCCTGTGTTCCTGGGGGCCACCCTCCTGCTCTACGCCATGGTCTTCCTGCGGCCTGGTGACCCGGTGGCCGCGCTCGGCGGTGAGCGTGGTCTGCCCGAGGCGGTGCAGGAGCAGATCCGCGCCGAGTACAACCTCGACAAGCCCTTCATCGTCCAGTACCTGCTGTTCCTGCGGGGCGTGGTGACGCTGGACTTCGGCGTCGACTTCCGCGGCCGCGAGATCACCGAGGTGATCGCCAACGCGTTCCCGGTGACCATCCAGCTCGCGCTCATGGCACTGGCGATCGAGGCGATCTTCGGCGTCGGCTTCGGGCTCTTCGCCGGCATGCGCAAGGGCGGGATCTTCGACGGCAGCGCGCTGGTCGTCAGCCTGTTCTTCATCGCCGTGCCGACGTTCGTGGTCGGCTTCGTCATGCAGATCGTCGTGGGGGTCCGGCTCGGCTGGCTGCCCGTCGCCGTCGGTCGAGATCCCGACTTCATCAGTCTGCTGATGCCGGCGATGGTGCTCGCCGCCGTCTCCTTCGCCTACGTGCTGCGGCTCACGCGCACGTCCGTGGCGGAGAACCTGTCGGCCGACTACGTGCGCACCGCCCGCGCGCGCGGGCTGCGGCGGTCCCAGGTGACCGGCCGTCACGTGCTGCGCAACTCGCTCATCCCCGTGGTGACGTTCCTCGGTGCCGACATCGGCGCCCTGATGTCCGGCGCGATCATCACCGAGGGCATCTTCAACATCAACGGCGTGGGCGGCACGCTCTACGACGCGATCATCCGTGGCGAGAGCGTGACCGTCGTGTCGCTGACCACCGTGCTGGTGCTGGTCTACATCGGGGCGAACCTCCTCGTGGACCTGCTGTACGCAGCCCTCGACCCGAGGATCCGTTATGCCTGAGAACCGCTACGAGAACCCGGGCGGTCCGGTGACGCCGAGCCCGCGCCCCGGGCAGGAACGCTACGTCGCACCCGTCGACGAGGGCGGGCTCGGCGCCGTCGACGCGGTCAAGGCCGACGACGCCCCGACCAGCCTCTGGCGGGACGCCTGGCTCCAGATGCGCAGCCGCTGGCTGTTCTGGGTCTCGGCCGTGATCATCGTGCTGGTGGTCCTCGTCGCCGCCTTCCCCGGCCTGTTCACCTCGCTGGACCCGCGGGTCTGCAACCTGGCCCAGGCGCTCGAGCCGCCGCAGGCCGGCCACCCGTTCGGGTTCGACCGCCAGGGGTGCGACATCTACACGCGCACCATCTACGGCGCACGGGCCTCCGTCGTCGTCGGCGTGCTCGCCACCACGATGGTCGTCGTGCTCGGGACCGCGATCGGCGCGATCGCCGGTTACTACGGCAAGTGGTTCGACACGATCCTGAGCCGCATCACCGACATCTTCTTCGCCATCCCGCTGGTGCTCGCGGCCATCGTCATCATGTCGGTGACGACCAACCGCACGTCCTTCACCGTGGCGTTCGTGCTCGCGCTGTTCGGGTGGACGCAGATCGCCCGCATCACCCGCGGCACCGTGCTGTCCGTGAAGAACAACGAGTTCGTCACCGCGGCCCGGTCGCTCGGCATGGGGCGCGGACAGATCCTGTGGCGGCACGTGCTGCCGAACTCTGCGGCGCCGATCATCGTCTACGCGACGGTCGCGCTCGGTCAGTTCATCGTCGCCGAGGCGACGCTGAGCTTCCTCGGTATCGGTCTGCCGCCGTCCACGGTCTCCTGGGGAGGTGACATCTCCGCCGCGCAGGGTGCCATCCGTACCGCGCCGGAGATCCTCCTCTACCCGGCCGGCGGCCTGGCCCTGACGGTGCTCGGCTTCATGATGATGGGCGACGTCGTGCGCGACGCCCTCGACCCGAAGGCTCGCAAGCGATGACCACCCAGTTCCCCGTGACGAACGAGGGCGCCGACGGCACCGCCGGTCCCGCGCCCTTCGACCCCAGCAAGCCGCTGCTCGAGATCCGCGACCTGGAGATCTCCTTCACCACCGGCGTCGGCGAGGTGCAGGCCGTCCGTGGGGCGGACCTGACCGTCTACCCCGGCCAGAGCGTGGCGATCGTCGGCGAGTCCGGCTCCGGCAAGTCGACGACGGCCGCGGCCATCATCGACCTGCTCCCGGGGACCGGCAAGGTCACCGGCGGCTCCATCCGGTTCGAGGGACGTGACCTGGTCACCGCCTCGCGGGCCGAGAAGGAGGCGCTGCGCGGGCGGGCGATCGGCCTCGTCCCGCAGGACCCGATGTCCAACCTCAACCCGGTGTGGCGCATCGGCACCCAGGTCGAGGAGGCCCTCAAGGCGAACGGCTTCAAGGGATCGAAGGCGGCGCTGCGCGAGCGCGTCGCCGAGGTCCTCGCCGAGGCCGGCCTGCCCGACGCCACGCGCCGGGCCCGCCAGTACCCGCACGAGTTCTCCGGCGGCATGCGCCAGCGCGCGCTGATCGGTATCGGGCTCGCCTCGCGGCCGCAGCTGCTCATCGCCGACGAGCCGACGTCGGCCCTGGACGTGACGGTCCAGCGGCAGATCCTCGACCACCTCGAGGACATGACCCGCGACCTCGGGACGGCGTTGCTGTTCATCACCCACGACCTGGGGCTGGCCGCCGAGCGCGCCGAGCACCTGCTGGTGATGTTCAAGGGCAAGGTGGTCGAGTCCGGCCCCGCCCGGGAGATCCTCGCCGACCCGCAGCACCCCTACACGCAACGGCTCGTCGCCTCTGCGCCGTCGCTCGCCTCGCGCCGCATCCAGACGGCGCACGTGCACGGCGAGGCGTCGGCGGAGCTGCACGCCCACCACGTGGGCGAGGCTCCCGTCGCGGCGGGACCTGCCACCGTGGTCGAGGCCAAGAACCTCACGAAGGTCTTCCAGATCCGTGGGCCGCGCCCGGGCTCGTCGGCCGACTTCACGGCCGTCGACGACGTCTCCTTCACCCTGGGGCGCGGACGGACGCTCGCGATCGTGGGCGAGTCCGGCTCCGGCAAGTCCACGGCGGCCAACATGGTCCTCGGCCTGCTCGACCCGACCTCCGGGAGCGTCGAGTTCGACGGCGTGGACGTGGCCGCGCTGAACCCGAAGGAGGCGTTCGCCTTCCGTCGCCGGGTGCAGCCGGTGTTCCAGAACCCGTACGGCTCGCTCGACCCGATGTTCTCGATCTTCCGGTCCATCGAGGAGCCGCTCAAGCTGCACGGCGTCGGCTCGCCGAAGGAGCGCGAGGCACGGGTGCGCGAGCTGCTGGACATGGTGTCGTTGCCGCAGTCCGCCATGCGGCGGTTCCCGAACGAGCTCTCGGGCGGTCAGCGCCAGCGGATCGCCATCGCCCGGGCGCTGGCCCTCAAGCCGGAGGTGGTCGTGCTCGACGAGGTCGTGTCGGCGCTCGACGTGCTCGTCCAGGCCCAGATCCTCGAGCTGCTCGACGACCTGCAGACCGAGCTGGGCCTGAGCTACCTGTTCATCACCCACGACCTCGCGGTGGTGCGCCAGATCGCGGACGACGTGGTCGTCATGCAGTCCGGCAAGGTCGTCGAGCAGGCCTCGACGGACGAGGTCTTCGACACGCCGCGCGAGCAGTACACGCGCGACCTCCTCGCGGCCATCCCGGGTGCGCGCCTCGAGGGCGACGCGCTCGCCGGCTGACTGCCCGGTCCACGGACGCCGGCGGGTCCCTCGGGACCCGCCGGCGTCTGCATTTGCCGTGCTGGGACAAGGGCGTCAAGGTGATCACCATGACGCGCCGACGATCCACGATCGCCCCCGCCGTGTTCTACCCGGCGGGGGGACTGATCCTCCTGTTCGTGCTGCTCGCCTTCTTCGCGACGGACACGGTCAAGGAGGTCATGAACACCCTCCAGGCCAAGACGATCAACGGGTTCGGCTGGTACTACGTCGTCATCGTGGCCGCCTTCATGATCTTCGCGATCTGGATGGGCGTGAGCCGGTTCGGCGAGATCACGCTCGGCCCGGACGACGAGCCGGCGGACTTCCGGCTGCCCGTGTGGTTCGCGATGCTCTTCGCCACCGGGATGGGTATCGGGCTCGTCTACTACGGCGTGGCGGAGCCGCTGTCGCACTTCGAGTCGCCCAAGCCGGGGGTCACGGGAGACGCCCCCGCGCTGGCACAGGCGGCGATGGGCCAGACCTACGTGCACTGGGGGTTCCACGCCTGGGGCATCTACGTGGTCATCGGCCTCGCCCTCGCCTACGCGATCCACCGCAAGGGCCGGCCCGCCTCGATCCGGTGGGCGCTCGAGCCGCTCCTCGGGCAGGAGCGGGTGAAGGGCCGGCTCGGGGACGTCATCGACGTCCTGGCCATCTTCGGCACGGTGTTCGGCGTGGCGACGTCCCTCGGGCTGGGGGTGCAGCAGGTCGCGGCCGGTCTCGACTACCTGGAGGTGGCGGACGCGACGCTCGCGCTCCAGATGGGGCTCATCGCGGCGATCACGGCGGTGGCGGCGGTCTCGGTCGCGTCCGGGCTGGAGCGCGGCATCAAGTGGCTCTCCAACGGGAACATGCTGCTGGCCGCGGCGCTCGTCCTCGCGGTGCTGATCATGGGCTCCACCCTCTTCGTCGCCCGGGAGTGGGTGCAGTCGATCGGGTACTACCTCCAGAACGTCATGTTCATGACGTTCGACACCCTGGCGTTCCAGGGCGAGGACGGCCTCGCCTGGGAGTCCGGCTGGACCATCTTCTACTGGGGCTGGTGGATGTCCTGGGCCCCGTTCGTCGGCCTGTTCATCGCGCGCATCTCCCGCGGCCGGACGGTGCGTGAGTTCGTCCTCGGCACGCTGCTCGTGCCGATGCTGGTCACGACGGTGTGGTTCAGCGTGTTCGGAGGGTCCGCGATCCACCAGGAGCGCAACGACCCGGGGTCGATGCTGGCGCCCGATCCCGAGACCGGGGAGATGGTGGTCAACACCGACACGGCGATGTTCCAGCTCTTCGAGAGCCTGCCGGGCGGCGGTGCCTGGATGGCCGTCGTCGCGATCGTCCTGGTCGTGGTGTTCTTCGTGACGTCCTCGGACTCCGGCTCCTTCGTCGTGGACATGCTCGCCAACGGCGGGGACCCGAACCCGCCGCTGTGGTCCCGTCTGTTCTGGGCGATCCTCGAGGGCGGTGTCGCCGCGGCGCTGCTCTATGCGGGCGGGCTGAGCGCGCTGCAGACGGCGGCGATCCTCACGGCGCTGCCCTTCTCGGTGGTGATGATCGGGTCCGCCATCTCGGTGTGGAAGGCGCTCGACGCCGAGTACCGGCAGATCACCCGGGCCGAGCGGCGCCTGCGCCGCCGGGAGCTCACCGAGCACGTGACGGAGCACGTGACGGACCACGTGACGGAGAACTTCGCGGAGATCAGCCAGCAGAGCAGGACCAACGGGACGCGCCGCTCGCGATGGAGGCGTAGCACCTCCGGGTAGGATGGAGCGGCCCCGGGATCCCGGGTGCCACCTCCCACGGAAAGAGAACCGTAGATGTCTGTGCGCTCCGACCTGCGCAACGTGGCGATCGTCGCCCACGTCGACCACGGCAAGACGACCCTGGTCGACGCCATGCTGCGGCAGGCCGGCGCCTTCGCCGCGCACCAGCAGGTGGACGACCGCGTGATGGACTCCGGCGACCTGGAACGTGAGAAGGGCATCACGATCCTCGCCAAGAACACCGCGGTCCGGTACGCCGGTCCTGCCGCCGCCGACGCGGGCGAGGCAGGCGGGGTCACGATCAACGTGATCGACACCCCGGGCCACGCCGACTTCGGTGGCGAGGTCGAGCGCGGCCTGTCGATGGTGGACGGCGTGGTGCTGCTCGTCGACGCCTCCGAGGGGCCGCTGCCCCAGACCCGGTTCGTGCTGCGCAAGGCGCTGGCGGCCAAGCTGCCCGTCATCGTCGTGGTCAACAAGGTCGACCGGCCCGACTCGCGCATCACCGAGGTCGTGGCCGAGACGACGGACCTCCTGCTCGGCCTGGCGAGCGACCTGTCGGACGAGGTCCCCGACCTCGACGTGGACGCGGTCCTGGACGTGCCGGTCGTCTACGCCTCCGCGAAGGCCGGCCGGGCCTCCACCGAGCAGCCCGCCGACGGTGCGCTGCCCGCGAACGAGGACCTCGAGCCCCTGTTCTCGACCATCCTGCAGACCATCCCGGCGCCGACGTACGACGACGAGATGCCGCTGCAGGCGCACGTCACCAACCTCGACGCCTCGCCGTTCCTCGGCCGGCTCGCCCTGCTGCGCATCTTCAACGGGACGCTCCGCAAGGGCCAGACGGTCGCCTGGGCCCGCCACGACGGCACCCTCGGCCAGGTCCGCATCACCGAGCTGCTCCGGACGGAGGCGCTCACCCGGGTGCCCGCCGAGTCCGCCGGACCCGGCGACATCGTCGCGGTGGCCGGCATCGCCGACATCATGATCGGCGAGACGCTCACGGACCCGGACGACCCGCGCCCGCTGCCCGTCATCACGGTCGACGACCCGGCGATCTCCATGACGATCGGGATCAACACCTCGCCGCTGGCGGGCAAGGGCGGCAAGGGCCACAAGGTCACGGCCCGCCAGGTCAAGGACCGGCTCGACGCCGAGCTCGTCGGCAACGTCTCCCTGCGGGTGCTGCCCACCGAGCGCCCCGACGCCTGGGAGGTGCAGGGTCGTGGCGAGCTGGCCCTGGCCATCCTCGTGGAGCAGATGCGCCGGGAGGGCTTCGAGCTCACCGTCGGCAAGCCCCAGGTCGTCACCAAGGAGATCGACGGCAAGCGGCACGAGCCCATGGAGCGCATGACCATCGACGTGCCGGAGGAGTATCTCGGCGCCGTCACGCAGCTCATGGCCGCCCGCAAGGGCCGGATGGAGACCATGGCGAACCACGGCACCGGGTGGGTCCGCATGGAGTTCGTCGTGCCGGCGCGCGGCCTCATCGGGTTCCGCACGCGGTTCCTCACCGAGACCCGCGGCACCGGCATCGCGTCGTCGTACGCCGAGGGCTACGAGCCGTGGCAGGGGACCATCGAGTCGCGCGCCACGGGCTCGCTGGTCGCCGACCGCGCGGGCGTCGTGACGCCGTTCGCCATGATCAACCTGCAGGAGCGCGGCACGTTCTTCGTCGAGCCCACGCAGGAGGTCTACGAGGGCATGATCGTCGGTGAGAACTCGCGCAACGAGGACATGGACGTCAACATCACCAAGGAGAAGAAGCTGACCAACATGCGGTCGTCGACCGCGGACAGCTTCGAGAACCTGATCCCGCCGCAGAAGCTCACCCTCGAGGAGTCCCTCGAGTTCACGGCCGAGGACGAGTGCGTGGAGATCACGCCCGAGATCGTCCGCATCCGCAAGGTCAACCTCGACGCCACGGAGCGTGCGCGGGCGACGGCGCGCGCCAAGCGCGGCTGAGCCGTGCAGGGCGGCCTGCTCGCGGTGCACGCGCACCCGGACGACGAGACCCTCGCGACCGGTGCGCTGGTGGCCGCCCGCGCGGCGGCGGGGGTGCACGTCACCGTGGTGACGTGCACCCGTGGCGAGCGGGGCGAGGTCATCGACACCCCGTCGCACCCCACGGGCCTCGCGCACCTCGAGGGTGACGGGCGCGCCCTGGCCGCGTACCGGGAGACGGAGCTGTCCGCCGCGCTGGCCGCGCTCGGCGTGGCCGACCACGTCCTCCTCGACACGGTCCAGCTCCCCGACGGCACGCACGGCGGGGAGACCGCGCGGTTCGAGGACTCGGGGATGGCCTGGGTCGCACCGGGCATCGCCGGGCCGGCACCGGACTCGGGCCCGACGGCGTTCGCCCGCGTCCCGCTCGACGTGGCGGCCCGGCGGCTCGCCTCCGTCGTCCGCGACCGTCGACCGTCCCTGGTGGTGACCTACGAGGCCGGCGGCGGCTACGGGCACCCGGACCACGTCCGCGCCCACGAGGTGACCGTGCGGGCGCTGGAGCTCGCGACCGACCCGACGGCCGCCGTCGGCGGTGAGCCGTGGCGCGTGCCGGAGCGCTGGGAGGTCGTGGAACCGGCCGAGGATCTGCGGTCCGCGCGCCGGGCGCTCGCGTCCGACCCGTCGGTGCGGCGGCTCGCGGACGACCACGGCCTCATGCTCCCCGACCCCGACGGGGACCTGCCGCCGGTGGCCGTGCCCGCCGCCGACCTGCTGGCGACCGCGACCCGCACGGTGGACGTGGCGCCCGTGCTCGACCGGGTCCTGGCGGCGCTTGCCGCGCACGCGACGCAGGTCCAGCACGCCGGCCGCACGACCCCTGCGGCCGGCCCGGGCGTCGTCGCGCGCTACGCGCTGAGCAACGGCGTGCTCGCCCCCGTGCTCGCCACGGCGCACCTGCGGCGGGCGGCCACGCGCCCCGCCACGCCGGTAGGCTCGGCCCGGTGAGCTCGACCACGCCCCACCACGCCCAGTCCGCGCCGCCCCGCGTCCCGGGCCGCACGCTCGCCCTCCGTGGCGTGCTCGCACTGCTGCTCGGAGCGGCCGTCGGGGTGATCGGGACCGTCTCCCACCGGAGCGAGTGGGCGGGCCTGCCCACGGGGCTGGCGTTGGCGCTGCTGCTGACGCTCTCCACCGCCGTGCTCTGCCGGGCCTGGTCCGGGACGGTCACGCTGCTGGCGGCCGGAGCGGGCTGGCTCGTCGCCGTCCAGGTGCTCTCCGCGACCGGGCCCGGCGGCGACGTCCTGGTGCCCGCACAGGTTGTCGGATATGTCTGGACCTACGGCGGGCTGCTGCTCTTCGCCGTGGCGGCGTTCCTGCCGCGCCGGTGGTTCAGCGACGACGGTGGCGAGCAGCAGTGACGGCCGGTCGCGCCGAGTAGGATTCGTGGGCGCGCGGGGATCCGCGCCCAGGACGTGAGCGTGGGGCAGCGCCGGCCCCCGACGAGACCAGCACGGAGCGTGTCGATGGGCAAGCCGACCGAGAGCGACGAGAACCTGCCCGAGCAGGGTGGCACCGCGTCACCGGCCAGCCCTGCGTCATCGGGCAGCACCGCGTCGCCGGGCAGCACCGCCTCGCCGGAGGTTCCCGAGCGGGCGCCCGCACCTGACGCCGGCGACGCCCGTCCACCGATCGTGACCGAGGTGCCGGGAGCGGCGCCGAGCGCGCCGGAGCCCAGCTCGTCGGCGCCGAGCACGAAGGCGCCCAGCACCGCGCGGCCGGACACGTCGCCGGCGGCGAGCACGCCCCAGCCGCCGAGCGCCCCCGCGGCGCCCAGCGCCCCGGCGGCGCCGAGCGCGCCCGCACCTCGGTCGGCGGCCCCGGCGGCGCCGAGCGCGCCCGCACCGGAGCCCGCTCCGGCGGCGCCGGTCGAGCCGGCAGGGTCGAGCAAGACGCCGCCCGCCGTCCAGGCCTCGGACGAGGCCGACGACGTGCCGTACCAGCCGACGGTGCGTGCCTACGAGCAGCGCCGGGTGATCGGCACCGCGGCGGTCGGCGGCGCCGGCACGGCCGCTGCCGGCGCCTCGACGGCCCCTGCGACCGAGGCGATCCAGACCGTGAGCGCGCCCACGGGGGGCGCCGTCCCGCCGTCGGGCACCGCCGGCACGCCGCTGGACGGCCTCCAGGGCGACGGCGCGCCCAGCCGCTGGCCGAAGGTGCTGCTCGGCGTCGCCGGTGGGGTCGTCGTCCTCGGCGGCCTGTACGTCGGTGCCCAGTGGTTCGTCGCGGACTCCGTCCCCTCGGGCACGACGGTGGCCGGTGTGGACATCGGCGGGCTCGACGCCGGTCAGGCCGTCAGCGCGCTGGAGAGCGGCCTCGGTCCCCGGGCGGCCGAACCGGTGACGGTGCAGGCCGGAGAGGTCTCGAGCACAGTCGACCCGGCGGAGGCAGGGCTCACGCTCGACGCCCAGGCGACGGTCGACGAGCTGACGGGGTTCTCGCTCGACCCGACCCGCCTCGTCGAGCACGTGGCCGGCGGCTCGGAGAACCCGCCGGTGGTGGACGTCGACCGCGCCGCCCTGACGTCGTCCGTCGAGTCGGTCGCGACCTCGCTCGCGACGGAACCCGTCGACGGGACCGTGCGCTTCGCGGACGGCGAGCCGGCGGCCACCGAGGCCGTCGACGGGACGCAGGTCGTGGTGGACGCCGCTGACGACGTGCTCGTCGAGTCGTGGCTGGTGACCACCGGACCCATCGAGCTGCCCACCGAGCCCGTGCCCCCGGCGATCGACCAGGCGGCCACGGACGAGGCCTACGCCGAGGCGGAGCAGATCGTCTCCGGTCCGGTCACCGTCGCCGTCGGGGAGCAGAGCCCGGAGCTGCCGGCGCGCGTCCTGGCCCGCTCGACGTCGTTCGTCCCGGCGGAGGGTGCGCTCGCCGCGGAGTTCGACGGCGATCGGCTCACCAGCGCCCTCATCGACCGCACCGACGACCTGCTGCGCGAGCCCGACGACGCCCGCTTCGAGTTCTCGGGCGGCGAACCCACCATCGTGGGCGGCGAGACGGGCACCACGCTGGACCCGGAGGAGGTCGCGACCGCCGTCGGGGAAGCGGCGCAGAGCACCGAGCGGGAGACATCGGTCGAGCTGGTCGAGGAGGACCCGGAGGACTCCGTGGCCTCCCTCGAGGAGCTGGGGGTCAAGGAGGTCGTCTCCGAGTTCTCCACGCCGCTCACCAGCGAGCCGATCCGTACCAAGAACCTGGTGCGGGGCGCCGAGCTGGTCAACGAGACCCTCGTCAAGCCTGGTGAGACGTTCTCGCTGATCGACACCCTGTCCCCGATCGAGACCTCGAACGGGTTCTTCGCCGCGGGCGTCGTGAGCAACGGTGTCCACGTCGACGCCGTCGGCGGCGGGCTGTCGCAGATGGCCACGACCACCTATAACGCCGGGTTCTTCGCCGGGTTCGACGACGTCGAGCACCGGCAGCACAGCTACTGGTTCAGCCGGTACCCGGCGGGTCGCGAGGCCACGATCTACGTCGGCGCGATCGACATGAAGTTCAAGAACGACACGCCCTACGGCGCGCTCATGCAGAGCTACGTCTCCGGTGG
Organism: Isoptericola halotolerans; assembly: GCF_003003075.1. GTDB lineage: Bacteria > Actinomycetota > Actinomycetes > Actinomycetales > Cellulomonadaceae > Isoptericola > Isoptericola halotolerans_A. The sequence continues at coordinate 204,533 of NZ_PVTX01000004.1, read as the reverse complement.
TCGGCTCCACGTGAAGATCTGGTCCACGAAGTACTACGACGTCGAGGAGTCCGACTCCGGCAAGCAGGACGTCGTGCCGATCAAGACGGTCGACAAGTCGGGCAGCCCGGACTGCGAGCCGTACTCCGGGGGCGAGGCCGGGTTCGCGATCACCGTCTACCGCAAGGTCTACCTCGAGGGCGAGCTCGTCAAGGACGAGTCCAACTTCTGGCGGTACAAGCCCGACGACGCGGTGAGCTGCAGCAAGCCGAAGGACGACGACGAGGACGAGGACTGATGCTCGGACGTACCGCCCGCGAGTCCTCGGCCCACGCCGCCCTCGCCGCCCACGACGCCGGCTGGTCCGGCGTCGCCGCCGGATCGCCGGTGCCGTCCGCGGTGTCCGACGAGACCGAGGAGCTGCTCGACCTCGGGACGACGTCGCAGGCGCTCGAGACGGTCGCGAGCATCGACGACCTCGCGGCCGTCGTGCACCTGGGCCATCCCGAGCAGCCGGCGCCGATGCTCGAGCAGGCGCTGCTGGCCGGGGCCCCGACGCTGCTGGTGACCGCCGCCGTGCCGGTCCGGCCCCAGTGGGTGTGGGTCGCACCACCAGGAGTCGTGGGCGGTCAGGTCGTGGTGGACGAGGCCGGGATGCGGGACTGCGCGGACACGCTCCGGTCCGTCGGCGTCAGCCCACGGCTGGTCCCGACCGCGACGCCGGTGGAGGAGCGCGCTGCGCTGGCGGGCGACCACGGCTCGCTGGTCGTCGAGCGCAGCCGGGTGCCGGCCGGTTGGGTGGAGGTGCCGGGCGGCGAACGCCTCGCCGAGCAGGGGCCGGTCTGGTACGGGCTGCTGGAGTCCGCCGACGCGTGGCCGCGCTTCGGCGGGTCCGCCCAGGTGTGGCTGGCCTTCGGCCCGTCGGACGACCACCGGGGCTCGCTGCGCGAGACGCTGGGCGTGCTGGCCGACGCCGGGGTCGACCTGCAGCACCTGCGCAGCCACCCCTCGGCGTTCGGTCCGCACGTGTTCCTCACGTCGTTCCGGTGCCCGCGGGTGACCGTGCTGGACGCGCTCGTGGCCGAGCTCGACGCGCGGTCCGTGGCCCACCGCACGCTGGCCGTGCTGCCGGGGGAGCGGTTCGAGCCGGGTCCGGACGCGCTGACGCCGCGCTGGGCGGGCGCGTGAGGATCGCCTACCTGGGACCGGAGGGAACCTTCACCCACCAGGCGGCCCGCACGTGGGCGCAGCGGTCCGCCGGCACCCCCGTGGAGGAGGTGCCGCTCGGCACGGTCGGCCAGGTGCACGACGCCGTGTCGTCCGGGGCGGTCGCCGGTGGCGTCGTCGCCATCGAGAGCTCCGTCGAGGGGCACGTCGTGCCGTCGCTGGACGCGCTGCTGGGCAGCGCCGACGTCGTCGCCGTGGACGAGGTGGTGCTCGACGTCTCCTTCGACGCCTTCGTGCGTCCGGGACACGGCGAGCTGACCGAGGCGACCGCCCACCCGCACGGGCTGGCCCAGTGCCACCGGTTCGTGGCAGGACGCGGGCTCACCCCCGTCCCCGCGGCGTCCAACGCGGCCGCCTGCCGCGACGTCGACCGGCACCAGGTGGCGCTGGGCCCCCGGTTGTGCGGCGAGCTCTACGGGCTCGAGACGCTCGCCGAGGCCGTCGAGGACTTCGCCGGGGCCCGCACGCGGTTCCTGGTGCTCGACCGGCGGGAGCGGGCGGCGGAGCGCTTCGCGGTGGGGCGCAGCGCGGCGCCCGACGGCGAGACCTCCTGGCGCACGATGCTCGCGGTCACGCCGGTGGTGACCGGCCCCGGGGTGCTCGCCCGGGTCACCGACGCGTTCGGCGCCCGCGGCGTGAACATGTCGAGCCTGGTGACCCGGCCGCTCAAGGCGCGCCAGGGCCAGTACGTGTTCGTCGTGACGCTCGACGCCGCGCCCTGGCAGCCGGGCGTGCAGGAGCTGTTCCGCGACCTCCTCGGTGCCGGTGACGCCCTCAAGGTGCTCGGGGCCTACCCCGCGGAGCCGGGGGAGGGCGGTCTCGAGGGACGACTGGCCGAGCACGTGCCCCTCGGCAGCGTGCGCGCGCACGACCCGGCCGCCGTCGTCGACCGGGGCCTGCTGTGGTGAGCGCCGGCGCCGCCGGGCGCGAGGACGCGCCTCGGGTCGCCGTCGTCGGGCTCGGGCTCATCGGCGGGTCGCTGGCCCGTCTGCTGGCCGCCCGGGGCGTCGACGTCGTGGCCACGGACGTGTCGGCCGCCACGCGCGCCGCCGCCCGGCGGGCGGGCCTGACCGTCGCCGACGACGTCGCGGGGTGCGTCGCGGACGCCGGCCTGGTGGTCCTCGCCACCCCGTTGCGGGCGATGCCCGCGGTGGCGGCCGACGTCGCCGCGCACGCCCCGGCATCGGCCACCGTGACCGACGTGGGCAGCGTCAAGGGGCCGGTGCGCACGGAGGTGCGCGCGGCGGGCCTGGGCGACCGCTACGTCGGCGCGCACCCGATGGCGGGGACCGAGCACAGCGGGTTCGACGCCTCGGAGGCTAGCCTGCTGGACGGGGTGCGCTGGGCCGTGACGGTCGACCCGGCGGTCGACCCGGCGCGGCTCGCCACCGTGCTGGAGCTGGTCACCGGACCGTGCGCCGGCACGGTCGCCGTCCTCACCGACGAGGTGCACGACGAGGCCGCCGCGCTGGTCAGCCACGTCCCGCACGTGGTCGCCACCCAGCTGCTGAACGCCGTGGCCGGCGCGCCCGTGCGCGACGTGGCGCTCGGGCTCGCCGCGGGAAGCTTCCGCGACGGCACGCGGGTGGCGTTCACCGACCCGGCGCGCACCGAGGCCATGGTCACCCAGAACGCCGCCTGGGTCGCGCCCGCGCTGCGCAAGGTGGTGCGGGACCTGGAGCTCGTGATCGAGGCGCTGGAGACCAACGCCTCGACGCACGCGTTCTTCCGCGCCGCCGACGCCGTGCGGCAGACCGGCCACCCGCCGGTGCCCGCCGGCGCGGCTCCCACCGCGGTGGAGCAGGTGCCGTTGACCGCGGGCTGGCCGGCGGCGCTGGTCGAGCGCTGCACGGCGGGCGCCGTCGTCGTCGGCCTCACCCCCACCTACGCCGAGGTAGTACCGCTCGCGCCGAGGTAGCGCGGTCAGTCGCGCGGGCGCGCCGGCCTCCGGGCGGGGCGCGGGGGCAGGACCTTGGCGGCCTCGACGTCGGCGGCCGGCACCCGCACCTGCTCGCCGGCGCCCGGCGAGTCCGGGCGGGCCGGGTCCCGCCGCAGGGTGATCCCGTCGGCGTCGGCGGCCACGACGACGCCGACGACGTCGGTCCAGCGCTGCCCGGACGCGCCCGCCTCCACGGGCGTGAGCCGACGGCGTACCACGGCCCGCGTGCCGGCCGGCCAGTCTCGCCAGTCGGACGATCCGGGGGACGCGTGCGGGTTTGTCACGTGAGCGATACTAGAGTGCCCCGAGAACGACCGGAGCGTGCTCCATCCCCGTGACCTGAAAGGGAACTGCAGTGACCTACGTGATCGCTCAGCCGTGCGTCGACGTCAAGGACAAGGCGTGCATCGAGGAGTGTCCCGTGGACTGCATCTACGAGGGCTCCCGCTCGTTGTACATCCACCCGGACGAGTGCGTGGACTGCGGGGCCTGCGAGCCGGTCTGCCCGGTCGAGGCCATCTACTACGAGGACGACGTCCCCGAGGAGTGGAAGGACTACTACCGCGCGAACGTCGAGTTCTTCGACGACCTCGGCTCGCCCGGTGGCGCGGCCAAGATGGGCGTCATCGAGAAGGACGACCCGATGATCGCCGGCCTGCCCCCGCAGGCCTGAGCGCCGCCGTCGGACGCGCGCATGGGTTTCACCGACCTGAGGTCCCTCGCCTACCCGTGGGACACCCTGGGTGACGTGCGCGCGACGGCGGCCGCTCATCCCGGCGGGATGGTCGACCTGTCGGTCGGCACACCCGTCGACCCGACCCCGGCGGTGGTCCGCGACGCCCTGGCCGGCGCTGCGGACGCCCCGGGGTACCCGCTGACGTACGGCACGCCGGCGCTGCGCGAGGCCGTCGCCGGCTGGTTCGCGCGGCGTCGCGGCGTCCCGGACCTCGACCCGGCCGGGGTCATGCCCACGGTCGGGTCCAAGGAGCTGGTGGGCCTCCTGCCGAGCCTGCTGCGGCTCGGCCCGGGCGACGTCGTCGTCCACCCCGAGATCGCCTACCCGACCTACGACGTCGGCGCGCGTCTCGCCGGCGCGACCCCCCTCCCGGCGGACGACGTCGCCGCGTGGGCCGGGCGTGACGACGTGCGCATGGTCTGGGTCAACTCGCCCTCCAACCCCACCGGGGCGGTGGCCGACGTCGAGCACCTGCGCTCCGTGGTGACGGCGGCCCGCGAGGTCGGTGCCGTCGTCGTGGGCGACGAGTGCTACGCCGAGCTGCCCTGGGACCCCAGGTGGGTCGGTCCGGACGGCTCGAGCCGCGTCCCCAGCCTGCTGGACCCGCGGGTGAACGGCGGCTCCCACGACGGCCTCCTGGTCGCCTACTCGCTGTCGAAGCAGTCGAACCTGGCGGGCTACCGGGCGGCGTTCGTGGCAGGCGACCCGGCGCTCGTGGGCGACCTGGTGGCGACGCGCAAGCACCTCGGCATGATCGTCCCCTCGCCCGTGCAGGCCGCGATGGTCGCCGCCCTGGGTGACGCTGACCACGTCGCCGCGCAGCGGGAGCGGTACCGGCGACGTCGGGAGGCGCTCCTGCCCGCGCTGCGCGCCGCGGGGTTCGCCGTCGACGACTCCGAGGCAGGCCTCTACCTGTGGGTCCGCCCGCAGGACGACGCCGCAGGTCCGACGACGTCCCGCGACCTGGCGCGGTGGTTCGCCGAACGTGGTGTGCTGGTCGGGCCGGGGGAGTTCTACGGCGCCGCGGGTGCGCGGCACGTCCGGGTGGCGCTGACGGCCGGCGACGACGCCGTCGCACGTGCTGTGGCGCGCATCACAGGTGCTTGACGCGGGGATTGGAACCGCATGGGATTGAGGGGTAGTTTCATCCGCAGGCCGAGGCTGCCCTGCGGAGACGCCCCCAGGTGGTCCCGAGCGGTAGTCCATGACATTGCCACGAGTTCGCGTGTCCCAGGTCCCGACGACGGGGCTCCGGGAGCCCGTCAGGGAAGGAAGACATGACGTCCACCCAGCAGACCCCCACGGTCGAGCTCACCGTCGACGGCAAGGCGCACGCCCTGCCCGTGGTGCCGGCCACCGAGGGGAACGACGGCATCGTCGTCTCGTCCCTGCTCAAGGAGACGGGGATGGTCACGGTCGACCCCGGCTTCACGAACACCGCCTCGTGCGAGTCGACCATCACCTACATCGACGGCGACCAGGGCATCCTGCGCTACCGCGGCTACCCGATCGAGCAGCTCGCCGACAGCTCGTCGTTCCTCGAGGTCTCTTACCTGCTGATCCACGGCGAGCTGCCCTCGGCCGAGCAGCTCGAGGCGTTCACCGACCGCATCAACCGGCACACCCTCGTGCCGGAGGCGTTCCGCACCTTCCTCGGCACCTTCCCGCGCGGCGGCCACCCCATGGCGATCATGGCCTCGGCCGTGAACGCGCTCGCGACGTACTACCCGGAGTCGCTGGACCCGCACGACGACGACGCCGTCGAGCTGGCGACCGTGCTCATCCTCGCTAAGATCCGCACGATCACCTCGTACGTGCACCGCTCGATGCGTGACGAGCCGCTGCTCTACCCCGACGCGGCGCGCGGCTACGTCGACGACTTCCTGCGTATGACCTTTGCCCGCCCCTACGAGGAGTGGGAGGCGAACCCGACGGTCGTCTCGGCGATGGACAAGCTGCTCATCCTGCACGCCGACCACGAGCAGAACTGCTCGACGTCGACCGTCCGCATCGTGGGGTCCTCCAACGCGACGCTGTACGCCTCGGTGTCGGCGGGCATCAACGCCCTGTCCGGCCCGTCGCACGGCGGCGCCAACGAGGCCGTGCTGCTCATGCTCGAGAAGATCCGCTCCGGTGACGACTCCGTCGAGACCTTCATGAAGAAGGTCAAGAACAAGGAGGCCGGCGTCCGGCTCATGGGGTTCGGTCACCGGGTCTACAAGAGCTACGACCCGCGTGCCGCCATCGTCAAGAAGCACGCGGACGCCGTGCTCGACGAGCTGGGTGCCAAGGACGAGCTGCTGGACATCGCCCGCGGCCTCGAGGAGATCGCGCTGAGCGACGACTACTTCGTCGAGCGCAAGCTCTACCCGAACGTCGACTTCTACACCGGCCTGATCTACCAGGCCATGGGCTTCTCCCCGGCGATGTTCACCCCGCTGTTCACGCTCGGTCGGATGCCCGGCTGGATCGCCCAGTGGCGCGAGATGTCGAAGGACCCGCAGACGAAGATCGGCCGCCCGCGGCAGATCTACACCGGCCCGACAGCCCGCGACTACGTCTCGCTCGACAACCGCTGACCACCCCGCCGAGATAGTGCCGCTCGCCCCGAGGTAGCGCCCCGCCCGCCGAGGTAGTGGCGCGCGGCGCGAGGTAGTGGGCCGTCCGCCGAGGTAGTAGCGCGCGGCGCGAGGTAGTGCCCGACGGCGTGAGGGAGCGCCGGGCGGGAAGCTCAAAGCCGGGTGTCGGGTCCCGTGCACGGTCGTCAGTCCCGAAGTGGAGGGCGCCCTGCGCCCGTGAACGCGACCGTGCACGGGACCCGACACCCGGCGGAACCCGACCCACCCCGCACTACCTCGACACGCGAGGTACTACCTCGGCGCAAGCGCCACTACCTCGCGCAACCTGTCACTACCTCGGCGTGAGCGCTACTACCTCGCGCAACGGGTTACTACCTCGGGGCGTCCGTGGGCGTGCCCAGCGTCACGGTGACCGTGCCCCGAGCGAGCGGCTCCGACCCGGCGTCGAGGGGCGACCAATCGCCCGACGCCCGTGTCCAGACCAGCCCCTCCGCCCGGACCTCGGCGGTACCGGTCGCCTTCGCCGTCGCCACCGCCCAGTGGGCCACGGTCCACGTGGACCGCTCGGCGCTCTCGAAGGGCAGCACGCCGGCGTCGATCGTGGTCAGCGCCCCGTCGGCGCTCACCGCCTCACCGGGGACACCGAGGTCCCGCGCCAGCAGCTTCGGGACCTCGACGAGCTCGTCCTCGGCGGCGACGGCGAACAGCTCGCACGTGACCGACCCGGGAGAGTGCCCGGTCAGCGAGGAGGCCCATGCCCGCGCGAGCGTCTCGTGCTGGGCGTACGCGTCCGGGAAGGCGGACCGCTGCACCGCCTGGGCTGCCACCGTGACCTCGAGGTCCTGCCAGCCGTCGACCTGCTCGAGCCCCGCGTAGAACCTGTTCGTCGAGTACACGGGGTCCATGATCTCCGTGGTCGTTCCCCAGCCCTGGGACGGCCGTTGCTGGAACAGGCCCAACGAGTCCCGGTCGCCGTAGTCGATGTTGACGAGGCTCGACTCCTGCAGCGCCGTCGCGAGCCCGATCGTGCCCGCTCGCGCCGGCAGGCCGCGCTGGATCGAGGTGCCCACCACGAGCGCCGCGTTCTCCGCCTGGACAGGGGCGAGCTCCCAGCCCGTCCCGTCGAGGGTGGCGGTGCACCGCTCCCGGTTCAGTGCGGGCTCGCGGGCGGACAGGAACCAGATGACTCCGGCCACCGCCCCCACACCGACGGCCAGGATGGCGACGACGGCGACCGCCGAACCAGCGGCGGAGCGCCGTCGTCGGCTCATCAGTTGGCGTGCAGGGCGGCGTTGAGCTCCACGCCCGAGGCGCGGGCGAGCACCTCGACGGCCCCCGTGCGCGAGTTGCGGCGGAACAGGAGGTTGTCGCGTCCGGCCAGCTCGAGCGCCTTGACGACGCGCGGCTCGCCCTCGTCGCCCATCTCTCCGAGCACCGTGCACTTGGTCCCGGCCGTGACGTACAGGCCGGCCTCGACGACGCAGTCGTCGCCGAGGGGGATGCCGAGGCCGGCGTTGGCCCCGAGCAGGCAGCGCTCACCGATCGAGATGATCTGCTTGCCGCCGCCGGACAGGGTCCCCATGATCGAGGCGCCGCCACCGACGTCGGAGCCGTCGCCGACGACGACGCCGGCCGAGATCCGGCCCTCGATCATCGAGGCGCCCAGGGTGCCCGCGTTGAAGTTCACGAAGCCTTCGTGCATGACCGTGGTGCCCTCGGCCAGGTGCGCGCCGAGCCGCACCCGGTCGGCGTCGGCGATCCGCACTCCGGACGGCACGACGTAGTCGACCATGCGCGGGAACTTGTCGATGCCGTACACCGTGACGGGCTTGTCCGTCGACGCGCGCAGGCGCAGGCGGGTGATCTCGAAGCCCTCGACGCTGCACGGTCCGTGGGAGGTCCACACCACGTTGGTGAGCCTGCCGAACAACCCGTCGAGGTTCAGCCCGTGGGGCGCCACCAGCCGATGGGAGATCAGGTGCAGCCGCAGGTAGGCGTCCGCGGCGTCGGTCGGCGGCGCGTCCAGGTCGATCTCGGTGCGCACGACGGCGACGTCCACCCGCCGCGCGTCGTCCCGCTGCGAGAGGGCCGCGAGATCGGCCGGCACGTCGACGTCGTCGGGCGCCACCCCCAGCTGGGGAGCGGGGTACCAGACGTCGAGCGTGCTGCCGTCGTCGGCCACGGTCGCGAGGCCGAGTCCCCAGGCGGTGCGGTCAGAGGTGGTGGGCGTCGTCATGGGAGCAGCCTATCGGCGCGGGGTGGCACGATGAACGCGTGACCAGCCAGCAGAATCGCTTCGATCCCGTCCTGTTCGACCCGGTGGAGATCCCCACGTCCGACCTCGTGGACGTGCTCGCCGCGGTGTGCGACATCGAGTCCGTCTCGGGGGACGAGGAGGCGTTGGCCGACGCCGTCGAGGCGCTCCTGCGCGGGCAGCCCCACCTGGAGGTGACCCGCGACGGGGACGCCGTCGTCGCGCGCACGCTGCTCGGCCGGGACCGTCGGGTCGTGCTGGCGGGCCACCTCGACACCGTGCCGCTCACCGACCCGCCGAACCTGCCGACGCGTCTGGAGGGCACCGGCGACGACCGCGTCCTGTGGGGGCGCGGCACCGTCGACATGAAGGCGGGTATCGCGGTGATGCTGGCGCTCGCCGTCGAGCTAGGACGTCCCGGCAGCGAGCCGGTCGTGGACCTGACCTACGTGTTCTACGACCACGAGGAGGTCGAGGCGTCCAAGAGCGGGCTGGGGCGGCTGGCGCGGAACCACCCTGAGCTGCTCGCCGGTGACTTCGCCGTCCTCGGCGAGCCGACCGCGGCCGACATCGAGGGCGGCTGCCAGGGCACGATCCGTGTCGACGTGCGCACCCGCGGCGTCGCGGCCCACTCGGCGCGGTCCTGGCGGGGAGAGAACGCGATCCACGCCGCCGCGCCGATCCTCGCCCGGCTCGCGGCCTACGAGGCGGCCGAGGTCGAGGTCGACGGCCTCGTCTACCGCGAGGGCATGAACGCCGTCGGGATCCGCGGCGGCATCGCGGGCAACGTGGTGCCGGACGCCTGCACCGTCACCGTGAACTACCGGTTCGCCCCCTCGCGCACGCTGGCCGAGGCCGAGGCGCACCTGCGCGAGCTCTTCGACGGCTACGAGGTGACGGTCACCGACTCGTCGCCGGCCGCGCGCCCGGGTCTCGACGAACCGCTCGCCGCCGAGTTCGCCGCGGCGGTGCTCGCGCTCACCGGCGGCGTGCCGAAGCCCAAGTTCGGGTGGACCGACGTCGCGCGCTTCGCGGAGCTCGGTATCCCCGCGGTCAACTTCGCCCCGGGCGACCCCTCGCTGGCCCACGCCGACGACGAGCGGGTGCCGGTACGCGAGCTCGCCATGTGCCGCGACGCGCTGCGCACCTGGCTGCGCGGTCAGTAGTGTCGGTCCCATGAGCGACCGTACCGACGAGGGTGTCCAGCAGACCGGCCAGGGGTACCGCAAGGGGCCCGTCCTGCTGCGCGGCACCGAGATCCCTGACACCACCACGGACCAGCGGTTGCTGGCCCCGGGGGACGGGACCGACTGGGTGCACTCGGACCCGTGGCGGGTGATGCGCATCCAGGCCGAGTTCGTCGAGGGGTTCGGCGCGCTCGCCGAGGTCGGCCCGGCCGTCTCGGTGTTCGGCTCCGCCCGCACACGACCCGACCACGAGGACTACCAGCTCGCCGTGGAGGTCGGCCGCCGGCTCGTCGACGCGGGCTACGCGGTGATCACCGGTGGCGGCCCCGGCATCATGGAGGCCGCGAACAAGGGCGCGTCGGACGCCGGCGGGACGTCGATCGGGCTGGGCATCGAGCTGCCCTTCGAGCAGGGCATGAACGAGTACGTCAACCGTGGCGTCAGCTTCCGGTACTTCTTCGCGCGCAAGACGATGTTCGTCAAGTACGCGCAGGGGTTCGTCGTGCTGCCGGGCGGGTTCGGCACCTTCGACGAGCTCTTCGAGGCGATCACCCTCGTCCAGACCCACAAGGTCACCGGGTTCCCCCTGGTGCTCGTCGGGACCGACTACTGGGGCGGCCTGCTCGAGTGGGTGCGCACCGCCGTCGTGGACCGCGGCATGATCAACCCCACCGACCTCGACCTGCTCCACCTGACCGACTCCGCCGAGGACGCGGTGGAGCACGTCGTCGAGCGAGGCCGGGCGCTGGCCGCCGAGTTCCGCTCGTGATCCCGCCCGCGGGCGCACCCCTCGTGCTGCGCGGCCGCGAGGTCGGCCGCGGGCCCGGCGGGGTGTCCCGCCCGGTGGTCATGGCCATCGTCAACCGCACCAGCGACTCGTTCTACGCGCCGGCCCGGTTCGCCGACGACGGCCCGGCGCTCGCGGCCGCCCACGCCGCGTGGGCCGAGGGCGCCGCGATCCTCGACGTCGGCGGGGTCCGGGCGGGCACCGGCCCCGAGGTGGGCGTCGCCGAGGAGATCGATCGCGTGGTGCCGTTCCTCGAGCGGGTGCGCGCCGAGCTGCCCGACCTGCTCCTGAGCGTCGACACCTGGCGCTCCGAGGTCGCCCGCGCAGCCGTCCGCGCCGGTGCGGACCTCATCAACGACACGTGGGCCGGTCACGACCCGGCGCTGGTCGAGGTCGCGGGCGCGGCCGGGGTGGGCGTCGTCTGCTCGCACACGGGCGGGGCGCGGCCCCGCACCGACCCCTGGCGGGTGGAGTACCCGCCGGGCGCCGGCGGCGCTGACGGCACCCAGCACGGCACCCCCGAGGATCCGCGCGACGGCGTCACCCAGGACGTGCTGACGACGTTGCGCGACGCGGCCGAGCGGGCCGTCGCGTGCGGTGTGCCGCCGTCGTCGGTGCTCGTGGACCCCACGCACGACTTCGGCAAGAACACGTGGCACTCGCTGCACCTCCTGCGCCGCACGGAGGCGCTCGCCGGGCTCGGGTTCCCCGTCCTCATGGCGCTGAGCCGCAAGGACTTCGTCGGGGAGACGCTCGACCTCCCGCCGGCGGACCGGCTGCCGGGCACGCTCGCCGCGACGGCGCTCGCGGCGTGGCACGGCGCCCGGGTCTTCCGTGCGCACGACGTCGCGGCGACGCGGCAGGCGCTCGAGATGGTGGCGGCCGTCCGCGACGAGGCGCCGCCTCGTGCGGCTCTGCGCGGGATGGCGTGACCAGGGACGACCCGGCCCGCAGTAGAATGGTGAGGCACGCCTCGAGCTGCGTGGCCGTGCCGGCAGCGTTGACCCGTCGCCGGGGCGACGGGCGGGGCTGAGGCAGTTGGGGAACCGGACAACGGAAATGGAGAGCCACACATGGCTGCGATGAAGCCGCGGACGGGCGACGGACCGCTCGAGGTCACCAAGGAGGGACGCGGCATCGTCATGCGTGTCCCGCTGGAGGGCGGCGGTCGCCTGGTCGTCGAGCTGAACGCGACCGAGGCCGGCGAGCTGGGCGAGGCCCTCCAGGCCGTCACCGGCTGAGTCGGCTCGGGCTGACGACGTACGAACTCACGGGCGCGGAGCAGACACCTGCTCCGCGCCCGTCGTCGTGCCGCGGCCCGGCTGCTACCGGCGCACGGCCAGCAGGGTGCCCTCGCCGACCGGGACGATCGCCGGGGTGAGGCGCTCGTCGTCGCGCACCGCGTGGGCGAGGCGCCGGACGAGCGTGGTCGTCTCGTCGCGCCGGTCGGGATCGGCGACGCGCCCACCCAGCAGGGCGTCCACCACGACGAGGACCCCGCCGGGCCGGAGGAGGCGCACCGCAGCCTCCACGTAGTCGGCGTAGGCCGGGGGGTCGGTCGCCACCAGCACCAGGTCGTAGGCGCCGTCGGACAACCGGGGCAGGACGTCGAGGGGCGGCCGGACGATGGTCCGGGTGCGGTGCACCGGGACGCCCTCCTCGGCGAACGCCACCTTGGCGGCACGCTGGTGCTCGGACTCCGGGTCGATCGTGGTCAGCACGCCGTCCGGGGCCATCCCGCGCAGCAGCCAGAGCGCAGCCACCCCGGCGCCGGTGCCGATCTCGACGACGGCGCGGGCCCGGAGGGCCGCGGCCACCACGCGCAGGAGCGCTCCCGTGCCGGGGGAGACGGTGGCGCAGCCCAGCTCCGCGGCCCGTTCGCGGGCGCGCAGGAGCGTCACGTCCTCGGCGAGGTACGTCTCGCTGAAGGCCCAGGCGGCCGTCGGGTCGTCCTGGGCACCGACCCCGGTGGTGATGGCGGCCCCCTCGGATTGCTGCGCTGCGATCGTACGTGGGAACCTCCCAGGGCGCTCACACGTTCGCATGGGACCATGGCCGTGATGACCGAGACCGCTGACCGTACCGACCCTGCAGCGCCCGACCCTGCCGCGGGCTGGGTACCTCCGTCGTGGGACCAGATCGTCCGCGAGCACTCCGCACGCGTGTACCGGCTGGCGTACCGCCTCACCGGCGACAAGCAGGACGCCGAGGACCTGACGCAGGAGACGTTCCTGCGCGTCTTCCGCTCCCTGTCCAGCTACACGCCGGGCACGTTCGAGGGCTGGTTGCACCGCATCACCACGAACCTGTTCCTCGACCAGGTCCGGCGCAAGAAGCGCATCCGGTTCGAGGCCATGGGCGAGGACGCCTCGCGCGTCGAGGCCACCGACGACCGGGCGCGGCCGGAGCGCGGGTTCGAGCACACCCACCTCGACAACGACGTGCAGGCGGCGCTGGACGCCCTGCGGCCGGAGTACCGTGCCGCGGTCGTCCTGTGCGACATCGAGGGCCTCAGCTACGAGGAGATCGCGGTGACGCTCGGCATCAAGATCGGCACGGTGCGGTCCCGCATCCACCGTGCGCGGGCCCAGCTCCGCGACGCGCTCGAGCACCGACGCGCCGAGGTGGTGCGATGAGCGGTCACCTCGGGGACCGGGTGAGCGCCCTCGCCGACGGCCAGCTCGGCCCGGCCGAGACGGACCGGGCGCTCTGCCACGTCGCGGCCTGCCGTCTGTGCGCGGCCGAGCTGGAAGCGGCGCGGGCGGCCCGCCGCCGGCTGTCGCAGGCCTGCGACGTAGCACCGACGCCGGAGCTCACCGCACGGCTGCTCGCCCTGTCCGCGTCCATCCCGTCGACGGACCACGACCCGCTGCGCGCCCCCGACCGGGACACCACGTGGCAGACGCCGGAGGCGTGGCGGACCACCCTCACCGGCGACATCGCCGGCTCGGCACGGCGGCGCCGTCGTCGTCGGCTGGTCCTCGTGGGGGCCGGCGGTGCGGGCGTGCTGGGCTGCGCCCTGTTCGTGCTGGGGCAGGCTCCCGTCGTCTCGCCCGAGACGTCCCGCGCGGCGGCGCTGAGCATGCTCGCCGGGACGGACGAGGTGTCGACGAGCGTGACCGACGCCGTCGCGCCGGACGAGTCGTTCGTCGCGCCCGGCGCCCTGCCGGCCGGCTACGAGCTCACCGACGTCCGGACCGACGGCGAGGTCGTCGAGATCCATCTGGCGGGACCCGAGGGCCCCGTGGTGGTCCGCGAGCGACCCGGTCGGCTCGCCGACGTGGTCCGGTCCGACGTGCGCCTGGACGTCCCCGGACGGGACGACGTGCACGTGCTGATGCGGGACCCGTGGCACGTCGCGTGGCAGGCGGGCGACATGGTCGTCGAGGCGACGACCGACGCCCCCCACGACGTCCTGGTCGACGTGGTCGCCGCGTTCCCCGACGATGCCTACGATGCGGGGGTCGTACCCCGGATCACCCGCGGCTGGACCACCGTGACAGGAGCACTCACCCGCCCATGACGCACCAGGACCCCTCGGACCTCTTCGCGGCGCCCGAGCCGCCGGCGCGGCGCCCGGACCCTGCGCCGGTGCAGGTGCCGCCGACCCCGGCCCCGTCGCCGACCCCGGGCCCGACGTCGCCCTCGGTGCCGGGTGGTGCACGCACCGAGCCGTCCCCTCCGGGGCCGGCCGGGCCGCCGTCCGAGGTGCCGCCGTCGGAGGGATCGCCGTCGGAGGGATCGCCGTCCGGGGAGCCCGCGCCGACGGGCGCGGGGACGCCGGACCCGCCGCGCGCTCGCCTCGGCGGAGCGCGTGTCGCCGGGATCCTCGTCCTCGCCCTGCTGGTCGGGCTCCTGGGCGGGTTCGCGGGCGAACGGATCTCCGGGGCCGGCTCCGACGGCGACCCGTCCGCACGGCTGCCGGCCGCGACGGGCAGCGCCGAGGCCGCGGCAGGGTTCGACCGGCCGGAGGGTTCTCTCGCGTCGACCGCCGCGGACGTCCTGCCGTCGGTCGTGTCGTTCGAGGTCACCGGTGCCGACGACAGCCTCTCCAGCGGCTCCGGGTTCGTGCTGCGGGCGGACGGCTACGTCCTGACCAACGACCACGTGGTGGCGGCGGGGACCGGCGGCGGTGAGGTCGTCGTCGTCCTGGCCGACGGCAGCGAGCACGAGGGCGAGGTGGTCGGCCGGACCTCGGACTACGACCTGGCCGTGGTGAAGATCGACGCCGACGGGCTCACGCCGCTCGCGCTGGGTGACTCGGACGACGTCGTGGTCGGCGACGAGGTGCTGGCCGTCGGGGCGCCGCTCGGTCTCGACTCGACCGTCACCGCCGGCATCGTCAGCGCGCTGCACCGGCCCGTGCAGGCCGGGGACCAGGCGACGACGGCGTTCATCGACGCGATCCAGACCGACGCCGCGATCAACCCCGGCAACTCGGGCGGTCCGCTCGTCAACGCGGCCGGCGAGGTCATCGGGATCAACTCGGCGATCGCGCAGCCGCCGGGCGCCATGCAGGCGACCGGCAGCATCGGGCTCGGCTTCGCCATCCCGGCGAACCAGGTGCGCACCACCGCCGAGCAGCTCATCGAGTCCGGCCAGGCCACCTACCCCGTCATCGGGGTGCTGCTGGACTCGAGCTACACCGGTGAGGGCGTCAAGGTCGCCGAGGAGGCGCAGCAGGGGAACGCACCGGTGACCGACGGGGGCCCGGCGGACGTGGCCGGGATCCGGGCCGGCGACATCATCCTGGAGATCGACGGCCGCCCCGTGGCGCAGAGCGACGAGCTCATCGTGGCGATCCGGGCCAGCCAGCCCGGCGACGCCGTGACGTTGCGGGTCCGCAGCGGCGACGACGAGCGGGACGTCCGCGTCGTGCTGCAGGAGCGCCCGAGCGAGTGAGCGGGTACCGGACGCGTTCGAGCGCGGGCTAGGCTGTCGGGCGTGGGATTCTTCGGGATCAACGGCGGCGAGCTCGTCGTCATCATCGTGCTCGCTCTGGTGCTCATCGGCCCCGAGCGCCTGCCGCACTACGCCGGCCAGCTCGGCACGCTCGTGCGCCAGGGCAAGGCCGCCCTGCAGGGTGCCAAGGAGCGCATCGACGACGAGTTCGGCGACGAGCTCAAGGACGTCGACTGGCAGAAGCTCGACCCGCGGCAGTACGACCCGCGCCGCATCGTGAAGGAGGCCCTCCTCGACGACGAGCCGGCGCCCCGCACCACGCGCCGCACGGCCGGCTACGCCGGCACGGGCAGCGCGGCGGCCACGGCGGCAGGGGTCGGCGCCGCGCCGTCGAGGACGGCTGCGGCGGAGCCCGCGCCGTTCGACGACGAGGCCACATGAGAAGGACCGACCACCGCCCACCGACGTCCCGCGCGTTTCCGACCGCCCCGTCCGACCTGTCAGAATGAGCCCCATGTCCGACTCCACCGTCCCGGGCGCGCCTGTGGCGCCCCGGCCCCGCATCCTGTCCGGCATGCAGCCCACCGACTCCTCGCTGCACCTGGGAAACTACCTCGGCGCGCTGACGCAGTGGGTCGCGCTCCAGGAGGACCACGACGCGCTGTACTGCGTCGTGGACCTGCACGCGCTGACGGTCAACCCGGACCCGGTCGCCCTGCGTGAGCGCACCCGTGCCACGGCGGCCCAGTACCTCGCCGGAGGGGTCGACCCGGCACGGTCGACACTCTTCGTGCAGTCGCACGTTCCCGAGCACACCGAGCTCGCCTGGCTCCTGAGCTGCCAGACCGGGTTCGGCGAGGCGAGCCGGATGACGCAGTTCAAGGACAAGTCGGCCAAGCAGGGTACCGAGGGCACCACCGTGGGTCTGTTCACCTACCCGGTGCTCATGGCGGCCGACATCCTCGTCTACGACGCGAACCTGGTGCCGGTCGGCGAGGACCAGCGTCAGCACCTCGAGCTGACGCGCGACATCGCCGAGCGGCTCAACGCACGGTTCGGCGCCGGGACCGCCGTGGTGCCGGACCCGTACATCGTCACCGCCACGGCGAAGATCCAGGACCTGCAGAACCCGGCCGCCAAGATGTCGAAGTCCAACGCCGGCGGCAAGGGCGTCATCTGGCTGCTCGAGAACCCGCGGAAGGCCGCCAAGGCGATCAAGTCCGCGGTGACCGACGCCGACGAGTCCTACGCCGTCTACTTCGACCGGGAGAAGAAGCCGGGCATCTCCAACCTGCTGACCATCTTCTCCGCCGTCACCGGACGCGCGATCGACGACATCGCGGCCGAGTACGACGGGCGCGGCTACGGCTACCTCAAGGTCGACCTGGCGGACGCCGTCGTGGCCTTCCTCGAGCCGTTCCAGGAGCGCGCGAACACCTACCTGGCCGACCCGGCGCAGCTCGACAAGGTGCTCGACGACGGCGCGGCACGGGCCCGCGAGATCGCCGGCGGTGTCCGGGACCGGTACTTCGACCGGTTCGGGCTCCTGCCGCGAGGCAACCGGTGAACCTGCCCCCCCGAGGCCCCGACCAGGTGCGGATCGGGATCGCCATCGCGATCCCCGAGCCGTACGCCACGCAGCTGCAGGAGGCGCGCGCCGACGTCGGCGACCCGCTCGCCGCGGCGATCCCGCCGCACATCACCGTGATCGGCCCGACCGTCGTCGACTCGTCGGTCCTGCCGGCCGTCTGCGAGCACCTGGAGAAGATCGCCGGCGAGACGCCGCCGTTCCGTATCCACCTGCGTGGCACGGCCACGTTCCGCCCCATCTCGCCGGTCGTGTTCGTCGCTCTCGCGGAGGGCATCGCGGAGTGCGAGCTGCTCGAGGAACAGGCCCGGTCGGGGGTGCTCGCGCAGGAACTCCGGTTCAACTACCACCCGCACGTGACCGTCGCGCACGAGGTGCCCGACGAGGCGCTCGACCGGGCGTTCCGCGACATGAGCGCGTTCGAGGCGGTCTTCGCCGTCTCCGCCGTCTGGATGTACGAGCACGGGGACGACGGCGTGTGGCGACCGCAGCGGTCGTTCGCCCTCGGTGGCGACAGGCTCGGCTGACGGGACGGCCGGCGGTACGACCTGCCCCGCCCGGGGCTCCTCGGTAGGGTCGGGGCGTGCCTGACGAACCCGAGCGCCTGACCGAGAAGATCGCTCGGTGGACGGAGTGGCTGCAGGACCGTCGTGAGGTGCGGGCCGTGCGCTGGTACCTGGCGCAGCGCGGCAACCAGCTCTCCGGCGGCATAGCCTACTCGGCGCTGTTCTCCCTCGGCGCGGGTCTCACCATCGGTTTCAGCGTGTTCTCGGCGGTGCTGGGCAACCGTCCGGAGCTCAGTGAGGCGGTCTTCGAGCAGATCGACAGCTGGGTGCCGGGACTGCTGAAGGACTCGCCGGACGATGCCGGGCTGGTCTCGCCGGACGAGCTCGTGCGGACGACGGCGTGGAGCTGGACCACCGTCGTCGCGTCGATCGTGTTCCTGTGGACGGCCATCGGCGTCATGGCGGCCCTGCGACACTCCGTGCGGTCCCTGTTCGAAGCACCGGTGGTGGGGGTCAGCCCCGTGCTGTCCAAGGTGTGGCAGCTGCTGGGGTTCGTGATCCTCGGGTTGATGCTGCTGGCGTCGGCCGTCGCGAGCATCGTCTCGCAGACGGTGAACAACCAGATCACGCGATGGCTGGGTGACTCGGCGGTGCTGGGCTGGGTCCTGTCCGCCGGCACGTTCGCGGTGGGCCTCGTGCTCGACACGTTGCTGGTCTACCTGGTGATCCGGGTGGTGGCGCGGGTGCGCACGCGCCACGGGCGGGACATGCTGATCGGTTGCCTCGCGACCGGGCTGGTGGCCAGCGGGCTGCGGTGGGTGGGAACGTCGGCGATCACCGCATCGGCGGAACGCAACGTGATCCTGGCGTCGATCGTCACGGTCGGGGCGTTGCTGATCCTCGTCAACTTCGTGGCTCGCGTGCTGCTGATCGCGTGCGCCTGGATGTACGACCCGCCGCGGCTCGAAGAGATCGCACGCGCGGAGGAGACGGTCGCGTGGATGCGGCGCCAGGCCGAGATCGAGCGGGTGGTACGCCGTGGCCCGGGGAGCGGGCGGCCGTACAGCCCGGTGGTCCGCGGGGTCCGACGCGGACTGTACGACTACTGACTCGCGCTACCTCGCGCCGTCGTGCGCTACCTCGCGCTTCCGCCGGGACGGACGACGAAGCGGGGCCGAAGGTGTCCTGCACGGTCGTCATCCCCGAAGTGGAGGGCGCGCAGCGCCCGTGAACGCGACCGTGCAGGGCACCTTCGGCCCCGCTGGACGAACAGCTCAGAAGGCGCGGGTGATCATCGCCCGCTTGACCTCCTGGATCGCCTTGGTGACCTCGATGCCGCGCGGGCAGGCCTCGGTGCAGTTGAAGGTCGTGCGGCAGCGCCACACGCCCTCCTTGTCGTTGAGGATCTCCAGGCGCTGGGTGGCACCCTCGTCGCGGGAGTCGAAGATGAACCGGTGCGCGTTGACGATCGCGGCCGGGCCGAAGTACTGGCCGTCCGTCCAGAACACCGGGCACGACGACGTGCACGCGGCGCACAGGATGCACTTGGTGGTGTCGTCGAACCGGTCACGGTCGGCCTGCGACTGGATGTTCTCGCGGCTGGGCTCGTTCCCCGAGGTGATGAGGAACGGCATGATCTCGCGGTAGGAGGCGAAGAACGGCTCCATGTCGACCACGAGGTCCTTCACCACGGGCAGGCCCTTGATGGGCTCGACCGTGATCGGCTTGTCCGGGTTGACGTCCTTGAGGAGCGTCTTGCAGGCCAGCCGGTTGCGACCGTTGATACGCATGGCGTCCGAGCCGCACACACCGTGGGCGCACGAGCGGCGGAACGTCAGGGAACCGTCCAGCTCCCACTTGATCTTGTGCAGGGCGTCCAGGACGCGGTCGGTCCCGTGCGCCGTGACGGTGTGCTCTTCCCAGACCGCCTCCTCGGAGACCTCCGGGTTGTACCGGCGGATCTTCAGCGTGACCTCGAAGGACGCGACGGCTCCGGCCTGCCCGTCCTGGGCGGCTTCCGTGGTGTTTTCCAGAACAGCAGTCATCAGTACTTCCGCTCCATCGGCTCGTAGCGCGTCTGGGTGACGGTCTTGGACCCCAGGACCACCTTGTAGTCCCCGAAGTCCTCGACGTGGTCGAAGTAGCCCTCGACGTGCCCGTCGGCGGCGTCGGGAGCCGACGTCGGACGGCGGTACGCCATCGTGTGCAGCATGTAGTTGGTGTCGTCGCGGTCCGGGTAGTCCTCGCGGTAGTGGCCGCCGCGCGACTCGCGGCGGTTGAGCGCCGCGACCACCGTCACCTCGGCGATGTCGAGCAGGAAGCCCAGCTCGATCGCCTCGAGGAGGTCGGTGTTGAACAGGGTGCCCTTGTCCTGGACGGACACGTTCTTGTAGCGCTTCTGCAGGTCGCGGATGTCGGCCGCGGCCTGCTCGAGCGACTCGCGGGTGCGGAACACCTGGGCGTTGGCGTCCATGGTCTCCTGCAGCGCCTTGCGGACCTCGGCCACGCGCTCGCCCTCGGGGCGGTCACGCATCTCGCTGAGCTGTGCCTCGACGCGGGCGGCGGGGTTCTCCGGGATCGGCAGGTGCTGCTCCACCGTCTGGGCGTAGGCGGCGGCCGAGCGGCCGGAGCGCTTGCCGAAGACGTTGATGTCGAGCAGCGAGTTGGTGCCGAGGCGGTTCGACCCGTGCACGGAGACGCAGGCGACCTCACCGGCGGCGTAGAGGCCCTTGACGACGTTGTGGCCGTCGCGGAGCACCTCGCCCTTGATGTTGGTCGGCACGCCACCCATCGCGTAGTGCGCGGTGGGGTACACCGGTACCGGTTCGGTGTACGGCTCGATACCGAGGTAGGTGCGGGCGAACTCGGTGATGTCCGGCAGCTTGGCGTCGATGTGCGCCGGCTCCAGGTGCGTCAGGTCGAGCAGCACGTAGTCCTTGTTGGGACCGGCACCGCGGCCCTCGCGCACCTCGTTGGCCATGGACCGGGCGACGATGTCGCGCGGCGCCAGGTCCTTGATGGTGGGGGCGTAGCGCTCCATGAAGCGCTCGCCCTCGGAGTTGCGCAGGATGCCGCCCTCGCCGCGTGCGGCCTCCGAGAGCAGGATGCCCAGGCCCGCGAGGCCGGTGGGGTGGAACTGGAAGAACTCCATGTCCTCCAGCGGCAGACCGCGCCGGTAGGCGAGGGCCATCCCGTCGCCGGTGAGGGTGTGGGCGTTGGACGTCGTCTTGAAGATCTTGCCCGCGCCGCCCGTGGCGAAGATGATCGCCTTCGCCTGGAACACGTGGGTCTCGCCCGAGGCCAGGTCGTAGGCGACGACGCCGGTCGCGTTGACCTCCGCGCCGTCCTCGATGTCCTCGGTGGTGAGGTCGTGGTCGGTGAGCAGGTCCAGCACGTAGAACTCGTTGAAGAACTCCACGTCCTGCTTGACGCAGTTCTGGTACAGCGTCTGCAGGATCATGTGGCCGGTGCGGTCCGCGGCGTAGCAGGCGCGGCGCACCGCGGCCTCACCGTGGTTGCGGGTGTGGCCGCCGAAGCGGCGCTGGTCGATCCGGCCCTCCGGCGTGCGGTTGAACGGCAGGCCCATCCGCTCCAGGTCCAGCACGGCGTCGATGGC
Source organism: Isoptericola halotolerans (assembly GCF_003003075.1). Taxonomy (GTDB): domain Bacteria; phylum Actinomycetota; class Actinomycetes; order Actinomycetales; family Cellulomonadaceae; genus Isoptericola; species Isoptericola halotolerans_A. The sequence goes on along the minus strand of NZ_PVTX01000004.1, from coordinate 183,233 downwards.
CTCCTTGGCCATGACCTCCGCGGCGTCCTGGTCGACGAGGTAGTCGCCGCCCTTGATGGTGTCGAAGGTGTGCCACTCCCAGTTGTCCTCCTCGACGTTCGCCAGGGCGGCGCACATGCCGCCCTGGGCGGCGCCGGTGTGGGAACGCGTGGGGTACAGCTTGGAGATGACCGCGGTGCGGGCCCCCTTCGAGGCCTCGAGCGCCGCGCGCATGCCGGCGCCGCCTGCGCCGACGATGACGACGTCGTACTGGTGGGTCTGCATCGGTTCCGATGCCTCCTGCGGCGAGTGGTGGATCAGCGGGCTGGGGGGATGCGCGGGCTCAGGCCGTGCAGAACGAGGCGAGCAGCTCGGCCGGGGCGTCCGTCGGGCACGGGTCGAACGTGAAGATGACCAGGGTGCCGAGCACGACGGTGAATGTGAAGGCCACCAGGAGCAGGCTCTTGAGGATCCCGCGCGTGACGTCCCGCTCGGCGTAGTCGTTGATGATGGTGCGCACGCCGTTGGTGCCGTGGATCATGGCGAGCCACAGCATGGCCAGGTCCCACATCTGCCAGAACGGGCTGGCCCACTTGCCGCCCACGAAGGCGAAGTCGATCGCCTTGACGCCGTCGCCGACCATGAGGTTGACGAACAGGTGGCCGAAGACGAGGACGACCAGCAGCACGCCCGAGGCCCGCATGAAGACCCACGAGTACAGCTCGTAGTTGCCGCGGGTGGTCTTGCGCCGCGCGTACGGGGATCGCGGGGTGGGGATCGCGGTCTGGGTGCTCATCAGTGGCCTCCGAAGACGTTCATCAGGTGGCGGGGCAGGAACCCGGCCATGGTCACGACGAACAGGCCGAGGACGACCCACAGCATGACCCGCTGGTACCGGGGGCCCTTGGCCCAGAAGTCGACCAGTGCCACGCGGATGCCGTTGAAGGCGTGGAAGACGATGGCGGCCACCAGGCCGGCCTCGCCGAGCCCCATGATCGGCGTCTGGTACGTGCCGATGACGGCGTTGTACGCCTCGGGGGAGACCCGCACGAGCGCCGTGTCGAGGACGTGGACGAGCAGGAAGAAGAAGATGAGCACGCCGGTCACGCGGTGCGCGACCCACGACCACATGCCTTCGCGGCCGCGGTAGAGCGTGCCAGCGGGAGCAGTCGGCACGGGGGAGCCTCCATTGGCGGATTCGGGCGGGGTTACGTGAAGTCACTGTAGTGACACCGGGTCGCGATCGGGTCACGGAGTGTCCGAAAACGGCGTCTCTGTGCGGTTTCTGTGACACATTCCACAGCCTTCGTGTCGGCCGGCGGGAACCCGTCACTATGCTGCGAGCATGCCTTCGTCTGCCATTCCCGGTTTCCGCGCCGTCGTCCCGGCGGGAGGGTCCGGCACCCGGCTGTGGCCGGTCTCCCGCGCCGACCGCCCGAAGTTCCTGCACGACCTCACGGGATCCGGGCGGACGCTGCTGCAGGCGACCGCCGACCGGCTGGCCCCGCTCGCCGGTGACGACGGGATCCTCGTCGTCACCGGCGAGCGGCACGTCGCGGCGGTGCGTGAGCAGCTGCCGGGCGTGGGGGCGGACCAGGTGCTGCCGGAGCCGAGCCCGCGGGACTCGATGGCGGCGATCGGCCTGGCCGCGGCCGTGCTGGAACGTCGGGTGGGCGACGTGGTGCTCGGCTCCTTCGCGGCGGACCAGGTCGTGACCGGGCGGGCGGACTTCGAGCGGTCGGTCCACGAGGCGGTCGAGGCGGCCCGGGCGGGGTATGTCACGACCGTCGGCATCGCCGCGTCCCGCCCGTCGACCGCGTTCGGCTACGTGCACGGCGGGAGCCCGCTCGACGTGGCGGGCGCCCCGAGCGCGGTGCACGTGCGCGGCTTCACCGAGAAGCCGGACGCCGCGACGGCACGCGAGTACCTGGCCTCGGGGGAGTACCGGTGGAACGCCGGGATCTTCGTCGCCTCCACGAGCGTGCTGCTCGGCCACCTCGCCGACCAGCGCCCGGCCCTGCACGACGGGCTGCGTCGCGTCGCCGACGCCTGGGACACCCCCGAGCGCGCCCGGGTCCTCGCCGAGGTGTGGCCCGGCCTGGAGAAGATCGCCATCGACCACGCCGTGGCCGAGCCGGTGGCCGCGGCGGGCGGTGTCGCGATGGTGCCCGGCACGTTCGGCTGGGACGACGTCGGCGACTTCAACTCGCTCGCCGCGCTGCTGCCGGCCGACGACGACTCCGGGTCGAAGGTCCTCGGCGACGGCGCGGACGTGGTCCGGGTCCAGAGCGCCGGGTCGGTCGTGGTCCCGGCGAGCGGGCGCACGGTGACGCTGCTCGGCATCGACGACGTGGTCGTGGTCGACACCCCCGACGCGCTCCTGGTGACCACCCGGGCGCGTGCCCAGCAGGTGCGGCGCATGGTCGACGCGGTGCGGGACCACGGCCGCGAGGACCTGCTGTGAGCGGCGACGTCGGCACGGCGGCCGGGCGTCTCGACGCCGTGGTGGCGGAGCTCGAGCCGGAGCTCGTCGCCGTGCGTCGCGACCTGCACGCGCACCCGGAGGTCTCCTGGGAGGAGGTCAGGACGACGGCGGTGCTCGCCGAGCGCCTGCGTGCGGCCGGCCTGCGGCCGCGGATGCTCGAGACCACGGGTCTGGTGTGCGACGTCGGTCCCGACGTCCCGGGGCGCGGCCGGGTGGCGCTGCGCGCCGACATCGACGCGCTGCCCCTGGACGACCTGTGCGGCTGCGACTTCGCCTCGACGGTCCCCGGCGTCGCCCACGCCTGCGGCCACGACGTGCACGCCGCCGTGGTCCTCGGGGCCGGGCTCGCCCTGGCCCGGCTGGACGCGGAGGGCCTCCTCGAGGTCGGTGCCCGCCTCATCTTCCAGCCGGCCGAGGAGACCATGCCCGGCGGGGCGCACGACGTCATCGCCCAGGGCGTGCTCGACGGCGTCGACCGGATCGCGGCGGTGCACGCCGAGCCGAAGCTCGACGTCGGACGGGTCGGGACGCGGATCGGCCCGATCACCTCGGCGTCCGACCTGGTGACGGTGACCCTGTCCTCGGGCGGCGGGCACACGTCCCGCCCGCACCTCACCGGTGACGTCGTCTACGCCCTCGGGCAGGTCGTCACGCAGGTGCCCGCCGTGCTGGGCCGCCGGCTCGACCCGCGCTCCGGGGTGAACCTCACGTGGGGCGCCGTGGAGGCGGGGCACGCGCACAACACGATCCCGATGTCGGGGGTCGCCAAGGGCACGCTGCGCTGCCTCGACGTGCGCGCCTGGGAGAAGGCCGGCCAGGTGCTGCTCGACGCCGTCGAGCAGGTCGTGGCCGCCTACGACGTCGACGTCAGCGTGCACCACGTCCGGGGAGTGCCACCGGTCGACAACGACGCCGACGTGACGGCTCGGCTCGAGGCGGCCGGCGCGGCGGTCCTGGGCGACGACGGCGTGGTCCTGACCGAGCAGTCGCTCGGCGGCGAGGACTTCGCGTGGTACCTGACGAAGGTGCCGGGCGCGATGGCCCGCCTCGGCACCGCGACGCCCGGCGAGCGCCGCTACGACATCCACCAGGGCGACCTGGTGGTCGACGAGCGCGCCATCGGGATCGGCGCCAGGTTGCTGGCACGTTTCGTCCTCGGTCCCCGGGTGTCCGCGGACGTACCGCTTCGATAACGACTCGGCCACGGGAGGCCCTCGCGGCGTCGGGGACCCCGAGCGGTGGTTAGGCTTGCCGTCTCTGATCGTGAGACGGGCGAGCGCCCGCGCTCACCCACCCTCATCGACAGGAGTGACAGGTGAAGAGAGCCATCCAGCTCACCGCCCTCGCAGGTGCCGCCGCGCTGACCCTCGCGGCGTGCGGCTCGGCCCCCGAGGAGACCACCGGGGAATCGACCGAGACCGCTGCGGCGGAGTCCGACTTCACGGCCTGCATCGTCTCGGACGAGGGCGGGTTCGACGACAAGAGCTTCAACCAGCTCAGCTACGAGGGCGCCAAGAAGGCCGCCGACGAGCTGGGCGCGGCGTTCCGCGAGGTCCAGTCGCAGTCGGAGACCGACTACGAGCCCAACGTGCAGTCGCTCGTGGACCAGGGCTGCAACGCCATCGTCGCCGTCGGGTTCGCGCTGTCGCCGGCCACGGTCGAGTCCGCGAACTCCAACCCGGAGACCGACTACATCCTGGTCGACGACGCCGCGGACAACGACTTCGACGGCGAGAAGGACGCGGAGAACGTCAAGCCGCTGCTCTACAACACGGCCGAGGCGGCGTTCCTGGCCGGCTATCTCTCCGCGGGCTACTCGGAGGCGGGCAAGGTCGGCACGTTCGGCGGCCAGCCGTTCCCGACCGTCACGATCTTCATGGACGGCTTCAAGCAGGGCGTGGAGCACTACAACGAGGTCAACGGCGCCGACGTCGAGGTCATCGGCTACGAGGGCGGCGAGGACGGTGCCTTCACGGGCGGGTTCGCGGCCAACGAGACCGCGAAGACCACGGCCAAGAACATCCTGGACCAGGGTGTCGACGTGATCCTGCCCGTCGGTGGCCCGATCTACCAGTCCGCCATCGCCGCGATCGAGGACTCCGGCCGCGACGTCGCGCTCGTCGGCGTGGACGCCGACTTCTACGAGACGGACCCGACCACGCAGCCCTACGTGCTCACGTCGATCCTCAAGAAGATGGACGTCTCCACCTACGAGGCCGTGCTCTCCTCCGGCGAGGGCACCTTCGACCCGGAGGCCTACGTCGGCACCCTCGAGAACGAGGGCGTGGGCCTGGCCCCGCTGCACGACTTCGAGGACAAGGTCGACCCGGAGCTCGTGACCGAGGTCGACGAGCTGCGTCAGCAGATCATCGACGGCGAGCTCGAGGTCACGTCCTACCTGGACCAGTGACCGCGTACTGAGTTCGACCGCCGTGGCGGCGGGGCACGGGGTCTTCCCCGTGTCCCGCCGCCACGTGCGGCCTAGGCTGACCAGGGGATCGTGAGGAAGGGTGGACGCACCGCGATGAGGCTCGAGCTGCGAGGCATCACCAAGCGCTTCGGTGCGCTGGTGGCCAACGACCACATCGACCTGGTGGTCGAGCCCGGGGAGATCCATTGCCTCCTCGGTGAGAACGGGGCGGGCAAGTCCACCCTGATGAACGTGCTCTACGGGCTCTACTCGGCCGACGAGGGCGAGATCGTCCTCGACGGCGAGGTCCAGGACTTCGCCGGTCCCGGTGACGCGATGGCGGCCGGCATCGGCATGGTCCACCAGCACTTCATGCTGGTGCCGGTGTTCACGGTCGCCGAGAACGTCATGCTCGGGCACGAGGAGACCCGGGGCGCGGGAGTGCTCGACCTGGAGTCGGCGCGTGCCACCGTGCGCGACACCGCAGCCCGCTTCGGCTTCCACGTCGACCCCGACCAGCTCGTCGAGGACCTGCCCGTCGGCGTCCAGCAGCGCGTGGAGATCATCAAGGCGCTGAGCAGGGACGCGCGCGTCCTCGTCTTCGACGAGCCGACGGCGGTGCTCACCCCGCAGGAGACCGACGAGCTCATGATGATCATGCGCCAGCTCCGCGACGAGGGCACCGCGATCGTCTTCATCACCCACAAGCTCCGCGAGGTCCGCGAGGTCGCCGACCGCATCACCGTCGTCCGGCACGGCAAGGTCGTCGGCGAGGCGGAGCCCACGGCGTCCGACAACGAGCTCGCCGCCCTCATGGTCGGGCGCGCCGTCGAGCTGACGGTGCACAAGGAGCCCGCCCGCCCGCGCGACAACGCGCTGGAGGTGTCGGACCTCGTCGTCGCCCAGCCCGACGGCCAGGTCGTCGTCGACGGCGTCAGCTTCACCGTGCGTGGTGGTGAGGTGCTGGTCGTCGCCGGTGTCCAGGGCAACGGCCAGACCGAGCTCACCGAGGCGCTCCTCGGCCTCCAGGAGGACGTGACCGGTTCCGTGCAGCTGGACGGCGCGGAGCTGGTCGGACGGTCCGTGCGCCAGGTGCTGGACGCCGGGGTCGGGTTCGTGCCCGAGGACCGCAGCACCGACGGGCTGGTCGGCGAGTTCACCATCGCCGAGAACCTGGTGCTGGACCGGACCGACGGGCCGCCGTTCGTGCGTGCCGGGTCGCTGCAGCTGGCCGCCCGTGACGACTTCGCCCGCGAGAAGGTGCAGCAGTACGACGTGCGCACCACGGGCATCGACCTCCCGGTGGGGCGTCTCTCCGGCGGCAACCAGCAGAAGGTCGTCCTGGCGCGTGAGCTCTCGCGCGACCTGCGCCTGTTCGTCGCTGCGCAGCCCACGCGTGGCGTCGACGTCGGCTCCATCGAGTTCATCCACCAGCAGGTGGTGGCGACCCGGGACGCGGGCATCCCCGTGGTCGTGGTCTCCACGGAGCTGGACGAGGCCGTGGCGCTCGCCGACCGGATCATGGTCATGTACCGCGGCAAGGTTGTCGGCATCGTGCCCGCGGACACCCCCCGCGACGTGCTCGGCCTGATGATGGCCGGCATCGCGCCCGAGACCAGCGAAGGAGACGCCGCGTGAGCGACACGCCGAAGCGCTCGCCAGAGTCGTCCGAGGACCCCCTCGACGAGCAGCTCGAGCAGGTCGACCCGGCCGCCGAGCCAGGGCTGGCCGAGGAGCTCCAGCAGGAGCGCGCCCGGGAGACCGGCCCGGCCGACCAGGAGTCGGACGACCGGTGGCAGGACGCGCTGCGCCGGATCGCCTCGGGCGGCTGGGCGGTCTCGCTCGGTGCCGTGCTCCTCGCGGTCCTCGCCGGGTCGCTGATGATCGTGGTCACCGACGAGGCCGTCCAGGACGCGGCCGGCTACTTCTTCTCGCGGCCGGCCGACACCTTCGCCGCGGTCGGGCAGGCCGTCGGAGGTGCGTACTCCGCCCTGTTCCAGGGCGCCGTCTACAACTTCCGGGCCGACACGTTCGCCGCCGGGATCAGGCCCCTGACCCAGACGCTCACCAACGCCACGCCGCTCATCGCGGCGGGGCTGGGCGTGGCCATCGCCTTCAAGGCGGGGCTGCTCAACATCGGTGGTCAGGGCCAGATGCTCATGGCGGCCAGCGCGGCCGGCTGGATCGGGTTCGGCGTGACCGGCCTGCCCTTCCCCCTGCACCTGATCGTGGCCGTCGTGGCGGGCATGCTCGCCGGTGCGCTGTGGGCGGGCATCGCGGGTCTGCTGAAGGCGCGGACCGGTGCCCACGAGGTCATCGTGACGATCATGCTCAACTACGTCGCCTACTACCTGTTGTCGTACTTCCTCGCGACGCCCGGGCTCATGCAGGCACCGGGCTCCGGGAACCCGCGGACGCCCCCGATGCAGGAGTCGGCCATCCTGCCGCCGCTCCTGGGCGAGCGCTACCCGCTGCACTGGGGCTTCGTCCTCGCGCTGGTGGCCGTCGCGGTCGTGTGGTGGATCCTCAACCGGTCGGCCGTGGGCTTCTCCTACCGCGCCGTCGGGGAGAACGCGCGAGCCGCCCGGGTGGCGGGCATCGACGTCTCCCGCGCGACCGTGTCGGTGATGCTGGTGGCGGGTGCGCTCGTCGGCCTGGCCGGCGTCTCGCAGGTGCTCGGCACCTCGACCACCGGGTTCGGTGCCGACATCGACGCCGGGATCGGCTTCGACGCCATCACCGTCGCCCTCCTCGGGAACTCCAACCCGATCGGCGTGCTCGGTGCCGGCATCCTCTTCGGTGCCTTCAAGGCCGGCGGTTCGGCCATGCAGGCCGCCGAGGGCATCCCGATCGAGATCGTGCTCGTGGTCCAGTCGCTGATCGTGCTGTTCATCGCCGCGCCGCCGCTGGTGCGGGCCATCTTCCGCCTGCCGCAGCCGGGCAAGGCCCCGAAGAAGAAGCGGCCGACGACGGCCGCGAAGGAGGTGTCGGCATGACCGCCCCCGCCGTCGGTTCGGCTCCCGCCCAGCCGCAGGACGCTCCGCGCCGGGTCAGCACGGTCTCCCGGAAGACGACCGTCGCCCTGGGTGTGGTCCTGGCCCTCTACGCCGTGCTCCTGCTCCTCGTGCCGCACGAGGGCAGCGCGCGCTTCGCGCTGTCGACGCCGAGCGACTTCTTCCAGATCCCGGTCTACGTCGTCCCGGGGATGCTGACGGCCTGGCTGTGCGGCGCGGTCGCCGCCGTCCTGGTCGTGGTGTCCGCAGTGGCCACCCGCGCACGGCGTCGGACGCCGACCTGGGTGGTCGGCCTGTACGCCGCGGCGCTGCTGATCGGGTTCCTCGCCTGGGCCGCGGCGGGCAGCCCGCGGGACCTGTCGGTCGTCGGGCTGCTGGGTGGTGCGCTGGTGCTGTCGGTGCCCCTGGTCTACGGCGCCATGACCGGTGTCATCGGCGAGCGCTCCGGCGTGATCAACATCGCCATCGAGTCCAACCTCCTGGCGGGGGCGTTCACCGCCGCGGTCGCCGGCTCCCTGACCAACAGCCCGTGGGTCGGGCTGATCGCCGCGATGGCCGCCTCGGCCCTCGTGTCCCTGGTCCTGGCGCTGTTCTCGATCACCTACCGCGTCAACCAGATCATCGTCGGTGTGGTGCTCAACGTGCTGGTCATCGGCCTGACGAGCTTCTTCTACTCGCTCGTGCTCGTGCCGAACACCGAGACCCTCAACGCCACGACGCGGTTCGAGCGGATCCCCATCCCGCTGCTGGACCGCATCCCCGTCATCGGGCCGGTCCTGTTCGACCAGACGATCGTCGTCTACCTGATGTACCTGATGGTCCCGGGCGTGTGGTTCGCGCTCTTCCGCACGCGGTGGGGTCTGCGCCTGCGGGCCGTCGGGGAGCACCCCCGTGCGGCGGACACCGTCGGCATCGGGGTGCTCCGCACCCGCTACCGGGCCCTGCTGGTCGCCGGCGCGATCGGTGGCATGGGTGGGGCCTTCTACACCGTGGTGTCCATCAACCAGTTCAACCGCGAGATGACGGCAGGCGCGGGCTTCATCGCGCTGGCCGCGATGATCTTCGGCAAGTGGAACCCGATCCGTGCGGCGCTGGCCGGCCTGCTGTTCGGGTTCGCGACCAACCTGCAGAACGTGCTCTCCGTGGTCGGCTCCCCGGTGCCGAGCCAGTTCATGCTGATGCTGCCCTACATCGTCACCCTGTTCGCCGTGGCGGGCCTGGTGGGCCGCTCGCGGCCGCCGGCAGCGCTCGCCAACGCGTACACCAAGGAGTAGCCGGTGGCCCCGCACGAGCTCGCCGTGGACTGGGACGCGCTGCGTGCCGCCGCCCTCGACGTCGCCCAGCGCGCCTACGTCCCGTACTCCGGGTACCCCGTCGGGGCGGCCGCGACGGCCGACGACGGCCGGCTGCTGGTGGGCTGCAACGTGGAGAACGCCGCGTACGGCGTGACGCTGTGCGCCGAGTGCTCGCTCGTCTCGGCGCTCGTCACGGGCGGTGGGGGACGGCTGACCGCCTTCACCTGCGTGACCGGCTCCGGTGAGCTGATCACCCCCTGCGGGCGGTGCCGGCAGCTCCTCTGGGAGCACGGCGGCCCCGACCTGCTCGTCGAGACGCCCCGCGGCGTCGTCACCATGTCCGACATGCTGCCGCAGGCGTTCGGACCGGAGGACCTGAACCGATGAACGAACCGTTCGACGCCGTCGACGTCATCCGTACCAAGCGCGACCGCACCCACCTGTCGTCCGCGCAGATCGACTGGGTGGTGGACGCCTACACCCGCGGCGTGGTCGCCGAGGAACAGATGTCGGCGCTCGCCATGGCGATCCTGCTCAACGGCATGAGCCGGGGAGAGGTCGCCCGGTGGACGCAGGCGATGATCGCCTCGGGCGAGCGGATGGACTTCTCCGGTCTGTCGCGCCCGACGGCGGACAAGCACTCCACCGGCGGCGTGGGCGACAAGATCACCCTGCCGCTGGCGCCGCTCGTCGCGGTGTTCGGTGTGGCGGTGCCGCAGCTGTCCGGCCGCGGGCTGGGGCACACCGGGGGCACCCTCGACAAGCTCGAGTCCATCCCGGGCTGGCGTGCGGGGCTGGACAACGCCGAGATCCTCGCGCAGCTCGACGACGTCGGCGCCGTGATCTGTGCCGCCGGCGCGGGGCTCGCACCGGCCGACAAGAAGCTCTACGCCCTGCGTGACGTCACGGGGACGGTGGAGGCGATCCCCCTCATCGCGAGCTCCATCATGTCGAAGAAGATCGCCGAGGGCACGGGTGCGCTGGTGCTCGACGTCAAGGTCGGTTCCGGCGCCTTCATGAAGGACGCCGCCCAGGCGCGCGAGCTCGCCCGCACGATGGTCGAGCTCGGGACCGACGCCGGGGTGCGCACGGTCGCCCTGCTCACCGACATGTCCGTGCCGCTCGGACGGACCGCGGGCAACGCCCTGGAGGTGCGCGAGTCCGTCGAGGTCCTCGCCGGCGGCGGTCCGGCGGACGTGGTCGACCTGACCGTCGCCCTGGCCGTGGAGATGCTCGACGCCGCAGGGCGCCCCACGGCGGAGGAGGAGGTCCGCGCCGCGTTGCACGACGGCCGTGCGATGGACGTGTGGCGCCGCATGATCAGCGCCCAGGGCGGCGACCCGGACGCCGAGCTGCCGGTGGCCGCGCACACCGAGCAGGTCCGCGCGGACCGCACGGGCGTGCTGGCCGAGCTCGACGCCTATGCCGTGGGTGTCGCCGCGTGGCGCCTCGGCGCGGGTCGCTCGCGCAAGGAGGACCCCGTGCAGGCGGGTGCCGGCGTGGAGATCCACGTCCGTCCCGGCGAGCAGGTCGTCGCCGGCCAGACCGTGATGACGCTGCACACCGACACCCCGGAGCGGTTCGCACGTGCCCGGGCGGCCCTCGACGGCGGCTGGCGGGTCGCGCCGTCGGGCACGTCGGTGCCGCGTCGGCCGATCGTCCTCGACCGGATCCACTGACGCGGCGCACGCCATGCGGGTGCGGCACGACGCCCAGCGGCTGACCGACCTGCTCGAGGCCGTGGGGCTGTTCTGCGGCCCCGTGCCGCAGCTGTCCGTGGGCGCACCCCCCGCGCCGCGCGTCCCGTACCCCGTGGAGTCCGCGCTGCGCGACGCCGACCCGGCGGTGCGGGCGCGGGTGCTCGACCCGCTGGGACGGGACCGGGAGCCCCCGCGCCCCGGCCGGCCGGATCCGCTGCTCCTGCCTGATCTGACCGGTGCCGCGCGACCGGGCGCGGGGCCCACGCCGCTCGCCCCCGAGGCGCGCCAGGTGGACGAGACCACGTGCGGTGCGGCGGTGCTCGTCATGCTCCGCCTCGCGGGCGACCCGGCGGCGGCGCTCGCCCTGGCCCGGGACCCGCGTGGTGCGGGGCCCGCGTTCGCCGCGCTGCAGCGCGCCACCCAGCTCCGCACCCGGCGGGTCTGGCCCCGGAGGCTGGGCACCCCGCCCTGGGGCGCGGCCCGCGCCGCTCGGTACGGCCCGTGGCGCTACACCCACCGGGTGGTCGGCAGCCGGGAACCGTCCGCGGGGCCGCGCGCCGTGCTGCGCGCGGCCGTCGACGCGGCGTCGGCCGGGATCCCCGTGCCGCTGTACACGGGCGGGGACCTGGGGCACGGCGCGACGACGGCGGTGCCGCGGCACGTGGTCCTGCTCACAGCCGTGCGGCAGACCGTCGTCGGCCCCACGGCCACGCTCTACGAGCCGTCCTCGGGCGCGCTGCACGCCGTGCCCGTCGACGCCCTGCGGGGTGCGGGCGGTGCCCCGCAGGAGCAGACGAGCCGTCGCCGGGCCCTGGGCGGCTGGCCCCACGTCGTCTGGGCGGTCCTGCCGAGCGAGGAGCGGCAGGAGGGGCCAGCATGGAGGGCATGAGCACGACACCCTCGGACGCCTGGCGCGACGCCGGCCTGGAAGCCCCGGACGACACCACCAACCTCGTCGAGGAGTCGGGCACGCCTCCTGCCACGCCCGAGCACGAGGAGGACACCGACGAGTACCGCCCGGCGACACCGCGGCCCGACCTGGACGGGGAGGCGGCCGAGGCCGACGTCGCCGAGCAGGCGAGCATCGTTCCCGCCCCCGAGGACGACCCGGACTCCGTCTGACCGGTAGGTTGGGGGCCATGACGCAAGCGCTCCTCGACGCGATCCCCGACCTGCCGAAGGTCCTCCTCCACGACCACCTCGACGGTGGTGTGCGCCCGCAGACGGTGCTCGAGCTGGCCGCCGAGGTGGGCCACGAGCTCCCGGCGGGCGACGCGGCGTCGCTCGGCACCTGGTTCCGGGACGCGGCCGACTCGGGCTCGCTGCCCCGTTATCTCGAGACCTTCGACCACACCATCGCGGTCATGCAGACGCCCGAGGCGCTCGCCCGCGTGGCACGCGAGGCGGTGCTTGACCTGGCCGCCGACGGCGTCGTCTACGCCGAGCAGCGGTGGGCGCCGGAGCAGCACCTGCAGCGGGGGATGACCCTGCCCGAGACGGTCGAGGCCGTGCAGGCGGGGATCGACGAGGGCGTGCGCGAGGCGGCGGCCGCGGGCCGGACGATCCGCGTGGGCCAGCTCGTCACCGCGATGCGGCACACCGACCGGTGGCTCGAGATCGCCGAGCTGGCGGTGGCCTACCGGGGCGCCGGCTCCGTCGGGTTCGACATCGCCGGACCGGAGGACGGGTTCCCGCCGGACCGCCACGCCGAGGTGTGGCGCTTCCTGGCCGAGCACAACTTCCCGACGACGATCCACGCCGGCGAGGCCGCCGGGCTGGACTCCATCGGTCAGGCCGTGCACCTGGGCCAGGCCGACCGGCTCGGGCACGGCGTGCGCATCGCGGACGACATCACGTTCGACCACGACGCGGGGACCGCGGAGCTCGGCGAGCTCGCGCACTGGGTCCGTGACCACCAGATCGCCCTGGAGGTCTGCCCGGTGTCCAACCTGCAGACCGGCGCGGCGACCTCGATCGCCGACCACCCGATCACGCGGCTCAAGGAGCTCGACTTCGCGGTCACGCTCAACACGGACAACCGCCTGATGTCCCGGACGTCGATGTCGCACGAGATGCGCCGGCTCGTCGAGGACGCGGGCTGGACCATCGACGACCTGGCCGACGTGACCCTCACCGCGGCGTGGAGCGCGTTCATGCACCACGACGAGCGCCGCGAGCTCGTCGACGAGCTCATCCTGCCCGGCTACCAGAAGATCGAGGGGGCCGTCCGATGAGCGCCGCGAACCCGACGCCGACGACGCCGTCCGAGCTGGCCCGGTACGTCGACCACACGCTGCTCAAGCCGGAGGCGACCTCCGCCGACGTCACGGCGCTCGTGGAGGAGGGGGCCGAGCTCGGGGTCTTCTCCGTGTGCGTGTCGCCCACGTTCGTGCCGCACGCCGTCGAGGTCGCGGCCGGGCGGCTGGCGGTGGCGACGGTCTGCGGCTTCCCGTCCGGGAAGCACGCGAGCGACATCAAGGCCGCCGAGGCCGCGCGGTCGGTGCTCGACGGCGCGGACGAGGTGGACATGGTCATCGACGTCGGCGTCGCGAAGGCCGGCGGGTTCGACCTGGTCCAGGCGGACGTCGCCGCGGTGCGCGCCGCCGTGCCCGCCGACAAGGTGCTCAAGGTCATCATCGAGTCCGCCGCGCTGAGCGACGACGAGATCGTCGCGGTGTGCCGGGCCGCGGAGGCCGCGGGCGCCGACTTCGTGAAGACCTCCACCGGGTTCCACCCCACGGGCGGCGCCTCGGTGAACGCCGTGGAGCTGATGGCACGGACGGTGGGCGGCCGGCTCGGGATCAAGGCCTCCGGCGGCGTGCGCACGCTCGCCGACGCCCAGGCGATGATCGCCGCGGGCGCCACCCGGCTGGGCCTGTCCGGCACGGCGGCGGTCCTCGCGGGCTTCGACGACGGTGCGGCCGGCACGGCGGCCGACGGCGGGTACTGACCTGCCCGCTGCCGCGCGCCTCCCGGACGATCTCCGCAAAACGACCTAGCGTCGGCGCCATGACCAGCACCGATGCGAGCGCACCGGTCGTCGAGCTGCGCGCCGCGACGCGCACGCACGGCAGCGTGCAGGTGCTCGCCCCGACCTCCCTGACTCTCCACGCCGGTGGGGCCGCCGCGGTGGTGGGCCCGAACGGCAGCGGCAAGTCCACGTTGCTGCGCCTCGTGGCAGGGGCTGACGAGCCGACGTCGGGCAGCGTGCGCACGCTCGGCCTGCCCGCAGCGCGTGCCCGGCTGCGCCGGCGTGAGGACGTCACGCTCCTGCTGGACGGCCTGCCGACGTACCGTGACCTGACGGTCGCGGAGCACCTGCAGCTCGTCAGCTCCGCCTGGGCGGGGCGCCACGACCTGGCCGGTGTGGCCGAGACTCTGGCCGCGGCCGAGCTGGACCGCGTGCGCGACCAGTTCCCCGCCGAGCTCTCCTCGGGGGAGCGGCAGCTGTTCGCGCTGGCGACCACGCTGTACCGGCCCGCGCGGCTGGTGCTCCTCGACGAGCCGGAGCAACGCCTGGACTCCCGGTGGCGAACTGTCGCGCGCCGGCTCGTGGGCCGCGCCCTCGACGCAGGACGCACGGTCCTGGTCGCCACCCACGACAGCGGCCTGCGCGACGACGTCGCGGCCCGTGGCCAGGTGCTCGAGCTGGCCGAGCCGGGGCGGCGATGAGCGCCCCTCCGGGCACCGGGAGCGGCGACCCCGACCGTCCGGACGCCGGCCCGCTGCGAGTGCCGTACACGCCGTGGCGTCGGTGGCTGCGACGGCTCCGGCGCCGGTCGGCGCTGGCCCGCGCGGCCGCCGCCGGGGCCGACCCGGGCGACCGGGTGTACCTCACGTACGGCGTCGTCCTCCTCGTGCTGGTCTACGGACCGATGCTGTGGGTGGCGCTGGCCCAGACGGGGCTCCCGCTGGGCAGGCCCGGCGAGGACGCCGTCCTGGCCGGTCGGTGGAGCTCGAGCGCGTTCGACGGCCTGGTCGTGGTCGGCCTCTGCGTGGGAGGGCTGCTCAGCCTCCTGGCCGTCAGCGTCGCCCGCGCCGGGGGGCCGCTGTGGACGAGCCCGCCGGAGGTCACGTTCGCGCTGTCCGGTCAGTTCGCGCCGGTCACGGTGCTCTGGCGGCGGCTGGTGGTGCTCGCCGCCGGCACCGGCGTCGTCGCCGCGTTCGGTGCGTCCGCCCTCGCGGCCGGCGCGCTGGGCCTCGTCGGGGGCGCGGACGCGGTGCCCGCGGACGGCGCCGGCACCGCAGACGTCGTCGGGTGGGCGCTGGCGGCGGCGTGCGCCGTCCAGGTGCCGTTGATGCTGGGGGTGGCGGCCCAGGGTCCGCGCCGGCGCACAGCAGCGCGGCAGGCAGCGGGCGTGCTGCTCGGCCTCGGTGTGCTCGCACCCGCGCTGGAGATCCTCGCCCCACAGGTCCGTGCCGCCGTCGTGCCGGCCTGCCTGGACACTGCCGGCAGCGCGGTCGCGTGCCCGCTGGCGACGGGGCCCGGGGTGGGGGTGCTGACCGTCGCCGGCACGGCGGCGCTCGTCAGCGTATGGCTGGCGGTGCGCGTGCTGCCTGCCGAGATCGACCTCGACGCGACGGCGGCGGCCCAGCGCACCACGGTGGCCACCTCCCAGGCGCTGGTCGCCGGGGAAGCCGGCGGGCTGGCGGACCTGCTGGGCCCCCGTCGGCTCGGGGGCCGCGGCCGGACGCTCTGGCCCCCGTTGCTGCGCCGGGCACCGGTCGTGGCGCGGGACCTGCTGGGGGTGCGGCGGCGGGTGTGGACGGTCCTCGGCGCGGTGGTGGCGGGCGCCGGTGGCACGTTCCTCGTCCTGGTGGCCACCCCGTCGCCGGGCGTCCGCGGGTCCGCGTTCGGCGTCGTGCTGGGCGCCGCGATCCTGTACGCGGCGTCGGCGTCCTGGGCCGCCGGTCTGCGCGACATGGCTTCCCAGCCGAGACCCGGCGGGCTGCTGCCCGGCGGCGTCGGCCGCGTGGTGGCGGCGCACCTCGTGGTCCCCGCGGCGCTCGCCGCCCTGGCGGTGGGGGTGGGCCTCGCGCTCGCGGCCCTGGCCCACCAGGCCGGTCTGCCGGACGGCGGTACCGCGGCCGCGCTCGTCGCGGTGTGCACGGGCGTGGTCGTGCTGGCCGTGCGGTGCTGGGTCTGCGGGGCGACGACGGTCCCGGCCGAGCTGTTCACGCCGGTGAGCGTGCCCGGTGGCGGCGACGCCTCGACGCTGATCGTCCTGGCGTGGTTCGTGCGTGGCTGGTTGATGGTCGTCGGTCTGGCGTGGACGCTGCACCGCACGGCCGAGGCCGGCTCGGGCGTGCTGGGAGGTGTCGCGGTGGTGGTCCTCCTGACCGCCGCCTGGTTCGTCCGGTCCGCGGTGCGGCGCCTCGCCCGGACCTGATCGAGGCAGGTTAGGCTTGCCTACGATGACACGACGTACCCCGCACCACGCGACCGTCTCCGCCGTGCGGTGGCTCACGCCGCACATGGTCCGCCTCACGCTCGCCGGCGACGCCCTGGACGCGATCGACCGGCCCGCCGCGACGGACCTCTACATCAAGCTCGTGGTGGGGGAGCCGCCGACGCCGGAGTCCCGACCCGTGGTGCGCAGCTACACGGTCCGTTCCGTCCGCGACGGCGAGTGGGACGTGGACTTCGTGGTGCACGGCGACGACGGGCTCGCCGGTCCCTGGGCCGCCCGGGTCCGGCCGGGCGAGCAGGTGGCGTTCCTCGGCCCCGGCGGCACCTACGCCCCGGACCTCGCGGCGCCGTGGCACCTCCTCGTCGGGGACGACGCCGCGCTGCCCGCGATCGCCGCGGCCGTCGAGTCCCTGCCGGCGGGAACGGTCGCGCACGCCGTCGTCGAGGTTCCCGGCCCCGCGGACGAGCAGGAGATCGTCACGGACGCCGACCTGCATCTCACCTGGGTCCACCGCGGGACCGCCGGGCTGGCCGACACCGTGCGCGCGGCGCACGCGGCGGGGCGGCTCCCCGCGGGCGCGCCGCACGCGTTCCTGCACGGCGAGGCCTCCTGCGTCCGAGAGCTGCGACGCTGGGTCCGCGCCGAGCTCGGCGTCGGCACGGAGCGTCTCTCCGCCTCCGGGTACTGGCGCCGCGGTGACGACGACGAGGCGTGGCGCGCCGCGAAGCCGCGGTGGAAGGCCCAGGTCGAGCAGGACGACGCCGAGCTCGCGGCGCCCCGCGGGTGAGGCCTCGCGGGGCGCCGTCCGGCGTCAGAGCCCGAGGGTGCTCGCCATCTCGCGCTTGAGCGCGTCGAGCCGCTCGTGCGCCGCGACACGCGCCTTGCCGACGTCCAGCGCGGACGCGTCGGGCGCGACGTCGGAGACCACCTCGAGGTAGCACTTGACCTTCGGCTCGGTGCCCGAGGGCCGGACGATCACCCGCGTCCCGTCCTCGGCCAGCAGCAGGATGCCGTCCGTGGGGGGCAGGCCCTCGTACCCGTCGGACAGGTCCGCGACCGTGCGCACCGGCGACCCGCCGAGCGTCGACGGCGGTGCCGAGCGCAGGCGGGCCATCGTCCCGGGGATCTGCTCCAGGTCCTCGAACCGTGCGGAGAGCTGGTCGGTCACGTAGAGGCCGTGCGCGCGGGCGATGTCGTCGAGCGCGTCGACCAGCGTGCCCCCCGACACCTTGAGCCGGGCCGCGAGCGTGGCGACGACGACGGCGGCGCTGATGCCGTCCTTGTCCCGCACGTGCGCGGGGTCCACGCAGTAGCCGAGCGCCTCCTCGTAGCCGAACACCAGCCCGGGCGTGCGGGAGATCCACTTGAACCCGGTCAGGGTGGTCGCGTGCGCCACGCCCGCGTCCTCGGCGAGCCTGCCCAGCAGCCGGGAGGAGACGACGGAGCACGCCACCGTGGCGTCGGTCCGGCCGGACGCGCGCCGGACGGCCTCGGCGCCGAGCAGCGCGCCCACCTCGTCGCCGTGCAGCATGCGCCAGCCGCTCGAGCGGGCCGTCTCCACCCCGAGGTGGGTGCCCTGGGTGACGTCGAGCACGGCGACGGCGCAGCGGTCGGCGTCGGGGTCGTTGGCGATCACCAGGTCGGCACCGGTGTCGACGGCCAGGCCGAGCGCCATGTCCATGGCCCCGGCCTCCTCCGGGTTGGGGAAGGACACCGAGGGGAAGTCCGGGTCCGGGAAGGACTGCTCCTCGACGGGCACCACCTGGCTGAACCCCGCGTCGGCGAGCGCCCGGGCCAGGGTGCGGCCGCCCACGCCGTGCAGCGACGTCGTGACGATCCGCAGCCGGTCGGCCGCCTCGGGGTCGCTCGTCGTGACGCCGCGCACCGAGGCGAGGTAGGCGTCGACGACGTCGCGGCCCAGCACGGTCCAGCCGTCCTCGGCCCGGGGGACGGCGTCCGGGTGCCCGACGGCGGCGATCCGCTCGGCGATCGACGCGTCGTGGGGCGGCACGATCTGCGCACCCTGACCCGCGTCGGTCACGACCCGGCCGCCGAGGTAGACCTTGTAGCCGTTGTCCGCGGCCGGGTTGTGGCTCGCGGTGACCATCACGCCGGCGTCGGCGTCCAGGTGCCGCACGGCGAAGGCCAGCACCGGGGTGGGCAGCGGCTTCGGCAGGAGGAGCACCTCGGCGCCGGCCGCGGACAGCACGGCGGCGGTGTCGTGGGCGAAGTCCTGCGAGCGGTGCCGCGCGTCGTGGCCCACGACGACGCGGGGCCCGGAACCCGGACCCAGCACGTCGGTGAGGTAGGCGCCCAGCCCGGCCGCCGCCGCGATCACGACCGACCGGTTCATCCGGTTGGGGCCTGCCGCCATCGCGCCGCGCAGCCCGGCGGTCCCGAACTGCAGCGTCCCGGCGAAGCGGTCGCGCAGCTCCGCGAGCGCCGTCGGGTGCCGCCGGCCGTCGTCGGCCGTGGCGTACCCGACCAGCCGCGTGAGCTCGTCGACGTCGGTGTCGTCGACGTCGTGACGCATCCACTCCTCGACGCGGTCCAGCAGCATGTCCGTCGACTCGGTCATCACGCCTCCCCCCTCAGAGAGCCTTGACGATGTTCGCGAGGAGCTCGCTGATCCGCGGGCCCGCCGCCTGCCCTGCCTCGAGGACCTCCTCGTGGGAGAGCGGCTGCGGCGAGATGCCGGCGGCGAGGTTCGTCACGAGCGAGATGCCGAGGACGTCCATGCCCGCGTGCCGTGCCGCGATGGCCTCGAGGGTGGTCGACATGCCGACCAGGTCGGCGCCCAGGACGCCGGCCATCCGCACCTCGGCGGGCGTCTCGTAGTGGGGTCCGGGGAACTGGGCGTACACGCCCTCCGGCAGCTCCGGGTCGACGGACCGGGCCAGCTCGCGCAGCCGGGGGGAGTACAGGTCGGTCAGGTCGACGAACGTCGCGCCCTCGAGCGGGGAGGTCGCGGTGAGGTTGAGGTGGTCACGGAGCAGCACCGGCTGCCCCGGCCGCCACGCCATGTGCAGGCCGCCGCAGCCGTTCGTCAGCACCACCGACTCGCAGCCGGTCGCCGCGGCCGTCCGCACGCCGTGCACCACCCTCCGCACGCCCCGGCCCTCGTACAGGTGGGTGCGGCCGCCGATGACGAGCGCGTGCCGGGTGGAGCCGTCCGGCCGTTCGACGCGGATCGACCGCGTCGTCGAGGCGTGGCCCACCACCGCGGCCCGGGCGAAGCCCGGGATCTCGTGCGTGGGCAGCTCGGCGACCACGTCGCCGACCAGCTCCGCCGCGCCGCCCCACCCGGAGCCGAGGACGAGGGCGACGTCGTGCCCGGGGACCCCGGTCGCCTCGGCGATGTGGTCCGCGGCAGCTCGCGCGACGTCGAACGGGTCGGTCCTCGGGTCGTCGAGGTCCGGCATCGTGGCAGGTGTGGTGCTCATGGACCAGAGACTATCTCTGCCCGCGAGGACCTGCCGGTGCTGCCACAATGGCACCGTGCCTGCCGAGAACAGCATCCTTGCCGGACCCAACCGCTCCGTCGTCGTCATCGGCGGCGGGCCCGGCGGCTACGAGGCCGCCCTGGTCGCCCGCCGCACCGGTGCCGACGTGACCGTCGTCGAACGCTCGGGCCTGGGCGGCGCGACGGTCCTGACCGACGTCGTCCCCTCCAAGACGCTCATCGCCACGGCCGAGTGGCTGACCATCGCCGAGTCCGCGCCCGAGCTGGGCATCCGGACGGGTGGCACCGTGACGCCGGGCGACGACCCCGACGCGCGCCGTTCCCTGGTGGACCTCCAGGCCGTCAACAAGCGGGTGCTGGCGCTCGCCGCGGCGCAGTCGGCCGACATCCGCTCCCGCATGGACCGCGAGGGCGTCACCATCGTGGACGGCACCGGCCGCCTCGACGGACCCAGCCGCGTCCTCGTCACGCCGTCCGACGGCGGTGACGAGATCACGCTCGACGCGGACATCGTGCTGCTCGCCACCGGTGCGACACCCCGCACGCTGCCGACCGCCGAGCCGGACGGCGAGCGCATCCTGACCTGGACCCAGCTGTACAACCTCGCGGAGCTGCCCGAGAAGCTCGTCGTCGTCGGCTCCGGCGTCACCGGCGCGGAGTTCGCCGGCGCCTACCTCGCCCTCGGCGCCGAGGTCGTCCTCGTCTCCTCGCGCGACCGCGTGCTCCCCGGGGAGGACGAGGACGCCGCCGAGCTCATCGAGGGCGTGTTCCGCAGCCGCGGGATGACGGTCATGTCGCGCTCGCGGGCCGCTGCGGCCGAGCGCACCGAGGACGGCGTCGCCGTCACGCTCGCCGACGGCCGGGTGGTCGAGGGCTCCCACGTGCTCATCGCCGTCGGCGGGGTGCCGAACACCGCCGGGCTGGGCCTGGAGGAGGCCGGGGTCCAGCTCAAGGAGTCCGGGCACATCGAGGTCGACCGCGTCTCGCGGACGTCCGTGCGGGGCGTGTACGCCGCCGGAGACTGCACGGGCGTGCTGCCGCTCGCCTCGGTCGCCGCCATGCAGGGACGCGTCGCGATGGCGCACGCGCTGGGCGACGCCGTCGCCCCGCTGCACCTGGGCAACGTCGCGGCGAACATCTTCACCGCACCCGAGATCGCGACGGTCGGGTACTCGGAGGAGGCGCTGCGCTCGCAAGGGTCGCGGTACGTGACCACGACGCTGCCGCTCGCCCGGAACCCGCGCGCGAAGATGCACGGCGTGCACGACGGCTTCGTCAAGCTGTTCGCGCACCCCGAGGCGGGGATCGTCCTGGGCGGCGTCGTCGTCGGGCCGCGCGCCAGCGAGCTCATCTTCCCCGTGACGCTCGCCGTCACGCACCGGCTCACGGTGGACGACGTCGCGGAGAGCTTCACGATCTACCCGTCGTTGTCCGGGACGATCAGCGAGGCGGCGCGCGTGCTGCACGGCCAGCTCACCCCGCGCTGAGACCCGCCGGCGGGGCCTACCCGGCCCCGCCGTCAGGCGGCGGTGCTCACCCGCCGGCCTCCAGCAGGCGCTCGAGGTGGGGCAGGGCGTCGGCGAACGCGGGGTGCAGGGACAGGCCGGCGACGTCGTCGATCGGCACCCAGCGCACCTCGATGCTCTCCGGGTCCGTGGCCGCCACCGGGTCGCGTCGCCCGGAGACCGTCTCGGCCAGCACCGTGGTGTAGGTCCACACGCCGTGGTCCAGGACGTGCCGGCCGGTCACGCGGACGGCGGCGGGGTCGATGCCCGCCTCCTCGGCAGCCTCGCGCAGGGCGCCCTGGGTGGGCGTCTCATCGGGCGCGACGGCGCCGCCCGGGATTCCCCAGGTGCCGCCGTGGTGGGACCACGCCGCGCGGTGCTGCAGGACCACGTCGGTCACCGGACCGAGCGCGCCGTCCCGCGGGCCCGGGGCCCGGCGCACGAGGAACAGCCCGGCCGCGCCGTGCAGCCCCCAGTGGCGGTGGTCGCCGCACTCCACCCAGCCGTCACCTGGGTGCCGGTGGTGAGCGCCGCCGGACACCTCGATCAGGCGATCTCGCAGATCGCGGTGCCGGCGGTGACGCCGGCGCCCGCCGCGAGGGTCAGGCTCTTGATCGTCCCGGCGCGGTGCGCGGTGATCGGCTGCTCCATCTTCATGGCCTCCAGCACGACGACGAGATCGCCCTCGGCCACCTCGTCGCCCTCGGCCACGGCGACCTTGACGATGGTGCCCTGCATGGGCGACGCCAGCGTGGTGCCGCCCGCCGCCGGGCCGCCGCCGCCGCGGGCGGTCCGGCGTGCGGGTCGGCGGGCCGACTTGCCGGCACCACCGGCGCGTCCCATGCCGAGACCGGCCGGGAGGACCACCTCGAGCCGGCGTCCGCCGACCTCGACGACCACCCGCTCCGGGGGCTCCTCGGGTCCCTCGGCGGCGGCCTCGGCCATCGGCGGGTCGGCCGGCCCGAGCGCGGCGACGGCGTCGGCGAAGTCGGTCTCGATCCACCGGGTGTGCACCCGGAACGGGGCGTCGGCGCTGCGCGGCACGAAGTCCTCGGACTCCAGCACGGCGCGGTGGAACGGCACCACGGTGGGGATGCCGGCGACCTCGAGCTCGCGCAGCGCGCGGCGGGCGCGCTCCACGGCCTGGGTGCGGGTGGCGCCGGTGACGATCAGCTTGGCGATCATCGAGTCGAACAGGCCGGAGACGGTGTCGCCCTCGACCACGCCCGTGTCGACGCGCACGCCCGGGCCGGACGGCCACCGCAGCGTGGACACGGTGCCCGGCGCGGGCAGGAACCCGGCGGCGGGGTCCTCGCCGTTGATGCGGAACTCGAGCGAGTGCCCCCGCACGGTCGTGGTGTCGTACCCGAGCGGCTCGCCCGCGGCGATGCGCAGCTGCTCGCGCACGAGGTCGATCCCGGTGACCTCCTCGGTCACGGGGTGCTCGACCTGCAGCCGGGTGTTGACCTCGAGGAAGGACAGGGTGCCGTCGGTGCCGACCAGGAACTCGCACGTCCCGGCGCCGACGTACCCGGCCTCGGTGAGGATGGCCCGTGAGGCGCGGTCCAGCTCGGCCTCCTGCTCGGGGCTGAGGAACGGCGCGGGCGCCTCCTCCACGAGCTTCTGGTGCCGGCGCTGCAGCGAGCAGTCGCGGGTGGACACCACCACGACGTTGCCGTGGGAGTCCGCCAGGCACTGGGTCTCCACGTGCCGCGGCTTGTCGAGGTAGCGCTCCACGAAGCACTCGCCCCGACCGAACGCCGCGACGGCCTCGCGCACCGCGGAGTCGTACAGCTCGTCGATCTCGTCGTGCGAACGCGCCACCTTCAGGCCGCGCCCACCGCCGCCGTAGGCCGCCTTGATCGCGATCGGCAGACCGTGCTCCGCGGCGAACGCGCGCACCTCGGAGGAGTCCGCGACCGGGTCCTTGGTGCCGGGCACCAGGGGCGCCCCGGCGCGCTGCGCGATGTGCCGGGCGCTCACCTTGTCGCCGAGGGACTCGATCGCCGCCGGCGGCGGGCCGATCCACACCAGCCCGGCGTCGATCACCGCCTGGGCGAACCCGGCGTTCTCCGACAGGAACCCGTAGCCCGGGTGCACGGCGTCCGCGCCGGACCGGCGGGCGACGTCGAGCAGCTTGTCGACGTCCAGGTACGTGTCCGCGGCACGGGCGCCGTCGAGCGCGAACGCCTCGTCCGCGAGCTGGACGTGCAGCGCCTGGCGGTCGGTGTCGGCGTAGACGGCGACGGAGGTGATGCCTGCGTCGGCGCAGGCGCGGGCGATGCGGACGGCGATCTCACCGCGGTTGGCGACGAGGACCTTCGTGATGGTGGGCACGGCTCACGGTAACGTGCCGCGTACCCCGCTCCGCCACTCCGCGCGGCCCGGCCCGGCAAGTCTGTGCCGGGTGCCAACGCGGATCGAGGGCGTTTGTACACATCCCACATGGACCGGGCGACGTCCGGGCCCGGCGGGGGGAGTGCGTTGGCGGTTTCGTCAGACCTGCTGCTGGTGGTCCTGCGGGGGCCGGTGGTCCCGCAGGTGGCGGAACGGCACGTCGATCTCGGCGAGGAGCTCGCGCAGCAGCGGCAGGCTCACGCCCACCACGCCGTGCGGGTCGCCCTCGAGCCGTTCGACGTACGGGCCGCCGAGCCCGTCGATGGTGAACGCGCCGGCCACCTCGAGCGGCTCGCCGGTGGCCACGTAGGCGTCGATCTCGGCGTCGTCGAGGTCGGCGAAGTGCACCGTGGTCGACGACGTGGCGCCGAGCGTCGCGCCCGTGCCGCCGTCGTCGTGCGACCGGCAGTCGACCACCCAGTGCCCGCTGTGCAGCACGCCCGAGCGGCCGCGCATGCTGCGCCAGCGCTCGCGGGCGACCTCCGCGGTGCCCGGCTTGCCGACGATCTCGCCGTCGATCTCGAGCATCGAGTCGCAGCCGAGCACGAGGGCGCCGGGGGCGTCGTGGTCGCCGTCGAGGACGCGCGCGACCTCCTCGGCCTTCGCCTGGGCGAGGACCAGCACGGCGTCCGACGGCGGCAGGTCCGGGTAGCGCTCGCGGGCCGCGGCGAGCACGGCGTCCTCGTCCACGTGGCTGACCCTCACCGCCGGCTCGACCCCGGCGGAGCGCAGGGTCGCGAGACGGGCGGGGGACCGGCTGGCCAGGACGAGCTGGACGGGAGAGTGCGGCACGAGCAGGACCCTACCGGGCTCGGTGGCCATGTCCTCAGTAGCCCATGTACCGGCCGGGCCGGTGGTTCAGCGCGAGCACCAGGTTGAGCAGCGCGGCGCCGACGGCGGAGACCAGCACCGTCACCGGCTCGACGACGGTGAGGGCGAGCAGCACGACGGCGGTGTCCAGGGCCATCTGCACGTAGCCGGCGCGCCAGCCCAGCCGCTCCTGCGCCAGGAGCGCGACGATGTTGAACCCGCCGATGCTCGAGCGGTGCCGGAACACGATGAGCAGGCCCACCCCCGCCAGCACGTTGCCGCCGAGCACGCCGTAGAGGGTCGGGACGTCGACGGTGCCGAACATCGCGGCCTGCAGCGAGCTGAACAGGGAGACGAGGGCGATCGAGAGGCCGGTGCGGACGGTGAAGTCCCAGCCCTTCTTCCAGATCGCCAGGGCGAAGAACGGCAGGTTGACGAGCGCGAACAGCCATCCGAACGGGATGTCGACGGCATAGCTGACCAGCAGCGCCAGGCCGGCCGTACCACCCGTGACCGCCTCGACGGACCGGAGCAGGAAGAGCCCGAGCGACACCACGAACGTCCCGGTCAGGAGCCCGAGGGCGTCCTCCAGGAGGCTGTGCCGGACGCCCTCCGGCTTGAGGTCGGACTGGCGTGGTGCGGTGCTCATCGAGGTCCCTCCGGGGTCGGGGCGGGTGGCGCCGTCGTCCCGGGGTGTGGTGCGACGGCGTGCCCATGGTCACACGCCGGCGAGGTGGCTACGTCAGCAGCGCGGCGGCGACCAGCAGCACGACGGGCGAGGCGAGCGTCGTCACCAGGATCGTGTCCCGCGCCAGCACCTCGCCCCGGCGGAAGCGTGCCGCGTAGTTGTAGATGTTCTGCGCCGTGGGCAGCGCGGCGAGGGTGACCGCGGAGACCACCGCGGCGTCGTCGAGCCCGAACCCGTGGCGCGCCACGACGAACGCGACGGCCGGCATCACCACGGCCTTGAGCACCGCGGCGACGACGACAGGGGCGCGGTCGTCCTCGCCGCGCAAGGGCCTCGACCCGTGCAGCGACATGCCGAAGGCCAGCAGGATCATCGGGATCGCCGCGCCGCCGAGGATCTCCAGGGGGGCCAGGACGACGTCCGGGACGCCCGCCCCGGTCAACGACACGGCCCCGCCGGCCAGGGCCCCGAGGATGATGGGGTTGCGCACGGGCTGGCTCAGCACGAACCCGAGGGAGACACGGTTCTCGCTGGTGCTGGAGTCCAGCAGGAGCAGCACGAGCGGCGAGACGACCAGCAGCTGCAGCCCGATGACCGGCACCACGGCGGTGGCGTCGTCGAGCACGTAGACGGCCACCGGCAGGCCGATGTTGCCGGCGTTGACGTAGCCGGCGCCGAGCGCGCCGATCGTGGCCTCGGGGACGCGCAGCCGGAACCACAGCAGGTTGACCACGACGAAGACGGCGGCCGCGCTCGCGCCGGCGACCGCCTGCACCAGCAGCGGGGCGCCGAGCAGCTCGCCCAGGTCGGCGTCGGCCACGACGGTGAACAGCAGCGCCGGGCTGGCGACGAAGAACCCGATCCGGTTGAGGGTCGTCCCCGCGTCCGGGCCGCCGAGCCGGAGCCGTCCGGCGACGTACCCGGCGGCGACGACGACGCCGATGATCGCGAAGCCGGTGAGGATGCCCTGCACGTCAGGCGAGCGCCTCGCGCAGCACGTCCAGCCCGACGGAGCCGAGACCGAGCGCCCGGGCGTGGAACGCGCGCAGGTCGAACGCCTCGCCGCGGGCGCCGGCGGCGGCGCGGGCCTCGTCGCGCGCCTGCTCCCACAGCCGCTGCCCCACCTTGTACGACGGCGCCTGGCCCGGCCAGCCGAGGTAGCGGTCCAGTTCGAACCGGACGAACTCCGCGGGCATGTTGACGTTCGCCAGCAGGAACGGCCAGGCGTTGTCGGCGTCCCAGGTCTCGCCCGTCCCGCCCCACGCGGCGGGGAGCTCCTTGCCCAGGTGCACCCCGATGTCGAGGACCACGCGCGCGGCGCGCAGCCGCTGGGCGTCGAGCATGCCGAACCGGTCGCCGGCGTCGTCGAGGTAGCCGAGGTCGGCCATCAGGCGCTCGGCGTACAGCGCCCAGCCCTCGCCGTGCCCGGAGACCCAGCAGGCCAGCCGGCGCCACGAGTTCAGGGTGTCGCGGGCGGCGACCGCGGCGGCGCACTGCAGGTGGTGGCCCGGGACGCCCTCGTGGTAGACGGTCGTCTTCTCGCGCCACGTGTTGAACTCGCTGACGCCCGGAGGGACGGACCACCACATGCGGCCGGGCCGGGAGAAGTCGTCGCTGGGCGGGGTGTAGTAGATGCCCCCCGTCTGGGTCGGGGCGATCATGCACTCGATCGTGCGGACCGGCCCCTCGATGTCGAAGTGCGTGCCGGCGAGGTCGGCGACCGCCTCGTCGGCCGTCTCCTGCATCCAGGCGCGCAGGGCGGCGGTGCCCTCGAGGCGGCGGGCCGGGTCGGCGTCCAGGGCGGCGACGGCGTCGGCGACCGTGGCGCCCGGACCGGCGATCGTGCGGGCGAGCTCCTCCTGCTCGGCCACGATCCGGGCCAGCTCCTCGAGTCCCCACGCGTAGGTCTCGTCGAGGTCCACGGTCGCGCCCAGGAACTCCCGCGAGTACCGGGAGTAGGCCTCGCGGCCGACGGCGTCGGCCTGCGGTGCCCGGGGAGCGAGCTCGCGCTCCAGGAAGTCGGCGAGCTCGCCGTACGCCTGCCGCGCCGCCGCGGCGCCACGCTCCAGCTCGGCGCGCACGAGGCTGCAGGCCGACGAGTCGTCCAGGACGCCGGCGGCCTGCTCGCCGGTCACGAGCGTCGTGAACGTCGAGCCGTCGCCCGCCAGCTCGCGGGCCTGCTCGACGGCGGCGCGCACCTGCCGGACGGCGGCGACGCGGCCCCGCTCCGCGCTCCACGTCAGGGACTCGGTGTACCCGGCGAGCGCCTGCGGGACGGCGTTCAGGCGCGCGGCGATGTTCTCCCACGCCTCGACGGTGCCGGTGGGGACCACGTCGAACAGGTCGCGGAGCTGCTGCACCGGCGACTCGATGTTGTTGAGGGACGACTGCGGGTCGCCGGCCTCGTGCTGCTCGACGGCGAGCCCGACCCGCTCGCGCATCGCGGCCAGGGTGACCCGGTCGACGTCGTCCGCGGGCGCCTGACCGGCGGCCTCGAGCTCGTCGAGGCGGCGCAGCAGGGCGCGGTCGACGTCGGCGCGCGCCTCGTGGCCGGCGGGGGAGAGGTCGGGCAGCTCGTGGTCGTGTCCCGGCAGGCCCATCATGGTGGCGGCGTCGGGCTGCAGCGCCGCCACGTCGCGGACGTAGGCGTCGGCGACGTCGTCGAGCGCGGTCCTGGCACGGTTCGCGCGGCCCCTGCCGGCGGTGGTGTGAGTCACGCGCCCGAGGTTAACGCGTCATGACTTGCGAGCGTCTCTGTTCGTCAGGGATCGAGCCTCGACTCCTGACGAACAGAGACGCTCGCGGTCGTGCGGCGGAGGAGGTCAGGCCGGCGGGGGCGTGCGGTCGTCGTACCGCTCCACCCGGTGGCTCGTGTGCGAGCGCTGTCTGTTGTAGACCAGACCCAGGATCAGTGCCAGCACACCCGCGGCGATGCAGATGTAGCCGACGACGTTGAGGTTGACGACCTCCCAGGTGTCCGGTGCGATCGCGAAGGCGAGGATCGCGCCCACCACGATGAGGAAGATGCCGCTTCCGATACCCATCAGGGTCCTCCGTTCCCGGGCGTCGTTAGCGCCCGTTCCCGTCGATCATTACTAGAAGGGCCTGATCACGCACGTGCGGAGGGAGGAGACGCCGTCCGGTCGCGTCGCAGGGACTCACGCATGAGCCCGGATGCCTGATCTCCCGCTACGCCGCTCGCTGGAGGCGCAGCGTCGGTGAACCAGGCGGCGACCACGTCGACGAGAAGGCTCTTCTCCGCCGCCTGCACGCGGGCACGCAGCTGCTCGACGTCGTCGTCCGGCCGGATCTCGACCTCCCGCTGGGCGACGATCGGTCCCTCGTCATACACCGCGGTGACCTGGTGGACCGTCGCGCCGGTGCGCGTCGCGCCGTCAGCCAGGACGGCCGCGTGCACCCGGTCGCCGTACATACCCACTCCGCCGTAGGCGGGCAGGAGCGCGGGGTGGGTGTTGAGGACCGCGCCCTTGAACCGTTCCAGGACCCGCGGACCGAGCAGCTTCATGTACCCGGCGAGCACCACGAGGTCGGTCCCCGCGGCATCGAGGGCATCCAGCATCGCGGCGTCCAGCATGTCTGGTTCCGGGTGGGTCTTGCCGCTGAGGTGAAAGGTCCTGACGCCGCGGTCGCGTGCACGGGTGAGGATCCCGGACCGACTGTTGTTGCCGACCACGACGGCGACGTCCGCGGGGATCGTGCCGTCGTCGACGGCGTCGAGCAGGCGGGACGCCGTCGTGCCGGTGCCCGACCCGACGACGGCGAAGCGGCCGCGAGGTGGCGGGCAGATGCCGGTCACGAACGCTGCGAACGGCGGACGTCGTCGGCCCAGCCGCGGTGGTAGCGCACGACGACGGCGTCCGAGCCGGGTGCCCACCACACGGCGACCGGGTCGCCGGGTCGCGGGCCGGGGGCATCGCCATCGGCCACCAGCAGCGACCAGGTGTCCTCCGCGGTCTCGGAGTCCCGCGGGTAGGTGAGCAGCCCGCGCAGCATCGTGCCGTCCTTGAGCTCGCGCTCGGAGACGGTGACCGACCCGGTGACCGCCCGGGCGTCGTTCCGCAGCGCCTCGGCGGCCCTCGTCTCGGTCGCGTGGCGCTGGTCGTCGCGGTAGCGGACGAGGGCCGCCACCGCGGTGACCGCCAGCCCGGCCATGAGGGCGAGCATCAGCCACATCTCCAGCTCGCCGGACGGGTTCTCCACCAGCCGCTGCGCCACGTACACCGCGACCGTGACCAGCAGGGCGGGCAGCCACAGCCACCGGCGGAGCAGCCCCGGGCGCTCCGGGCCGGGCACGTCGCCGAGCGGTGCCTCGACCTCGCCCGGCGTGTCGACCTGCTGCCAGACCACGCTCACGAGCGCAGGCTCCAGCGCCACGCGTCGGCGTTGTGCCGGCCCGCGCGGCCGCCGAAGCTCCGGGCGGTGGCGGCCCCGTTGCCGCGGAGGTTGCGGGCGTGGTTGGCCCACTCGTCGACCGGAGCGACGTCGTCCGGCTCGTCGCCGGAGGCCGAGACCGCGGCGAGGCCGGCGACGAGCGCCGCCACCTCGACGTCGTCGGGCTCACCCCGCACCACACGGAACTGGGCGTTCACAGGTCGTCCTCCTCGTCGTCGGGGTCGTCGCCGAACGCGGGCGCGAGGCCGCGCGACGCCGCCCACTCCAGCACGTGGTAGCCACCGGCGACGAGGCGCGAGGCGGCCTCCTGGCCGGCCTCGTCCAGCTGCTCGATGACGCCGTCGAGGGTCATCGACGCCCCGGCGGGCGGGTCCGCCACCACGAAGCCGAGGTAGAAGGCCTCGGCCGGGACGGTGCCCTCGGGCAGGTCCTCGTCGGCGTCGTCGTGCTCGGAGTCCGGACCGGGTTCCCACACCGACGTCGTCAGGTCCGGGTGCATCCCCAGCGCGTCGTGCAGCTGGTCGAACACGGCCGCGTTGAGCGTGCCGACGCGGTTCTCCAGCGCGAGGATGCGCGGGTCGTCGTCCGCCTCGGACGCGCCGAACTCCGCCCGGACGCCGACGGCGGTGTCCACGTACTGGTGCAGCGCGGCCGTCAGGGCGTCCACGGCGCGGTGCATCGGCTCAGGGTCCACGTCTCCCAGCGGTGCCGGGCCGTGGGTGGCGTCCTCGTGGCTCATCGGTCGATCTTCTCAGACGTTCACAGCGGGATGTTGCCGTGCTTCTTCGGGGGCAGGCTCGCGCGCTTGGTGCGCAGCGCCCGCAGGGATCGCACGATCTGCACGCGGGTCTCCGAGGGGCGGATCACGGCGTCGACGTAGCCGCGCTCGGCCGCGTCCCAGGGGTTGACGATCCGCTCGGTGTACTCGTCGGTGAGCCGCTGGCGCTCGGTCTCGACGTCCCCGCCGTCGTCGGCGACCTGCTTCAGCGCGCGCCGCTGCAGGATGTTCACCGCACCGGACGCCCCCATGACGGCGACCTGCGCCGTCGGCCAGGCGAGGTTGACGTCCGCGCCGAGCTGCTTGGAGCCCATGACGATGTACGCGCCGCCGTAGGCCTTGCGCGTGATGACCGTGACCAGCGGCACCGTGGCCTCGGCGTAGGCGTAGATGAGCTTGGCGCCGCGGCGGATGATGCCGCTGTGCTCCTGGCCGACGCCGGGCAGGAACCCGGGCACGTCGACGAACGTCACGACGGGGACGTTGAAGGCGTCGCAGGTGCGCACGAACCGTGCGGCCTTCTCGGCCGCGTCGATGTCGAGCGTGCCCGCCATGGACAGCGGCTGGTTCGCGACGATGCCGACGCTCTGGCCCTCGACGTGCCCGAACCCGATCAGGACGTTCGGCGCGAACAGCGGCTGCACCTCGAGGAACGAGTCGGGGTCGAGCACCGTCTCGACGACCGCGCGCATGTCGTACGGCTGGTTGTCGCTGTCGGGGACGATCTCGTCGAGGGTCTCGTCGGAGGCCGTGACCTCGAGCTCGCCGCCCTCCTCGGGCGGGAACGTCGGGGCGTCCGACAGGTTGTTCTGGGGCAGGTAGCCGACCAGGTGGCGCACGTAGTCGATCGCGTCGTCCTCGTCCTCGCCGAGGTAGTGCGCCACGCCCGAGGTGGCGTTGTGGGTGCGCCCGCCGCCGAGCGTCTCGAAGTCGACGTCCTCGCCCGTGACCGTCTTGATGACGTCCGGGCCGGTGATGAACATGTTCGACGTCTTGTCGGCCATGACGATGAAGTCCGTCAGCGCGGGGGAGTAGACGGCGCCGCCGGCGCTGGGGCCGAGGATCAGGGAGATCTGCGGCACCACGCCCGACGCCGCCACGTTGCGCCGGAACATCTCGGCGAACTGCGTCAGGGCGGCCACGCCCTCCTGGATGCGGGCGCCGCCGCCGTCGGAGATGCCGATGATCGGCACGCCCGTGCGCAGCGCCAGGTCCTGCACCTTGGCGATCTTCTCGCCGTGCACCTCGCCCAGCGAGCCGCCGAACACGGTGAAGTCCTG
Source organism: Isoptericola halotolerans (assembly GCF_003003075.1). Taxonomy (GTDB): domain Bacteria; phylum Actinomycetota; class Actinomycetes; order Actinomycetales; family Cellulomonadaceae; genus Isoptericola; species Isoptericola halotolerans_A. The sequence continues at coordinate 151,605 of NZ_PVTX01000004.1, read as the reverse complement.
GGAGAACACGCACACCTGGCGTCCGTCGATGGTGCCGTGGCCGACGACGACGCCGTCGCCCGGCAGCCGCTTGGCGTCCATGCCGAAGTTGCGGCTGCGGTGGGTGGCCAGGGCGTCCAGCTCGGTGAAGCTGCCCTCGTCGAGCAGCGCGTCGATGCGCTCGCGGGCGGTCTTCTTGCCGCGTGCGTGCTGCTTGGTCCGGGCGGTCTCCTCGGGCTCCGTGATCGCGGCGGCGCGGCGGCGCTCGAGCTCGGCGAGCTTGGCGGCAGTGGTGTTCACGCAAGCGACCCTAGATGGTGGGAAGCGACGAATCGATGCGCGACAGGCCTTGGCACCCCGACGATCTTTGTGGGGACCGCACAACGAGCGCGCCGTGGCGTGGACCCTCGACAGCCGGGACGATGGACCGGTGAACCGTGAACCGCTCGACGTCGAGTCCCTGCGCCGCACCCTCTGCCGCCCCGCCGGCCCGTTGGCGCGGCTCGACGTCGTGGGGGCCACCGCCTCCACCAGCTCCGACCTGGCCGACCGCGTCCGGGCAGGCTCGGCCCGGTCGCCCGCAGCCCTGGCGGCCGAGCACCAGACGGCGGGCCGGGGCCGGGCCGGCCGGACGTGGCAGACCCCGGCCCGCGCGGCGCTGACGGTGTCGTTCCTGCTGCGCCCGCAGATCCCGCGCACGGCGTTCGGCTGGGTACCGCTCGTCGCCGGGCTGGCCGTCGTGAGGACGTTGGCCGTGCTCGGCTGCGACGCGCGGCTCAAGTGGCCCAACGACGTCCTGCTGCCGGCGGCCACGCCCGTCGAGGGGCTGGGCGCGCACCGCAAGGTCGCCGGGGTCCTCGCGGAGGTCGTGCCCGACGGCGGCGCCCCGACCGAGCCGCCCGCCGTCGTCGTGGGCATCGGCACGAACGTCTCGCAGCGGGCCGACGAGCTGCCGGTGCCGACGGCCACGTCCCTCGCCCTCGCCGGCGCCGCCGCCGACCGCACCGCGCTGCTGGTGGGACTGGTGCACGAGCTGACCGCCGCCGTCGGACGCCTGGAAGCGGCCGCGGGCGACGCGGCCGCTGCGGGTCTCGCCCAGGAGTACGCCGCGGCGTCGGCCACGCTGGGCACGAGGGTGCGGGCCGAGCTCGCGGGCGGCGACGACGTCGTCGTGGGCACCGCGGACCGGGTGGCCGACGACGGCGCGCTCGTCCTGGCGACCCCCGGCGGCGAACGGGTGGTCACCGCGGGCGACGTGCACCACCTGCGGGCGCACCCGTCGCCGGACGTCCAGGGAGCGCCCAGGTGACGCTGGCTACAGTGGCCCCGTGACCAGCGACACCCCCCACCAGAGCGCCCCGGCGGTCGACGACGCCGCCGGACGGGTCGACGAGGCGATCCTCGGCGGCCCGCGCACCTACACCCTCGACGACCTCGTGGACGGCACGGGCCTGTCACGAGAGTTCGTCGAGTCGTACTGGCGCTGGCTCGGGCTGCCGGTCACGCGCGGGGACGAGGCGCGGTTCACGGACGCGGACATGGAGTCCCTGCGGGAGATCGGCGCGCTCATCGACGAGGGCCAGCTCGACGAGCAGGCGCAGATGACGCTCGTCCGCTCGCTGGGGCACACGGCCGACCGGCTGGCGCTGTGGCAGGTCGAGGCGCTCGTGGAGCACATCGGCCGCCGGTTCGAGCTGGACGACGTGAGCGCCCGGCTCGCGGCGCTCGAGCGCGTGCCCCGGTTCGCCGACATCCTGGCGCGCCAGCTGGAGCACGCCTGGCGGCGGCAGCTCGCGGCGCTCATGGGCCGGTTCGCCACGGAGTTCGGCGGCTCGCAGGGCGCACGCCCCGTGCCGGACGAGCTGCCCCTGCGGCGTGCGGTCGGGTTCGCCGACATCGTGTCGTTCACCAAGCGCACCGCCGGCCTCGGCTCGCAGGAGCTCTCGGAGTTCGTCCAGCAGTTCGAGGCCCGGGCCCGCGACGTCATCACCGAGGCGGGCGGCCGGGTCGTCAAGACGATCGGCGATGCCGTGCTGTTCGTGGCCGACGACGTCACGACCGGCGCGGAGTGCGCCCTCGGCCTCGCGGCGCCGCACGCCACGGAGCAGGAGATCCCCGTACGGGTCGGGTTCGTGTGGGGCCGGGTGCTGTCGCGATTCGGCGACGTGTTCGGCCCCGACGTCAACCTCGCCTCGCGCATCACCGAGCTGGCCGAGCCGGCCAGCGTGCTGGTGGACCCGCCCACGGCGGCGCTGCTGGCGTCCTCGTCGCGGTACGCGCTCACGGCGCAGGCACCGCAGGAGGTCCAGGGGATCGGCGAGATCACCCCGGTGCGCCTGCACCGCGCCTACACGGCGTCCTGACGCGCCGGGGGGACGTCCGTCCTGCCCGACCGCGGGCCTCTGCCGCCCTGCATGCCCTTCAGTGCTCCCAGCGCGCCCGGCAGCAGCCGGAGCTGCGCGCGCCGTTCGGCGGCGAAGGTACGCCGGTCACCCGCCGACCACCGGCGGTCGAACAGCCGCTTCGCCGCCGCGAGCGCCTCGGGCCGCCGCTCGGCGAGCCGGGCCGCGAGGTGGTGCGCGTCGTCGTACGGGGTGTCCGACGCCGTGCCGGCGAGCCCTAGCGCGACCGCGTCGGTGCCGCTGACCTCGTCGGCGGTGAAGGTGAGCCGCTTGGCGGTCTCGATCCCGACGAGCTGGACGAGCGACCGGACCCCGGTCATGTCCGGTACCAGTCCGCGGGCGGTCTCCATGACGCACCAGCGCGCGTCGGGCGCGGTGACGCGCAGGTCCGCGGCGAGCGCGAGCTGCAGTCCCGCCCCGAGCACGGCGCCGTGCGTCGCCGCGACGACGGGGACGGGCAGGCGACGCCAGGCCCAGCAGGCCTCCTGCAGCGGGTTGGTGCCGCGCCACGTCGGCACGAACGCGCGGGCGGTCCCGCGCGGGTCCCGCGCGGCGGAGCCGAGGTCCATCCCGGCGCAGAAGGCCCGCCCGGCGCCGGAGAGGACGACGGCGCGCAGCGTCGGGTCGCGACGCAGGCGGCGGGCGGTGGCGCCGAGGTCGTGCACCATGGCCAGCGACAGCGCGTTGAGCTTGTCCGGGCGGTCGAGGCGGACGTCCGCGACGCCGTCGGTCACGGTGCAGGTCACGTGGCTCATGGCGGTCAGCGTAGAGCGCCGGCGCCCTGGCGTGGAGCCGACCGGGCGGAGCGACGGCCGCGTTCAGACGCGGACGACTCGCAGCGCGTCCAGCTCGGCCAACGGCGAGAAGTCGTCGTCCTGGGTGACGACGGGTAGGTCGTTGGCCAGGGCGATCGAGGCGATCCAGAGGTCGTTGACGTTGACCCGGCGTCCCGACTCGGCGAGCCTGACGCGCAGGCGAGCCCAGTGCGACGCAGCGGCTGCGTCGACCGGCAGCAGCGCGAGCGGCGAGATCGCGTCCAGGGTGGTCAGTCTGCGAGCGCGGGTCTCGGAGTCCTTGGCCACCAGGACACCGGCCTGGAGCTCCGCCCGCGTGATCACCGAGACGAACGACTCCTCCGGCAGTGCGGTGCCGTCGAGTCGACGGCCGGACGCGGAAGCGATGAAGACACTCGTGTCGAGCAGCCCTTGCGCCTCGGCGGCGGTCACCGGATCGGACCGAGGTCGTCAGTCGTGTCTCCTGCCAGCTCGGCCAGCTCGCTGCGCAGGTCCGGATCGGCCTGGACCGTGCCGAGGAGCTCCAGGAGCTCGGCACGCCGGAGCGAGCGCGGACGGGTCGACCTCACGGGTCCGATCTCCGCGACCGGGGTGCCGTGCTGCGTGACCGTGACGTGATCACCGCCGGCGACCCGTCGCAGGATCTCGGAGGTGTGGTTCCGCAGGTCGCGGCTGGCGATCGTGGTCATGTGCGCGATCGTAGCACTTTGCGCACATCTGCCGACGGCCCGTCCCGCGGGGTGGGCCGGTAGCGTTCCGCACACCGACGGCGCCGACGAGGAGAACCGATGCAGGCCGACCTGTACGACGACTACGCGGACAGCTATGCCAGGGAGAACGCGTCGAGCCTGCTCAACGCGCACTACGAGCGCCCGGCGATGATCGCCCTCGCCGGCGACGTGCGGGGCCGGCGGGTCCTCGACGTCGGGTGCGGCGCCGGCCCGCTGACGGCGGAGCTGCGTGCCCGGGGCGGGATGATGACCGGCCTGGACGGCAGCCCGGCCATGGTCGAGATCGCTCGCCGACAGCTGGGCGACGACGTCCCGCTGCACGTCGCCGACCTCGCGGCGCCCCTGCCGTTCGCGGATGCGGCGTTCGACGACGTCGTCGCCTCGCTCGTGCTGCACTACCTCGAGGACTGGGGCGGACCCCTGGCCGAGATCCGCCGGGTCCTGAGGCCGGGTGGCCGGCTGATCTGCTCGGTCAACCATCCGTCGGTCCGGGCCTTCCACCACCCGACCGAGGACTACTTCGCCACGCGGCCGTACACGGAGGACTTCGAGTTCGCCGGCGAGCCGGTCACCGTCCCGTTCTGGCACCGCCCCCTGCACGCGATGACCGACGCGTTCACCGCGGCGGGGTTCCGCATCCGCGTGGTCAGCGAGCCGGCTCCGTCGCCCACGACGCCGCCCGAGCTCCTCCCGCCGCGCATCGCGACGGGCGAACGGACCGCGTTCCTGAGCTTCCTCTTCTTCGTCCTCGAGGCGGACGGGGAAGGCGGGTCGGGCAGTCCGGTCGGCGCCAGCTGACCCGTGCTCAACCGACGCGGACGACGTCGGGGTCGAGCGGTGCGGGGTCCGGCTCGATGAGACCGGGGTCGTCGTTGCGGACGTTGCCGACGCGGGACGAGATCGGACGGACGGCCAACGGTGCTTCCGTCATGTCCAGCAGGCCGTACGCCTCCTCGGCACCGACGGCCGGGTCGAGCCAGGCGTCCCAGGCGGACCGAGGGAGGATCGCGGGAGTGCGGTCGTGGATGCGTGCCAGCTCGCCGGCGGCGGCCCGGGTGACGATCGTGGTCGAGACCAGCCACCGGTCCGGGTCGTCGTCGGCGCGGCTGCGGTCGCGCCAGAACTCGTAGAGCCCGGCGAACGCCACGACGCCGTCGTCGGCCGGGTGGATCCAGTAGGCCTGCTTGGGCACCTTCTTGGTGGCGGTCGGCAGGTCGAGCCTGCGCCACTCGTAGTAGCCGTCCGCCGGCACGAGGCAGCGGCGCACGCCCAGCGGCTTGGCGAACGCCGGCTTGTCGAGGAGGGTCTCCGAGCGGGCGTTGATCATGCGGGCACCGACGCCCGGGTCCTTCGCCCACGACGGGACGAGTCCCCACCGCGCCGCCTGCAGGGACCGGGTGATCTCGCCCGCCGTCGTGCTGCCGTCCGCCAGGCGTTCGCGGCGTGGGCGCTCGACGACGATCCGGACGTCGTCCGTCGGCGCGACGTTCCAGCGCGGGCCGAGCACGCGGGCGTCCTCGGCGATCTCGGCGATCGCGAGGTCGTCCGCCAGGGCCTGGGAGTCGGTGAACGAGGCATACCTGCCGCACATGTGCCCATCGTCGCGCACGGCACCGACAGCCGCCGGTGGTGCCGGTGGTGAGCGGGCTCACCGGGATTCCCATCGCCCTTCTCAAATCGTTTCGATACGATGGCGGCCATGCCCGACAACCCGACCGCGCCGCCGCGCGCCCGCTCGTCGTTCCGCTGGGTCGTCATGCTCGGGTCGCTCGCGGCGGTCCCGGCCTTCACGGTCGACATGTATCTGCCGTCGCTGCCGGAGGTGGCCGCCGACCTCGGCACGAGCGCCTCGTTCGCCGCGCTGTCGGTGTCGATCATGCTCGTCGGCGGTGCGGCCGGCCAGCTCGTCATCGGTCCCCTGTCCGACCGGTACGGCCGGCGGCGCCCGCTCATGTGGGGACTGGCGATGCACGTCGTCACCTCGCTGCTGTGCGCGTTCGCGCCGAACATCACGGTGCTGGTCGGGCTGCGGCTGCTGCAGGGCTTCTTCAACGCCGCCTGCGGCGTGGCCGCCATGGCCATCGTGCGCGACCGGTTCGTCGGCTCCGAGGCCGCCCGCATCCTGTCGCGGCTCATGCTCATCATCGGCATCGCGCCGCTGCTGGCACCGACGTTCGGCTCGCTCGTCGCGAGCGTCGCCTCCTGGCGGTGGGTCTTCGGGGTGCTCGCGATCATCGGCGTCACCATGGGCTTCGTCGTGTGGCGGTACCTGCCCGAGACCCACCCGGTGTCTCGCCGGCGCGTCGGCGGTGCCCGGACCGTCGTCGGCGGGTACCGCCACCTGCTGCGGGACCGGCACTTCATGGCGCTCGCCCTGCTGCCCGGCCTCGGCATGGCCGTGCTCATGAGCTACGTCGTCACCTCGCCGTTCGTGTTCCAGGAGGTCTACGGGCTCAGCCACGCGCAGTTCTCCCTGCTGTTCGCCCTCAACGGCGTGGGCCTGGTCGGCTCGGCGCAGATCAACGCCAGCCTGGTGCGCCGGGTGGCCCCGATCCGCATCCTGCGCACGTCGCTCGTGCTGCAGGGCGTCGCCGCGGTGGCGCTCCTCGTGGTGGCGCTCACCGGTGCCGGCGGGCTGATCGGCCTGCTCGCGGCGCTCTGGGTCACCGTCGCGTTCACCGGGCTCATCCCGGCCAACGCCTCGGCCATCGCCCTGTCGCGGCACGGGGAGCGGGCCGGCACCGCCGCCGCCGTCATCGGTGCCGTGCAGTCCGGCGTGGCCGGCGTCGTCTCCCCGCTCGCCGGGGCGCTCGGGGGCGACGCCGTCGCCATGACGGCCGTGATGCTGGGGGCCTGGGTCTGCGCCATCGGCGTGCTGGCCATCGCCACGCCCGCGTTCCGGCGCGGCGGCTGGGTGCAGCTCACGTAGTCGCACTTCACCCGGTCGCCCACCAGGCTTCACCCAGGGTTGGGCCGGGCGACGCCCAGGCTCAGTGGTATGGGGCCATGCGCAGAACAGCGAGGTCCGCACCCTTCGTCCGTACCGTCGCGGCCGGCACCGCCGCGACGGTCCTCCTCACCGCCCTGACGACCACCGCCGCCACGGCCACGACCGCCGACCGCCCCGGTCCCGGGCGGCACCACCACCACGAGGTGCCCGTGCTGGAGGGACGCGCCACGCTCAGCGCCGACTTCCTCGCCGACGGGCCGCCGTCGGGCGCCGACGCCTCGCCCGCGAACGGCCGCCAGGGACCCTGGGACGGCCAGGTGATCCCCGGGTTCTCCGCCATGGTCGACAACGGCGACGGCACCTTCTGGGCCCAGCCGGACAACGGGTTCGGCACGCAGGGCAACAGCGCCGACTTCCTGCTGCGCAGCTATCTGGTCGAGCCCGACTGGGACACCGGTGCGCGGCACTCCGGCTCCGGCGACATCGAGATCCTGGACCGCATCGACTACAACGACGCGAACGGTGTGCTGGACTTCCCGATCGTGCGCTCCGGCACCACCGAGCGCCTGCTCACCGGGGCGGACTTCGACATCGAGTCCGTGGTCCGCGCCCAGGACGGTTCGTTCTGGGTCGGTGAGGAGTTCGGGCCGTTCGTCCTGCACTTCGACGCCAGCGGCACGCTCCTCGAGGAGCCGATCCCGCTGCCGGGCGGCCTGAAGTCCCCGCAGAACCCGTACCTGGCCGACGGCGAGGCGCCCGGCGTGCGGGCCAGCAGCGGCTTCGAGGCGATGAGCGCCTCGCCGAACGGACGCTACCTGTACCCGGTGATCGAGAACGCCCTGGTCGGCACCGACGACGAGCGGCGCCGCGTGGTCTACGAGCTCGACACCCGCTCCGGCGAGTACACCGGCCGCACCTGGGACTACCAGACCGACCTGCCGGGCAACGTGATCGGCGACTCGTTCACCGTGGGCAAGGGTCGATTCTGGTTCGTCGAACGGGACAACTTCGACGCTGCCGCGTCGGTGACCAAGCGCGTCTACGAGGTGGACCTGCGCCGCACCGACCACGAGGGCTTCGTGGCCAAGAAGCTGGTGCTCGACGCGCTGAAGATCGACAACCCGCGGGGCATCGACGCCGGCGAGGGCTACGGCCTCGGCGAGACGTTCGCCCTGCCGGTGCAGTCCTTCGAGACGGTCCTGCGTCTGCGCGACGGCCGCATCCTGATCGGCAACGACAACAACTACCCCGGCAACGACGCCCGCGTCCCCGGCACGCCGGACGACACGGAGATGGTCGTCGTCGACCTGGAGCGCCAGCGCACGCGGGACGACGGCGTCACCGTCGTCGGGCACCGCGGCGCGTCCGGGTACCGGCCCGAACACACCCTCGCGGCCTACGAGCAGGCGATCCTGCAGTGCGCCGACTACATCGAGCCGGACGTGGTGGCGACGAAGGACGGGGTGCTCGTGGCGCGCCACGAGAACGAGATCGGTGGCACCACCGACGTGGCGGACCACCCGGAGTTCGCCGACCGGCGCACCACCAAGACCATCGACGGCCGGGAGGTCACGGGCTGGTTCACCGAGGACTTCACGCTGGCGGAGCTGCGCACCCTGCGCGCGCAGGAGCGCCTCGGCGAGCTGCGTCCGGGCAGCGCCGCGTTCGACGGGCTCTACCAGGTGCCGACCCTCGACGAGGTGCTCGACCTCGCCCGCCGCTCCGAGACCTGCGACGGCCGCCAGGTCGGCGTCTACCCCGAGACCAAGCACCCGACGTACTTCGACTCGGTCGGCCTGTCGCTCGAGGAGCCGCTGGTCGCGGAGCTGGAGGCCAACGGCCTCGACTCGCGGCGCGACCCGGTGATCCTGCAGTCGTTCGAGACCGGCAACCTGCGCGACCTCGACGAGATGACCGACGTACGCATCGCGCAGCTCGTCTCGGCGAGCGGCGCGCCGTACGACCTGGTCGCCGCCGGGGAGTCGACGACGTACGCCGACCTCGTCACCCGGCGCGGCCTGCGGCAGGTCGCCGGGTACGCGGACGGGATCGGCGCGGCCAAGGACGTGCTGATCCCGCGCGAGGCGGACGGCACGCTCGGCGAGCCGACGTCGGTGATCCGTGACGCCCACCGTGCCGGTCTCGAGGTGCACGCCTGGACGTTCCGCGCGGAGAACACGTTCCTGCCCACCGGGTTCCGGTCCTCCGGCGACCCGGCCGAGCACGGCGACCTCGCGGGTGAGATCCGGGTGTTCCTCGACGCCGGCCTGGACGGGCTCTTCGCCGACCACCCGGACCTCGCGGTGGCCGCCCTGGGCGGCCACGGCCACTCGTGAGCGCGGCGGACGGCCACGTGAACATGCCGTGAAAGGGGCGTTGTCCTGACTCGCCCGGTAGGCCTGGATAAGACCACCGGCTTAGGGTGACGGTGTGGAGAGCACCAATCCCCGGCACGCAGGACCCCATGCCGGGCACAGGGTCCTGCGATGGACGGCCCTCGGGCTGACGGGCGTCTTGGCTCTCGTCGGCTCGGGGGCGGTCGCGGCGTACATCGATCTGCAGAACCAGATCGAGGTGTCCGACGTCGACGCGCTGCTGGGGCGCGACGGCGCTCCGGAGCCGCAGGCGGAGCCCTCCGAGCCCGAGGACCCGACCGACCCGTTCGCCGGGAAGTCCCTCGACATCCTGGTGATGGGCACGGACTTCCGCGACGCGGCGAACGCCGAGCTGGCCGGCTCGGGGGACGAGTTCCACTCCGACACCACCCTCGTGGTGCACATCAGCGGGGACCGGAGCCGGATCGAGACGATCTCGATCCCGCGCGACTCCCTGGTGGACATCCCCGCCTGCCCCCGCCCGGACGGCAGCACGACCTCGCCGCAGTACGGGGCGATGTTCAACTCCGCGTTCGCCATCGGCGGGGGGCCCGAGCACGACATCACGGCCGCGGCCGCCTGCACCATCCTCACCGTGGAGGCCCTGACCGGTCTGACCATCGACGACCACGTCGTGGTCAAGATGAACGGTGTGGTCGACATCGTCGACGCCATCGGCGGCGTGCCGATGTGCCTGCCGGAGCCCGTCGTCGGCGACGAGCGCTACAGCGACCTCGCTCTCGATGCGGGGCGCCAGGTGCTCGACGGCGAGACAGCCATCCAGTTCCTGCGCGTGCGCAAGGGCGAGGGCATGGGCCTCGAGCTCGGCAGCGACCTGCAACGGATCGAGCGGCAGCAGGCGTTCATCGACTCGATGATGCGCGAGGTCCTCGACCAGAACGTCATCACCGACACCCCGGCGCTCTACCGGATGGTCCAGGCCGCGCTGCGGGCCATCTCCACGAGCCCCGAGCTGGCGAGCCCGCGGGCGCTCGCGGGCCTCGCCTGGAGCGTGCGGAACGTGGACCCCTCGGACATCGTCTTCGAGTCGGTCCCGGTCGTCGACGCCCCCTCGGACCCGAACCGCGTGGTGTGGACGTCGGAGGCCGCCGGGATGTGGGAGAAGTTCGCCGCGGACGAGTCGCTGGTCCCCGAGCCGGAGCCGAGCACCTCGCCGTCGGACGGCGGCGGCAAGGGGAGCGACGACGGAAGCGAGGACGCCGAGGAGGTCAGGGAGGAGAAGCCCTCGCCGTCGCCCAGCCCCTCGCTGCGCGCCGGGGTGTGCGCCTGAGACTCGCCGCTCAGCGCGCGGTACCTGCCGGCGGCAAGACCCGGCGAGCCTGCTCGCGCAACGCGTCGGTGACGCGGTCCAGCACGGTCGACCGCAGGCGCCACTGCTGGAGGTGGAGCGTGACGTCGACGGTCTCGGCGGCGAGCGGGACGACGTCGTCGTCGGGTGCGAGGACGTCGAAGCATGCGCCGTCGCGGGGGAGAGGCCCCCACATGCCCCATCCCATGCCCGTGCGCACCGCGGCGAGGAACTCGGCGGTCGAGGGCACGTGGTGGCGCGGCGGGTCGGGCACGGTGCTGCCCGCCTGCTGCGCGACGGCGCGCAGCCAGCGGTCCTGCAGGTCGTCCGTGCGGGCGAACACGACCATCGGGGCGATGTCGAGCGCCCCGGGCGTCGGGCTGTCGGGGAACCAGCGGGCCACGAAGTCGCGGGTGGCCGCCGGCCGGTAGCGGGTCACCCCGAGCGGTACCGAGGTGCAGCCCTGGACCGGTTCGCGCTGCGAGGTCACCGCCGCCATGACGACGCCGGCCGGCAGCAGCTCGGCGGTGCGGTCCTGGTCGGCGACGTGCACGTCGAAGCAGACGCCGTCGACAGCGGAGAGCGCGGGCATGATCCACGTCGCGAGGGAGTCGGCGTTGACCGCGATCGGCACGGTGACGGGCCGGCCGGTGCTCTCGTCGTCGATGGGGCCGAGCTCGGCCGCGGCCTCCGCGCCGAGCAGCTCCACCTGCCGTGCCAGACGCAGCAGCGTGCGGCCGGGCTCCGTGGGGGTGGCGGGCCGGGTGCGCCGGACCAGCACCGTGCCCGCGGCGTTCTCCAGGGCCCGGACGCGCTGGCTCACGGCCGACGGCGTCACGTGCAGCGCCCGGGCCGCCGCCTCGAACGAGCCCTCGGTGATGACGGCGGCGAGCGCCGCGAGCTGGCCGGAGTCCCATCGCATACCTGAAGTATTGCTTCATCAGGGTCAGAAAGTTTCGTTGGACTTCATTCGGGGGCGTGCCTAGCGTCGAAGGGTGCTCATCTTTCTCGCCGGGCTCGGCCTCGGTCTCTCGCTCATCGTCGCCATCGGTGCCCAGAACGCCTTCGTGCTGCGCCAGGGCGTGCGACGTGAGCACGTGGGCGTCGTGGTCCTGGTCTGCGCGGCCTCGGACGCGGTCCTGTACGCAGCGGGTGGTGCAGGCCTCGGCGCCCTCGTCGAGCAGCACCCGGGACTGGTCGAGGTGGCCCGCTGGGCGGGCGCCGCCGTCGTCCTCGGGTACGGCGCGCTGGCCGCCCGCCGGGCGTGGCGCGGCGGCGAGGAGCTTGAGGCCGCTCGGGACGTCGCCCGGTCCGACGCCGGACGGCGGCTGCGACCGGTGCTGCTCACCGCGCTCGCCCTCACCTGGCTCAACCCGCACGTGTACCTGGACACCGTGGTGCTGCAGGGCTCGATCGCCGCCGGCTACGGCGACGACCGCTGGCTGTTCACGGCCGGCGCGGTGGTGTCGAGCATGCTGTGGTTCGTGGGCCTCGGCTACGGGGCGCGGTTCCTCGCGCCGCTGCTGCGTCGCCCGGGCGCGTGGCGGGTGGTCGACGGCGTGATCGCGCTCATCATGCTGGCGGTGGCGGCCTCGCTCCTGCTTGGCTGACCACACCGAGGTAGAGCGGTTCCCGCCGAGGTAGTGCGGCGCGGCACGAGGTAGCGCCTACTGCGCCGAGGTAGTGCCGTCGTCGCCGAGGTAGTGCAGTGCGGCGCGAGGTAGCACGGCGTGGGGCAAGGTCAGGCGCGCTGCCCGCTACCGCCCGAGCGTCGCGAGGCGCCCGACGGCGTCACGCAGCACCTCGGGACGCTTGACGAACGTGAACCGCACCCGCGAGCGCAGCGCTCGTGCCGCCGTCGACCCCTGCCGGCAGAACGCCGAGACCGGGACGCCCACCACCCCGGCGAGCTCCGGCAGGCGCAGGCACAGGTCGTGGCCGTCCTCGAGACCGAGTCGTGCGACGTGCGCCGCGCCGTCGGCCACCACGAAGTACGTGCCGCGCGGGACGACGACGTCGAAGCCCGCCGCCTCGAGGCCCTCGCGCAGCAGGTCGCGGCGTGCGGCGAGGGACGCGGCGAGGGCGCGCGGGGTCTCGTCGTCGGCGAGCGCCAGCGCGATCGCCGGCTGGAACGCCGAGCCCGAGGTATACGTCATGAACTGCTTGACCGTGCGCACGGCCGTGACCAGCTCGGCCGGGCCGTGCAGCCACCCGACCTTCCAGCCCGTCAGGCTGAACGTCTTGCCCGAGCTCGACACCGTGAGCGTGCGCTCGGCCATGCCGGGCAGCGTGGCCATCGGGACGTGCGTCGCGTCGTCGTAGACGAGGTGCTCGTAGACCTCGTCGGTGAGCACGACGGTGTCGCGCTCGCGGGCGACGGCGGCGACGTCCTCGAGCTCGGCGCGGGTCAGCACGGTGCCGGTGGGGTTGTGCGGCGTGTTCACGAGGATGAGACGCGTGCGGTCCGTGGCGGCGGCGCGCAGGGCCGCCGCGTCGAGGCGCAGGTCGGCGGTCAGGGGGACCGGCACGTGGGTGGCGCCGGCCATCGCGATCGCGGCGGCGTGGGAGTCGTAGAACGGTTCGAGGGTGATGACCTCGTCGCCGGGGCCGGTCAGCGCCAGGATCGCGGCCGTCAGGGCCTCGGTGGCCCCGGTCGCGACCAGGACCTCGGTGTCCGGGTCCACGTCCAGGCCGTAGTGGCGGTGCTGGTGCTCGGCGACGGCGCGGCGCAGCTCGGGGACGCCGTCGCCCGGGGCGTACTGGTTGCGGCCGGCGTCGATGGCGGCCTTCGCGGCCTCCTTGACGTAGTCGGGGCCGTCCACGTCCGGGAAGCCCTGACCCAGGTTGATCGCGCCCGTGCGGTTCGCCAGCACCGTCATCTCGGCGAAGATCGTCTGCCCGACGGCGCCGCTCGGCGCGAGCAGGCCGGTCGCTGCGGCGACCTGGCGCCAGCGCGGGGTGGACGTCATGCGCTCGACCCTACCGACCGTGACCTCCGGCACTTGTCCGGACGGGGCGCGCCGGGAAGGGTGACGGCATGATGCCGATGCTGTGGGTCGCGGCCGTGTGCTGCTGGTCGTTCGTCGTGGTGTTCCTCGTGGACGGGTGGACGCGGCCTGGGTACGCGTGGGTGCGCCAGCCGGTGAGCGCGCTCGCCTTGGGCCGGCGCGGCTGGGTGCAGACCACCAGCTTCCTCGTGTGCGGCACGGCGGTGGCGGCCGGGGCGCTCGTGGGGCGTGAGGCTCTGGGCAGCGGGCTGCTCGCCGTCGTCGTCGGCGTGTTCGGCCTGGCGCTCGTCGCCTCCGGCGTGTTCCCCATGGATCCCATGCGCGGCTATCCACCCGGCACGCCCGACACCACGCCCGAGGAGACCTCGTGGCGCCACCGGCTCCACGACCACGCCGGCGTCGTCGCGTTCGCCGCCGTGCCGTTGGCTGCCCTCGCCGCGGCGTTCGCCCTGCCGGAGGTCTGGTGGAAGGTCTACTCGGGGACGACGGCGGCGCTCGCGGGCGGTGGGCTCCTCGCCTTCGGCCAGGCGTGGGAGGAGGACTCCCGGCGGGCCGGGCTGCTCCAGAAGGCGACCATCGCCGTCGGGTGGCTGTGGGTGGGTCTGCTGTTCGTGCGGGCGGCGTGACCTGGCGTTCCTGGACGGGCGTCCGGCGCGCCCGGCCCTGCCCTAGGGGAGCGCGGCGGGGAACGCCTTGGGCTGCAGCCACCGGACGAGCTGTTCGCAGGGTGCCTGGAGGTCGCCGAGCTGAAGCGTCTCGGGGCGCCCCGAGCGCAGGACGTGGATCCGCAGTGCGCCACGGTGCGTGGACACACCAGCGAGCTCGTGCCAGGGCACGGGGGCCCTGCGGCCCACCTGGATCCCGCACGCGGTCACCACCAGATCACGCCCGAGGTAGCTGATCTGCATCGCGAGGAAGACCCCGGCCAGCACGGCGATGATGACGAGTGGGCCGGTGGCCACGAGCAGAGCCACGGGCCCGAACGCGATCGGCAGGCCGATGGCCGCACCGAAGCACAGCGCGATCGTGCCGGCCGTCAGGGCGATGGCGACGGTGCGCAAGGTCCTCGGGGCCCGGACGACCACGCGCCCGGAGCGGCGCAGCTCGGCTTCCCACTGCTGCGGGCCCGACGCGCCCGCCTGCGGCGCGAAGCCGTCGGCTGCACCGCGACCGGTCGGGTCAGGTGCGGACGAGTGCGGCACGGGCTGTGCAGGCTGGTCCGACATCGTTCTCCTCGCAGGCCGCCGTCCCGGTCCGGTCCGGTACCGAGAGCTGGAACGGCCCAGCGTAGCGTCGATCGTTCCTGGGGCGTCGACCGCCGTCGGGGGCGGCGGTCCGGTCCGCGACCTGCGTGCGATCGCCGCGACGTGTCGCAGCAGGTGCTGCCTGGCATGTCCACGATTCGGACCGCGGTCCGGGGTCGGGGGGGCACGACGCATAGATGCGACATCGAGCGCGCTGACCAGGGATCTTGTCCTTCCGGGAAGGCAGCGGCGACAGGTCGGCGACACCGGGGCGCGGGTCGTCCACAGGGTGGCAGCGGGGCCGTGGCGATGTTCGCTACTCTCGGCGCACCAGGTGGAAGGTCCGGATTGTCCCCGAGGGAGAGGTCTGCCGGTGACCATCGACGTGCCCTTGCGCGACGACGCCACGAGCATCCTGCATCACGAGGTCCGCGAGCTGATCCGTCGTCGTGGCATCGACCCCGTGAGCGACCGTGCCGGTCTCGACCGGCTGGTGGTCGAGGCGGCGGCGGACTACGCCGAGCGCGTGTCGCTCGGCGTCGTGCCGCCGCTGGCCGATACCTCTGCCTCGGTCCGGGCGGTGGCCGACGCGCTCGGCGGGCTCGGCCCGTTGCAGCCGTACCTCGACGATCCCGAGGTCGAGGAGATCTGGATCAACTCACCCGCCCAGGTCTTCGTCGCGCGCCGAGGAGTCAGCGAGCTGACCACCACGCTCCTCACGGCGTCGCAGGTGCGGGACCTCGTCGAGCGCATGCTCACGTCCAGCGGTCGACGGCTCGACCTGAGCAGCCCGTTCGTCGACGCCACGCTGCCCGGCGGGGAACGTCTGCACGTCGTGATCCCGGACGTGACGCGCGAGCACATGGCGGTCAACATCCGCAAGCACGTGGTGCGCGCCCACCACGTGGACCACATGACCCGCCTGGGTGCCCTCACGCCCCACGCCGCAAGGTTCCTCGACGCCGCCGTCCGCGCGGGGCTGAACATCCTGGTCGCCGGCGCCACCCAGGCGGGCAAGACCACGATGCTCAACGCGCTGGCCGGATCCATCCCGGCCGGTCAGCGGGTGGTGTCCTGCGAGGAGGTCTTCGAGCTCCGGCTGCCCGTCCGTGACCACGTCGCGATGCAGTGCCGTCAGCCGAGCCTCGAAGGCACCGGCGAGATACCGTTGCGGCGACTGGTCAAGGAGTCGCTGCGCATGCGTCCTGACCGCATCATCATCGGCGAGGTGCGGGAGGCAGAGAGCCTCGACCTGCTCGTGGCGCTCAACGCCGGCGTTCCCGGCGCCTGCACCATCCACGCGAACTCCGCCCGCGAGGCGATCACCAAGATGTGCACGCTGCCGCTGCTCGCCGGGGAGAACGTCTCCGAACGTTTCGTCACGCCGACCGTCGCCTCGGCCATCGACCTGGTGGTGCACCTCGGGGTGTCGGCGGACGGCGCCCGCCAGGTCCGCGAGATCGTCGCCGTGACCGGGCGGGTCGAGGAGAGCCGCGTCGAGACGGCGCAGATCTTCCAGCGCCGGCCGGCTGCGCTGGGCGGCGACCTCGTCCGCGGCGACGGCTTCCCGCCCGGGGTCGAGCGCTTCGAGCGAGCCGGGATCGACGTCAACGCCCTGCTGGCCGGTGACCGCTGATGGGCGTGCTGATCGGCCTCGTCGGCGGTGTGGGTCTCGTCCTCGTGTGGCTGTCCTGCTGGGAGCCGACGGGATCCCGGGTGCGTCGAAGCAGGCGCAACCAGGTGTTGCAGGACGTCCTGGTCCAGGCGGGCGTCCCGCGCGTCGGGCCGGGCGCGCTCTACGCGTTCAGCGCGGGGGTGGGTCTGACCGTGATGCTGGTGGGCCTCGCCCTGACCCGCTCTCCTGCCATCGCCGGCTGCTTCGCGCTGATGGCCACCGTGGCGCCGGAGGTGCTGCTCCGTGTCCGGGCCCGACGACGGCGCGAGAGCCTGCGGGACGTGTGGCCGGACGCCGTCGACCACCTCGCCTCGGGAGTCCGTGCCGGACTCTCGCTGCCGGAGGCGGTCGCGCAGCTCGGCGAACGCGGCCCCGCAGAGCTGCGCGAGCCGTTCGCCCGCTTCGCCGCCGACTACCGGGCCACCGGACGGTTCGGGGAGTGCTTGGACCTGCTCAAGGCGCGGCTCGCCGACCCGGTGGCGGACCGCATCGTCGAGGCGCTGCGGCTGACCCGCGAGGTCGGTGGCACGGACCTGGGTCGGCTGCTCAAGAGCCTCTCCGAGTTCCTCCGTGAAGACGCGCGCACCCGAGGGGAGCTCGAGGCCCGGCAGTCCTGGACGATCAACGGCGCCCGCCTGGCTGCCGCGGGACCCTGGGTGGTGCTCGCGTTTCTCGCGACCCGCCCGGAGACGGCGCGCGCCTACGACTCCGCCGCCGGCGTGGCCGTCCTCGCGGCCGGCGCCGCCTGCTCGGTGCTGGCCTACCAGGTCATGCGACGGATCGGGCGGCTGCCCGAGGAGAGCCGGGTGCTGCGATGAGCCCCGCCGTCACCGGTGCGCTGCTGGGCCTTCTCGGAGGAATCGGCCTCCTGCTCGTGATCGCCGGCCTGCGTGGCCGCCGCATCTCCCTCGACGAGCGCCTCGCACCTGCCCTGCGCCCTCGGGACGCGTCCTCGGGCCTGCTGCGCGACCACACCGTGCACAGCCCTTTCGGCGTGGTCGAGCGGATCCTCTCCCCGTGGGTGTCCGACGCCGCCCACTGGTTCGAGCGGCTCGGCTCCTCCCGGGCGGATGTCCAGCGCCGGCTCGACCGCGCCGGCCGCGCAGACACCGTGGAGCAGTTCCGTGCCCGCCAGCTCGTGTGGACCGTCCTCGGCCTCGTGGTGGGCCTGGCCGCCGCGGTGCTCCTCGCAGCCACCCGGGGATCGGCAGTGATCCCGCTGGTCGCCCTGGTGCTCCTGGCGGGGACGGTCGGTTTCGTCGCGTGCGACCGCCGGCTCAGCACCCTGGCACAACAGCGCGAGGAACGGATGCTCGCCGAGTTCCCGACCGTGGCCGAGCTGCTGGCGCTCGCGGTCACCGCGGGGGAGGGGCCCATGCCTGCCCTCGAACGAGTCGCCTCCACCGCCCGCGGCGAGCTCTCCGGTGAGATCTCCACGATGCTCGCCGACGTTCGTGCGGGCGCTCCGATCGCCGCCGCTCTGACGGCGATGGCCGATCGCACCAACCTGCCGTCCCTCACCCGGTTCGCCGAGGGGGTGGCGGTCGCGCTGGAGCGCGGCACCCCGCTGGCCGACGTCCTGCGCGCACAGGCGCAGGACGTCCGGGAGTCGGGGCGTCGCGCCCTGATGGAGGCCGGCGGAAAGAAGGAGGTCGTCATGCTCGTGCCGGTCGTCTTCCTGATCCTGCCCATCACCGTCGTCTTCGCCGTCTTCCCGTCCCTGGCCACCCTGCAGATAGGCCTCTGACCCACCGAAAGGTTGACCATGTCCCACGACCACCTCGCTCACCGACCGCAGGACGAAGCGCCGCTCCCGGACCGGCGTCCGGCAGCCGACGATCCCGAGCGGGGCGACGTGCCCGGCTGGGTGCTCGTGACGCTGATGACCGCCGGACTCGTCGTCGCGCTGTGGGCACTGGCCGGGCCGCTCCTCGAGGGCGCGTTCACCGATGCGATCCAGAGTGTCACCGGTCGCTGAGGTCGTTCCGGCCGATTCACCGGTCGAGCCGCCCTCCGCGCGGCACGTCGAGCGGGGGTCGGCGGTCGCCGAGTTCGCGATGATCTCCGCCCTGCTGCTCGCCCTGTTCCTCGGCGTGGTCCAGGTGACCCTCGCGCTGCACGTCCGCGCGTTGACGATC
This sequence comes from Isoptericola halotolerans, assembly GCF_003003075.1. Classification (GTDB taxonomy): domain Bacteria; phylum Actinomycetota; class Actinomycetes; order Actinomycetales; family Cellulomonadaceae; genus Isoptericola; species Isoptericola halotolerans_A. The sequence goes on along the minus strand of NZ_PVTX01000004.1, from coordinate 133,000 downwards.
GACGCCGCGGCCGAGGGTGCGCGGGTCGCGGCTCGCGCTGACCGCGACCTCGCGTCGGGCGCTCAGCGCACCCGGGACCTGCTCACGGCGTCTCTCGGGGACCGGTATGCGGACGAGGTGGCGGCGCGGGACACCGTGCAGGACGGCCTCGCCGTCGTCGAGGTGACGGTGCGCGCACCGCTGCCCGTGGTCGGCGTGCTGGGGCCGTCCGGAGTGATGACGGTGTCCGGGCACGCGCTGGAGGAGTCGACATGAGCGAGCGACGCGATCCCGAGTCCGGCGCGGCCGTCGTGGAGTTCCTGGGCGTGAGCGTCCTTCTTCTGGTGCCGCTCGTCTACCTCGTCATGGCGCTGTCGCAGGTGCACGCCGCGGCGTTCGCCGTCGAAGGGGCGGCGCGCGAGGCCTCGAGAGCAGTGGTCACCGCCGAGTCGTCGTCCCAGGGCGTGGCGCGGGCAGCAGCGGCGACCCGCATCGCACTCGGCGACCAAGGGTTCGACGTCGAAGGGGGTGACCTGTTGACGGTCGAGTGCTCCGACGACCCCTGCCTGACGCCGGGCGCGACGATCGGCGTGTCGGTGCGCTACGAGGTGCCCTTGCCGCTCGTGCCTGCCGGCCTGAGAGGGTGGGTACCGCTCGCGGTGCCGGTCGAGGCGGCCCATGTGACCACCGTCGAGGAGCACGTGGCGGTGCGCCCGTGACCGAGGGCAGGGAAGAACACGGACGGATCATGCTGCTCACGGCCGGCTTCGTGGCCGTCGGGCTGATGCTGGTCGGCATGGTGGCCTCCGCGGCGTCGGTGCACCTGGACCGCAAGCACCTGTTCGACCTCGCTGACTCGCTTGCCGTCGCCGGCGCCGACTCGATGCTCGAAGCCACGTACTACGACCTCGAGAGCGTGGCCGAGCCAGGATCCGCCGGTGTGCTGACCCTGAGCGACGGCGACGTCCGGCGTGCGGTGTCCGAGCATCTCGCTCTCCAGCCGGCGTCGACGGCGCCCGGTCTGCGAGACATCCGGGTGGTCGAGGCGGTCAGCCCGGACGGTCGGGGTGCGCGCGTTCGCCTCGTGGCGACGTCGCACCCGCCGTTGATCCGCTGGTTCACCGACTCGTTCGGTGGTGGCATCACCGTCACCGCGACGGCGGCCGCTCGGGCCGGCTAGCTGCCGGCACCCGCCGGTCAGCGCGGTGTGCGCGCGAAGAGCCCGGGGTAGTCGACGACGAGCCCGTCCTCGTCCACCGTGATCTCGCGCCGGAAGTCGCTGTCGCGTGACTCGTAGAGGTACTGCTCAGAGCCGAGCCTGGTGTAGCGCTGCGGGTCCGCCGTGACCGTGAAGGACTCGTGGTCCACGTACGCCGTCACGATGTCGGCCGCATCGCCGACCGCCAGCCCCAGCCGCCGGATCGGCAGCGTGTTGGTGAACGGGCTGAACGCCAGGTCGAGGTCCACCGCCTCGACCAGGTCCGGGCGCGGCGACCCGTCCGCGTGCCACTCACCGTCGTCGTGCGCCAGCTCCAGGGTGCGTCCGTCCGACGAGCGCAGGCTGAGGGCGACGAAGGTCCAGTCGGGGTCGAGCTCGACGGCGTACTCGAGCCGCTCCGGACCGAGGTCCACGATCGACCGCGCCCGCAGCCTGCCGTCTCGCACCGTGAGGTCCAGGTGCTCCACGCTGTCGGATGCGACGCCGTGCCACACGACCATCACCATGAGCCGCCCTCCTTTCCCTGACCCGTCCAGGATCGCGGGCAGCGGGGCTGCCTGCACCTGTAGCTCGTGTCGCGTCTGGAGCACAACGGCCGCATCGCCCCGTGGATCCGAGGAATGCGGGGCGTCGCTGCATCGGGGACGGACATGCCGTGGGCAGGTGCCGCGTACCGAGCGCCTCGGTGTTGTGTCGAGCCAGAGGTTGCGGTTCGCGACGTCGCTCGCACGGCCATGCAGGTGGCGCAGTATCCGATGTCCAGCCCGCGCTCAGGTGATGATCGCAAAAGGTTGTGCAGAGCACCGAAACATGGGTAGGTTTTGGCCGTTCATCGAACAGAGGGGCCCAAGGGTGATGAACCTACCTAAGGGATGACGCTTTGTGTCAAAAGCTGGTCCTGCGGACCACTGGTGTTGCTGTCAGTGCTGGGCTGGTTTGCTCGGCGGATTGGTGGGCGTCGCCGTCGCAGCGGGTAGCGCGTCTGCTGCTGACGTTTCGTGTTCAACGTCGACGGCGGACGTAGACCTCGCGGTGCAAACGGCGGAAGGGTGCGGTACGGACGTCGAGGTCATGTTGCAGCATACGAATGGTGCACGATTTATGCCTCTGCCGATGGGTACGCGCGTCGAGACCTCGGGTCAGAGCGGTGCCGACCCGTTGCATCGCGGCCCGTATCTGCGGGTTTGCAATGGCCGAATCCCGGCGTACCGTAAACTACTCGCAGGGAATCCGGCGTTATGATGAACGAGTTGGAAGTTGAACTCTTGTGGCTTGGATACGAGGCTGACGAGGCAGGGCTCTGGGAGGCCCCGTGGAAGAGGGTCGGGAGCACGGAGGTGAAAGGTGGGTACAGTCTCGAGGAAGTCGCCGATGCGGTCGTCAATTTGGCCCAAACAGGTATGATTGAAGTGATTAAGGGCGCGGAATCGATCGATTTCGATAACGCTGCGGTTGTTGATGTGTCGAAGGTTCGTGATTTGCTCCAGGATCCGCGCGCTTGGCGCCCGGGGAGAATTGGGGAGTTTGTGGTTAGATATCAAACTACTGACGCAGGGTTCGATGCATACAGAAAAGCAATCGGGTGGACTTATGGCGCAGAGTCGCGGACGTAGTGTATCTGCAGATAAGCTCCACCATGATTTTCGCAATCTGCCGTTTCCGTGGCTCACGGGACATCCCGTCGAGGTGTGATGTCGAGGCCCACGCGGAGAGGGCAACCGGTAGTCGGTAGTTGTCGCGGTTGCGGTAGCCACAGGCGAGGCGGCCGTGGAGTTCGAGGATGCTGTTTGTGGTCTCGGGGCCGCCGTTGTTGGCTCGGTCGGTGGTGAAGTAGGCCGGTAATGCCTGCCGCCAGCGGCTCAGGGTTCGTTCGAGTCGGGCGACCTCTGAGATCGGGCAGGCTCCCTTCTGCCTCTTGGGTAGCTAGGGTTCAAGCAGCCTGTGTCGTCAGTAGTCCGGGCTCCGTGCTGAGCGCGGGTGGGTGTCGCCGTAGCACCCGCGCGATACTGGCCCCCATGAACGACAAGCTCCCCGTCGACCTGAACCAGATGTTCGACCTCGCCCGCGCCGGCGAGGACCTCCTGCTCGAGTTCGTCGACGCCGGGGTCCCGTCCGATCACGCCGACGCGCAGGGCAACACGCTCCTCATGCTCGCCGCGTACCACGGGCACGCAGGCCTCGTCCGGGGCCTGGCAGAGCGCGGTGCGGACGTGAACCGCCTGAACGCCCGCGGCCAGTCACCGCTCGCGGGTGCCGTCTTCAAGGGTGAGCCTGCGGTGATCGAAGCGCTGGTCGAGGCCGGCGCCGACGTCGACGCGGGCGAGCCGAGCGCCCGCGCGACGGCTGCCATGTTCGGGAGGACCCTGCCGGGCGCCTCCTGAGCGGCAGGTAGGCTTGAACATCGTGGCCACCATCGACTTTCCCGCCGAGATCAAGGCGCTCCGCTCCACCCTCACGTCCATCGAGTCGGTGAGCGACCCTGCTGTCCTGCAGGAGCGGATCGAGATGCTGTCCGACCAGGCGGCCTCTCCCGACCTGTGGGACGACCAGGACAACGCGCAGAAGGTCACGTCGGCGCTGTCGCACGCGCAGAGCGAGCTGGAGCGCGTGAAGCGTCTCGGCAGCCGGATCGACGACGTCGAGACCCTCGTCGAGCTGGGCAACGAGATGGAGGACGCCGACTCCCTGGACGAGGCGCAGGCCGAGGTCGAGGCGATCCGCAAGGACCTGCAGTCGCTGGAGGTCCGCACCCTGCTCAACGGTGAGTACGACGCCCGCGCCGCGGTCGTGACGATCCGCGCGGGCGCCGGTGGCGTCGACGCGGCGGACTTCGCCGAGATGCTCATGCGCATGTACCTGCGCTGGGCCGAGCGCCACGGCTATCCCACGAAGGTCATGGACACGTCCTACGCCGAGGAGGCGGGGCTCAAGTCCGCGACGTTCGAGGTCGACGCGCCGTACGCGTTCGGGCACCTGTCGGTCGAGGCCGGCACGCACCGCCTCGTCCGCATCTCGCCGTTCGACAACCAGGGCCGCCGGCAGACCTCCTTCGCCGCCGTCGAGGTGATCCCGCTCATCGAGCAGACGGACTCGATCGAGATCCCGGAGAACGAGCTCAAGATCGACGTCTTCCGCTCCTCGGGCCCGGGTGGCCAGTCCGTGAACACCACGGACTCCGCCGTGCGCATGACTCACATCCCCACGGGCACCGTGGTGTCGATGCAGAACGAGAAGTCCCAGATCCAGAACCGCGCCGCCGCGCTGCGCGTCATGCAGTCGCGCCTGCTGCTGATCCGCCAGGCGGAGGAGGCGGCGAAGAAGAAGGAGATGGCCGGGGACATCAAGGCGTCCTGGGGCGATCAGATGCGCTCCTACGTGCTGCACCCGTACCAGATGGTCAAGGACCTGCGCACCGAGCACGAGTCCGGCAGCACGCAGAACGTGTTCGACGGCGCGATCGACGAGTTCATCGAGGCCGGCATCCGCTGGCGTCGTTCGGGCGGCGAGAGCTGACCTGAGCCCGAACGGCGCCGCACTACTTCGCGGAGCCGGGCACTACCTCGGCGCCGGGCCCACTACCTCGGCGCCGGGCCCACTACCTCGGCGAGCCGCCTACTACCTCGGCGAGCCGCGCACTACCTCGGCGCGAGCGGGACTACGTCGGCGGAATGGGCACTACCTCGGGGTTTGGCGGATTTCCGCTGTTTGTCCGGTGTTGCGTCGAGCAACTGATCGACCCGCGACACACCGGCGTGTCCTCCGGCGGGCGGGGACCGCCGTCGTGCGACTCTCGATCAGGCGAGCACCGTGGTCCCGTGGTGCCCGTCGGGGGGAGGGCACGCAGTGATCAGGTTCGAGAACGTCTCGAAGGTCTACGCCAGGGGGGCGAGGCCGGCGCTCGACGAGGTCTCCGTCGACATCGAGCGCGGCGAGTTCGTCTTCCTCGTCGGCGCGTCCGGCTCCGGCAAGTCGACGTTCCTGCGGCTGGTGCTCCGCGAGGAGCGGCCCACCGGTGGTCGCGTCTACGTCGCCGGCCGCGACCTGACCCGGCTGTCCGGGTGGAAGGTGCCCTCGCTGCGGCGCGGCATCGGCATGGTCTTCCAGGACTTCCGCCTGCTGCCCAACAAGAACGTCTACGAGAACGTGGCCTTCGCGCTCCAGGTGATCGGCCGCCCGCGCCACACCATCCGGACCACCGTGCCCGAGGTCCTCGAGTGGGTGGGGCTGGACGGCAAGGAGAAGCGCCGCCCCCACGAGCTCTCCGGCGGCGAGCAGCAGCGCGTCGCCATCGCCCGGGCGTTCGTCAACCGCCCGCAGATCCTGCTCGCGGACGAGCCCACCGGCAACCTCGACCCGACGACGTCGCTCGGCATCATGCGGCTCCTGGACCGGATCAACAGCACCGGGACCACCGTGGTCATGGCGACGCACGACGACGAGATCGTCAACGAGATGCGCCGTCGCGTCGTGGAGCTCTCGACGGGGCACGTGGTCCGCGACGAGGCGGACGCCGAGTACGGCCGCCGCGAGGACATCCTGCCGCTGGTCGGTCCGGCCCCGGTGCTCGACGCCCCGGGACGTGGGGTGCCGCGGCGCGGTGCACCGACGCCCCGGATCGTGGTCCAGCCCGAGCCGGGCGACCTCGCTGCCGAGCAGGCCGCAGAGGCCGCCGTCGAGCAGGGCGCGTTCGAGCACGACGCCCCGGAGCTGGCGCCGCTCGCCGAGGACCCCGTGGACTCCCACACCGCCGAGCCCCCGTCGCGGCGGGCCCGCCGCGCCATGTCCGGGGCCGGTACCGGCCACGAGGAGGCCTGAGCGGTGCGGCTGCAGTTCATCCTCGTCGAGGTCCTCCAGGGTCTGCGACGCAACGCCACCATGGTGATCTCCGTCATCCTCGTCACCTTCGTCTCCCTCACCTTCGTGGGATCGGCCGCGCTGCTGCAGGCGCAGGTCACCAAGCTCAAGGGGGACTGGTACGACCTCGTCGAGGTGTCCGTCTTCCTGTGCCCCGACGGGTCCACCGTGCCCACCTGCGCGGAGGGCGAGGCCACCGAGGACCAGATCGCCACGATCGAGCAGGCGATCGAGACCGAGCTGGACGAGGTGGTCGCCACCACCTACTTCGAGTCCAAGGCTGAGGCCTTCGAGGCGTTCGAGGCCCGCTACCCCGACGGCTACCAGGGCACCCAGCTGACCGAGGACGACATGCAGGCGTCCTACCGGCTCCAGCTCGCCGACCCCGAGCAGTACCAGGTGGTCGACGACGTCCTCAGCGGCCGCGACGGCGTCGAGGTGGTCGAGGACCAGCGCGCCGCGTTCGAACCGCTCTTCCTCGCACTGAACCGCGCCTCCCTCGTCGCCGTCGGCCTCGCCGCCGTCATGCTGCTGGCCGCCGCGCTGCTGATCACGACGACGATCCGGCTCTCCGCCGTGTCGAGACGGCGAGAAACAGGCATCATGCGACTCGTGGGTGCATCGAACCTGTTCGTCCAGCTCCCCTTCATGCTGGAGGGCGCCATCGCCGCGCTGGTCGGGGCCGTGCTCGCCGTGGGCGGGCTCTGGCTCGCCGTGCAGTACCTCGTGGTCGACTGGCTCGCCCAGTCCGTCGACTGGGTCGACTACGTCTCCACCGCCGACGTGCTCGCCATCGCTCCCTTGCTGCTGGGCGTCGCCGTCGCGCTCGCCCTGGTGTCCTCCGTCGTCACCCTGCACCGATACACGAGAGTGTGATCCCGTGACCCACCGTCCCGCCTCCCGCCTGCGCCGGATCGTCGGTGCCGCCGTCGTCGGCCTGCTCGTGCTCGGTCCGTCCGCGCCGGCGCTCGCCGACGAGATCGACGACCAGCGAGCAGCCGCCGAGCGGGAGAAGGCCGAGAAGGACGCCGAGCGCAAAGAGCTCGAGGTGGCCCTCGAGGACACGAACGCCGAGTTCGCCCAGGCGGTGCTCGACCTCAACGCCGTCGAGGCGCGCCTGCCCGTGGCGCAGGCCGAGCTGGCCGAGGCGCAGGCCGCGCTCGCCGAGGCCCGCCGCAAGGCGGAGGTGCTCGCGCAGCGCCTCGCCGACGCCGAGGACGAGGAGACCCGGATCTCCGAGGAGATCGCCGCCGGCGAGGGCAAGGCCGAGGAAGCCCGTACCGAGGTCGCGGCCATGGCGCGGGAGGCGTACCGCCGCGGGGACGACGTCAGCACGCTCGGGCTCGTCACGGGCGCGCAGTCCACGCAGGAGTTCCTCGAGGACGTCGCCGTGAACTCCTCGGCCGCGCGCAGCCAGTCACGCGCCGTCGCGGAGCTGCAGGAGGCGGAGACCGTCGCGCGGAACCAGGAGGCCCGCCTCGCCGCGATCCGCGAGACCATCGCCGACCTCAAGGCGGAGGCGGACGCGAACGTCGTCGTGGCCGAGCAGGCGGAGCAGGATGCGGCCGAGCGCAAGGCCGAGGTCGAACAGCTCATCGAGGAGCAGAAGCAGCTCAAGGCCACCATCGAGGACCGGCGTGAGGAGACCGTCGCCGAGCTCGAGGAGAACGAGGCGCAGCGCGCGACGCTCGAGGACGAGATCCAGCAGATCATCGTCAAGCAGGAGGAACGCGACCGCCGGCTCGAGGAGGAGCGCAAGCGGCGCGAGGCCGAGGAACGCCGGCAGCGCGAGGCCGAGGAGCGCCGGCAGCGGGAGGCCGAGCGCCAGGCCGCCGAGAACAACAACAACGGTGGCGGTGGCGGTGGTGGATCCAGCTCCGGCGGCGGTTCCGGCTCCGGTGGCGATGGCGGGGGCGGAGGATCGAGCTCCGGCGGTGGCGGTGGGTCGTCCTCGTCGGGCCCGTTCCTGGGCTGGCCGACGAACTACCACGTGGTGACGAGCTCGTACGGGCAACGGTTCCACCCGCTGTACAACGCGTGGCGGCTGCACGCCGGCACGGACATCCGCTCCTACTGCGGCACCCCGATCTACTCCGCCCAGAGCGGGTACGTCGAGCAGGCGTACTACGGCAGCGGACCGGGCAACAACGTGCTCATCAACCACGGCCGCCACAAGGGCGACAGCGTGATGAGCCGTTACCTGCACCTGTCCCGCGACGTCGTCCGGGTGGGGGAGAAGGTCGACAAGGGCGAGATCATCGGCTACTCCGGGACCACCGGCAGCTCGACGGCGTGCCACCTGCACTTCGAGGTCTACGTCAACGGCAGCACGGTGGACCCGATGGGCGGCTGGCTGAACTGACGGGCCACTCCGGGCATTACCCCGCTGATCGCTGAGCGAGGAAATAGCCTGGACCGCCGTCGTCGGCCGCGTATCCTGGGACGCTGCGGTCCGCGACCAGGGGAGGAGGCAGCCGTGTCCAGCAAGGCCAAGGGCGCCAAGAAGAAGAAGTCCGACGACCCCCGCCAGGTCGTGGCGAACAACAAGAAGGCGCGCCACGACTACGTGATCGAGGACGTCTTCGAAGCGGGCATCGTCCTGTCGGGGACCGAGGTCAAGGCGCTGCGGATGGGGCGCGCGTCGCTCCTGGACGGCTATGTCGCGATCGACCACGACGAGGCGTGGCTGGAGAACGTCCACATCCCGGAGTACTTCCAGGGGACGTGGAACAACCACACGCCGCGCCGCAAGCGCAAGCTGCTGCTGCACCGCGACGAGATCGACCGCCTGGGCGTGAAGTCGCGGGAGAAGGGGCACACGATCGTGCCGCTCCGGCTGTACTTCCTGGACGGCCGGGCCAAGGTGGAGATCGCCCTGGCCCGCGGCAAGAAGGAGTACGACAAGCGCCAGACGCTGCGCGAGAAGCAGGACATGCGCGAGGCGCAGCGGGCGATCCGCCAGAAGGAGCTCCTCAGCTGACGGCCGGCCGCGCCAGGTCGGCCGGGCCGGAAATAAACCTCCGACCCGCCGGGTTGATGATCTAGACTGGTCGCACCCGGCCCACCACGCCCCGGCAGCATCGGGGCAGGTGAGGGTGCGGGCCTTGACAACACCACAGGGGCTGATCGGTTTCGACGGTGGTCGTGATTCCAGGAGAAGCGGGCCGAGGAGGCAGGCTCATCTCGTGAACGATGCCTGCAAACCTATAGGTGCCGATAACAAGCGCACCGACTTCGCCCTCGCCGCCTGAGCGAGTCTCGAAGTCCGTGAGCCCGGGATTGCTCTCGACCCGGTAGCTCACGTCATCTAGAGAGCCACTGCTCGCAGCCTTCGTCGTCGGGGCTGCGGGGACTCTCAGACGACTGAGCCCGTCCACACCTTGTCTGCGTGAGTGTGGGGGCTGAGAAAAGCACAGCAGACTGCGCCCGGAGAAGTCCTGGAACAGCGTCACCGGACCCGGGTTCGATTCCCGGCAGCTCCACACCTCGCACGAGGCCCGAACCCTTGCCAGCAGCATCGTCGGCACGGGTCCGGGCCTCGTCGGCGTTCCGGGCCGGGCACGGCACACTGGAGCGCATGTCCCACGCCGCGCTCGTCGATCTCCTCGCCGCCCCGCCGGCCCTGCCGGTCGCCGCCGGTCTCGCCGAGCTCGACGCGGCGGTCCGGACCTCGGGCGCAGCGGTGCTGCAGTCCCCGCCGGGCAGCGGGAAGACCACCCTGGTGCCCCCCGCCCTCGCGGTCGCCCTCGGCGGACGCGTCGTTGTCACGCAGCCGCGCCGGATCGCCGCCCGCGCCGCCGCGCGCCGGCTCGCCGGGCTGCTGGGCGAGCCGGTGGGCCGCACGGCGGGCTTCGCGGTGCGCGGCGACCGCCAGACCGGTCCGGACACCCTGGTGGAGTTCGTCACCGCCGGCACGCTGCTGCGCCGCCTGCAGCACGACCCGGAGCTCCCCGGCGTGAGCGCCGTCGTGCTCGACGAGGTCCACGAGCGCCAGATCGACGGTGACCTCCTGCTCGCCATGCTCGTCGAGGCCCGCGCGGCACTGCGCGAGGACCTCGCCGTCGTGGCCATGTCCGCCACGGTCGAGGCGGACCGGGTCGCCGAGCTGCTCGGGACGAGCGTCCCTGTCGTCACGGTCCCCGGGGCCCTGCACCCGGTCTCGACCGTCTGGTGCCCGGAGCCGCGCACCGCACCGCGGCTGACGCCGACGGGCACGAGCCGCGAGTTCCTCGGTCACGTCACCGACGTCCTGGGACGGGCTCTGCAGGAACAGGCCGGTGACGTCCTCGTGTTCCTCCCCGGTGCGCGGGAGGTCGACGACGTGGTGCGCCCCGCCCGCGCCGCCTGGCCCCGGGTGGACGTGCTGCCGCTGCACGGTCGCCTCCCGGCGGCCGAGCAGGACCGCGCACTGCAGCCGTCGTCGAGCCGGCGGGTCATCGTCTCCACGGCGGTGGCGGAGTCCTCGCTCACCGTCCCGGGGGTGCGGGTCGTGGTGGATGCCGGCCTCGTGCGCGAGCCGCGCACCGACCACCACCGCGGTCTGGCCGGGCTGGTCACCCGGAGCGTGAGCCGGGCCGGCGCCGAGCAGCGCGCCGGCCGGGCCGGGCGTCAGGGTCCCGGGACGGTGTACCGGTGCTGGTCCGAGGCGGAGCACGCCCGGCTGGCGCGCCACCCCAGCCCGGAGATCCTCACCGCCGACCTGACCGGCCCGATGCTCGAGCTCGCCCTGTGGGGCGCGCCGGGCGGCGCGGGGCTGGCCCTGCTGGACGCGCCCCCGCCCGCCGCCGCGGCGGCCGCGCTCGCCGTCCTCGGGGAGCTCGGCGCCGTGACGTCCGACGGTGCCGTCACCGCGCGGGGACGGGCGATCGCGGAGATCGGGGCCGACCCGCGGCTGGCGCGGGCCCTGCTGGACGGCGCGGCGGCGGTCGGCCCGCGGGTCGCCGCCGAGACGGTCGCGATGCTCGCCGCCGACGGCGGCCCGGACGACGTCGACCTGGCGGCGGCGCTGCGCCGCCGGCGCGCGACCGCGGGTCGGGGCAGCCCGTGGCGGCGAGAGGCGGACCGCTGGGGGCGGATCGTCGCGCGACGGGACCAGAGCCCGCGCGACGAGCGGGCCGCGGCGTCGGGCGCGACGTCGGGCGCGACGCACGGGGTCAGCCTCGACCTTGCCGTGGGGATCGTGACGGCGTTGGCCCATCCCGACCGTATCGCCCGCAAGCGGCCCGGGTCCGACCGGTATCTCATGGCCGGGGGAGCCGGGGCGCGGCTCCCCGGGGGCGCGCTCGCCGGCAGCGAGTGGCTCGCCGTCGCGGAGGCGACCCGGTCGCCCGGGCAGCCCGACGCGCTCGTCCGGTCGGCGGTCCCGATCGACGAGGCCACCGCCCGTGAGGCGGGTGCGAGCCTGCTGGGGACGGCCGACGACGTCGCGTGGCGGGACGGCCTGCTGGTGTCGCGCCGGGTGGTGCGGCTGGGCGCGATCGAGCTGTCGGCGGAGCCGTTGCCGCGCCCGCCAGCCGCCCTGGTCGCCGCCGCCGTCCAGGACGGCCTGCGCACCGAAGGGCTCGACCTGGTGCCGTGGCCCCCGGCCGCGATCTCGCTGCGCCGCCGGCTGGCCTTCTTGCACGAGGCCCTCGGCGAGCCGTGGCCGGACGTGTCCGACGCGGCGCTGGAGGCCAGCGTGCCCGCGTGGCTCGGGCCGGACCTCGACGGGGTGCGCACCGGCCGGGACCTGCGCCGCCTGGACACGACGACGGCGCTGCGCAGGCTGCTGCCCTGGCCCGAGGCCGCCCGGCTCGACGTGCTCGCCCCCGAGCGCGTCACCGTTCCCACCGGCTCGGCCGTGCGCGTGAACTATGCCGACCCGGACCGGCCCACGCTGGCCGTACGTCTCCAGGAGGTCTTCGGCTGGCAGGGGGCGCCCGCCCTGGCCGACGGTCGGGTGCCGCTGGTCCTGGAGCTGCTCTCGCCGGCGCACCGGCCCGCCGCGGTGACCGCGGACCTCGCCGGGTTCTGGCGCACCGGGTACCCGCAGGTGCGGTCCGAGCTGCGCGGGCGCTACCCCAAGCACCCGTGGCCCGAGGACCCTGCGGCCGCCGCTGCGACGACCCGGACGAAGAAGGCCTCGCGCGGCTGAGGCCGCCGCAGGCGGTCGACAGGTCGCTCTGCGCCTCGCGACGCGCGGAGCATGGGTGGATGCTGGACTATCGCCACCGACGTCGGCAAGGTGGACGTCACGTCCATCACAGGGGGAGAGGCAGCCATGGCCGAGGGAAAGCTCGACGTCGTCGCGAGGCGGCTGGGGCTACGGACCGACCCGATCATCTTCTTCGTCTCTGCCGCACTGATGGTGCTGTTCCTCGTCGTGCTGATGATCTTCCCTGCGCCGATCGGGTCGGCGTTCGGCAGCGCGCGCGAGTGGATCGTCACCAACCTGGGCTGGTTCTTCATCCTCGGCGTGACCGTGTGGCTGCTGTTCCTGGTCTGGGTGGCGCTGAGCCGCTACGGCCACCTGCGCCTCGGGCCGGACGACGCCCGGCCGGAGTACGGGAACCTGTCGTGGTTCGCGATGCTGTTCGCCGGCGGCATCGGCACGGTGCTGATGTTCTGGGGCGTCGCCGAACCGATCTCCCACTTCGGGACGCCGCCGTTCGCCGGGGTGGAGCCGTACTCGGCGGAAGCGGCCGAGGACGCGATGTCCGTCTCGTTGTACGACCTGGGTCTGCACACCTGGACGATCTTCACGCTGCCCGGTCTGGCGTTCGGCTACTTCGTGTACCGGCACGACCTGCCGCTGCGGGTCAGCTCGGTGTTCTACCCATTCCTCAAGGAACGGATCTACGGCCCGATCGGCCGGACGATCGACATCTTCGCGGTGCTCGGCACGCTGTTCGGTCTGGCGGTGTCGCTGGGCCTGGGCACCTCGCAGATCGGCGCCGGCATCAACCACCTCCTGCCGAACGTCGAGAACAGCACCCTTCTCCAGGTGGGCATCATCACGGTGCTCACGGCGGTGGCCGTGACCTCGATCGTCGCGGGGCTGGACAAGGGCGTGAAGCGCCTGTCGAACATCAACATCCTCATGGCCGTGGGCCTGATGATCTTCATCCTCATCTCGGGTGACACGGTGTTCCTGCTGCGTCAGATCCCGCAGAGCATCGGCGTCTACCTGCAGGACCTGACCGGCCTGGCGTTCTGGAACGACGCGATGTCCCCCTTCACCAAGGACGGCGGCTGGGGCTGGCAGGGTGACTGGACGGTCTTCTACTGGGCCTGGACGGTGACCTGGGCGCCGTTCATGGGCGTGTTCCTCGCCCGGATCTCCCGGGGGCGAACCATCCGCCAGTTCGTGGCCGGTGTGCTGCTCGCGCCGACGTTGTTCACCGTGGTGTGGTTCGTCGTCTTCGGCTGGTCGGCGATGGAGATCGACGGCATCGGCGGGTCGGGCGGCGTGATCTCCGAGGCGGTCTCGCAGGACGTCGCGCTGGCCATGTTCACCTTCTTCGAACAGTTCCCGGCGGCGACCCTGGTCTCGGGCATCGCCGTGGTGGTGGTCGCGCTGTTCTTCGCGACGTCGTCGGACTCGGCGTCCCTGGTGGTCGACATGCTCTGTGCCGGCACCCCGGACGCCGGGCCCACCCGGCAGCGCGTCTTCTGGGGCGTGAGCGAGGGTGCGCTCGCCGCCTCGCTCATCATCCTCGGGGGTGTCACCGATGCCGACGGCCTGGCAGCACTCCAACAGGTCATCACGGTGATCGGTCTGCCCATCTTCGTCCTCGTGTTCCTCATGATGATCAGCATGATCAAGGCGCTGTCGACCGAGAGACGCGCGGCGATCGAGGCTCAGTTCGCGGGCGTGCTGGCCAAGCGGGACCGTGCGGAGCAACGGGGCAGGCCCAAGGTGGCGGGCCGGGGCCGCAACCGCGAGACGGCCGAGGAGCCGCTGGTGCCGGTCGAGGAGGGGGCGGGCGAGGAGACCAACGGCCAGCCCTGATTGTCAGGACTGCTTTCCAATTGGCTAGGGTGACGGCGTGCCGTACGACGCACCGTCGACGACGACGGTCCCCACCGTTCCTGCCCCCGCCTCGGCCCTGCTGCGGCCGGGAGAGCTCGCCCTGCCGGACGGCGCCTGCGTGGCCGCCCACCCCACGCTCGCGCCGGCGGCGCGCTGGTGGCGCAGGGTCACCGAGGAGAGCTTCGGCATCGACCTCGTCCCGACGGCACTCGCGGACCGCGAGCACCACGACGACGGCGACGACGGTGCCCCGGCACCCGCCGTCCGCTTCGCCCTCGACGACGCCCTGGCCAGAGGCGGCTACTCGCTCGACGTGAGCGGCGCCGTCGTCCGGGTCGGCGCCGCGGACCTGCCCGGTGCCTTCGCCGCCGCGCAGACCCTGCGCCAGCTCGCCGGCGCCCAGGCGTTCCGGCGGTCGGCCGGCGCACCGCTCGTGCTGCCGGCCGTGCACCTCGAGGACGCGCCCCGTCACCACTGGCGCGGCGTGCTCCTCGACGTCGCGCGCCACTTCCTGCCCACCGCGGACGTGCTGCGGTTCGTGGACCTCGCCGCCGCGCACCACCTCAACGTGCTGCAGCTCCACCTCACCGACGACCAGGGCTGGCGCCTCGCGATCGATCGGTACCCGCGCCTCACCGAGGTGGGCGCCTGGCGGCGCGAGTCCACCGTGGGCACCTGGCGCACGGGCACCCCCGACGGTCGCCCGCACGGCGGGTACTACACGGCCGACGACCTGCGCGAGATCGCCGCCTACGCCCGCGAGCGCGGCGTGCTGGTGGTCCCCGAGGTCGACGTGCCCGGCCACGTCCAGGCCGCGCTCGCGGCCTACCCCGACCTGGCCGCCCGCCGCGGGTCCCACGAGGTCTCCACGACCTGGGGGATCAGCGCCGACGTGCTGGACCCGTCCGAGCACGCCCTGGAGTTCTTCCGCCACGTCCTCGACGAGGTCTGCGGCATCTTCGACGCGCCGTTCGTGGCGCTGGGCGGCGACGAGGTGCCGACCACCGCCTGGAGCGAGCGGCCCGACATCGTCGACCGTGCCGCGTCGCTGGGCCTCGTCGCCGACGACGGCACCCCGGACGTCGCCCGTCTGCACGGCTGGTTCGTCGCCCGTCTCGCGGACCACCTGCGCACGCGGGGCCGCCGCGCGGTGGTGTGGGACGAGGCGTTCGGCCCGGACCTGCCGCGCGACGCCGTCGTCCTGTGCTGGCGCGGGCACGCGGTGGCGCTGGACGCGATGGCCGCCGGGCACGACGTCGTGATGGCGCCCGAGCAGGAGGTCTACCTGGACCACCGCGCCGCCGACGGACCCGACGAGCCGATCCCGGTCGGGTTCGTGCGGACCACCGCCGACGTGTACGCGTTCGAGCCGCTGCCAGCCGCCGCCCGCGAGGCCCGGCCCGACCTGCCCGCGGAGCTGCCGGGCAGCCTGCTGGGCGCCCAGGCGCAGGTGTGGACCGAGCACCTGGACTCCGCACGCCGCATCGACTACGCGGCGTTCCCGCGGCTGGCGGCCTTCGCCGAGGCGGTGTGGACGACCGACCCGGCACCACGCGACGTGGGTGGCCGGGCCGGTACCGCGTTCCTCGCCCGCCTCGAGTCCGCGCACCTGCCGCGGCTCGCCGCCGCGGGTGTCGAGTTCCGTCCGCCGGGCGGCCCGCACCCGTGGCAGACGCGCCCCGGGATCGCCGGGCACGCCCGCGACCTCGCGGCCGAACGGGCGGCCGCGGGCTGGGAGGGTGCGGGCGGCTGGGTCGCCGGCCGCGACGGCGCCGAGCCGGAGGTTCCCGCATGAGCCACGGGCCGCTCGACGCCGTGCGCGGGGTGCTGCTGCCCCGCCCGGACGGCAGCCTCAGCGGACCGCACGACGTGCTGCTGGAGGGCGGCGCGGTGCGGTCCGTCGAGCCGTCGTCCGCGCACGTGGGGGGTCAGGTCCTCGACGCCGGGGGCCGGCTCGCGCTGCCGGGGTTCGTCGACGCGCACGTCCACGGCGGCAGCGCCGTGCTCGACCCCGCCGTGCAGCACGCGCTGCTGCGCCAGGGCGTCACGTCGATCGTCACCGGGTCCGACGGCGTGGGGTACGCGCCGTCGTCCGCCGAGGGTGCCGCGTGGGCCGCCCGGTACTTCGCCGGGATCGACGGGGCCCACCCGGGGTTCGACGGTGGCAGCATGGCCGAGCTGCTCGCCACCTACGACGGCGCGACCCCGGTGAACGTGGCCGCGCTGGTGCCGCACGGCACCCTGCGCCGCACCGTGATGGGCACGGCGCAGCGCGCCGCGACCGCCGCCGAGACGGCGGAGATGGTCGCGCTCGCGCGCCAGGGGTTCGCCGACGGGGCCGTCGGGCTGTCCACGGGCCTGGAGTACGTCCCGGCGGCCTGGGCGCAGGAGGCCGAGCTGGTGGCGCTCGCCGCCGTCGCCGCGGAGCACGGGCTGCCGCACGTCTCGCACATGCGCGGCTACGAGGACAAGGCCGGTCCGGCGCTCGCCGAGCTGTTCCGGCTGGCCGCCGCGACGGGCGTGGCCACCCACGTCTCCCACCTGCACGGACCCGCCGCGCCGATCGTCGCCGCGCTCGATGCCGCCCGGGCCGACGGTCTCGACGTCACCTTCGACTCCTATCCCTACCTGCGGGGCTGCTCGATCCTCGCGATGGTCGCGCTGCCCACGTGGCTGCCGCTCGCCGACCCGGACGCGACCCTCGCCCTGATCGACGACCCGGAGCACGGCGAGCGGCTGCGCGTCCACCTCGCCGGCCTGGACGAGCTGTGGCCGCGCGTCACCCTCGCCTGGGCGCCCGGCCTCGACCCGCACGAGGGCGACGTGGCGGGCCACGGGCTGGTGGACGTGGCCGCCCGGTGGCAGGTGCCGCCCGCGCAGGCCGCGCTGCGGGTCCTGCGGGCCTCCCGCCTGCGGGCGAGCTGCGTGTTCGCCCAGCCGCCCACCGGGACCGCCGAGTCGGTGCGCCTGCTGGCCGGGCACCCCGCCCACCTCGCGGGCTCGGACGCGATCTACCAGCCCGTCGGCGCCGCCACGGACGAGGGACGGCCGCACCCGCGGGGCTGGGGCGCGTTCGCCCGGTTCCTCGCCCAGCAGGTGCGTGCCACCGGTGACTGGACGTGGCACGACGCCGCCGAGCACCTGTCGGCCCGCGCCGCACGCCGGTTCGGGCTGGCCGACCGCGGCCGGGTCACCCCGGGCGCCGTCGCCGACCTGGTGCTCGTCGACCCCGCGACCGTGACCGACACCGCGACGTACGACACCCCGCGCACGCCCGCCGTCGGGATCGACGACGTGGTCGTCGCCGGGGTCCCCGTCCTGGCCGGTGGCGAGCTCACCGGCGCCCGGCCCGGCCGTGGCCTGCGGCCCACCCGAGGGAGAACAGCACCATGAGGATCGACGACCCGCACCTGTCCTGGCCGCTGCTCACGCTCGACCGTGCCGCCGTCGAGCACAACGTCGCCACCGTGGCGACGGCGCTGGCCACGGCCGGCGTCGAGCACGCCCCGCACGTCAAGACGCACATGTCCCGTGAGCTCTGGGAACGCCAGCGCGCCGCGGGCGCGTGGGGGGCGACGGTCGCGACGCCGGCCCAGCTGCGCACCGTGCTGGGGTGGGGCACGGCGCGGCGCGTGCTGCTGGCCAACGAGCTCGTCGACCCGCGCGACGCCGCACGGCTGCGCACCGCGCTCGACGCGGGCGAGGCCGACGAGGTCTGGGTCTGCGTGGACTCACCCCGCGGCGTCGAGGTGCTGGCCGCCGCGTTCGACGGCACCACGCACCGCCGGCTCGGCGTGCTCGTCGAGCTGGGGGTCGACGGCGGGCGCACCGGGGTCCGGACGGTCGAGGGGGTGGCGGCGCTCGCGGCAGCCGTCGCCGACGCCGGGCTCCGGCTGGTGGGCGTCAGCGGTTACGAGGGGCCGGTCGCGTCGGGAACCACCCCGGCCGAGCTGGACGCCGTCGCCCGCTGGTGCGGGCTGCTGCGGGAGGCGGGCGCCGCCGTCGCGCACCGGGTCGACGGCCCTGTGGTCCTGTCGGCCGGGGGGAGCGCCTTCGCGGACGTCGTGGTGCGCCGGCTGACCACGGCGCCGGGGGCGCGCGTCGTGGTCCGCTCGGGTGCCTACGTCGCCCACGACCACGGGCACTACGCGCACGCCGACCCCTGGACCCGGCTCGGGGTCGCGCCGCTGCGCCCCGCGATCACCGTGTGGGCGTCGGTGCTCTCCGCGCCGGAGCCCGGCCTGGCGGTGTGCGGGATGGGGCGCCGGGACGTGTCGTTCGACCTCGACCTGCCCCTGCCGCTGGTCGCCCGCGGGACGGACGCCGTCGGCCGGCTCGGGCGTGCGCGGGCGCTGGACGCCCGTGTGACCGCGCTGGACGACCAGCACGCGTACCTGCACGTCTCCGACGACGATCTCGCTCCGGGCGACGTCGTCGGGTTCGGCATCTCGCACCCGTGCACCACGTTCGACAAGTACCGCACGGGCCTGCTCACCGACGGCGACGACGTCGTCGGCACCCTGACGTTCGAGCTCACGGAGGATCGATGACCACCACCAAGACGGCGATCAGCACGCCGGACGCGCCCGCTCCGGCGCACACCTTCCACCAGGGGGTGCGCAAGGGGCCGTTCGTCCAGGTCTCGGGCCAGGGACCGGTCGACCCGGCGACGGGGGAGTACCTGCACCCCGGCGACGTCGCGGCACAGACGACGCGGACGTTGGAGAACGTCCGCGCGATCGTCGAGGCGTCGGGCGCCACCTTCGACGACGTCGTCATGCTGCGCGTCTACCTCACGTCGCGCGAGGACTTCGCGGCGATGAACGAGGCGTACGGCGCGTTCGTCACGCAGCACTGCCCGTCGGGCGTGCTCCCGAGCCGGACCACGGTGATGGTCGGTCTGCCGCGACCCGAGATGCTCGTGGAGATCGATGCCTTGGCGGTGACCTCGGCGGGCGCCTGACCGGGTCAGCGCGTCAGCTGGGGCTCGCGCCGCGACTCGCTCGTGGGCCCGTCGGTGTCGCCGTCGGGTCCGGAGCCCGGTCCGCCGGTGCCCCCGGCGGGCCCGCTCGGCGGGGCGTCGGTGCGCCGCCGGCGGCGCACCAGCCGGTACCCGGTGAAGACGACGGCGGCGACCACCAGCCACGGCAGGAGGAACCCGAGCACCAGCACGATCGTCTCCACGCTGGCGACCAGCGTGTTCCACCCGGTGGCCAGTCCGCCGGTGAAGCCGCCGCGGGGGGCGGTGAGCTGTGCCGCCGGGGCGTCGATCCGCACGTACAGCGTGGACATGGCGACCTGGTCGCTCAGGGCGTCGCGCTGCGCCGCGAGCGAGTCGAGCTCGGCCTGGCGCTGCGAGAGCTCGCGCTCCACCTCGAGCAGGTCCTCCGTGGACCCCGCCGAGGCCAGCAGCTCGCTGAGCCGGTCGGTGGACGTGGTGAGGGCGGAGATGCGGGCGTCGAGGTCCTGGCCCTGGCTCGTGACGTCCGCGCTGGACATCTCGATGTCCTGCACCGTGCCGAGATCGCGCAGGGCGTCGACGGCGCTCGAGGTCCGGTCGGCAGGCACCCGGACCGTGAGCTCGGCCCACCCCGAGGAGCCCTCCTCGCCCGGGCTCTCGTGCCGCTCCTCGACGTGCCCGCCCGCCTGCTCCACGAGGCGGACCAGCTCGGCCGACGTCGTCGACGGGTTCTCCGAGACCAGCGTCACGTGGCCGGTCACGACCACCTCCCGGTCCACGACCGTGGAGGCCTCGCCGTCCGTGGCGGCGGTCTCGTCGGCGACGGCGGCGGCCTCGCCGGCCGCATCCTCCGCGGCGGACACGCCCGCGTCGGCCTCCCCGGCGCTGTCCGCCCCGGAGCCGGAGCAGCCCGCGAGCCCGAGGGTCAGGACCGCGGCGACGGCGGCAGCCGCGGCGCGGCGAGGCAGGGATCGGATCGGCATGGCCACGACTCTAGGCGGCTGACCTGGCCGGACGCGCGCCGTGATCGAGATCGTGATGGGACCGTGGCGCGACCGTGACCTCGGTCCCGGAGAGTGGGACGGGACGCCGGTAACGATCAGGTAACGAAGGTGGACGGGTGATGGACACCACGTCTGTTAAGACGCTCTACTAACAAACATGACCACGACGACGACGCGCACCAGCCAGCGAGGCCTGGGCGGCGGCCTGCGGGCCACCTCGAAGGTGCTCCCCGAGCACGCACGGGCGCACAACCGGTCGCTCGTCCTGCAGCACCTCTTCCACGAGGGGCCGACGTCGCGCGCCGGTCTGGCCCGGGCGACGGGCCTGACGCGCGTCACCATCTCCGACCTCGTCGGGGTGCTCCTCGCGGAGGACCTGGTCGAGGAGCTCGGCACCCAACCAGGGCGCCGCGTGGGCAAGCCGGCGATCCTCGTCGGGATGCGCACGGACGCCTACCAGATCGTCGCCGTCGACCTCTCGGACGACACCGTGATGCGCGGTGCCGTGCTCACCCTCACGGGCGAGGCCGTCGACCGGCGGTCGCTCGAGGTGGGGAGCCGTCGCGGTGACGAGCTCGTCGAGCTGCTGGCACGCTTCACCCGACGCCTCATCGCAGCGGCCACCCGTCCCGTCATCGGCGTGGGCATCGGCTCGCCGGGCGTCGTCGACCACTCGGGGCGCGTCGTCGAGGCGCCGAACGTCGAGTGGCGCGACCTGCCCCTCGCGGCGATCCTGACCGACCGGCTCGGCCTGCCGGTGCACGTGGCCAACGACGCGAACTCCGCGGCGCTCGCCGAGTACACCTACGGCGGCGCGGCCGACTCGATGCTCGTGCTCACCGTGGGCCAGGGTGTCGGTGCCGGCGTCATGGTCGACGGCGCGCGGGTGCACGGCGCGGCCGACGCGGCGGGCGAGCTCGGGCACGTCACCGCCGTCGACGACGGCGAGCCCTGCGCCTGCGGGCGTCGCGGCTGCCTGGAGACCGTCCTGTCGACACCCGCGCTGCGGCGCGCCGTCGAGGGCCTCGACCGGGAGGCGGCGGACGCCGTCCTCGCCGACGTCGGGCGCACCCTCGGCAAGGCCCTGGCCCCCGTCGTCGGAGCGCTGAACCTCGCCGAGGTGCTGCTCTCCGGGCCCTCGGAGCTGCTCGCCGGGTCGCTGCGCACCGCCGCGCACGACACGCTCGTCGCCCGCACCATGCCGGCCACCGCCGCCGGCCTCAACCTCCGCATGGCCTCGCTGGACGACGACGTCGTCCTCGCCGGCGCTGCCGTGCTCGTCCTCGGCGCCCAGCTCGGAGTCTCCTGACATGACTCCCGACCCGGCTCCCACCAGCAGTCCCTGACGAGCTCCACCGACCGACCACCGACCGACAACAGCCGGTGCCACCTGGTACCGGCCCCCGCTTACCCCTATTTGGAAGGAAACCGAAGCAGTGAAGAGAACACGCAACGTCGTCGCCGCGGCGTCGACCATCACCCTGGCCCTCGCCCTGTCCGCCTGCGCCTCGGGTGACTCCGAGACCCCCGCCGACGAGAGCGGTGAGACCGCGGCCGAAGAAGCTCCCGCGGGCGACATCCGTGTCTGGCTCGTCGGTACGGACACCCCCGAGGAGGCGCGCGAGTACCTCACGACCACGTTCGAGGCCGAGAACGAGGGCTCCACGCTCACGATCGAGGAGCAGTCCTGGACCGGCCTGGTCGACAAGTACACGACCGCGCTCTCCGGTTCCGACAGCCCCGACCTGGTCGAGATCGGCAACACCCAGGCCCCGGCCTTCACCTCGGCCGGCGCGTTCCTCGACCTCACCGACAGCTACGAGGAGCTCGGCGGCGACGACCTGCTGCCCGGCTTCGTGGAGTCCGGGACCTACGAGGGCAAGTTCTACGCCGCTCCCTACTACTCGGGCGCCCGCGTGGGCATCTACTCGACCGAGGTCACCGGCGACCTCGAGGTCCCCGCCACCTGGGACGAGTACGTCGAGAACATCAAGTCGCTGGCCACGGACAAGGTCTCCGGGCTCTACACGCCGGGCAAGGACTGGCGCAACGGCATGGTCTTCGTGTGGGCCAACGGCGGCGACATCGCCACCGTCGACGACGCCGGCACCTGGACCGGCGGCTTCTCCTCGCCCGAGTCGATCGCCGGCCTCGAGCAGCTGCAGGACGTCATGCTCAACGCGAACCACGCTCCGGCCGACTCGGACGAGACGGACCCCCAGGTCCCGTTCTGCGCCGGTGAGATCGGCTACCTCACCGCTCCGAGCTGGGTGCGCTGGTCGATCGCTGCGCCCGAGGACGCCGAGGTGCCCGGCTGCGTCGAGACGTACGGCGCCGAGGACAAGCTCTCCGCGTTCGCCATCCCCGGTGCCGAGGAGGGCACCTACGCCCCGGTGCTCGCCGGTGGTTCGAACATCGCCATCCCGGCGAACGCCCCGAACCCGGAGCTCGCCCGGAGCGCCCTCGAGATCATCCTCTCCGACGAGTACCAGGAGATCCTCGCCGGCAACGGCCTCGTCCCGGCCAAGGTGTCGCAGGCCCAGTTCATGGCCGACGACGCCTTCAGCCAGGCGTCGGCCGCTGCGGCCGCCGCGGCGCAGCTGACCCCGGCGTCGCCCATGTGGGCCGACGTCGAGGCCTCCGGCGTGCTCGAGGACTCGTTCGTCAAGCTCGCCCAGGGCGAGGACGTCGCCACCATCGCGGCCGAGCTCGACGCCGCGATCGAGGGGACGCTCAACGGCTGACACCCGTCAGCACGCCGGACGGTGCCGGTGACCTCACGGCCACCGGCACCGTCCCCCCTCTCCCCACCCGCTCGACCCCGGAGCACCCCGTGACCACCACCCCTGCCGCGCCGAAGGCGCCTCCGGAGGCCTTCGTCCGGCCACCGCAGGAGCTGCGGACCAAGAAGTCCTCGCCGTTCCCCTACGCGCTGCTCGCGCCGGCGCTCGCCGTGCTGGCGATCCTCGTCGCCTGGCCGATCCTCAAGCTCATCGTCACGTCCTTCCAGGAGTACGGCCGTGCCCAGGCGTTCGGCGCCCCGCCCGAGTGGGTCGGCCTGGACAACTACGCCGAGGTCCTGACCTCCGGCGAGTTCTACGCCGTCCTCGGCCGCAGCGTCGCGTTCATGATCGTGGCGGTGGTGCTGACGATGACCCTCGGGACGCTCGTCGCCCTGCTGATGATCCGCCTCGGCAAGGCGATGCGGATGCTCGTCACCGTCGGCCTGCTGCTGGCCTGGGCCATGCCCGCCTTGTCGACCGTCATGGTCTGGGGCTGGATGTTCGACACCCGCTACGGCGTCGTCAACTACCTGCTGACCCAGATCACCGGGTCCGACTGGGCCGGCCACTCGTGGCTCATCGAGCCGCTCTCGTTCTTCCTCGTCCTCGGCCTCATCGTGGTCTGGATGGGCGTGCCGTTCATCGCCTTCACCATGTACGCGGGGCTCACGCAGGTCCCTGCCGAGACGCTCGAGGCGTCGCAGCTCGACGGCGCCAACGCCCGCCAGCGCTTCTTCCAGATCCAGGTGCCGTTCGTCCGCAGCATCATCATCGTGCTGATCGTCCTGTCCGTGATCTGGGACCTGCGGGTCTTCGCCCAGGTCTACGCCCTGCAGGGCATCGGCGGGCTCTACGAGAAGACCTCCACCCTGGGCGTGTGGATCTACCAGAAGGGCACCGCCAGCGGTGACTTCGGCTTCGCGGCCGCAGCAGCCGTGGTGATGGTCTTCATCATGCTCCTCATCTCGTTGTACTACGTGCGCCAGACGCTCAAGGAGGACGACTGACCATGGCTGCCTCCATCCTCCCCGCCCCGACCACGACGCCGGCCCCCGTCGTCGTCAGCACCAAGCGCCCGGTCCCGCCGCAGCGCGTCGTGGCGAACGTCCTGTTCGGCGTCGTCGCCGTCGTCGTGTTCGTCTGCTCGGTGTTCCCGGTCTACTGGATGGTCTCCTCGTCGTTCCTGCCGACGAACCTCGTCCGGGCCACCGTCCCGACCTTCTTCCCCGGCTCCGACTTCACGGTCGACAACTACGTCCGGGCCGTCACGGACGACACCCGTGCGGACTTCGTGCCCGCGCTCCAGACCTCGCTCACGGTCACGTTCCTGACCCTGGTCGCCGCGCTCGTCATCGCGTTCCTCGCCTCGGTCGCCATCGGCCGGTACCGGTTCCGGGGACGCAAGCAGTTCATCGTGGCGATCCTCGTGGTTCAGATGATCCCCGGCGAGGCGATGCTGCTGACGTACTTCCAGCTCATCGACGGCTGGGGCATGCTCAACATGGTGCTCGGCCTGACCATCCTGTACGTGGCGATGGTGCTGCCCTTCACCGTCTGGACCCTGCGCGGGTTCGTGACGGCCGTGCCGGTCGAGCTCGAGGAGGCCGCCATGATCGACGGCTGCTCGCGCACCCGGGCCTTCTGGAAGGTCACCTTCCCGCTGCTCGCGCCGGGGCTCGTCTCGACCGGCGTGTTCGCCTTCATCCAGGCGTGGAACGAGTTCGTGCTCGCCCTGGTCATCATGTCCAGGCCGGAGTCGATGACGCTGCCCGTGTGGCTGCGGACCTTCCAGCAGGCCACCAAGGCGACGGACTACGGCGCCCTGATGGCCGGCTCCGTGCTCGTCGCCATCCCCGTCATCATCTTCTTCCTCTTCGTGCAGGGCCGCATGACCGGTGGACTGGTCTCGGGAGCGGTGAAGGGCTGACGTGAGCAACATCGCAGCGGCGACGCCCATGGCGTCGCCCCGCCTCAGCGTGGGCCTGGACATCGGGGGCACGAAGACGCTGGCCGTCCTGCTCGGTGACGACGGCGAGGTCCTGGCCCAGTCCCGGCTGAGCACCGCGCTCGGCCCGGTGGGCGTCGTCGACGGCGCGGCCCGCGCCGTCCAGGGCGTGGTCCGGCAGGCCGGCGTCACGCTCGACGCGGTGACCGGGGTCGGGGTCGGGGTGCCCGGCCTCGTGGACGCCGGCGCCGGCACGGTCCGGCACGCGGTCAACCTCGGGCTCGACGGCGCCGCGCTCGACCTCTCGACCCTGCTCTCGGCACGCCTCGGGGGCGTCGGGGTCGGGGTGGAGAACGACCTGAACGTGGCCGCGGTGGGTGCGGCGCACCTGGTCGAGGCCGAGGCGGGGGACCGCACCCCCACCGATCTCGCGTTCCTGGCGCTCGGGACGGGGCTCGCGGCCGGCATCGTACTCGACGGGCGGCTGCGGCGGGGGAGCCACGGCGCCGCCGGCGAGATCGGGCACGTGCCCGTCGACCCGGCCGGCCCACCGTGCGCGTGCGGCCAGCGCGGCTGCCTGGAGCTGTACGCCTCCGGCTCCGCGGTGACGGCCCTGTGGCCGACGGCCACGGGCCGCCCCGCCCCGGTCGAGCTCTTCGAGGCGGCCGCCGCGGGCGACCCCGACGCCCTCGTGGCGCGCGCGACCTACGCGCGGGCCGTCGCCGCGGCCGTGCGCATGCTCGTGCTCACGGTCGACGTGCAGCACGTGGTGCTCGGCGGGGGCGTGTCCCAGCTCGGGCAGCCGCTCCTCGACGTCGTCCGGGACGCCCTGGTCGACGAGTCGGCGGCGTCCGGGTTCCTGCGCTCGCTCGATCTGCCCGGTCGGGTGCGGCTCGCGCCGGGCCGGGTCGCCGTCGGCGCGGTGGGTGCCGCGGTGGTCGGGCGGGGCGCCGTCGCGCACGCCCGCGACCTCGCCGGCTGACCGCCCGCCCGCGGCCCGGCGGCGGGACCCTGCGCGCGCCGGCACACGCTTCCGCCACGACCGAGAGGAACCCCCCTGTGATCCGACGACGCGCCGCCGCCCTGACGGCGGCCCTGGCGCTCGCTCCCGTGCTGTCCGCCTGCGGTCCCGAGGAGGTCGTCCCCGAGTCGTCTGACGACATCGTCCTCTGGCTGGTGGGCGCGGACACCGGTGACGACCTGCGCAGCTTTCTCGTGGAGACGTTCGAGGAGCGCAACCCGGGTGCGACGCTGACGATCGAGCAGAAGGAGTGGCCCACGCTCGTCGAGGACCTCGAGGCCTCCCTCGGCGACCCGGCGGCGACGCCCGACGTCGTCGAGCTCGGGAACACCCAGGCGCCGACCTTCACCGGCGACGGCGCGTTCCGCGAGATCTCCCCGGAGCTGTACGAGGAGCTCGGCGGGGACGACCTGCTGCAGTCCTTCGTGGAGGCGGGCTCGGTGGACGGCACGGTGTACGCCCTGCCGTACTACTTCGGCTCCCGCTACGTCTTCTACCGCAAGGACGTCTGGGAGGCGGCCGGCGCCGAGGTGCCGAAGACGCTCGACGAGTTCGGCGAGACCGTCAAGGCGCTCCGTGACGGCAACCAGGCCGGGTTCGCGATGGGCGGGCAGGACTGGCGCAACGGGATCTCGTGGGTCTTCGCCCACGGTGGCGAGCTGGCGGTCAAGGAGGGCGGCGCCTGGGTCTCGACGCTGTCCGACCCGGACACCGTCGCGGGCCTGGAGGCCTGGCAGGACATCTACCAGAACGCCTCCTACCTGCCGGCCACGGAGGTCGACGTCGCCTACTGGGACTTCCTCAACGACGGGGTCGGGGGCGGCGAGCCCGCGGCGGCGACCATCATGGCGCCGTCCTGGGCCCGCTGGTCCATCGGCGACCTCGTGCGCGACGAGAACAACGAGGAGGTGCGCGACGGCATGGCGGACACCGACCGGTTCGGCATCTTCGCGCTGCCCGGCGTGGACGGCGGCGTCGCGCCGGTGTTCGCGGGCGGGTCCAACATGGCGGTCTCCGCGCTGACGCGCAACGCGGACCTCTCCGAGGACCTGCTGAGGATCGTCTACTCCGACGACTACCAGACGATGCTCGCCGAGTCCGGTCTCGGCCCGGCCAACACCGAGTTCACCGAGCTCATGGCGGGGGACAAGTTCGGCCGCACCCTCGTGGCGACCGCGGAGGCGTCGAAGCTCACGCCGCCCGCCCCGGGCTGGGCGGACATCGAGTCGCGCGGGATCTACGAGGAGCTCTTCAAGGAGATCGCCCGCGGCGGCAGCGTCCCCGCGCTCGCCGAGAAGTACGACGGCATCATGACCCCCATGCTCGACGGCGACGTCGAGGACGAGTGACCGGCCGCCGTCGGCCCGTGGTGGCCGGCGGCGACGAACAGGAAGGAGAGGGCGATGGAGGTAGTCATTGCTCCGGCCCAGGAGCTGGCGGTCCTGGCCGCCGACGCGATCGAGGCGCTGCTGCGACGCCGGGCGGACGCGGTGCTGGGCCTGGCCACCGGGTCGAGCCCGTTGAAGGTGTACGACGAGCTGGCCCGGCGGCACGACGCGGAAGGGCTGTCGTTCGCCCGGGCGCGAGGGTTCATGCTCGACGAGTACGTGGGGCTGGCGGCCGATCATCCCGAGCGCTACCGGAACGTCATCGCCACCGAGATCGCCGACCGGGTCGACTGGCCCGCCGACCAGGTGACGGGCCCCGACGGCCTCGCCGACGACCTGCCGGGGGCGTGCGCCGCCTACGAGGAGGCGATCGCGGCGGCCGGCGGCGTGGACCTCCAGCTCCTCGGGATCGGGACCGACGGTCACATCGGTTTCAACGAGCCGGGTTCGTCCCTGGCCTCGCGCACCCGGATCAAGACGCTGACCGAGCAGACCCGGGTCGACAACGCGCGGTTCTTCGACGACGACGTGGACCAGGTGCCGCGGCACTGCCTGACGCAGGGGCTGGGCACGATCATGGAGGCCCGGCACCTGGTGCTGCTGGCCACGGGGAAGCACAAGGCCGAGGCGGTGCACCAGCTCGTCGAGGGCCCGGTCTCGGCGCTGTGGCCGGCCACCGTGATGCAGTGGCACCCGCACGCGACGGTGCTGGTCGACGAGGCCGCGGCGTCACGCCTGCAGCTCGCGGGGTACTACCGCCAGACGTACGCGTCCAAGCCCGGCTGGCAGGGTCTGTAGCGGCCGGCCGCGCGGTCGGTGTCGGTGGCCGGCACGTAAGATGGAGGCCATGAGCGAGCCCCTCTCCACCCCTCCCTCGCAGGACACCGGACCGGGTACCAGCGTCCTCGAGCGCCCCGACACGCGGGAGCAGTCGGCGGAACCGGGCGACCACGAGCGCTTCGCGCACTACGTGCGCAAGGAGAAGATCATGCAGTCGGCGATGTCCGGCAAGCCGGTGATCGCGCTCTGCGGCAAGGTCTGGGTCCCGGGACGCGACCCCTCGAAGTTCCCCGTGTGCCCCGTCTGCAAGGAGATCTACGACGGCCTGCGCGCGCCGCAGGACGGCGACGGCGACTCCACCACGTGAGCGCGTCCCTCCCCGAGCCCGAGTCCGTCGACCTCTTCGAAGCCGCCTCCGAGCCGCACGAGGCGGCCAAGCCGCTGCCGCGGTCACCGTCCGTGGCAGCGGCGTCCCAGCTCAGCCCGGCGTTCCCGCGCCGGGCGCCCTGGGGCACCGCGTCGAACCTGCGCGCCTGGCAGGCGGAGGCCCTCGCGCTGTACCACGAGCGGTCGCCGCGGGACTTCCTGGCGGTGGCGACGCCGGGCGCCGGCAAGACGACCTTCGCGCTGCGGGTCGCCACCGAGCTGCTGGACGCCGGGATCGTGCGCCGGGTGACCGTCGTCGCGCCCACGGAGCACCTCAAGCACCAGTGGGCGGACGCCGCGGCCCGGGTCGGCATCCGCATCGACCCGTCGTTCAAGAACTCCCAGGGCCGCCACGGGTCCCACTACGACGGCGTCGCGCTCACCTACGCCCAGGTGGCGGCCAAGCCGGCGCTGCACCGCGCCCGCACGCAGGCGGCCCGGACGCTCGTCATCCTGGACGAGGTGCACCACGGCGGCGACGCGCTGAGCTGGGGCGACGCCGTCCGGGACGCGTTCGAGGACGCCACGCGGCGGCTCGCGCTGACGGGCACGCCGTTCCGCAGCGACACCGCGTCGATCCCGTTCGTCACCTACGAGGCGGACCGGGAGGGGATCCGGCGCTCCCGGGCGGACTACACCTACGGCTACGGCGAGGCGCTGCGCGACCACGTGGTGCGGCCCGTGCTGTTCATGACCTACTCGGGCGAGATGCGGTGGCGCACCCGGGCGGGCGACGAGGTCGCGGCGCGGCTCGGCGACGCGATGACGAAGGACATGCACGCCCAGGCGTGGCGCACGGCGCTCGACCCGAACGGCGAGTGGATCCCGTCCGTGCTCGCCGCGGCGGACAAGCGCCTCACGGAGGTGCGCCGGTCCGTGCCCGACGCCGGTGGGCTGGTCATCGCCTCCGACCAGACCGACGCCCGGGCGTACGCCGGGCACCTGGCCCGCGTCACCGGCCAGAGCCCCACCGTGGTGCTCAGCGACGACGACGGCGCGAGCGCCCGCATCGACGAGTTCGCGGCGGGCACGCAGCGGTGGATGGTGGCGGTGCGGATGGTCTCCGAGGGCGTCGACGTGCCGCGCCTCGCCGTCGGCGTCTACGCCACCAGCACGTCCACGCCGCTGTTCTTCGCCCAGGCCGTGGGCCGGTTCGTCCGCGCCCGCAAGCGCGGCGAGACGGCGTCCATCTTCGTGCCCAGCGTGCCCCTGCTGCTCGAGCTGGCGAACGGGATGGAGATCGAGCGCGACCACGCGCTGGACCGCCCGCAGACGGCCGAGGAACAGGGCATCGAGTACGACCCGGAGGCGGCGCTGCTCGCCGCGGCCAACAAGGAGGAGAAGGCGTCGGGGGAGCTCACCGGCTCCTTCGAGGCGCTCGAGGCCCAGGCCACCTTCGACCGGGTCCTGTTCGACGGCGGTGAGTTCGGCACCGGTGGTGACATCGGCTCGGCGGCGGAGCAGGACTTCCTCGGCCTTCCCGGCCTCCTCGACGCCGACCAGGTCACCACGCTGCTGCGCCAGCACCAGGCCGCCCAGACGAGCGGGCGATCGGGGGCGACGGCGTCGGAGGCGGCGCTCGAGCAGTCCGAGCAGGAGCACCGTCGCGCGGCGGCGCTGCGCAAGGAGCTCTCCAAGCTGGTCTCGGCGTGGGCGCGCAAGTCCGGGCGTCCGCACGGGTCGGTGCACACCGAGCTGCGACGACGCTGCGGCGGTCCGGAGGTACCGCTGGCGACCGCCGCCCAGCTCGACGAGCGCGTCGAGATGGTGCGGGGCTGGTTCGTCGGCAAGAAGTAGTGGCGGGCGTCCGTGGACTGGGCGCCTGACCACGACGTAAACGTTTCACCAGATGGCGACGGAACCGTGCTCCCCGCAGGATGTGAGCGATCACATCGGCGTGAGAAGAGGAGCACAGCATGCAGAAGTCCATCGCCCGCCGCCTCGCCCTGGGGGTGGTCGCCGCGCTGGCGCTGACCCCGACGGTGGCGTACGCCGGGGATCCGGCCGTGGCCGGATCACCCACGACCCTGGCCGCCGAGAGCCTCGTCACCAACGGCGACATGGAGGACGGCACGAACGGCTGGACCGCCTTCGGGGCGGGGTCGGTCGACCCCGGCTGGTGGCCCGTGCACGGGGGGAGCATGGCGCTGCGGTCCACGGGACGGACCGCCTCCTGGAACGGCCCGGCCCAGGACGTGACGGCCGCCCTGTCGAACGGCACGACCTACTCCACGAGCCTCTGGATGCGGACCGAGACCGGGACGCCGGACGGCAAGGTCACGTTGAGCGTCACCGCCGGTGGGACGACCGACTACGTCACCCTCGCGCAGGGCGCCGTCAGCCCCGGGGGCTGGGCGGAGCTCACCGGTGAGGCCACGGTGTCCTGGACGGGATCGCTGGAGTCCGCGTCCCTCTACGTCGAGACGACCAGCGGCACCGACGACTTCCGCATCGACGACCTGCAGGTCGTCGGGGACGGCGGCGGGGGATCCACGTGCGAGCTCCCGTCGTCCTACGACTGGTCCTCGACCGGACCGCTCGCGCAGCCGGGTCCCGGGTGGGCGTCGCTCAAGGACTTCACCACGGCCCCCTACGACGGCGGTCACCTCGTCTACGCCACCACCCACGACTTCGGTGACTCCTGGGGCTCGATGAACTTCGACGTCTTCGGGGACTGGTCCCAGATGGGTTCCGCCGCGCAGCACGGCATGCAGTCCTCGACGGTGGCGCCGTCGCTGTTCTACTTCGAGCCGGCCGGCACGTGGGTCCTCGCCTACCAGTGGGGCGCCTGGCCCTTCATCTACCGGACGTCGGACGACCCGACGGACGCCAACGGCTGGTCGCAGCCCGCCCCGCTCTTCACCGGGTCCATCCAGAACTCCGGGACCGGCCCGATCGACCAGGCGCTCATCGCCGACGACACCCACATGTACCTGTTCTTCGCCGGGGACAACGGCAACATCTACCGGTCCCGGATGCCGATCGGGGACTTCCCGGGGAACTTCGGGTCGTCGTACGACGTGGTCATGAGCGACACCACGAACAACCTGTTCGAGGCGGTCCAGGTCTACCGGGTCGAGGGGACCGGGGAGTACCTCATGATCGTCGAGGCGATCGGCGCGAACGGCCGCTACTTCCGGTCCTTCACGGCCGACAGCCTCGACGGGCGGTGGACCCCGCAGGCCGCCACGGAGGCCGAGCCCTTCGCCGGCCGGGCGAACAGCGGCGCCACCTGGACGGACGACATCAGCCACGGCGAGCTCCTGCGCACCAGCGCCGACCAGACCATGACGGTCGACCCGTGCCACCTGCAGCTGCTCTACCAGGGACGCGACCCCAACTCCGACGGGGTGGACTACGGGCTGCTCCCGTACCGCCCGGGTCTGCTGACGCTGCGGAACTGAGGTTCCGCCGCCGCGCGGGGCAGGGTGCCCGTGTCCCTCACAGACGCCAGGTGACCGTCGGGATCGCCGCGTCGCCGTGGGACAGGCGCCGTGCCCCGCGCGGCAGCTCCGCCCGGGACGTCCGGTGCTGGGTGGCGGCGTTGGCGACGCCGTAGGCGCCCACCCAGCGGGAGTCCACGGCGCCGTCGGTCACCAGCGGCACGTGCAGGCGTCGCAGCCGGCCGTCCTCGGCGCCGCCCTCGCTGCCGTCCGGCTCCCAGGTGACCACCTGCTCGTCGGGGCCGGTGACGAGCACCTCCTCGACCGCACGGCCGTCGCGGTCGAGCCGGCGGGCGGCCGCCTTGCGTCCGCCCTGGCTCGACTTGCGCGTCGAGGCCTTCTCCACCGGCTGCATCCTGCCCGCACCGTCGGTGCGGGCCACCAGCTTGTAGACCATGCCGCAGGTCGGCGCGCCCGACCCCGTCACCAGGGACGTGCCGACCCCGTAGACGTCCACCGGGGCGGCGGCGAGGCCCGCGATCGCGTGCTCGTCCAGGTCCGAGGTGACCACGATCTTGGTGTCCGTGGCGCCGAGCGCGTCGAGCTGTTCGCGCACCTCCACCGCGAGCGCGCCCAGGTCGCCGGAGTCCAGCCGCACGGCACCGAGTCCTGTGCCCGCGGCCTCGACGGCGCGCTCGACGCCGCGCGGCACGTCGTAGGTGTCGACCAGCAGCGTCGTGCCGGGCCCGAACGCCTCGACCTGCGACGCGAAGGCCGCGGGTTCGTCGTCGTGCAGCAGGGTGAAGGCGTGCGCCGCGGTCCCGATGGTGTCGAGGCCGTAGCGGAAGCCGGCCTCGAGGTTGCTGGTGCCGGCGAACCCGGCGACGACGGCGGCGCGCGCCGCGGCGACGCCGGCCTGCTCGTGGGTGCGGCGCGAGCCCATCTCGAGCACGGGCCGGTCGACGGCGGCGCTCGTCATGCGGGACGCGGCCGAGGCGATGGCGGAGTCGTGGTTGAGGATCGCCAGGACGAGCGTCTCGAGGAGCACCGCCTCGGCGAAGGTGCCCTCCACCTGCAGCACCGGGGACCCGGGGAAGAACGTCTCGCCCTCGGGGTAGCCGGTGATGGTGCCGGTGAACCGGTACCCGCGCAGGAAGTCGAGCGTCCGGTCGTCGACGACGCCGGCGCGCTCGAGGTAGGCGAGCTCGGTCTCCCCGAACCGGAAGGCGGGCAGCGCCTCGAGCACCCGGCCGGTGCCGGCGAGCACGCCGTACCGCCGCCCGGCGGGCAGGCGCCGGGTGAACACCTCGAAGACGCAGTGCCGGTGGGCCGTGCCGTCGGCCAGCGCCGCCTGCAGCATCGTCAGCTCGTACCGGTCGGTCAGGAGCGCCAGCGAGGGTCGCAGCGTCGGCAGCGGGGCGGCCGGCAGCGACAGCGGGGAGGCGAGGGACTCGGGCGGCGAGGCGCCCTTGCCCCGGATCGCGTCGTTCATGCCCCTACCGTAGGGTGCGGCGGGCCCCGGAGCAGCACGAGCACCTAGGCTGGTGGCGTGGCGATGACGAGCTCGGCGACGCAGGAGGACACCCGGACCGAGGAGGTGTCCGGGCTGGCCGACCCCTGGGTGACGATCGTGTGGAACGACCCGGTCAACCTCATGAGCTATGTCGCCTTCGTCTTCGAGAGCTACTTCGGCCACCCGCAGGCCGAGGCGCACCGGCTCATGATGCAGGTGCACGAGGAAGGCCGGGCCGTCGTCTCGACGGGGCCACGCGAGCGCATGGAGGTGGACGTGCAGGCGATGCACGGTTACGGGCTGTGGGCCACGCTGCAGCAGTCCGGCGCGTCGGGCACGGAGGCGGGCGCATGACGCCGTTCCGCTCGACCCCGGCCGGCTTCGTCGCCCGCTGGGCTCCGGTCGAGCGCGAGGTGCTGGCGCGGGTCGCCCGCGACGTCGCCGACCTGCTGCGTGCCGACGCCGGGCTCCCGGACGACGTGACCGACGCCGACGTGGCGGACGCCGGCGTGGCGTTCACCGGGGTGGCCCGGGTTCCCCGGGACCCGGCGGTGCAGCGGCTCCTGCCGGACGCGCACCGGGAGGACGCGGACGTCGCGGCCGAGTTCCGGCACCTGACCCAGACGGACCTCGCGGCCGGCAAGGTCGCCCGCCTGCGGGCGTTCGCGGACACCGTGGACGACGGCGGTGCGGGCGCAGGGTCGTCCGACGGTCAGGTGGTGGTCGCCCGCGACACCGCCCAGGAGTTCGCCGGGGCGCTCACGGACGTGCGGCTGGTGCTCGGTGAACGTCTGGGCCTGGACGACGACGCCGACGTCGAGCACCTGCACCACGAGGTGCTCACGGGGCTGGGGATCGTGGAGGACGACGACGCCGAGGGCGCGGACCCGGACGAGACGGACGCCGCCGGTCTGGACGCCGAGCAGCGCTCGTACTGGGGCGGGGTCTTCGTGGCCGCCGGGTTCGCCCAGGAGTCGTTGATGGACGAGCTGCTCGCCGAGCTGCGGGCCCGTGGCCGCGGTGCCGACGAGTGAGGCTGTGGCCCTCACCACGCGTGTCCCGGATCACGAACCCGGTGCTCAGCGCCCTGCGCCGTTAGGCTGCCAGCCGTGAACGACGCCCCCATCGGGATCTTCGACAGCGGGGTGGGCGGTCTGACGGTCGCCCGCTCGGTGCTCGACCAGCTCCCGCACGAGCAGCTGCACTACATCGGCGACACGGCGAACGGCCCCTACGGGCCCAAGCCGCTCGCCGCCGTGCGCGCGATGGCGCTCGCGGTCATGGACCGGCTCGTCGACGACGGCGTGAAGATGCTCGTCATCGCGTGCAACTCGGCCTCCGCGGTGGCGCTGCGCGACGCCCGGGAGCGGTACACCGTGCGCCGCGGCATCCCGGTGGTCGAGGTGATCCTGCCGGCCGCGCGCCGCGCCGTCGTCGCCTCGCGGTCCGGACGCATCGGCGTCATCGGCACGAAGGCCACCGTGGACTCGCTGGCGTACGACGACGCCTTCGCCGTGACCCCCGGGCTGGAGCTCACGAGCAAGGCGTGCCCCGAGTTCGTCCGTCTCGTCGAGGAGGGCACGACGTCGGGCCCCGAGGCGCTGGAGATCGCCGCGGAGTACCTGGCGCCGGTCAAGGCGGCCGGCGTGGACACCCTGGTGCTGGGATGCACGCACTACCCGCTGCTGTCGGGACCCATCTCCTACGTCATGGGCCAGGACGTCACGCTGGTCTCCTCGGCGGAGGAGACCGCCATGGACGTCTACCGCAAGCTGGTGGCGCACGACCTGGAGCGCACCCTGGACGCCCCGGCGCCCGTGCACCGGTTCGCCACGACGGGCCGGCCGGAGCAGTTCGAGCAGCTCGCGCGGCGGTTCCTCGGGCCCGAGGTCAACCTCGTGGAGGCGGCATGAGGCTGGTACCCGTCGGCGTGTCCGGCTCCCTGCCCGGACCCGAGTCCCCGGCCTCCTGCTACCTGGTCCAGGCGCACGACGGCGAGCGGGACTGGAGCGTGGTGCTCGACCTCGGCTCGGGATCGCTCGGTGCGCTGCAGCGCTACGTCGACCCGCTGGACGTGGACGCCGTGGGCATCTCGCACCTGCACCCCGACCACTGCGCGGACCTGTCCGGGCTGTACGTCTACCTGCGGTACCACCCGGAGCGGGGATCGCACCGCACCGGGCAGCCGCGTCACCTGGCCGTCCACGGACCGTCGACCACGCGGGAGCGCGCGGCGGCGATGTACGGCCTCGAGAGCGGCGAGAACATGGACGCCGAGTACGCGTTCCGGACGTGGCAGCCCGGCACGCCGGTGCACGTCGGGCCGCTGACGATCGAGCCGTTCGCCGTCAACCACCCGGTCGAGGCGTACGGGATGCGAGTGACCGGTCCGTCGTCGGACCGGCCGGGGGAGCGGGCGACCCTGGTGTTCTCCGGGGACACCGACCACTGCGACGCGCTGGTCGAGGCCTCCCGGGGCGCCGACCTGCTGCTGTGCGAGGCGGCGTTCCTCGAGGGTCGCGACGACGGCGTGAGCGGGATCCACCTGACCGGGCGCCGCGCCGGGAAGGTGGCGGCCGAGGCCGCGGCGGGGCGGCTGCTGCTGACCCACCTGACGGTCTGGACCGATTCCGCGGACACCCTGGCCGAGGCGCGCGGCGAGTACGACGGGCCGCTGGACGTGGCCCGCACCGGCGTGGTCTACGAGCTGTGACGGCGCCCGAGCGTGCCGTGACCGCGCGGCGGCTGCGCGTCTGGCCCGCCGTGGTCGCCGACGTCGCCTGCGTCCTGGTGTTCGCCCTCGTCGGGACGGCGAACCACGACTCGGGTGGTTCCGCGGCGCACGTGCTGGCGGTCGGTGCGCCGTTCGGCGTCGGGCTGGCGGCCGGGTGGGCGGCGAGCCGCGCCTGGCGGACGCCGGCGCGGCCCCGGCCGACCGGTGTGGTGGTCTGGTGCGCCACCGTGGTGCTGGGACTGGCGCTGCGGCCGCTGTTCGGCGGCGGGTTCGCGTGGTCCTTCGCCCTGGTGACGGCGGTGTTCCTCGGCGTGACGATGCTCGGCTGGCGTCTGGTCGCCACGCTCGCCCGCCGTCGCCCCTGAGCGTTGTGGGCGCGATCTCTGGCCCGTGATGTCCGTTCTGTACGGGTATCGAGCCCAAGAATCGCGCCCACAGCGATGAGCGAGCGCAGGGGTGCGGGTCAGAGCGCGGTGGCGATCTCCGGGGCCAGCGCACGGAACGCCTTGCCGCGATGGCTGATCGCGTTCTTCTCCTCCGGCGTCAGCTCGGCCGACGTGCGCGTGCCGGGCCGGCCGTCCGGCCCCGGCTCCTGCTCTGCGGGGACGAGGATCGGGTCGTAGCCGAACCCGTTCGTCCCGCGCGGCTCGCGCACGAGCACGCCCGGCATCTCGCCGAGGCACACCTCCTCGTGACCGTCCGGGGTGACCAGCGCCGCCGCGCACACGAACGCCGCTCCTCGGTGCTCGTCGCGCACGTCGCCGAGCTGGGCGAGCAGCAGGCCCAGGTTGGCGACGTCGTCCCCGTGCCGGCCGGCCCAGCGCGCCGAGAAGATCCCCGGGGCCCCGCCCAGCACGTCGACGCTCAGCCCGGAGTCGTCCGCGACGGCGGGCAGCCCGGTGGCCCTCGCGAGCGCCCGCGCCTTGATCAGCGCGTTCTCGGCGTAGGACACCCCGTCCTCGACCGGCTCGGGCGCTCCGACGTCGCCGGCGGTCACCACCGCGTCGTCCGGCAGGGTGTCCAGCCCGGGCTGGGCCCGCAGGATCGCCAGCAGCTCGACGAGCTTCTTGCGGTTGTGGGTCGCCAGGACGACCCGGGCCGACGGCGGGACCGCGACGGTGGCCACGCTCAGAGCTCCTGGGCGAGCGCCGCCTGCTGCAGCGCGGTCAGCTCGGCGGTGCCGGCCGTGGCGAGGTCGAGCAGCGCGTCCAGCTCGCTGCGGTGGAAGGGGACGCCCTCGGCCGTGCCCTGCACCTCCACGAAGGAGCCGGAGCCGGTGGTCACGACGTTCATGTCGGTCTCGGCGCGGACGTCCTCGACGTAGGGCAGGTCCAGCATCGGCACCCCGTCGATGATGCCGACGCTCACGGCGGCCACGGAGTCGGTGAGCACCTGCTTGCCGCCCTTGACGTGCCCGTGGCGGGCACCCCAGGCGACGGCGTCGACCAGGGCCACGTAGGCGCCGGTGATGGCCGCGGTCCGGGTGCCGCCGTCGGCCTGCAGCACGTCGCAGTCGAGCACGATGGTGTTCTCGCCCAGCGCCGTGACGTCCACGACGGCCCGCAGCGACCGGCCGATGAGCCGGGAGATCTCGTGGGTGCGTCCGCCGATCTTGCCCTTGACGGACTCGCGCTGGCTGCGGGAGTTGGTGGCGCGGGGCAGCATCGCGTACTCGGCGGTGACCCAGCCCTCGCCGGAGCCCTTCTTCCAGCGCGGCACGCCCTCGGTGAACGAGGCGGTGCACAGCACGCGGGTCTTGCCGAACTCCACGAGGACGGAGCCCTCGGCGTTCTCGCTCCAGCCGCGGGCGAACGTCACGGGGCGGAGCTGGTCGGGCGTGCGGCCGTCAGAACGAGGGGAAGTCATGCGCCACACCCTATCCGGGCCCGCCGAACGTCGAGGTTCGGCCCGCAATGGGCCCGCAAAACGGTCCGGACCTCGACGCTCGGCACCGGGGGAGGAGTGGGGGGATCACATGCCGAAGCGGCGGCGCAGCTCGCGGGCGTGCCGTCGCGAGACCTCCACGCGCGAGCGCTGCCGGTCGGCCATGACGACCACCAGCGCGCCCTGGAAGTCGGGCACCAGCTCGCGCACGTGGTCCAGGTTGACCAGGTAGGAGCGGTGCGCCCGGAAGAAGTGCCCGCGCAGCCGTCGTTCCAGCTCGTTGAGGGACATGGTCACCAGCAGGCGCTCGTCGGCCAGCTTGAGGTAGGAGTACCCGCGCGCCGCGCTGGCGTACACGATCGACGCACCGTCGACCAGCACCGTGCGCCCGTCCTTCTGCACCGGGATGCGCACCAACGGCTCGACGTCGCCCCGCGTCGGGGTGTCCGCCGTCCCGG
This sequence comes from Isoptericola halotolerans, assembly GCF_003003075.1. Lineage (GTDB taxonomy): Bacteria > Actinomycetota > Actinomycetes > Actinomycetales > Cellulomonadaceae > Isoptericola > Isoptericola halotolerans_A. The sequence continues at coordinate 94,658 of NZ_PVTX01000004.1, read as the reverse complement.
CCGAGCCCGCGGCGCCGGCGGCGGAGCTCGCGGTGTCGCCACCCGGGACCGCGCCGCCCGACGGCGGGGCGGACGCCGCGCTGCCGGGGCCGGCACCGGCCGACGTGCCGTCGTCGGGGCGCAGCGCGCGCTCGAGCGCCCGCCGCAGGCGGTCGGCGTCGAACGGCTTGAGGAGGTAGTCCGCCGCGGCGAGGTCGAAGGCGTCGACGGCGTGGTCCGGGTAGGCCGTGGTGAAGATGACCTTCGGGGGGTCGGGCTGCCGGCGCAGCGCCGCGGCGACCTCCAGGCCGGACCCGCCGGGCATGCGCACGTCGAGGAGCACGAGGTCGTAGTCGAGCGAGCCCAGCAGGAGCAGGGCCTCCTCGCCGTTCGTGGCCTCGCCCACGACCTGGACCTGCCCGATCTCCTCGAGCAGGTAGCGCAGCTCGGCCCGTGCCGGTGCCTCGTCGTCGACGATCAGGGCCTTGGGTCGCATCGGGCGTCACCTTAGCGGGATCTGCAGGTCCACGGTGGTGCCCTTCCCCGGGGTCGAGGCGACGTCGAACGAGTAGCGGTCGCCGAACAGCGAGTCGAGCCGCTGGGAGATGTTCCACAGCCCGACGCCCGAGTGCTGCGGGCCGGCGGTGCCCGGGCGCTTGCCGGCCAGCAGACGGTCCAGGACCTCGGGGGCCATGCCGGCGCCGTCGTCGCTCACCCGGATCGACGTGGTCCGCGTCAACGGGTCCACCCGGGCGCGCAGGTGCACCGTCCCGCCCGTGACCGAGTCCGCGATCCCGTGCTTGATCGCGTTCTCCACGAGGGGCTGGATGACCAGCACGGGCACCCGTGACGTGAGCACCTGCGGGTCCAGGTCGTACCGCACCCGCAGCCGGTCGCCGAACCGGGCCTGCTCCAGCGAGACGTACGTCCGCACGAAGAAGTACTCCTGGCTGAACTCCGCGAAGTGACCGTCCTGACGCACCGCGTAGCGGAAGAAGTCGCTCAGCCGCAGCAGCAGCTGACGGGACTCGTCGGGATCGGTGCGTGACTTCGACGCGATCGTGTTGAGGATGTTGAACAGGAAGTGCGGGTTGATCTGCGCACGCAGGGCGTCGAGCTTGGCGTCGGAGGCGAGGTGGCGCTCGCGGTCCATCTCGGCCAGCTCCAGGTGCAGGGAGAGCATCGAGGCCATGTCGTCGACGAGCACGCGCGGCGCCGGTTCGTCGTGCACCCGGTAGACCTTCAGGGTGCCCACCACGCGGTCGGCCACGGCCAGCGGCGCGACGACGGCGGTGCGCAGCGGGCAGCCCGGCTCCGGGCAGCCGATCCCGTCGCGGGCGTGCACGACGACGGTGCGCTTCTTGCCGAGGGCCAGCCGGGACACCCGGGTCTGCAGCGTGCCGCCCACGTGGTGGTGGTCGGACCCGGGCCCGACGAACGCGAGCACCTGCTCGGTGTCGGTGATCGCGATGGCGTCGCCGCCGAGCAGCGGCCGGATGAGCTGGGCGGTGCGGCGGGCGGCGTCGGGCGTGAGCCCGTTGCGCAGCGGCATCGACCGGCCGGCGGCCGCGATGGTCAGCCCGTCGCGCATGCCCCGCGGGTCCCTGGGCCGGCGGGCGGGGGGCCACGACCTCGCGCGGGCGGCGGAGCCGCCGAGCGGGCCGCCCCGCGGTCCGCGCAGCGCGGACGGGTAGCCGAGCACGACGACGGTGCTCACCACCAGACCCGACGCCAGGGTCGGCAGCACCCCGAGCGGGGGAGCGACCAGCACCTGCGTGATCAGGTACACCGCTGCCCAGGCCGCGACCAGGACACCGGCCAGCAGCGCGCTACCCCCGCGCACGCCGTGTCCTCCGGGCGGCACGTCGCCGCCGGTTCTCCGCCACGACGAGCCGCGCCAGGCGCTCGGCGTGCCGGTCGGCGGCCGTGCCGTGCATGATCAGCCACGACTTCTCCACGTCCGGCGGCGGCGTGGTGCGCCGCGAGACCAGCACGGTGACGGCGGCGGCCAGCGGGGCCGCGACGAGCGTCGGGGTGACCAGCGCGTCGCGCAGCAGCCCGCCGTCTGCGGACAGACCGGCGGTGAACATCGCCACCGCGACGACCATGCCGGTGATCATGCCGGCGACCGCCCCCCGGGCCGTCGTGCGGGGCCACCAGATCGCGAGCAGGAAGACCGGCGTCAGGGCCGACCCGGCCACCGCGAAGGCCCACGTCACCATGGTCGCGACGATCGAGGGTGTGGCGGCGGCGAAGGTCTCGGGACGCAGCGCCAGTCCCAGGCAGGCGGCGGCGCACGCCGTGACCAGCGTGGTGATCCGGCCGGCGAGGACCGCCTGGCGCTGGGTGGCCCGGGGGTTGATGTGCCGCTCGTAGACGTCGTGCCCCCACGACGCCGCGGCGGCGAGCAGCAGCCCCGCGATGGTCGACATCACCGCGATGAGCGCACCGGCGGCGACCACGCCGAGGCCGGCGTCGCCGCCGTAGATCCGGCCCAGCACCGGCAGCGCGTGCTCCGGGACGCGCAGCACCCCGTCCACCGTGAGCTCGGCGAGCCACGGGTGGTCCGCGACGGCGGCCGGCACGATCTCGCGTGCCGCCGTGCCGAGCATGACCGCCAGGGAGTAGAAGACTCCGGCCAGGCACAGCACCCACACGGTGGTGGTGCGGGCGGCGGCGCCGGTCGGGGACGTGAAGTAGCGGTTCATGACGTGCGGCAGCCCGGCGGTGCCCATCGCCAGGGTCACGATGAGGGCGAACTGTCCGAGACCGCCGTAGCGGGCGCCCGGCTGGCCGAAGACGGCGGCGTCGCCGGGGTGCAGGGCGTTCTGCTCGGTGGCCAGGCCGCCGTCGTCCGCCGGGTTGACCAGGGGTTCCGTCGAGAGGTCGGCGACGGCGTCGCCGTAGTGGAAGCCCTCGCCCAGCACGGTGGCGGCGAGCCAGACGAGCGCGCCGAGCAGGAGCAGGAACTGCACCGCCTGCGTCCAGGTGGTGCCGCGCATGCCGCCGAACGCGACCAGGCCGGTGACCACCGCCGTGGAGACGAGGATCCCGGTGGCGTACGGCGAGAGCCCGAGGAGGCCGGAACCCACGAGCAGCTCCCACGTGATGCCCGATCCCACGGCCTGCGGCACGAGGTAGGACAGGATGACGAGCTGGACCACGCCGACGGCCACCAGCCGGACCTTCTCCGAGCCGAGCCGTCGGCCGAGGAAGTCCGGGATCGAGAACTCGCCGAACCGGCGCAGCGGCGCCGCGACGAAGAGCAGCACCGGCACGAACCCGGCGGCGAACCCCACGGCGTACCAGGCGCCGTCGAGGCCGGTGGCGTAGACGGCGGCGGCCACCCCCAGGAACGACGCCGCCGAGAAGTAGTCCCCGCAGATGGCCCAGGCGTTCGTCGCCACGCCGACGCGCTGCCCGGCCAGGTAGAAGTCGACGGTCGAGGCGCCGCGCGGCCGCATGACGACGGCCACCACGGTCAGCAGGACGAGCACCGCGGCGAGGGTCAGCGCGCTCGGTCCGGTCACGGGACCTCGCCGGGCGGCTCGAGGGTGACAGGGAAGCCGTCGTCGCGCGTGTCGTCGAGCATGCGGTGCTCGACCGCCGAGGTCAGGCGCGACACCGCGATGCCGAGGACGGCGAAGAACAGGTAGAGGCCGAACGCCGCGACGAGGAACCCGGGGCTCATGCCGCCCACGAGCCGGGCCTGCGACCACCAGTCCAGCGTCAGCGAGAGCACCGGGAAGGCCGCGACACCCAGGAGGAACACGACGAAGTAGCCCACGGCCACACGCCGGAGCGTGCGGAAGGTGGCGTCCACCTCTGCCGGCGTGTGCCGGGCGTCGACGTCGTCGTCCATGGACAAGCACCTTACGGAGCCTGGGCTCCTGCCGACAGGGGTGCGTCGGGTCCCGCACCCGCCCCGGGCCCCCCGCTCGGCGGGCGTCCGCTCACGACGACGGCGCGACGGCGGGCGTCCGGACCAGCCGGACGCCGGTGGTCAGGAGGATCACGGCGCCACCGACGGTCATCACCAGCCCGATGCCCGGCATCGCCTGCCCCCAGGCGTCCGTCGCCTCGCTGACCTGCACCAGCCGCAGGAGCTGCCAGCCCGCCACGAAGGCGGCGGTGCCGCCGGCCATGAAGCTGTGCGACAGGGCGACCCAGCGCCGGGGGATCAGGGCGCCCGCGACGGCGATGAAGCCGGCGCACATGGTCAACCAGCCAGGTCCAGCCAGGGCGTTGATGGTCCCGACGGGCGTGATCACCCAGGGCAGCATGCTCCCGACGATGACGGTCAGGGCGCCGACCAGGAGCCCGACGCTGCCGGGGTGCAGGATCTGCTTGCGCGGCTTCCCGGCACGGCCGCCTGCGCGGAGCAGGTTGCCGAGGGGGGTGCTCGTCGTCGAGGCCATGGACCGACTGTAGGCGCGCCCGCCCCTCGGCGACCCCGCGGGTCGGCGAACGGTCCCGTTCGTCCGGCGAGCGGTCCGTCACGCCCCGCGAACGGTCGCCAGGGTGCTTCGCACCGGTCACGGGGCGGGGGGAGCCGCTCGCGGGACGGTCCCCGCCGTCGGGCGGCGAAACCTTGTGAGCAGCACGAACGGTGCGATTCGCTCGACCGGTACGGGGACGTTCTCCGGGCGACGGCGCCCGGGGTGAACGCGATGAAGGGAGCGTCCGATGACCGATAGCGTGCGCGAGAGCTCACCAGATCCTGGGCCGCCGCCGGCGAACGGCTGGCGGCAGGAGTACTGGAAGAAGAACCTCCGGCTGATGGTGGTGCTGCTCAGCATCTGGTTCGTGGTCTCGTTCGTCTGCGGGATCCTGCTGATCGAGCAGCTCAACAACATCGTGATCCTCGGCTTCCCGCTCGGGCTGTGGTTCGCCCAGCAGGGCTCGATCTACACCTTCATCATCCTGATCCTGGTGTACACGCTGCGCATGGACCGGCTCGACGACGAGTACGGCGTCGCCGAGCGCGACGGAGAGGGGAATCGGCTGTGAGCGAGATCCAGGTCTGGTCCCTCGTCTTCGTCGGGCTGTCGTTCGCGATCTACCTCTCCATCGCGTGGCGCAGCCGCGTCAAGGAGACCAAGGGTTTCTACGTGGCCGGCCAGGGCATCCCGGCCGTCGCCAACGGTGCGGCCGTCGCGGCGGACTGGATGTCCGCGGCGTCGTTCATCTCCATGGCAGGGCTCATCGCCTTCATGGGGTCGGACGGCTCGGTCTACCTCATGGGCTGGACCGGCGGCTACGTGCTGCTGGCCCTGCTGCTGGCGCCCTACCTGCGCAAGTGGGGCAAGTTCACCGTGCCGGAGTTCGTCGGTGACCGGTACTCGGAGTACGTGCGGCTCATCGCCGCGGTCGCCGCGATCATCGTGTCCTTCACGTACGTGGTCGGGCAGATGCGCGGTGGCGGCATCGTCTTCAGCCGCTTCCTCAACCTGTCCATCGAGGGCGGCGTGGCCGTCGCCGCGGCCATCATCTTCCTGTACGCGGTGCTGGGTGGCATGAAGGGCATCACCTGGACCCAGGTGGCCCAGTACACCGTGATGATCGTCGCCTACCTCATCCCGGCGTGGACCATCGCGCAGAAGATGACGGGCTTCCCCGTGCCACAGGTGACGTTCGGCCAGATCCTCGCCGAGCTCGACGCGCTGAGCGAGCAGTTCGGGCTGTCGCAGTACACCGACGCGTTCGCCGCCCGGCCGCAGCTCGACGTGTTCCTCGTGACGATGTCGCTGATGATCGGCACCGCCGGCCTGCCGCACGTGATCATCCGGTTCTACACGACCAGGTCGGTGCGCGGGGCGCGCTTCTCCGCGTTCTGGGCGCTTCTCTTCATCGGTCTGCTGTACACCACGGCACCGGCCGTGGGCGCGTTCACCAAGCTCAACCTCATGCAGTCGGTCGACGGCGTGGCCGTCGCCTCCCTGCCTGCCTGGGTGAACAACTGGGCCGCGACCGGCCTGGTCACCGTCTCCGACAGCGCGTCGACGATCACCTCGCTGAGCAACGACCCGGAGTCGGGTGCCGACCTCATCGTCAACAACGACATCCTCGTGCTGGCCACGCCGGAGATCGCCGGGCTGCCCGCGCCGATCGTCGGACTGGTCGCCGCCGGTGGCCTGGCGGCCGCGATGTCGACGGCGGCCGGCCTGCTGCTGGTCATCTCGTCCTCCGTCTCGCACGACCTCTACTTCCGGGTCGTCAAGAAGGAGGCCTCGGAGTCGCGGCGCCTGCTCGTGGGCCGCATCGCCATGGGGCTCGCCGTCGTGGTCGCCATCTACGGCGGCATCAACCCGCCGGCGTACGTGGCCCAGGTGGTCGCCTTCGCGTTCGGACTGGCCGCGTCGACGTTCTTCCCGATCCTCGTGCTGGGGATCTTCTGGAAGCGTGCCAACGCGATCGGTGCCGCGTCCGGCATGATCTCCGGCCTGGTGTTCACCGCGTCGTACATGATCTACACGCTCGACGTGTTCGGGACGTCGGCGCACGAGCACGTCTTCGGCATCTCGCCCGAGGGCATCGGTGCGATCGGTGCGCTGGTGAACATCATCGTCACCGTGGTGGTGTCGAAGCTCACCGCGCCACCGTCGGAGCACGTCCAGGAGATGGTCGAGGGCATCCGCTACCCGGCCGCGCGGGTGGAGGCGCCTGCTCCCGAGTAGTCCCGGTGACGGACGGGGCTCCCCGCTCCGCAGGGAACCCCGTCCGTCCCGTCCGGGACCGGTGGGTGTCAGAGGGTGCCGACGCCCAGGTTGACCGGGCTGCCGGTGATGTTCCCGATGATGCCGCGGAGGATGCCGGTGCCGTCGGTGCCGCGCAGGCTCTCGTACCAGCTCGCGGTCCGGGCGGGGTCGTAGCCGTGGGTCTCGTGGCCGCGGGCGCGAGCCCGCTGCACCAGGTCGGCGGCCCGTTCGGTGCGGCTGCGCTCGTAGCGTCGCAGGGAGTCCTCGACGCTCACGGTGTTCGTGGCGAGGCTGATGGCGAGCGCGAAGGTGTCCTCGAGGGCCAGGCAGGCACCCTGGCCGATGTCGGGGGCGGTGTTGTGCGCGGCGTCGCCGAGCAGCGCGACGCGGCCGCGGACCCACGTGTGGAACGGGTCGATGTCCCAGATCTCGACCCGGTTGAGCGACCGTTCGGGCTCGATCGCCGCGAGGAGGGCCTGCACGCCGGGGGCCCAGTGCCCGAACGCGTCCACGAGCGGGCTCGTGCCGTCGGCGGGTCCGTACGGCAGCCCGGACGGTTGCGGCACGTCGAACCAGAAGTAGAAGCGATCGTCGGCCACGGGCATCACGGCGGCACGCTTGCCCTCGGCGACGTACGTCGTCCACTGGTTCGGCGGGCCGACGGCGGCGTCCGCCGCGATCAGGCCGTTGTAGTTGGTGTAGCCCGAGTACGTGCGCCGGGGACGCGCCCCGCCGTCGGTCGCGGCGGTGACGTGGTCGCGGACCACGGACCGGGCACCGTCCGCGCCGAGGAGCAGGTCGGCGGTATCGGTGGAGCCGTCCGCGAACGTCGCGGTGACCTGCTCGCCGTCGTCGGCGACCGCCACCAGCTGCTTGCCCAGGTGGATGTTCTCGGTGCCGAACGTCTCCATGAGCAGCTGCTGCAGGTCGGCCCTCGCCACGGGGTAGGGCCGCTGCCCCGTGGCCTCGGTGACCGGGGCCAGGCTGAACCGGCACAGGGTCTCGCCGGACGGCCCGTCCAGGTACGCCATGTCGTCCATGGCGCCTCCGAGCGCGGCGACCTGGCCGCCCACACCGAGCCAGTTGAGCACCTTGACACCGTTGGACCACAGCGACAGCGCCGCGCCGACCGGCTTGTTCTCGCGCATGCGGTCGTGCACGACGACGTCGTGGCCGAGCCGCTGCAGGGCGATGCCTGCGCTCGTCCCGGCGACGCCGGCCCCGATGACGATGATCTTCACGGTGGTCAGCTCCCGCGATAGGTGGAGTAGGCGAAGGGGCTCAGCAGCAGCGGCACGTGGTGGTGCCGGCTCGTGCCGTCGTCGGCGACCGCGACGACGAACGTGACGGTCACCTCGGGGTAGAACGTCTCCACGTCGCGCTCGGCGAAGTACGGGCCGGTGGCGAAGGTCAGCGTGTAGCGCCCGGCCGGCAGCGGCTCGGGGCCGAGCCCCGTGCGGCCGTCGGCGTCCGTCGTGGCGTGCGCGAGGTGCTGTCCGCCGGAGTCGGTCAGCACGACCTCGACGCCGGACGCCGGGACCCCGGCGGTCGTGTCCAGCACGTGGGTGGTCAGGTGGCTCACGGGTGCTCCTCGGAGGCTTCGGGGGTGTCGCTGACGGTGGCCCGCAGGCGCAGCAGGGCGATCTGGGCGAGCTGGTCGCAGGCCTCGGCCACCTCGGTGGGCTCGTCGTTCTCGAGCCGGCGGGTGAGCTCGGCGAGCATCTCGGCCGGCGTGCGGCCTGCGGCCCGGACGAGGAAGACCCTCCCGAACCGCTTCTCGTAGGCCCGGTTGCCGGCGGCCATCCGCGACTCGACGTCCGTGCCGGCGTGAGCCATGCTCGCCTGCTCACGGCGGGACGCCGCGGCCTCCGCGCCGGTCCCGGCAGGCTTCTCGCCGATGCGCGGGTGGTGGGCCAGGGCTGCGTCGAGCTCGGTCCGGCCCCACCGGGCGGCGAGCTCCTCGGCGTGCGCGGCCAGCGCGCGGACCGAACCGTACGGGCGGCCCGCGACCACGGCGTCGACCCAGGTGGGCACGGCTGCCCACACGGCCACGTCGGACCGGGCTGCCGTGGCCGTCAGGTGGTCGAACTCGTCGATGTGCACACTGCTCCTCTCGTCGGGTGCGGGCGACGGCCTCATTGAAGCCGGGGCGATCACGCGGGAGGTGACATCCGTGTCACCATCTCGTGAAGTGGTCACTGACGGCGCGGGCCATGCCTACGATGTCGGCACCCGTGACGACTGGAGGCCACGTGGACGACCCGCCCCTGCCGAGACAGATCGGTGCCCGGTTGCGCGCGTTGCGCACCGCGTCCGGCCGGTCCCTGGCCTCGGTGGCCCAGGAGCTGGGCATCTCCTCGAGCGCGCTGTCCCAGATCGAGACCGGGGTGATGAAGCCGTCGGTCTCGCGCCTCGTCGAGCTGGTCGGCGTGCTGGGGGTGCCGATGTCGGCCATCTTCGACGACGTCGAGGTGGTCGTGGGGCGACCCGACGACGACGGTGCGCAGGTGGCCGAGCCGTTTCCCGGGGTGCTCGTCGCGCACGGCGAGGACACGACCCCGGCCCAGCTGGAGCAGGGGGTCACGTATCGCAGGCTCTCGCCGGCGCCGCTGCGGGGAGTGACCTGGTTCGAGTCGACGTACCCGCCCGGCTCGTCGTCGAGCGCCGACGGTTCGATGCTGGTGCACGCGGGGTACGAGAGCGGTCACGTCGTGGCCGGGGAGCTCGTGTTCGAGTTCACCGACGGTGCGGTGCGCCTCGGTCCGGGGGGCTCGCTGTCGTTCGCCGCCACCCGCCCGCACCGGGTCGTCAACGACACCGGGGTGGTGGCGGTCGCGCTCTGGCTCACGGTCGAGGCCTCTCCCGGGGGTGCAGGGCCTGCGGTGTTACCGGCTCGAAACCCGGACGCCGAAGTTAAGCAATAACTTCACGGCACGATGTGGCCCTATGAACGTCGCCACGAACGCTGCCATGACCGGACCTCGTCAGGTCGTCCGCGCCGAGAGGGCCTTCGTCGGCGGTGCGTTCCGGCCCGCGGCGGTGGTCGTGGAGGACGGTCGGATCGTCGACGTGCTCTCCGAGGAGGCCGCCGTGCCGGGTGCGCACGAGCTCCGCGTGCCCGGCGACGCCGTGCTGCTGCCGGGGCTCGTCGACTCCCACGTGCACGTCAACGACCCGGGCCGCACGGAGTGGGAGGGGTTCGGGACGGCCACCGCCGCCGCGGCCGCCGGTGGTGTCACCACGATCGTCGACATGCCGCTCAACTCGCTGCCGCCCACCACGACGGTCGCGGCGCTCGCGACCAAGCAGGCCGTGGCGGCTCCCGCCGCGCTCGTCGACGTCGGCTTCTGGGGCGGCGCCGTCCCCGAGAACCTCGGCTCGCTCACCGGGCTGCACGAGGCCGGGGTCTACGGGTTCAAGAGCTTCCTCGCCCCGTCCGGCGTGGCGGAGTTCGGGCACCTCGACCTCGCAGCGCTCGACGCGGCCATGGCCGAGGTCGCGCGCCTCGGCTCGCGACTCATCGTGCACGCCGAGGATCCGGCCCTGATCCACGGCGACGGCGCGCTCGGCCGCGCCTACGACGGGTTCCTGCGCTCCCGGCCCCCGGCGAGCGAGGCCGCCGCCGTCGCGGCCGTCGTCGCCGCCGCCCGCCGCCACGGTGCCCGCGCGCACATCCTGCACCTCAGCGACGGGGGGTCCCTGCCCGCGATCCGCGCCGCCCGGGCCGACGGCGTGGACCTCACCGTGGAGACCTGCCCGCACTACCTCACCCTGACGGCCGAGGAGATCCCCGACGGCGCCTCCGAGTTCAAGTGCTGCCCGCCGATCCGCGACACCGCCAACCGCGACCTGTTGTGGGCGGGTCTTCTGGACGGGACCATCGACGCCGTCGTCTCCGACCACTCGCCCTCCACCGTGGAGCGCAAGCAGGCCGGCGGCGGTGACTTCGGGCTCGCCTGGGGCGGGATCTCCGGTCTCCAGGTCGGGTTGTCGGCCGTGTGGACCGAGGCCCGCACCCGCGGCATCGACCTGGAGACCGTGGTGCCCTGGTTCACCACCGGGCCTGCGGGCGTCGCGGGGCTCGAGGGCCTCGGAGCGATCGTGCCCGGGGCGCCCGCCCACCTGACCGAGCTCGGCGTCGACGACCGGTTCGTCGTCGACGCGCGCGCCCTGCTGCACAAGAACCCGATCACCGCCTACGACGGCCGGGCGCTGCGCGGCCGCGTCCGCCGCACGTGGCTGCGCGGGCAGCAGGTGTACTCCGACGCGCACGGCGTCACCGGCCCGCCGGCCGGACGGCTGCTCACCGCGCGGACGGGAGTCGCGGCATGACGACACCGATCCTGCAGCCCGGCCACGGCGAGCGGCCCGGCGACCACTACCTGCCCGCCACACCCCGCACGGTGACCTGGGGACGACTGCCCTGCGCGGCCGACGCCCCCGTCCTGACGATCCTGCCCGGCGAGTCGGTCTGTCTCGACACCGTGAGCCACGAGGGCCTCCTCGAGGACCAGGGCAAGGATCCACGCGCCTACTTCGCCGCCCACGGCGTGCCGCCGGAGGCCGTGCTGGACGACGCCGTCACGATCGCCACCGAGCTCGCCCGCGACCCGGACCGAGACGGCCCGCACCTCGTCACCGGCCCCGTCCACGTCACCGGCGCGCGGCCCGGCGACCTGCTGCGCATCACCGTCGAACGTCTCGCACCCCGGGTGCCGTACGGCGTCGTCTCCAACCGGCACGGCAAGGGGGCGCTCGCGGGCGAGCTGCCGCGCGGGGCAGGCAACGTCAGCGTGTTCTGTCCCGTCGCCGCGCGCGACGGACGGCTCGTCGGCACGCTGCCCGTGACCGAGGGCGGCTCGCGGGACGTCGAGTTCCCCCTCGCGCCGTTCCTGGGGATCATGGGCGTCGCCGTGCCCGGCGACGAACGGCCGCACTCCGTGCCGCCCGGCCTGCACGGCGGCAACATCGACATCAACCTGCTCGTCGAGGGCGCCGAGCTTTACCTGCCGGTGCAGGTCGACGGCGCGCTCGTCTACGTCGGCGACCCGCACTTCGCCCAGGGCGACGGCGAGGTGGCGCTCACCGCGCTCGAGGCGTCGCTGCGCGCGACGCTGCGGTTCGACGTCGTCCCGCGGGCGGAGGCGCTCGCGGAGTTCGGTGAGGTCACCGGGCCGCTGGCGCGCGCCGGCGGCTACCTCGTGCCCACCGGGCTCGACGAGGACCTCGACGAGGCGATGCGCCGGGCCGTGCGTGCCGCCATCGCGCTGCTACGGGCGCGGTGGGGCCTCGACGAGCACCTGGCCTACGCGTATCTCAGCGCGGCGACCGACTTCGACATCTCCCAGGTGGTCGACGTCGTCTGCGGTGTCCACGCCCGCATCCGCGAGTCCGACTTCGACGGCGTGCCCGTCGGCGATGCCGACCGCTCCGGAGACCCGAGCGACGGGAGCGGGGCGTGAACGGCACCATGGGCGCCGACGCCGTGCCGGCCGACCTGTTCGCGGCGTTCACGCGCTACGAGGCGGCGGTCGTCGCGAACGACCTCGACCACCTCGGCGCCGCCTTCGCCCCCGGGGAGGCCACGATGCGCGGCGACGGCGCCGGGCTGCTCGTGGGCCATGCGGCGATCTCCGCGTTCCGCGGCACCCGTGGGGGAGTGCCGCCACGACACATCGAGCGCATCGAGTACCGCGAGCTGGGGCCCGACGTCGCCCTGCTGGTCTCCGTGTCGCGCTACGACGCCGGCGGCACCGGCCTGCAGACGCAGGTGTGGGAGCGCACGGACGGCTCCTGGCGCATCACGGCCGCGCACGTCACCCCACGGGCGGCGGCGCTCGACCGGCGGATCTGGCGCACCGTCGGCGACCCGCTCGTCCCCGGCGCGTCGGACGGCCCGCTGGCCGGACTGACCGTGGCGGTCAAGGACCTCTTCGCGATCGCGGGCCACCCCGTCGGCGCCGGCAACCCCACCTACCTGGACGGCCGCCGCCCGGAGACCTCGACGGCTCCTGCGGTCAGCGACCTGCTGCGCGGCGGCGCGGTGGTGCGCGGCATCGCGCGGACCGACGAGTTCGCGTACTCGATCGCCGGCGACAACACCCACTACGGCACCCCGCCCCATGGTGCGCTGCCCGGTGCGCTGCCCGGTGGCTCCTCCAGCGGGCCGGCAGCCGCCGTCGCGACCGGCCAGGCCGAGATCGGCCTGGCCACCGACACCGCGGGATCGGTGCGGGTACCGGCGTCCTACCAGGGCCTGTGGGGGCTGCGCACGACGCACGGCCTGGTGCCACGCCAGGGGCTGCTCCCGCTGGCGCCGTCGTTCGACACCGTCGGCTGGCTCACCCGCGACGGCGATGCGCTGCAGCGGGTCGTCGACTGGTGCCTGGGCGATGCCGGAGCGCGGGCCGCCGAGAGCGTGGACGGCGACTCCGGCCACGACCTGCCGTGGCGGTTCGTCGTGCCCACCGACCTGCTCGCGCTGGCGGAGCCGGAGACCCGCGCGGCGTTCGAGCAGATGCTCGACACGCTCGCGCAGACCGCCGAGCCGCCGCAGCTCGGCACCGTCTCGATCGGGGACCCCGACGCCTACCTGACGGCCTTCCGCACCGTCCAGGGAGCCGAGGCGTGGAGTCACCACGGCCCGTGGATCCAGGAGCACCCGGGGGCGCTCGGACCCGCCGTGGCCGAACGGTTCCGTGCCGCCGCCCGGATCACGGCCGAGGACGAGGCCGATGCCCGGGCGGCCCTGACGCCCCGGGGCGACCTGCTGCGCGGGATCGTCGAGGACGCGGTCCTCCTCCTGCCCACCGTGCCGGGCCCGGCGCCGTCGCGTGCCGGCGGCGGCGACCAGGTCGATGCCGTCCGCGCCGCGACCCTGCGCCTGACCACTCCGGCGGCCGTCGCCGGCCTGCCGGCCCTGTCCGTCCCCCTGCTCACCGTCATCTCGCCGCTCGGCGCCGTCCCCGTGGGCGTGAGTCTCGTCGCGCGTGCGGGGGCCGACGTCGCCCTCGTCCGCCTGGCCCGTCGCCTCGCCCGCGCCCTCGGCCCCGCCACGGACACCACCACCACCACGACCGGAGGTCTCCCCGCATGACCGGTACCAGCGTGCCCGGATCGAGTCTGCCCGGGCCGATCGATCCCCCGACCCGTCTCCTCATGGGGCCCGGGCCGGTGTCCGCCTACCCCAGCGTGCTGCGCGCGATGTCGGCGCCGCTGGTCGGCCAGTACGACCCGTTCATGACCGCGTCGATGGCCGAGACGCAGGAGCTGTACCGCCAGGTGTGGGGCACGACGAACGACGCCACCGTGCTCGTCGACGGCACCTCGCGCGCCGGGATCGAGGCCGCCGTCGTCTCGCTGGTGCGTCCGGGGGACCGGGTGCTCGTGCCGGTGTTCGGCCGTTTCGGGCTGCTGCTCGCCGAGGTCGCCGAGCGCGCGATGGCCGAGGTGCACACCATCGAGGTGCCGTGGGGGCAGGTGTTCCCCGTCTCGATGATCGAGGAGGCGATCCGGCGTGTCCGCCCGACGCTGCTCGCGCTCGTCCAGGGCGACACGTCGACCACGATGAACCAGCCGCTCGACGAGATCGGGGCGCTGTGCGCCCGGCACGGCGTGCTGTTCTACTCCGACGCGACCGCTTCCCTGGGCGGTAACCCGTTCGAGGCGGACGCGTGGGGGCTCGACGCCGCCACGGCCGGCCTGCAGAAGTGCCTCGGTGGGCCCTCGGGCTCCGCGCCGATCACGCTGTCGCCGCGGGCCGTGGAGGTCGTGCAGTCGCGCAAGCGCGTCGAGGCCGGCATCCGCGAGGAGGGCGACCCGGACGCGACCGACTTCGTGCGGTCCAACTACTTCGACCTCGGCATGATCCTCGACTACTGGGGCCCGCGCCGCCTCAACCACCACACCGAGGCCACCTCCATGCTGTACGCGGCACGCGAGTGCGCCCGGGTCGTCGTCGGCGAGGGGCGTGACGCCGTCGTCGAGCGGCACCGGCTCGCCGGCGACGCGATGCTCGCCGGCGTGCGAGGCCTCGGGCTGGACGTGTTCGGCGACGTCGCGCACAAGATGCACAACGTCGTCGCCGTCGAGATCCCCGAGGGTGTGCCGGGCGACGCCGCCCGCGCGGCGATGCTGACCGACTTCGGCATCGAGATCGGCACGTCGTTCGGCCCGCTGCACGGGCGGGTGTGGCGCATCGGCACCATGGGCTACAACGCCCGCCAGGCCGCGGTCCTGACCACGCTGGCCGCGCTCGAGGTGGTGCTGCGCAGGTTCGGGTGCACCGTGCCCGCCGGGGGCGGGACCGAGGCTGCCGCCGACGTCTACCGGGGGGCGTGATGGCCGCGCTGCTGCGGACCGACCCGGGCGCCGTCGCCGCCGCCGCCCGGCGGGTCATGGACCGCTGCGACGAGCTGGCACGGGTGACCGCCACGGACGACGGCATCGAACGTGTCTACCTCTCCGAGGAGCACGCCCGCGTGAACCGGCTCGCCGCGCAGTGGATGCGCGAGGTCGGCATGACCACGCGCCAGGATGCCGCCGGCAACCAGGTCGGGCGGCTGGACCGCGTCACCCCGTCCGGGACACCGGATCCCGACGTGCCCGCGCTGATGCTCGGCTCGCACCTCGACACCGTGCCCGACGCCGGGCGGTACGACGGGATCGTCGGCGTGCTCATGGGGCTGGAGGTCGTGCGCATGCTGCGCGCGCCCTGCCCCGACGGGACGGGTTGGCGGTCCCCGCTGCCGTTCGCGCTCGAGGTCGTGGCCTTCTCGGACGAGGAGGGCACCCGCTTCGGCAAGGCGTTGCTCGGGTCGTCCGCCGTCGCGGGGACCTGGGACCCCGACTGGTGGTCGTTGACGGACGACGACGGCGTCACGCTGCACGAGGCGTTCGTCGGGTTCGGCCTCGACCCGGCCCGCGTCGGGGAGGCGGCGCGCCGCCCCGAGGAGCTCGCCGGCTACCTCGAGGCCCACATCGAGCAGGGACCGGAGCTCGACGAACGCGGCGAGTCCCTCGCCGTCGTGTCCTCGATCGCGTCGGCACGGCGGTTCCAGCTCGTCGTGGAAGGGGAAGCGCGCCATGCCGGCGGCACGCCGTACGACCGCCGTCGCGACGCCCTGCTGGGAGCCAGCGAGGCCGCCCTGGCGGTCGAACGGATCTGCCGCGCCGAGCACCACATGATCGGCACCGTCGGACAGCTCGAGACCTACCCGGGCGCCGTGAACGTGGTCCCCGGTGAGGCGCACCTCAGCCTCGACCTGCGCGGCGAGCTCGACGGCGATCGGGACCGTGTGTGGGGCGCGATCGAGCGCGAGCTCGACACGATCATGGGACGCCGCGGTCTGCGCTGGCGGGCCCGCGAGATCCACAGCGCCCCCGCGGTGTTCTGCGCGCCCCTGCTGCAGGACGTCGTGCGCGAGGGCATCGTCTCCACGCTGGACCGTGGCGTCGACGGCCCGGCCACGATCTTCAGCCGAGCCGGCCACGACGCCATGGCCCTGGGCGCGGTGGCCGACGTCGGCATGCTGTTCCTGCGCAACCCCGACGGCATCAGTCACCACCCGGACGAGGACGTCTCCGCCGCGGACGTCGCCTCCGGCACCCGGGCGCTCGCCGAGGCGGTGCTGCAGCTCGCGGCCGCCCGCGGCTGAGGTCAGCGCTGCGCCGTCGTCATCGCCATCCGGGAGAGCACCACGTTCTCGATGACCTGGACCAGGTTGTAGAGCAGCAGCGTCACGATGGTGATGAGCGCGACGGAGGCCCACAGGTCGTCGAAGCGGGCGGACGCCGTGAACTTCACGATGGACCCGCCGATGCCGGTGCCGGTGGACAGCCACTCGGCGAGCAGCGCACCGGTGACCGCTCCCGGGACGGAGACGCGCGCCGCAGCGAACAGCGACGGCAGCGCGCCGGGGACGTTGACCTTGCGCATCGCGGTCAGGCGGGTGCCGCCGTAGACGTGCACCAGGTCGAGACTCTGACCGCTCGCCCGGTCGAGCCCGAAGAGGATCGACGCGAGGGCGGGGAACAGCACGACGATGGAGCCGATGACGGCGACCGAGGCCTGGGTCCCGCGGCCCGTGATGAGGATGATCACCGGCGCGATGGAGACGAGGGGGATCGCGCGCAGCAGGAGCGCCAGGGGCATCACGCCCGCCTCGACCGTGCGGGACAGCGAGAACGTCACGGCGAGCACGCCCGCGACCCCCATGCCCACGACGAAGCCGAGGGCGGCGTCCTGCAGGGTGCGCACCAGCAGGGGCGTCAGGTCGGCCCGGTTCGCCGCGGCGTCCTCGCCCGCCACGAGGAACTCCCACACCTGCGCCGGTCCCTTGGCGACGTAGGGCGACATCCCCGTGAGGTTCACGACGGCCCACCAGAGGGACAGGACGATCGCGAAGGTCAGCAGGGCGTTGACGACGGCGCGGCCGACGGGGCGCCAGGACACGGCGCTCATGAGGTGCTCCGTCCCGCCACCCACGGGGTGGCCAGTCGTGAGATCAGGCCGACGATGCCGTAGCCGACGAGGGCGACGGCGGCGGTGAGCAGGAACACGGCCCACACGCGGGGCGAGTCGAGCTCGCCCTGGAGCCGGATCAGCGTGATGCCGACTCCCTGGTCGATCCCACCCATGTACTCCCCGAGCACCGCGCCCAGGAACGCCGAGGGGACGGCGATCTGCAGAGCGTTGAGGATCGCGGGGGTCGCGGCGACGAGCCGTACCTTGCGCAGCTGGGTGAACCGGGTGCCGCCGTACACCCGCACGACGTCGAGGCTCGCGGAGTCCGCGGACTTGAAGCCGAGCAGCGCGCCGACGACCGTGGTGAAGAACACGGCGAGCGCGGCGAGGAAGATCGCCGTCGCGCTGGGTTCGCCGGGCCGCGGTGCCCCGCCGAGGACGACGATCGCGATGCCGCCGACGGCCACGACCGGCAGGCAGTAGCTGACCACGGCGATCTGGGTGACCACGGTCTCGATGCGAGGCGCCAGCAGCACGGTCGCGGCGAGCAGCAGCGCGACGCCGTTGCCCCACGCGAAGCCGATGAGCGCCTCGGTGATCGTCACCGAGAACACCCCGCGGTAGGCAGCCAGGCCGTCGTCGGCGATCGTGGCGAACACGACCCACGGCGAGGGGACCGGCGTGAACGTGGTCCCGGGCGGGGGCTGGAAGATCGTGGCGGAGAAGACCCACCAGGCGCCGATCAGGGCGACGGCGCCGATGAGACCGGCGAGCCAGCCGGGGATGCGGGTGCGTTGTGGCATCAGACCTCCGCAGCAGCGCCGCGTGTGCCGAACAGGATCTCGGACGCCCGGTCGACGAGCGCGTGGAACTCGGGGGTCCGCATCATCTCGGGCGTGCGGGGGCGGGGGAGGTCCACCTCGATGATCTCCTTGATGCGCCCGGGGCGGGCCGACATGACCGCGACCCGGTCCGAGAGGAAGATCGCCTCGGAGATGCCGTGCGTGACCAGGAGTGTGGTGGCCGGTTTCTCGGTCCAGATGCGCAGCAGCTCGAGGTTGAGGCTCTGCCGTGTCATGTCGTCCAGCGCGCCGAAGGGCTCGTCGAGCAGCAGCACCGACGGTTTGAGCGCGAGGGCGCGGGCGATGGACACCCGCTGGCGCATGCCGCCGGAGAGCTGGGCCGGCTTGGCCTTCTCGAAGCCGGTCAGCCCGACGAGCTGGACGAGCTCGTCGACGTAGGCCTTGTCGACCGTGCGGCCCGCGATCTCGAAGACGAGGCGGATGTTGGTCAGCACGCTGCGCCAGGGCAGCAGCGCGTGGTCCTGGAAGGCGATGCCGAGCTCGCTGTCCCGCCGCAGCTGTGCCGGGGTCTTGCCGTCGACGAACACCTCGCCGGACGTCGGGTGCTCGAGGTCGGCGAGCACCCGCAGGATCGTCGACTTGCCGCACCCGGACGGCCCGAGGAGCGCGAGGAACGAGCCCTTCTCGGTGTGCAGGTGGGCGTCCTGCAGTGCGGTCACGGCCTGGCGGCGACCGGTGCGGAACGTCTTGGTCAGGCCGTCGATGTGGATGCCCGTGCCCCCCGGGGCTGCCGCAGGCTCCTGCGGCAGCCCCGGGGAGAGGGCGCTCGACGTGGTGTCGTGGCTCATGGTTCCCTACGGGAGGTAGTCGACGAGGTCGGGCTGCTCGGCGTAGATCTCGTCGATGATGGAGGTGTCGAAGAGCTCGTCGGTGCTCACGTCCCACCCGGCGGCGGCGAGCGAGTCGACCGTCTCCTGCTGGAGCTCCTCGGAGATGGTGAACAGGCCGTTCGCCTCGGTCTCGGAGGTGGAGATGAGCTCCTTCTCGGCCTCCAGGCCCATCGCCGTCTTCTCGGGGTCGAGGGCACCGAAGACGGCCTCCAGGCCGTCCTCGGACTCGCTGGCCGCGGCGCTGTAGTACTTCTCGACGAGCGCGACGGTGTCGTCGGCCGGCTCGGTGAACACGTCCGTCCACCCCTTGATCTCGGCGGTCAGGAACGCCTTGAGCAGATCGCGGTTCTCGGCCAGGTACTGGTCGGTGACGCTGAAGGTCTCGGCGACGTACGGCACGCCGTTCTCGGCGTAGGCGAGGTTGGTGACGTCGTAGCCGGCGAGCTCGACGGTCAGGGCCTCGTTGGTGAGGTAGGCCATGAACCCGTCGACCTCCTCGTTCATCAGGGGCGTCGGGTCGAAGTCGACGGGGACGACCGTGACCTCGCTCTCGTCGATGTCGTTGGCCTTCAGCAGCGCGGCGAACACCGAGGCGTTGGAGTCCTGCACGCCGATGGTCTTGCCCACCATGTCTTCCGGGGAGGAGATGTCGGCACCCTCGGCCAGCGACAGGATCGTGAAGGGGTTCTTCTGGAACGTGGCACCGATGATCTTCAGCGGCGCTTCCTGCTCGGCGATCGCGGCGCCGATGGAGGCGGCGTCGCTGAGAGCCACCTCGACCGTGCCGGAGAGGAGCTTGGCGACGCCGGTGTCCGGGCCGGAGATCCCCACGACCTCGTCGAAGCCGGCCTCGTCGTAGTAGCCGTTCTCGTCGGCGTAGAACTCGCCGGCGAACTCCTCGTTCTTGATCCAGGAGTACTGGACGCTGATCTCGCCGTACGACGCGTCGTCGCCCTCGGCGGTGGACGCGGCCGGCTCCTCGCCGGCGCAGGCGCCGAGCGTGAGGGCGCCGACGGCGATCGCGGCGACGGCACCGGCTCGGGCACGTCGCGCAGGGGTGCTGTGAACTGCCATGGGGTGGAACTCCGCTCGACCTCGACCGACAGGGACGAACGGCAACGTAGCCAGCCGACGTTTCGCCCCGAGCGTGACGGCGTTACCGGTCGGTTAAGCGATCACTTCACCCTGTGGCGTGGATGTCCGCGTCCTGCTGGGCCAGCCGCCACACCCGCTCGCGGGTGAAGGGCTGGCGGTACGGCCGTCGGCCGATCGCCCGCGCGATCGCGTTGCCGACGGCAGGAGCCACCGGGTTGTACGGCGACTCGCTCATGGACTTCGCCCCGAACGGTCCGATCGCGTCGAAGGTGTCCGCGAAGTAGACCTCGGTGTCCGGGACGTCCGCCGACTGCGGGACGCGGTAGGTCCGGAACGCCGGGTTGGCCACGGCGCCCGACTCGTCGAGCAGCACCTCCTCGTACAGGGCGCTGCCGAGACCCTGCGCGGCGCCACCCTCGACCTGGCCGCGGCACTGGGCGGGGTTCATGACGAACCCGGCGTCGGCGGCCTGCACCGACTGCAGCACCCGCACCGATCCGGTGTCCGGGTCGACGGCGACCCGCACCGCGTGCACGTTGAACGCCAGGCTGCGTTCCTTGCCGTCGTCGCTGCCGTGGGTCGTCAGCTCCTGGTGGCCCGGGCCGCCCGCCGCCGCGACGATCTCGGCGAAGCCGACCAGCCGCTCGCCGACCCGGACGCCCTCGGCGGTGAGCTCCGCCCGCGCTTCCGCCCCCGCTGCTGGTGCACCGTCGTCGGCCACCTGCCGGGCGACGTCGACCATCAGACCGCGAAGCGCCGTGCAGGCGCGCGAGAGCGCCTTGCCCGCCACCACCGTGCCCGCCGACGCGAACGCGCCCGTGTCGTGCTCCACCAGGTCGGTGTCCGAGGCGCGCAGCTCGATCCGGTCCGGCGTCGCGGCCAGGGTCGACGCCGCGATCTGCCGGTGCACCGTGCTGGTGCCGTTGCCGAACTCGGCCGTGCCCACCGAGAGCGCGAACGTGCCGTCCGGTCGCAGCGACGCCGAGGCGTGCGCGTGGTGGCCACCCGGGGCCGCGCCCGCGATGAACGCGATCGCCATGCCCTCGCCGACGTGCCAGCCGGCCGGCGCCTCCACCCCGTTGCCGCGCCGCAGCGCGTCCTGGGCCAGGTCCAGGCACTGGTCGAGCCCGTAGCTGCCCCACCGCAGGTCCGGTTCGGGCTCGTCGTCGACCGTGAGCAGCGGGTCACCGTCGCGGACCGCGTTGCGGCGGCGGAGCTCGAACGGATCGATCTCCAGACGCTGGGCGAGCAGGTCCATCGCCGACTCGACACCGAGGATCACCTGTCCGAGCCCGTACCCGCGGAACGCACCCGAGGGCACCGCGTTGGTGTAGACGGACTCGGCGTCGACGCGCTTCACGGCGCAGCGGTAGACGTTGATCGACTCGGCCACCGAGTGGAACAGCACGCCGATGCCGTGGTTGCCGTACGCACCGGTGTTGCTGAGCACGTCGACCTGCATCGCGGTCAGCACCCCGTCCGCCGTCGCCCCGAGAGTCACCTCCACCCGGAACGGATGGCGCAGCGCCGCGCGCCGGAACTCGTCGGTGCGCGAGAACTCGTACGACACCGGCCGGCCCGTGGTGAGCACCGCGAGCGCCACGAGGTCCTCGACGAACATCTCCTGCTTGCCGCCGAACCCGCCGCCGACCCGGGCGGCGTACACCCGCACGCGCTCCGTCGGCAGGTCGAAGACGTGGGCGATCTCGGCACGGGTGAGGAACGGCACCTGGGTGCTGGAACGGATCACCAACCGTCCGTCGTCGTCGAGCCGCCCGAGCGCACCGTGCGTCTCGAGCTGGGCGTGCGCCACGCGGCCCGTGTGCCAGGTGCCGCCGACGGTGACGGCGCTCGCGGCGAGGGCCGCCCCGACGTCGCCGCCGATGCCGGCGTGCAGGCTCCCGAGCACGTTCGGCCGGTCGGGGTCGGCCAGGGCCTCGGCGGGTCGGTCGGGGTGGATCACCGGGGCGTCGGGTCGCCGGGCCTCCTCCGGGTCGAGCACGGACGGCAGCGGGGAGTAGGTCACGTCGATGAGGCCGAGCGCGGCGTCGGCGATCTCGGCCGTCTCGGCGACCACGGCGGCGATCCGTTGGCCGACGAACCGGACCGTGTCGTCGAGCACCCGGGTGTCGTCGGGGTCGTCGGTGCGGTGTTCGTGGCGCGCCGTGGAGAACCGCTTCTGCGGAGCGTCGGCATGGGTGAGGACGGCCACGACGCCGGGCAGCGCGCGGGCGGCGGCGGTGTCGATCTCGCTGATCCGCGCGTGGGCATGGCGCGACCCGAGGACGCGCAGCACCAGGGTGCCGGTGGCCTCCGGTGTGTCGAACGTGAACGGTTCGCGCCCCTGGACCACGCGCCGGGCGGGCTCGGGGGAGACGGAGCGTCCGACGCCGGCCGCGGGACCGCCGTCGTCGGCCCCGCCCTCCTGCGCGGCCCGGCCGTCCGCGCCCGGCGGGGTCGCGCCGCCGTCGCCCAGCGCGTGACGGATCGCCGCGCGGATCGGGCGGTAGCCGGTGCAGCGGCACAGGCTGCCCTTGAGCCGCCGGTCGAGGTCGGGCAGGTCGTCGGCGGTGAGGCAGGAGGCGGTGACGCTCATGCCGGGCGTGCAGAACCCGCACTGGAAGCCGAACTCCTCGATCAGCGCTTCCTGCACGGGGTGCAGCTCGCCACCCGGGGCGAGGCCCGCGGCGGTGGTGACGCGGGCGCCATCGGCCCGCGGGGCGGGCACGACGCACGAGTGCACCGGGGAGCCGTCCAGCAGCACGGCGCAGGCCCCGCAGTCGCCCGCGTCGCAGCCCTTCTTGACCTCGGTGTGCCCGTGCTCGCGCAGCAGGGTGCGCAGGCACTGCCCGGGACGGGGCGCGGTGTCGTGCACGGTGCCGTTGACGTCGATCTTCATGCGTGGTCCTCGGGGTCCTCGGGGTCCTCGGGGTCCTCGGTGTCGTGGTCGGCGGAGGGGCCGGCGAGCTCTCGCTGCAGACGTGCGGCGAGCACGACGCTCACCCCGCGGCGCCAGTCCGCCGCGCCGAGGGAGTCGGAGTAGTAGCCCGCGAGGCCGCCGACGGCGGCGGCGAGCGTGTCGGCGTCGGGCAGCGCGGCGAAGCGCAGCACGGCGGGGCGTTCGACGGCGGCCGTCACGGTGAAGACGGCGGCGCCGTCCGTGTCGAGGCGGCCGGTCACGACGGCGCCGGAGCGTCCGAGCTCGGCCAGGGCGATCTTGCGCAGCCCGGCGCGGGACCGCAGGGCGTGGGCGGGCAGCTCGATCGCGCGCACCACCTCGCCGGGTCCCAGCGCGGTCCGCCCGGCGCCGGTGACGAGCTCGGCGACCGGCAGGCGGTGGCTCCGGCCGTCGGGCGCCCAGACCTCCGCGACGCCGTCGAGTGCGACGGCCAGCGACACCATCGCGGCCACGGGGAACGCTCGGCAGACGTTCCCGCCGACGGTCGCGGTGTTCCAGATCTTGAAGGAGGCCAGCAGGGCGTCGGCGGCGTCGGGGATCATCGACACCGCCGACCAGTCGGCCGGGACAGCGACGGGCCCGCGTCCCTCGGCCCAGGCGCGCAGCGTCGCGATCGTGCAGGTCGCCGCGATCCGCAGGCCCTCGTCGCGGACCTCCAGGGCGGGCCACTCGAGCGTGGTGAGGTCGACGAACCCGGTGGTGCCGGGCTGCGGCTCACTCATCAGCCAGGTGCCGCCACCGAGGAACACCTCGCCCGGGGCGAGGGCGAGGTCGTCCCGGGTGCGGGCCGTGCGGAACCCGGTGACGGAGGTGATGTCCATCAGAGCCGCTCGGCGAGCTCGCGCGAGGCGAGGGCCACCTCGTGGGCGAGCTTCGGCTCCTCGGTCGTGACGAGCGTGGCGTCCTCGACCACGGTGCGTCCGCCCACGTACAGGCGCTTCAGCGGGGGCAGGGCACCCAGCCCCAGCGCGGCGACGGGGTCGAGGATGCCGGCGTGCTCGACGCCGTCGACCCGCCAGACGGCGACGTCGGCGAGCTTGCCGACCTCGAGCGAGCCGATCTCGTCCTGGCGACCCAGCACGCGGGCGCCGCCCATGGTCGCGACGTGCAGCCCGTCGCGCACGCTCATCGAGTCTGCTCCGGTGCGCAGCCGGTTCATGAGCACGGACTCGCGGATCTCGACGCCGAGCTGTCCCGACTCGTTCGACGCGGCACCGTCCACGCCGAGGCCCACCGCGACCCCGGCGTCGAGCAGGGACCGCACGGGCGCGATGCCCGCCGCGAGCCGGCCGTTCGACGACGGGCAGTGCGCCACGCCGGTACCGGTGGCTGCGTACCGCCCGATCGCCGCGGCGTCGAGGTGCACGCAGTGCGCCATCCACACGTCCGGGCCGAGCCAGCCCTGGTCCTCGAGGTACTGCGTCGGCGACGTACCGAAGTGCTCGAGGCAGTAGGCGTCCTCCTCGACGGTCTCCGAGGCGTGGGTGTGCAGGCGCACGCCGAGCGACCGGGCGAGCACCGCGGCCTCGCGCAGCAGGTCCGGCGTCACCGAGAACGGCGAGCACGGGGCGATCGCCACGCGGACCATCGCGTCCCGCGAGGCGTCGTGGTACCGCTCGACGGCCTCGGCGGACGCGGCGAGGGCCGCGTCCGTCGTCTCCACGGCGAAGTCCGGCGGCAGCCCGCCCTGGGACGCGCCGAGATCCATCGACCCCCGGGTGGCGTGCAGCCGGACGCCCACGCGGGACGCGGCCTCGACGATCGCGCCGACGATGTCGCCGGAACCCTGCGGGAACACGTAGTGGTGGTCTCCCACGGTGGTGCAGCCCGACCGCGCCAGCACGGCCATCGCCCCAGCCGCGCCCGTGCCGGTCAGCCCGGCGTCGATGCGTGACCACAGCGGGTACAGCGCGGTCAGCCAGTCGAAGAGGATCGAGTCCTGGGCGTACCCCCGGGTCAACCACTGGTACAGGTGGTGGTGGGTGTTGATCAGCCCCGGCGTGACGAGGCAACCCGAGGCGTCGACGACGTCGGCGTCGGCGCGCAGGTGCTCCGGCGCCCGGCCGGCACCGACGGCGACGATCTCGCCGCCGTCGAGCACGACGTGGCCGACGGCGTGCTCGGTGCGCGCGGCGTCGACGGTGGCGACGTAGCCGTTCTCGAGGACGGTGCGGGTCATGGGTGGGTACCTCCGGTGCAGGACGGCGCGGAGCCGTCGGGGAGCGCGCCGTCGCGAGGGACGGGGCCGGCGGGGGACGGGGTCACCCGGTCGCGGTGGATCGGCCCGGTCGCCTCGCGCAGCGGACGGCCGGAGCCGCCGTGCCGCGAGGCGACGATCTCCGCCAGGACCGACAGCGCGGTCTCCTCGGGTGCGGAGCCGGACAGGTCCAGGCCGAGCGGTGAGTGCAGGCGTGCGAGGTCGACGTCGTCGATACCGGCGTCCCGCAGCCGTGCGGCGCGGCGGGCGACCGTGGCGCGGGCACCCATCGCCCCCACGAACCCGACCGGCAGGGACAGGGCGCGCCGGATCGCGGCGACGTCGAGGCGTTCGTCGTGCGTCAGGACGCACACGGCCGTGCGGGCGTCGGTCTCCGACCCGGTGAGCCGGCCCAGGTACTCGTGGGGCAGCGCGGCCACGAGCTGGTCCGCGGCCGGGAAGCGCGCGGTGGTCAGCAGCGTCTCCCACGGGTCGCAGACGGTCACGGCGAACCCGGCCGCCGCCCCGACGTGGCACAGCGCGGCGGCGTGCTCACCGGCGCCGAGGATGATCAGGCGGGCGCGGGGTGCGTGCTGCAGGACGAGCAGGTCCTCGCCCCGGGACGCGCCGGGAAGCAGCCTGCTGGCGCGGTCCGAGAGCGCGGCTGCCGCCGTCGCGTCGATGGCCGTCGCGACGTCGAGCGTGCGGCCGGTCTCGGGTCCGGAGACGACGACGGCGACGGCGGCGTGCCGGTCGGCCGCGGCGTCCTCCAGCGCCCGCATCGTGCGGGTGTCGCTGAGGTCGAGCCGCTGGGCGACGACGTCGACCTGCCCGCCGCAGGCGAGGCCCGCGGCGTGGGCGGTGGCGTCGTCGAACCCGAACCGCGCGGTCTGCGCCCGGCCCGTGGCGAGGACCGCGTGGGCGAGCACGACGGCCTCGCCCTCGACGCAGCCGCCCGAGATCGACCCGAGCACGGCGCCGTCACCGGTGACCGCCATCGCCGCGCCGACCCCGCGCGGGGCGCTGCTGGCGACGCGTGCCACCGTCACCGTGGCGACCGCCGTCCCGGATCGCACGAGGGGGAGCAGGTCCCGCGCCATGTCAAGCATGGACTGAAGTGTGCCGAGAGCATGTTTCCGGCGGGCTACGCTGCGATGACGCGGCAACGAAGGGAGAGCCCGTGCGGGTGAAAGGGCTCGTCCTCGCCGCGGGAGCAGGGTCCCGGTTCGGCGGACCCAAGGGCCTGGCGCGTACGACGACGGGTGAACCCTGGGTGCTCCGCGCCGTGCGGATGCTGCAGGACGCCGGGTGCGACGACGTGCTGGTGGCCGTCGGCGCGCGCGGGGACGAGGTCGCCGCCCTGGTGCCGCCGCCGGCCCGCGCGCTCGGCGTGGAGGACTGGGCCGACGGGCTCGCCGCCACCCTGCGCGCCG
Organism: Isoptericola halotolerans; assembly: GCF_003003075.1. GTDB lineage: Bacteria > Actinomycetota > Actinomycetes > Actinomycetales > Cellulomonadaceae > Isoptericola > Isoptericola halotolerans_A. The sequence goes on along the minus strand of NZ_PVTX01000004.1, from coordinate 68,139 downwards.
GCCTCGACGCCGCCGCCACGAGCGACACCGACGCCCTGGTGGTCACGCCCGTCGACACTCCCGACGCGTCGCCGGAAGCCGTGCGGCGCGTGCTCGACCGCTCCGCGCGCGTGGCGACCACGCCGGCGGGCGTCCTGGCCCGCGCCGTGTACGGCGGGCGCCCCGGACACCCCGTGCTGCTGGGTCGCGCGCACTGGGCGGGGGTACGCGCCGTGCTGGCCGGCGACACCGGAGCGGGCCGATACCTGGCCGGCCACGGCGCGCTGGCTGTCGAGTGCGGAGACCTGTGGTCGGGTCGGGACGTCGACCGCGCCTAACCTGGTGCGGTGCATCTCGTCGCCACCGATCTCGCGTTCGCGTACCCCGGCCGTCCCGTCCTCGCCGGGGTGGACCTCAGGGTCTCGGCGGGCGTCCGGCTCGGCGTGGTCGGGGAGAACGGGTCCGGCAAGTCCACGCTGCTGCACCTGCTCGCCGGCGACCTCGTACCGTCGTCGGGCGAGGTGCGACGCACCGGGTCCGTCGGGATGGTGGAGCAGGAGCTCACCGCGCCGCCGGGCGTGACGGTGGGCGACCTGGTCGACGCCACGCTGGCCGACCTACGGCGGCTCGCCGCCGACCTGGAGGCCGCCGCTGCGGCGTTCGACCACGAGTCGGGCGACCTGGCCGAGCTCAGCACCCTGCTCTCGCGCGCCGAGCACCTCGCCGCCTGGGACGCCGATCGCCGCGTCGACGAGGCGCTCACCCGGCTCGGCGCCGTCCGCGACCGGGACCGGGCGCTCGAGACGCTGTCCGTCGGGCAGCGCTACCGCGTCCGGCTGGCCTGCCGGCTCGCGGAGCGGGCCGACCTGCTGCTCCTCGACGAGCCGACCAACCACCTCGACGACTCCGGCCTGGACTACCTCACCGAGACGGTGGTCGGGTGGCACGGCGGCGTCGTCCTCGTCACGCACGACCGCGAGCTCATCGACGACGTCGTCACCGCGGTGTACGACCTCGACCCGTCGATGGACGGGGTGCCGGTGCTGTACGGGCAGCCCGGCTACCTCTCCTACCGGTTCGCGAAGAACCAGGCCCTGCAGCGGTGGAAGCAGCGCTACCGGACCGAGCAGCAGCGCGCCGACGAGCTCGCGTTCCGGCTCGACCGGTCCTACGAGGGCCTCTCGGACGAGTGGCGTCCGCCCAAGGGGTCCCAGAAGCACCGCCGCGGGACGCGCGCACGCATCCACGTCAAGGCCGCCGACCGGCTCGTCGAGAAGCTGAAGGCCGAAGCGGTCGACGTACCGCCCCCGCCGCTGGAGCTCGCCTTCCCGGACCTGCCCGCCCTGTCGCCGGGCTGGGACCCGGCCGAGCCGCTCGTCGACCTGCGCTCGCCGCGGGTGGAGTCGCCCGACGGCGGGGTGCGGCTCGACCTGCCCGGCACGCGGCTCGCGGTGCCGCCGTCGGGCCGGCTGCTCGTCGTCGGCCCCAACGGCACGGGCAAGTCCACCCTGCTCGGTGCGTTCGCCGGCACCCTGCCTCTGGCGCGGGGGACGAGGACCTCCAGCGAGGGGGTGCGGATCGGCGTCGTCGGGCAGGAGGGCAGGGTGCCCGACGGCGGCGCCGACGCCCGGCGCTCGTCGGAGTCCGGGTTCGACGCCTACGCGGCCGAGGCGCTCGCGCTGCTGGACCGGGGCGAGCTGGACCCGGAGCACCTGGTCCCCGTGGCGGCGCTGGGCCTGCTCACCGAGGAGGAGCTGGACCGCCCCCTGCGCGAGCTGAGCGTGGGCCAGCGCCGCCGGTTCGACATCGCGCTCGCGCTGCTGCACGCACCCCACCTGCTGGTGCTCGACGAGCCGACCAACCACCTGTCGGTGGACCTGGTCGACGCGCTGACGATCGCGTTCGAGCGGACGTCGGCGGCCGTCGTGGTCGCCACGCACGACCGCCGGATGCGCGCCGACCTGGCCGCCTGGCCCGTCCTCGACCTGGGGTGAGCACTACCTCGACGTGCCCTGCGCTACCTCGACGTGCCCTGCCCTACCTCGACCTGGTCAGTCGAGACGCCCGACGTGGGCCATCGCCTGACGGACCAGCGCGCCCTGGCCGTTGACCATCTCGGCCTGCACGGTGTCGCTGCACGCCTCCTCGGGGGTGAGCCAGGCCAGGTCGAGGGCGTTCTGCTGGGGTCGGCAGTCGCCGTTGACGGGCACCACGTAGGCCAGCGAGATCGCGTGCTGGCGCGGGTCGTGGAAGGGCGTGATGCCCGGCGTCGGGAAGTACTCGGCGACGGTGAACGGCTGGGGCGAGGTCGGCACCTGCGGCAGGGCGACGGGGCCCAGGTCCTTCTCGATGTGGCGCAGCAGGGCGTCGCGGACGCGCTCGTGGTACAGGACGCGGCCGGTGACGAGCGCACGCGTCATGCTGCCGAGCGGGCTGGCACGCAGCAGCAGCCCGACCGAGACCACGTCGCCCGACTCGTCGACCCGCACGGGCACGGCGTCGACGTACACCAGCGGCAGCTGCGCCCTGACGGCGGCGATCTCCTCGGGCGTCAGCCACCCGGCCGGCCCGGTCGGGTGGTCGTTCTCGTCGTCCGGAGGGAACTCGGCGGTGTCGGTCACCCTTCGTTTCTACCAGCCCGACGGCGGTCGCGGCGTCCGCTGGCGGGCCGGTCGTGGTGACGTGGACCACGCCGGCCCGCCCCGGCGCGCGGCAGCCGGGCGACGGCGGAATACCTGGGCGGGTGCGTGCGCTGTGCCAGAGAGGAAACCCCCCACGAGAGGACTACGCATGGCTACCGTCGAGCTGACCGACACCACGTTCGAGCAGGCGATCAAGGACAACGACATCGTGCTGGTCGACTTCTGGGCCTCCTGGTGCGGGCCCTGCCGCCAGTTCGCGCCTGTGTTCGAGGCGTCGAGCGAGGCGAACACCGACGTCGTGCACGCCAAGATCGACACCGAGGCGGAGCAGCAGATCGCCTCGGCCGCCGGCGTGACGGCGATCCCGACGCTCATGGCGTTCCGCGAGGGCGTGCTGGTGTTCAACCAGGCCGGCGCCCTGCCCGCCCCCCAGCTCAAGCAGGTCGTCGAGGCCGTCAAGGGTCTCGACATGGACGAGGTGCGCGCGCAGATCGCCGCCGCGTCCGACGGCCAGCAGCAGAACTGACGCCCGCAGGCGCACGACGGCCGCCGCCGGACACCAGGTCCGACGGCGGCCGTCGTGCGCCTGCGGGGCTCGCCCCGGGTGGGCGTGGCTCAGGAGAACGGCAGGGTGAGCGACGACGCCGCCCCCGTGGCGACCGTCGGGCTCTCGCTGCCGAGAACGCTCCACAGCTCCACCCGCACCGTGCCGCCGTCGAGGTCGCCGAGCTCACCCTGCGACGACGTCAGGCGCCCGGTGGCGGTGTAGGCCTCGTCACCGGGGACCGGGTCCGTCGCGAAGTACGCGTACGTCTCGGTGCGTTCGGCGTCGCCGTCACCGTCCAGGTCGTAGGTGACGCGAGCCTGCACGGCCAGCCCGATCTCGGTGCCGGCGTCGACGGCGAACGAGAAGTCCGTGCCCTGTCCGGTGTGCGTGGCCGTCAGGCCGGTCGCCTCGAACACGACCGGCTGGTGCGGCGTGCCGTCGCGGTTCTGGCCACCGGCGCCGGCGAGCTCGAGACGTCCGTCGGCGCCTGCCGCGGCGTCGAGGGTGCCGTCCTGCCCGAGGTGTCGCACGGGCTCGAGGTCCCCGGGTTCGGGGTCCGGCGTCGGGTCCGGCGTGGGGTCCGGGTCCGGCGTCGGGTCGGGGTCGGGCGTGGGGCCGCCCGGCGCGCCGCCACCGGACCACTGGTGCGCGCCGGTCGCGACCGTCTTGCCCGCGGGCACGTCGACGGCCGTGCCGTCGGAGAACGTGACGGTGAGCGGGGCCGCGGTGACGTTGGCCGCCACGTAGGTGCGCCCGCCGTCACCGTCGAACGCGGCCGCGAGCGCGTGGTCGGCGCCGACGTCGTCCGCGACCGTCCCGAGGGAGGCCAGGTTCGCCACCCAGTGGTACGTGTGGGCGGGCGTCTCGCCCTCCTCCGGCTCGAACGACGAGGACGTCAGCAGGTCGAGCGCGCGAGCCCCGTCGCCGAGGGCCAGGTAGCTCCACAGGATGTCCTGCCACACCGTCGGCGGGCCGCCGTTGACCTCTTCGAGGTGGTCGTACGCGTCGCGCACGGTGGACGGCGACCGGCCCAGGTACAGGTGCGACCCGGTGATCGGCAGGGTGTTGATGCCCTGGATCATCTCCGGCTCGGCGCTGAACCACGTGGAGTACGAACCGCCGTCGCCCCAGACCATCCCGACCACGGGGTGCTCGAACGCGTCGGGGTAGACGGTGCCGTCCACGTCGAACCAGTAGCGCTGGATCGCGGCCGCCTGCGTGGCGTACAGGTAGACGCCGGCGTCGCGCACCTCGTCGTCGCCGGTGGCCTCGCCCCACTGGACGAGCGCGCCGGCGAAGTTCATGCCCTCGGAGCTGGACTCCTGGTTGTTCCCGGCGGCGAACGCCCCGTGGCCGGAGGCCCAGTCGTGGCCGGCGTAGACGTCGAAGTCGCGCAGGTACGGGAACCGGGTCTCGTCGCGGTCGTAGCCGTTCGCGTCACGGATGAGCAGGTCGACCATCGGCCCGTAGTCGGCCGCCCACTGCGGGTCGAACCGGGCCAGGGTGGCGGCCGCGGCGACGTAGTAGCCGTAGTGGAAGTGGTGGTCGTTGAGCTCGGTGTCCGCGCCGTAGGAGGCCGGGTAGCCGATGAGCGTGCCCCAGCGGTCGTCGTAGCCGAAGACCTGCTCCGTCTTGCCCGGCGTGGCGGTGAACCAGTCGGTGAGGACGTCGCGGACGGCGTCGAGGGCTTCGTCGCGCTGGGCGGTGCGGCCGAGCTGGTCGGCGATCTCCACGATGCGGGTGGCGCGGCCGAGGGCCTTGCCGGTCCAGTAGGTGTCGGCGTTGCGCTGGTCGAGCGGATCACCGACCTCGTCGAGGTAGGCCTCCAGCATCGCCCGGTCGCCACCGGCCGACGTCGCCACGGCCGGCAGCTCCGGCAGCACGCCGCCGTAGGGCGTGGTCGTGGTGAACTCGGTCGTGCCGGTGAGGATCGTCATGTCACCACGCGGTGAGACGTAGGTGGGTCCGGCCGGCACGCCGCCGGTGAGGTAGGCGCTCTGGTGCGGGTACAGCGCGGCGACGGTGCCGCCGTCGGAGGCCCCGGGCCAGGGCGTGGTCTCGAACGCGTAGGTGGTGCTGACCGCGCCGTCCGCGGCCTCGTACGAGTAGTCGGCGCGGGTGCCGGTGACGGGGTTGCGCCCCGCCGCGGTGTAGTCGTCGACGAGCGCGGCACGCTCGGCGTCGGCGACGTCGGGCAGGAGGGCGATCGCGAAGCGGTCGGTGCCCGCGGTGGCCGAGGTGCCGCTCACGGACCAGGAGACGCCGGTCGGGACGACGGCGAGGTAGTCGGCGCCGCCGACCCGCACGCCCAGGCGTCCCGGCTCGTCGAGCCAGACCTCCGGTGTGCCGGAGAAGGTGAGCAGCGCGTCGCCGCCGGTGGCCTCGAACCAGGCGACCGGCATGCCGTGGCCGATGGTCGCGTGCAGCGACTGGTCGCCGTCGTCCCACGTGGGCGTGACGGTCCAGTCCGTCCAGTCGGCGACGGCGACGTGCGGGGCGTCCAGCCCGACGACGCCCGCCCGCAGGTCCTCGGAGTACGGGTAGTGGTACTCGCTCACACCGGCGCCGCTGCCGCTGATGGCGGCCTCGGTGGTGTAGGAGACGCCGAGGCCGCCCGCGGACGGCTGGTAGGAGGCCGGGTGCGCGTGCAGGGGTGCGCTGAACGAGCAGTCGAACACCTTGTACGCCAGCGACGTCCACCAGTCGTTGGTGGGCAGCGGGGTGTCGGGGGCCTCGTCGGTAACGAAGGCGCGCGGGTCGGCCTCGACGGCGTCGCACCCCTGGGGCGTGGGGCCGACGGCGTCGGTGGTGTAGCTGCCGGAGCCGACGTCGACGACGTCGGCGGTGGCCGGGGGAGCGACTGCCGTGATCGCCCCGCCGGCGATCAGGGCGAGCGCGGCGACACGGGCGGTGCGCCGGTGTCGCGCGGGTCGTGAGAACGTCATCGTTCACCTCGCGGGTCGGTCGCCTCGTCGAGCACGTTCGCCCGCGTCCCACGGCCGACGTCCTTGATCGGCCCCGAGCAGACGTGTGGAAGCGATCCCAACACCATGGCGTAGATGGGTGACACGTGCAACCTTTTGCGTGACACCGTCCGCACCTGCTCGCCGTCGAGCACGGCGACGAGGCTAGACTGTGGCGCTGGCCGGAGTGGTGGAACAGGCAGACACGCGGCATTTAGGTTGCCGTGCCCACGGGCGTGCGGGTTCAAGTCCCGCCTCCGGCACGATCGGCGGCGAGCGCTGGGCCTGCCGGCCCGCCGGCCCGGCCTGGCCGGGTCGGCTCAGTCGAGCCCGAGGGCCTTGCGCAGCCGGGCCACGTGGCCGGTCGCCTTGACGTTGTACTGGGCGAGCGCGACCTTGCCGTCGGTGCCGACCACGACGGTGGAGCGGATGACGCCGACGACGGTGCGGCCGTAGTTCTTCTTCTCTCCCCAGGCGCCGTACGCCTCGAGGGCCTCGCGCTCGGGGTCCGAGGCGAGGGGGAACGTCAGGGCGTCGCGCTCGACGAACTGCGCGAGCTTGGCCGGCTCGTCGGGAGAGATACCCACGACGGCGTAGCCGGCGCCCTGCAGCGCGGCGAGCGAGTCGCGGAAGTCGCACGCCTCGGTGGTGCAGCCGGGCGTCATGGCGGCGGGGTAGAAGTAGACCACGACGCCTCGCTCCGCCTGGAGGCGGAGCTCCTCGAGGGAGACGGCACCGCCGTCGGCGGTGGTGAGCGTGAAGTCGGGCGCGGTGTCGCCGACGGCGAGACGGGTCACGTGGTGCTCCTCGAACAGGTCTGCTGGGCCGCCCCGAGCCTAGCGTCCGCCCGGCGTGGTGCCGGTCGCGAGGTGTGCCTCGCGTAGCGTAGGGACCGTGAGCCCCGCATCATCGAGCACCGCATCCAGCACGGCGTCCAGCACTGCGTCCGGCACCGGTCCGGCGCGACCGGCAGAGCCGCTGCCCATCCGCATGCTCCACGACCGTGTGCTCGTGGACCCGGAGACCGACCGCTCCGAGCGGCAGTCGTCGGCCGGTCTCGTCATCCCGGCGACGGCGACCGGCCCGAAGCGGCTCGCGTGGGCCACGGTGGTGGCCAAGGGGGAGCACGTGCGTCAGGTCGCCGTGGGCGACCGGGTGCTCTACGACCCCGAGGATCGTGCCGAGGTGGACCTCGGCGGCACCGACTACGTGCTGCTGCGCGAGCGGGACGTGCACGCGGTGGCGGAGCGCTCCGACGACGCGGGGACCACCGGCCTGTACCTCTGATGAGGCTGTCGTGCAGGTCACAGCCGCCCGGCCCGGATCCGGGTACCGGTCGTGCGCCCGGGCCTGGTAATGTTTCACACCGCTACGCGCCATTAGCTCAATGGGTAGAGCAGCTGACTCTTAATCAGCGGGTTCGGGGTTCGAGTCCCTGATGGCGCACCAGCGAGGACGACGGATCGGCTGCGGCTCATCGTCCGCGCTCGCTCGCGCGCCATTAGCTCAATGGGTAGAGCAGCTGACTCTTAATCAGCGGGTTCGGGGTTCGAGTCCCTGATGGCGCACCACCGAAGGCCCTGTCGCACCAGCGGCAGGGCCTTCGTCGTCGCCGCGCGGTGTCCGTCAGTGCCCGTCAGTCCGGGCGGGCGGCAGCCTCTCGCGGAACGACCCGGAGGAGGTCGCCGGGCTGGCATCCCAGCACGTCGCACACCGCCGTCAGGGTCGAGAACCGGATGGCCCGGGCGCGGTTGTTCTTGAGGACCGACAGGTTCGCGACGGTGACGCCGGCCTCCTGGGCGAGCTGGGCGAGCGTCATGCCGCGCTCCTCCAGCAGCACGTCGAGGTGGGAGACCACGCGGTGCGGCGCGGTGGGCTCCTCGGCACCGGACCGCCGGCTCACACCAGCCCCTCCAGGTCGGCGTGCATGCGGCTGCCCCGGCGCAGCACGGCGGCGATGACCCAGAGGGTCGCGGCGACGGCCAGTGCCGTGAGCGGGACGTCGACCACGCCGTTCGGCGCGGCGACGGCGGAGGCGGGCGTCGCCATGCCGAGTGCTGCCGGGCTCAGGGCGGTCAGGCGTCCCGCCGTCGTGACCGCTGCCGCGACGAGTCCGCCCGCGAGCACCACGACACCCAGGGTGGCGACCCGTCGAGGGGTGTCGCGGTGGAAGGTGTCGCCCGCGTCGACCGAGCGGACGATCCGGCGCAGCAGCACGCCGCACACCACGGCGGTGGCGCACAGGACGGCCGCCGGCGCGAAGACCAGGAGCCGCTGCACGCCGGTCGGTGCGGCGACGGTCAGGGTGGACGTGGTCGGACCGCCGACGAGCAGCGCCCCGTCGGCGGCGGGCACCTGCGCGGCGGTCCAGGACACGGCGACGACGAGGTTGTCGGCCGCGATCGACGCCACGCCGGCCGCGAGGAACCCGACGGCGGCGAGCGTGGTGAGCGTGACGACCACCGCCTCGCGGACGGACCGCCGTCGAGGGGGACGGGACGCCGTGGAGGGTTCGCCGGACCGTATCGACAATCGATGTGCTGAGGGCATAGCATCATGATAATCGATATGGCCAGGGCTTCGCGCTGCGCCACCCGACCCGAGTGAGGAACCTGCCGTGCACCCGTCGACGACCCGACCGGCGGCCCCGTCCCGCGCCGCCACCGTCGCCACCTTTGTCGGGGGTGTCGCGGCCTGCTTCGTCGCGCTGCCGCTGATCGTCGACGTCTTCAGCGACCACGGGCCCGGGGTGCTCGTCCTGCTCGCGGTGGGCCAGCTCGTCGGAGCCGTCCTCGTCGTCGGCTGGTGGCTGCGACGCCACCGGCTCGGGTGGCGGGCCGTGGGCGCCGACCGCACGAGGTGGCGTCGCGACGCGCTCCTCGGTGCCGCGACGGTCCCGCCACGTGCCCTCCTCGAGTTCGGGGTGCTCGTCCCGTTGGCCGGGGGTGCCTCGAACGCGGAGGTCCAGGAGGTCCTGCGCAACGTCGGCACGAACGGCTGGTCGCTCGTGGGTGCGCTGGTGCTCGGCATGGTCGGCGGCGGGATCGCCGAGGAGCTCTACTTCCGCGGGTTCCTCGTCGGCGGTGTCCCCCGGGCCTTCCGCGACCGTCGTCGTGCCCGCCGCGTCGCCGTCGTCGTCTCCGTGGTGCTCTTCGCCGCGCTGCACCTGCCGGCCAATGTGCCCGACGTCGTCTCGATCCTCGTGGCCGCGCTGGTCTACACGGTGCTGTTCACGGCGACGGACCGCCTCACGGCCCCGATGGTGGCGCACCTGCTCTGGAACGCCACGGCGATCGTCGGCGTGCTGGCCCTGTACGGCTGAGCGGACCACGACACGCGAGGGTTGCGCCCGTGCCGCGGGCGGGCACGATGGACTGATGATCTCCACCGAGCTGGCCACCCGCCTGCGTGACGCCGGGCTGACCTGGAAGCCTGCGGACGGCGACAGGTTCCACATCGACGCGCCGGAGCTGGCCGCGGAGGTGTTCACCGTCTCGACGCTGACCATCGAACCGCACCACTACCCGACGGGCACGGTCCTCGGCTTCAACGGGACCACCGAGTGGGCGCTGGACTCGGTGGACATCGAGGACACGCTCTGGCTTCCGCGCGAGGACCAGCTGCGCTCGCTGCTCGGCAGCACCTTCCGTTCGCTGCGGCACGACGGCGGCGGGTACGTCGTCGAGGTCGTCCTGCTCGAGCAGCCGCGGACGTTCACCGCGCCGGAGGCCGCCGACGCCTACGGGCAGGCGCTGCTCGCCCTGGTGGAGCTGTCGGTCGACTGATGCCGTGCGCCGTACCCTGGTGCGGTGCACGAGACCCCATCGCGACCCGACGATCTGCGCCCGCCGACCGAGCGGCGGCCCGGTGAGAACTTCTTCCGTCGACCGCTCAGCTACGTGCGCCGCACCGAGCGCCTCACCGTCGGCCAGCAGCGTGCCTGGGACACCCGGCGCCACCGCTACCTGATCGACGTCCCGCGCGAGCACCGCGAGCTGTCCGTCGACCCGGGCTGGACGTTCGACGCCGTCGCCGAGTTCGGCCGGGACGCCCCGCGGGTGCTGGAGATCGGCGCCGGCCTGGGTGAGTGCATCGTGCACGCCGCTGCCACGCACCCGGAGCGCGACCACGTGGCCGTCGAGGTCTACACCCCGGGCGTGGCGCAAGCGATCGTGCGAGCGGGGCACGCGGGAGCGGACCCGGCGGACGCCGGCGGTGCGCCGGGGCAGGAGCTCGACAACCTGCGGCTCATGCAGGTCGACGCCGCCGAGCTGCTGCACCACGGGTTGCCGGAGGCCAGCCTCGAGGAGCTGTGGATCTTCTTCCCGGACCCGTGGCCCAAGCAGCGTCATCACAAGCGACGTCTGGTGACGCCGGAGCTCGCCCGGCTGGTGGCGCGGGTGCTGCGCCCGGGCGGCACCTGGCGCCTGGCCACCGACTGGGCGCAGTACGGCGAGGTCATGCTGAAGGTCGGCGACGCGGCCGAGGAGTTCCGCAACGTCCACGGGCCGGGTGGTCGTGCGCCCCGCTTCGAGGGCCGCGTCATGACGAGCTTCGAGCGCAAGGGGCTCGCCGCGGGGCGTGACGTGACGGACCTGGAGTTCGTGCGGGTCTGAACCGTTCCAACGGCCGGGCGGGCGGGTCCGGGCATGGGAGCGCTCCGACCCGTTGTCGAACCGTGACCCGAGTTCACCCGCTGACACCCCTGTCAGTGGTGCAGAATCCGAGGTGTCACCGCCGACGACGACGGGGCGAAATCGATGTCACGAGGGAGTGAGCACGATGAGGCGTTCACGATGGTTCGGCGTGTCAGCGGCCGTGGGCGCGGCTGCCCTGGTCCTGACCGGGTGCTCCGACGGCGGTAGCGGTGGCGGTGAGGAAGGCGGCGGGACGGAGACCGCGGCCGACGACATGACCGGGACCCGCGCCTGCGTGATCCTGCCCGACGCGGCGTCGTCACCCCGGTGGGAGAACATGGACCGCCCGGCGCTCGAGGAGGGTCTTGCCGCCGCCGGGTTCGACAGCGACATCCAGAACGCCCAGGGCGACACCAACATGTACGCGACGATCGCCGACCAGCAGCTCACGCAGGGCTGCGGCGTCATGCTGCTCGTCGACTACAACGGCGCCGCGCTGGCCGTCACCGAGAAGGCCCAGTCGCAGGGGATCCCCGTGGTCGCCTACGACCGCCCCATCGAGGGCGCCGACTACTACGTCTCGTTCGACAACGTCGAGGTCGGCAGGCTCGAGGGCCAGTCGATCGTGGACGGTCTCGAGGCCGCGGGCAAGGACCCGGCCGAGGCCACCGTGGTGTACATGGGTGGCGACCCCGCGGACGGCAACGCCGCGATGTTCCACGACGGTGCCGACGAGGTCATGTCCGCCGCCGGCATCTCGCCTGCCGCCGAGCCCCCGGGCGTCTGGGACGGCGAGGAGTCGGCGACGAACTTCGAGCAGGCGCTGACGTCGCTCGGCGGCGAGGTCGACGCCGTGTGGGTCGCCAACGACACCAACGCGGCGGGCGTCATCACCGTCCTGGACAAGCAGAACCTCACGGTCCCGGTCTCCGGCCAGGACGCGTCGGTCGCGGGTCTGCAGAACGTGCTGCTGGGCAAGCAGACCGCGACGGTCTACAAGCAGGTCACGCTCGAGGCCGAGGCCGCCGTCGACACGGCCGTCGCGCTGCTCAACGGCGAGGAGCCGGAGGCCGACCAGCAGCTCGAGGACGGCACGCCGTACATCGCGGTCACCCCCGTCCTGGTGGGCCCGGAGGAGGTGGCGACCGTCATCGAGAACGGCGACGCCGAGGCCGCCGAGGTGTGCCAGGGCGAGGTCGCCGAGAAGTGCGACGAGCAGGGCATCGACTACTGAGCCGTCGACCGTCCGAGACCTCGTGTCGTGCCGCTCGGCACGACGCGAGGTCCCGTCCACCCACAGGAGGGACCACGGCATGAGCGACGCGCCGATCATCGAGCTGCAGGACGTGCGCAAGAGCTTCGGGCCGGTCAGCGTGCTGCAGGGCATCGACTTCCGGGCCTACCCGGGCAAGGTCACCGCGCTCGTCGGTGACAACGGAGCGGGCAAGTCCACGCTCATCAAGGGGCTGGCGGGCGTCCAGCCGTACGACAGCGGGACCGTGATGTTCGACGGCGAGCGGGTCGAGCTGCAGAGCCCGCGCGACGCCGCCCGCCTCGGCATCGAGGTGGTGTACCAGGACCTGGCGCTGTGCGACAACCTCGACATCGTGCAGAACATGTTCCTGGGCCGCGAGGAGATGTCCCACGGCACCCTCGACGAGGGGGTGATGGAGAAGGACGCCTCGGACGCCCTGCGGTCGCTGTCGGTGCGCACCATGACGTCGGTGCGGCAGAAGGTCGCCTCGCTCTCCGGAGGGCAGCGGCAGACGGTCGCGATCGCGCGTGCCGTGCTGAAGAAGGCCCGGGTGGTGATCCTCGACGAGCCGACGGCGGCCCTCGGGGTCGCGCAGACCGCGCAGGTGCTCTCCCTGGTCGAGCGGCTGGCGCACCAGGGCGTCGCGGTCATCATCATCAGCCACAACCTCCAGGACGTGTTCGAGGTCGCCGACTACGTCGCCCCGCTGTACCTCGGCCACCTGGTGGCCGAGGTCCCGATCGCGGAGACGTCGTACGACGACGTGGTCGGTTACATCACCGGCAGCAAGACCTACGCAGGAGCGGAGACCTCGGCATGACCGACACCCAGACCACGGCGTCCGGTCCGGACGCCGTGCTGATCGCCTCCGGCGTCGAGGGCGGGGTGCGCGACCAGGTGCGTGCCTGGTGGGACCGCGTGCGCGGCGGGGAGATGGGTGCGCTGCCGGCCTCCGCCGGGATCGTCGTCCTGACCGTGCTGTTCACGTTCCTCAGCCCGTTCTTCCTCACCGAGCGCAACTTCGCGAACCTGCTCACGCAGGCGGCCACGCTCGTCATGCTGGCGATGGCGCTCACCTTCGTGCTGCTCCTGGGCGAGATCGACCTGTCCGCCGGGGTGACGTCCGGCATGACGATGGCGCTGTTCGTCGTGCTCGACAACGTGTTCGCCGTCGCCTGGCCGATCGCGCTGCTCGCCGCCTTCGGGGCGGGGCTCGCGACCGGGCTCTTCATCGGGTTCTTCGTGGCGCGGGTCGGGATCCCGTCGTTCGTCGTCACCCTGGGTCTCTTCCTCGGGTTCCAGGGGCTCGCGCTGACCATTATCGGCGACGGCGGCCTGTACCGGTTGCAGGTCCGGGAGATCCTCGCGATCCAGAACTCGAACATGCCGGTCTGGGGCGGCTGGCTGATGCTCGTGGTGATCCTGGGCGTCGTGGCGGCGACCTCGGTCCTGGACCGCCGACGTCGCACCCGGGCCGGGGTCCCGAACCGCACCGTCACGCTGGTGTGGGTCAAGCTCGCCGTGGTGCTGGTCGTGGGCGGGGCCGTCGTCGCCGTGCTCAGCCAGAACCGCTCGGCCTCGCCGGCCGCGATCGTCGCCGGGGTGCCCGTGGTGGTCCCGATCGTGCTGACCATCCTGTGGCTCGGCACGTTCCTGCTGGACCGGACCCGGTTCGGCCGGTACGTCTACTCGGTGGGTGGCAACGCCGAGGCCGCACGCCGCGCCGGCATCAACGTCCGGATGATCCGGTGGTCCGGGTTCGTGCTCTGCTCGACCCTGGCCGTCGTCTCGGGGCTGCTGTCGATCAGCAAGGTGGGCTCGGTCGACGCCGCGGCCGGGCGCGAGATCGTGCTGTCGGGCGTCGCGGCGGCCGTCGTCGGCGGGGTGTCGCTGTTCGGCGGGCGCGGCCGGCTGCTGCACGCCGCCGTCGGCGCGCTGGTCATCGCCATCATCACCAACGGGCTCGGCCTGCTCAACCTGCCGGCCGGCGTCAACTTCATGGTCACGGGCAGCGTGCTGGTCCTCGCGGCGACCGTCGACGCGGTCTCGAGGTCGCGGGCGTCGGGCACCGTGCGGCGGAACTGAGCCGCCGCCCGTCAGTCGTCCAGCCCGCGCGCCCGCAGCGCCTCGCCGAGCGCGTCGGCGCGCCGCAGCGAGCCCACGACGAGCGGCACGGCGAACGCCCGGACGTCGTGCTCGCGCCCGCGGGCCCGGCGGGCGTCGCGCACGGTGCCGGCGAGGTCCGCGAGCACGGGCACCGAGCGCACCGCGAGGGCGAGCACGAGCGCGGCCCGTTCGGCGTCGACCCCGACCCGGCCCAGCGGGCCGAGCGCACCCTCGAGCGCGGCGAGCAGGTGCGACGTGGGCGTGGTGAGGGTGACGAGCCCCGCCAGGGCGACGAGCGCCACGAGCCGGGTGGTCAGCACCGCGGCGGCGAGCGGGCCGAGCGTGGCCCACTGCACCGCGACGACGCACGGGACGAACCAGCGCAGCGGCCGCACCTGCGACCACAGCGCGCGCGGCCCCAGCCCGGCGACGGCGTAGAGCGCCAGCACGCCGGCGACGGCGGCACCCGCCGCGGCCGGCGAGCGCACCGCGAGCAGCGCGAGCGAGCACGCCGCGAGCCCGATCAGCTTGGTGCCGGCACCCAGCCGGTGCAGCGGGCTCACGCCATCATCCGGCGGTAGGCGGGCACCGCTGCGGCGGGGACGTCGTCGACCACCACGCGGCCACCGTCGACCACCAGGACGCGGTCGTAGCCGGCCACGAGGTCCAGGTCGTGGGTCACCAGCACCACGTGCTGGTCCAGCCCTGCGAGGCGGTCGGCCACGGCCCGGGTGTTGCGCAGGTCGAGCAGCGTGGTCGGCTCGTCGGCCACGACGAGCCGGGGCGCGGTGACCAGCACGCTCGTCAGGGCCAGGAGCTGCTTCTGCCCGCCCGAGAGCAGGTGCGCCGGGTGGTCGGCGTGGTCGGCGAGGCCGTGCCGGTGGAGCTCCGCGGCCACCCGGGTCCCTAACTCGGCCTTCGACAGCCCCGAGCGGCGCAGGGAGTAGGCGACGTCCTCGGCGACGGTCGGCATGATGATCTGCGCGTCGGGGTCGGTGAACACGAACCCGACGCGCCGCCGCACCTCGCGGCCGCGCCGGCGCGTGTCCAGGCCGTCCACGAGCACCCGGCCCGACGTCGGCACGACGAGCCCGTTGAGCAGCCGGGCCAGCGTCGACTTGCCCGACCCGTTCGCCCCGATGACGGCGACCCGGCGCTCGGTGAGCCGCAGCGTGACGCCGCGTAGCACCTCCCGGTCGTCGTGGCGCACGTGCACGGCGTCCAGCACCACCTCGGTCACCGGACCACCTCGACCAGCAGCGCGACGCCGAGCCCGCCGGCCGCAGCCGCCGTCGCCAGGCCGAGGGTGCCGGCCGGGGCGCCGGCGGTGACCAGACGGGCGAACAGCCGCACCACCGCGACCGCACCGCTCGCCCCGAAGGGGTGGCCGAGCCCCAGCGTGCCGCCGTCGGCGTTCCAGCGCGGGTCGTCGGCCGCGCCCAGGTCGTCGGTGACCGCGAGCGCCTGCACGGCGAACGCCTCCACCAGCTCGACCGCCGCGACGTCGTCGAGCGTGACGCCGGCGCGGGCGCAGACCGCGCGCACGGCGGCGACCGGTCCGAGCATCGGCCGGGACGGGTCGGTGCCGCAGGTCGCGACAGCGCGTACTCGCAGGCCCGGGGCCCCGCCCGGCACCACCGCCACCGCCGCTGCGCCGTCACCGACCGGGGCGGCGGACGCCGCCGTCACCGAGCCGCCGGCCACGAACGCGCCGGGCAGGCGGTCGAGCAGCGGCGGGTCGAGGCGCCGGGCGTGCTCGTCCCGGTCGAGGGCGCCGACGGCCACGGTCTCGGTGGCGAAGCGTCCGGCCGCGTGCGCCGTGCGCACCCGCTCGTGGGAGCGCACGGCCCAGGCGTGCTGGCGTGCGCGGCTGGTCCCGCGGTCGCGGGCGAGCCGGTCGGCCGCCACCCCGAGCCCGGGGTCGGCCCACGGCGGGGGCGCGAAGGACGCACGGTCGTAGGCGAGCACGCCGTGCGCGCGGGCGGGCGCGCGCGATCCGCTCTCCACCCCGCCGGGGAGCACGGCGGCCGCCTGCCCGGCGTCGACGAGCGCGGCACCCACCGCGACCGCGGCCAGCCCCGAGGCGCACTGCCGGTCGACGGTGACCCCGGGCGCCGTCAGCCCGGCGGCGAGTGCCGCCCGCCGGGCCACGTTGCCGCCGTGGCCGGCCGCGTTGCCGAGCACGACGTCGTCCACGGCGTGCAGGCCGGCGTCTCGCGCCGCGGCGGTCAGGACGGCGGCGGCGAGCGTCGTCTCGTCGACCCGGCGGTGACCGCGGCCTGTCACCCCGATCCAGGTGCGGCGGGCGGCGACGACGACGCTCACCGCAGCACCCCGAGGTCGCCGACGCGTGCCGTCGGGTCCGTGCCGGCGACCGCGGCTCCGAGCGCGGCGCGAGCGATCTTGCCGTCCGGGGTCCTGGGCAGCGCGTCGAGCCGGTACCAGCGACGCGGCCGCTGGGCAGGGGCGAGGGTGGCGCGGGCCACGCGCTCGAGGTGCGACCGCAGCCCGGGGCGGTCGTCGGCCTCGACCACGGCGACCACGACGGCGCCGAGCCGGCGGTGCGGCGCACCGGCCACGACGACGTCGCGCACGCCGGGCACGGGACGCAGCGCCGCCTCGACGTCCTCGGGCACGACGGTCGCTCCGGCGGTCAGCACGGCCCCGTCGCCGCGCCCGCGCAGCACCAGGGGCCCGCTGCCGGGGCCGAGCAGCGCCGGGGCGTCCGTGCCGACCGCGTCCGCGCCGTCGGGCAGCTCGGCGAGGTCGCCGACGGTGGCCCACGCGCCGTCCCGCCGCAGCGGTCCGCGCGCGCCCGCGAGGTACCCCTGCGACACCCACGGCGAGCGCACCCACACCTCGCCGAGGCTCGTACCGGGCTGGGGCCGCACCGCGACGTCGACGCCGGGGAACGGACGCAGACCGTCGCCGGTGTCGACGGCGACGAAGCTCAGCTCGACCGCCCCGTAGTACGCGACCAGGGTGAGGCCGTGCGCGGCGGCGCGCGCCCGCTGGACGGGATCGAGTCCCGCGCCGCCGACCACGGCGGTCCGCAGCCGCGACGGCATGCCGGCGTCCAGGGCGTCGAGCACGTCGTCCAGCCGGGAGGGCACCAGGTGGGCGACGTCGCTCGCCGCGAGCGCCGCCGTCGTCGCCGTCGGCCCCGGTGCCAGCAGGGCGCACGCGCCGACCGCGAGCGTGTGGACCGCGGCGAAGCAGTGCAGCGAGCTGGCCAACGACCCGGTGACGAGCACCGTGTCGGCGGCGCCCGTGCCCGTCAGGCGGCTGACGTGGTCGAACGACCGGGTCCAGGACCCGCGGGTGCGGACCACGGCCCGGGGGCGGCCGGTGCTGCCGGAGGAGAACCCGGCCCAGGCGAGGTCGGCGTCGTCGGGCGCCGGACCGACGCCGGGCGCACCGACCGCGCCCTTCTCGGGACGTTCCCCGAGACCGTCCGCACGGCCGTCCGCACGAGCGTCCGCGCCCGGTGCGGCGCGCGGCAGCGGGACGTGGACGACGGCGGCGGGCGTCAGGGCGCGTAGCACCTCGGCGCGCTGGTGCACCGGCCAGGCGGGGTCGGCCACCAGGCCGGTGCCGCCGACGAGGTCGACCGCGAGGAGACCGACGAGGGCGTCGACGGGGTCGTGCAGCAGCAGCGCGACGAGGTCGCCGGGGCGGGTGCCGGTGGCGGCGAGGTGCTCGGCGCCGGCGCGCATGTCGGCAGCCAGCTCGGCGTACGTGCGGCGGCGCGTGTCGTGGCGCAGCGCGGTGCGGCCGCTGGCGGCACCGGCCCCGTGGCGCAGGACGTGATGGGCGACGGGCACCCTCAGCCCTCCCGCGTGCGGTGCCGCAGCGCCGCGGGGTAGGCGCGGGTCACAGCGACCGTGATGCCGGCGCAGGCGACCGCCTTGAGGACGTCGCCGGGCAGGAACGCCAGCGACAGCCAGGCGGTCTGCGGCAGCGGGACGCCGGTGACGAGCGCCTGGACGGGCAGGCCGAACGCGTACACCACGCCGACGCCGCCGACCAGCGCCGCGACGAGCACCCCGGTGAACGTGACCCGGCGGAGCCGCTCGACCATCAGGCCCACGACGAACGCCCCCGCGACGAAGCCCGCCAAGTACCCGGCGGAGGGCCCGACGAAGACGCCGAGCCCGCCACGGCCCCCGGCGAGCAGCGGCAGCCCGGCGGCGGCCAGCGCCAGCAGGGTGAGCACCGCCAGGGCACCGCGGCGGGCTCCGAGCACGGCCCCCGCGAGCATCACCCCGAGGGTCTGCAGGGTGATCGGGACGGCGTTGCCGAACAGGCTCAGCGAACCTGGCAGCCCCAGCACGGCGATCAGGGCGGCGAACGTGGCGACCCGCGCGGCGTCGGCGGCGTCCAGCGCCCGGCGGTCGCTCCGCACGGTCCGCGTGGCGCCGGCGGGGGGCTCGGTGGCCTCGGTCATGGTGCTCCTCGGTCAGGGTCCGGGGTGGTCGGGTACCACTCTGGCGGCCGGGTGGCCGCAGGGCGCGGGGTGCCGCGCCCACCCGCGCGGCGCCGTCGTGCACGAATCCCACAAGCGGTTGCGGGATCCGCCAAACCTGCCGCGGCACGGCTGGCGGGAGTGGCCATGGTGCTGACGCGGTGGCGCGGACGGTCCAGGCACGCGACGATGCCCGCATGGATCAGACGTACGACGTGATCGTCATCGGTGCCGGACCTGTCGGGGAGAACGCGGCGGGCCGGGCCTCCGCCACGGGGCTCTCGGTCGCGGTCGTGGAGGCGGAGCTCGTGGGCGGGGAGTGCTCCTACTGGGCCTGCATCCCGTCCAAGACGCTGCTGCGGCCCGGTGCGGTCCGTGCGGCCGCCCGTGCGACGCCCGGCGTGGCCGACCCCGGACCGCTCGACGCCGCCGCCGTCCTGGCCTGGCGTGACCGGATGACGGGCGAGGGCGACGACTCGGGCCAGGAGAAGTGGCTCGAGTCGGTCGGGGTCGCGCTGGTGCGCGGCCACGGTCGGTTGGTGGGGGAGCGCAAGGTCGAGGTCACCCCGGAGCCCGGGTCCGTGGACGACGGCGGCACGCACCTCCTGCACGCCCGGTGCGCCGTCATCGTGGCCACGGGAAGCGCGCCGGTGCTCCCTCCGGTCCCGGGGCTCGCCGCAGCGAACCCGTGGACGTCGCGCGAGGCCACGGCCGCCGAGCAGGTGCCCGAGTCGCTCGTGATCCTCGGCGGTGGTGTGGTCGGCTGCGAGATGGCGACCGCCTACGCCGACCTCGGTTCGCGGGTCACCCTCGTGGCGCGCAGCGGGCTGCTGAGCGGGGCCGAGCGGTTCGCCGGTGACGCCGTGACCGACGCGCTGCGGGAGGCGGGCGTCGACGTCCGGCTCGGTGCCGAGGTGACCGAGGTGTCGCGTCCCGAGGTCGGCGGTCCGGTGACGGTGACGGTCGAGGACGGCCGGGGGACGGAGCAGGTGACGGCCGCCGAGCTGCTCGTCGCGACCGGACGACGGCCCCGCACGGGCGACGCGGGCCTGGACACCGTGGGACTGGCCACCGACGCTCCGCTGACCACGGACGACTCGATGGCCGTGGAGGGTGCCTCCCGCGCGGCCGGCGGGCGACCCTGGCTGTTCGCCTGCGGTGACGTCACCGGCCGTGTCGCGATGACCCACCAGGGCAAGTACGAGGGCAGGGTCGCCGGGGACGTCGTCGCCACGCTCTACGGCCCCGACAACGGGGGCTCCGAGCTCCCGCCGCCGGGCAGCCGCGCCTGGACCCGGTACGCCGCCACCGCGGACCACGGCGCCCAGACGCAGGTGGTCTTCACCCGCCCGCAGGTGGCGTCGGTGGGACCGACCGAGGCCGAGGCGCGCGACGCCGGCCTGCCGGTGCGCGCCGTCGCCTACGACCTGTCCGCCGTCGCCGGCGCCGGCGTCACGTCGCCCGAGTACGGCGGCCGGGCGCAGGTGCTGGTGGACACCGAGCGCGAGGTGATCGTCGGCGCCACGTTCGTGGGACCCGACGCGGGCGAGATGCTCCACGCGGCCACGATCGCCGTCGTCGGCGAGGTGCCGCTGGGGCGTCTCTGGCACGCCGTGCCCGCCTTCCCCACGGTGTCGGAGGTGTGGCTGCGGTTCGGCGAGGAGTACGGGCTGTGAGGCCCAGCGGTTAGGCTCTGGGCCGTGACCACGACGACGAAGCGAGTCGGACTCGCCACCTGCTCCGTCCTGCCCGACCTCGACGCCGACGACCGCCCGCTCGTCCCCGCCCTCGCCGCCCGCGGCGTCACCGCGGAGCCGGTGGTGTGGGACGACCCGGACGTCGACTGGGCGGACTACGACCTCGTCGTCGTGCGCTCGACCTACGACTACTCGCCCCGGCGTGACCGGTTCGTCGAGTGGGCACGCTCCGTGCCGCGGCTGGCCAACAGCGCCGACGTCCTGGCGTGGAACACCGACAAGACCTACCTGAAGGCGCTCGACGCTGCCGGTGTCCCCGTCATCCCGACCATCTGGCTCGACCCGGAGCGGCACCTGTCGAAGCGCGCCATCCACACCCGCATGCCGGCCTTCGGCGACTTCGTCGTCAAGCCCGTCGTCTCCGCAGGGGCCAAGGACACGGGCCGCTACCAGCCGGTCAGCTCGGCGTCGCGGGCTCTGGCGATCCAGCACGCCAAGTCGCTGCTCGACGACGGGCGTGCCGTCATGATCCAGCCGTACGTGACCAGCGTGGACACCCAGGGCGAGACCTGCCTCATCTTCGTCGACGGCGAGGTCCGGCACTCGGTGCGCAAGAACGCCCTGCTGACCGGGCCGAGCCGCCCCACCCAGGGCCTCTACGCCCGCGAGAAGATGCGGCCGGTCGACGCCACCGAGGCGGAGGTCGAGGTGGCCCGCCGGGCGCTCGCCGTCGCGCACGAGCAGCTCGAGGTGGGCCGGCCCTTCCTCTACGCCCGGGTGGACCTGGTCGGGGGCGAGGAGTCGCCCACCGTCATCGAGCTGGAGCTCACGGAGCCCTCGCTGTGGCTGAAGCACGACGGCGGCGCCGGGACCGCGGGGGCGCTGGCGGACGCGATCGTCGCCCGCCTGGGCTGAGCCCGCGGTCCCGGGCTGCTCAGGCCAGGTCGTTCTCCGCGAGCCAGTCCGCGGCGATGTCCTCGCTGGAGCGCTGCTCCTCGGTGGACTGCACGTTGAGGTCCACCAGACCCTCGGGCGTGAGGGCGGCGCTGATCGGGTCGATGACGGAGGCGACCTCGTCGGCCACGTCCTCGCTGACCAGCGGCACCACGTTGGAGGCGAGGAACAGGCCCTCGGGGTCCTCCAGCGTGACCAGGCCCTCGGTCTGGATGCGCGGGTCGGCGCTGAACACGTTCGCCACGTTGACGGTGCCCGCCACGAGGTCCTGCACCGTGGTGTCACCGGTCGCCTCGAACGACACGTCGACGCCGTAGACGTCGGCCAGGCCCTGCGGGCCGTACGGGCGCTCCTCGAGCTCGGCGGGGCCGCCGACGACGATCTCCTCCTCGACGTCCGCGAGGTCCCCGATGGTGGTCAGTCCGTTGGCCTCGGCGAACTCGGACGTGACGTTGTAGGAGTCCTGGTCGGTCGCGGCCGACTGGTCGAGGACCGCCAGGGAGTCCGGCAGGGCTTCCTGGAGCGCGCCGTAGACGTCGTCGGTCGACGTCGCGGTGGTCTCCGGGTCGAAGTACTGCAGCAGGTTGCCGGTGTACTCGGGGAACACCTGCACCTCGCCGTTCTCCAGCGCCGGCATGTAGGCGTCCCGCTGGCCGATGGAGAAGTTCCGCTCGACGGTGAAGCCGTCGGCCTCCAGGGCCTGGGCGTAGATCTCCGCGATGATCTCGTTGGAGTAGTACGCCTGCGAGCCGACGACGATCGTGTCGGACGCCATGGTCTCCTCGCCGCCACCGGTGTCCTGCTCCAGCGGGTCGGAGTCGCCGCCGCAGGCCGTGAGGGTGAGCAGCGCGGCGGCTGCTCCGGCGACGAGGGCGGTGGTGCGTCGGGTCGTTCGCATGTTCTGCCTTTCGTGGGCTTCGAGGGAGGGGGAGGGAAGGGGGAAGTCAGCTCTCGCGAGCGCGCCGCGCGGAGACACCCGCCGGCACGACGAGCCGTTCGAGGATCGCGAAGACGGCGTCGAGCACGACGGCGAGCACCACGATGACGAGCGCCGCACCGAGGATCTGCGCGAAGTCGCGGATCTGGATGCCCTGGACGATGTAGAAGCCCAGACCCCAGCTCCCGACGTAGCCGGCGAGCGTGACCGTGGCGACCACCTGGAGGGTGGCCGACCGCAGACCGCCGATCAGCAGCGGCAACCCGAGGGGGACCTCGACCTTGCGCAGCACCTGCGTGGACGTCATACCCACCGAGCGGGCACCGTCGACCACACGGCGGTCGACCGCCTCCACGCCCGCGTAGGCGCCGGCGAGGATCGGTGGGATCGCCAGCAGCACGAACGCCGTGGTGGAGGCGCCGACCTTGTGGGTGACCCCCAGGACGAGCACGAGCAGCAGGACGAGTCCGAACGACGGCACCGCCCGCGCCGCGCCCGACAGCGCCACCGCCACCTCGCGGCCCCGACCGGTGTGGCCGATGAGCCAGCCCAGGGGCACGGCGATCGCGGCGGCGAGGACGACGGAGACGAACGTGAACGCCAGGTGCGTCCAGATCGCCTCGGACAGCGGCAACGAGCCGGTCTGCCGGTCGGGGGAGAAGATCCAGGCGAAGGCTTCGGCGAAGAGGTTCATCACGCCCCCTTCCGGGACCACGGCATCAGGGCCCTGCCCACCAGGACCAGGAGCGCGTCGACCAGCAGAGCGATGACGACGACGGCGACCACGCCCGCCAGGATCTCGGGGACGATCTGACGCTGGTAGCCGTTGGTGAAGAGGTAGCCCAGGTTGTCGATGCCGATGAGGATGCCGACGGTGGCCAGGGAAATGGTGGACACGGCGGTGACCCGCAGGCCGGCCAGGACGACGGGGCCGGCGAGGGGCAGGTCGACCTGCCAGAACTGTCGCCAGCTGCCGTAACCGACGGCGATCGCGGCCTGCCGGACGGACGGCTCGACCGAGGCCAGCGCGTCGGCGACGAACCGCGTCATGATGGCCACGGCGTAGATCGTCAGCGCGATGATCAGGTTGATCTCGCTGAGGAAGCTGATGCCCAGCAGCGGGGGCAGGAGGGCGAACAGGGCGAGCGACGGGATGGTGTAGAGCAGGCCGACGAGCGTCAGGACCAGGCCCCGCGTGAGCCGGAACCTGAACGCGAGCCAGCCCGCCGGGATGGACGCGAGGAACCCGAGCAGGATGGGCAGCGCACTCTGTCGCAGGTGCTCCACGGTGAGGCGGCCGATCAGGTCGAGGTTGTCCAGGACCCAGCTCATGCGCCGTCCTCGACGAGGACCCCCTGCGTGCGGCCGGCGCCGTCGACGAGCACGGTCCCGCGCTCCGTCTGCTTCGTGTGCAGGGCACGCGCGCCGCGCTCCGCCCCGATGAAGCTGGCCACGAACTCGCTGGCAGGGTTCTCGATGATCTCGCTCGGCGAGCCGATCTGGGCCACCTGGGCGCCCTTCTCCAGGATCACGACCTGGTCGCCCAGCAGGAACGCCTCGTCGATGTCGTGCGTGACGAACACGACCGTCTTGTGGAGCTCCTGCTGCAGGCGGAGGGTCTCGGTCTGCAGCTCGGCGCGCACGATCGGGTCGACGGCGCCGAACGGCTCGTCCATGAGCAGGATGTTCGGGTCGGCCGCGAGCGCCCGGGCGACGCCGACCCGCTGCTGCTGGCCGCCGGAGAGCTGGCTCGGGTAGCGCTCGGCCAGAGCACGGTCCAGGCCCACGGTGTCCAGGAGCTCGAGCGCACGGTCGCGCGCCTGGCGGCGCGGCGTGCCCTCCAGCCGCAGGACGGTCGTGACGTTGTCGACCACCTTGTGGTGGGGGAGCAGGCCGCCGTTCTGCAGCACGTACCCGATGCTGCGCCGCAGCTGCACGGCGTCCCGGTCGAGGATCGACTCGCCGTCGATCTCGATGACGCCCGACGTCGGGTCGACCATCCGGTTGATCATCCGCAGCAGGGTCGTCTTGCCGCAGCCCGACGACCCGACGAACACGGTCGTGGTGTGCGGCGGGATGACCAGGTCGAAGTCCGCGACGGCGTGGGTGCCGTCCGGGTACGTCTTGGTCACCGAGCGGAACTCGATCATGGGCTGTGCCTCCGGGCGGGGGGTTCGACGTCCTACCCGACCACAATCCTGCCCGAGGCGCGAGAGCACCCGCCGGTGCGGCGGGACATCGACGACCTGCGTCGGAGTCCGGCGCGGTCACGACGGCGTCAGGGGCGTCGTGCCGCCTCGACGAGATGGCGTGTGGAGTGCGCCACGAACGGCTCGCCCCGGCGGAACAGCTCGTCGAGACGTTCCAGCGCCGGGCGGTGCTCGTCCGCGGAGAACCCGGGGACCCACCACGGGCACTTGCGCAGCAGCCAGACGACGGCGCCGACGTCGAACAGCTCCATCCGGCAGCGGGCGGTCCGCAGGTCCACGACCCGGAGGCCGGCGGCCTCGGCCGCGGCGACCTCGGTGTCCGGGTGACGGTCCCGCCGGCTGTCGGGCTGCGGCCCCAGGAAGTGCTCGACGAGCTCGAACGCGGAGCCGGGGCCGACGTGCTGGGCGAGGTAGCGGCCGCCCGGGGCCAGCACGCGAGCGATCTCGGGCCAGTCCGGCCGGACCGGGTGCCGGGCGGTCACGAGGTCGAACGAGCCGGCGGGGAACGGGAGCGGCCCGTCCGCCTCGGACCTGACGACGCGGACCCCGCGCGGCTCCAGCCGCTGCCGGGCGCGCTCGGCGTTCGGCGCCCACGACTCGGTGACGGTCATCCGGGGCGGCAGCACCGGTGCCTCCGCGAGGACCTCGCCACCTCCGGTGTCGATGTCCAGGGCGGACCGGGAGGAGGCCAGTCGGTCGGCGAGGAGCCGGGCGTACCCCCAGGGCGGCCGTTCCTCCGTCGCCCGGCCGTCGAGCCACTCGAAGCCCCAGCCGGTGACGTCGGCCGCTTCCGCCTCGGCCACGAGGTCGTCCAGTGCGCGCATGGCGGCATTGTCGACGGTGCGGGCCGGGGTCCCCCAGCGCTTTTCGGCCGTTGCGGGCCCACGACGAGAACGAGGCCCGACCGTGGCTCACGGAAGTTCCGCGAGCCGCGATCGGGCCTCGTGCGACGGGGTGGCTAACCGGGCTTGAACCGGCGACCTCCTGGACCACAACCAGGCGCTCTACCGACTGAGCTATAGCCACCATGGCTTCGACAGACGAATGACAACGAGTGCCTCAGCCGTCGAAAAGTGTACATGCTCCGCCGGGCGATCAGGACATCGCCGGACGGGTCGTGACCGACGTCTCCTTGATGCGCTCGGCGATCGCGCGTGCCGACTTCGTGTCGGGGCCGGGCTGCGGGACGAAGAGCGCCTCGCGGTAGTAGCGCAGCTCGTCGATGGACTCCAGGATGTCCGCCAGCGCGCGGTGGCCGCCGTTCTTCTGCGGCGAGGCGAAGTAGACCCGCGGGTACCAGCGCCGCGCCAGCTCCTTGACCGAGGAGACGTCGACGATCCGGTAGTGCAGGTGCCCCACCAGCTCGCTCATGTCCCGCTCGAGGAACATCTTGTCCGTGCCGACCGAGTTGCCCGCCAGGGGAGCCTTGCCGGTCTCGGGGACGTGCTCGCGGACGTAGGCCAGCACCTGCGCCTCGGCGTCGGCCAGCGTCGTGCCGGCGTCGAGCTCCGTCAGCAACCCGGAGGTGGTGTGCATCTGGCGCACGAAGTCGTTCATCTGCTCGAGCGCCTGCGCCGGTGGCCGCACGACGACGTCGACCCCCTCGCCCAGGACGTTCAGCTCGGAGTCGGTCACGACGGCGGCCACCTCGACGAGCGCGTCGGCGCGCAGGTCGAGGCCGGTCATCTCGCAGTCGATCCACACGATGCGGTCGTTCGGGTTGCTCGGGCTCACGAGAGCCAGCCTACGTTCTGCCGCCCACGTCCGGGGCCCGCGGGGCGGGCGGTGACGCACAGAGCCCCGGCGGTCGCGACGCGGTGGTCGTGACGGCCGGGGCTCTCGGCGCCGGGCTGCGGTGCGGTCATGCGACTCGCCACCCCCGGGCGGTACCGGCGGCGGTGAGTCGCAGCCGCAGACGACGGCGGTGCCGACGGGGCAGCCGGCCGTCCTGCGAGGACGGTGCGCCGGCCTGGGCCTCGCGCTGCCGACGCATCTGTCGGGCACGCTCGGCCTCGGCGAGGCGCTGTTGGTGGATGGCGCGCGCGACGGCGTGCGCTTCGATCGGGTGCATCGTTCGTTCCTTCGTGACGTGGGTTCGTCGGTCCGGGCCAGGGACCACCCGACCGTCCGGCATCTGGCCGGACGGGCGTCACCGCGGTGTGCTCCGAGCATGCACCCGGGCCCTGACGGGATGCACGGCTTTTTCGCTGGTAGCAGCCTCGCGCCGGTCGTGCTCGCGTATCCTGCGGCAGGTGCCCACCCCCGTGCCCAGCCCGGTCGCCGCGCTCCGTACCGCGCAGTTCAGGACGCTGACCGCCGGTTGGGCGCTGACGAACTTCGCCGACTCGGTGCTCGTCCTGATCCTGGCGGTGTGGGTCACCGACCTCACGGGCAGCGCGGCGCTCGGTGGTGCCACCTTCGCGGCGCTCGGCGTCCCGGCGCTCGCGGCGCCGTTCCTCGGCCGGCTCGCCGACCGCGTGTCCCGCCGTCGGATGCTGGTGTGGACCTACGCGGCCGGGGCGCTCGTGCTCGTCCCGCTGCTCGCCGTCTCGCGCGCGGAGCACGTCTGGGTCGTCTACCTCGTGACCGTGCTCTACGCGACCGTCGCCTACGTGACGGCCGCCTGCCAGTCCGGCCTGCTCAAGGACCTGCTGCCCGACGCGGCCCTGGGCCACGCCAACGGGCGGCTGGCCGCCATCGACCAGGTGTTCCGCATCGCGATGCCGGTGCTCGGTGCGGCCGTGTACGCGTGGGTCGGCCCGGCGCCGCTGGTGGTCGCGGCGATCGTGGCCTTCGTCGCCTCGGCCGCCGTCTTCGCCGTCGTGCGGATCGCGGAGTCGCCGCCGGACGACGAGGCGCGGGCAGGATTCTGGGCCGAGGCCACCGAGGGGTTCCGCTACCTGTTCTCCACGCCGCCGCTCGGCGGCATGACCACCGCGATCCTCTGGGCGATGGCAGCGGTCGGGCTCGTCAACGCGGTGGCGTTCGCGATCCTCGAGCACCTGGGCCTCGAGGCGGCCCTGCTCGGACCGCTGACGGCGCTGCAGGGCGTCGCCGGGCTGGCGGCGGGACTCGTCGTCGGGCGGCTGATGCTGCGGTTCGGCCGGTTGCGGGTGTTCTCGCTCGGCCTCGTGGGTCTGGGTGTCGGACTCGTGCCGCTGGCCGGGTCGTGGGTGCTGCCCGCGGTGCTCGGCATGGGGATCGTGGGCTTCACCGTCACCAGCGCCGTCGTCGCCTACGTGACCGAGCGGCAGGTGCTCACCCCGGTCCGCATGCAGGGCCGGGTCGGTGCCGCCAGCCACGTGGTGCTCAACCTGCCGGGGGTGCTGGTGACCCTGGCCGGCGCGGCCGCGCTCGCCGTCGTCGACCACCGGGTGCTGGTGGCCGTGAACGTCGCCGTGTGCCTGGTGTGCGGGCTGGTCGCGCTGCGGATGCGCGCCCCGGCTCCCGCCGCCGATTGACTACGATGGGCCCGCGCCTCCATAGCTCAATGGATAGAGCAACGGCCTTCTAATCCGTAGGTTGCAGGTTCGAGTCCTGCTGGGGGCACCCGTGCCGCTCAGGCGGCCAACGTCAACGACGCCTGGAAGATGCGATGTCGCCGCCGGACGAGGTGCGGCCGTCACGTGCCCGCGCCGACGGTCGCGATGACGGCTACGCCGCCCGCGACGAGCGCCCACCGAGCGGGCGGCGGTCATTCAAGCAAGCCTCCGCCGAGCGCTCCACCTGCGGGCCCGATCGTGACCAACCTCGCTCTTCGGCGAGGGGTACGGTCGGAGCGACCGCACAACGCCTCCGGACTGCCACAGAGAGGACCGCCATGGCGAGCTCCGAGCTCAAGCTCCAGGTGGATCTGCCCAGCGAGCACGAGACGGGGGTGCCGGCGGACTTCGCGTCCGTGTGGCACACGTCCACGTCGTTCGTCCTCGACTTCGTCGCCGCGAAGTCGCCGGCCAAGCCGGCGGTCGACCAGGCGACCGGCGCCCAGACCGGTGGCCGCGTGATGCCCGCGAGGGTCGTGTCGCGGGTACGGATCCCGCCCCAGCAGGTGTTCGAGCTGGCGCGGGCGCTCACCCAGCAGCTCGACGCCTGGGAGCGCGAGACCGGCCGGAAGGCGGACGGCTCCGGGCCGAAAGCCTGACCGAGGGCCGCCGTCGTCCCCGCGGACGGAGAAGTCGTGCCGTCGACGGCGCGCGCGTTTGGCACCGACCGCCGGGCACGCCAGGATGAGCCCGTGACTTCCTCCACGCGCACCTCCCGCTTCCGCGGCGGGCGGTCGGACGCCGCTGCGGCCGAGGAGCTCGGCCTCACCGTCCACGACGTCGCGCGCGACCTGCGCCGCGACGTCGCCGACGTGCGCCTCCCCCTGTCGATCGACGGCGCGCAGGAGGCTGCGGCGTCGCGCGACCGGCTGCTCGCCCAGCTCGACGAGCACCTGCTGCCACGGCTCGCCGAGCTCAGCTCGCCCGCCGTCGTCGTCGTGGCCGGCTCGACCGGTGCCGGCAAGTCCACCCTCTACAACTCCCTGCTCGGCGAGGAGGTCTCCGAGGCCGGGGTGCTGCGCCCCACCACCCGTGAGCCCGTCCTCGCCTTCAACCCGGCCGACGCCGACGTGATCGCCGACGGGCCCGTCACCGAGCTGTCCCGCGTGATCCACCACGACGGCGTCCCGCGCGGGACCGCGCTGCTCGACGCGCCCGACCTCGACTCGTTCGTGCAGGAGAACCGCTCGATCGCCCAGCAGCTCCTCGAGGGTGCGGACCTGTGGCTCTTCGTCACCACCGCGTCCCGGTACGGCGACGCGCTGCCGTGGCAGGCGCTCGCGCGGGCGACCGAGCGCGGGGCGTCCGTGGCCATGGTCCTCAACCGGGTCCCGCAGGCGGACCTCACCACGATCCGCGGCGACCTGATGGCGAGGCTGCGCGCCCACGGCATGACCGACACGCCGCTGTTCGTGGTCCCGGACGTGGGGCCGCACGAGGGGCTGCTCGAGGAGTCGGTGGTCCGTCAGATCAAGCGGTGGCTCCACATGCTGGCCGGGCCGGACCGGTCCCGGGCCGTCGTGGTGCGCACCCTCAAGGGCTCCCTGGCCGCGCTGCCCGGCTGGGTCACGTCCCTCGCCGACGCGGTCGAGGCGCAGGCCGAGGCCGCCACCAGCCTGCGCCGCCTCGTCGACGCCGAGCTGCCCGCCGCGGAGAAGCTGGCGCGGGACGCCGTGGCCGCGGGCGTCGTCGCCGGGGCGTCGGTCGAGGCGCGGTGGCGCGAGCTGTCCGGCACGGCCGGCGTCGACCGCGTCAAGGTCCGGGGCGACCGCGCCCGCAGCTCGCGCCGGGCGGGCCGCACCCGCTCGGAGGCGCTCGAGGTGCTGCGCGACGACGTCGAGGCCGCCGCCCAGCGGACCCTGACGGCGTCGGGCGCCCGGGTCGAGGAGCGGCTGCGGGCGCTCCTCGGCGGTCCAGCGGCTCCCGCCGGCGGGCCGTACGCGCTGCCGGACGCCGAGGAACGCGCCACGGCGCGTGGCGAGACCACGAGCAGCACGGTCGCGCAGTGGGCTGCGGGGGCGGACGACCGGGTGGCCGCCCTGCTCGGCCCCGAGCCCGCCGCACCCGTGCGGGCGGCCGCCAAGGCGTTCGGCGAGCGCGGCCTGGCGACCCTGCTGCTCGCCGCGGCGGCGGGCAGCGACGACGCCGCGCGGCTCCTGGACCGGGTCGTGGCCGACGTGGCGTCCGAACCGGTGGCGGCGCTGCGCGAGGACCTGGCCGACCGGGCCGCCCTCGTCGTCGGCGCCGAGATCGACGCGGTGCGCGCGCGGCTCGACTCACCCGACCTGGCGGACGACGCGGCCACCGCCCTGCGTCTGCGGCTCGCCGAGCTGAGGAGGCTCACGTGACGACGACCTCGCACGACGCGACGCTGCGCGCGCGCACCGAGGACCTCGCCCAGGCGCTCGCGCTCGCCGGGCCCCGCCTGGACCGGGTGACGGCGCAGCGGGTGGAGACGGCCGTGGAGGGGGTCCGCCGTCGGCTCGAGCTCGGCGTCGACCACACGGTGGTGGCCTTCGCCGGCGGCACCGGCTCCGGCAAGTCCAGCCTGTTCAACAAGATCTCGCGCCTGTCGTTCGCGGACGTCGGGGTCAAGCGGCCGACGACGGCGCGGGTGACGGCCTGCTCGTGGTCCGACGGCGCCGAACCGCTCCTCGACTGGATCGGCGTCGACCGCGAACGGCGGATCACGCACAGCGAGGACCTCGAGGGCGACGGCGCCGCCGGGCTGGCGGGCCTCGTCCTGCTCGACCTCCCCGACCACGACTCGGTGGAGCCCGCGCACCGCGAGGTCGTGGATCGCGTGCTGCCCCTGGTCGACCTGCTGGTGTGGGTGGTGGACCCGCAGAAGTACGCCGACGACGCCCTGCACACCGGCTACCTGAGCGGACAGGTGGGCTCCGAGTCCTCGATGGTGCTGGTGCTCAACCAGGTCGACACCGTGCCCGACTCCCAGCGGGAGAACCTCGTCGAGGACCTCGGCCGGCTCCTGGCCGACGACGGCCTGACCGGGGTGCACGTGCAGCCGGCGTCGGCGAAGACGGGCGAGGGCATCGGCCACGTCCGCGAGATCCTCGAGGAGGCGTGCGCGCGGCGGTCGGTGGCGGCCGGTCGTGCCGCCGCCGAGCTCGACTCCGCGGCGGCCGCGCTGCTCACGCAGGTCCCGGCGGACATCCCCTGGCAGCTCGACGCCGCCGTGGACCGCGAGCTCGAGCCCGTCGTGGGTGCCACCGGGCTCGACGCCGTCGCGAGCCAGGTCGGCGCCGCCGTGCGCAACGGCTACGGCATGCCCGAGGTCCCCGCGCCGGACCGGGACACGATCGCGCTGTCCCGGGCGCGCTGGCTGACCCGTGCCGGGGTCGCCCTGCGTCCCGGCTGGCAGCGGTCGCTGGCCGAGTCGGTCGCCGGGGCGGACCGGCTGCGTGCCGCCGTGGCCGAGGCGCTCAAGGGCGTGGACCTGGACGTGCGGGGTCCGGCCTGGTCACGGCCGGTACGCCGTGCGGCCTGGGTGTGCGCGGCGCTCGGGGCGCTGATGGTGGTCGCGGGCGTGCTCGCGCTGACGGGCGTGCTCGAGGTGGCCGGCCCGTGGGACCAGGTGCTGCTGGGCGGCGGCGTGGTGCTCCTCGTCGTCGCGGCGGTGCTGGCCCTGGTGCGGGCCGTGGTGCGCCGGCGGCTCGCCGCCCGGCGGAGGTCGGAGGTGGCCCGGCAGGGACGCGAGGCGGTGCGGGACGTGCTGGTGCGCCACCTCGGCGAGCCCACGCAGCGGGTGCTCGTGGATCACCGCCGCGTGCGCGAGCTCGCGCGGTCGGCGCGCGACCTGCCGTCGTCCCGTCCGCTCACCGGGGCGCTGAGGCTATCCCCAGCCAGGGTGGCGTCCACAGAAGCACCGGAGCAGGACGACAGGGCCGCCACGTCCGCCTGAGCCTGGGGGTGCGGTCGGCACGGTGCCGGCCAGAGACCCCAGGAGGACCTCATGAGCGAGGCCACGGTGACCGTGACCGGCTACGTCGGCACGACCCCTGCGCTGCACCTGTCCCAGAACGACGTCGCCTGGACCAGCTTCCGCGTGGGTAGCACGCGCCGGCTGCGTGACGCCGTCACGGGGGAGTGGCGGGACGGCAGGACCACATGGTTCACCGTCAAGGCGTTCCGCGGTGCGGCGCGCACCGTCTGCGAGTCCCTCGTGCAGGGACAACCGGTGGTCCTGACCGGGCGGCTCTCCGCCGAGGAGTGGACCGACCGTGACGGCCGCGACCGCGTGAACCTGGTGGTGGACGCCGACGCGATCGGTCCCGACGCCACCCGGGGGATGACGCGGTACACCAAGGTGGTCCACGAGTCGGGCCCGGTGCCCGACGACGAGGGCGGTTCTCCGTGGGCGGTCCCGGCGGCGCCGGACGACGCCCGCTCGCTGACCGGCGACGACGCGACGAGCGAGGCGTCGTCGGGCGACCGCTCCGGACGCGACGACGACCTGGTGGCGGACGACCTGACGGGCGACGACCGGCAGGCGACGGGCGCCCACGTGGTCGACGAGCTCACCGGTGAGGCGGAACCGGTCGGCGGTTGAGGGGCGGCGTCGCGTAGGCTGGGGGACCGGCTGCACGCCGGTCCTCCGCCGTGCCCGCCGGTAACCCTCAGACAGCGCGATCGAACGGTGGAAACGAGCCAGTGGCTGAGTTCATCTACTCCATGTACAAGGCGCGCAAGGCGCACGGCGACAAGGTCATCCTCGATGACGTCACGCTGAACTTCCTGCCCGGCGCCAAGATCGGCGTCGTCGGCCCGAACGGTGCCGGAAAGTCGACGATCCTCAAGATCATGGCCGGCCTGGACCAGCCCTCCAACGGCGACGCGCGGCTGTCGCCCGGCTACACCGTCGGCATCCTCCAGCAGGAGCCGCCGCTGAACGAGGAGAAGACGGTCCTCGGCAACGTCGAGGAGGCCGTCGGGCCGATCAAGGCCAAGGTCGACCGCTTCAACGAGATCTCCACGCTCATGGCCGAGCCCGACGCGGACTTCGACGCACTGATGGCGGAGATGGGCGAGCTGCAGGAGGCCATCGACGCCGCCGACGCGTGGGACCTGGACAGCCAGCTCGAGCAGGCGATGGACGCCCTGCGGTGCCCGCCGCCGGACGCCGACGTCACCGTGCTTTCCGGTGGTGAGCGTCGCCGCGTCGCGCTGTGCAAGCTGCTGCTGGAGAAGCCGGACCTGCTGCTGCTCGACGAGCCCACCAACCACCTGGACGCCGAGTCGGTGCTGTGGCTCGAGCAGCACCTGGCGACGTACCCCGGCGCCGTGCTGGCCGTGACCCACGACCGGTACTTCCTGGACCACGTGGCCCAGTGGATCTGCGAGGTCGACCGCGGCCGCCTGTACCCCTACGAGGGCAACTACTCGACCTACCTGGAGAAGAAGCAGGCCCGTCTCGAGGTCCAGGGCAAGAAGGACCAGAAGCTCGCCAAGCGCCTCAAGGACGAGCTCGAGTGGGTGCGGCAGAGCGCCAAGGGGCGGCAGACCAAGTCCAAGGCGCGCCTGGCCCGCTACGAGGAGATGGCCGCGGAGGCCGAGCGGACGAAGAAGCTCGACTTCGAGGAGATCCAGATCCCGGCCGGTCCGCGCCTGGGCAGCACGGTGCTGGAGGCCAAGAACCTGGAGAAGGGCTTCGGCGACCGCCAGCTCATCGACGGGCTGTCGTTCACGCTGCCCCGCAACGGCATCGTCGGCGTCATCGGCCCCAACGGCGTCGGCAAGACGACCCTGTTCAAGACGATCGTGGGCATGGAGCCGCTCGACGGCGGTGACCTCAAGGTCGGCGACACCGTCAAGATCTCCTACGTGGACCAGTCCCGCGGCGGGATCGACCCGGACAAGTCGCTGTGGGAGGTCGTCTCGAACGGGCACGACTTCATCCAGGTCGGCAACGTCGAGATCCCATCGCGCGCCTACGTGGCCTCTTTCGGCTTCAAGGGCGCGGACCAGCAGAAGGCCGCCGGGGTGCTCTCCGGAGGTGAGCGCAACCGGCTGAACCTGGCGCTCACGCTCAAGCAGGGCGGCAACCTGCTGCTGCTCGACGAGCCGACCAACGACCTCGACGTCGAGACCCTCGGCTCGCTCGAGAACGCGCTGCTCGAGTTCCCCGGCTGCGCCGTCGTGGTCTCGCACGACCGGTGGTTCCTCGACCGCGTCGCCACGCACATCCTCGCCTACGAGGGCACCGACGAGGACCCGGCGAACTGGTACTGGTTCGAGGGCAACTTCGCGTCCTACGAGGAGAACAAGGTGGAGCGCCTCGGCGCGGACGCCGCGCGTCCGCACCGCGTGACCTACCGTCGCCTCACCCGCGACTGACCCCCACCCTCCGTGCCGTTGTGGGCGCGATTTCTGGTCCGTTCTGCCCCGTTATGGGCGATCTTCGGACCCAGAATTCGCGCCCACAACGCTCCGTGGGGCCGGTCGCGCACGGCGCGGCCAGGCGACACGACGACGCGGTCGCCTCCATGCACCGAACGTCCGATGTGTGCAGACTGGGCACATGACCGCGACCGGCCCGCCCGACGAGCACGACGAGCGCACCGACGGAGCCGTCTCGGCGAGCGCCGCGCTGACGCCCGACGCCGGTGCGGCCGCGCTGCTCGATGCGCTGGACGCGCTGCGGGCCCGGCTGGGCGCCCTACGGCTGCCGTTGGAGACCCCGGGCGTCCACCACGCTCGCACCGACCTCGCCCGGGCGACCGACCAGCTCGACGACTATCTCCTGCCCCGCCTGCGCGCCGAGCGTGCGCCGCTGCTCGTCGTCGTCGGCGGGTCGACGGGAGCCGGGAAGTCCACCCTCGTCAACTCGTTGCTGGGGGAGCAGGCGACGGCGCCGGGCGTCCTGCGCCCCACCACCCGCGCCCCGGTGCTCGTCCACCACCCGCTCGACGCCCGGTGGTTCACCGGTGACCGGGTGCTGCCCGGCCTGGCGCGGACCAGCGTCCACGGCACGCCGCCGGACGGCGCACGTGACGGCGGCCGTGGCGACGACCGAGGACCGGCGGCCGGGCCGCGTGCGCTGCGTCTGGTCGCCTCCAGCAACCTGCCGCAGGGACTCGCCCTCCTCGACGCTCCCGACGTCGACTCCGTGGAGGAGGCGAACCGCGACCTCGCCACCCAGCTCCTCGGCGCCGCCGACCTGTGGCTCTTCGTCACCACCGCGGCCCGGTACGCGGACGCGGTGCCGTGGGAGCTGCTGACGACGGCGGCGGCCCGGCGTGCGCAGGTCGCGCTCGTCCTGGACCGGGTCGACCCGGGCACGGAGGAGGTCGCGACCGACCTGCGCCGCCTCATGACCGAGCACGGTCTGGCCGAGGCCGCGCTCTTCGTCGTCCCCGAGGCAGGACCGGGCGGTGAGACCGTGCTGTCGGACGGGCTGCTGCCGGAGCAGGCGGTCGGCGAGCTCGCCACCTGGCTGACGGGCCTGGGCGGCGACCCCGACTCGCGGGCGCGCGTCATCGCTGCGACGCGCGACGGCGTCGTCGACGACCTCGTCCGGCGCGCGAACGAGCTGGCCGGCACGGCCGACGTCCAGCACGCCGCCGACGCGCGCCTGCGCGACGTCGTGGAACGCCACCACGCCGATGCCCTGCGACAGGTCGAGGCCGCGACGTCCGACGGCGCCCTGCTGCGGGGCGAGGTGCTCGCCCGGTGGCAGGACTTCATCGGCACGGGGGAGTTCTTCCGGTCGCTGGAGGCGCGTGCCGGGAAGGTCCGTGACGCCGTCGTGCGGGTCGTGCGCGGCCGGCCCAAGGAGGCGCCGCAGGTGGAACGGGCGATCGCCCACGGTCTCGAGTCCGTGGTGCTCGACGCGGCGGAGCAGGCCGCCGAGCGGACGTATGCCGCCTGGCGCGACGACGCGGCGGGTGCAGGGCTCCTGGACGGCCTCGAGCTGAGCCGCACCGCGCCCGGCCTGCGCCCCGAGGTCGCCGGGGCGATCCGCGCGTGGCAGGGCGACGTCCTCGAGCTCGTCCGGGAGCAGGGGGAGAGCAGGCGAGGGACCGCCCGGGCGCTGTCCCTCGGTGTCAACGCGCTGGGCGTGAGCCTGATGGTCGTCGTCTTCGCCTCGACCGCAGGTCTGACGGGGCTCGAGGTGGGCATCGCCGGCGGTACCGCGGTGGTCGCCCAGAAGCTGCTCGAGGCGGTCTTCGGCGACGATGCGGTGCGTCGCCTCGCCGCGCAGGCGAAGGAACGGCTCACGGCCCGCGTCGACGCCGTGCTGCGCGGCCAGTCCGCCCGGTACACCGCCCAGCTCGACGCACTCGGCACCGACGACGTGCGCGGCGACCGCCTGCGCGACGCGGCCCGCGACGTGGCGGCGGCGGCCCGCGACGAACGGGCCACCCGGTCACGGGCCGACGACGGCCTCACCCGGCCGTGGAGCGGGGGGATGCTGCGGGGCGCGGGGACCTTCCGGCCGCCGACCAGTCCCGAGGGCATCCCCGGGGTGCCGGGTTCGTTCGCGGGGCGCGGGTCCGCAGGCCAGACGACGGCCGACGCAGGGGGGCCCGAGGCCTCGGACGAGCCCAAGGTGCCGTTCTGGCGGCGCTGGCGACGGAAGGACCAGGGATGAAGCCGGATCTCGCCACCCGCACCGCGGCCCTGGCGCAGGCGGTCGCGGCCGGAGCCGGGCGGCTGGACCGCGAGCTGGCCGACGAGGCGCGCGGAGTCGTCGAGCGCGCCCGCGAGCGTGGCGGACTGAGCGCCGAGCACACGGTGGCGGCGCTCGCCGGTGCCACCGGGTCGGGCAAGTCCAGCGTCCTCAACGCCGTGGCCGGCACGGAGCTGGCGGAGCCCGGCGTGCAGCGGCCCACCACCTCGCACGCGCTGGCAGCGGTGTGGGGAGAGGGGGCGGACGACCTGCTGGACTGGTTGGACGTGCGGCGCCGGCACGAGATGGAGCCCGACGTCGACGCCACGCCCTCGAACCGATCGGCCGGGCTGCTGCGCCGCGCTCGGCCGCCGGCCGGCATCTCGACGGGGCTGGTGCTCCTGGACCTGCCGGACCACGACTCGGTGGTGGTCGAGCACCGGGTGCGCGCCGAGCGGCTGGTGGAGCGCGCCGACCTGCTGGTCTGGGTCGTCGACCCGCAGAAGTACGCCGACGCGGCCCTCCACGAGCGGTACCTGCGCCCGCTGGCGGGGCGCTCCGAGGTCGTGGTCGTGGCCCTCAACCAGATCGACCGGCTGGCACCCGACGAGGCCGAGGCGATCCTGGCCGACCTGCGGCGGCTCGTCGCCGCGGACGGGCTCTCCGGGGCGCGCGTGCTGGGGGTGTCCGCGCGCACGGGCGAGGGGGTCGACCGGTTGCGCGGCCTGCTCGCGGACGCGGCCCGACGGCGGGAGGCCGCCACGGCACGCCTGGCCGCGGACACGCGGGCGGTCGCGCGGCGGGTGGTGGACGCGTGCGGGCAGGCGCCTCCGGCCCGGGCGGCCGACCGGGCGCAGGGTGCGCTGGTCGACGCGCTCGAGGAGGCGGCGGGGGCCACCACGGTGGTCGACGCCGTCCGCAGGGCGGCGAAGCGGGACGCGCACCTGGCGACCGGGTGGCCGGTGACGCGCTGGATCACGCGCGCCCGCAAGGACCCGCTGCGTCGGCTCGGGCTGCGCAGCGACCAGGTGCGGGTCCCGGTCGACCGGCCGGACCTTGCTCGCACGTCGCTGCCCCAGACGCGCCCGAGCGTGCGGGCCTCCGCGGCGACGGCGGTGCGCACCTACGTCGACCAGGTCTCCGCGGGGGCGCCGGACGCGTGGGTGCTCGCCGCACGGGAACGGGGGACGGAGGCCGTCGATCGGTTGCCGGACACCCTCGACCAGGCCGTGGCCTCGACCCGCCTGGAGGAGGCGCGGCGCCCTGTCTGGTGGCGGGCGGTCGGAGTGCTGCAGTGGCTCCTGCTGGCGGCGGCGGTGGTGGGGCTGCTGTGGCTGGGTGTCGCGGCGGCGTTGCGCTACTTCCAGCTCCCGGCACTGATCATGCCGGTCCTGACGTTCGACTTCACGCGGTGGGGCGGTGGGGCCTTCGACCTGCCGTGGGCGACGGTGCTCGCCCTGGGCGGCATCCTCGGCGGGCTGCTCGTCGCGCTCCTCGCGCGACCGCTGGCCGCGCTGGGTGCGCGCCGGCGGGCCGGGCGGGTGCGCCGTCGTCTGCGGACGTCGGTGGAGGCCGTGGCGCGCGAGGACGTCCGTGAGCCGGTCGCGGCAGAGATGGCCGCGCTGGCCACGTGCCGTGAGCACGCGGCGACCGCGGCGGCGTGAGGCGGGTGCTGAGACGCCGCCCCGCGCGGACCGGGCGTGGAGCCGTGCGACGATGCCAGGCATGACCCGTCTGCACGTCCCCGTCTCGCTGCGGTGGTCCGACCTCGACGCCTACCAGCACGTCAACAACGTCGCGATGTTCCGGCTGCTGGAGGACGCCCGCATCACGGCGTTCTGGCGCCACCCGGAGGCCGAGGATCCGTGGCCGACGGCGATCCTCGACACGGGCCCGCACGCGACGTCGCACACCTTGGTGGCCGGGCAGCAGATCGAGTACCTGCGACCGCTCGAGTTCTCCCGCGACCCGGTGCGCATCGAGATGTGGATCGGGGCGATCGGCGGCGCCTCGCTCGAGGTCTGCTACGAGGTGTACGACGGCGCTCCCGGCGGCTTCCCGCGCACGGGCCCGGCGTCGGGCCTGGAGCCCTACACCCGTGCGACGACGACGATCGTGGTCCTCGACGCCGAGGCAGGGCGCCCGCGCCGGCTCTCGGCCGACGAGCGGGCGGTGTTCGCGGAGTTCGCCGGCGACCCGATCGTCTTCCGCCGCCGCCGCTGACCCTCGGGCTCGGCACGGCAGTCCCGGCCGAGCGTTGTGGGCGCGATTTCTGTGCCGCGAAGTCCGGCGAAGCGGACGTATCGGGCCAGAGATCGCGCCCACAACATCGGGTCAGGTGGTGCAGGGCTGTCCGTTGGCGGTGGGTGCCGCGATCTCGGCGGGGCTGCCGGTCCCGATGAAGCCGACCGACGCGGTCGCGCCCGGTGCGAGGTCGGTCTGCCACGCCGGTCCCGTCACGGTGACGTGCGCGCCGGTCTGGGTCACGTTCCAGCCCCAGGACTGCGCGACGGTCTCGCCACCGGTGAACTCCCACGCCAGCTCCCACGGGGCGAGGGCCCGGTCGCCGGTGTTGGTCACCTTCATCTCGCCCTGGAAGCCGCCCTGCCACCGGCCGACGACGGCGTAGTCGGCCGCGCAGGAACCCTCAGCCGGGTCCTCGCTCGGGCCCGGGTCCGGCTCGGTGGGGTCGGGAGTGGGCTCGGGGTCCGTCGGGTCCGGGTCCGGCTCGGTCGGGTCCGGCGTCGGCGTCGGCTCCGGCGGGGTGCCGCCGAACTCGCCGACCACGATGCCGCGGCCGTTCGTGCCGACGTAGACCCGCCCGTAGACGTCCGGGTCGCCGGTGATGGCACCGCCCGTCCAGGCGTACTGGTGCTCGTCGTCGTTGATCCGCACCCAACTGGCACCCGCGTCGTCGGACCGGAAGATGCCGCGCACGCCGTCGATCTTCGACGAGGTGTACACGGCCGGGTGGTCATGGCCCTCGGCAGCCTTGCCGAAGCCGATCGTGTCACCCTCGTCGACGCCGGCGACGGGTTCGAACGTCTCGCCGTGGTCGGTCGAGCGCCACATCCCGTAGACGCCGTCGGCCTCGCCCCCGGCGACCCACACGTGCCCGGCGTGGCCGGGGACGGCCTCGACGTGGTGCCGCCCGGCGTCGGGCAGCCCGGTCGCGGACGACGCGGCGAAGGTCGCGCCGCCGTCGTGCGAGGTGTAGAACCTGCCGTCGGCGAGCGCGTAGAACACCGACGGGTCCTCCCGGTCGGCGCGCACGGTGGCGCCGTCGGGCACGCCGGTCGAGGGTGTCCAGGACGAGCCCAGCGACGTCGAGACGTGCACGCCGGTGCCCTCGGGGCTCCACACGATCGCCGAGCCGTCCGCCGCCATCGCCACGTTGCCGGGACCGGTGGCGCCGGCCGGCTGCTGCCCGGCCCACCAGGAGTCACCACCGGAGGTGGTCACCCCGAGGAGCTGGTCGCCGCCGGTACCGACGCGCACCATCGTGTCCGGCTCCTGCCACGCGACGTCGAGGCTCAGCACGCCGCTCTGGTACGGCTGGGTGTAGCCGTAGGCGTCGGGCACCTGGGTGATGTCGTGGTGCACGAAACCGCCGATGTCGTACATCCCCGAGACCAGCTCGACGTCCCCGGGCGGGGCCACCAGGTCCTGGATCGCCGTCTCCTCGATGCCCTGGGCCCGGACGGAGATGTCGACCGTGCCGCCGTCGTCCCACGCGGTGAGGTTCTCGCCACCGTAGATCGTGGCGCCGGTGCCGTACAGGAAGCGGTCCGAGTCGAACGGGTCGATCTCGAAGCTCTCGGTCATCCAGCCCAGCTTGGGGGAGTCCTCGGGCGGAGTGCCGGTGCTGCCGAAGTCCAGCCACGGTGCCCCCGAGATGTCGAGGTCGTAGCGCTTCGACCGCTCCGGATAGCTGGTCCACTCCCAGATGGGCTCCCAGGTCTCACCGCGGTCCGTGGACCGGAAGACCTGGATGTCGGGGTACCACGAGATCTGCGAGACCACCATGAGCGTGTCCGGGTCCTGGCGGTCGATCGTCAGGCCGGAGTACCCGAAGTAGGCGTCCGGGTCGTCGGAGGGCACCGGGCTGATCCGGGTCCACCCGTCCGTGGCGGTGTCGAGGCGCCACACGTCGCCGGAGCCGCCGTCGTACGGGCCGCCCGTGTCCGACGTCGCCACGTAGAGCTGCCCGGAGGTGTGGTCGAGCTCCGCCTTGTGCGGGATGAACCCGGTGGGCTGGCCGGGCACCCGCTCCCAGGTCTCGCCGGCGTCCGTGGAGCGGTAGACGTTGTTCTCGGTGTCCGCCACGCCGACGTAGATCGTCGGGGTGGGCTCGCCCGGCGTGCCGGAGGTCGGGTCGAAGAGCGTCCACACGACGCCCTGGATGCTGTCGCTGTACTCGCCGCCGTCGGGGTCGGCGACGTAGTTGCCGGGGTTCGGGAAGCTCGTGACCTCGGACCAGCTGGCGCCCGAGTCGGTGGAGCGCCACAGGCCGTTCCCGCCCTCCGTGCCCAGGTAGAGCACCGAGTTGTCGTTCGGGTCCACCATGAGACGCTCGCCCATGCCGCGGCCCGGCATGTTCCCTCCCACCTTGAACGGCAGGTCGGTCTTCGTCCACGTCTCGCCGCGGTCGGACGAACGCAGCACGGCCCCGTCGTTCGGGTCCCAGGAGTTCGTGTAGGAGCCGACCATGGCGTAGACGTTGTCCGGATCGACGGGGTCGGTCGCGAGCGACAGCACCCCGGAATGGCCCCAGTCGTCCCAGCCGACGTGGTCGAGCAGGGGCACCCAGCGCTGGGTGGCCTGGTCGAGCCGGTAGGCGCCGCCGACGTCGGTGCGCGCGTAGACGAGGCCGGGCTCGGACTCGCTGTACACGATGCCGGGGACGAACCCGCCGCCGACCATCTCGACGTTGCGCCAGTCGTAGTCGTCGGCGATGCTCGCCGGCGCGGCGGCGAGCGGAGCGGCGGGCGTCTGCGCGACGGCGGCACCCACCCCCGCGGCCACGAGCCCGGTGGTCGCCAGCACGGCGACCGCTGGTCGAAGTCTCATCCGATCTCACTCCTCGGTGCGGACGGACCGGGCCGCGGCCGGTGGCCGGCCCGGGTGACACGTCGTCGTGTCTGGGACGCACCGTAGTCGAAGCGCTTCGATGAAAGGGGGCCGCAGCTGGGCGCGAAACGTTTAGGAGCCAGCACCCGTCGAGGGACCGCGAAGAGTTGTGGGCGGGAAATCTGGGCGCGAGATCAGCACCAAAGGTGCGTATCGGGCCAGATTTCCCGCCCACAACGGGAGGCGAGCGGGGCCGGGTCAGGAGCAGTCGGCGCCGTTCACCGTGTATTGCGTCGGCACGCCGCTGTCACCGCTGTGCGTCGCGTTGTAGCCGATCTGGACCGACCCGCCCGCGGGTACGGCACCGTTCCAGGCGGCGTGGGTTGCCGTGATCGTCGAGCCGGACTGGGACCAGTCGGCGGACCAGCCGTTCGTCAGCGTCTGCCCGGCGGGCAGGTCGGCCGTGAGCGTCCACGCGCTCCAGGAGGAGTCGCCGGTGTTGGTCAGGGTGACCGTGCCGGTGTACCCCGTGTTCCAGCCGGCGTTCGACCAGCTCACCGAGCACGCGGCGTCGCCCGGGTCACCCGGGTCACCCGGGTCGCTCGGGTCCGGGTCGGGTTCGCCCTCGACCTGCGCGCCCAGGGCCTCGGCGATCGCGGTGTAGGCGGGCTTGGCCCGGTACTGCGCGTCCCACGGCAGGGCCGCGCCCTGGCCGCCGAACACGTCGGGCACCCAGGAGTGCCCGTCGTCGATGCCCCACACGGTCACGCCGGTGCAGCGGTCGACGGCGAGGCACGCCTCGACCACGGCGCGGTAGTCCCGCGCCTGCTGCGCCAG
The DNA here is from genome assembly GCF_003003075.1 of Isoptericola halotolerans. Taxonomy (GTDB): domain Bacteria; phylum Actinomycetota; class Actinomycetes; order Actinomycetales; family Cellulomonadaceae; genus Isoptericola; species Isoptericola halotolerans_A. Next base: position 25,669 of record NZ_PVTX01000004.1, on the reverse strand, counting down.
GTCGGTCGTGGATGCCGGGACGTTCATCCGGACGTCGAGCTCGGTGATGCGGACGTCGACGCCGAGGTCGGCGAACCGCTGGAGGTTCTGCTGGTAGGTGCTCGGCACCTGCCCGACGATGAGGTGCGACTGGAAGCCGACGCAGTCGATCGGGACGCCGTCGGCGAGAAGATCGGCCACCAGGTCGTACATCGCGGTCGACTTCGCGTTGATGCCGTCGGTGCTGTAGTCGTTCAGGCAGAGGTCGGCGTCCGGCGCGGCCTGCCGGGCCCGGGTCAGCGCGTCGGCGATGTAGCCGTCGCCCAGCACGCGCTGGAAGACGCTCTGGCGGCGGCTGCCGTCCTGCTCCCACATCTCGTTGACCACGTCCCAGGAGTCGACGTCGCCGGCGTACCGCCCGGCCACCGCGTCGATGTGGTCGTACATCGCGTCGCGGAGCCGCGTGGGGTCCGTGATGCCCTCCGCCCAGCCCGGCAGCTGGGAGTGCCACACGAGCGTGTGGCCGTACAGGTCGGCGTCCTGCGCGGCGGCGAAGTCCGCGACCTGGTCGGCCTGGCCCCAGCTGTAGCTGCCCTGGCTCGGCTCGGTGGCGTCCCACTTCATCGCGTTCTCCGCGACGACGAGGTTGAACTCGCGTTCGGCGATCGCGCGGTAGCCGGGGTCGTTCAGATGACCCGGTGTGAGGGCGAACCCGAGCGTGATGCCCTGGCGCTCCGCGGCGTCGCGGAGCGGCTCGTGGACGGGCTCGGCCGCCTGGGCGGGCCCGGTCAGCATCCCGCCGGCCAGCAGCGCGCCGCCGAGCAGGGCGGTGGCGGCGGCCCCGGCGACCGACCTGCGGGCGCCACGATCATGGTAATCGTTTTCGAATGATGTTCGCATGATTCCTCCGGAAGATGGCGTGGAACCCGCGGCCGGGGCACGGAGCCCCGGCCGCGGAGCAGGGGGCGGGGGCGGCCGGAGCCGCCCCCGCGAGGGTCAGGCGATGTCGCAGGCCACGCCGTCGAGGGCGAAGTCGTCCGGAGCCGTGTTGGTCCCGGAGTGCGACCCGTTGAAGCCGAACGTCACGGAGCCGCCGGCCGGGATGGTGGTCGACCACGCCGCCGGCGTGATCGTCACCGCGGAGCCGCTCTGCGAGGCCTGCGCGGACCAGATCTGGTCCACGGTCTGGCCGTCGGCGAAGGTGAACGTCAGCTCCCAGCCGTCGATCGCGGCGTCGGAGTCGTTCGTCACCACGAAGGATCCGGTGAACCCGGTGTTCCAGGAGTTGGCCGAGTAGTCCACGGTGCACCCGCCGGTCGGCGTGGTCCCACCCTCCTCGGTGGTCACCGACAGGGCGTCCGAGGCCGCGGAGGCGTTGCCGGCCGCGTCGTACGCGGTGACCGTGTACGAGTACGCGGTGTCCGCGGCGAGACCCGAGTCCGTGGCGGAGGTCCCCGTCACGTCGGCGACCAGGTCACCGTCCCGGTGCACCCGGTAGCCGGCGACGCCCGTGTCGTCGTCGGCGGCCGCCCAGGTGAGCTCCACCGACGACGACGTGACCTCGCCCGCCGCGAGCCCGGTCGGCACGGTCGGCGCCTGCGTGTCCTCCCCGCCGGTCGCCTCCTTCGTCGTGACGGTCACGGGTGCCGACGCCGCGGAGACGTTGCCCGCCGCGTCTCGCGCGGTGACGGTCACCTCGTAGGTGGTCGACGGCGTCAGCCCGGTGAGGGTGTACGACGTCGTCGCGCTCGTCCCGGCCTCTGCGCCGTCGACGAGGACCGTGTACCGGGTGACGCCCGTGTCGTCGCTCGAGGCGCCCCAGGTCAGGTCGGTCGAGGTGCTGGTCGTGCCGGTCGCCGCCAGGTCGGCAGGTGCCGTCGGCGCCTCGGTGTCGGGGTCGACCGAGCCGCCGTCGATCGGCGGGTAGGCGTTGGTCACCAGCATCTCGAACTGGTCCTGGAACCACTGGCCGGCCAGCGGCGCGCCGCCCAGGGCGCCCGTGAGCTTGCCGTCGAGCTTCGGGGAGGCGAACGTCGGGTCGCACATGCGGTCGAAGCTCTTGCCCTGGTCGTTCGGGATCTCCTCGGAGTTGCCGTCCGACTCGCCCGGAGGCTTGACCCACACGTAGGCGTCGAGGTGCGAGGCCGGGTTGTCGGTCGGGTTGACCGTCGGGCGCTCGCCCAGGCCGGCCCCGGCCGGGTTGCACCACGCGCCACGGTGGGTGCGGCGGTCCACGCGGGACTCGTCCACATAGGTGTTCAGGGTGCTGGAGCTGCTCTCGGCCGTCGGCCGGTCAGGCCCGCCCCAGCCGTTGCGCGAGGTGTCGATGAGCATGCCGATGTCCGAGGGGAACCCGGCGGCCACGGCGAGCGAGTACAGGTGCTCGGTCCAGTCGAGCTCGTCGAAGTCGCTGTTCCACTGGTAGAAGTCCGCCTGGCGCACCTGGGTGCCGCCGCCGCTGCCGAACGGCTCGTCCTCCAGGAACGGCTCGTGCAGCGGGGTCGAGTTCGCGGTGTTGGTCACGAACCCGGCCACGGTGTCGTAGCCGTGCTCGGTGCTGGTGACGACCTCCTGGAAGACGTCGACGGCGGGTCCGGCGTTGGAGTCCCAGCCGAGCCATCCGGCGTGCGCCGCGTCGATGTAGGAGTAGACGTTGCCGGCCTCGTAGAGGCGGTCCAGGGCGTAGGCCGTGCCCTCGCGGTAGTACGGCGCCGACTCCTGGCACTTGGGCTCGGACATGTTGGTGACCAGGTTCGGCAGCGAGTCCGGCTCGATGGTGGCGACGACCCGCAGGTCGGCGTACTGCGGCTCGGCCAGCATGTCGGCGATGACGTCGATGTACTCGTTCTTGTACTCGGCCATGCCCTCGGGCGTGGGGTCGAGCAGACCGTTGGACGCCAGCGCGTAGCAGTCGCGCCCCGGCAGGTTGTAGATCACCAGGTTGAACACCATCGGGGTGTCACCCTGCTGCTGCTCGAGGGCGGCGTCCAGGTGGTAGCGCAGGCCGGGCCCGTCGACGTTGCCCTCGATGGCCGATGTGCGGTCCATCCACACCGAGGTGGGGGTGTCGGCGAGGGTCAGCATCTGCTGGCCGAGGTCGCCGCCAGCCTCCGCGGCGGCGTCGACCACGTTCTCGGACCAGTAGGAGTTCACGTACTGGTCGGCGCCGACGTACGGGTTGTCGACCCGCTCCGCCGCCGAGGCGGTGGTGGTGGCGCCCAGCAGGGGGACAGCGGCCAGGGCCAGCGTCGCCGCCACGGCGACGGGTCGGGACACCGCTTCGTCGCGGGGCCGCAAGGATCGTGATCGCACGGGATCCTCCAGGAGATCGGAAGCACGGGCCTCGTCGCCCGTGCGCCGGGCTGTCGGCCCGACGTCCCCAACGTGGCCTGGTTGCGCTCCCACGCGCATCCCGCTGAAACGTTTAGGGCAGTCCGGTGCTCGGTGGCGGGGCCGTCGTCCCGCGGATCACCAGGCGCGCGGACGGCACCCCTGCCGGCGGCTGCGGGGCGATCCGCAGGGCCGACGCCACGGTCGCGGCCAGGTCGTGCCACGGCCGGCCGACCGCGGTGAGCTGCGGATCCACCAGGCGGCAGGTCTCGGCATCGGCGCCGGAGACCACGGAGACGTCCCACGGCACCTCCAGGCCACGATGGCGAGCTGCCTCCAGCACGGCCAGCGCCGTGACGTCGCCGTCGGTGACCACCGCCGTCGGCCGCTGGTCGTCCGCCAGGAAGCGGGCGGCGGCAGCACCGGCCGCCGGGGCCGACGCGGCCTCGACGACGTCCACCGTCGCCACGAGACCGGCCGTGGCGGTCAGCAGGCCCGCATGCAGCGCCCGCGCGACGTCGCCGTCCGCGTCGGCCACCAGCAGCACCAGCCGCCGGTGCCCCAGGTCGACGAGGTAGCGGCCGACGGCGGCCTCCGCGTCGCCGTCGAACCACACGCCGCGCTCGATCCCGGCCGTGCCCAGGCCCGGGGGCGTGACGCCCACCACCCGCGCGCCGACCCGCGCCGCTGCTCGCGTGCGGGGGTCGTCGAGCAGCAGGTCCTGGACCACGAACGCGGTGTGCCGTCGCTCGCTCAAGTCCCGCTCGAGGTCCGTGGCACCCGTCGCGCGGTCCGCGGCCACCTCGACCGAGAGCGCGACGGTGCCCAGCACCGCCCGCAGCCCGCTCGCGAGGTCGAGCCCGGCCGACCGGCTGTGGGACGCGCCGACGCCGTCGAGCACCTGGAGACCCACGCTGGTCACGGCGGCAGAGCGCATCGAGCGGGCGGCGGCGCTGGGGCGCCAGTCGAGGTCGGCTGCCACCTTGAGCACGTGCCGCCGGGTGCTGTCGGAGACCCCCTGACGTCCGTTGAGCGCGTAGGAGACCACCGCGATGGAGACGCCGGCGGCCCGCGCGACGTCGGTGATCGTGACGCGACGACCGGCGGCCGCAGGGGTGCCGCCGGTGGCTGGAGTTCTGGACACGCTCCCACACTCTGCCGGTTTTCAGGGCATGATGCACCTGCGGGGGGCGCACGCAGGACTCGACGGCGAGGACGGTGGTGCACGTGTCGATCTGGGCACAGGCAGGCAGAGGACCAGGCAGAACACTGACGATCGGGGTGCTGTGCCCGGTCGTCGGTGGCTACTACTTCGGGCGGATGCTCGCCGGGATGGCCCGGGTGCTGCGTTCCGAGGGGCACCGGTTGGTCGCGGTGCAGACGTACCCGGCCGACATCGATCGTGACGAGTTCCCCGTGCCGCCCTACCGGCGTGCCGCGCCGGGCCTGGGCAGGTTCGACGGTCTGGTCGTCGTGACCACCGCGCTCGCCGACGCCGAGCTGCGGCGCCTCGACGCGACCGGCACCCCGGTCGTGACCCTGGGCGTCCCGCCCGACGACCTGCGGGCACCTGCCGTGTCGCCCGACAACGTCGGTGGCGTGCGGGCAGCCGTCGACCACCTGGTCGAGCACGGTCACCGCAGCATCGGGTTCCTCGGCAGCACCGACCAGCGTGACATCGCCGAGCGCTACGACGCCTTCCGCGACGCCCTGGCGGCGCACGGCCTCGAGCACGCCCCCGAGCACGTGTACCGGACCCGCGACAACCAGGAGGCCGCCGCGGAGGCGGTGGCCCGCCGGCTGGCCGAGCAGGGCATGGCCACGACGGCGACCCTGGCGGCCACCGACCGCAACGCCGTCGGGTTCCTGCGCGGGCTGCACCTGTCCGGGCTGGACGCCCCGGCGGTCCAGGCCGTCGTCGGCTTCGACAACTCGGACGTCGGTGCTCGCACGTGGCCCCGCCTGACGTCGGTGGACCCGATGCACGACGCGGTCGGGGAGCGGGCCGCGGAGCTGGTGCTGGCGCGCGCCCGCGGGGAGCGCGTCGGAGGCGTGCACCGGCTCGACGTCTCGGCGCTGGTGATGCGTGAGTCGTGCGGCTGCGCGCGGGGCACCCGGAGCACGGTGGTGGTGGCGGGCAACGCACCGCGATGCGACCCCGACCCGCTCGGGACGGTCGCCCGCGTGGTGTTCGCCCGTGCCGACGGCGTGCGCAACCCCGGGGCGACCGAGGCCTGGCTGACGATGGTGCGCCAGCTCGTCGAGGCGAGCGTCGCGACGGCCCAGCAGCCGCCGGCCACGGCGCTGCGAGCGCTCGGCGACCGCACGGCCACCCTGCGCCCGGGGCCCGGCGCCCTCGAGCAGCTCGTCCCGGCGCTGCGCCTCGAGAGCGCGCGGGTGCGCGAGCGGCTGGCCGAGCGTGCCGCCGCGGCGGCGACCCGGGAGGACGGCCCAGCCGTCGTCGCCGGGCTCGAGCCGGAGGCGGCCGACGCCGTCGAGGAGGCGATCTCCGAGATCGTCGTGGCCCTCGCCCGAGGGTGCGCGCACGGCGACCTGGCGCGCGCGGGGCGGCTCGAGCAGGACCTCGTCGACCAGAACCTCGTCGACCTGGAGCTGATGCGGGCCGACGGGGAGTCCCTGCGCCGCCTGGACTGGATGCCGCGCGCACGCACCTCGACGGCTGCGCTCGCGCTGTGGGAGGACGACCCGGCGCGCCCCGGCGAGCGGGTGCTGCGCGTCGTGGGCGTACGGGGTGGCGCGGGGGAGAACCTGGTGGGCCGCACGATGCCCTCGCAGGAGTTCCCGCCGCCGGCACTCACCGACCCGCGCTCGCTGACCGTCGTGGTCCCGGTGGCGTTCGGTCGGTCCGACCGCGGGTTCCTGGCCGTCGGCGGGCTCGTCGACTCGCGGGCGACCAGCACCCGCGCCCGCTACAACCACTGGGCCGCGATGCTCGCCGTGGCCCTCGAGGCCGAGGAGTCGTTGACGGCCCTGCAGGACCAGCGCCGCCGGCTCGTCGAGGAGGCCGAGCGCGAGCGGGCGCTGGCGCACGACGTCGCCGAGGTCGAGGAGCGCTCCGCCCTCGTCTCGATCGCGGCCAACGACGGCACCTGGGACTGGGACGTCGACGCCGGCACCGTGCGCTACTCGGAGGCGTGGGCCAGGACCGTGGGCCTGGACCGCAGCGCGCTCGCCGACGACCCGCGCGAGTGGTTCTCCCGCGTGCACCCGGAGGACGCCCGGCGGGTGCACGCCGCCGTGGCCGCGCAGCTGTCGGGTACGCGCGAGCCGTTGGACGTGGAGCACCGCATCCGGCACGCCGACGGCGACTACCTGCATGTCCGGTGCCGAGCGGTGACCGTGCACGACGCCGGTGACCGGCCGGCCCGGCTCGTGGGCGCCATGGCCGTGGTCGGGGACACCTCGTCGTCGCCGGTGCTCCCGGCCGAGCGCCCCTTCGTGGACGTGGAGACGGGTCTGGTGGTGCACGAGCTGTTCGTGGACCGCCTCGAGCGGGCGATCCGTCGCCGCCGGCGGCTGCCCGCCTACGCGTGGCAGGTCCTCGCCGTGTCCTTGCCCGGACCGCCGGCGGGCGCGGACCTGCGCCGGCTGCGGGGCGAGCTCGACGAGGACGACTGCGCCACCCCCGTCGGGACCGTGGGTGTGGCGGTGCTGCTCGACGGGCAGGACGGCAGGTCCGCTCAGCACCGGGCGGCGCGGCTCGCCGCGGTCCTCGGCTCGCGGGCCGACGTGCAGCGGGTCGCCACGACCGAGCCGGGCGGTGCTCCCCTCAGGGCGGCCGATGTCCTGGAGCGCGTCACCGCCGCGCTGAACCGCAAGACCGGCGTGCTGCGGTGGCAGGCCACGGCCGACGCCCACGCGTGACGCCGGGCCGAGGACGCCCCGCCCACGAAGCGGGCGGGGCGTCCTCCTAAACGTTTCGCCGCGTTGTGGGAACGCTTCCATCCCTCGATCGTCAGGGTGTCCGCTCAACGAAGAGAGGTGCACCATGCATCGCGCATCCATCCGATCCCGGCTGCTGGCAGGGGCCGCGGCGTCGGCCACCCTGGCCGCGCTGGTCGCGGCCGTCCCCGCCGGCGCGGCGCCGCCCGCGTCGGCCGACGCCGCCGCGGCACCCGCCGCCGCGGCACCCGTCGCCGCGGCACCCGTCGCTGCGGCGCTCGGCGACCTCGACACCGACGGGGAGTACACCCAGCGGTTCCTGGAGCTCTACGACAAGATCCACGACCCCGCCAACGGGTACTTCTCCGACCAGGGCATCCCGTACCACGCCGTCGAGTCGCTCATGGTGGAGGCCCCGGACAACGGTCACGAGACCACGAGCGAGGCGTACTCGTTCTGGCTCTGGCTGGAGACGTCCTACGGTCAGGTGACCGGGGACTGGGAACCGTTCAACGACGCCTGGGCCACCCTCGAGGCGTACATGATCCCGACCACGGAGAACCAGCCCACCAACGGCGCCTACGACCCGGGCAGCCCGGCCACCTACGCCGCCGAGCACAACCACCCCAGCGGCTACCCCTCCGAGCTCGACTCCGGGGTCACCGTCGGCAGCGACCCGCTCGCGGGCGAGCTCTCCCAGACGTACGGCACCGACGAGATCTACGGGATGCACTGGCTCGCCGACGTCGACAACGTCTACGGCTACGGCGCCGCCCCGGGCTCCGGCGAGCTGCTCGGCCCCGACCACGAGGGCACGAGCTACATCAACACGTTCCAGCGCGGTCCCGAGGAGTCCGTCTGGGAGACGATCCCGCAGCCGTCGATCGACGACTTCTCCTACGGCGGGGAGTTCGGCTACCTCGACCTGTTCACGGCCGACCCGCAACCGGCGAAGCAGTGGAAGTACACCAACGCCCCCGACGCCGACGCCCGGGCCGTCGAGGCGGCCTACTGGGCCAACAAGTTCGCGACCGAGCAGGGCCAGCCGGAGGCCGTGGCCGAGGCCGTGGGCAAGGCCGCCAAGATGGGCGACTACCTGCGGTACTCGCTCTTCGACAAGTACTTCAAGACTCCCGGCTGCGACTCGCCGTCGTGCCCCGCTGGCAGCGGTCGCGACAGCGCCCACTACCTGCTGAGCTGGTACTACGCCTGGGGCGGCGCGCTCGACGAGCAGGCTCCGTGGGCCTGGCGCATCGGCTCCTCCCACGCGCACTTCGGCTACCAGAACCCGATGGCCGCCTGGGCGCTGGCGAACGACCCCGACCTCGTGCCCGACTCGGCGACCGCCGACGACGACTGGTCGAAGAGCCTCGACCGGCAGGTCGAGCTCTTCCAGTGGCTCCAGTCCCCGGAGGGTGGCATCGCCGGCGGCGCCACGAACAGCTGGGACGGCGCCTACGCCGAGCGGCCCGCCGGGACGTCGACGTTCTACGGCATGGCCTACGACGAGGCCCCGGTCTACCACGACCCGCCGTCGAACGAGTGGTTCGGCATGCAGGGCTGGGGCGTGGAGCGGATCGCGCAGCTCTACCACGAGACCGGCGACGATCGGGCGAAGGACATCCTGGACTCCTGGGTGCCGTGGGTGATCTCCCACATCACCGTCTCCGAGGACGACTGGCAGATCCCGTCCAACATCGCCTGGACCGGTCAGCCCGACACCTGGGACCCGGAGAACCCGGGTGACAACTCCGGCCTCAGCGTCGAGGTCACCGGGTACGGCCAGGACGTCGGCGTCGCGGGCGCTCTCGCCCGCACGCTGATGTACTACGCGGCGGCCTCCGGCGACACGCAGGCGCAGCAGGTCTCGCACGACCTGCTCGACGCCCTGTGGACGCAGAGCTCGGACCCCCTGGGCGTGGCCACCACCGAGACGCGCGGCGACTATGGCCGCTTCGACGACGTGCTGACCGAGCCGGACGGCGACGGCGTCTACGTCCCCGAGGGCTGGAGCGGCACCATGCCCAACGGCGACGTCATCGAGCCCGGCGTGTCCTTCATCGACATCCGCTCGTTCCTGCGCGACGACCCCGAGTGGGACAAGGTCCAGGCGCACCTCGACGGCGGGCCGGAGCCGGAGTTCACCTACCACCGGTTCTGGGCCCAGACGGCGGTGGCGACGGCGCTCGCCGACTACGACCGGCTCTTCGGCGACGTCGTCGAGCCGCCGGAGGACGTCGAGGCGCCGACGGCACCGCAGGACCTGACCGCGACGGCGGACGGCACCACGGTGGAGCTCTCCTGGACCGCGTCGACGGACGACGTGCGGGTGACCGGGTACGACGTCACCCGTGACGGCGAGGTCGTGGCCGGCGTCGGAGGGACCACGACGGCGTTCACCGACGCGGGCCTCGAGGAGTCGACCGAGTACACCTACGCGGTGACGGCGCACGACGCCGCGGGCAACGTGTCCGCTGCGTCCGACGCCGTGACGGTGACGACGGGGGAGGGCGAGGTCGACCCGCCGGCCGGTGCCTGCACCGCCGAGCTCTCGATCGCGAACTCCTGGTCCGGCGGGTACCAGGGCGCCATCACGGTCACCGGGGGCGCCGAGGGCGTCCAGGGCTGGCAGGTCACCGTTCCCGACGGGCTGACGACGTCGAACATGTGGGGCGGTCGCCTCGCCGACGGTGTCGTCACGCCGGAGTCGTGGAACGCGGACCTCGGTCCCGACCAGACCGCCACGGTCGGGTTCATCGGCAACGGTGCGGCCCCGGCCGCGCAGGAGCTCGACTGCACCGGGACGGTCCCGGCGGGCTGACGCCGACCGGCTCAGGAGGCCGAGCGGCGGAACAGCCGCTCGGCCTCCTCAGCCACGTTGCGCTGCATCCCGCCGAAGACGATCCCGTGGAACGGGGCGACCGACCACCAGTAGACCTGGCCGGCGAGGCCGTGGGGGTGGAACAGCGCCCGCTGGGCGAAGTAGGTGCGGCCCGGGCCGGCGGCGTCCTCGGGCACCGGACCGTCGTCGTCGCTGTCCGTGACCTCCTCCGCCGCCTCGTCGACGCGCAGCTCGAGCCACGCGAGGCCGGGCAGCTTCATCTCGGCGCGCAGCAGCAGCCGCTTGCCGGGGTCGATCGCCTCGACCCGCCAGAAGTCGAGCACGTCGTCCACGCGCAGCTGATGCTCGTCGCGACGGCCGCGCCGCAGACCCGGCCCCCCGGCGAGGCGGTCCAGCACCCCGCGCAACCGCCAGGCGAGCGCCCACGAGTACCAGCCGTCCTGGCCGCCGATCTCCTCGATCACCTGCCAGAGCACGTCGCGCGGGGCCTCCACCACCGTGCGGCGCTCGTCCACGTAGAACGACCCCCCGGCCCAGTCGGGATCCGTGGGCAGCGGGTCCGACGGCGCCCCCGGCAGCGAGGCCGACGACCAGCGGGTCGTCACCTCGCCGTCGTGGACGCGAGCGAGCGCCATCTCGATCGCGCGGTCGACGCCGACGAGCCCCTCGGGCGGGTCCGGCACGAACCGGCGCACGTCGTCGTCCCGGCACACGACCTCGTGCTGGAGCGACTCGACGAGCGGGCGTGCGATGCCCGACGGCACGGGGGTGACCAGACCGACCCAGTGGCTGGACAGGCGCGGGGTGAGCACCGGCACGCCCACGATGACCCGCCGCCGGAGGCCGGCGGCCCGGGCGTAGCGGTGCATCATCTCGCGGTACGTCAGGATGTCCGGGCCGCCGATGTCGAACCCGCGCGACTCCTCGGCCGGGATGGTCGCCGCGCCGACGAGGTAGCGCAGGACGTCACGGATGGCGATCGGCTGGATGCGGTTGTCCACCCAGCGTGGCGTCGTCATCGCCGGGAGCCGCTCGGTGAGGTACCGCATCATCTCGAACGACGCCGAGCCCGAGCCGAGGATCACCGCCGCCCGCAGCACCGCCGTCGGCACCCCGGAGGCCAGCAGGATCTCCTCGACCTCCTTGCGGGACGCGAGGTGCGGGGACAGCTCGCCCTCGGGGACGTCGGGGTAGAGGCCGCCCAGGTAGACGATGCGGCCCACGCCCGCCTCGCGCGCGGCACGGGCGAACGTCAGGGCGTTGCGGCGGTCGACGGCCTCGAACGTGCGGCCCGTCCCGAGCGAGTGGACCAGGTAGTAGGCGACGTCGGCCCCCTCGAGCGCGTCGCGCACCGCCTCGAGGTCGCCGACGTCGGCCGCCACGCGTTCGACGTCGTCGGCCCACTCGCGCCCGTCCAGGCGGGCCGGGTTCCGCGAGAGCGCGCGGACGGTGAACCCGGCGTCCAGCAGCTCGGGCACGAGCCGGCCGCCCACGTAGCCGGTGACCCCGGTGACGACGGCCCTCATCCGAGCAGCTCCAGCACGGCCCGCTCGGCGCCCGACCGGCGGCGGGCGGCGGGGATCGTTTCGCCCCGCTCCCACAGGTCGAACAGGCGGGGGTCGATGTACGACGACCGGGCGACGGCCGGGGTGTTCCCGAGCTCCTCGGCCACGTCCTTCACGATGCCGGCGACGACGCGCCGTCGGGCCCGTTGCGAGGAGGGCGCAGGCCCGGTCTCCGCCAGCGCCTGGGCCGTCAGGACGGTCGCGTGCCAGGTCCGGAAGTCCTTGGGCGTGGCGTCCTCCCCGAGACGCGCCCGGATGTCCGCCTGCACGTCCGCGCTCGTGACGTCGTGCCAGGTACGGCCGCCTCCGGCGTCGTCCCGCCAGGCGAGCAGCTCCGTGCCGCCGCGGCGCCGTTTGAGGGACGCCACGATGCCCGCCACGGTCTCGTCCGCCACGACCACGTCGCGCACCTGCCCCGACTTGGCTGGGTAGCGGAAGCGGACGGACCCGTCCCGGGCCACCCGCGCGTGCTCCTTGCGGATCGTGGCGAGCCCGAAGGTGCCGTGCTTGCGCGCGTACACCTCGCTCCCCGCCCGGAAGTAGGCCTCGTCCAGCAGGCGGAACGCGAGGGCCAGCACCTTCTGGCGCGGGAACCTGGGCAGGGCCAGGTCGCGGGTCACCCTCCGCCGCGCGCCGGGCAGGCGCCGGGCGAACTCCAGGACGTGGTCGTGCTTGCGACGGGTCCGGCGCTCCTGCCACTGCGGGTGGTACAGGTACTGCCCGCGGCCCGCGTCGTCGTGCCCGAAAGCCTGCAGGTGGCCGTTCTGGTGCCGGCAGATCCAGACGTCGCGCCAGGCGGGTGGTATCGCCAGCTGCCGGCACCGTTCGATCTCGTCGGTGTCGGTCAAGGGCATGCCGTCGACGTCCAGGAACACCCACCCGTCGCCCTTCCGACGGCGCGAGTAGCCCGGGTCCGACGGTGACGAACGGCGTAGACGCACCCCGACAGTGTGGAACGACCTGCGTCATCGTGCACGGGATGCGGAGGGGGCGCTGCTCACGCTCAGCCCGGGAGCCGCACCATGCCCTCCTGCGCGATGGTCGCCACCAGCGCGCCGTCACGGTCGTAGACGCGGGCGAGCCCCAGCCCACGGCCGCCCTGGGCCCCGGGCGACTCCTGGACGTACAGCAGCCACTCGTCGGCGCGCGCGTCCCGGTGGAACCACATCGCGTGGTCGAGGGAGGCCATCGGGACCTTGCCGCCCACGTCCAGCCACGACGTCCCGGCCTGGCGCAGCACCGGCTCCAGCATGACCTGGTCGCAGGCGAACGCCAGCAGCGCACGGTGCAGCAGCCGGTCGTCGGAGTCGATCGTGTGCCGGGCGCGGATCCAGACCAGCTGGTCCGGCCGAGGGTCCGTCGCCGCACCGAGGTAGACGGAGCCGCCCACGTGCGCCAGCTCGAACGCCGACCCCTCCGACCAGTACTTCGCCGCCGGGTGGTCGACGCCGGCGAGCGCCTCGAACGTCGAGGTGACGTCCTCCGGGGCGGGGACGTCGTCGGGCGCCGGCAGCTGTGCCTCGTAGCCGGGCTGGTCCACCTGGAACGAGGCCGTCAGCGACAGGATGGGGCGGCCCGCCTGGATCGCGTGGGTGCGGCGTGCGCTGAAGGAGCGCCCGTCCCGGAGCCGTTCGACGGCGAAGTCGACGGGGGAGTCGAGGGCTCCCTCGCGCAGGAAGTAGGCGTGCAGCGAGTGCGGGAGCCGGTCGTCCTCCACCGTCCTGCCGCACGCCAGCAAGGCCTGGGCGAGCACCTGCCCGCCGTACACCCGCCGTCCCGGGCCCGGCACGGACTCGCCGCGCCAGAGGTCGTCCTCGCCGCGCGGGCCCCAGCCCTCGACCTCCCGCAGGTCCAGGGCTGCGAGCAGCTGGTCGAGGGGGCTACCGCTCGTGTCGGTCACGGTCACGCTCACTCCGCATCATTCCTCGAAGGTATTGATCATGCTGAAGGCCGCGCGCTCCAGGTAGTCCCACAGCTGGGACTCGTGCGCCGGGGCCAGCTCGAGGGAGTCGACGGCGGTGCGCATGTGGGCCAGCCAGCGGTCGCGGGCGTCCGGGTTGACCTTGAAGGGCGCGTGCCGCATCCGCAGGCGTGGGTGGCCGCGCTGCTCGCTGTACGTCGTCGGCCCGCCCCAGTACTGCTCGAGGAAGAGCGTCAGCCGCTCCTTGGCGGGGCCGAGGTCCTCCTCGGGGTACATGGGGCGCAGCACCTCGTCGTCCGCGACGCCCGCGTAGAACACGTCCACGAGGCGCTCGAACGTGGCGTGCCCGCCGATGTCGTCGTAGAAGGTGGGTGTCGTCACCGGCACATCTTCCCAGATCGGCGCACCGGTGGACCGTGGCGGCGGTCACCCGATGGACGCCCGGCACCGCTCTGCCGACCCGCCCGGTTGCCCGAGACGTTAAGGTGGTGATGGACCTGCAACGACGCGATCCGACGAACCACTTCCTGGGGAGATACCGAATGAGCAAGGCGGAAGACATCCTCTCAGCCCTCGGCGGGACCACCAACGTCGTCGAGCTCGAACCGTGCATCACGAGACTGCGTGTCCAGGTGTCCGACCCCCAGCTCGTCGACGAGCACGGCCTCAAGACGTCCGGTGCCTTCGGCGTGGTCCGTTCGGGCAGCATCATCCAGGTCATCGTGGGCCCGGAGGCGGACAACCTGGCCGCCGAGCTGGACGGACGCCTCGCCTCGGCCTGACCCGGTGATCGCTGTGGGTGCACGACACGCCGTGTCGGCGCCCAGCCGACCGGCGTGTCGTGCACCCACAGCGGGAGGTGAGGTGGGCGGGGCGACCGAGCTCAGCCCTCGCCGGACTCGACCGCGTCCGTGCGCAGCACCTTGACGCCGCGGAGCTGAGCCTGCGCGGCGCGCAGCATCGCCCGCGAGACGTCCCACTGCATGCCCGGCTTGACCTGCGCGTGCAGGGTGAAGGACATCGAGAAGTCCGTCACGGCGTCCACGCCGCGGACCGACGGCGGCTCGAGGAACTCGTCGGCCCACTCCGGGTCGGCCGCGACGGCGTCGGCCGCTCGCCCGAGCGCGGCCCGCACCACGTCGACGTCCGCGTCCACCGGGACCCGGACCTCCGCCAGCGCGCGCGACCACCCCTGCGTGCGGTTGCCGGCGCGCAGGATCTCGCCGTTGCGGACCCACCACAGCGTGCCGTCGATCGAGCGCACCTGCGTGGTGCGCAGCTGCACCTCCTCGATGACTCCCTCGGCGCCGGAGCCGAGGTCGACCACGTCGCCGACGCCGTACTGGTCCTCGATGAGGATGAAGATGCCGGAGATGAAGTCCTTGACCAGGGACTGCGCGCCGAAGCCCAGCGCGATGCCGGCCACACCCGCGGAGGCGAGCAGCGGCCCGACGGGATACCCGATCTCGGTCAGGACCATGAGCAGGATCAGGACGCCGACGACGATGTTGGCCGTCGAGTTCAGCACCGAACCCACGGTCCGGGCGCGCTGGGCACGCCGCGCCGAGGCCAGCGGGTTCGCCATGACCAGCGCGTCGCCGACGATCGGTGAACGGCGGAACCAGTCCTTCCAACCCTTCTCCTGGGCGCGAGGGACACCTGTCGCGATCCGCTCGGTCACGTGGGAGATGACGCGACGCAGCAGCACCAGGACGACGATGCCGACCACGACGATGATCAGGACGCGCAGCGGCCAGCCGGTGAACCAGGTCCAGAAGGCGTCGCCGGCCTCCTCGATCTCCTCCGGGAGGGTGGGCGACGGCGACGGGTCCGGCGTGCTGGCGGTCGGCGGTACGGCGGGGAGGCGTAGCAAGTTCACGCGTGCCACCGTAACGGCCGGTCCCGGTCGCCGGTACCGCCGTCGAGGCGGTCCGTGGCGTGGGGGGTCGGTCCTGGGCGCCCGATGGTGGCAGGATCGTCCCCGTGAGCATGAAGGACATGGACCAGGCCGTGCCCGACGACGGCGCGCGCGCCGAGCTGCACGAGCTCGCCGCGGCGCACGGGGTGCTCACCGAGTACCACCGGTTCGGCGGCGAGCTGGCGCACGTGCCCGACGCGACCCTGGTCGACGTGCTCCAGGCGCTCGGCGTCGAGGCCGGCAGCCCGCAGGCCGTCTCCCAGGGACTGCGCCGGGTGCGGGACGAGGAGTGGCGATCGGTCCTGCCGCCGACCGTCGTCGTGCGCCAGGGGCACGAGTCCCAGGTGCCGGTGCACGTCACCGACGGCGCGTCGGTGCACGTGTGGCTCGAGCTGGACGGGGCCGAGCCCGCGGCCCGGCGCCACGCCGTCCGTCCGCGGCGCGACCTGGCACAGACCGAGAACGACGTCCCGCCGCGCGAGGTCGACGGCCGGCGTGTGGGCCGTGCGACGTTCGCGGTGCCCGCCGACGTCCCGCTGGGCTGGCACACGCTCTACGCGCTGAGCGAGGGCAACGAGTCGTCCACCACCCTCGTGGTGACGCCGGACCGGCTCGAGCTGCCGGCGGCCGTCGCGCGGGGCCAGGTCTGGGGCGTCCTCGCGCAGCTCTACTCGGTGCGCTCGCGCACGTCGTGGGGGCTGGGGGACCTGGCCGACCTGGCCGACCTCGCCTGGCTCACCGCGCACCGTGCCGGGGCGGACTTCGTGGCCGTGAACCCGCTGTCGGCGGCCGAGCCGGTCACGCCCATGACGCCGTCGCCCTACCTGCCGACGTCGCGCCGGTTCGGCAACCCGGTCTACGTCCGCGTCGAGGACATCCTGGAGACGGCGTACCTGTCGGCCGCGGACCGCTCCCTGGTGGAGTGGGCGGCCGACCCGGTCCGGGACCTCGACGGGGACGGCGGACCGCTCGACCGGGACGCCGTCTGGGACGCGAAGAAGGCTGCGCTCGAGGTGGTGCACTCCGCGCCGCGTCGAGCCGCTCGACAGGCGGCGTACGAGGAGTTCGTGGCCGCCCAGGGGGCCGGTCTGCAGGACTTCGCGACCTGGTGCGCGATCGTCGAGGAGCTGGGCGGCAGACCCTGGCCCGCCGAGCTGGCCGATCCCGGGTCCCCGGCCGTCGCCGCCGCCCGGGAGCGGCTCGCCGAGCGGGTCGACTTCTTCATTTGGCTGCAGTGGGTGTTCGACGAGCAGAAGGCAGCGGCCCAGCGCACGGCCGTCGACGCCGGGATGCGGCTGGGGATCGTCCACGACCTCGCCGTCGGGGTGCACCCTGACGGCGCGGACGCCTGGGCGAACGCCGACGTGCTCGCCCGCGGCGTCGGGGTCGGTGCCCCGCCGGACATGTACAACCAGCAGGGCCAGAACTGGTCCCAGCCGCCGTGGAACCCGCGGGCGCTCGCGCGTGCCGGCTACGCGCCCTACCGCGACATGCTGCGCACCGCGCTGCGGCACGCCGGTGCCCTGCGGGTCGACCACATCCTGGGCCTGTTCCGGCTGTGGTGGGTGCCGGAGGGCCGGTCCGCCCGGGACGGCGCCTACGTGCGCTACGACCACGACGCGCTGGTCGGGATCCTCGCGCTGGAGGCGCAGCGCGCGGGCGCCGTCGTCATCGGTGAGGACCTCGGTGTGTTCGAGCCGTGGGTGCGCGAGTACCTGGCCGATCGCGGCGTCCTCGGCACGTCCGTGTTCTGGTTCGAGAAGACGGGCGGCCGGCCGACGGCGCCGCAGGACTACCGCCGTCTGACCCTCGCCACCGTCGGCACGCACGACATGCCCCCGACGGCGGGGTACCTCGCCGGCGAGCACGTCGACCTGCGGGAGCGGCTCGGCCTGCTCGCCGAGGACGCGCAGGCGCTGCGCGGGCAGGCCCGGGCCGAGCGGAACGCGGCGGTCGCGGTGCTGGCCGAGCAGGGGCTCGTCGGGGACAACCCGTCGGAGCGCGAGGTCGTCGAGGCGCTGCACCGGTACCTGCGCCGGTCGTCGGCCGCGCTGGTCGGCGTCCAGCTCGTCGACGCGGTGGGGGAGCGGCGCGCGCAGAACCAGCCGGGCACCGACCGGGAGTACCCGAACTGGAAGGTGCCGCTCGGCGACTCCGCCGGGAACGTGGTGCTGGTCGAGGACCTGTTCGACAACGCGCGGCTGCGGTCGCTCTTCGCGGCGGTCGCGGCGGCGAGATAGCCGCCTCGAGACGACGGAGGGGCCCGGACCGTGCGGTCCGGGCCCCTCGGCGCGTTCGCGGCGGGGTCGTGCCCGTCAGTCGGTGACGGCCGCGTCGACCGCCTGGGCGCCTAGCGCCCGCTCGGTGCCGGCCAGCGCCTCGATCACCATGCGACGCAGGGCCGACGGCGCGTCGGCGTGGGTCTCGAGCCAGCCGCGCACCGTGTCCCGCAGCCGCGTCGACGCGAGCGGAGCCGGGTAGAGCCCCTCGATGAGCTCCTCCGCGATGTGGTAGCTGCGGGTCTCCCAGATCGGCAGCAGCGCGTCCACGTAGCGCTGGGCGAACGACGCCAGCACCGCGGGGTCGGTGACCTGCACGAACCCGGCCGCCGTCGCGCGGATGATCGCGTTCGGTGCGTCGGCGTCCTCGACCACCGAGGCGAACGCACGCTCCTTGCCGGCGGTGGTGGGCGTCGCCGCACGGGCCCGTGCGGCGGCCTGGCGGCCCGACGCCGTGTCGTCGGCGGACAGTGCCGCGTCGATCTCGTCGTCGCCGGCGGCACCGAGCTGGACGAGCCCCTGCAGGAGCTCCCAGCGCAGGTCGGTGTCGACCGCCAGCCCGTCGAGGACGACGGAGCCGTCGAGCAGACCGCGCAGCGGGGCGACGTGCGCCTCGGTGGACGACAGCGTCGAGAAGTACTTGACGAGCTGGAGCTGCAGGTCGGACCCGGCAGCAGCCTCCTGAGCGAGCGTCCACAGGGTGTCGCCCACGCGCTCGAGGGTGGCGGCCCGGCGCTCGGGAGCCACGTACGAGCGGGCGGCCAGGCCGAGCTGGGCCAGCGTGGTGCGGACGGTGGTCGACTCCGTCTCCGCCGCGATGTTGCCCAGGACGAGGTCGACGTACGCCGACGCCGGGGTCTCGCCGTCGCGCACCGCGTCCCACACCGAGCCCCACACGAGCGAGCGGGCCAACGGGTCGCTGATGCGCGACAGGTTCTCGACGGCGAAGGTGAGCGAGGCCTCGTCGAGACGCACCTTGGCGTAGGCGAGGTCGTCGTCGTTGATCAGCACCAGGTCGGGCCGGGCGAGGCCGACCAGCTCGGGGACCGCCGTGCGGGGGCCGTCGACGTCGACCTGGAGGGACCGCGTGCGCACCACGGCCCCGGAGTCGTCGAGGTCGTAGCAGCCGATGCCGAGGCGGTGGGGCCGGATGGTGGGGTGGTCGGCGGGCGCCGTCTGCTCGATCTGGAACGACGTGATCCGGCGGTGGTCGTCCAGCTCGATGGCGGGGCGCAGCGTGTTGACGCCCGCGGTCTCGAGCCAGGTCTTCGCCCAGGCCCCGAGGTCGCGCCCGCTGGTGGCCTCGAGCTCGACGAGGAGGTCGGGCAGCTCGGTGTTGCCCCAGGCGTGCTTGCGGAAGTAGGCCGAGACGCCGCTGACGAACTCCTCGCGGCCGACCCACGCCACGAGCTGCTTGAGCACCGAGGCGCCCTTGGCGTAGGTGATGCCGTCGAAGTTGACCTGGACGTCCTCGAGGTCGTTGATCGCGGCGACGATCGGGTGCGTGGACGGGAGCTGGTCCTGGCGGTAGGCCCAGGTCTTCTCCATCGCGTTGAAGGTGGTCCAGGCGCCCTCCCACTCCGTGGCCTCGGCCGTGGCGAGCGTGGAGACGTACTCGGCGAAGGACTCGTTGAGCCACAGGTCGTTCCACCACTTCATGGTGACCAGGTCGCCGAACCACATGTGGGCGAGCTCGTGCAGCACGGTCACGACGCGCCGCTCGCGGACGGCGTCGGTGACCTGGGAGCGGAACACGTAGGACTCGGTGAAGGTGACGCAGCCCGGGTTCTCCATCGCGCCCATGTTGTACTCGGGCACGAAGAGCTGGTCGTACTTGTCGAACGGGTACGGGACGCCGAACGTCTCCTCGTAGAAGGCGAAGCCTTGGCGCGTCGTCGTCATGATCGCCTCGGCGTCGAGGTGCTCGGACAACGACGAGCGGCAGAAGACGCCCAGCGGGATCGTGCGGCCGTCGGACGACGTGACCTCGCCGCGCTCCACGGCGTACGGACCGGCGACGAGCGCCGCGAGGTAGGTGGAGATGCGCGGCGTCGGCTCGAACTCCCAGCGGGCGGCCTCCACCGCGGGCTCGGTGGCGTGCTCGGCGGGCGTGGGTTCCGGCGTGGGCTGGTTCGACACGACGTGCCACGCGGCCGGGGCCGTCACGGTGAGCTGGAAGGGCGCCTTGAGGTCCGGCTGCTCGAACGTGGCGAAGACGCGCCGGGCGTCGGGCACCTCGAACTGCGTGTAGAGGTAGACCTCGCCGTCGACCGGGTCGACGAACCGGTGCAGGCCCTCCCCGGTGTTCATGTAGGCGCAGTCGGCGACGACGCGCAGCTCGTTCTCGGCGGCGAGATCCTCGAGCGCGATGCGGGAGTCGGCGAAGACCTGCGTGACGTCGAGCGACCGCCCGTTGAGCGTCACCTCGCGCAGGACCGGGGCGACCAGGTCGACGAACGTGCCCGTTCCCTCGACCGCGGAGAACCGGATGACGGTCGTGGACGTGAACGTCTCCGGACCGGTGGTCAGGTCGAGGTCGACGGCGTACGACTCGACGGTGGTGATGACCCGGGCGCGCTCGATCGCTTCGACGCGGGTCAGGTTCTCTCCGGGCACGGGTGCTCCCTGGGACGGTGACGGGTGGCGCCGACCACGAGGTCGTCGCGGTCGCGTGCGTCGATCATGCCACCTCGGACCCGGCGTGCCGAACCCTTTCCCCGCCTTTCCGCGGCGCCGCCGAGCCGTCACGTGCGCGTCGGCCCGCGACCGGCGGGAGGTGCAGGTTCGACGGACGAGACCTGGTCGTGACATCCTGCGCTGTGCGCGTCAGCGCGTCGGCCGGTCGTAGCGGCCGACCGTCCCGGGAGGGAGTCCAGATGTCCGGCAACGTGCCGCCGCCCCCGCCGCCGCCCGGCCCTGCCTCGCAGGGCTACGGCGACGACTCGTCGCGGGAACCCGTGCGCCGCCCGTCCGCTGCGGCGGCCCCGCCGTCGTTCGCCCCCGGCACCCCGCCCGACGCCCGGGCGACGGGCTCGCCGTCGCCCGCGCCGAGCCCGCACGCGCCGATCCCGCCGGCTCCGAACCGGGCCGAGGCCGCACCCACCCAGGTGCAGCAGCCCCAGCCCGCGTCGGCCCCGCAGCAGCCGCAGTACACCGCGCCGGTGCGGCAGCCCGCCTACCAGCCGGCGGTCTACCAGCAGCCCGTGTACGAGCAGGCGCACCACCAGCAGCCGCCGCAGGGGCCTCCTCAGCAGTACGGCTACACGCCGCAGCAGTACGCCTACCAGCAGCCCGCGCCGCCCCCCGGGACCGCGCAGCACCCGACGACGCCGGCCGGGAAGCGCCGGGGGAAGCGGTTGACGCCCGGCTGGATCGCGTTCATCGCGGCGGACGCGATCCTGATCGTCGTGGCGGTCGTGTTCGCGGTCAACGTGCTGGGCGGTTCCGACCTGGCGCCCGTGGACGCCGCCGCGCAGCCCAGCGCCGGCACGAGCCAGGAAGCGCAGGACGACGCCGAGGGCGACGACGGGCAGGAGGCGGCCGACGACCCGGGCGCGTCGGTCAGCACGTTCGCCTCGCCGTCGCGCAACATCTCGTGCGAGGTGTTCGAGAACCAGGTGTCGTGCGCCATCGCCGAGCTGAACCAGCAGCCCGCCCCGGTGGAGGGCTGCGACGGGACCACCGGTTACGTGGTGACCCTCGACGGGCAGGGGAAGGTCGCGCTGCCGTGCGTCGCGGGTGCCGACAAGCCCAAGAAGGCCCCGAAGAAGCTGGACGAGGTGCCCTACGGCGAGTCCGTGACCGAGGGCGACTTCACGTGCTCCAGCGAGCAGGACGGCATGTACTGCCAGCACGACCCGACCGGCAAGGGCTTCTCGCTGGCACGGGCCGGCGTCGGGACCTACTGACCGGCCCCGACGCCGGACCGGTCACCAGATCCGGACCCGCTCCTCGGCCGGGAGGTACAGCGCGTCGTCCGCCGCGACGTCGTAAGCCGCGTAGTACTCGTCGAGGTTCCGCACGACGCCGTTGCACCGGAACTCGTTCGGCGAGTGCGGGTCGGTGGCCAGCCGGCGCACGATCTCCTCGTCGCGGCCCTTGGCCTGCCACACCTGCGCCCAGCCGAGGAACACGCGCTGCAGGCCGGTGAGCCCGTCGATCACCGGCGCGTCGTCCAGGGACCCGCCGAGGGCGATCCGATACGCCTTGATCGCGATGGACAGCCCGCCGAGGTCGCCGATGTTCTCGCCGATCGTCAGCGCCCCGTTGACGTACGCGTCGTCCCCGGTGAGCTGCGCGGGCCGGAAGGCGCCGTACTGGTCGACGAGCGCCTTGGTCCGTTGCTCGAACTCCGCCCGGTCGGTCGGGGTCCACCAGTCCTCGAGGCGCCCGTCGCCGTCGTACTTCGAGCCCTGGTCGTCGAACCCGTGGCCGATCTCGTGACCGATGACCGCGCCGATCCCGCCGAAGTTCACGGCGTCCTCGGCCTCCGGGTCGAAGAACGGCGGCTGCAGGATGGCCGCGGGGAAGACGATCTCGTTCATGCCCGGGTTGTAGTAGGCGTTGACGGTCTGCGGCGTCATGAACCACTCGTCGCGGTCCAGGGGTCGCCCGATCTTGCCCAGCTCGTAGTCCTGCTCGAACGCGTGCGCGCGCCGGACGTTGCCGACGAGGTCGTCGGCGACGACCTCGAGGCCGGAGTAGTCGCGCCACTTCACGGGGTAGCCCACCTTCGGGGTGAACTTCTCGAGCTTGGTCAGCGCGCGCTGCTTGGTCTCGTCGGTCATCCAGTCGAGCTCCTGGATGGACTCGCGGTAGGCCGCGACGAGGTACGAGACGAGCTCGTCCATGCGGTCCTTGTGCGTGGGCGGGAAGTGGCGGGCCACGTACTCCTGGCCGACGGCCTCGCCGAGCGCGCCCTGCACCACCGTGACGGCCCGCTTCCAGCGCTCGCGCACCTCCTGGGCGCCGGACAGCGTGCGGCCGTAGAAGTCGAAGTTCGCCTCGACGACGGCGTCGGCCAGGTAGGGCGCGCGGGCCGTGATCAGGTGGTAGGCGGCCCAGAGCTTCCAGTCGTCGAGGTCGGCCGACGCCCACAGCGCGGCGAAGCCGGTGGCGAACGAGGGCTCGCGCACCACCAGGGCGTCGAGGGAGCCCTCCGGGGCGCCGAGCGCCTCGGCCCACCCGGCCCAGTCGTAGCCGGGGGCCGAGGCGACCAGCTCGCCGAACGTGGTCGGGTTGTACGTCTCGGTGGCGTCGCGGTCCCGCACGACGTCCCAGTGGTGGGAGGCGAGCCGCGTCTCGAGGGCGACGACCCGCTCGGCCGCGTCGTCCGCCGTCGTCCCCCAGGCGTCCTGCCCCACGCCCGCGAGCGTGAGCATCCGCGCGACGTGCGGGGTGTAGCGGGCGCGGATCGGCGCGTACTGCTCCTCCCGGTAGTAGGCCTCGTCGGGCAGGCCGATGCCGCCCTGGACGAAGTACGTCACGTACGTCTCGGGGTCCTTGGCGTCGTTGTCGACGTAGAACCCGACGGCGCCGCCGCCCCCGGTGCGCTGCAGCGTGCCGAGCACGCGGGCGAGCGACGCCCGGTCGGTCGCCTCCTTGATCGCCGCGAGCTCGTCGCGCACGGGAGAGGTGCCCAGCGCCTCGATCCGCTCGGTGTCCATGAAGCTCGCGTACAGGGCGCCGACCTGTGCCTGGGAGCCGGTCGCCGCACCGCGCAGGGCCGCGTCGCCCGCGTCGGTGATGATCTCGCGGACCTGCTCCTCGGCGGCGTCGTGCAGCGCACGGAAGGCCCCGTCCATGGAGCGGTCGGCCGGGATCTCGTGCGCGTCGAGCCAGCGGCCGTTCACGTGGCGGAACAGGTCGTCCTGCGGGCGTACGCCCTCGTCGAGTGCTGATGTGTCGATGCCGGACCGCAGCCCGGTCGCGTCGGTCGTCATGGCGCCAGCGTACGCACCAGCAGCCGGCCTCCGTGGAGCAGGCCGGTGAGACGGGTCGGCAGGCGTCCCCGCGCGTGGGTGAGAATGGGGTCATGCGCCTGCACATCGCCGCCGACCACGCCGGATTCGAGCTCAAGTCCCACCTCGTCGACCACCTGCGCGCCGCCGGGCACGACGTCGTCGACCACGGTGCCCACGAGTACGACGCCCAGGACGACTACCCGTCGTTCTGCTTCGCCGCCGGCGAGGCCGTCGTGTCGGAGCCCGGGTCGTTGGGCATCGTCATCGGCGGGTCCGGGAACGGCGAGCAGATCGCGGCGAACAAGGTGACCGGCGTGCGCGCGGTGCTGGCCTGGTCCCGCGAGACGGCCACGCTCGGCCGGCAGCACAACGACGCGAACGTCGTCGCCGTCGGCGGGCGCATGCACTCGCTGGAGGAGGCCACCGCGCTGGTCGAGGCCTTCATCGCCGAGCCCTTCTCGGGCGACGCCCGCCACCAGCGCCGGATCGACCAGCTCGCCGCCTACGAGGCGTCGCGAACCACCGCCTGACGTGCCCGAGGGGCACACCGTCCACCGGCTCGCCAGGCTCCTGCGCGAGCTGTTCGCCGGCAGCCCGGTGCGCGTCACCAGCCCCCAGGGCCGGTTCGCTGCCGGGGCGTCGCTGCTCGACGGCGGCACGGTCGTCGCGGCCGAGGCGTGGGGCAAGCAGCTCTTCGTCGGGTTCGCCCCCGGGCCGGCAGGCGAGACGGCCGAGCCGGAGCACTGGCTCCGGGTACACCTCGGCCTCTACGGGGCGTGGACGTTCGCCGGTGACGCGAGCACCGACGTCGTGCACGCCATCGGCGCGCCGCGGCGCCGGATCGGCGAGCGGGACTCGCTCCCGGCACCCGAGCCGTCGGCGGGGGAGTGGACCGTGCCGGAGCCGCGCGGCGCGGTGCGGGTCCGTCTGCTCGGACGGCACGCCGTGGCGGACCTGACCGGCCCGACCGCCTGCGAGGTGCTCACGCCGGCCGAGAAGGCGGGCGTCGAGGCGCGCCTCGGTCCGGACCCGATCCGGACCGACGGCGGCCGAGGCTCCCTGGACGCGGCGCGAGACGCCTTCGTCGAGCGCGTGCGCAGGTCGCGCGTGACGGTCGGGCAGCAGCTCATGGACCAGGCCGTGGTCGCCGGGGTCGGCAACATCTACCGCGCGGAGGCCCTGTTCCGGGCCGGCGTCGACCCGCTCGTCCCCGGACGCGAGGTGCCGGCAGAGGTCCTCGGGGCTCTGTGGGACGACCTCGTCGTCCTGATGCGCGACGGCGCGGACACCGGCCGGATCGTCACCACCCGGCCCGAGCACCGGTCCGAGCACCCCGGAACCGGGGCACCGGCTCCGCAGCGTCGTCCACGTCAGAACACCGACGGCGATGCCGGGGCCGTGGCGTCGGAGCAGGCGTTCTACGTCTACCACCGCGACGGGCTGCCGTGCCGCGTCTGTGGCGCTCCCGTGCTGCTCAAGGAGCTGGCCGGTCGCAACCTGTTCTGGTGCGGGGTCTGCGAGGGCTAGCCCTGGTGGCGGTGCGCACGGATGAATGTCTTGTAGGCCGCGGTGACCTCCTCGACCGGTCCGTCCATGACGAGCCGGCCCTGGTGCATCCACAGCACGCGGGTGCACATGGCCTCGATCGTGGAGATCGAGTGGCTCACGAGGAACACGGTGCCGGCCTGCTGGCGGACCTCCTCGATGCGCGCCTTGGAGCGGGACTTGAACGCGGCGTCGCCGGTGGCCAGGGCCTCGTCGACCATGAGGATGTCGGGGATGGCCGCGGAGCTGATCGCGAACCGCAGCCGGGCGGCCATGCCCGAGGAGTACGTCTTCATCGGCAGGTCCACGAAGCTGCCGATGTCGGCGAACTCCACGACCTCGTCGAACTTCTCGTCGACCTCCTTGGGCGTCATGCCCAGGGCGAGGCCCCCGATCTCGATGTTCTTCGAACCGGTCATCTGCG
>NZ_PVTX01000003.1 GCF_003003075.1 Isoptericola halotolerans | reverse complement strand
TCACAGGTCTGCAGGAAGGTGTCCCGCACGATGGGCGCGGTGATGCGCTGGTGGGCGGAGATGTGCAGGGCGTAGCGGGAGTGGTCGTCGAGCCAGGTGATGATCTCGGCGTCGGTGCCGGGTCGTCCGTCGGGGCGGGTGAGTCGGTAGTGGGTGAAGTCGGACTGCCAGGTCTCGTTGGGTTGGTCGGCTTGGAAGCGGATGTAGGAGCTGCGGGGGCGCTTCTTGGGTGCGGGGGTCACGGCGCCTTCGCGGGTCAGGATCCGGTGGATGGTGGCCCGGGAGATGGTGATGTCGTGGTGGTGGGTCAGGTGCCAGGCGATGGTGTCGGCGCCGCAGTCGTGGCCTTGTTCGGCGAGGTCCTTGCGCAAGGCCAGGATCTGTTGCACGACGGGCTCGGGTGTCGCGGCCGGGTAGGTGTGTGGTCGCCGTGAGCGTGGCTCGAACGCTGCTTGACCCTCGGTGCGGTAGCGGGCCATGAGTCGTGAGACCCATCCCTGAGAGACGTCGTAGCGGCGGGCGACCTCGCTCTGCGAGGCGCCGGCCAGGACCGCTGTGATCACGAGTCTGCGTTTCGACACGATCGAGCATCGTCCCGACGGGTCATGCCGATGACCCGAGACACGCTATGCCGATGACGTGAGACACCCCATTCCGATGTCCTGAGACCAGACACCACCGCTACCGCCATGTGATGTCTCAGGACATCGGCAAGGCCCGGACCCACGAATGTGGGTTCGGGCCTTTGTCTTGTGTCGGTGCCGCGTGGCTGGTAGTCGCGGGTGAAATCGATGGTGAGCTCGCGCAGGATCTCGCCGGTGGCGGCGTTGATGATGCGCACGTCGTGGTCGTGGGCGAGCTGCGGTCCCGCATGCTCACGCCGACGGTGTGTCCGCTGCGGCAGGTCCTTGCGATTCGTCTGCTGATGCAGCGTCGTGAGGGCTACCGCGCTCTCCGCTTGATCTTCTTGTCAGACCGTTGGATCGCATGAGCGAGAGCACGACCATGACGCCCGTGAGTGCGTGCGTCGCTGGGCTCAACGCTCCCTCGCGGCCCAGAGCAAGGGCCACGGGCTCGGGGCTGGCCCATCCGGGCATGGGTTCAACGTCAGAGCCGAAGGTTGAGGCGAGCGCGCTGAAGGGGAAGGCGGTAGTGGCCATGGCGTAGCTCGAGAGCACGATCAACGTGACAGTTGCTACCCAGACCGGCAGCTGTTGTCGCCGACCACTCGCTGCGGACTGGGAACGCCAAGCGAGGACGAACACCCCTGCCGTGAGAAGCGCTACGCCCGCCGCGGGCAGCAGTGGCGGTGCTGGTGACGTCACCGACACGACGGCGGCCCGCCAGTCGAGTGCTGCACCGGTGACGATGGTCGTGGCGTGGATGTTGAGGTACCCCATAGCGACGACGTATGCCGCCGCGACGACCGCGGCAAGCAGGGTTCTCAGTCCGAGGCTCAGTGCCTCGGATCTCGGCCTTGAGTTCCAGTTCCTCACGCGAAGCCCTGTCCCTTTCGGTCGGACGCTTAATCCGTCGAACGTACTGTTGCGTGCGAACGAGGGTCAACGCGGATGTGGGCCGCCGACCTTGATGCGCCTCGGTCACGAGATTCCCTCCGCTTTGCAGCGTGATCCGGTCGGGTAGAGAAAGACGTCCGGCCAGTCCGCAGAGCCGCTAGGACCGAGAAAGGCCGCCGCGAACGTCGAGCCGGTGTCGGTGCGACCACCGGTGCATCTTCCAGGCGAGACACCAGAGCACTCCAAGCAGGGCAGCGGTGATCGCCGGGGCCAGGAGCCAGGTGCGATCACCTGGCCGGTAGACGACCTGCGGATCTGAGTAGGCGTCGTGGTAGAGCATGGGATGGACCGGGTGGGGTGGCGGATCGCCTTCTACCGTCCCGAGGTCTTCGTCGAGGAGGACGTCTTCGACGACGCGGTCGTCGGCGTCGGACTCCCACGTGCCGGTCCAGTCGCAGAACCGGGCACCGCGAACCACGTTGCAGTTCTGCTCGACCGGGGTGAACGTGCCGACCTCGCCATCGTGCTGAGCCCGCCAGCCGTTCACCATCCCCGAGAATCCGGCCCCTACGGAATGACCGCCACGCTTGCGAGAAGCGTGCACACGAGCACCTCGAGCGAGGTGACGATCACGCGTCGAGGCCTACCGGAACCCATGGCGGAAACGTAGCGCCGATCCTGTCGACCAGGTCAGGCCCCATCCATGGCACCCTGTCGCTGTGGATCAGGTCTACGTGTACGCGGTGGAGGATGGCCGCGCGGAGTGCTGGTTGGCCGAGATTGCCGTCGAAGCCGACAGCCCGGCCAGCGCGTTTCGCATTCTTCGAGACGCAGGTCTGAGGAAGACGCAGTTCCAGCGTTCCACGCGGCCGTCTCGCACGATGACTTCAGCTGAGTTCGGCGACGAGTTGCTCGGGTCCCGGAGGATGGCCCGCAGGCAGCACGAGGACGGTGGCTGGGAGCCGTGGGCCCCCGTTGCGGTGGGCTTCGCTCTCAACTGGCGAGAATCTGGGCAGGTGCAGCTTCACCATCCGATCGGTGGGAGCTACCGTCGAACACGCGAGACCAGTTAGGCCCACCTTCGGGTGCGGTCGCAGCAGGTCAGCTCCGACGCTTCGTCAGGTGCACGGTGACGATGTCGCCCACGTCCTTGCCGAGCCGCTTGCGCAGCTTGGCGTTGAGCGACAGCATCAGCTCGCCGCGTCCGGTCGGCATGAGCCCGACGTTCTCGACCGGGACGTCATCGACGGTGGCGTCGACCCGCACCGACCGTCCCGTCCCCAGCAGTTCGGCGGCACCGGTGAGCTCGACGCAGGGCCAGGTCTCGCCCTTCACGTCGACGCCGATCGGCGCGGTGAACGTGTGGTCGAGTGTGGTGCTCGTGTCTGACATGGGAGTCCTCCGGATTGGTCGACAGGTGTCCACCCCTAGACCGCTGCACCCGACTGATCTCATCGGTCGCCACCCGCTCTCACTCTCGAGCATCGACGCCGCCCATGGCAGGGCGGGTGGCCGACGACTACGCGGACGACTCCGACGTGCCCGCATGCCGCCGTCCGCTCCGTGGTCATCGCGTGGCGGCGACGGTCACGAGGACGAACGCGTTGATGATCAGGGCCAGGCGCACCAGGTGCAGGCGGTCCCATCGGCTTCGTTGGTCGCGCCAGTCGGCCGGAGCGGTCTCGGGAGTCCACGCCTTCGACCGGTTGTTGATCGGGACGAGCAGGGCAACGGACATGACCACGCTGACGAGCAGCAGGGCGACCGCCGCCCAGGCGGGCCCCGCGGTGGCGGGCTCTGACAGTGCCGTGCCGGCGACCAGGAGGACCGAGCCGATGTACCAGAACGGCATGACGCGTCCAAGCATGCGTGCCCCGTCGGAGCGTGCTGCGATCCCGGCGTCCCGGGGCAGCCGGTCGAAGATCGGGTTCATGACGAACGCGACCGACAGCTCCACTCCCACCATCAGTCCGACGACAACCACGGCGATGATCGACAACGACTCCATGATGCGCTCCATCCTCGTCTAGCGCCGCTAGATCTAGCGGCGCTAGCGAATGTAGCAGCGATTGTCTAGCAGTGCTAGAGTCTGGCGCATGACGACTCCCGCCGCAGCACGCCGAGCCCGTCAGCTCGAGGAGCGGCGGTCGCAGATCGTCGGTGCGGCCCGCGCCCTCGCCGAGACGGAGGGGTGGGACGCCGTGACGACCCGCCGTCTCGCCGACGCGATCGAGTACAGCCAGCCGGTGCTCTACGGACACTTCCCGCAGGGCCGGACGGAGATCGTCACCGCCGTCGCGCTGGAAGGTTTCGAGGAGCTGGCGTCCGCGCTCGCGCCGTCGTCGGACGTCCCCGCAGCGAGCGACGTCGAGCGCGTCCGGGCGCTCGTGACCGCCTATCTCGACTTCGCCGAGCGCCACCCGGCGACCTACGACGCGATGTTCCTGCTGCCCGTCCTCGTCCCGTTCGCCTCGGACGAGACGCCGGCGATCGTGCGAGCCGGCTTCGAGGCGATCGCGGACACGTTGCGCCGACTCGACGACCCGCCCGCCGACGTCCCCACGACGGCGGAGGTGTTCTGGGGCGCCGTCCACGGCATCGTCGCCCTCCGCCGCGCGGGACGCTTCCCGGCCGTGCACCAGGAGGAGCGGATCGAGACGCTCGTGCGCCTCGTCGTCCGCTGACCCGGCCCGATGGCCGAGCGCCGATCAGCGGATCGGCTGACTCCTCGCGCCCGCGCCCCGGCGTCGTTCCTTCACCAGCAGGACGACGGCCACGACGACGCCCGCGATCCCGAGGAACGGAGCGGCGAGTCCGGCGTAGGGGAGGCTCGACGAGAACGTCGAGAAGTCCCACAGGCCGTGAAGGAGCATGGCGGGGACCAGCGACCCCGTCGAGCGGAACGCCAGGTAGTACACGGATCCGAGTCCGAACTGGATGACGACCTGGAGGAACGCGAGCGATCCGATGCCGAAGAAGAAGTTGGGCAGGTGCAGCAGCGAGAACAGGGCGGTGGAGAGGAACCAGACGCCCGTCTCGCCGAACCGGCTGCGCAGCGCGACGAAGAGCTGACCACGCGCGACGACCTCCTCGTTGAACCCCACCAGGATGCTGCCGATCACGAGGAGGATCCACATCGTCATCGTCACCCTGGAGAACTCACCGAACACCAGGTTGAGGACCGCGACGACGGCCATGATCACCGGGACGACGGCGCCACTTCTCGGGAGCCGCTTCGTGTCGCGCAGAGACGGCCGCCACCACCCGAGGACCGAGAGGCCGACCAGGATCACCACGAGGCCCCCACCGAGGGGTGCCACGTACCACCGCAGCAGTGTCTCTTCGCTCTCCCCGACACGGGCGTAGTCGATGCCGTTGACGATCCAGATGGCGTAGAAGACCGCCAGGTAGGCCACGAAGAGACCGAGGCCCAGCCAGACCCGAGGTCGGACGCGCAGGGCCGTCGTGCTGGACGTTGTGTACATGACGGCAGGAGAAACCATGTGGTCCGGACACGGTCAAGCGCGCCGGCAGCAGCCGTCAGGCGATGAGCGACTGCCCGCCGTCGACGAACACCTCGGTGCCGGTCACATGGCTCGCCGCGTCCGAGACCAGGTAAGCGATGGCGTCGGCGACCTGCGCGGCCTCGCCGGACTCTTCACCGGTCAGCGGGATCTGACCCTCCGGGTACTCGGCCTCGACGCCGAGGTCGTCGGTGTGGCGCTGCTCGGTGTTGTCGTCGATCTCGGTGTCGATCGCGCCGGGGCACACGGAGTTGACCCGCACGCCGCGCGGACCGAGCTCGACGGCCGCCATGCGCGCGAACGCGACCTGGCCCGCCTTGCTCGTCGCGTAGGCCGAGGCGCCGGAGTTGCTGAACGTGCGCGTCCCGTTGATCGACGAGACGACGACGACCGCGCCGCCCTGCCGCACGAGCAGCGGCACCGCGTACCGCACGGTGTGGAACGTCCCGGTGAGGTTCGTGTCGATCGTGCTCGCCCAGTCCTCGGGCTCGAGCTCCTCGAGCGGGGCCCAGACGCCGTTGACGCCGGCGTTCGCGACGACGACGTCGAGCCGGCCGAACTCCTGCTCGACCCGGTCGAGCACGTCGCGCACCATGGCGGCGTCCTCGACGTTCGCCGCCACCGGGAACGCCGTGCCGCCGTCGCGCCGGATCTCCGCCGCGACGTCGTCCGCGCTCTCCTGCCGGTGCCCGAGCGGCACCACCGTGGCGCCCTCGCGTGCCAGGCGTACCGCCGTGGCGCGTCCGATGCCCGATCCTGCGCCGGTGACCAGCGCGACCTTGCCTTCCAGCGTCATCCTGCACCCCTCCGTGGTCGACCGGATCGACGCTATCCACGGCCGCGGCACCTCGCGCGCCGGGCCGCCCCGATGACTCCGGCACCCGAGCCGGGTCTACCCCTCGACCGAACGTTCGTGCGACGAAGCAGGAGAAGCACCATGGCCAAGCTGATCGCGGGGGCGACCGTGTCGCTGGACGGGTTCGTCGAGGACGCCGACGGCAGCTCCGCGGCGTTGTACGCGGACTTCGACGAGCTGACGGCGAGCGGGTACATGCAGGCGGTGCAGGACGAGACCGGTGCGGTCATCATGGGCCGGCGCACGTTCGACATGGCCGAGGACCCCGACGACTACGCCGACAACTACGAGTTCCAGGTGCCGATGTTCGTCGTCACGCACGAACCGCCGCCGGTCACGCCGCGGAGCAACGGGCGGTTGTCGGTCACGTTCGTCACGGACGGCGTCGAGTCCGCCGCGCAGCAAGCGCTCGAGGCCGCCGGGGACCGCAACGTGACGTTCATCGGCGGCGCCGACGTCTTCGGCCAGCTCCTGGCGGCGGGGCTCGTCGACGAGCTGTCCGTCGACGTCATGCCGGTGCTCCTCGGCGACGGCGTGCGCCTGTTCGCGGGTGGACCGACGGCGACCCTGGAGAAGGTGAGAGTCGAGCAGATCGGCGTCCGCACTGCCCTGCGCTATCGCGTCGTGCGCTGACGGTCAGCCGGTGGGACAGTCGCGGAGCGCGGTGCCGGGGAACGTCGGCACGGCGCGTGCCTCGGCCTCCTCGGGCGTCAGGGCCAGGCCGTTGCGCTCGATGTCCTCGATGAGCCAGTTCATCTCGGCGATCTCCCGGTTCTGCGCCTCGATGATCTCGACCGCGAGCTGGCACACCCGGACGTCGGAGATCTGCGCACGCTCGGACCGCGTGATGGCCAGGGAGTGGTGGGGGATCATCGCGCTCATGAACGCCGTGTCGTCGACCGTCACCTGACTCCGGTCCAGGGCCGCGCCACCGAACAGGAGCACCAGGCTCGCGACGACGATCGCCACGTTCGCCTTGGTGTTCTTGTACATGTTCAGCATCCAGGCGAGCATGATCAGGCCCATGGTGCCGCCCATGGTGATCGCCATGAAGACCCGGCTCTGGCTGAAGCGGACGTGGCTCCACTCCCAGGACCCGACGAACATCACCCAGTACATGACGACCATGGCCGTCAGGATCATCGCGGCGAACCGCAGGTACATGCCCTTCATCTGGTGGGCGCCGGAGCCGCCGTGGTGCTGGTCGTCCGAGCGCTGGGCCTCGGCGTGCTGAGCGCCGCCGTCGTGCTGCTTCTCCGTCGACATGGCCTCGTCCCTTCCGTCGGCACAGGATTCGGGGTATGTCTCGGACGCTACAAGCGGGCCCGGGAGCTCGCACCGGAGCTCACGACGACGTCATGCCGTCGTGCCGGTCAGCCCGTCGTCCGCGGGCGCAGCGCCACGACCCGGCGGACGAGGATGGCCACGGCGACCAGGTTGAGGAGGCTGGCGGTGAGAGTGAAGGCCCACATCCCGTCCAGCAGGTGCGTGACGAGGCCCATGGTCCCGGCCAGCGACAGGCACAGGGTGAGGAGGCCGAGGCCGACCACGCGCCACCGGTGCGGATGGCCGACGAGCAGCACGAGCCCCGCGACGATCAGGAGCGCGGCCGCCGTCGCGCCGGGCCATCCACCCCACATGAAGCTGAGCAGCGACAGGGCCAGGATGGCCACGTCCAGCACGATGGTGAGCCAGAACAGCGGTCCACGACGGAAGGAGCGCGCGAGGAACGCGCCGGTCAACGCCGCCAGGGTCGGAGCGAACAGGATGAACGGGAGGGGCCACGAGCTTCTCTCCAGATCGACCCACGGGTAGACGGCCCAGAGCATCGGTACCACCACGCCGACGCCCAAGCCGACCGCCGCCGCCACGAGGACGCTGCGCTCGGCCCTGCGGGCCTCGTCCGTCAACGGGGCGTCGACGCCCTGCACCCCGTCCTTGACCGCCCGCTCCGTCGTCACCTGCCACACCCTAGGGGTGCATCACCGTCACCACGGCGTCCTTGCACGCACCTCCCGTCGCCGACCGAACCCGCCAACCGGTCATCGCTCGATTTCAGGACCACCCTGGCCGGGCTCCGGTGGTCGTGACGACTCCGGGCGGTCGGGCTCGTGGGGCAGTCGGAGGTACAGCCGCAGCGATACCGCGGCGGGGACCAACGCCAGAGTCAGAGAGATGCCCACGTTGGCGGCCAGGTTCGACCAGTCCGACGGCGTCACTCCCATCATCAGGAGGCCGTAGACCGCCGCGAGGAGCAGAACCACTGCCGCCGAGCCCAGCGCCGGTCGGCGACGCTCTGCGCGCTCGAGCTGAACGAGTCGATGCCTCAGAACGGCGTCCACGATGCCGACGACCGCTCCGGCGAGCGCACCGGGGACGACGGTCACCGCCGCGAGGAACAGCAACGCACCGAGTGCCATCGGCAGCTCGTCGACGTGCTGGACAGCTGCCGCGGGAGCCACCAGCGCTGCACCGAGGATCAGTGCAGAGGAATAGACGGTCGGCGCCACCGCCCCCGCGATGGTCCAGCCCAGCAGCGGCTTCATGGGCGGGCGTCGTCGATGAGCAGGATCCACGCCGTCCAGGTCTACCACCGCTGAGCTTGCCGAGCCTCCCGCGAGTCTGCGCCCGCCGTGCCGCGTGTCAAGGCTTGGGGAGCAGCGCGCCCCGAGGTGCCGCAGCAGGGAAGCCCGGACCCGAGAGGCCGGAGACCTGCGACAGCTCCAGGTCGAGCCGCCCGACGCCGTCGTCCCGCAGGTCGTCGACGACGGCGCGCACCAGGCCGGGCAGGAAGTCGCGGCCGCGGCGCAGCGCCCAGGGCACGCCGGCGAACGCGAGCCAGGCCGCGCGCTCCCACGCCGGCGGCGGGGGCGGCGGAGCGGGCAGCCGCGCCAGCTCGGGCAGCGCGACGTGCAGGGCGCGGCCGGCCGTCACCGCGAGGTGCCGGTGGCCCAGGGGAGAGGGGTGGACACGGTCGACGTACCAGGCGCCGAGCCCGGCGGGCCGGATGGCCTCGGCGACGTCGAACACCACCACGCCCGGCGCGCACCCCGACCCGTCCGCGTGACGTGCCGCCACGGCGCGCACGGCGGCGTTGACCGCGTCGATCCGCGCCCGCATCACGGAGCGCACCCGGCCGCCGCACAGCTCGAACAGCCCGATGGGCGGCAGGGTCGCGAGGACGACGGCGGCGCCCCGGCCGCGCAGCGCCCCGACGCAGGTGGTCAGCCGGCGGGCGACGTCGGCGGGGGAGAAGTCGCTCCGCAGCGCGTCGTTGCCCCCGATGACGAGCGTGGCGAGGTCGGCCCCGGAGGCGAGGGCGAGGTCGAGCTGCTCGGCGATGACGGTCTGCGTCCGCGCGCCGTTGCGGGCCAGGTTCTCGAACCGCGCCGAGTCGGCGAGCAGCGCGAGGTGCGCCGCCCAGCCGGGCCCGTGCGCGGCGTCGGGCCCGACGGCGTCCCCGACGCCCGCGGTGATGGAGTCGCCGAGCGCGACGACGGACGGCCCGCTCATCGCGCACCCGCGGGCGTCGACCCGACGTGGAGCGCCAGCATCGCCTCGCCCGTCGCCGACCAGGGGAACAGCTCGGCCCGCGCGCGCGCCGCCGCCCGCCGTGCGCCGGGGTCCCGGGAGAGCACCTCGCGCACGGCCACGGCCAGCGCCTCGGGCTCGGGATCGGCGCTCGCCCCGGCCGGGCCGATCACCTCGGGCAGCGCGCTGGTCGCCGAGCACACCACGGGCGTCCCGGAGGCCAGTGCCTCGAGGGCGGCCAGCCCGAACGTCTCGATCGGGCCTGGGGCGACGACGACGTCGGCGCTCGCGAGCAGCGCGGCCACCTGGGCGCGGTCGGGCACGAACCCGAGGAACCGGTGCCGGATGCCGAGCTGCTCGGCCCGTGCCCGCAGCTCCGTGAACCGCGGCCCGCTGCCCGCCACGACGAGCCGCACCGGCACGCCGTCGGCCACGAGCCTCCCGACCGCCTCGACGGCCAGGTCCACCCGTTTCTCGCGCGACAGCCGGCTCATCACCAGCACGACCGCCTCGCCCCGGGCGGCGGTGCGCCGCCGCAGGTCCGCGTCGAACCGGTCGGGCGTGAACCGCTCGAGGTCGACACCCAGGGCCACCCGGTGCAGCGGAGGCAGCGCCAGCCCGGGCCGCCGCCCGGCCAGGCGCTCCACCTCCCCGGCGGCGAACGCGGTGGTGGCGACGAGCCGGTCGAACCGGCCGAGGGTCGCGAGGTTCCAGCGGTCGGCGACGACGGGCGCGAGCCGCCGGCCGACGGGTCCGGGCCGCGCGCCGCTGCCCGCGCCGGGCCAGAACGCGGAGAGCACGCCGTCCAGGCGCTCGTGCAGCATCAGCAGCGACGGCACCTCGGCCTCGCGCGCCCACAGGCCGACGCCGGTGAGGGTGGCGCGGTCGGAGACCTCGACCCGGTCCGGCGCCAGGGCGTCCAGCACGGACCGCACGGTGCCGGGCTTCACCACGGCCCGGTAGCCCGGCACACCGGGCACCCGCGGCGCGGCCACCTGCACGACGCGCAGGTCGCCGTCGTGCCGCTCGGCCGCCGTCGGACCCGGGACGACGAGGACCGGCTCGTGACCGCGGGCGAGGTACTCGCGGGCCAGGGCGTGCATCGCGGTGCGGATGCCGCCCGACCGCGGCGCGTAGGCGTTGGCGACGTGGACGATCCGCACGGGCTCACACCTCCGCGGTGACGCTGACCGCGGCCGCGTAGTGCTCCATCAGCTCGTGGCACACCTTCGCCCAGGTGCGCCCGAGCGCTCTCTCGCGGGCGGCGGCCCCGAAGGCGCGGCGCTTGCGGTCGTCGCCGAGCAGGTCGTCCACGTGGGAGCGCAGCGCGGCGTGGTCGCCCGGCGGGTAGAGCCAGCCGGTGTGCGAGTGGGCGACCACGTCGATCGGCCCGCCGGCGGCCGGCGCGACGACGGGGACCCCGGAGGCGTTCGCCTCCTGCAGCGTCTGGCCGAACGTCTCCAGCTCGCCGGGGTGCACGAACACGTCGAGGCTCGCCATGGCCCGTGCCAGCTCCTCGCCGCGCAGCAGGCCGGTGAAGTGCGCGTCGGGCAGCAGCCCCTCGAGCAGCGCCCGCTCGGGCCCCTCGCCGACGATCACGAGGCGGACGTCCTCGCGCCCCGACAGCACGCGCAGCGACTCCACCTGCTTCTCCGCCGCGAGGCGGCCGACGTACCCGACGAGCAACGGCCGCCCCGCTCCCACGGCCCGGCGCCAGGCGGCGTCGCGCGCCTCGGGCCGGAACTGGACGGTGTCGACGCCGCGGCCCCAGCGGTGCAGGCGGGGCACCCCGCGGGCGCGCAGGTGGTCGATGGTCGGGGTGGACGGTGCCAGCGTGACGGTGGCGCGCTCGTGCAGGTTCCGCACCCGCCGCCACAGCAGCGGCTCCAGGTGCCGCATGCCGTACCGCGCGGCGTAGCTGGGCACCTCCGTCTGGTAGACGGCGATGGTCGGCACGCCGAGCGCCTCGGCGGCCTGCATCCCGCGCCAGCCGAGGGTGAACGGCGAGGCCAGGTGGACGACGTCGGGCCCGAACGCCGCGAGCGTGCGCTCGATGCGGGCCCGTTGCCCGACGACGACGCGCACGTCGGGGTAGCCGGGCAGGCCCACGGAGGGGATCTCGACCACGGGTGCGCCGTGCACGAACGGGGGGACGTCTCCCTCGTCGGTGTCGGGGGCGAGGACCAGGGCCTCGTGCCCGCACCGGCGGAGATGGTCGAGGACCCGCAGCACGGAGTTCGTGACCCCGTTGACCTGCGGGAGGAAGGACTCTGCGACGATCGCTACCCTCACGACTCGAACTGTCGTGGCCCCGGATGACCTGCGGGGGTGACGCGGGCGACGTGTCGTCGTCGGGCCGCCGAACGCCCGGCAAACGTTGGCGCGGAACTACGCGTTGCGGACGGCGCCGAGCCGGGCGATCCGCCAGGTCGCGCCGATCATGAGCACCACCAGAGCCGCGTTGCGCAGCGCCTCGACCGTGATCATCCAGGGCTCGCCCGCCAGGAACGGGCCGTACGCGACGGGGTACACGAGGTAGGTGCCGTACGCGACGAGCACGATGCCCAGCGCGGGCGGCCACCAGGCCCGCAGCGCCCGCCCGGCGGGCAGGGTGGCCAGGGCGACGGCCACGGGCGGACCGATCCACGCCACGAACTGCGGCGAGCCGACCTTGTTGAACACGATGAGGGCCACGAGCTGCGCGGCGGCGGAGAGCAGCACGATCTCGTAGGCGCGCTCCGGGTGGCGGCGCGCGGCCCACCACGTCAGACCGGCGAGGACGACCACCACCAGCGGCAGGAGCCAGTCGAGCGCGTCGGCCACGCTGCGGGCCTCGGTGCCCTGGAACTCGTAGGTGAAGATCTCGTCGTTGTAGGCGATCGTCACGGCCGGGTCCCACAGCCGCGCCACCGAGAACCAGGTGCCGGCCACGGACTCGGCCTGCAGCGTGCGTGCGCCCTGCTCGCCGAACACGCTGAGCGCCCGCGTCCCGGCTCCGCCGATGAGCGCGAGGCCGACCACGACGGCGGACACGATCGCCCCGGGGACGACGACGGCGCGCAGCAGGTCGCGCAGGTCACGGCGGGTCGCGGCGAGGGCGACGACGACGGCGCCCGGTGCGATCTTGATCCAGGCGCCGGCCGTGGCGACCGCGGTGGCGACCCGCGGGTGCCGCCGGGCCAGGACCAGGGCGACGAGGATCATCGGGGCGATGACGCCGTCGAGCCGGCCGAGGAAGATCGGGCCGAGCGCGAGCAGGAACAGCAGCCACCACCAGGCGCCGAGGACGCCGCGCGGGGTGGACCGGACGAGCAGGACCGTCGCGACGGCGTTCAGCGCCACGATCATCGCCGTCCACACGATCTCGTAGCCCAGCACGCCGTCGGTGACCAGGGAGGGCGCCACCACGGGGACGAGCGCTCCGGCGGGGTAGACCCAGTCGTAGTCCAGGACGGGCCACTGGCCGGTGTCGAGGCCGTAGCGGGCCCACCACTCGT
Organism: Isoptericola halotolerans; assembly: GCF_003003075.1. Taxonomy (GTDB): domain Bacteria; phylum Actinomycetota; class Actinomycetes; order Actinomycetales; family Cellulomonadaceae; genus Isoptericola; species Isoptericola halotolerans_A. Next base: position 293,487 of record NZ_PVTX01000003.1, on the reverse strand, counting down.
ACAGGGTGACGTCGCCGAAGATCGTGTTCTGCCACGTGATCGCCTCGTGGACCAGGCGCGCGTGCAACACGACGAACGCGAGGGCCAGCAGCCAGGGGGACTGCAGGAGGCTGCCGCCGCGGTCGCGGGGCGGGGCGGGCAGGCGGCGGTCCGCGTCGTCGGGCACGGGGCACATCGTGCCAGACCCGTCCCGGCCGCCGTGCGGATCTCCGTGCGGATCTGATCGTCACTTCGTGTTCTGTCCGGCAGTCCGGAGTGCCGGACAGAACACGGAGTGACGATCGGTCGGGGTTTCGGATGCGGCTCGCAGCGTCTAAGGTTTCGGGTATCCGAAACTTTGCCCCGCTGCCGTCGTCGAAGGAGACCTGTGAGCACTCGGACCGCACCACCCGGACTGCGTCGCCTGCGCGCGCTCGCCCTGCTCGGACCGGCCTTCGTGGCCGCCATCGCCTACGTGGACCCGGGCAACGTCGCCGCGAACCTCACCGCCGGCGCCGAGTTCGGCTACCTGCTGGTGTGGGTGCTCGTCATGGCCAACGCGATGGCGGTCCTGGTGCAGTACCTGTCGGCCAAGCTGGGCGTCGTCACCGGCAGGTCGCTGCCCGAGGTGCTCGCCGACCGCATGCCGCGCCGGGGCCGGATCGCCTACTGGCTGCAGGCGGAGGCGGTCGCCATGGCCACCGACCTGGCCGAGGTGATCGGCGGGGCCATCGCGCTGAACCTGCTGTTCGGCGTGCCGCTCGTGGCCGGCGGCCTCATCACCGGTGCGGTCTCGATGGTGGTCCTCGCGATCCAGCAGCGCCGGGGCCAGCGCATCTTCGAGACGGTGGTGGTGACCATGCTCGGCGTCATCGCCGTCGGCTTCTGCGCCGGCCTCCTCGTCGCTCCTCCTGACGCCGGTGCAGTCCTGGGCGGCCTCGTGCCGCGGTTCGACGGAGCGGACTCGGTGCTCCTGGCCGCGTCGATGCTCGGTGCCACCGTCATGCCGCACGCGATCTACCTGCACAGCTCGCTGGCCCGCGACCGGGTGCGCCACGACGCGGAGCGACGCGCCGCGGTGGCCGGGGTGCCGCCGTCGCGCACCGTCCAGGGCGACCCCACGGCCGTGCGCCGGCTGCTCCGCGCGACCCGCTGGGACGTGGTCGCCGCGCTGCTCATCGCCGGCGGCGTGAACATCGCGATGCTCCTGCTCGCCGCGGCCAACCTGCCGGGCCGCACGGGCACGGACAGCATCGAGGGGGCGTACGCGGCGATCTCGGACTCGTTGGGGCCGGTCGTCGCGGTGCTGTTCGGCGTCGGGCTGCTGACCTCGGGGCTGGCGTCGACGGCCGTCGGCGCCTACGCGGGCTCGGAGATCATGGCCGGGCTGCTGCGCGTGCGGGTGCCGCTGCTGACGCGCCGCCTGGTCACGCTGGTGCCGGCGCTGCTGCTGCTGGCCACGGACGTCTCACCCACCTACCTGCTGGTGCTCAGCCAGGTGGTGCTGAGCTTCGGCATCCCGTTCGCGATGATCCCGCTGGTCCGGGTCACCCGGGACGCGGGGCTGCTGGGCGAGTTCCGCAACGCGCGAGCCACGCAGGCGGTCGCGTGGCTGGTCGCGGCCGTGATCGTGGGGCTCAACGTGACGCTGCTCTGGCTCACGGTCACCGGTTGATACGCCGTATCGCTTGACTGAGACTCCGTCGCGTCGCACTATGGAGGCAGACCGACGCCGTCGTCACCAGCCTCTGCGGCGGCGCGGTCGCCTCCGTGGAAAGTGAGACCCGCATGCCCCGCACCGCACCCGTCCTGCCCGGCGTCACCGCGCCGGAGTACGACGTCTCCCAGCCCCTGGACGTCGACTACGCGGCCGCGTTCGCCGACGTCGCCCCCGCCGAGCGCGCGCACCAGCTCGCCGTGCGGCAGTTCGTCCAGGACGAGGTGCTGCCCGTCATCGACGGCTACTGGGAGCGGGCCGAGGTCCCCTTCGACCTGGTCAAGAAGCTCGCCGAGCACGACTTCCTGCGCGACGGCGTCGACGTGCCCGGCCGCCCGCGCATCAGCTTCATGGCCGAGGGTCTGGCCAGCATGGAGATGTCCCGCGGCGACGGCTCCGTCGCCACGATCTGCGGCGTCCAGGGCGGCCTCGCGCTGCGCTCCATCGTCATGCACGGCTCGCCCGAGCAGGTCGAGCGGTACGCCGAGCCCATGGCGCGCGGGGAGATCCTCGGCGCGTTCGCGCTCACCGAGCCCACCCACGGCTCGGACTCCGTGTCCCTCGAGACGACGGCGCGTCCCACCGTGCGCGACGGTGTCGAGGGCTACGTCATCGACGGCGAGAAGAAGTGGATCGGGTTCGGCTCCTGCGGCGACATCACCGTGGTGTGGGCCCGGCTGGACGACCCGGACGCCGGGGAGCGCCACGGCCAGGTGCACGGCTTCATCGTGCCGCAGGACGCCCCCGGTTACACCGGCACCACCATCGAGGGCAAGATGGCGCTCCGCGCGATCTGGCAGGCCCACATCCAGCTCGACGACGTGTTCGTCCCGGCCGACGCCGCCCTGCCCGGCGCCACCTCGTTCAAGGCGACCGCCGCCGTCCTCTTCGCCACGCGCCTCGCCGTGGCGTGGTCCGCCGTCGGGCACGCGGTCGCCTGCTACGAGGCGGCCGTGCAGTACTCCACGCAGCGGGTCCAGTTCGGCAAGCCGCTCGCCGCCAAGCAGATGGTCCAGGAGCGCCTGACCCGGATGCTCTCGACCGTCACGCAGCTGCAGCTCCTCGTGGGCCGCCTCACCGAGCTCGCCGACGCCGGCCGGCTCACCGGGGAGCAGGCCTCCCTGGCCAAGTACAGCTGCACCCGCGGAGCGCGCGAGGTGGCGTCGGTCGCACGCGACATGCTCGGCGGCAACGGCATCCTGCTCGCCAACCGGGTCGCGCGGCACTTCGCCGACATCGAGGCCCTGCACACCTACGAGGGCACCGAGTCCATGAACGCGCTGATCGTGGGCCGCGACATCACGGGCACGTCCGCGTTCGCCTGACGGGCGACCGCAGCACCTGCTCCGCGGCCGCGGGGCAACCAGCTCCCGGCGTGGGTCGACGCCGGTCGTGTGCATCACCGCCGCCGTCCACCAGCCGGCGTGGCGGTGCACCAGCGGCGAGCGCCGTCCCGGGAAGGTCCGGGGCGGCGCTTCGTCGTCCCGACCTTCTCGGGGCCCGGTGCCCTCGGCCCCCGGGCGTCCGGCCGCCCGGCGACCGGCCCCCAGCGTCCGGCCGCTCAGTCGGTCCGGCGGAACGCGCGCTCGCGGGCGTGCTCGTGCAGCCGGTCGAGCAGCGCGAGCTGGCGGTTCGCCAGCTCGGCCAGCGCGCCGAAGCGGTCCGGGTCCAGGCCCACGTCGTCGGCGTACTCCTGGAGCGTCCGCCAGCCGCCCAGCTTCCCCAGCACCGCCGAGCGCATCAGCTCCACCTCGAGCAGCACGGTCAGGGGAGACCGTTCGAGGACCCGCCCGTTGAGCTTGAGGCGCCCGACCCGCTCCGCGGCCGCGGCGAGCACCTGCCGATACCGGCGGCGGCGGACGCCCAGGGTCGCGAGAAGCGTGCGGTAGAGCCGTCGTTCGCTGCGGATCTGCTCGGTCAGCTCGGCCAGGTCGGCGTGGAACGGCGTGTCGCGGTAGCTGTCGGCCATCCGCTCGATGCGGTCCAGCCCGGCGGTGGAACCGGTCAGGTGCTCCGACAGGTAGAGGCCGAACAGGTGGCGGTCGATCTCCGGGGGGACGGAGGCGTCCTGCTCGTCCGGGGGCAGCACGGGCGGGCCGACGGCGGCGCGCGGGCTCGGGCGCATCGGTGCGGAACCGAGCCCGTGGCCCTCGGCCATGCCGCGCAGCACCTCGTCCACCGCCTGCGCGGCGGTGCGGCGGGGCTCCCAGCCCAGCTCCGTCGCCGCGCGAGTGGTGTCCATGACGGGGACGCCGAGCGCCATGTCGATCCAGCCGGGGTCCGCCGGGACCGCGTGCGCCGCGTAGGCGAGCGACACCGCGGTGCGCACCGCCTGCGGCGGCAGCTCCACGAAGCGCCCGTGGTCCGCGATCGCGGCCAGGTCCGGGGCGCGCAGCACGTCGTGGGCGGCGACGTTGAACGCTCCGGTGGCACGCTCCCGCAGGACGCGGAGATAGGCGTCGGCCGCGTCGTCGGCGTGCACCGCCTGGACGCGGAACCCCGCGGGCAGCGGGAGCACCGGCAGCCGGTGGTCGCGCAGCAGGCTCACGGGCAGGAGACCGCCGACGAAGTAGCGCGTGATCTCGTGCCCGGCGTCGCCCTGGAACACCAGCGCGGTGCGCAGCCGCGCGACGGCCACCTGCGGGTGATCGTGCTCGAGCTCGTCGAGCACCCGCTCCTGCGCCGCCTTGTCCACGCTGTAGTGGGACGTCGGGATGCCCGTCGCCGGCCAGCCCTCGCGGCGGGGTGCGTCGTCGTCGACGGCGGCGTAGGCGCCCACGGACGAGGCCGCGACGAGGTGCGGCACGCCGGCGCGGACCACCGCCTCGGCCACCCGCCGGGTGCCCTCCACGTTGGTGCGGCGCAGCAGGTCACGGTCGCGGTTGGGCTGGATGAGCCAGGCCAGGTGCACGACGGCGTCCGCCCCGCGGAACAGCGTGGCGAGCCGGTCGACCACGCTCTCCTCGTCGGGGACCGACAGGTCCACGGCCGCCCACTCGGCGTCCCGGTAGGGGGCCACGGTCCGGTCGGGCAGACGGCGTGCGACCCCCAGCACGGAGTCCACCTCCGGGGCTGCCTGCAGGGCCCGCAGCACGGCGGTCCCGACGTTGCCGGACTGGCCTACGACGACGATGCGCATGCCCTACCGTGGCACCGCCCGCGCCTGGCCGCACGGCGCCCGCAGCACCGCGCGGCTCAGTACCCGCGGGGCCTGGTCCCGCGCAGCCGGTGCCACCAGCGGTCCCACCAGCGGTCCCACGGCGGCGCCGCGGCCCAGTTGGACCGCAGCGTGTTCCACGCCCGCAGGAGGCGACGTCGTCGTCCCGCGCGCAGCGAACGGGCGGAGACCCCGACGTGCAGGCGGCGGTCGTGCACCACCCGCCGACGCGGCCCCAGGGCGAAGGCGAGGTCCATGTCGTCGTGCACCTCGGGGTCGTGGCGCTCCACGACGTCGCGCACGGCCCACCACGTGGTGCGGCGGACCGCCATGCTCGAACCCCAGAGCGCCGTGTGCCCGAGCGCCATCCGGCTGCAGGCGTAGTAGAGGCCGAGGTACAGCCGGCAGGCGAGGCGGCCGCCGTGCCGCAGGTCGGTGAAGGTGCCGGTGCCCGTCACCGCGTCGAGCGTCGGGTCGCCCATCGCGTCGGCGACCGAGCGGACCCAGTGCGGACCGGGCCGGGAGTCCGCGTCCAGCCGGGCGATCACGTCGCCCCGCGCGGCGTCGTACCCGGCAGCCGCGGCGGCCGGGATGCCGCGGCGCGGCTCGGGCACGACGACGGCGCCCCACCGGCGGGCGACCTGCGCCGTCGTGTCGCGCGAGGCGTTGTCGACGACCACGACCTCCAGCGGGGACACCGACTGGCCGGCCAGCAGGGCCAGGCACCGGTCGAGCTCGTCCGCGTCGTCCCGGGCGGGGATCACGACCGACACGGTCGGCCTCGCGCCACCGCTCATGCGACGCCCCGCACGCCGCGTGCGACGAGCGCTGCCGCGACGGCGCTGCCGACGAGTCCCGCGGCGAGGTCGCCCAACGTGTCGGGGTACGTGACGAAGATCGTGTCGTCGACGAACGTGTACCCGGCCCACTCCAGGAGCTCCCAGACGACCGCCACCACCGAGCCGAGGCCCACGATCTGCAGGGCGGCGGAGGCGCGCGCCCGCCGGGCCGGCGCGATGAGGCCAGCGCGCGCGAAGGCCTGGTGGGCGACGGCGGCGATCGCGCCCGTCGTCGCGGCGTGCACCACCAGGTCGAGCCAGTCCACGCGCTGGTAGACCTCCAGCTGGGCGCACCAGGCCGCGGCGAGCAACGCGGCGCAGTAGCTGATGTCCAGGGCCGCGGGGGTGCCGATGGCCCGGGGGAGCATGGTGCCGCCGAGCACGAAGAGGAACAGGGCGGTCGCCGTCCCGCCGAACAGGATGCCGGCCAGCACCACGCTGACCAGCGCGGCGACCCGGAGCAGGTCGCCCAGGGCGATGCCCCACCAGGGGCGGCCCGGTTCGGCGCGCCAGGCGGTACGCCAGGTCGCGGCGGGGCTGGAGGTGGAGGGCGCCGACGTCACGGCCTCACGGCAGGGGGGACCGCCGCTGCCCACCCGTCGGGCGGAGCGCCGAGAAAATTTCGAGCGCCGCGCCGTGCCGGTTCTTGAAACCCGGGCGCCGCCTGTTGTCGAAACTCCGCGGGGCCTTGACCGGCATGCCGGTCGCTGGCCTAGTGTGCTCCCTGCCCGGTTCGAAAACGGTTTCAGCGACGCGACCGACCGGCGACGACCCCAGACGACGGCGTGGAGGGTGCAGGCGATGAGGCGACGGTGCGGACAGGTCCTGGCGGGAGCGGCGGCGGTGAGCCTGCTGCTCGCCGCCTGCGCCGACAGCCCGGAGCCGGTGACGGCGCAGGCCGAGGTACCGGTCGACGGCACCACGGCCTGGGCGCTCTCCGGCGGCAGCGACGTGGTGCTCGCCCGCACCTTCGAGCAGTGGGACCGGGAGCACCCCGGTGACGAGATCGCCGTGACGTGGATGGAGAACGACGCCTACAAGGCCGGGATCCAGGAGGCCCTGGACGCCGGGGAGCCACCGACCCTCATCTTCGGCTGGGCGGGCGGCGACCTCGACCGGATGGTCGCCGAGGGATCCGTCGTCGACCTCACCGACGCCGTCGGCCCCGTGCAGGACAAGGTGCTGCCCGCCGTCGCGGCCAACGGCGAGGTGGACGGGCGCACGTACGCCGTGCCCAACAACCAGACCCAGCCCGTGGTCCTCTACTACAACGCCGAGGTGCTGGACAGCGCCGGGCTGGAGCCGCCCGAGACGTTCGACGACCTGCTCGCCGCCGTCCCCGTCCTGCGTGACGCCGGGGTGCTGCCCATCGCGCTCGCCGGCGGCAGCCGGTGGCCGGAGCTGATGTACATCCAGTACCTCACCGACCGCATCGGCGGCCCCGAGGTGTTCCAGCGCGTGGTCGACGGCGAGCCCGGCGCCTGGTCCGACCCGGCCATCCTCGACGCGCTCGGCAAGATCCGCGAGCTCGTCGACGCCGGGGCGTTCGGGGACTACTTCACCGAGACCCTCGCCGACCAGTCCGGTGACGTGTCGCTCGTGGCGACGGGGAACGCCGCCTTCGTGCTCCAGGGCGCCTGGGTCTACCCGGACTTCCTCACGGAGGCGCCGACGCTGATCGCCGACGACGGGCTCGGCTTCGCGCCGTTCCCCACCGTCGAGGGTGGCACCGGCGACCCCGGCAACGTGGTGGGCAACCCGGCCAACTTCTGGTCCGTCTCCGCCGCCGCCAGCCCGGAGGAGCAGCAGGCCGCGATCGACTTCCTCAACGAGCAGGTGTACTCCGACCTCGCCGTCGAGCGGTTCCTCGTGGTGCGGACCGTGCCGCCCGTGCGCGGCCTCGGCAAGCAGCTCGCCGGTCGGGACAACGCCGACTACCTCGAGTACGTCTACGACATGGTCGCCTCGGCACCGCACTTCCAGCTCTCCTGGGACCAGGCGATCCCCGCGGACCAGGCCGGGCCGCTGCTGGACAACCTGCACCGGGTGTTCACCGGGACGCTCACCGCCCGCGGGTTCGCCGACGCGATGAACGCCACCCTCTGACGCGGCGGCCGGGCGGCGGACGGGGCGGTCAGGTGGCCGCGCCGGCCGTCGCCTGCTCGCGACGGTTGACCCGCCACCACACGAAGAACCCGACCAGGGTGAACGCCCCGTAGAAGATGTACATGAACGACGTCGCGTAGTACCCGGCGCTCCACAGCAGCGGCACGCCCACGACGTCGACCGCCACCCAGATCAACCAGAACTCGACCCAGCCGCGCGCCATGCCGTACGTCGCCAGCAGGGAGCCCATGAAGATCCAGGCGTCCGCCCACACCGGCTCGTAGGACCCGAGCGCCCGGAACAGCGGCGTGAGCAGCAGCGTGCCGCCGACCAGTGCGACGACCAGCAGGAGGCGCTCCCACCATCGCGCCCACTGCGGGTGCACGCCCGCCCCGCCCGACGACGGCACCTTGCCGTCCGCGCGGACCTCCAGGTCCTGGCGGCGGGTCTCGCGCCAGCGGACCCACCCGTACACCGACACGGCGATGAACATGACCTGCCGGCCCGCCTGGCCCAGCATGTCCACGCGGCCCGCGTCGCCGAACAGCGACCCGAGGAACACGGTGAACAGCAGCACGTTGCCGACGATGCCCACCGGCCACGCCCACACCTTGCGGCGCATGCCGCCCAGCGCCGAGGCCAGGCCGAACGCGTTGCCGATCACCTCGCGCCACAGGATCTGCTCGCCGCCGACGGTGAAGGTGGCGGAGAACAGCCAGTCGATCATCTCGCTCCTCAGGCCAGGACGTCGCGCACGGCCCGCGCGATGTCGTCGGCGTCGGCGTCCTGGTCCAGGACGGCCACCACGACGCGACGGTTGGTGGGGACGGCCGGCTCGGGCGTGCCCGTGGCCGACGACCCGGCCGGGGCGGCGCCGTCGGCCCCCGGTGCCCAGGCCGCGCGCCGCAGCTCGGCGAACGCCTCCTCCAGGTCCGGGCGCAGGTCGAGGTACGGGTTGCGCAGCCAGCGGCGCAGCACCGCGTTGTGCACGGCCACGACCGAGGCCGCGAACGCGATCGACATGGTGGTGCTGGACCGGTCCGGCGGCAGGGTGTCGCGCAGGTATGCGGTGAACGCGCGCTCGTACCGGTGCGTCGTCACGAGCTCGCGGTCCCGCAGCGCGGGCACCTGCTGCAGGAGCCGGTGGCGGGCGAGCGAGGTCTCGCGCTGGCCCACGTGGTGGTCGAACACGAGGCGGGCGGCGCGGCACACCTCCAGGTAGGGGTCGACGGCGGGGTTCCACGGGGACTCGCGGCCACCGGGTTCGTCGGTCTCGCGCGCCTCCGGCCGGGTGGCGGCGAGCATGACCACCACCTCCTCCAGGAGGAGCTCGTGGTCGGCGAAGATCACGTCCTCCTTGGACCGGAAGCGGCGGAAGAACGTGGCGCGGCTGACCTGCGCGGCGTCGGCGATCTCCTCGACCGTCGTCTGCTCGAAGCCCTGGCGGGAGAACAGGTCGATGGCGGCGTCGACGGCCTGGGCGTGGGTGTGCGTCCGAACGGCAGTCATGTGCAGGAGGCTACTCCGGGACGAGACCGCGCCGCGCGGGAGTGCCGCTCGGTGGTGGATGCCGGGATGCTGCCCTCGGTGGCATGGCCGACCCGGAGGACGGGTGAGGCCGCGGACGCTCAGGCGCTGCGCGCGCAGCGGAAGCCGATGTGCGTGGCCGAGGTGTCCTCGGTCTGGGCCGACCGGGCTGCGGGGCGGAACCGCAGGCAGTAGTCCGGTGAGCACAGGTACGAGCCGCCCTTCAGCACGCGGCGCGTCGCCGACGCGGCCGGGCTCTCCTGGGCCGCGAGCAGACCGGGGCGGTGCTCGGGACCGATGCGCGCCGCACCGGGGACGCGGTGCAGCGCGGTGTAGACCGAGCCGGTCCACTCCCACACGTTGCCGATCATGTCCGAGAGCCCGAACCCGTTCGGCGGGAAGGTGCCCACGGGCGTCGTCGTCGCGCCGTGCGGTCCTCGGTGCTCGTACGGGAACCGTCCGAGCCACGTGTTCGCCTGCAGCGTCCCGCCGGGGTACGGGTCGGCGCCCCAGGCGTAGGGCTCCTGACCGGCCCGCCCGCCGCGAGCGGCGTACTCGTGCTCCGCCTCCGTGGGCAGCCGGGCACCCGCCCACCGCGCGTAGGCCTGGGCGTCCTCGTACGCCACCTGGACCACGGGATGGTCCATCCGGTGCTCGATCGACGTGCCCGGACCCTCCGGGTGGCGCCACTGCGCACCGTGCTGCCAGCGCCACCACTGCCGCCAGTCCCGCAGGTCGACGGGGCCCCGCGTGGGAGTGAACACGAGGGCTCCCGGGCTGCGCGCTGCGCTGGAGCTGCCCGGCAGGTCGGCCTGGTCCAGCGGACGCTCCGCCACGGTCACGTACGCCGTGTCCGCCACGAAGCGGGCGAAGTCGGCGTTGGTGACCGCGAACCGGTCGATCCAGAACGCCCGGACCGGGTGCTCGTGAGCGGGGCGCTCGTCGGGATAGTGGTCGTCGCTGCCCATGAGGAAGGTGCCCGGCGGGATCGCGACCATCCGTCCGTGTGCCGTACGCATCCTGTCTCCTCGGTGGCTCGGACCAGGCCGGGGAAGGCCCGTCGTGTCGCGCTCCGGCCACGCTATGCCTGCTGCCCGCGACTGGCATCGCGCAGATCGTGCGAACGTCGACGGGCCTGCCCTGCGCCGGATTCTCACGCGGTCTGGGTGATGTGCCTCCAGGGTGGGGATCCGTACCGTGAGCGCGTCCTTCGTCATGACCGGACCGAGCGGAGCCCACCGATGCGTCCTGACCAGCACGCCCGCACGATGCTGCCCATCCCGGACCGCACGCCACCCGGGCCCACGACCTATGACGCGCGGGACCCGGACACGTCGTTCCGGCCGATCGAGCCGCTGCTGCCGCCGGAGGGGGCTCCGAACGTGGTGGTGATCCTGCTGGACGACGTCGGGTTCGGCGCCTCGAGCACCTTCGGCGGTCCGTGCCGCACCCCGACCGTGGAGCGGCTGGCCGGTGGCGGCCTGCGGTTCAACCGGTTCCACACCACGGCCCTGTGCGCCCCGACGCGGCAGGCGCTGCTCACGGGCCGCAACCACCACTCGGTCGGCATGGGAAGCATCACCGAGACGGCGACGTCGGCCCCCGGGAACAGCTCGCTGCGACCCAACACGAAGGCGCCCCTGGCGCTGACCCTGCGGCTCAACGGCTACTCGACGGCGCAGTTCGGCAAGTGCCACGAGGTGCCGGTGTGGCAGTCGTCGCCGATGGGGCCCTTCGACGCCTGGCCCTCGGGCGGGGGCGGCTTCGAGACGTTCTACGGCTTCATCGGCGGTGAGAACAACCAGTGGGACCCGGCGCTGTACGACGGGACGACGCCGGTGGAGCCGCCGGCGACCGCCGAGGAGGGCTACCACCTCACCGAGGACCTCGTGGACCACGCGTCGGCGTGGGTGCGCCAGCAGAAGGCGCTCATGCCGGACAAGCCGTTCTTCGTGTACCTCGCGCCGGGCGCGACGCACGCACCGCACCACGTGCCCGCCGAGTGGATCGAGAGGTACCGGGGGCAGTTCGACGACGGGTGGGACGCGCAGCGTGAGCGGACGTTCCGCCGGCAGAAGGAGCTCGGGGTGATCCCGGTCGACGCGGAGCTGCCCGCCCGCCACGACGAGATCCCTGCGTGGGACGACATGCCGGACGACCTCAAGCCTGTGCTGGCACGCCAGATGGAGGTGTACGCAGCGTTCCTCGAGCACACCGACCACCACGTGGGGCGGTTCGTCGACACGCTGGAGGACGTCGGGGTGCTCGAGGACACGCTCGTCTTCTACATCGTCGGCGACAACGGGGCGTCGGCGGAGGGCACGGTGAACGGCGCGTTCAACGAGATGGCGAACTTCAACGGCATGGCGGCGCTGGAGACCCCGGAGTTCATGCGGTCCAAGCTGGACGACTTCGGCTCGCCCGACTCGTACAACCACTACGCGGTCGGGTGGGCCTGGGCCATGAACTCGCCCCTGCAGTGGACCAAGCAGGTGGCGTCGCACTGGGGCGGGACGCGCAACGGCACGGTGGTGCACTGGCCGCGCAGGATCACCGACGGCGGCGGCCTGCGGTCGCAGTTCAGCCACGTCGTCGACGTCGCACCGACCGTGCTCGAGGCGGCGGGGATCCCCGAGCCCACGATGGTCAACGGTGTGCTCCAGTCGCCCGTCGAGGGCACGTCGATGCTGTACGCGTTCGACGACGCGGAGGCACCCGAGCGGCACGACCTGCAGTACTTCGAGATGTTCGGCAACCGCGGCATCTACCACCGGGGGTGGAGCGCCGTCACCAAGCACCGCACGCCGTGGGACATGGTCGGCGGTGACCTGGTGGCGTTCGACGACGACACGTGGGAGCTCTACGACGGCGCGGCGGACTTCAGCCAGGCCCGCGACCTGGCGGCGGAGCACCCCGAGATGCTCGCCGGACTGCAGCGCCTGTGGTTGATCGAGGCGGCCCGGTACGGCGTGCTCCCGCTGGACGACCGCACCGCCGAACGGCTCGTGCCGGAGATCGCCGGGCGTCCCACCCTGATCCACGGTGACTCCCAGCTGTTCTTCCCCGGGATGGGCCGGCTGTCGGAGAACAGCGTCGTGAGCGTGAAGAACAAGTCGTTCTCGGTGACGGCAGAGGTCGAGGTGCCCGCCGCCGGAGCCGGCGGGGTCCTCATCGCGCAGGGCGGGCGGTTCGGCGGCTGGTCCGTGCACGCCACGGGTGGCCGGCTGACGTTCACCTACAACGTGCTCGGCATCCACCGGTACGACGTGGTCGCGGACGAACCGGTCCCGGCCGGCACGCACCAGCTGCGTGCCGAGCTCGCCTACGACGGCGGCGGGCTGGGCAAGGGTGGCGACGTCACGCTGTTCCACGACGGTGCGGCGGTGGGGCACGGGCGTGTGAAGGCCACGCAGCCACTGGTCTTCTCCGCGGACGAGACCACCGACGTCGGGCGGGAGTCGGGCACCTGCGTGTCCGACGCCTACGACGCCCGCACGAGCCGGTTCACGGGACGCATCGCCTGGGTCCAGCTCGACGTGGGCAAGGACGACCACGACCACTACATCTCGCCGGCGGAGCGGTTGCGGGTCGCGATGGCGCAGCAGTAGCCGGACCGGCGCCGCGACCGGGGCGCCCGGTCGTCGGACGCCCCTCGCCAGGAGGGGTGAGGTTTGCCTATCCTGACCCGGTGACCTCACCCCTCCTGGAGCTGCGTGGCCTGCGCGTGCGGCACCACCTGCCGCTCGACGACGGCGGCCACCGGCTCGGCGACCCGGCACCCGACGGTGTCGACCTCGCCGTGCGGCCGGGTGAGGTCGTGCTGCTGCTCGGTCCGTCGGGGTGCGGCAAGTCCACGCTGGCGCTGGCCACCAACGGTCTGGTCCCGCACGTGGTGGACGCCGACGTCACCGGCACGCTCACCGCGGGCGGGCACGACGTCGCGGCCACGCGCCCGCCGCTGCTCGCCGCCGACGTCGCCATGGTCTTCCAGGACCCGGACGCGCAGGTGGTCACCGGCTCGGTGCTCGACGAGGTCTGCTTCGCGCCCGAGAACCTGCGCCGCCCGCCCGCCGAGGTGCTCGCCCGCGCCGAGGGCGCGCTGCGCCAGGTCGGCCTGTGGGAGCGCCGCGGCGACGACCCGGCCCTGCTCTCCGGCGGCGGCCGCCAACGCCTCGCGCTCGCCTGCGCCCTCGCGGTGGGCGCCCGGCTGCTCGTCCTCGACGAGCCCACCGCCAACCTCGACCCCGACGGCGTCGAGCAGTTCTACGCCACGCTGCGGTCGGTCACGGCGTCGGGCGAGCGGGGCGTGCTGCTCGTCGAGCACGACCTGGACGCCGCCGTCGAGGCCGCCGACCGCGTCGTGGTCCTCGACGCCGCCGGCCGCGTCGCCACCAGCGGTCCGGTCCGCGAGGTCCTCGCCGGCCGGGCCGAGGAGCTCGCCGAGCTCGGGGTCTGGCTGCCCACCACCACCCTCGCCGCGCTGCGGCTGCGCGCGGCGGGCGTGCCGATCGACCCGCTGCCGCTCACCCCGGCCGAGCTGACCGGCGCCCTCGACGCCGTCAGCCTCCCGGCCCCCGTGGCGGTGCAGGAGCCGGACGTGCCACCGGTGGACCGCCGGGACGTCGTCGTCAGCGTCGACCACCTCACCGTCCGCCGCGGCGGGCGCACCGTGCTCGACGACGTGAGCCTGGACGTCGCCCGCGGGGACCTGCTCGCGCTGGTCGGCGCCAACGGTGCGGGCAAGACGACCCTCGCCCAGCTCGTCGCGGGCGTGCTGCGGCCCCGGCGCCGCGCCGTCGCCGGGTCCGTGCGCGTGGGCGGGCTCGACCCGTGGCGCGCCGACGTCCGCGACCTCACCGCCGCCGTCGGCTTCGTCTTCCAGAACCCGGAGCACCAGTTCGTCACCGGCCGCGTCGACGACGAGCTCGCCCACGGCCTGCGGCTGCGCGGCGTGCCCGACGGCGAGGTCGTGGCGCGGGTGGACGACGTCCTGGACCGGTTCGGGCTGGGCGCCCTGCGCGACCGCCACCCGTTCTGGCTCTCCGGCGGGCAGAAGCGCCGCCTGTCCGTCGGCACGGCGATCGTCTGCCGCCCCGACGTGCTCGTCCTCGACGAACCCACGTACGGCCAGGACCGCGAGCGCGCCGTCGAGCTCCTCGACCTGCTCACCACCCTGCACGACGACGGCACCACCGTGGTGGTCGTCAGCCACGACATGCAGCTGGTCGCCGAGCACGCCACGCGTGTGGTGGCCTTGGCCGGCGGGCGCGTCGTGGCGGACGGGAGCCCCGCCGTCCTGCTGCGTGACGACGCCGTGCTGGCTGCGGCCGGCCTGCGCACGCCGCCGCTCGCCCGCGCCACCGGGGCGCTGCGCGACCCGGCGTGGCACGCCGTGACGCGGCTGGCCGACCTGCCCGCGGCGCGTCTGCCCGCGGTGCACCTGGCGGGGGCGGACGCGTGAACGGCCTGGGCGACCTGCGTACGTACAACCCGCTGGTCAAGGTCCTCGGGCCGGTCCCCGTCATGGTCTACGTCGTGACCACCCGCGACGTGCTGACCCCCGCCCTGGTCGCGCTCGGCGCGTTCGCGGTGCTCGCCGTCGCGGGGCGGCAGAGCCCGCGGGTGCTCGCCGCGATCGCCGGGGGAGCAGCGGCCCTGACCGTCGTCATGACGTTCTCGTTCGGCCTGCTCACCGACCCCGCGCTCGTGGCGGACACGACGGTGCTCGCCACCGTCGGCGGGTTCGAGGTGCGGTCCGGCGCCCTGGCGACCGGGCTCGCGACCGCGGTGCGCACCGTGGCGCTGATGATGCTCGTCCTGCTCGGCGGCCTCACGACGTCGGGCGCCGACGTCGTGCGGGCCATGACCCAGCAGCTCCACCTGCCCTACCGCGTCGGGTACGCGGCGCTTGCCGCGCTGCGGTTCGTGCCCCGGTTCGGCCACGAGCTCGAGGTCATCCGCGGCGCCCACCGGGTGCGGGGCGTCGCACCCGGCCGGGGGCCGGTGGTGGCCGTGCGCCGGCAAGCCGGGTACGTGGTGCCGCTGCTCGCCGGTGGGATCCGCCACGCCGAGCGGGTCTCCCTGGCGATGGACGCCCGCGGGTTCGGCGCCCACCCCACCCGCACCGAGCGCACCGTCGTCCCCTTCGGGGCGCGCGACGTCGTCCTGCTCCTCTCGTTCTGGGCCGGGGCCGCGGCGTGCGCCGTCCTGGCCGCGACCCTCACCCCCGCCTGACCCTCCCGCTTGGAGTCCCCATGACGTCCGTCACCACCCGCTACCTCATGACGTGCGCCGCCATCGGCGCCGCCCTGGGCGTGCTGCTGATCCCCGCCAACTTCGTCAGCGCGCCGCTCGCCGCCGCGGCCCCCATGGCCTACGCGCCGATGGTGGGCCTGTGGATCATCGGGCCAGTGCTGGCCCTGGCGCTGCTGCGCCGGCCGGGGGCGGCGGTCCTGACCACGTTCGTGGCCGGGGTCGTCTCGTCCGCCTCGCCGGTGGGCGTGTACTCGATCGTCACCTGCCTGATGGCGGGCGCCGCCGTCGAGCTGGCGTTCCTGGTGACCCGCTACCGGGTCTGGCGGCCGTGGCTGTTCTTCGTCGACGCGCTCGTGTTCGGCGCGGCGTACATCGCCTCGGGCTGGGTGGCGTTCGACATGGGGTCGATGGCCCCGGTCGTCCTGGTCACGTTCGTGGTGCTGATGCTGGGCAGCTTCCTGGCGTGCACGTGGCTGGGCCTGTTCCTCGCCGGCCGGCTGGCGCGGGCGGGCGTGGCCCGCGGCCTCGCCCCGGCACGAGGTAGTGCGACTCCCGCCGAGGTAGTGCCGGACGCCGCGAGGTAGTACCGCTCTCGCCGAGGTAGCAGTGCCGGCGCCGAGGTAGCAGCGCTACTCGCGCCCCGCGCGCCGGTCCGGCTCGTCGAAACCCGCGGGACGACGTCGGGCGCGCTGCAGGTAGCGGATCTCCCGCACGAGGATCGCGGCCGAGAGCGCGAACGGGACCCAGGCCCACACCCGCCCGCGCAGCGCGGCGGCGAGCGTGACCAGGGTGAAGGCACCGGCGACCACGACGGTCAGGACGCTGGCCCAGCGGATGTCTCGCAGAGTCTGGAGCACGCCCCGAGCGTATCGGCCGGGCGAGCGCTCGAACCGGTTCGGGCCCGAGAGTAGGGTGCTGGACGTGACTGCCACCGACACCACCGCTCCCGTCGTCGACGTCTACATCGATCCCACCTGCCCCTTCGCCTGGGTGACGTCCCGCTGGGCGCTCGAGGTCGCCCAGCACCGCGACGTCGAGCTGACCTTCCGCCTGATGAGCCTCTACCTGCTCAACCGCGACAAGGACATCCCGGCCGACTACCGCGAGCGCGTCGAGGCCGGCCGTGGGCAGGGCCGCGTCGCCGCCGCCGTCCAGACGGAGCACGGCCCCGAGGCGCTGTCCGCCTACTACACGGCGTTCGGCACGCGCTGGCACGACCAGGGCGTCAAGGACGTCGACGTCGTCATCCGCGAGTCGCTCGCGGAGGCCGGCCTGCCCGCCGAGCTGGCCGACGCCGCCACCTCCGACGCGTACGACGAGGCGTTGGACGCCTCGCACCACGCCGGCATGGACCCCGTCGGCGACGAGGTCGGCACCCCGACGATCCACGTCGACGGCGTCGCCTTCTTCGGCCCGGTCCTGACCCGGGTGCCGCGCGGCGACGACGCGGCCCGGCTGTTCGACGCCGCCGTCACGCTCGCCGACAACCCGCACTTCTTCGAGCTCAAGCGGTCGCGCACCGAGCGCCCCGTGCACGACTGAGGAGACCACCGACCGCATGACTCTCGACCTGCGCATCTTCACCGAGCCCCAGCAGGGCGCCTCGTACGACACCCAGCTCGCCGTCGCCCAGGCGACCGAGCGGCTCGGGTTCAGCGCGTTCTTCCGTTCCGACCACTACCTGGCGATGGGCGGTGACGGCCTGCCGGGCCCCACCGACTCGTGGACCACGCTCGCGGGCATCGCCCGGGAGACGACGACGGTGCGGCTGGGGACGCTCGTGTCCTCGGCGACGTTCCGCCACCCCGGCGTGCTGGCGATCCAGGTCGCCCAGGTGGACCAGATGTCCGGCGGCCGGGTCGAGCTCGGTCTGGGCACCGGCTGGTTCGGCGCCGAGCACGCGGCCTACGGCATCCCGTTCCCGGACAAGCGGTTCGGGCTGCTCGAGGAACAGCTCGAGATCCTCACCGGGCTGTGGGGCACACCGGTCGGCGAGACGTTCGACTTCTCCGGCACGCACTACACCCTGACGGACTCCCCGGCGCTGCCGAAGCCGACGCAGGAGCAGATCCCGGTGATCGTGGGCGGCGGCGGCCCGCGGCGGACCCCGGCGCTCGCCGCCCGGTTCGCCTCCGAGTACAACCAGGCGTTCCCGGAGCTCGACACGATCGGTCCACGCATCGGCGTGATCAACCAGGCGCTGACCGCGGCCGGTCGCTCGCCGGAGTCGTTGACGCAGTCCGTCGCGCTCGTCGTCGCGGTGGGCGCCGACGAGGCGGAGTTCACCCGCCGTGCGGCGGCCATCGGCCGGGAGCCGGCCGAGCTGCGCGAGCACGGCATCGCCGGCACCGTGACGGAGGCGGTGGACCGGCTCGCGTCGCTGCGCGACCAGGGCGTCGAGCGCGTGTACCTGCAGGTCCTGGACCAGCAGGACCTGGACCACCTGGACCTGATCGCCCGCGAGGTCGCCCCGCAGCTCTGACCGGGGACGGGGGCCCGGTCTACCCGGCCGGGTCCGGGGCGTCGTCGTGGACGACGCCGAGGACGGCCCTCCGCAGGGTGTCCTCCTCGAAGGCGAGCCGCGGGCCGTCGGCTGGCAGCGCACGCTCGATCGCGAGCCCGTTGACCACGGTGCCCAGGAACCGTGCGCGCCGGTCGTCGTCCCCGGCCGGGATCGCGCCCTCGTCGGTGAGGACGGCCAGCCACTGCTCGATGCGTCGTCGTCCGTCGCGCTCGAGGGCCAGGTAGGTCGCGACCGCGCCGTCCGACGGCGGCGTTGCCACGTAGGCCTGGAAGGTGGACCGCCACACCTCCCGGGCCTTGTCACCGGTCCCGAACAGGGCGAGGATCTGCTGCAGGCAGGCGACGAGACGGTCGACCGCGGGCCGGTCGCGGTCGCGGAGGGGGTCACCCGGGAACGCGACGTCGTACATCCCGGCGACGACGGTGTCGAGCAGGTTCTGCTGCGTCGGGAAGAAGTGCCGCAGCGAGCCGGTGCTCACCCCGGCCCGCGCCGCGACCGCACGGACGGAGAGCCGCGCCGTCGGGTCCTCGCCGATCATGGTCGCCGCCGCGATGAGGATCTTGTCGCGCGTGCTGTGCCCGTCGTTGTCCGACGTCGCCATCGTTCCCCCGCTCCACCCTCGACTAGTACACCGTGATAGCGTAGCGGCTCATCCACTAGTACAGCGTGATAGAGCGCGCTCGAGGGAGGCCCTCGCATGATCAAGCGCTGGCGCGACCGACAACTGACCAAGCGGGTCAAGCCCGGCGACGGACGACCGCTGCCGCGTTACCGGTGGTGGCACGTGCTGTCCCGCTCGCTCTTCGCCCTCGACCTCCCGGCCCCGGCCGGGGCGCCGGCCGGAGGGACGTCCTCCTACGCGGTGGACGTCCGCCACCTGGGCGACGGGTCCGACGGCGAGGTGCGCGCGCGCCTCTACGTCGACGGTGCGCTCCACCTCGTGTCCAGGCTGCCCGCCCGGTTCCCGGTGCCGGGCGGCGTGATCGAGGTCGCCACGAGCGCCTTCGGCATGAAGCGCTGCCACTTCGTCACCGCCGACGGCGCGGAGCGGCTGCTGGCCCCCGACCCCCGGTCGGCCGAGGGTCGGCGCGCGCGACTGGCACGTGACCACCCGCGGGCGAGCCGGGTCGTCGGAGCGTTGTCGACGGTGGCCGTGCTCGTCGGGCTGTGCGTGGCCATCCCGGCGATCATCGAGCCGATCTCGCAGATCCCGCTGATTGCGGAGTCCGTCGGCGTCTTCGAGTCGCCCGTCGACCTCCCGGTGTGGGGCGGCGTCGCCGTGGGGCTCGCGGCCGTCCTCGGCAGCGTGGAGCGCGCGCTGCGCCTGCGCTCCTCGTGGCTCGACAACCTGGCCAGCTGACACGGGCGGCACGGCACCGGAGCCGCGGGAATGAGAACGGCGCGTTGCGGGCCGCGAACGGCCGTGTTGCCGGTCGGTGGAGATCTGCGGAGCGAGCGCTTTCACCCGTGACAGGTCGCCGACACCGGTCCTAGCGTGACGAGCGGACGACGAGGTGGGTTCCCCGACGAGGGGGATCCACCTCTTGTCGTCAGGGGGCAATCCGCGCAGTACCGACACCATGCTCGACCCACCGCCGTGCTTCGCGAAGGGGACCGCCCGATGACCTCCACCCTCCACCCCCGTGCGCCGGAGCTACCGCCTCCGGTCGGACCGGCGCAGCCCGCGGCCGGCACCACCGTCCCGGGCGACCCGCAGTCCGCCGCCCGGCGTCGCGACGCGAACGCCGCCGCCCACTCGCCGTCGCTCATGCTCGTGATGATGCTCGCGACGATCGGGGCGGTCGCCTACGCCGTGTTCCTGCTCGACCCGGACCACCGCGGCGACTGGCTGCCCTACACCCTGGTGATCGTCGCGGAGTCCATCCTGCTGGCGCTCGCGCTGCTGGCGATGTGGACCGTGCTCTCCTCCGGCTACGACCCCCGCGACTTCGCCTACCACCAGGCGCGCGAACGGCTCTTCGACGCGCCCGAGGTGCTGCGGGACCGCGCCACCGACGACCCGACCCGGTGGCGCCTCTTCCTGCACGACCGTCCCGTCACCGTCGACGTCTTCGTCACGACCTGCGGCGAGGACCTGGACACGATCGCCCGGACCGTCCGGGCCGCCGTCGCGGTCCACGGCGAGCACCGCACGTGGGTGCTCGACGACGGCCGCTCGGACGGGGTGCGCGACCTCGCCGCCACGCTGGGGGCCCGGTACATCCGGCGCCTGTCCAGCGGCGGGCAGAAGGCCGGGAACGTCAACCACGCGCTGAGCATCGCCAAGGGCGACCTGTTCGTCATCCTCGACGCGGACTTCGTGCCGCGCCCCGAGCTGCTGGTCGAGACCGTGCCGTTCTTCGTGCGCGACGACGTCGCGTTCGTCCAGTCGCCGCAGACGTACGGCAACATGAACTCGCTCATCTCGCGGGGCGCCGGCTACATGCAGGCGGTCTTCTACCGGTTCGTCCAGCCGGGCCGCAACCGGTTCAACGCGGCGTTCTGCGTGGGGACCAACGTGGTGTTCCGCCGCGCGGCCGTGGACGACATCGGCGGCATGTGCACCGACTCGAAGTCGGAGGACGTCTGGACGTCGCTGCACCTGCACGAACGCGGGTGGCGGTCGGTGTACATCCCGCAGACCCTGGCCGTGGGGGACACGCCGGAGACCATCGTGGCCTACGCCAAGCAGCAGCTGCGCTGGGCGACGGGCGGGTTCGAGATCCTGCTCCAGCACAACCCGCTGTCGCCGCGGCGCAACCTCACCCTGGACCAGCGCCTGCAGTACTTCGTGACCTCGACGCACTACCTGTCGGGGATCGCGCCGCTGCTGCTCCTGCTCGTGCCGCCGCTGCAGATCTACCTCGGCCTGGCGCCGATGCGCCTCGACGTGTCGGTGGGCACCTGGGCCCTGTACTACCTGGGCTTCTACGGCCTGCAGATCGCGATCGCGTTCTTCACCCTCGGCTCGTTCCGCTGGGAGGTGCTGCTGCTCGCCGCGGTGTCCTGGCCCATCTACGTCAAGGCGTTCTGGAACGCCCTGACGGGCAAGCAGCAGGCCTGGGCGGTCACCGGCCGGGTGGGCCGGGGGACGAGCCCGTTCGAGGTGATCGTCCCGCAGACGCTGTGCTTCGTGTTCCTCCTGGTGACCTCCGTGGTCGGGGTGTGGCAGTACCGCGACGACCTCCTGCCCAACTTGTCCGTGGCCTGGAACGTCACGAACACCGTCATCCTGGGCGGGTTCCTGCTCACGGCCGTGCGCGAGCACCGGGCCGTCGTCGCGGGCGGTGCCGCATGACGTGGGCCACGCGCCTGAAGCTGGCGGTCGGCGTCGTCGTCGTGCTCGCGCTGTGCGCCACCCTGACCCTGGTCCTCAACCGCCGGATGAGCCAGGCCACGTCGGCGCAGGCGACGATCGTGGCGGAGGAGGTCGCCGTCGGGGCCGACTACGCCGGGACCGTCGTGTCGGCGCACGTGGAGCCGGGCGACGAGGTCGCCCAGGGCGACCCGCTGTTCACGATGCGCAGCCTGCTGCTGGCGCACGACCTCGCCGTCGGCGTCGTCTCCCGCAAGGCGGCCTCCTACGAGGTCAGCGGCGACGGCGAGATGACGGTCGTGGCGCCCGTCGACGGCGTGGTCTCGGAGATCGCGGGCACCCCGGGCGGGTTCGTGCAGTCGGGGGAGGTGGTGGCCACGCTGTACCGCGACGGGTCGACCGCCGTCGACGCCCGGCTGCTGCTCGACCCCGCCGACTTCGGGCGGGTCCGGCCCGGTGCGTACGTGCGCATCACGCTGCCGGACCAGAGCGAGGTCCCGGGCGAGGTCTCCTCGATCGCCGTGAGCAACACCCGCAACCGTGCGGAGGCGACGATCGTGGTCGGCAGCACCACGCTCTCGCAGCAGGCGGGCGCCGGGCTGGTGCAGCCCGGCACGCCCGTGGTCGCGAGCGTCGAGCTGCACGACGACGGCCCGTTCTCGGGCGTCGACCTCGCCTTCCAGCGGTTCCTGCAGAGGATCGGGCTGTGACCCGCCGCGGCGTCGCGCTCGCGGTCTGCGTCGCGGCGGGCCTGGTGGCCTCCGGGTGCACGACGGCGTCCGCACCGGCCGCGGCGCCGTCGTCCGGCACCGGTGTGGCGAGCGCCGCGCCGCCTGCGGTGGACCCGACGGTGCTGCCGGCGGTGGACCGCGGCGAGGTACCGATGCGCCTCGCCGACGGGCTGGCACCCCCGACCAACCGGTGGTTCTCCGGCCTGGTGTTCGGCGAGGCGCCGCAGCCGGTGTTCCCGCTGCCGCTCGCCGTCGGCCTGACGGCGTCCGGGTTCGCGTACGGGCTGCCCACCGCGCGGGCGGAGGGCGCCGTGCTGGCGGGGCCGTACGACCCGCAGGTGCAGATGGACCTGCGCGAACCGGTCACGGGGATCGTCACGGGCTACGACGCCGCGACGGTGAGCGTCGACCTGGTGGCGGGCGACGCGAGGGTGCTCGGCACCCTGCACCTCACCCGCGGCTCACCGGTGCTGCGGTACACGGCGGCGGGCGACCAGCAGCTCGGGCTCGGCGTCCCGTTCGCCGCCGGCGGGGACGGCCTGCCCGACGACGTCGCCGCGGCGGACGTGGACGGCCGCGCGCACGTGCTCGTCGGTGCGGGCGACCTGGACGTCGCCGCTGCGCTGGACGGGGCCGGCACCACCCTGGCCCTGGACGAGGGCGCCTCGGTGTCCTGGCTCGTCGCCCCCGACGCGGGCGAGGAGCCGGGGGCGCTCGCGGACCTCGTCGAGGCGGTGCGCGACCCGGTCCGCGGCACCGTGGTCGGCTACGAAACCGGCGCCGAGCAGGTGACCACGTCGGTGACGTACGAGACCGCCGGCGGGGGCCCCGCCGTCGTCGTGCGCTGGCCGCACCAGCAGGACGCCGTGGGCGGGCCGGACAGCACGGGCGACGCTGAGACCACCTGCGGGCTGGGCACCTACGCCACGGTGCGGGGGACCGTCGAGACGTGCCTCGCCACCACGTCGGCCTGGCGCTCGCCGGCGCGCGAACCGGTGGCCGGCCCCGACGTCTCGGGGCTCGACGACGCCGCGCGCGACGAGCTCGCCGAGCAGGTGCGGGCGGACGCCGCGACGGTGCTGGCCGAGGTGCGGCCGGCGGACACGTACTTCGGCGGCAAGGCGCTGGCCCGCGACGCCGACCTGTGGGTGCTCGCGCGGGACCTCGGGCTCGACGGCGTGGCCGCGGACCTGCGGGCGAGCGTCGTGGCCGACCTGCGCACCTGGACGGAGCCGGACGGCTGCGCCGACCGGCCCGAGCGGTGCTTCACCTGGGAACCGACCCTGCGCACCGTCGTCGGGCAGGCGACCTCGTTCGGTTCCGAGGAGGGCAACGACCATCACTTCCACTACGGCTACTTCCTGTACGCGGCGGGCGTCCTCGCGGCGGACGACGGCGCGCTGGCCGCTGACCTGGCGCCGGTGCTGGACCTGCTCGCCGCCGACGTGGCGGCCGGTGCCGACGTGCCGGTGAGTGACGGCGCCCCCGTGCCCGGACTGCGCGTGCTGGACGTCGTCATGGGGCACTCGTGGGCGTCCGGACAGTCTCCCTTTGCCGACGGGAACAACCAGGAGTCGGCGTCCGAGGCGGTCGCGGCGTGGCACGGGCTGGCGTTGTGGGCCGCGGCCCGCGAGGCGGCCGGGCTGGACGACGCCGGGATGGGCGAGCAGGCGCGCTGGCTGCTCGCGCTCGAGGCGGCGTCGGCCCGCGCCTACTGGACGGACTTCGACACCACGGACCCGGCGGCCGCGGGGCTCGAGGCGTCCGTGACGTCGCTCGTGTGGGACGGCAAGCGGGAACGAGCCACGTGGTTCTCGGCCGAGCCGAGCGCCGCGCTCGGCATCGTGGTGCTGCCCGTGACGGAGGTCTCGACCTATCTCGGCGAGGACCCGGCCCGTGTGCGGGCCAACCTCGAGGAGGCCCTGGGCACGGACGACCTCTGGGCGGACCCTGCGACCTGGGACGTCCTGTTCGGCGACCAGCTCCTGATGTACGCCGCGCTCCTCGGGCCGCAGGACGCGGCGTCGGCGCTCGACGTCGCCCGGGACCTGCCGGGCGAGCGGATCGACGACGGGTCGACGCGGTCGCGGCTGCTGGCCTGGCTGCTCGCGCGGGCGGCCTAGCGGCGCGGGCTTCGGCCTCGCCGCGGTTCGGGCCTCGACGCGCTCAGGCCTCGTCGGGGGCCCGGCCGCGCCCGTACTCGCGCTCGACCGGGTCGAGCTCGGACGCAGGGACGCAGCCCGGCATGTTCTCGAGCGGCTCGTCGGCGGCGAGGGGGATCTCCTCGGCGGGCAGCGGCTCGGACCAGCCGACGCCGATGAGGAGGTCGACGACCTTGCCGCCCCGGTCGTCCATGACCAGCTCGACGTCCGCGAACTGCGCGGCCAGGGTGTAGGCCTGCACGATGCCCTCCGCGCCGTAGCGGATCTCGGAGGGCCCCTCGACCAGGTCCGGGAAGTCGCCCGTGTCGCGGACGTCGAACCCGCGGTCCGACAGGACCTCCTCGGCCGCTCCGGCGAGGGCGAACCGCGGGTCGGCGGCGTTGAAGACCCGCACACCGACCTTGTCGTACCGCATCGGCAGGACCCCGTCGGGGGAGTCCTCGTCCTCGGGCAGGCACGCCGGTGCCATGTTCGTCACGTCGGCGCTCGGGGTGAAGATCGGCTCCGCGATCGGCGAGTCGATGGTGTCGGTGTAGATGGCGAGCGCGCCGAGACCGAGGACCACGAGGAAGGCGATGATGAGCCCGAAGACGACCGCCTGGCGCTCGTGCTTGCGCCGGCGGCGGGCGACCCTCGCCGGGTCCTGGGCTGGTGACGTCACGCGAAGAAACTACCTGAGATTCCGGGTCCGGGAGTGGTCATCCCACGGCGAGGACGCGAGCGTGGAGGATCGGTCGCTGCTGGAGCGCTGCCCGGACGGCGCGGTGCAGGCCGTCCTCGAGGTACAGGGTGCCCTGGTACTCCACCACGTGGGCGAAGAGGTCGCCGAAGAACGTCGAGTCGTCGGCGAGGAGGGCGTCGAGGTCGAGCGTGCGCTTGGTGGTCACGAGCTCGTCCAGACGGACCTGGCGCGGCGGGACGTCCGACCAGTCGTTGGTGCTCTCGCGCCCGTGGTCGGGGTACGGACGCCCATCGCCCACGGATTTGAAGATCATGGCAGCCATCGTAGGGGCGGCACCTCGTCTTTGAATCATGCTCCAGGCAATGGTTCGTCACGATACCGTCACGATCGGGCCGAAGCCCGGGATTCCTGTGCCCTCCGGCTCGGTTCGTCCGGGCAACCGGCATTGACGTGATGTGGATCACACGGGATGGTGGACCTTGTCGCCCGGTGTGGTAGCGCTTCCATGCCGGCTTGGACCGACATCGGATCGAAGGAGATCTCCATGTCCCACCGCGTACGCCTGGCCGCTGCCACGGCAGCAGCCGCCCTCTGCCTCACCGCCCTGGTCGGGGCCGGCCCGGCCGGCGCGCACCCGCCGCGCCCCGCCGACCCGGAGCTGTGGGTCGACCCGCACAGCTCGACGCGGGGCCACATCGCCGAGCTGGGGCTCACCGGCGACGCCCTGGCCGACGCCGAGCTCCTCGCCGAGATCCCCACCGCCACCTGGTTCACCGCGGGGTCGCCGCGGTCGGTGAAGCAGGACGTCAAGAAGGTGGTGGTCCACGCGCACGCGGCCCGCCAGGTGCCGGTGCTCGTCGCCTACAACCTGCCGTTCCGCGACTGCGCCCAGTACTCCGCCGGCGGTGCCACCTCCGTCGCCGAGTACGAGGCCTGGATCGACGGCTTCGCCCGTGGCATCGGCAACAAGCAGGCCGTCGTCGTCCTCGAGCCGGACGGGCTCGGCATCATCCCCTGGTACACGACCTTCGAGGGCACGCAGGAGTGGTGCCAGCCCGCGGAGGCCGATCCCGCCACGGCCGCGGCCGAACGGTTCGCGATGCTGAACTACGCCGTGGACGCCCTCGGCGAGCTCCCCGGCACGCGCGTCTACCTCGACGCCGGGCACAGCGGGTGGCTCAACGTCGGGGACAACACCGACCGGCTCCTGCAGGCCGGCGTGGAGCGCGCCGACGGGTTCTACCTCAACGCCTCGAACTACCAGTACACGACCAACCTCGAGGCGTACGGGCGGTGGATCAGCTCGTGCCTCACGATGGTCACCGAGCTGGGTGCCGCGCCGGGCGACTGCGGCAACCAGTACTGGAACGGCGGTCCGGCCACCGACTGGGCCGGCGCCGAGCTGACACCCTTCACCGAGTGGTCGTCCGGCCCGCTCGACGAGGTCCCGCTCGAGCAGAACACCATCGGGATCGACTCCCGCTACGCGGCGGCACTCGGTGACACCGAGCCGAGCACCCACTTCGTGATCGACACCTCGCGCAACGGTCAGGGACCGTGGGACCCGGCGACGTCGTCGAACACCTACGCCGACCCGGAGGACTGGTGCAACCCGCCCGGGCGCGGCCTCGGCGAGCGGCCGACCCTGGACGTCGCGGACCCGCTGATCGACGCCTACCTGTGGATCAAGGTGCCCGGCGAGTCCGACGGGCAGTGCTACCGGGGCACGGGCGGCCCGCTCGACCCCGAGCGGGGCATGGTCGACCCGCCGGCCGGCGCGTGGTTCGTGGAGCAGGCGGACGAGCTGATCGCCCTCGCCGACCCCGCGCTCACCGCGCCGTAGGAGCAGCGGCCCAGGCCGTCACTCCTCGGTGCCCCCGAGATCGGGGCGGGCGACGAGCTGCACGGTGCGCACCCGCGCGCCGTGCAGCTCGAGCACCACGACCTCGTTGCCCCTGGCGCGCACGAGCGGGCCCGGCACGTACAGCGTGCGCGTCGGGCCCGCGCTCCAGTAGCGGCCGAGGCAGAAGCCGTTGACCCACACCACGCCCTTGGTCCAGCCGTCCAGCCGCAGGAAGTGGTCGGCGCCGGCCGCGCTGCCGAAGGTCCCGCGGGCCAGCACCGGTCCGGCGAGCGGCACGTCCGTGCCTGTCGGCGTGGCGGCACGCAGCGCGTCCGTGACCTCCCGGCGCAGGCTGCCGCCGTCGTCGGCGAACCGGAGCGGCGTGACGTCCCAACCGGTGAGCTCGCGCGCCGCGGTGCGCACCGGGCCGATCAGGCCCTTCGGCTCGCCGATGCGCGGGCCGTAGTTGACGCGGCCCTGGTCCTCGACGAGCAGGGTCAGCTCGCCCGTGCGGGCGGGCAGCGGGAGGCTGGTGGTGTGCGTCGTGCGGTCCAGCAGGCCGAGCGGCTCGCCGTCGAGAGCGACGAGCGCGCGGTCCCGGACCTCGCCCACCACCAGGACCGCGTCGTCCGCGGCGATCCGCGTGCTGTACCGGACGAACCCGTCCCAGGCGGCGACGTCGTCGTGCGTGGGCGGGTGCTCGGAACGGTGGGTCTCGCCGAGGGCGTCGACCAGGTCGGCCAGCGGGACCTGGCGATCCAGCGCGACGGTGTGCTCGGGGGCGGGTGGCGCCTCGGCCGGCATCTCGTCCGGGACGGGGCGATGCCGGGCGATCACCGCGCGCAGCGCGCGGAACGTCGCCGTCGGGGCACCGTGCTCGGCCAGCGGGGCGTCGTAGTCGTAGGACGTGGTCAGGGGGCGGTAGGTGCCCTTGTCGTTGGCTCCGGCGGTGAACCCGAAGTTGGTCCCGCCGTGGAACATGTAGAGGTTGACCGACGCTCCGGCGGCGAGCAGGTCGTCGAGGTCGCCGGCGTTGGCCTCCGGGGCGGTGACGTGGTGGTGCAGTCCCCAGGAGTCGAACCAGCCGTCCCAGAACTCCGTGCACATCAGCGGGCCCGTGGGCTGGTGGCGCCGCAGCGTCGCGAGGCGCTCGGTGCTCCGGGAGCCGAAGTTCGCCGTCCGGAGCAGCTCGGGCAGACCGCCGCGGGCGAGGTGCTCGTCGTTCGCCTGGTCGCTGGTGAACAGGGGGACCTCGATGCCGTGGCCGCGCAGCATCGCGGCGAGGGTGCGCAGGTAGTGGCGGCGCTCGTCCTCGGGGTCGGTCCCGTAGGCGCCGTACTCGTTCTCGACCTGCACCATGAGCACGGGGCCGCCGGCGGTGACCTGCCGCGGGGCGACGACCTCGGCGACGGCGGCGTAGTACTCGTCGATCGCGGCGAGGAACTGCGGCTCGGCGCGGCGCACGCCCACGGAGGGGTCGGTGAACAGCCAGCCCGGCAGCCCGCCCCCGGTCCACTCGGCGCAGATGTACGGGCCGGGCCGCACGATGGCGTGCAGGCCCTCGGCGGCGACCAGGTCGAGGAACCGGCCGAGGTCGCGGGGGCCGTCGGTGCGGAACTCGCCGCGGTCGGGGGAGTGGAGGTTCCAGGCGACGTAGGTCTCGATCGTGTTCAGGCCCATGAGCCGGGCCTTGTGGATCCGGTCGGCCCACTGGTCCGGGTGGACGCGGAAGAAGTGCAGGGCGCCGCTGACGATCTGGTGGGGCCGGCCGTCGAGGAGAAAGTCCTGGTCACCGATGTCGAAGCGAGGCATGAACCGATTTAATCACGTGTCGAGGCAGGGGCTGTGCAGTGCGGTCCGGGAACGGACGAGGGCCCGTCACCGTGATGGTGACGGGCCCTCGGGTCCGGCGGAGGATGGGGGATTCGAACCCCCGAGGGCGTGAACCCAACACGCTTTCCAAGCGTGCGCCATAGGCCGCTAGGCGAATCCTCCTCTGGTGCCACCCACGCACGACGGCGCAGGCAACCCCAGCAGAATAGCGGACGGGTGCGGTCTTCTCCGAATCGCGCCCGGGTGACCCTCGTCTCGGTCGGTGCGGGGCCCTGGATCCGGTTTCGGATCCGGCGCTCCCCTCCGCTAGGCTGGGGGCAGACCCCTCGTGCGGCACCATCTCGCCGAACTCCCCCAGGGCCGGAAGGCAGCAAGGGTACGTGAGCTCTGGTGGGTGCGCGAGGGGTCCTTTGCGTCCCGCTGACCAGCAATTTCTCAGTAAGCGAGACGGTCGATGTCCGCAGAGCGGGATTTCCGGCCCTCCGAGTTGGAGAAGTGGCCCCTGCGGTGTTCAGGTTGAGCCATGCACCGCTCCCACGTCACCGCACCCCGCACCGCGCGCACCTCGCCGCGCGGGCAGATGTGCCGTGCCGCGATGCGGAGCACCCGAATGTGCGTGCGCTGACAGCGCCCCGCACCGCCGTCCGGCCGTGACGGCACCCCCTCTTCCTGCGCCCGCCGCGCGCTGATGGCCGCGGCCTGCCTGCTTCTCCTCTGTTCATGAACCGCCGACGGCGCCCCTTGCCGTCGTGCCCGTGGAAGGACCCACCCATGTCTGTGCGCTCCACCCTGCTCGCGGCCGGCGCCGCCGCCTCCGTCCTCGCCCTCGCCGCCTGCTCCGGCGGTGCCGAGGCCGCCGTCTCGGCCGGCACCGCCGAGGACCCGATCCGCATCGGCGTCGTCTCCTCCGGCGAGACCTACTGGGACACGTTCGCCGACGCCGCCGCGGAGGAGGGCATCACGGTCGAGATCGTGAACTTCTCCGACTACCAGCTCCCCAACCAGGGTCTGAGCGACGGCGACCTGGACCTCAACCAGTTCCAGCACATCCAGTTCCTCGCGGGCTACAACGACGCGCGCGGGGAAGACCTCACGCCGATCGGCGCGACCGCCGTCTACCCCCTGGGCCTGTACTCGACGGCGCACGCGAGCGTCGAGGAGATCCCGGCCGGCGGCGAGGTCGCCATCCCCAACGACGACACCAACCAGGCCCGCGCGCTCCTCGTGCTGCAGGAGGCGGGTCTGATCGCCCTGCGCGACGGCGGCAGCTCGTTCTCGACGCCCGCCGACGTCCTGCCCGACGAGTCCCGCGTGACCGTCACCCCGGTGGACGCCGCCCAGACGGCGCTCGCGCTGCAGGACGTCGACGCCTCGATCGTCAACAACGACTTCGTGGGCGACGCCGGCCTGACGGCCGAGGACGCCATCTACTCCGACGACCCCGACGCCTCGGCCGCCGAGCCGTACATCAACGTGTGGGTGTCGCGCGCCGAGGACGCCGACGACGAGACGCTGAACCGGCTCGTCGACATCTTCCACACCGAGGAGATCGAGCAGGGCGTCATCGACGCCTCCGGCGGGACGGGCGTCATCAAGGACAACGACGCCGCGGACCTGGCGGCCATCCTCACCGAGATCGAGACCAACCTCGCCGCGAAGTAGTGCCCCGCTCGCCGAGGTAGTAGCGCTCGCCGCGAGGTAGCGGTGCTACCTCGGCCGGGCCGGTGCTACCTCGCGGCGAGCGCTACTACCTCGCGGCGAGCGCTACTACCTCGGCACGAGGTTCTGGAAGGAGAGCCGTGAGCCAGCCCATCATCAGCTTCCGCGACGCGGTCAAGGAGTTCCCGGGCCGCGGAGGACGCCGTCGCGCCCGCCGCTCGGCTCCCGCCGTCCGCGCCGTCGACGGCGTCACCCTCGACATCGCCGCCGGAGAGATCTTCGGCGTGATCGGCTACTCCGGCGCCGGCAAGTCCACGCTCGTGCGGCTCGTCAACGCGTTGGAGACGACGACGGCCGGTTCCGTCGTCGTGGACGGCACCGACCTGACGGGGTTGAGCGAGGCACGCCTGCGCCCGGTGCGCGCCGGGATCGGCATGATCTTCCAGCAGTTCAACCTGCTGCGGTCGCGCACGGTCGCCGGGAACGTGGCCTACCCGCTGGAGGTCGCCGGCTGGTCGCGGACCGACCGGGACGCCCGCGTCGCCGAGCTGCTCGCGTTCGTCGGCATCGCCGACAAGGCCGCGGCCTACCCCTCGGCGCTGTCCGGTGGGCAGAAGCAGCGCGTCGGGATCGCCCGGGCGCTCGCCACGAACCCGAAGATCCTGCTGGCGGACGAGGCGACGAGCGCGCTGGACCCGGAGACGACGGCGGACGTGCTCGCCCTGCTGCAGCGCGTCAACCGTGAGCTCGGCATCACCGTGGTGGTCATCACCCACGAGATGGAGGTGGTCCGCTCGATCTGCCACCGTGTCGCGGTCATGGAGCGCGGCCGCGTCGTGGAGCTCGGCGACGCCTACCGGGTGTTCAGCGCGCCGCAGCAGCCCGTGACCCGGCGGTTCGTGGCCTCCGCGCTGCGCGACCAGCCCTCGCCCGCGGTCCTCGACCGGCTGCGCGGCCGTCACCCGGGCCGCATCGTGACCGTCCGGGTCGACGAGGTCTCCGGCTCGTCCGCGCAGGTCATGGAGGTCCTGGCGGACCGCGGCGTGCACGGCACCATCGTCTACGGCGGCATCACCGAGGTGGCCGAGCGCCCCTACGGCTCGCTCACCCTCGAGCTCTCCGGGGACGACGCCGCGGTGCACGCCGCGCTCGCCGGCCTGCGCGCGGTGACCTCCGTCGTCGACCACGGCACCGCGGCCCTGCCCGTCACGGAAGGGAGCGACCGATGAGACCCGACCTGGTGCCCCTGCTGTGGGAGGCGTTCGGCGAGACCCTGTACATGGTCCTGATCACGCTGGCCGTCGGCGGGTTCTGCGGACTGGTGCTCGGGCTCGGCCTGTACCTCACCCGCCCCGGCAACCTGCTGGCGAACCGCCCGGTGTTCGCCGTGCTCAACGTGGCCGTCAACATCGTGCGGCCCGTGCCGTTCCTCATCTTCCTGGTGGCCATCGGTCCGCTGACGCGGGCGGTCGTGGGGACGACGATCGGCATCGAGGCGTTCACGTTCGCGATGTGCATCATGGCGGCGTTCGTCTTCGCCCGGCTCGTGGAGCAGAACCTGGTGTCCATCGACCCCGGCGTCATCGAGGCGGCCCGGGCGATGGGCGCCTCGCCGCTGCGGATCGTGCGCACCGTCGTCGTGCCCGAGGCCCTGTCGCCCCTGATCCTCGGCTACACGTTCCTGTTCGTGGGCGTGCTCGACATGTCCGCGATCGCGGGCTACCTGGGTGGCGGCGGCCTGGGCGACTTCGCCATCGTCAACGGCTATCGGCAGTACGACTGGGCCGTGACGGCGATCGTCGTGGTGATCATCATCGTGATCGTCCAGCTCGTGCAGTGGCTGGGGAACTCGCTCGCGAGGCGCGCACTGCGGCGCTGACGGGTGCCTGGTGCTTGATCCTGGGCGGGGGTGCTGGCACTGTCACCGCATGCCCTCGACAGGATCGTCCATGACCGACGGCCTGCGAGCCGTGGGACTCGTGCTGCTGATGGTGCTCGGACTGCTCGTGCTGCTGGTCGTCCTGGCGGTGCACGACGTGCTCACGCCCGACGACGGCGACCGCCGTGCCGCCGACGTGGGCCGTCAGACGGTGCAGGAGCTCGCCGCCGACCTCGAACCGGGATACGCCGAGCCTCTCGACGCGGAGAACCTGGCGCAGCGCGTCGTCGACGAGTCCGCGAGTGGTGTCACGGTGCTCGGCTGGGAGGGCAGCTCCGGGACTGACGAGGGGGCGGTCGTGGAGGTGGCGATCCGGGCGCAGGTCGAGGGCTCGCAGAGCGGGTGGTTCGACGCCGGGAGCACGGCCGGGCGATCACTGACCTGCTGGCGGTTCACGGTGCACGCAGGGGAGCACGACGGTGCAGCGACGTACGAGGAGATCGGCTGCCCGGACGACCTGGACCGGGCGCCCGCGCCCGACCCCACCCCGTTGCCGTCCCTGGGCCCGGACGCGGAGGCGACGGTCCTCGCCGCCCTGGACGAGCTGCCGCCGGACGCGACACCGGCCGACGCGGAGTCGTCCTTGCGCAGCGCCTTCCCCGAGTTCGTCGACGTGCGGGCCGAGCGCGAGGACGACGAGCTGGTCGCCGCTGTCGGCGTCATGCGCTCACGCGACTGCGTCGTCGGCGTCCGGCCCGACGGCGACCCCGCCTGGCGGTACTCGGCCTTCGACCGGATCCAGCTCGAGCCGGGCGAGCTCGGCTGCGCCCCCGGGCTGTACCTGCGCCCGATCACGACCCACTGATCGGCGCGGCGATCGGCACCTGAGCGTGCGGGGCGTGATCCTCGACCTGGTGGACGTCACCCCTGCGGCGGGCGGGCGCCGCCGTCGAGGAGACCGATGATGCGTGCGCTGAGGTCGCCGAGCGCGGCGGTGCCGAGCCCGCCGAGCTCCTCCAGGAGCGGGTCGCGGATCTCGCGGCGCTGAGAGCGGAGCACCCGGCCGACCACGCGGCGTCCGTCGGCGGTCAGGACGGCGTCGTAGGCCCGGCGTCCCCCCGTCGCCGGGCGGCGCACGACGAGCCCCTGGTGCTCCAGGGCGGTCACGGCATGGCTGATGCGGCTCGGGGAGAAGCGCAGCGTCTCGGCAAGGCTCTTGAGCCCCAGGGTGTGACTCTCGGCGGCGTGGAGGAGCACCAGGATCTTGAAGTGGCCGTGCGAGACCCCGCCGTCCCGCTGCGACTGCCGGTCCAGCGCGGTCTCGAGGAGGTGGGTGGCGAGGACGAGGTCCTGCCACACCGATGCCCTGCCGAGGTCGTCGTCAGGATCCACCCGCGCGTGCGCGTCGTGCTCGGCGTCCCGTGGTCGTGTCACGCGCCCATCCTCACACCATGGGGTTGCCGTGGGCGGTGGACTCCTGCGGGGTCAGCTCCTGCACGACGTCCCAGTGCTCGACGATCCGGCCCTCCTCCAGCCGGAAGACGTCGACGATCACCACCGGGCCGGGAGCCCATCCGGTCACGATGCTGTGGGTGAAGACGAGGTCGCCCTGGGCTGCGGTGCGCTGAGATTCCCAGGAGAACCCCTGGAGGCCCGGGACCGCGGCGCGGAGCGTGTCGAGGCCGTTCGGCATCTGTGGGCTGTGCTGCACGTACGGCTCGGCCCAGTAGCGGTCCAGGGCGGTCAGGTCCTTGTCGACGAAGAGCTCCCGCATCGCTCTGAGGACGATCTCGGTGTTGCGCGCAGCCTGGTCGTGCCCGGCCCCGGCGTCCGGGGTCGTGGTGTGCGCGGTGGTGGTGTGCGCGGTGGTGGTGCTCGTGCTCATGGTCATGCCTCCGTGATGGTTCCGGTGAAGGTGTACAGGGTGCTGTCGACGGTGACGTGGGAGTACAGCGTCGCGTTGGCGAAGTCCTCGACGTGAGTGACGGTGGCACCGCTCGCCTCGGTCCACGAGTTCAGGTAGAGGCCGTCGCGGATCTTGCGCAGGTCGAGCGTGACGGTCTCGGTGTGACCGTCGGGGGCGAGCCCGCCCCCCTCCTCGACGAAGAAGGTGCCCTGGGACGACGAGTCGAAGGTGAACCGCACCTTCAGGGGTCCCAGGTCGAAGCGGTAGCTGTTGCCGACCGGTTGTTCGGTCATGATGGGGATTCCTCTCGAGAGTGATCGATAATGAGTTGAACGCTCAAGCTGTGGCGCTATTCCCGGCCCTGGGTGGCGGTGATGCTCACCGCGTTCGCCCAGGGGTCCTCGACGCTGACCGTCCGGCCGTCGTCGCGGACCGGGACGCGGTGGTGCTGCATGCGGTCGACCAGCTCGGCGACGTCGTCGGCCGTGGGCACCTCGATGTCCACCCGGCCGAGCCCGAGGGTCTGCTGGCGCGGGCCCGCGCCGCGGCTCCTCCACACGTTCATCGCCATGTGGTGGTGGTAGCCGCCCGCGCTCACGAACACGGCCTGGTCGCCCAGTGTCATCGTGACGTCGAACCCCAGGCGCGTGGCGTAGAAGTCGCGGGCCGTCGCCACGTCACCGACCGACAGGTGGATGTGCCCCACCCGGGCGCTGCCGACCGGCTCGCCGGCGAGCCCGCGCTCGTCGAGGTGCTCGCGCAGGTACGCGCTCGGGTCCAGGCCGATCACGCCCATCTCGACCTGACCGTGCGTCCAGCTCCACTGCGTCCGGTCGCGGTCCCAGTAGAGCTCGACGCCGTTGCCCTCGGGGTCGTCGAAGTAGAACGCCTTGCTGACCAGGTGGTCGGCCGACCCGGTGAAGGAGCCGGGGAGCCGTCGCGCGACCGAGTGGACCGCAGCGGCGAGCGCCGCCTCCGTGTCGAAGAGGATCGCGGTGTGGAACAGTCCTGCCTGGTGGGGAGAGGCGTGCCGGAGCTCGGGCGTGTGCGCCAGGACGACGACGGCGCGGCCGGCCCGGCCGAGCGTCACCACGGGCCCGGCCTGCTCCAGCACGGTGAGGCCCACCCCGTCGCGGTAGTAGGCGGTCATGGCGTCCAGGTCGGCGACGTTGAGGGTGACGGCGCCCATGGCCGTGTCCGCCGCAAGCAGTGGTCGTGTGCTCATGCCCGCGACAACTCGCTTGAATCTTCAACTATTCCGGAGCTGGTTGAGGCCGGGCTGCGCCGAGCGGCGGGCGTAGTGTCGGCCTCGAGCGCGGCCGACCCGGTCCCGGACGACGAGACCGGCGGCTCGCCGGGCTTCCGCGGATCGAGGGGCAGGCATGGACATCACGGTGATCGGTCGGGGCAGTATCGGCGGCGGGCTCGGAGACCTGTGGGAGCAGGCAGGGCACCAGGTGACGCGGCTGGGTCGAGGGGGCGGGGACGTCGGGGACGCCGACGCGGTGCTCCTGGCCGTGCCGGGCGGCGTCGTGGCGGACGCGTTGTCGTCGGTCGCCGGCCTCGAGGGCAGGACGGTG
The DNA here is from genome assembly GCF_003003075.1 of Isoptericola halotolerans. Classification (GTDB taxonomy): domain Bacteria; phylum Actinomycetota; class Actinomycetes; order Actinomycetales; family Cellulomonadaceae; genus Isoptericola; species Isoptericola halotolerans_A. The sequence continues at coordinate 257,792 of NZ_PVTX01000003.1, read as the reverse complement.
CTCGATGCGACGAACCTCTACGGTGGCAGCCGGCCGCCGCAGGGGGCGTCCTCCAACGCCGAGTTCGTCCGGTCGGTGACGGGCGGGCCGACGGCCAAGGCGTTCAGCACCAACTTCGCCTCGCTGTTCGAGCGCGTCGCCGGCGCGCGCGCTCGGCCGAGCAACCTGTGGGCAGGCGACGACGCCGCCGCCGAGGTCGTCGAGCGGCTCAGTCTCGACGCCGGCTACGAGGCCGTCCGGCTGGGTGACCTCGGAATGGCCGCCACGCAGGAGGCCTTGGCCGGCCCCCTGTTCTCGATCATGCAGTCGGGCCTCGGCCCGTTCGTCTACCGGATGGCGTCACCCGAGGAGCTCTGAGCGGCTGGAGGGACCTGCCGGTGCCCGGGATGATCCACGGCCCCTCCTCGGTTGTTGACATGTGAATCACACGCGCCCCCGGCGCGACCTCACCGAGAAGGAGTGGCAGACCATGGACGTCTCGCAGATCGAGTTCGGCATCGACAGCTTCGGGGACCGGCCGCGGGACGACCGGGGCGAGATCGTCTCGCACGCCGAGGCGATCCGTGCGGCGGTGGCCGAGGCCGTGCTCGCCGACCAGGTGGGCATCGACGTGGTCGCACTCGGTGAGCACCACCGGCCGGAGTACGCGATCTCCAGCCCGGAGACCGTGCTGGCCGGTATCGCGACCGCCACCCAGCGCATCCGGCTCGCCTCCGGGGTCACGGTGCTGTCGTCGGACGACCCGGTGCGCGTGTTCCAGCGGTTCGCCACGGTGGACGCGCTGTCCCATGGTCGTGCTGAGGTGATCCTCGGGCGGGGATCCTTCACCGAGTCCTTCCCGCTGTTCGGGTATGACCTCAAGGACTACGACCTCTTGTTCGAGGAGAAGATCAACCTCTTCCGCCAGCTCCTGGACGAGCGGCCGGTCACCTGGGAGGGCACGACCCGCGCGCCGCTGCACGAGGCCGACGTGTTCCCGAAGACCGAGTCGGGTCGGCTCGAGACGTGGGTGGGCGTCGGCGGGACACCCCAGTCGGTGCTGCGCACCGCCACCTACGGTTTCCGGCTCATGCTCGCGATCATCGGTGGAGCCCCGGACCGCTTCGCGCCCTACGTGGACCTGTACCGGCGAGCCCACGAGCAGCTCGGCACGAGCCCGCAGCCGGTCGGGATGCACTCTCCGGGCTTCGTCGCCGAGACCGACGAGGAGGCCAAGGCGCTGTTCTACCCCGGCTACCGGGAGATCCGCGACCGGATCGGTGCGCTGCGCGGATGGGCGCCGCTGCGCAGGGCGGAGTTCGACGCCGAGGTGGACGGCGGGTCGCTGTACGTGGGTTCGGTCGAGACGGTCGCGGCCAAGATCGCCCACGCCATCCGGGTGCTGGGCGCGGGCCGGTTCGACATGATCTACTCCGCCGCCGGCACGGTCTCCGCCACCGCGCGGATGCGCTCGGTCGAGCTCTACGGCACCCAGGTCATCCCGCGGGTCCGCGAGCTGCTGGCCGAGACCCCGGCGGTCGTGGCGGGAGCCGCGCGATGAGCCCCGCCACCACCACGATCGCGATCCTCGGGGCGGGAAAGGTCGGTACCGTCCTGGCCCGGCTGGCCGTCGCCGCGGGCTTCCAGGTCCTGATATCGGGCTCCGGCGACCCCGAGAAGATCGCCCTGACCACCGAGGTCCTCACCCCGGGCGCCCGGCCGGCCTGGTCCGCCGAGGCGGCGGCGGCCGCGGACCTGGTCGTCCTCGCGCTGCCGCTCAGCAAGCACCGCCACCTCCCTGTCCGGGAGCTGGAGGGCAAGCTGGTGGTCGACGCGATGAACCACTGGTGGGAGATCGACGGTCCCCGCGAGGCGGTCGTCCCGCCCGGGCTCTCCTCCAGCGAGCTCGTCCAGCAGTTCCTGACGGGCGCGCGGGTGGTCAAGGCGTTCAACCACATGGGCTACCACGACCTGGAGGACGGGGCCCGACCCGCAGGACCGGGACGCAAGGCGATCGCCGTCGCCGGTGACGCACCGGCGGACGTCGCCGTGGTGTCGGAGCTGGTCGACGCCCTCGGGTTCGACGCCCTGGCCATCGGCGACCTCGCGGCGGGTGCCCGGCTCGAACCAGGTACCCCTGCCTTCGGGGCGAACGTCGACGCCGGGAACCTGCGCGCCCTCACCACCGGCCCGGTTCCCGGCGCGCCGGCCGACGAGCACCGGACGTGGGAGGCGGAGGTCTCCAGGCCCGGTTGACCGTGTTCCGGCCACACGGTGTCCACTGGGGGGCGACGGTCGGCGGTGATGCTCGAACGGTGCGGCACCCAGGCCGTGCCGGGCATGCCCCCCGGCGGAGGACGCCAAGGAGAGGTTGTCGTATGACTGACGCAGTGACGGACAGGACCGGCGCCCGGGTCGCCGTCGGGGTCGAACAGGCCGACCCGGTCAGCGCCTACACGATCACGGTCGACGACGGACCTGTCGTCGGCAGAGCGGAGTTCATCGACCATCCCAAGACGGAGGGTGAGCGCATCATCTTCCACACCGAGGTGGACCAGGACTTCTCCGGACGCGGTCTGGCCAAGATCCTGCTGGAGGAAGCACTCGCCGACAGCATCCGTCGCGGCATCACGATCGTGCCCGTGTGCCCGCTGTTCGGTCGCCACCTCGCCCGGCACGGCGACGAGTTCGTCGCCGCGGGCGGCGCGTTCCGCACCCCGACGCGCGCGGACCTGTCCGCGGTGACCCTCGCCGTCAGGCACCGGCCGTGAGCGGCTCCCTGCGCTGCGGGGCGCCGTGCCGCGGCACGGCGTGAGCTCGGACGTCGCGCGGGATCGCGCAGACGGGGAGGAGAGCACGTGCGGTCGATGATCCCCGACTACCTGGACGGGGCGCTGTCCGACGTCGCGGCGGACGACTCCGGGGAGACCGCTCGCTACATCCCCGAGCTCGCGGCTGCGGACCCCGACCGCCTCGGCGCCGTCTTCGCCACGGTCGACGGCCAGGTCTACGGCGCCGGCGACGTCGAGGTGGAGTTCACCATCCAGTCGATCTCCAAGCCGTTCGCGTACGCGCTGGCGCTGCTCGACCGTGGTTTCGAGCCCGTCCTCGCCAAGGTCGGGGTCGAACCGTCCGGCGAGGCGTTCAACGAGATCTCCCTCGAGGACAGGACCGGGCGCCCGCTCAACCCCATGATCAACGCCGGCGCCATGACCGCCCACGCGCTCACCGGCCCGGAGGGATCCGGTCCTGCCGCGCGGGTGGAACGCGTGATCGACGGTCTCTCGGCGTTCGCGGGCCGTCGGCTGCGGGTCGACGAGGCGACGTGCGCCTCCGAGATGGAGCATGCGCACCGCAACCTGGCGATCGCGCACATGCTGCGCAGCCACGAGATCCTCACGGAGGACCCCCGGGGCGTGGTGGAGGGCTACCTCCGCCAGTGCTCGGTGCTCGTCACCGCGCGGGACCTGGCCCTGATGGCTGCCACGCTGGCCAACCGCGGTGTCAACCCGCTCTCCGGTGAGCGTGTGGTCGGCGAACGGGTGGTGCGGCAGGTGCTGAGCGTCATGGCCACCTGCGGGATGTACGACGCCGCGGGGGACTGGGCGACGCAGGTCGGCATCCCCGCCAAGAGCGGGGTCGCCGGTGGGCTCATCGGCGCTCTCCCGGGTCAGCTCGGCATCGCGACCTTCTCCCCCCGGTTGGACGCCCACGGCAACAGCGTCCGTGGCGTGTCGTTGTTCGAGCGTTTCTCCTCCGACATGGGGCTGCACGTCATGGAGGTGCCGCCCGCCGCGCGTGCGGTCGTGCGGTCCAACCGCGTCCACGGCGACGCGGAGGGCGCGGTCCGGGTCCTCCGGCTGCAGGGCGGGATCCGGTTCGCCGGGGCCGAACGGGTCGTCCGGGAGGTCACGGACCGGCCGCCGGCCGAACCGCGGGTCGTCATCGACGTCTCCGCGGTGTACTCCATCGACGACGTGTCGCGCCGGATGTTGCTCGAGGTCGTCCGCCGCCTGACGTTGGAGGGACGCGAGGTCTACCTCGTCGACCCGGAGGGGATCGTCCCCGACCCGGACCCGGGCGAGGGCGGTCGGCTGACGGTCGTGGACGCCGTCGGCGAGATCCAGACGCACACCGATCACGCCGAGCTGGTCGCCGTCGTCGGGGGCGGAGAGGTGCACGCCGCCGAGCGGGCCTGGTGAGCGTGCCGCCAGGTCGGCCCCAGGCGTTGACCGTGTGCTGACCACACGGCGTCTACTGGGAGCAGCGGCCGCCTCCCCGCCGGCCCGGAACCGAAAGGACCAGGAGCATGGGCTACATCACCGTAGGGAACGAGAACAGCACGCCCGTCGAGCTGTACTACGAGGACCAGGGTGCCGGGCAGCCGGTGGTGCTGATCCACGGCTATCCCCTCAACGGGCACAGCTGGGAGCGTCAGACCCGGGAGCTGCTGGACCAGGGCTACCGGGTGATCACCTATGACCGGCGCGGCTTCGGCCAGTCCTCGAAGGTGCACCACGGCTACGACTACGACACCTTCGCCGCCGACCTGAACACCGTGCTCGAGACCCTCGACCTGCGTGACGTCGTGCTCGTGGGCTTCTCGATGGGTACCGGCGAGCTGGCCCGCTACGTGCGCAACCACGGGCACGAGCGCGTCGCGAAGCTCGCGTTCCTCGCCTCGCTCGAGCCGTTCCTCGTCCAGCGTGACGACAACCCCGAGGGTGTGCCGCAGTCCGTCTTCGACGGCATCGCCGAGGCCGCCCGGGGCGACCGCTACGCCTGGTACACCGAGTTCTTCAAGAACTTCTACAACCTCGACGAGACGCTCGGCTCGCTCATCAGCCCCGAGGCCGTCCAGGCCAGCTGGGGCGTCGCCGTCCGCAGTGCCCCGGTCGCCGCCTACGCCGTCGTCCCGGCCTGGATCGAGGACTTCCGGACCGACGTCGAGGCCGTGCGCGCCGCCGGCAAGCCGACGATGATCCTGCACGGCACGAAGGACAACATCCTGCCGATCGACGCCACCGCGCGTCGGTTCCGTCAGGCGCTGCCGGACGCCACCTACGTGGAGGTCGAGGGCGCCCCGCACGGCTTGCTCTGGACGCACGGCGACCAGGTCAACGACGCCCTGAAGTCCTTTCTGGGCGCCTGACGCCACCCGGTGGGGGGTGGCCCGCCGGCCGCCCTCCACCGCCGGTCCCGCCTGTCGCGGGCACGACGGCCCGAGCACGAGGTGAAGGACACCACATGACGGCTGACCATCCGGACGACGCGCGGCCCGCGCCGGAGACCGCGCCGCGGACCACCGACGGCGTGAGCGCCCCCGGCGAGCCGACCCTGGCGGAAGACCTCCTGCTGCTGCTGTTCCAACCCGGCTCGGGCAGCATCGCCGGCGAGGGGACCCTGTACTACGTCCTGGCCGGCGCGGTCCTCGCCGACCTGAGCCTCAGCGAGAAGCTGCAGACCTCGACGGGCCGGGTGGGGTCGCTGGTCGTCGGAGCCGTCGGCGACCGGCCGCCCGCGGACCCGCTCCTGCGGACGAGCTGGGAGTACGTCGCGAGCAAGCCCCGCGGGGTGCAGACCGTCCTGGCGGCCACGGGCCCGTCGCTGCGCCAGCCGCTGCTGGACAGGCTCGTCGACCGGGGCGACCTGCGCCGGCGCACCCGCAAGACGCTCGGCCTGTTCACGTCGTCGGTCCTCGAGGAGGGCGACAGCGGCCGCAGGGCGCGGGTGCTCGGGGAGGTGCGCGCGGTGCTCGTCGACCGGGTCGAACCGTCCCCGCGCACCGCCGCGCTCGCAGCCCTGCTCTACGGCAGCGGCACCATGCCCCAGCTCGACCGCGACATCCCGTGGACCTCGCCGGTGATCGCGCGCGCCGAGGAGCTCCAGGAGGGCAGCTGGGGAGCGGAGGCCTCCGCCCAGGCGGTCACCCGCACTGTCACCGCGGTCGTCGTCAACAGCGTCGTCGCCGCCACCGCCGCGCTGCCGCGCTGACCGCGCCCTCGGCCATCAGGTGCGGGACGCCTCAGTTGAGCGCGGGCGTGTCCTCCGGGATGACGCCGTCGCCGTAGAGGTCCGTGGCCAGGTCTCGCAGCGCACGCAGGGCGACGCGCTGCGTGAGCGGGCCGTAGGAGACGCGGGCGACGCCCAGCGACTCGTACTCGGCCGCGGTCAGCGCTCCGGGCAGGCCGATGACGCTGAGCCTGCGTTCGCCGAGGCCGGCGACGAGGCGCTGGGTCGACTCGCGGTCCAGGACGCCCGGCACGAAGACGAGGCTCGCGCCGGCGTCGAGGAACGCCCGACCACGTTCGACGGCGTCGTCCAGGCTTGCGGACAGCGGACGCTCGCCACCACGCACCAGCGCGTCGGTGCGTGCGTTGAGCTGGAACGGGACGCCCTCCTGCTCGGCGACGCGCACGATGGCCTCGACGTTCGCCACCGCCTCGGTCAGCGGCACGAGGCGGTCCTCGACGTTCGCGCCGACGACACCGACGCCGATCGCGCGACGGACCGACTCGCCCGGGTCACCGAACCCCGCGTCGAGGTCGGCGGTCACCGGCAGGTCGGTCGCCGCCACGATCCGCGCCACGGCGGACAGCGCGACGTCGAAGGGGATCTCCCCGTCCGCGAAACCGTGGCTCGCGGCGATGGAGTGCCCGGCGGTGGCGATCGCGCGCGTCCCGGGCAGGTCGGCGACCGTGCGGGTGCTGATCGCGTCCCAGACGTTCACGACGCGGAGGATCTCGGGGGCCTCGTGGAGCGCCTTCAGCGCTTCGGCCTTCTCGACGGTGTGCATGGTCGTGACGCTACAACGGCCTGCGCGCGACGGCGGCCACGGCGTCGAGGATGACGTCCGCGACGGAGTCCGGCCGCGAGACCTCCAGCGCGTGCGACCCGTCCCAGATCACCCGGCGCACGACGGCGCCGGCCCGGTCGGCCATGAACCGCAGCGCGGCCGTGGGGATGTTCCGGTCCGCGTCGCCGTAGACGAACCAGCTCGGACGTGTCCGCCAGGCGGGGACCGCGCTCACGACGACGTCCGTCAGCGCGCCCTCCGCCACCGGGCGCTGCGTGGCGCTCATCGCGGCGGCGAGCACCTCGGGCACGTCGGCCGCGAGCTGGTCGGCGAACGCCTCGCGCCGGACGACGAGCTCCCTCCCGCTCGCGGCGACCGGGTATCCCGAGACCACGTCGCGGAGCGTGCTCCCCGGAAACCGGCGCGCGAGCTCGTCGGCGCTCTCGCCGTGGTCGGGAGCGAAGGCCGAGACGTAGACCAGCGCGGCGACGGCGTCGCGCGATCCCGCCTCGGTGATCACCATCCCGCCGTAGCAGTGCCCGACGAGGACGACCTCTCCCGGAACCGCGTCCAGGACGTCCGACAGGTAGCGCGCGTCGTCGGCGAGGCCACGCAACGGGTTCGCCACGGCGACGACCGGCACGTCGTCCTCGTCCAGCCGGGCGATGACCTCGTTCCAGCTCGACGAGTCGGCAAACGCTCCGTGGACCAGCACGACGGTCGGTGTGGGCACGATGCTCCTTCGGTCCGCGGCGCACCGGGGGTGTGGTGCACCTCACACCCCAGCCAACGGTGTGTGCCGACCACAGGGTCAAGGCCGGGGCGTCGGTCGAGGGCCGGGCGCCGCCTCAGAGCAGCTCACGGAGCTGGCGACGGGAGGTGATGCCGAGCTTGCGGTAGATGTTGCGCAGGTGGGCCTCGATCGTGCGAGGGCTCAGGAAGAGCTCGGCGGCGACCTCTCGGGAGGTCGCTCCGGCCGCCACGAGCCGTGCGATATGACGTTCGTGGTCCGTCAGCGCCGTGGACGGCCCTGCGCCGTGTGCTCGCGGGTGCTCCCCGGTCGCCCGGAGCTCACGCGCAGCTCGCTCGGCGAACACCGCGGCTCCCATGGCGACGAAGGACTCGTGCGCGATGCGGAGCTCCTTGCGCGCAGCCTGGCGCTGGCCGCGGCGGCGCAGCCACTCGCCGTGCAGGAGGTGAGCGCGGGCGAGGTGCGCGGCCATGCGGGTGGCGCCGAGCTGGTCGATCGCCTCGCGGTAGTGGTCCTCGGCAGTGCCGGCGTCGGCAGCGCTGTCGTCGACGAGGAGCGCCCGAGCCAGGGCGGCGAGGCCACGTGCCATGGGCGTCCCGCACGCGGAGGACAGGACGGTGAGCTCGTGCAACGCAGGGAGGGCGTCGTCGCGTCGCGCCCCACGGACGGCCCCTTCGGCCAGCTCGTGGAGCGCGAGGCTGCGGACGAAGAGCTCGGGCGACCGGCTCGCGCGCACCGCGGCGTCGGCGGCTCCGGCGTAGTCACCGCTCGCGTTGCGGGACACGGCCAGGGCGTACTGCGCGACACCGCCGGCCGCGCCGGCGTCGTCGGCGACGGACGTCGCCGAGAGCCGGCTCGCGTCGTCCTCACGCCCGCGCCACGCGGCGAGGAGCAGGTCCGCGGAGGCGAGGGGGACGACGCCGGTGGCCCGGGCGACGGCCCTGCTCTCGGCGGCGAGGTCCGCGGCCTTCGCGAAGTCGCCCCTGAGGACCAGCACGCACGCGAGATGGATGAGCGCCGGGGGAAGGGCCGTCAGGGAGCCGGCGCCACGGACCCGTTCGACGTTGCGGCGCAGGAGGCGATGGGTCGTCTGGTCGTCGAGCACCGCGCCGGCGGTGCGGGCCGCGAGCACGAGCCACCGGCCGGTGCGTTCGTGCAGCGGGCCCTCGCCGGCCGGGTCGTACGGCTCGAACGCCGACAACGCGTGGCCGATCTCGGTGACGGCGTCCGCGAGACCGTTCGTGTAGGCGCTGACCAGCGCGTCGAGGAGGAGGTCGGCCGGCTCGGGCGGGCTGAGCGGGGCCGGGGCGTGCCTCGCGGCCGCGGCGACGTCCTCGGCGCTGACGTGGCCGGGCGCGCCACCGACGACGACTGCGCTGTTCAGGGCGAGCAGGTAGGCCTCCCGCGACCGGGCGGGGTCGAGAGGTGCGAGCGTCTCGGCCGCCTCCAGGAGACGAGCGGGTGCCCCGTCCCCGGACGTCGTGTCGAAGTCGATCATCGCCCGGTACAGGGAGACCCGCGCGCGATCGAGGTCGTCCAGCGAGCCTTCCTCCGCGACGGCCAGCAGGCGCAGCGCCTGGTCCGGCGCGCCTGCCTCGTGCATGGCCTGCGCGGCGAGGATCGCCCGCCCTGCCCGCACGCCGGGGTCGGGGGTGAGCTCCGTGGCCCTCTCCAGCAGCGCCGCCGCGTCCGCGAAACCGCCCCGGGCGATCGCTCGTTCGGCCGCGGCGACCGACTCGGCCGCGACCGTCTCGTCGGTCCCGAGGATCGCGTTCGCGCGGTGCCAGGCACGACGATCGGGGTCGGTCCGGGTGTCGACGGCGTGCGCGAGCGCGTCGTGCGCCTGGCGGCGGTCGGCCGGGTGGGCCCCGCCGTAGACGGCTGACCGAGCGAGGGGGTGCGGAAAGCTCACCCTGGACCCGATCTCGAGCAGGCCGGCATCCTCCGCCGCAGCGGCGGCGTCGGGCCGGATGCCGAGGTGCGCGGCGGCCGCCCAGAGCAGCACCGGGTCGCCCGTCGGCTCCGCCGTGGCGACGAGCAGCAGTCGTCGGGAGTCCTGCGGTAGCGCTGCAGCACGCTGGCGATAGGCCTCCTCGACGCGGCGAGGCGCCGTCAGGGGCACGGGCACCGCCAGCTCGCTCGCCAGCTGACTCGCTCTGGCGGTCCGGGGCAGCTCGAGCAGCGCGAGCGGGTTGCCCCGAGCCTCGGCGACCACCCGGTCTCTCAGGACGTCGCCGATCGGCGTGCGGACGGTCGATGCCAGCAGGGCTCGGGCGTCGGAGTCCCCGAGGGGGTGGATCGTGTGGGAACGGAGACCTGCGAAGTGCGATCCCCGCTCGTCGGTGAGCTCTCGGGTGGCGATGATCAGGGCCAGTCTCTCGGCGGCGAGCCGCCGTGCGACGAACGCGATGACCTGCGCCGAGGCGACGTCGAGCAGCGACCCGTCGTCCACGAGACAGAGCAGCGGCCCGTGCTCGGCGCTCTCGGCGAGCAGCGAGAGCGTGGCGAGCCCGACGAGGAAGAGGTCCGGGGTCGGGCCGGACCCTCTGCCCAGCGCGACGTCCAGGGCGGTCCGCTGGGGGGTGGGCAGCACGTGCGCATGCTCCATCAGCGGCGCGCACAGCTGGTGGAGCCCTGCGAACGCCAGCTGCTGCTCGGACTCGTGCCCGACGACGCGCACCACGGTGAACCCGGCCGGTGCGGCCACGTCGGCGGCATGGTCGAGCAGGGCCGTCTTACCGATGCCCGCCTCTCCCAGGACGACGAGCGCTCGGCTCCGCCCGGAGAGAGCCTCGCCCAGGACCTGCTCGACGGCCTGGAGCTCCGACGTTCTTCCGACGAGGTGCATCGGTTGTTCTCCTCGGTCATACGGCATCGGGCGGGCTGCCCGGGGGACGGCCACGTCGTCCCCACCGACGCCGAGCACAGGGCTCAGTCAGACGTTACCAACGGACGGGTGCGCCGCTGCGAGGCGTGGGCTTGACCCTGTGCAGGGAACACGGTCTTGAGTCGTGCCATGAGTGAGCTCGCCGAACCGTCCAGGCGCCCGTTCCTGGACAAAGCCGTGCCCGAGGCATGGCGCGCCGTGGTGGCCTTCTCGGCGGTTGTCCGTGCGGCAGCCGAGGAGCGCGGGCTCCTTGCGCAGGAGTCCGAGCTCATCAAGGTGCGTGCGTCGCAGCTCAACGGCTGCTCGTTCTGCCTGGACCTCCACTCACGGGAAGCGAGGGAGGCCGGCGTCCCGCAGCAGCAGCTCGACCTCCTGCCGGCCTGGCGAGAGACGGGCGTGCTCGGCGACCGCGAACGGGCCGTGCTCGCCGTGGCCGAGGCCGCGACGGTCCTCCCGCTCGACGACGGGGCCGCTGCCGAGCTGTCCGGCGCCCGGGCCGTCCTCGGCGACGCGACGTTCGCGGCCGCCGAGTGGGTGGCCGTCGCGATCAACGCGTTCAACACGATCTCCGTCCTCAGCGGGCACCCGGTGCGGCCGCGTGACCACGAGGGAGCGCTCGTCCGATGACCAACCTCGACAGCCGCCCCGAGCTGGAGCTCCTCGGTCCCGGCGGATCGCACGCCGCCGTCCAGGTCCTCGAGGCCCGCCCCGTCGCCCTCGGCGGACCGCGCGCCATGAACGTGTACCGCACGCTGCCCCAGCGGAAGCGGTCGTTGGTGGGGGCGTGGTGCTTCCTGGACCACTTCGGTCCTGACGACGTCGCGGACACCGGCGGCATGCTGGTGCCACGACACCCGCACACCGGGCTGGCCACGGTGTCCTGGCTGTTCACGGGGAGCGTGAACCATCTGGACTCCGGCGGGAACGCGGCGTCGATCGTCCCGGGCTCGCTCAACCTGATGATCGCGGGGCGCGGCATCACCCACCAGGAGATCAGCGACCCGGGGACCAGCGTGCTGCACGGCGTGCAGCTCTGGTACGCCCTGCCCGAGGAGACCCGTCACGGCGAGAACGCGTTCGTGCGCTACACCCCGGAGCCCGTCGCGCTGCCCGGGGCGACGGCACGGGTGTTCCTCGGTGAGCTCCTGGGCTCGGTGTCGCCGGTCGAGACGCGCACACCTGACCTGCTCGGCGCCGAGCTGGTGCTCGATCCCGGCGCCTCCGTGCGGCTGGACGTCCGCGCCGACCTCGAGCACGCGGTGCTCGCCGAGAGCGACGACGTCGTGGTGGACTCGACCGCCGTCGAGCACCGGTCCCTGGCGTACGTCCCACCGGGGTCGGAGTCGTTGACCATCGCCGCGGGAGCCGCGGGTGGGCGGGTCGTCCTCCTGGGCGGTGTGCCGCTGGACGAGCAGATCGTGATGTGGTGGAACTTCGTCGGGCGTGATCACGACGAGATCGTCGAGTTCCGCCGCCGCTACCAGGCGGAGCTCGGGTTCGAGCCCGCCGACCCTCGGGACGCGGGAGCGCCGGCACTGTTCGGGCCCTTCCCACCGGACCAGCCGCCAGCGCTGCCCGCTCCACCCCTGCCGACCGTCAGGCTGCGCGCCCGGGAGTGAGCCGGCACGGCTCGTCCGCGCGGGTGACCGACGCCCTGGCCCGCCGCCGCGGCACGATCTGCCCCGCGGCCATCGCCAGCAGCGCCAGGGCGAACCCGAGGACCTGCAGCGGGTCCAGCGACTGCCCGAGCACCACGGCCCCCAGGGCGGCCGCCGTCAGGGGCGACAGCAGGCCGAGGAACGCCACCGCGGTCACGGACAGCCGGCGGATGCCGGCGAACCAGAGGGTGTAGGCCACGAGCCCGCCGACGATCCCGAGCCACAGGTAGCCGCCCAGCGCCGGGGCGTCGACCTGCGCGGGGACACCGTCGAGCAGCGCGAGCGGGAGCAGGGCGAGCCCGCCCGCGGTGAGCAGCCACCCCGCGAACGCCATCGGGCCGACGCCCGGCGGGCGACCCCACTTCTTGGTGAGCGTGACGCCGAGCGCCATGACGGCGGCACCGCCCAGGCCGGCAAGGACCCCGACCACGTCGAGGCCGGCGTCGGGGCCGAGGACGACGAACCCGACGCCGACGACGCCGACCCCGCCCCAGGTGAGTCGCCACCGCGACCACCGTTCGCCGAGCACGACGACGGAGAGGACCGCGACGACGAACGGGGTGGCCGCCCCCATGGTGGCCGCCACGCCCCCGGGCAGCCGCTGCGCGGCCACGAAGAGCAGCGGGAAGAACGCGCCGATGTTGAGCACCCCGAGGACCGCGGCCCGCCACCACCACGCACCGCGGGGCAGCACCCGCGTCAGCGCCAGGGCGAGCAGCCCGGCGGGCAGCGCGCGCGCCGCGGCGGCGAACAGCGGGTGGCCCGCGGGGAGCAGCTCGGTGGTGACGAGGTAGGTGGTGCCCCACACGACCGGCGTGAGAGCGGTGAGCGCCGTGGTGCCGAGGCGCGCCGCGGCGGGCGGTGCTGACGCCGGGAAGGGAGCGGCCGTGCCCGACGGCGAGGTGGTGGTGGTCATGGACCCACCGTGCTCCCGGCACCAGCCATGAGTCCAACACATGCTTGTCACTGCTTCGATCGTGAGTGACGATAGATGGATGGAGCTGCAGCAGATGCGGTACGTCGTCGCGGTCGCGGAGACGGGGAGCTTCACCCGGGCCGCCGAGCGGTGCTTCGTCGTGCAGTCGGCGCTCAGCCACCAGGTGGCGGCGCTCGAGCGGGAGCTGGGGGTCCGGCTGTTCGCCCGCACGAGCCGGCGGGTCGAGATCACGGCCGCAGGGGAGACGTTCCTGGCCTCGGCGCGGCTCGCGCTGGGCGCCGCGGAGCGCGCCGCGGTGGACGCGGCCGCCGCCGCCGGTCAGGTGCGCGGGACCCTCCGGCTCGGCGTCATCCCGACGGTGACGGCCCTCGACGTGCCGGCCACGCTCCGTGCGTTCCGGTCCGCCCACCCCCAGGTCGCGGTGTCGCTGCGCGTCGCGGCCAGCGACGCGCTCGTGACGGCGGTGCGCGCGGGGGAGCTCGACGTCGCGGTGCTCGGCCTGCCGGCCGACGTGCCGCCGTCGGGCGTCCGGCACCGGGAGCTGGCGCGGGAGCGGCTGGTGGCCGTGGTCGGTGCCGGACACGCGCTGGCCGGGAGGGTGCGCGTCGATCTCGCGGCGCTCGCGGACGAGACGTTCGCCGACTTCCCGGCCGGGTCGCCGGGCAGGGCGCAGAGCGACCGCGCCTTCACCGCGGCCGGGCTGCGGCGCGAGGTCGCCTTCGAGGCGCCGACGACGGACCTGCTGCTGGGGCTCGTCCGGGAAGGTCTCGCGGTGGTCATGCTGCCCGAACGGGTGGTCGCCGGCGCCGAGGGCGTGGTCGTGCTGCGGGTGTCGCGCGGCCCGTCGCGGGTGCAGCACCTCGCGTGGAGCGACCTGAACCCGAGCCCGGCCGCCCTGGCGTTCGTGGACCTGGTGGGTGACGCGAGCGGACCGGCCGCGGTCAGCCCTGCTGCGCCGCCATGATCGCCGCGCCCATCGGCTCCGTGCCGTCGTGCACGCCGTCGATCGAGACGAGCGCCTCGGCGACGTACCGGGCCACGTACCGGGCGCCCGCGGTGGTGAAGTGGGTGTTGTCGTTCGCCAGGGCGTCGTCGACGGCCAGCCCCGCCTGCGCGGCGGCGCCGTGCGGGAACAGCGCGGCCGACGCCGCCTCGCCGAGCCAGGCGTACAGCCACCGGGTGAAGACGGTCAGGTCGATGACCGGGACGTCGAGCTCCTTGCCGAGGGAGCGCACGGTGGCGGGATAGGACCCGTGCGACCAGCGCAGCGACCCGTCGTCGGCGAACCAGCGGCGCTCGACGCTGGTGGCCAGGACGGGGCGGGCATCGGCGTCGCGCACCTCGGTGACGAACTCGGTGAGCCGACGGCGGTACCCGCCCTCGGCGGCCAGCTCGGCCGGGTCCTTCTGGTCGTTGTGACCGAACTGGATGATCACGGTGTCGCCCGGCCGCAACGCCTCGGTCACGCGGTCCCAGTGGCCCTCGTCGCGGAACGACCTGGTGGTGGCGCCGCCGATCGCCAGGTTCCGGACGTCGTCGTCCAGCAGCGCGGCGAGCTCGTCGCCCCAGCCCAGCAGCGGGACCTCCGGGTGGCCCGAGGTGGCGCCGTGGTCGGTGGGGGCGACGGTCGAGTCGCCCGCGAGGTGGATCGTCATCGGTCCTCCGGGTGGCTGGTTGAATCGATTAAACACTAGGGCGCGCACGCAGTGCCGTCAACGCTCAGACGTCGGTGAGCCGGCGCCACTGCCAGGCGACGACAGCGAGGCCGACCGGCACCGCCGCCGCCGCCAGCAACAGCCCGACCGGCCCGACGGCGGACGCGGCGGCCGGACCGCCCATGCCCGTCCACAGCGACGGCACCGCGTACGGGAACCAGGCGCCGCCGCCCACCAGGACCACCATCTGGGTCACCGCCACGACGCCGATCAGCGCGCCCACCGTCGCCAGCGGGCTCCGGGTCGCCGTCGCCACCGCGCCGAAGGGCAGCGCGAGCCCCGCGGCGAGCAGGCCGGCCACCAGGGCCCGGCCCCCCGCGGCCCACGCCTCGGCGCCCAGCCCGGCCGATGGCACGGCGGACGCCGCCACCGCCAGCAGGACCGCCCCTGCCGCGCACGCCGCGGCCCAGCCGAGCAGCACCAGGCAGCGGGCCAGCGCCACCGTCGAGCGCGGCGTCGCGAGCCCGAAGTACGCCCCGGCGCGGCCGTCGGCCAACGGCTGGGCGAACGCCGCCGCCGCGGCGAAGCCGGTCGCGAGGAGGGCCGCGACCGAGAGCACCTGCCCGGCCGCCACCAGCTGGGTGGTCGCCGCGTCGCCCGTCGCGTACGGCGCCAGCTTGGCCGCCCCGGCACCCACGACGGCGCCCGACCGGGCCAGCGCCACCAGGCCCACCGCGGCGACCGGGACCAGGAGGACCAGCAGCGGCGTCGCGATCCGCTGCACCGCCGAACGGCGCCACGCGAGCGTCTCCGCCCGCAGTGCGGTGCCGAGCCCGGTCATGCCACACCCCCGGGCGCGGGTACGTCGGTGTCCGCCTCGAGCACGCGGGCGAAGAACCGTCGTTCCATCTCGGGTCCGGGCGCGAGCTCCCCGACGTCGCGACCGCCGTGCACGACGACGACGCGGTCCGCCACGCGCGCCACCTCGTCCAGGTGGTGGCTGGAGACCAGCACGCCGGCGCCGGCGTCGGCCAGGGAGCGCACCAGCTCGCGCACGAGGACCACGCCCCGCGGGTCCAGGGCGGAGGTCGGTTCGTCGAGCACCAGCGCCGACGGGCCGTGCACCACCGCACAGGCGACCCCGAGGCGCTGGGCGTTGCCGGCGGACAACGTGCGGGCCCGGGCGTGGGCCCACGGCTCGAGGTCCAGGCGCTGCACGACGGCGGAGCCCGCGGTCGCGACGTCCGCTCGCGGGACGCCGTGCAGCAGCGCCGCGGTGCGGACGTTCTCGGTGACCGTGAGGTCCGGCGAGACCAGCGCGGCGCCGACGACGTGGCCGAACCGGCGTGCCGCCGTCGGGCCCAGCGTGGCGGGGTCCGCGCCGAGCACCCGTGCGGTGCCCCCGGCCGGGCGGAGCCGGCCGGTCATGACACGCAGCGCCGTCGTCTTGCCGGCGCCGTTGAGGCCGACCAACGCGACGACCTCCCCGGGGCCGACGGCGACGGACAGGCCGGCAAGCGCCGTCCGGTCGCCGAACCGGTGGCGCAGGTCGTGCAGGGCGAGCACAGTCATGGGGACTCCCCGAGGAGCTCGAGCGCGCGGGTGACGACCGCGCCGAGGTGGCGTCCGCCGTCGGTCGGGTCGGGTCGGTCGGGCAGGTCCGGCATGGCGAGGAGGGCGGCGGTGCAGGCGCCGAGGCATGCCGCGGCGGCGACGGCGGCGTCGAGGCGGGGGACGCCGTCGGCGACGAGGGCGTCGGTGATCGCCCGCTCGGTGTCGGCGGTGGCCGCCGCGACGGCGGCGCGCAAGGCCGGGTGCGCGGCGACGAGCCGGACGCGACGTTCGGCCGTGGCGTCCTCGACCGGCTCGATGGTGCCGAGGGCGGCGAGCAGGCCGCGCCGGACGCGCTCGACGGGACCGAGATCGCGGGGCTGGGCCGCGACGGCGCGGGCGAGCAGCGGGTCGTAGGGGTCGGAGACGAGGACGGAGTCCTTGGTCGGGAAGTGGCGGAAGAACGTCATCTGCGTGACGCCGGCCGCCGCCGCGACCTGGGCGACCGTCGTCGCGTCGTAGCCCTGGCGCTCGAACAGGTCCAGGGCGGCGTCGAGGATGCGTGCCCGGGTGCGCAGGGACCGTGGGGTGAGGGTGGCCACGACACAATGTTAGTCACTAACATTCGTGGTGGCGAGCGGCGGGAGGCCGGGAGGTGTCCGTGTCGGCCCCGGCGTCTATCGTTGCGTGCGTGTCCACCGCTCTGTACCGCCGCTACCGGCCCGAGACCTTCGCCGAGGTGATCGGCCAGGAGCACGTCACCGCGCCGCTCATGCAGGCGCTGCGCAGCGGGCGCGTCAACCACGCCTACCTCTTCTCCGGGCCTCGCGGCTGCGGCAAGACGACGTCGGCACGCATCCTCGCGCGCACGCTCAACTGCGCGCGCAACACCCCCGAGAAGCCGCTCGACACCCCCTGCGGGGAGTGCCCCTCGTGCGTGGAGCTGGCCCGCGGCGGCTCGGGCTCCCTCGACGTCGTCGAGATCGACGCGGCGTCGCACAACGGCGTGGACGACGCCCGCGACCTGCGCGAGCGGGCGACGTTCGCCCCCGCGCGCGACCGGTACAAGATCTTCATCCTCGACGAGGCCCACATGGTCACCCAGCAGGGCTTCAACGCGCTGCTGAAGATCGTCGAGGAGCCCCCGCCGCACATCAAGTTCGTGTTCGCGACGACGGAGCCCGACAAGGTGATCGGCACCATCCGCTCGCGCACCCACCACTACCCGTTCCGGCTCGTGCCGCCGGACGTCCTGGGCCCGTACCTGGACCAGCTGTGCGCCGCCGAGGGCGTCCAGATCGGCGCGGGGGTGGTGCCGCTGGTGACCCGTGCGGGCGGGGGGTCCGTGCGCGACTCGCTGTCTGTCATGGACCAGCTCATCGCCGGCGCGACCGGTGGTTCGGTCGAGTACGACACGGCCGTCGGGCTGCTCGGCTTCACGCACGCGACCCTGCTGGACGACGTCGTGGACGCGCTCGCGGCGCGCGACGGCGCCTCGATCTTCCGCGTGGTCGACCAGATCATCGCGACGGGGCACGAGCCGCGCCGGTTCGTCGAGGACGTCCTGGAGCGGCTGCGGGACCTGGTCGTGATCGCCGTCTCGGGCGACGCGGCCGGCGCCGTGCTGCGGGACCTGCCCTCCGACCAGCTCGAGCGGATGACCGAGCAGGCGTCGCACCTCGGCCTGGCCGAGCTCTCGCGCGCGGCCGACCTGGTCAACTCCGCCCTCACCGAGATGACCGGTGCCACCTCGCCGCGCCTGCACCTCGAGCTGCTCTGCGCCCGGCTGCTGCTGCCCGGCGCCGACGACGGTGCCGACGGCCTCGCCGCGCGCATCGACCGCCTGGAGCGGGGAGCGATCGTCGCCGCGCCCACGGGCGTCCCCGTCGCCGCCGGTGCCGGGCAGGACGTCGGCACGGCAGGTATGTCCGGCGCGGAGCCAGAGCCGGCGGGGGCGTCCGCCGGTGCTGCGCAGGGCGTCGCCACGGCGGGCCTGTCCGGCGCGGCGGCCGCGCGTGCTGCGCTGCAGCAGAGCCGGCGACCCGTGGCCCGGGACACCGGGTCGGCCGCCTCGGCGGCGCCTGCTGCTTCGGCTGCTCCGGCGGCGCCGGCCGAGCCCGCACCGGCACCGGAGTCGGTACCAGCACCGGAGTCGGTACCGGCACCGGAGGCTGCCCCCGCACCGGAGGCCGACGACGCAGCGTCCGCATCGGCCGGCGAGGCGCCGGCCGAGGATGTCGCCGCCGACCCGCCGGCCGAGGACGCCGCCGCCGAGGGAGGCCCGGTGGGCGAACCTTCGGCACCGGATGTCGACGAGCGGGCGGCCGAGCCCGTCGCCGACGAGCCCCCAGCCGACGAGGCGGTCGCTGGGTCGGCCGCCGAGCCGGTCGCGGAGCCGTCCGCCGTGCCGGTTGCCGACGTGCCGGCGCCAGCGCCTGCGCCGCAGGACGAGCCGCCGGCCACGCCCGCGGCCGAGCCGGAGCCCGACACCGCGGCGGTGCACACCCCCGCAGCGGCGGCGGAGCCGTCCCCGGGTACGCCCGAGGTGACGGCCGAGCTCGTCCGCCGTCGGTGGGACGAGGTGGTCGCGAACCTGTCCAGCCCGGTCACCCGCGCCCTGGTGGGCCCCAACGCGCAGGTGGCCTCGCTGTCCGGGGGCGTGCTCCGGATCGCCTTCGACGCCGAGGGCATGGCGCGCACGTTCTCGGCCCAGCCGCGCCACGTCGATGCGGTGGTCGACGCCGTGTTCCAGACCCTCGGGGTGCAGGTCCGCCTCGAGACCACCGTCGGCGCGCCCGGACCTGCCCAGCCGCCGACCCCGCCGCGGCCGAGCGCGTCCGACGAGGAACAGGACGGCGGCTCCCGAGGAGCCGCCGTCGCGCCGGCCGGCTCCCCGCGCGGCGGGGTGTCCGTCGCCGAACGCGTGGACGACCCACCTCGCCGGGAGCTGGCGGCCGACGAACCTCAGTCGGCCCAGTCGGCCCAGAGCGTGCAGTCAGCGGCCGACGCCGCCGACGCCGCCTGGCTCGCCGGGTCGTCGGCGTCGCCCTCGGACGGTGCGTCGGCCGCCACGCCGCCCCCGGCCGCCGGGGCATCTCCCACCGTGGCGCCGCAGCGCCCCGACGTGCCGCCGTCGGCCCCCGCGCAGACGCCGCGCCAGGCGGCCGAGCAGGCCGCGGCAGCCTCCCGGGCGCGGGAGCAGACCGCCCCGCCGCCGTCCGCGGCGAGCGGGTACGACGACGCCTCCGACGACGACCCCGACATCGCGGCGACGGGGCTGGTCGGGGTGCCGCTCGTCGTGAAGGCCCTCGACGGCACGATCCTGGAGGAGGTCGCGGACCAGCCGTGAGGACCATCCACGTCGTGGCCGCGGTGATCGTGCGCGACGGCCGGTTCCTGCTGGTCCGCAAGCGGGGCACCAGCGCCTTCATGCAGGTGGGCGGCAAACCGGAGCCCGGTGAGTCGCCGGTGCAGGCGCTCGTGCGCGAGTGCGCCGAGGAGATCGGCCTCGTCGTCGACCCGGACGCCGCCGTCCCGCTGGGCAGCTTCAGCGCGTCGGCCGCGAACGAGCCGGACCACGTCGTGGTCGCCGACGCGTTCGCCGTCGAGCTCCCGGCCGGGTTCGAGCCCGAGCCTCGCGCCGAGCTGGCCGAGCTCGTCTGGGTGGACCCCGCCGACCCCGTCACCACGCACCCGGTCGCGGCGCTCTCGGTCGACCTGCTCGCGCACGCCCGCACCTGACGCTCGCCGCAGCCGTGCGGCACACTGGGCCCGTGCCGACGACGACACCGACCACAGCCCGACTGCCCCGCGCCACCCCCGAGTCGCAGGGGGTGGACCGCGCCGCGCTGGCGCGGCTCGCCGAGACGCTCGACGGCATCCGTGACGTGCACAGCCTCATGGTGCTGCGCCACGGCGTCGTCGTCGCCGAGGAGTGGTGGCACCCCTACGCCCCCGACGAGCCGCACACGATGTTCTCGGTGTCCAAGTCGTTCACGGCCACCGCCGTGGGCCTCGCCGTCGACGAGGGCCTGCTCCGCACCGACGACCGCGTGATCGACCTGCTGCCCGACGACGCCCCCGCCGACCCGGGCGACAATCTGGCCGCCATGACCGTCCGTGACCTGCTGACGATGACGTCCGGCCACGGCACCGACACGATGAACTTCACCCTGACGAACCTGCACGTCCCCGGGCCGAGCTGGGCGCAGGCGATCCTCGCCGCGCCGGTGACCCACGAGCCGGGGACGCGCTTCGTCTACAACACCGGGGCCACGTACCTCCTCTCGGCGATCCTGCACCGGCTCACCGGCGAGCGGCTGCTCGACTACCTCACGCCGCGCCTGCTCGCCCCGCTGGGGATCGCGGGCGCCACCTGGGAGCAGTGCCCGCAGGGGATCGACGTCGGCGGCTACGGCCTGCGGCTGACCACCGAGGACCTCGCCGTGTTCGGCCAGCTGCTGCTGCAACGGGGCACCTGGCGCGGCGAACAGCTCGTCCCGGCCGCGTGGGTCGACGAGATGACAGCCGCCCAGGTGCCCAACGGCCCCGACCAGAACGCCGACTGGGAGCAGGGCTACGGCTACCAGTTCTGGCGCTGCCGCGGTGGCGCGTACCGTGCCGACGGCGCGTTCGGGCAGTTCTGCGTGGTGTGGCCCGAGCGCGACGCCGTGGCGGTGCTGACGTCCGGCACGACCGCGACCGCCGCCGAGCTCGAGGCGGTCCTCGAGTGCTTGGGCGAGACCGCCGGCAGCGCCTCGGACGGCGCCCCGGCCGACGACTCGCGACCCGACGACGACGGCTCGCCGTACTCGCTGGGCGGCCGCACCGTCGCGCTGCCCCGCGGGACGTCGCACGTGCCGCTCGAGGACTTCGTGCGCGGCTCCACGTTCACGCTCGGCCCGCCCGACGACGCAGCCCCGGCCGCGGCGGACGGTCCGGCGCCGGGATCGCCGTCGGACCATGCGGCGTCGTTCCTGCGGTGGCGCACCGTCGCCGTCGACCGGGACGGCGACGAGATCGTGCTGTCCTGGACCGTCGAGGACGTCGCCGAGCAGCACGTGGTGCGCTGCGGCGTCGGCCGGTGGGTGCTCGGCAGGGCAGAGATCGACGGGGAGGACCTGCCCGTCGCCGGCGCCGCCGCCTGGACCGCCCCGGACGAGCTGACGTGCCGCCTGCTGGGTCGCGGCACGCCGTTCGCCCTCGACGTCCGCCTGACCTTCGGCGGGGACGGCGAGGGGCGCCGGGTCGAGGTGGCCGTCGACCAGAACGTGTCGTTCGGCCCGACGGCGCTGCTCCGCGCCACCGGGATCGGCGCCGCACGCTGAGCCCGCCCGCGCCGTCGGTGCCGGGCGGCGAGGTGCCCGCCTGACAGATGTCATGCCTGTCCGGTGGGAACTTCATCGCCACCGGTGAGACGGGGCACTACCTGCGGCGACGTGGTGGCGGCAGGCTCGAGGCATGACCTACGAACCGATCGTCTCCGTCCGCGGGGCCCGGCGTCGGTACGGCCTGTTCGAGGCCGTGCGAGGCGTCGACCTCGACGTCCGGCGCGGCGAGCTGCTGGCCCTGCTCGGCACCAACGGCGCCGGCAAGACGTCGCTGGTCGAGCTGGTCGAGGGTCTGGCCCCCGCCGACGCCGGCGAGATCCGGGTGCTCGGGCACGACCCGTACCGCGAGCGCGCGCGGATCGTCGGCGGCCTGGGTGTGATGCTCCAGGAGGCCGGCTTCTCCTCCGACCTGACCACCGTCGAGACGATGCGCCTGTGGGCCGGCACTCTTGCCCGCCCACGCCCCGTGGAGGAGGTGCTCGACGACCTGGCGCTCACCTCCCGCGCCGATGTGCGGGTGGGCAGCCTCTCCGGCGGTGAACGACGTCGTCTCGACCTGGCGCTCGCCATCCTCGGCCGCCCGGAGCTGCTGGTGCTCGACGAGCCCACCACCGGTCTGGACCCCGAGAGCCGTCGCGCGGTGTGGCGGCTCGTGCGCGGGCTGCTGGAGGACGGTGTCACCGTCCTGCTGACCACGCACTACCTCGAGGAGGCGGAGGAGCTCGCCGACCGCGTCGCGATCATGCGTGCCGGTCGGGTGGTGCGCGAGGGCACCGTGGCCGAGGCCGTCTCCGCCGAACCGGCACGGATCGAGTTCCTCCCGCACGACGGCCCGGGTGCCGCGCTGACCCTCGCGACGACGGACCTGCCGGTGCTCCCGGGTCTGGTGGCCGCCGACGTCGAGCGGGGCCGGGTTCGGTTGCGGACCACCAGCCTGCAGGAGGACTTGGAGGTCCTGCTGGCCTGGGCCCGCGAGCGCGGCCTGCGGCTGGAGGAGCTCGAGGCGCGGTCGGCCTCCCTCGAGCAGGCCTTCCTGTCCCTGGCGCAGAGCGCCGACGTCGACGAGGAGGTCGCGGCATGACCACCACCAGCACCACCCTGACCGCGGGCGGCCGGACCGCCCGACCCACGGCGTCGCGCACCCGACGGCTGCTGGCCCTCGCGCGTGCCGAGACCCTGCTCCTGGTCCGCAACCGTGCGGCCCTCACCAACGCGCTGCTGCTCCCCGTGGGGTTCGTCGGCCTGTTCGGCCTGCTCGGCGGGGTGGGCGGCGACGGGGCCTCCGGTGCCGACGTCGCGGCGGCGGTGCTCGTCATGCTGCTCGTCGTCGCGCTGATCTTCGTCGTCTACTACAACCTCACCACCGCGTACGTGGCGCGCCGGGAGGACCGGGTGCTCCAGCGGCTCCTCACCGGCTCGACCACCCGCGTCGAGGCGCTGCTCGCACCCGCGCTGCCCGCCGTCGTCGTCACCCTCGCCCAGCTCGTGCTCGGGTACGCGGCGGTGGCCGTGGTGATCGGGCCGCCGGGCATGACCAACCCGGTGCTGCTGCTCGTCGCCGTGCTGGGCGGGGCGGCGGTGCTCGGGGCGCTCGCCGCCGCGACCGCCGGATTCTCCCGGACGGTGGAGTCGGTCCAGCTCACGACGCTGCCGGTCATCGTCCTCGTGCTGCCCTTCGCCGGGATGTTCCCGACCCCGGACGTCGGCCCGCTCAGCACCGTCGCGCGGTTCACGCCGCTGCACCCCGTCTCCGAGCTCGTCCTGCTCGGACTGAACGGGACCGACGCCGCCGGGCGGACGCTGTCGTTCGTCGAGACGTTCGGCGCGGCAGCCCTGCCGACGGCGGTGCTCGTCGGGTGGACGGCCCTCGGGATCCTGGCCGCACGGCGCGGGATGCGTTGGGCGCCGCGACGTTGACCCCCGCGGCACCCGAGACGTGGCAGGCTGACGACGTGACCTCCGAGCCCACCACCGCACCTCGCACGGCGTCGCACCGGCCGGCCGCCTCGCTGGCCGGTGGTGCCCGGGGCGTGGAGATCTACACGCGGATCAGCCTGTACCTGTTCGTGCCGCTGGAGGGGTTCTTCTACCTGTACGCGGTCGTCGCGCTGGCGGAGCACGACCCGCTGCCGTCCGCCGTCGCGCTCGGAGCGCTCGCCGTCGCCGCCCTGGTCCACATCGGGACGGCGTTCGCGACGGTGCACGTCGGCTTCGACCGGCCGCTGGTCGCCGGCGGCAGGCTGCACCCGGTCGTGATCGCCCTGCTCGTCGCGACCGCAGCCGTCGTCGTCCTCGCGCTGGTGGTGCTGCCCGGGGCGCCGGACGACGCCTTGGGCCGCGACGCGCGGGCCCTGACGATCGCGGTCTGCGGCGCCGCGACCTGCGGAGCGTTGGCGACCGGGTTCGCGATGCGGACGCTGGCCGTGGTCGCGCTGTGGGTGCCGGTGGTCGTCCTGGTCACCTGGGTCCTCGACGGGTCGTTCAGCGGCGGCGCGGTCGTGGGTGCCGTGTTCCTCTACGCCCTGGTGCTGTTCTGGACGGGAACCGTACGCATCTCGATGTGGATCGTCGAGGTGGTGCGCGAGCTCGAGGCGTCGCGCGAGGTGGCCGGCCGGCTCGCCGTCGCGGAGGAACGGCTGCGGATCTCCCGCGACATGCACGACGTCGTCGGGCGCGCGCTGTCCGCCGTGGCGGTCAAGAGCGACCTGTCCGCCGCGCTGGCCCGGCGCGGCGACCCCCGTGCCGCCGAGGAGATGGACGAGGTCCGCACCCTCGCGCAGGAGTCGCTGCGCGAGGTGCGCGGCGTCGTCGCCGGGTATCGCTCGACCGACCTGGCCACCGAGCTGGCCGGGGCGCGGTCCGTGCTGCGGGCCGCCGGGATCGCGGTCCGCGTCATCGGTGCGGTGCCGCCGCTGGGCACGCCGCAGCAGGAGGCCCTGGCCTGGGTGGTGCGCGAGGCCGTGACCAACGTGGTGCGGCACTCGCGGGCGACCGAGTGCCGGCTGGAGCTCGACGACGACGGCGCGACGACCGAGCTGCGCATCGTCAACGACGGCGTCGTGTCCGGCGGGTCCGACGCCGCGGGACTCGGTGAGCCCCGTGCGCCCGGCGGGACCGGGCTGGCCGGCCTGCGCGAACGACTGGCCGCCGCGGGCGGCACCCTCGACGTGACGGCCCACGGTGATCGGTTCACCGTGGTGGCGCGCGTCCCGAACGCTCCCGGAGCTGCCGCATGATCCGCATCGTCCTCGCCGACGACGAGACTCTCATCCGCGACGCCGTCGCCCAGCTCCTGGACCTGGAGGACGACCTGGACGTGATCGCCGTGGCGGGTTCCGGGACCGAGGCCGTCGCCGTCGTGCGGCACCTCCGGCCGGACGTCGCGGTGCTCGACCTGCAGATGCCGGGCGCCGACGGGATCGAGGTGGCCGAGGCCGTCCGGACGGAGGTGCCGGACTGCGGCATCGTCATCGTCACGGGGCACGGGCGACCCGGGCACCTCAAGAAGGCGCTCGGGGCCGGGGTGCGCGGGTTCCTGCCCAAGACCGTGTCGGCCACGGTGCTGGCCGCCGCGATCCGGCAGGTCGCGTCCGGCGGACGGTACGTCGACCCGGAGCTGGCGGCGGACGCCATCGCCGCGGGCGACTCGCCGCTCACGGCGCGCGAGGCGGACGTGCTGGAGCTGGCTGCCGACGGCGCACCGGTGGAGGAGATCGCCGACCGCGCCGCGCTCGCGCCCGGCACCGTGCGCAACTACCTGTCCTCCGCCGTGGCGAAGCTCGGAGTGACCAATCGGCACGAGGCGGTCCGGGTGGCGCGCGCCAAGGGCTGGGTCTGATCCCGCGGCTCGGCAGCGTGCGGGCACCAGGGGCTACGCGCGCAGGGCGTCGAGCCAGCGATGCAGCAGTGCGACCGAGTCGGGGACGAAGTCGAGCTCGTCGATCATGGTCGCGAGCCGGCGAGGTGCGACCCATGCTCCCCAGGCGACCTCGTCCGGTTGCCACGTGATGGTGCCGTCGTAGGTGCAGGTGAACAGGAAGGCGTGGTAGCGGGCGCTGACGTCGGCGTAGTCCGACTCGCCCAACGACAGCAAGGGAACCTCGGTGACGCCGAGCTCCTCGGCGACCTCGCGTGCGGCGGAGTCTGCGGGCAGTTCCCCGGCGCGGACCACACCGCCCGCGCAGAAGTCGTAGCGACCGGGGTAGACGTCCTTGCCGTCGGTGCGCCGGTGCACGTAGACGTCGCCCGCCGTGTTCCGCACGACGACGGCTGTCGCCGCGTGCGGGAGGTTCCGGGCTCGCACGCGGTGGCGTGGCGCGACGCCGACCGGACGACCGTCGTCGTACAGCGCGACGAGCTCCGCGCCGGGGTCGTGATCCATGCTGTGCATCCTGTCTGGCGTGCGCATGGCGTGCGAAAGATGCGGCGTTCGGCAGTTTCGGTTCCGTTCGGCAGTTCAAGCTGCCGAACGGAGCGCAAAGTGCCGAACGGGTGGCGCGCGCCAAGGGCTGGGTCTGATCTCGCCCACCCCCTCCTCGCTGTGGGTGCACGACACGCCGCCCAGCCAGGGCGGCAGACGGCGTGTCGTGCACCCACAGCGACGAAGGGCGGGGTGGGGCGGGGGTTGTCGGGTGCGGCCCGTACCCTGAGCGTGTGTACGAAGGAGCGGTCCAGGACCTGATCGACGAGCTCGGCCGCCTACCCGGCGTCGGGCCCAAGAGCGCGCAGCGGATCGCGTTCCACCTGCTGGCCGCGGACGCCGCGGACGTGCGGCGGCTGACCGACGCCCTCACCGAGGTCAAGCTGCGGGTGCAGTTCTGCGAGGTCTGCGGCAACGTCGCCGAGTCCGAGCGTTGCCGCATCTGCGCCGACCCGCGCCGCGGTGACGACATCATCTGCGTGGTGGAGGAGCCCAAGGACGTCGTCGCGATCGAACGCACACGCGAGTTCCGTGGCAGGTACCACGTGCTCGGCGGCGCCATCAACCCGCTGGACAACGTCGGGCCGGACGACCTGCGCATCGCCGAGCTGATGTCACGGCTGGCCGACGGCGCGGTCACCGAGGTCATCATCGCCACCGACCCGAACGTCGAGGGGGAGGCGACGGCCACCTACCTCTCGCGCCTCATCGGCCCCATGGGGCTGACCGTCTCGCGGCTGGCCTCGGGGCTGCCGGTCGGCGGCGACCTCGAGTACGCGGACGAGGTCACCCTGGGTCGCGCGTTCGAGGGCCGGCGCGTCGTCGGCAGCTGAACCGCTGCTGGACCGCCACCGGCCTGCCGACGCGACCGGGCCCGCCCCGCACGGAGGCGGAGCGGGCCCGGCAGCGGACGTGCGGCGACGCGTCAGCGCACCGTGAGATCCGCCGTCGTGCTGGTGGCTCCGTAGACGGAGTCACCCAGGTACTCCACGGTCACCGTGTGCACCCCGTCGGTGAGGCCCGACGTCGGCACCTTGACCTTGGCGGGTCCCTCACCGAGCTCCGTGGTGACGACCTCGTCGCCGAGCGTCACGCGCACGGTGCCGGTCGGGACCGGGTCGCCCTCCGCGCCGGACACCCAGACCATCACCTTGGTGTCCTTGCCGGCCTTGACCTTCGGCGGCGCGAGCTTCGCCCGGACCTCGGCCGGCAGGCCGACGGTGCAGTCCGCGGCGTCGTAGGACGCCTCGACCACCAGCGTCCGCTTGTCGCCGCCGGCCGTCACCTGCACGGTGCCGGCCGCGAGCTCCGCGGCGTCGGCCGCGAACGACTCCGTGACGGAGGCTCCCGGCTCGACGCCCTCGACGGTGCGGGACCCGAGCGGCGTGTCGATGGTGAGGTCCACCGCCACGTCCGTCTCGGTGTTCGACGCGTGCACGTCCAGCACCGCGGACTCCGCCTCGCAACGGACCTCCGCCGTGGCGGTGACGGCCAGGTCACCGAGCGGCTTGACCTGGATGTCCCGGTAGGAGACCGTCTCGCCGCCCCCGTGGTTCTGGATCCCGAGGAACCCGCGGGAGAGGTCCCTCGCCGGGTCCGTGCTGACGAAGTCGTTCACCAGCACCCCGTTGAGGAAGATCCGGATCGTGTCGCCCACGACGCGGATGTCGTAGCTGTTCCACTCCGGCACCGGGTTCAGCGCCTCCTCGACGGCCTCCGGGTCGGCACCCTGGAAGGTGTAGATCGCACCGGTGGTGCGGTCCGCCTCGTCGCTGGCGTCGATCTGGATCTCGTAGCCCTGGTCGACGGCGACCCACGGGTCGTTGCCCGGGTCGGGGAACCCGACGAACACGCCGCCGTTGTCGTCCTTGACCAGCTTCCAGTCGAGCTGGAGGCTGTACGACCCCTCCAGCTCGTCGGTGTGCCAGAGCAGACCCATGCCGCCCTGGGTCTTCAGGGTGCAGTCGTCCTGCCGCCCGAAGGACCCGGCGCCGGCGAGCCGCCAGTCGTCGAACGTCGCGAGCGTGCCGTCGAACAGGGCGGTGTACCCCGCGTCGGGCTC
The DNA here is from genome assembly GCF_003003075.1 of Isoptericola halotolerans. Taxonomy (GTDB): domain Bacteria; phylum Actinomycetota; class Actinomycetes; order Actinomycetales; family Cellulomonadaceae; genus Isoptericola; species Isoptericola halotolerans_A. Next base: position 229,766 of record NZ_PVTX01000003.1, on the reverse strand, counting down.
GGTCGCGGTGCACAGGTCGGGCGACTCACCGATCGACAGGACGTCGAGGTTGACGTTGCCGTCGTCACCCTCGTCGAACCGGAGCGTGATCGTGTTGGCGCCCTCGCGCAGGTCGAGGTCACGCGTGACGAAGTCCCACGTCTTCCAGTCGCCCGTGCTCGGCAGCACCCAGGGGTCCACCTCGGTGCCGTTGACGAGCACCGAGATCGACTTGTCGCCCTCGAACGGGTTGGGGCCGTTGGCGTACCGCAGGTTGACGGGCTGCGTGCCGGCCGCGTCGGCCTCCACCGTGAAGCTCACGCCGGCACCGGGGGACTGGATGCCATCCACGAACCCGGAGCCGGAGTACCCGCTGTGCTCGCTGTCGAGCCCGGCGGAACCGAGCAGCACCGACTCCTCGGCCTCGTAGTACCCGCGGTCGGCCGGGGCCACGTACCCGGGCAGGCTGTTGAGGGTGTACCAGGCCTCGGTGTTCCACAGCTCGCGGCCCTCGGCGTCGCTGAACGGGCGCGGCGAGCGCAGGTGCACGACCCGGCCCGGCTTGAGCCCGTCGACGGCGAGGCTGACGGTGGTGCGGTCCTCCGAGACGGTGGCGTCGCTGACGTGCAGCACCTCCTCGTCGATCTTCGGCCCGCCGTACTGCTGGGTGGGCACGTACCGCCACTGGTCCACGCGGTACGCCTGCCCGGCGTCGTCGGCGATCTTCGCGACCGTCTCGTCGGACAGCGGCTGGTTGTACTCGATCTCGAAGCCGCCCTCCTGCACCCGCATCTCGAGCATGTCGAACGACTCCTGGCCGTTCGGCGTCAGCTTCTGCAGGCCGTACCGGAGCTTGTTGGGCTCGCTCCAGTTGCCGGCCTCGCCGATGCCGCCGACGTAGACGGCGCCGTCGGGCCCGATCACGGTGCGGTTGACGCCCGCCTCGAGCCCCGCGGTGTGCCGGAACACGGCGCCCTGGAACTCGCCGTCGACCTTCTCGAGGAACCCGCGCTGCAGGCCGCCGTAGGTGACGTCGCCGAACAGGAGCTGGCCGGCGAACTGACCCTCGGAGAGCTGCACGGGCTCGCTGGGCGAGTTGCCGATCTCGTTCTGCGGGATCCACAGGGCCGGCTGGGTGACGGGCTGGTCGTCGAACGGGCCGTCCGGGTTCGTGTAGTGGTTGAAGAACCGGTCCTGCTCGACGTGCACCAGCTTGGAGCTGGGCAGCCAGGCACCCTGGTTGTCCATGACGAACAGCTCGTTCTCCGGCCCGAACGTCATGCCGTTCGGGGTTCGCAGACCGCCGGCCACGTAGTCGATCTCGCCCGTCTCACGGTCGACCGTGATGCTCGTGCCGCGGTTCTCGGCCAGCTGCGGGTCGGTCGTCGCCCCACCGTTGTTGATGGCCACGGAGAGGTTGACGTAGAAGTGGTCCTCGTCGTGCAGCAGGCCGAACGCGAACTCGTGGAAGTTGCCGCCGAACGGCCACTCCGCGACGGTGGAGCGCTGGTCGTAGAAGCCGTCGCCGTCCGGGTCGGTGAGCTCGGTGAGCGCGTCGCGCTCGGTGACGAAGATCGAGTCGTCGATGACGGCCACACCCATCGGGTTGAACAGGTCGGTGGCGATCTTGGTCGCCGTCACCTCCTCGGCGCTCGTCTCGCCGGTCACCTGGTCGAGCACGAAGAGCTCCCCGGGCTCCGGGTCCTCGACCCAGCCGCCGGGGCTCACGGAGCCGGACGTCGCGACGACGAGGTCGCCGTCGGCGGTCCAGTCCATGCCGGAGACCATGGGCTCGAAGCCCTCGGGGCGCAGGTCGGTGAGGTCGTACCCCGGGTGCACGGCGTCGAGGGGCAGGCCGTCACCGGCGGTGTCCTCGGCACCCTCGCAGTACTTGGTCCCGGGTGCGGTGACGCGGACGACGCCGGCCTCGGTGCTCAGCGCCTCCTGCGGCACCACGGTGAACTCGGAGGCGCCGGGCGGCATCCACTCGAGCCGCAGCACCTGGCCGTAGGCGTCCTCGAAGAACTCGACGAACAGCGGGTGGGCGCCGGCGGTCAGGGTGACCGTGCCGTCCACCGACTCCTCGCCGTGCAGGCCGTCGTTGTCCACGACGACCTCGTCGCCGATCGACAGCCGGGAGCCGTCGTCGCTGGTGAGGCGGAACGTGTACTCGCCGTCCTCGGGGGCGTGGACGTTGCCGACCACGTGGGTGAGGAAGTGGTCCTCGAGGCCGAACTGGCTCGCCTCGGTCCAGTCGATCGTCGGCATGAGCTTGTCGACGTTGGGGGTCTGCCCGTCCTTGAGCCGGCAGAGCTCGTCGATGCCCTGGCGCAGGTCGTACGTGCGCAGGGTGACGCCGGGCTCCTGGGGTGGGAGGTCGGCGGTCCGGAGCTGGGTGGCGGCCGGGGAAGCGGGTTCGACGGCCCCGGCGGGTGCGGTGGCGAGGGCTACGGTGCCGCTCGCCAGGGTGAGTGTGACGAGTCCCGCGAGAGATCTCCTCGCGGGGCCTGACGGCCGTGCTGGCATGTTCTTCCTCCTCGAAGACGGTGCGATCGACCGTCCTCGACCGTAGCCGCACTTATGCTGGCTATCAAGCAAAAGGTGAACATTGGTCTCCCGATCCTGCGCATACGCCGGCGGATCGGGTTCCTGCCTGGCGTCGTGGCGGCGGCGCGGGGGACACTGGCACCACGCGGCCGGGGACTCGCTCGGCCTGGCACCGAGTGCAGGAACGGGTGAGGAACGTGCCAGAGATCTCCGCTGACTCCGAGCTGCGGGACGTCGCCGAACAGATGTCGGCACAGGCCCGGACGTTCCTGTCGACGACGTCGCAGGTCGCCTCGGGAGGCTTCCCCGGCGCCGAGCTGTCCCTGCTGATCCTGGCGACGTCGGACCTGCTCGCCGCGGGCGCACGGTTGGCAGCGATCACCGACGTCGTCCCCGTCGAGCGCTTCGAGCCCGATGCCGGGCGCGAGACCGACATGGACCCGCTGCGGACCGCGCTGGCGCAGATGTTCGACGGGTTCGACGACTACGTGGAGGTGACCGACCCGGTGCTGAGCGCCGACGTCGCCCCGGCGACGCTCTCCGGCGACCTGGCCTGCGTCGCGGACGAGATCGCCAAGGGGCTGCAGCACTTCGACGACGGCCACGAGCTCGAGGGCCTGTGGTGGTGGCAGTTCAGCTACCTGTCGAGCTGGGGCGAGCGCGCCTCGTCGGGACTGCGGGTGCTCCAGGGCGTCCTCGGCCACCTGCGCCTCGACGTGGCGGACGACGTCGCCGCCGAGGCGGAGTACGACGCCCTGCACGCCTGACCGTCGGCCCCGGCGCCGGGTCGGGTCAGGCGACGCGGGTGCCCTTCGGGAGCCGCCGGGCGGGGATCTGCAGGCGCCGCACGGCCGTGACGACGCCGGCCGCGCCCAGCAGCACGTAGATCCCCAGGCCCCAGGGCCACACCGCCGACTCGCTCGGCCGCTGCTCCTCGACGGGCGAGGCGCCGGTGCCGTCGGCCCACATGCCGGAGCACCAGTCCTGCTCCGCCGCGGGACCGGTGCGGGCGTACCGGACCCCGTACTGGATCAGCGTCAACGGGTCGGCGGCGTAGTCGTACGCCTCCGGGTCGGCGAGCGGCTGGGCGTCCGCCACGATCACGAACGGGTTCGCCGCGAGGAGCCACCACGTGCGTTCGGAGTGCCAGACCTCCTGCGTGTGCGTGGTCCACTCGCACTCGGGCGGCTCGGTGTCCTCCCAGTCGTAGTCCGCCGGCACGTCCCAGGTGCGTACCGCCTCGGTGGTGGTCACCAGGGGCGCGCTGAGGCCGAAGAGCGCGAGGGACACGACCGACAGGCCACCCACGGTGAGGTAGGTGAGCACCGCGGAGCCGGAGGTCTTGGCGGTCAGCGCGGAGAACCCGAGGCCGACGGCGCAGACCACCCCGAGCACGACGGCGAGCACGAGCACCACGGACACCAGCGACCAGAAGGGCAGCCCGCCCACGGCGAACGCCCACACGACGAACGGCACGCTCGCGGCGAGGAACGCCAGCGCGGCCAGCCACGCCGCGAGCAGCTTGCCGACGACGATCTCGGCCGGGGTGAGCATCGTGGCCTGCAGCGTCGCGAGCGTCCCGGCCGCGCGGTCGCCGTTGATGGCGGGCGCGGTGAGCGCCGGTGCGACGAGGAGCCCGAGGAACAGCACGAAGAACACGACGACGCCGAACATCGTGCGGCCGGCACCGTCGGCGCCCAGCGACGGGTCGTCGAACAGCATGGCGATCGCGCCGGAGGTGAGCAGCGTGATCAGCCCCACCACCACGAACCACACGACGAGCGCGATCTTCCACCGCGTGGAGCGCACGCGCTGGCGCAGCTCGAGCTGCGCCACGGTCCGGACGCCCTGCCACGACAGCGACCAGTCGCTGGTGGGCACCGTGCGGGGACCGGTGCCCGACGGCGCGGCCTCCTGAGTCTCGACGCTCATCGCCGTTCCTCCTCGAGTCGCAGATATGCCTGTTCCAACGCTCCGCCGGCAGGCGCCAGGCTGACCACCGGCACGCCGGCGGAGACCGCGTCGCGCAGCAGCGCCGCGGCGGCCTCGTCGCCGTCGAGCTCGACCAGCGCGGTCCCGTCGTCCTCGAGCCGGGCCTCGGTCCCCGCCGTGGTGAGCCAGTCCGTCAGCAGCCCGGGCGAGAGCGCGGCGATCCGCCACGCCCGACGCTCGGCGGCGGCGTCGTCCACCGACTGCGACCGCACGGTGCGGCCCTGGGAGATGAAGACGGCGTCGTCGGCCATCTCGTCGAGCTCGGTGAGCACGTGCGAGCTGATGAGGATCGTCTTGCCCGCGGCGGCGAGCCGGCGCACGAGCTCGCGCAGGTCGACGCGCGAGCGGGGGTCGAGCCCGGAGGCGGGCTCGTCCAGGAGCAGCACGTCGGGGTCGTGGACCAGGGCCCGGGCGAGCCCGAGCCGCTGCTTCTGCCCGCGGGACAGCACGTGGGCGGGGGAGTCGGCCAGCTCGGTGAGGTGCACCAGCTCCAGCAGCTCGGCCGCGCGGCGGGCGCCGTCGTCGGGCGTCATCCGGTACGCGGCCGCGACGGTGACGAGCACCTCGCGCGCGGTCAGGGACTCCCAGGTGCCGAAGACGTCGGGCATCCAGCCGATCCGCGCGCGGGCGGCACGTCCGTGCGCGGCAGGGTCGACGCCGGCGACCCGGATCTCGCCGGCGTCGGGCGCCAGCAAGCCCGCCAGCATGAGCAGCAGCGTCGTCTTGCCGGACCCGTTGGGCCCCACGAGCGCCGTCACCCGGCCGGGCCGTGCCTCCAGCTCCACGTCCACCACCGCGTGCACGGCGCCGAACGCCCGTCGCACGCCGCGCGTGCTGATCCCACCACCGTCGTCGGTCATGGCGACGAACCTACGCGGTGCGCGAAGGCCCGGGCATCATCCTCCGGGATGATCTCTGACGTGCGACGACGTCCCGCCACCCCGGCGTCACCCGGCGTTCACCGCGCGGGCCCGGCGGCGCTACCGGCGCGCCCTAGCGTGCGACGCGATCCTGTCGTCTCACACCGGAGGCCCTCGTGCCCGTCCGTGGCATCCACCCACCCGCCGCTCGCGCCGTCGCCGTCGCGCTCGGGCTCACCCTCTGCGGCGCCGCGCTGACGCTGCCGGCCCGGGCCTCCGTGGTCGACGACCCGGTCGGCACGAGCGCCGAGGGCGCGGCGATCGACCTGCGCGCCCTCGGCAGCTACGAGACGGGCCTGTTCGACGAGTCCGGCGCGGAGATCGTGGCGTACCACGGCGGCTCCCAGCGCTTGTTCTCCGTCAACGCGCACGCCGGCGAGGTCACCGTGCTCGACGTCGCGGACCCGGCCGCGCCCACGAAGCTCTTCGCCCTGCAGACCACGGGTGTGGCGGCCGACGACGGCTCCACGGTGCCGGCCGGCGCCGTCGCCAACTCGGTGGCCGTGCGCGCGGACGGGCTGGTCGCCGTCGCCGTCGAGTCCGACCCCAAGACCGATGCCGGCTGGGTCGTCTTCTTCGACGCCGCTGCCGACGGGTCCGCGCTCGGCGCGGTCCGGGTGGGCGCGCTGCCGGACATGGTGACGTTCACCCCCGACGGCGCCCGTGCCGTCGTCGCCGACGAGGGCGAGCCGGACGACGACTACACCGTCGACCCCGAGGGGGACGTCGCCGTCGTCGACGTGCCCGACGGCGTGGCCGCGCCGTCGCAGGACGCCGTGCGGATCGCGGACTTCCACGCGTACGAGGCGGAGGGTGCGCTGCCCGCGGGGGTGCGGGTCTTCGCGGGCATCGAGGGGACCGACCACCCCGTCTCGCGCAACCTCGAGCCGGAGTACGTGGCCGTGTCGGCCGACTCGACCACCGCGTACGCCGTGCTGCAGGAGGCGAACGCCGTCGCCGTCGTCGACCTGGCCGGCGCCGAGGTGACCGAGATCTGGCCGCTGGGCGCCAAGGACTTCTCGATCGAGGGTCAGGGCATCGACCCCTCCGACGAGGACGGCGGGATCGACGTCCGGACGGTGCCCGTCCAGGGGCTGTACATGCCGGACGGGCTGAACGCGTACACCGCCGGGGGAGAGACCTACCTGGTGACCGCCAACGAGGGCGACGCCCGCGAGTGGGGCGACTACGAGGAGCCCGTGCGGATCAAGGACCTGGGCGAGGACGGCGTGGCGCCGCTCTGCGCGGACAGCCCCGTCGCGGGGCGCACGGCCGACGAGGACCTGGGCCGCCTCGACGTGTCGCGGGCCTCCGGGCTGCGTGCGGACGGCGAGTGCTACGAGGAGGTGTTCGCGTTCGGCGGCCGCTCCTTCTCGATCTGGACCACCGACGGCGAGCAGGTCTTCGACTCCGGCGACGACTTCGAGCGGATCACCGCCGAGGCCGCCCCCGGGAACTTCAACTCCGACCACGGCGAGTCCTCGTTCGAGTCCCGCTCGGACGCCAAGGGGCCCGAGCCGGAGAACATGGCGATCGGTGCGGTGGACGGGCGCACGTACGCGTTCGTCGGGCTCGAGCGCGTCGGCGGGGTGATGGTCTACGACGTCACCGACCCGGCGGCGGCGCAGTTCGTGCAGTACGTCAACAACCGCGACTTCTCCGTCTCCGCCGAGGACGCGATCGACGACGGCGCCTCACCGGCCGAGGCCGTCGCGGCCGCCGGCGACCTCGGCCCGGAGGGCCTCGCCTTCATCGCCGGCGACGACTCCCCGACCGGCGAGCCGATGCTCGCCGTCGGCAACGAGGTCTCCGGCTCCACCACGCTGTTCGCGATCGACGGCCCCGCCGCCACGCAGGTCCCGGCCCGTGGCGTCCTGACCGACGACAACGCGCACGACGGCGTCCGGGGCGGCGCGTACACCGTCTCCGTCGACCTGTGGTGGGGCCAGAGCGCCACCCAGGTGCGCCTGCTCGAGGACGGCGAGGTCGTCGCGACGCGGAACCTTGTCGACGCGACGCCGTCGGCCCAGCACGTCGAGTTCGACCTCACCGGGCGCACCGACGGCCGGTACACCTACACCTGCGAGCTGGTGAACGCGGCCGGCACCACCGACTGCCGCTCGCACACCGTCCGGGTCACGGACGCGGCCCCCGCCGCCCCGCGGCTCAGCCACGACAACCACGACAAGGACGGCGCGTACACCGTCTCCGCCGACCTGTGGTGGGGTACCAACGCGACCGGCTGGACCCTGTTCGAGGACGGCGAGCAGGTGGCGACCGGCGAGCTGACCGACGCGACGCCGTCGGCCCAGCACGTCGAGGTCCCGCTGACCGGCCGCGAGCCCGGCACGCACACGTACCGGATGGTGTTCACCAACGACCTCGGCGAGACCTCCAGCAAGGAGCTCACCGTCCGCGTGAGGTAGCCGCGACGCGAGAGGTCGCCGGTCTCCCCGCCGCGCGCGGTCGTCAGACGGGAAGCGCAGGGCGCGCAGCGCCCGTGAGCGCGACCGCGCACGGTGGGGACACCGGCGACCGGGGGTGACCACGTGCAAGGATTCGACGCGTGCTCGATCTCGACCTCACCACCATCCTGCTGCTCGTCCTGGCCGGCCTCGCGGCCGGCTGGGTCGACGCCGTCGTCGGTGGGGGCGGGCTGATCCAGCTCCCCGCGCTGCTGCTGGTGCCGGGCATCTCCCCGGTGCAGGCGCTCGCCACCAACAAGCTCGGCTCGATCATGGGCACCTCGGTCAGCTCGATCACGTACTACCGGCGGGTGGGGCCCGATCTCACGACGGCGGGGCCGATGGCGCTCGCGGCGCTCGTGGGCGCGTTCGGCGGCGCGGCGCTCGCCACGCAGATCCCGGCCGAGCTCTTCACGCCGATCATCCTGGTGGTGCTCATCGGTGTCGCGGCGTTCACGATCCTCAAGCCGCAGCTCGGTGCGCAGGACAACCTGCGCTGGGAGGGCAACCGGCACCGCTGGACGGCCGCGGGCATCGGGCTGGTCATCGGTGCGTACGACGGCCTGCTCGGGCCCGGGACGGGGACGTTCCTGGTGATCTCCCTGGTGAGCGTGCTCGGCTACGCGTTCCTGCCGGCGTCGGCCCTGGCCAAGATCGTCAACTTCGCGACGAACCTCGGGGCGCTGCTGTTCTTCGTGCCGCACGGCGCCGTGATCTGGGGGCTCGGTCTGGCGATGGGCGTGGCGAACCTGGTGGGCGGCTACGTCGGAGCGCGCATGGCCGTCGCGAAGGGGTCCGGGTTCGTGCGGGTCGTCTTCGTGGTGGTGGTCGGGGCGCTGATCTGCAAGCTCGGCTACGACGTCGTCACCGACCTCACGGCGTAGCACCGCGACGTGTGACGTCGTCCACACCGGTCGCGGGCGCCGGGCGCTACGATGGTCGGCGCACACACAAGACACCGGCGGGCCGTTGAGAGAGACGGTGGCCGGCAACAGAAAGGTTGCATGCATGGCACTGGTCGTGCAGAAGTACGGCGGGTCGTCCGTCTCGGACGCCCGCTCCATCAAGCGCGTGGCCAAGCGCATCGCCGAGGCCAAGCGCGCCGGCAACGACGTGGTCGTCGTGGTGAGCGCCATGGGCGACACCACGGACGAGCTCCTCGAGCTGGCCGACGAGATCAGCCCCAAGCCCCCGCAGCGCGAGATGGACATCCTGCTCACCGCCGGTGAGCGGATCTCGATGTCCCTCCTGGCGATGGCGATCGACAAGCTCGGGGTCAAGGCGAAGTCCTTCACCGGCCAGCAGGCCGGTCTCCTGACGGACGCGGTGCACGGCAAGGCCCGCATCGTCGACGTCGTCCCGCACCGGATCCGCCAGACCCTCTCCAAGGGTCAGGTCGCGATCGTGGCCGGATTCCAGGGCGTCAGCACCTCCAACGACGTCACCACGCTCGGTCGTGGTGGCTCGGACACGACGGCGGTCGCGCTGGCCGCCGGGCTCGACGCGGACGTCTGCGAGATCTACACCGACGTCGACGGCATCTTCAGCGCCGACCCGCGCATCGTGCCGGGTGCCCGCAAGATCGACAAGGTCACCTACGAGGAGATGCTCGAGCTGGCCGCCTCCGGCGCCAAGGTCCTCGCCCTGCGTGCCGTCGAGTACGCGCGCCGGTACGACGTGCCGGTGCACGTGCGCAGCTCGTTCTCGGGCAAGACCGGCACGCTCGTGACCGGCACCCACGGAGATCTCATCGACCCGAACGCCAGCACCGGTGACCAGGAGGAAGCCATGGAAGACCCGATCATCTCGGGCGTCGCCCACGACAGCAGCGAGGCCAAGATCACCGTCGTCGGCGTCCCCGACACGCTCGGTCAGGCCGCCCGCATCTTCGAGGTGGTGGCGGGTGCCGGCGCGAACATCGACATGATCGTGCAGAACGTCTCGGTCGCCGCGACGGGCCGCACGGACATCTCGTTCACGCTGCCGCACGGCGACGTGCGCTCGACCGTGGCCGCGCTCAACGCCGTGAAGTCGGAGCTCAAGTTCGACGAGCTGCAGATCGACGACGAGATCGGCAAGGTCTCGCTCGTCGGCGCCGGCATGAAGTCGCACCCCGGCATCTCGGCGCGCCTCTTCGGCGCGCTGCGCGACGCCGGGATCAACATCGAGATGATCTCCACCTCGGAGATCCGCATCTCGGTGGTCACCCGCGCGGACTCGCTGGACGACGCGGTGCGGGCCATCCACACCGCGTTCGGCCTGGACTCCTCCGAGGGCGAGGCCGTGGTCTACGCCGGGACGGGGCGGTGATCGGCTGATGGCTGTCATCAACTCCCAGGGCGTCGACGTCGCCGTGGTCGGCGCGACCGGCCAGGTCGGTGCCGTCATCCGCCGGCTCCTGTCCGAGCGCGGGTTCCCCGTCAAGGAGCTGCGCCTCTTCGCCTCGGCACGGTCGGCCGGCTCGGTCATCACGTACGAGGGCGTCGAGGTCACGGTCGAGGACGTCGCGGCCACGCCGACGGCGGAGCTCGCCGACATCGACATCGCCCTGTTCTCCGCAGGTGGGGGGACGTCGCGCGAGCACGCCCCGCGCTTCGCCGAGGCGGGCGCCGTCGTCGTCGACAACTCCTCCGCGTGGCGCCTCGACCCCGAGGTGCCGCTGGTGGTCTCCGAGGTGAACCCGGAGGCGATCGCCGACGCGGCCAAGGGCATCATCGCCAACCCGAACTGCACCACCATGGCCGCGATGCCGGTGCTCAAGCCGCTGGCCGCCGAGGCCGGGCTGGAGCGCCTGCGGGTCGCCACCTACCAGGCGGTGTCCGGGTCGGGGCTCGGCGGCGTCAAGGAGCTCGCCGACCAGGCGCGTGCCGCCGTCGCCGGCGACCTCGAGGGCCTGACGCACGCAGGTGACGCGGTGCAGCTCCCGGAGCCGGAGAAGTACGTGGCGCCGATCGCGTTCGACGTGATCGCGCTGGCCGGCTCGATCGTCGACGACGGTTCCGAGGAGACGGACGAGGAGCAGAAGCTCCGCAACGAGTCCCGCAAGATCCTCGGGTTGCCGGACCTCGCCGTGGCCGGGACCTGCGTGCGCGTGCCGGTGTTCACCGGGCACTCGCTGGCCATCCACGCCGAGTTCGGCGCCGCGATCACCCCGGACCGGGCTCGCGAGCTGCTGGCCGACGCCCCCGGCGTCGAGCTGGCGGACGTGCCGACGCCGCTGCGCGCGGCCGGCGCCGACCCGTCGTTCGTGGGCCGCATCCGCGTGGACCAGTCGGTCCCGGGGGGCCGCGGTCTGGTGATGTTCGTGTCGAACGACAACCTGCGCAAGGGCGCGGCGCTGAACGCCGTGCAGATCGCGGAGATCGTCGCCGGCGACCTCGCCGAGCTCTCGACGTACGACGAGCTCGAGGCCGCCGCCGCCGACGCCTGATGCCGAGGTAGTGCGGCTCACGCTGAGGTAGTGCAGAACTCGGCGAGGTAGCAACGCAGGGCCGCGGTGGGACTCGTCCCGCCGCGGCCCTGCGGCGTCCCTGCACCGACTCGTGGGCAGCTGCGTCTCAGGGCGCCGCGGCGTCCAGCACGTCGGCCAGGTCCGCCCCGGCCCGCAGCAGCGCCACCGACCGTGTCGCGATGCCGGTCAGCCGCGCCCGCAGCGCGGCCTCCGCCTCGGACGGGTCGCCGAGCCCGCGCAGCGCCGCCATGGTCCGGGCGACGGCGGGGATCGGGTAGCCCGCCGCACGCAGTGCCGCGACGATCCGCGCGGCCCGGACAGCGTCGACGTCGAAGACGCGGGCTCGCAGCGACCCGACCCGTTCGGGCTCGACGAGCCCCTCGGCCTCCCAGTGCCGCAGGGTCGACCTCCGCACACCGAGCGCGGCGGCGAGCTCGGTGATGGTCAGGACGTCGCGCGGCCCACCCTCTGCCGGTTCCGCGGAGATGGCCTCGAGCGCCCGCAGCGCCTGGAGGGTCGAGGTGCGTTCCGCGGCGAGCCCGGCATGCAGGGCGGTGATCGTTGCGGCGGCGTCGGGCAGCGTCGCCTCCCACAGCCCGGCCAGGGTGCGGCGTGCGACGACCGGCCCGACGGCGGCGGCGAGCCCCCGGTAGGCGCGTACCGCCTGGACGTGGAGCGGTCGATACTGCCGGTAGCCGTTGGCAGCCCGTTCGGCCGGCGGGACGATGCCGAGCCGCTCGAGGTCTCGCACCTGCTGCACGGAGTAGCCCGTGGCCCGGGCGACGTCGTCGGTCCGCAACGCTCGTTCCTTCCGCAACCCCACAGAAGCACTTCAAGGCGACGCTTGAACCATGAGTATGGACCAGATCATCAGCGCGGTGCGCGGGTTCGACGGCGCGCTCGTCCTTCAGCCCCGGCCCGACGACGGCACCCCGGACATCGCCTGGGGCGACGCGTTCTTCTACTACGCCCCCGACGGCCAGGTGCCGACCACCGTGCAGCCCTACGGCACGATCGTCACGAAGAACTACCCCGACGACACCACTTGCGACCTCGACGAGCCCGGCCGGTGGCGGGTCAACGTCCAGGTGGGGCGGGACCGGGTCCACGAGCTCGTCGAGCACGTCCCGGCGTCGCGCCGCGTGCCGACGGACACCTGGACGCGGCATCCGGTGTACGGAGACCTGGGGTGGGTGTGCGTCGTCGACCCGGCCGAGCGCACCACCCCGGCGGTGCTGGCCCTGCTGCGCGACGCGCACTCCGCGGCCCGACGCCGGTACGAGCGGCGCCGCGCGTCACGCCGCTGAGGCGCCGGGCGCTCGACGCGCGGGCACCAGGACGACCCGCTTGACTGGCGAGCATGGTCACGATCGGGTTCCACGCCTCGCACGAACAGATCGCTCCCGGACCGCTGCTCGCCGCGACGCGACGGGCCCAGGACGCCGGGTTCGACGCCGCCACGTGCTCGGACCACCTGACGCCCTGGAGCGTCCGGCAGGGCGAGTCCGGCTATGCCTGGTCGTGGCTCGGCGCCGCGCTCGCCACGACGGAGCTGCCGTTCGGCGTCGTCACGGCACCCGGCCAGCGGTACCACCCGGCCGTCGCCGCGCAGGCGGTGGCGACGCTGGCCGCGATGTTCCCCGGCCGGTTCTGGGCGGCGCTCGGCTCCGGCGAGGCGATGAACGAGCACGTCACGGGTGACCGGTGGCCGACCAAGCCGGAGCGTGACGCGCGGCTGCGCGAGTGCGTCGAGGTGATGCGGGCGCTGCTCGCCGGGCAGGAGGTCACCCACCACGGGCTCGTGACGGTCGACCGGGCCCGGGTCTGGTCGCTGCCCGAGGTACCGCCGCGACTGGTCGGTGCCGCGGTCACCCCCGCCACGGCCCGCCGCCACGCGGACTGGGCGGACGGCCTCGTCACGGTCAACCAGCCGGCCGAGACGCTGCGCCGCGTCGTCGGGGAGTACCGCGACGCCGGTGGCCGCGGTGCCCTGGCGCTCCAGGTCCACGTCGCGTGGGGGCCGGACGACGAGGCGGCGTTCGCCGTCGCGCACGACCAGTGGCGGTCCAACCTGCTGCCGCCGTCCGTGAGCTGGGACCTGGAGACGCCGCAGCAGTACGACGCGATCGCCGACCTGGTCCGTCCCGAGCAGGTGCGGGGGACCGTCCTGGTCGAGCACGACCCGCAGCGCCTGGCCGACCGGGTCGGCGAGCTCGTCGCCTGCGGGTTCGACGAGGTCTACCTGCACCACGTCGGCCAGGAGCAGGACGGGTTCCTCGACGTCGCCGCCGAGACGCTCCTGCCGCGGCTGCGGGAGGTGGCGGCATGAGGATCCGCGACACCGGCGACCTGTGGTGGAAGAACGCCGTCGTCTACTGCCTCGACGTGGAGACGTACCTCGACTGGAACGACGACGGCGTGGGCGACTTCCCGGGCCTGCTGCAACGGATCGACCATCTTGCCGACCTCGGCGTCACCTGCCTGTGGCTCATGCCGTTCTACCCGACGGCCGACCTCGACGACGGCTACGACGTGACCGACTTCCTCGGGGTCGACCCCCGGCTCGGTGACGTCGGCGACGTCGTCGAGCTGGTGCGGACCGCGCGGGACCGTGGCATCCGGGTCGTCGTGGACCTGGTGGTGAACCACACCTCGGACCGGCACCCGTGGTTCCGCGCCGCCCGGCGCTCGACGAGCTCGCCCTTCCGGGACTACTACGTGTGGCGCCAGGACGAGCCGCCGTCCACGAAGGACCAGGTGGTGTTCCCGGACGAGGAGGACGGGATCTGGACCCTCGACGACGCGACCGGCGAGTGGTACCGCCACCGCTTCTACTCCCACCAGCCGGACCTCAACACGGCGAACCCGGCGGTGCGGGACGCCATCGCGAAGACGATCGGGTTCTGGCTGGAGCTCGGCATCGCGGGCTTCCGGGTCGACGCCGTCCCGTTCGCCCTCTCGGACGTCGCCGCGCGGCCCGGCGACGCCATCGAGGACCCGCACGACTTCCTGCGCACGCTGCGAGCCTTCGTCGGCCGCCGGTCCGGCGAGGCCGTCCTCATGGGCGAGGTGAACCTGCCCTACGCGGACCAGGCGCTGTACTTCGGCGACACGTCCCCCGGGGACGGCGACAGCGGTACCGAGGTCTCCGAGCTGACGCTCCAGTTCGACTTCAACGCCATGCAGGCGATGTACCTGTCGCTCGCCCGGGCCGACGCCGGCCCGTTGGCGGCGGCGCTGCGCTCGCGTCCGACGATCCCGCACGACGCGCAGTGGGCGACGTTCGTGCGCAACCACGACGAGCTCACCCTCGACAAGCTCACGCTCGAGGAGCGGCAGGAGGTCTTCGACGCCTTCGGCCCCGAGGAGTCGATGCAGCTCTACGGGCGCGGGCTGCGCCGTCGGCTGCCGCCGATGCTGAACGGCGACCCGCGCCGCGTCCGGATGGTCTACTCGCTGCTCTTCTCGCTCCCGGGCACGCCGGTGCTGTACTACGGCGAGGAGATCGGGATGGGGGAGAACCTCGAGGCGCCGGGACGGCTCGCCGTCCGCACGCCCATGCAGTGGTCGCCGGAGCGGCACGGTGGTTTCTCGCACGCGCCGGCACGGCGGTTCCCGACGCCGCTGCCGGGCGACGGCTGGGCGCCGGAGCACGTGAACGTGGCCGACCAGCGCCGGGACCCGGACTCGCTGCTGTCGTTCATCCGGCTCCTCACGCACCGCTACCGGGAGTGCCCCGAGCTCGGCTGGGGCACCCCGGAGGTGCTCGACCAGCCGTCGGCCGCGGTGCTCGCGCACCGCACGACCTGGCAGGACGCCTCGATGGTCACGGTGCACAACCTGTCCCCGGACCCGGTGGTCGTGGACCTGTCGCTCGGTGACCTGCCGGAGGAAACCCGGCTGGTGGACCTCCTCGACCACGACGACTGCGAGCCGGGTCCGGACGGTGCGGCCCAGGTGCGCCTGGACGGGTACGGCTACCGCTGGCTGCGGGTCGTGGTGCCGGGGGCGCGGCGCCTGCTGTGAGGTCGGGGCGCCGGCCGACGGCGGGCGCCACCACCACGATCGCCGCCGCGGCGAGCACGTGCCAGGCGCTGTGCCCCCACACCGGGACGAACCCGACGAGCGCTCCGACGCCGAGGACGACGACGGCGGTGAGCAGCCGGGCACGCAGCGCCGGCCGCGCCGCGGCGCGCGCGAGGACCGCTACGACCGCGAGGGCCGACGCCGTCCCCTGCGCCACGATCGACGCCGCGGGGGAGAGCGCGGCGAGCGCCACGTCGGCGAGCGTGGGGGCCAGCCACCACCAGGTGCGCAGGCGGCGGCCGGTGAGGTCGGCGAAGGCGTCGGCGGCGACGAGTGCGTAGGTGCCCAGCAGGGGCGGGTCGTGGACCAGCGGGTTCCAGGACGGTGCCGGGCCGTGCTGGATCACGGACCCCACGCCGACGAGCACCGCCAGCACGCCGAGCGCGGCCCGGCTGCGTGCCGCCTCGGCGGCCCGGCTGCGTGCCGCCTCGGCGTGCCGGTCCGCCGGGCCGGGGTACCGCCGTCGGGCCACGATCCAGGCGCCCGCGAGGACGAACGCGAGGCTCGACCAGGTGTCCATGTCTCCAGTCAACGCCGGGCGCGGTGCGTCCACCAGGGGTTGACGACGTCGAACCCCTGTGGTTCATTAGTCAAGTAACGAACCATAGGACCACAGCACCGTGAGGAGGGCCGCATGTTCGACGGGCCCGAGCCGATCTACGTCCAGATCGCGCAGATGATCCGGTCGCAGGTCCTCGCCGGGGAGCTCGCGGAAGAGGAGCAGGTCATGTCCACCACCCAGTTCGCGACGACGTTCCGGATCAACCCCGCCACCGCGGCCAAGGCGTTCACCGGACTCGTCGAGGAGGGCGTGCTCTACAAGCGCCGGGGGCTGGGGATGTTCGTCGCCCCCGGCGCCCGTGAGCGCCTCCTCGACCAGCACCGCCAGGCGTACTACGACGACGTCCTGGCCCCCGCGCTCGCCCAGGCGGCCGTGCTCGGCATCCCCACCGAGGAGATCGTCGCCTACATCACCGGCTCGGACGGCACCGACGGTGCCGCCCACCAGACCACTCAGGAGAAGTCATGACCCCGGAGCCCTTCGGCGCCCGGCTGGACGACGTCGTCGTCCGGTTCGGCAAGCAGCGCCGGATGACCGTCGACGGCACGACGTTCAAGGACGACGCGACCGTCGCGCTCGCCGGCGTGGACCTCACCATCCGTCCGGGCGTGATCACGGGGGTCCTCGGACGCAACGGCGCCGGCAAGTCCACGCTGCTCACGCTGCTCGCGGCCTTCAACCGGCCCACCTCGGGCACCGTGCGTCTCGGGCCCGACGGCGTCTCTCCCGACACGTGGGAGGACCCGTGGGAGAACCCGTGGGTCACCTCCAACGTCCAGCTGGTGCGCGAGTCCGGTGACCTGCAGGACGACGAGAAGCTGTCCGAGACGCTCAGGTACTACGCCGACCTGCGCCCCTGCTGGGACGCCGACCTCGCGGCCCGGCTCCTCGACATGTTCGAGGTGAACCCCCGCAAGAAGCCCGCCGCGCTCTCCCGCGGCAAGAGGTCCGCCGTCGGCGCCACCATCGGGCTGGCCGCCCGGGCGCCGCTGACGATCTTCGACGAGGTCTACCTGGGGATGGACGCACCGACGCGGTACGCGTTCTACGACGAGATCCTCGCCGACTACGCCGAGCACCCCCGCACCATCCTGCTCTCCAGCCACCTGGTCGAGGAGGTGGAGCGGCTCTTCGAGGACGTGATCGTCCTGGACCGCGGCGGGGTGCTCCTCGCCGAGACCGCCGAGGAGATGGGCCGGCGCGGCTTCAGCCTCACGGGGCCGGCGTCCGCCGTCGAACGGCTCGCCGGCGACCGCCGGGTGCTGCACCGTCAGCAGCTCGGCGGCACGCTGCAGGTCACGCTCGAGGGAGCGCCCGACGACGGCGAGGCCACCGCCGCGCGGGCGGCGGGCGTCGAGCTCGGCGCGCTCCCGCTGCAGGACCTGTTCGTGCGGCTCACCGACCCGGCCCGGTCGGAGCGGCCCGCCGCAGGGCGGCCCGCCGTGACGGAGACGGACCGATGAGCGCGCCCGCCGTCCTGGACCGGTCGGCGTTCGCCGCGCAGGCGCAGTCCCGGGCCGTCCGTCGCGTCCAACGCTCCGTCACCTCCGCCGTCGTCGTGATCGGTGCCGGGTTCTGGGTCGTCTACGCCGTCGTGGCCGTCGTGGTGCCGCTGATCGTGCGCAACGCCGGGAACCAGATGGACGCCGGCGTGCTGTCCGCCGCCGACTACATCGCCCGCTGGGTCGCGTTCGGCACCTCCGTCGCGATGTTCGCCACCATCCTGCGCCCGCACCTGGCGGCTGGCGGGACGCGCGGCGCCCTGCGTACGGGCGCCGTGCGCGCCGCCGCGATCACCGGCCTCGTCTACGGGCTGCTGAAGGCCCTCGCGCTGCTCGGCGAGCGCGCCTACTTCGAGGCGCTGGGCTGGCCCTGGCAACGCCTGGACGGCGGGGCGCTGGAACTGACCGATCTCGGCGACTTCGCCCTCACGGCGCTCGCCGAGGCGGTCGTCACCGCGGTCTACCTGCTCGTGGGCTGCGCCGTCGTCGCGGGGTACCAGACGCACGGCGTGTGGCGCGGGACCGCCCTGCTGCTGCCGGGGATCGCCCTGCTCGCGCTCGTCGAGCTCGCCACCCTCAGCGGCAGCACCGCCGACCTGCTCGGCCACCTGGTCACGGTCGACGGGGCGGCTGCCGCCGGCCGGCTGCTCGCCGGGCTCGCCGTCGTCGCGCTCGCGGCCGCGTGGCTGCACCTGCGGCTGCGCAACCTCCGACTCCGCCCGACGAGGTGACCACCGTGACCACCGCCACGACGCGACCCGACCGCACCGGCACGCTGCACGGGCGTGCGGTCGCCGCCGCCCGACGCCGGCTCCAGCGCTACCTGCTCAGGACGGCGGTCTGGTTCTGGGCGGGCTGGGGCCTCCTCGTCCTCAGCGTGCCGGTCGTCGTCGACCGCTTCGGCGGCGAGGCCGACGGGTTGACCTACGACGCCGCGGGCAGCCCCGCGCGGTGGCCGGCGTTCGCCGTCGGCATCATCCTGACCGCCGCGCTCCTGGGCACGCACCTGGCCGCCGGGGGAACGCGCCGCTCTCTCGTGGAGGGCTTCGCGCGCGGCGCCGTCGTCGGGGGGCTGGTGTTCGGCGTCCTGACGGTCGTGCTCGGCCTCGTCGAGGCGCAGGTCTACTCGGCGCTCGACCGGCCCTACCAGGGCGCGGGCGGGCTCCCGCTCGACTCCGTAGCCGGCGTCGCGGCGACCGTCGTCACCCAGACGTTCGTGATCGTCACCTACGTGCTCGTCGGCGCAGCCGTCCAGGGCGGCTACCGCCGCTGGGGACCCTGGCGCGGCACCCTCGCCGTGGTCCCGCTGCTGGTTCCCGGTGCCCTCGCCGACCTCGCGAGCCGTAGCGGCATCTTCGCGATCCCGCTGCGGGACACCCCGGTCGACTCGCTGCCCGGCCTGGTGCTCGCCGTCGTCGGAACGCTCCTCGCCGCCGCCCTGGCCGGCGTCGTCGCGCACGGCGTGCTCCGCCATGCGCGGCCACGTCCCTCCTGACCCCCGTACCTCACCCACCTCACAGAAGGAGGCCAGAGATGGCCCAGCCGATCGTGGAGGTCCGCAACCTCCGCAAGACCTATGGCGACAAGGTCGCCGTCGACGACGTGTCGTTCGCCGTCCAGCCCGGGGAGATCTTCGGGATCCTCGGGCCCAACGGCGCCGGCAAGACCACCAGCGTGGAGACCCTCGCGGGCCTGCGCCACGCCGACGGCGGCACCGTCCGCGTGCTCGGCATCGACCCGCAGCGGCATCCCGAACAGGTGCGCGAGCACCTGGGGGTCCAGCTCCAGGAGGCCGCGCTGCACGACAAGATCACCGTGGGCGAGGCGCTGCGGCTCTTCGCCGGCTTCTACTCCCGGCCCGCCGACCCCGACGAGCTCCTGGCGCTGCTCGACCTGACCGAGCACGCCGACAAGCAGTTCGGACGCCTGTCCGGCGGGCAGAAGCAGCGCCTGTCGATCGCGCTGGCGCTCGTCGGCAACCCGAGGGTCGCGATCCTGGACGAGCTCACCACCGGGCTGGACCCGCAGGCCCGGCGCAGCACGTGGGACCTGGTCGAACGGGTGCGTGCCACCGGGGTCACGATCCTGCTCGTCACGCACTTCATGGACGAGGCCGAGCGCCTGTGCGACCGGCTCGTCGTCATCGACGCGGGTCGCGTCGTCGCCGAGGGCAGCCCCGCCGCGCTGATCGACCGGCTCGACGACGACCGCACCGTCGTCGTGCGCTTCGGTACCGACGACGCCGCCCGTGCCCGCGAGGCGCTCGACCGTCTCGCGGCCGACCACCCCGACGTCTCGCGCGTCGAGGAGCTGGACGGGGGGCGCGGGGAGATCGCGGTCTCCGGCACGCCCCGCGTGCTGTTCGCCCTCGTCCCGGCGCTCGCCGAGGCCGACCTGGTGCCGGACGACGTCCGCACCGTCACCCGCACGCTCGAGGACGTCTTCCTCGCCGTCACGGGCCGCACCTACGCCCCGCAGGAAGAAGCCGAGTCCGCTCTCGTCGCCGAAGGAGCCCGGTCATGACCACGACCACGACCGCCCCGACCGCCCGCCCCCGAGGATCCGGCTGGCACGGGTTCGGGCGGCTGCTGACCACCGAGACGAAGGTCTGGATGCGTGACTTCGCCTCCCCGTTCTTCGGGATCGTGTTCCCGACGATCATCCTGCTGGGCGTCGGCTACTTCATCCCCGGGATGCGCGAACCGATCACGGACGCCCCGCCCGACTCCGTCTGGTTCGGGCTGACCCCGATCGCCACCTTCCTGCCCACCGTGCTCGCGATGGCCGTCGGCACCGCGTCGCTGACGGTGATGCCCGTGACCATCGCCACCTATCGGGAGAAGGGTGTGCTGCGGCGGCTGTCCACCACGCCGATGCGACCGCAGGGCATCGTGGCGAGCCACCTGATCATCAACATGGTCACCACGCTCGTGGGGATCGCGCTGGCGCTGGTCGTCGCCGAGGTCGCCTTCGGGGTGCCGGTGCCGGCCCAGCTCGGCGTGGTCCTGCTCGCGACCGCGCTCGGGCTGTCCGCCATGTTCGCGCTCGGGATGATGGTCGCCGCGGTGGCCCCGCGGCCGTCGTCGGCGAACGCCATCGCGATGTCGCTCTACTTCCCGATGCTCCTGCTGGCGGGGCTGTGGACGCCGGGCCCGATCATGCCGGACCTGCTGCGCGACATCGGCCAGTTCACCCCGCTCGGCGCTGCCGCGCAGGCCCTGACGACCGGCTGGTTCGAGTCCGGGTTCCCGACGCTGCAGATGATCGTCATGGCGGTGTGGACGGCCGTGCTGCTGCCCCTGGCGGTCAAGATGTTCCGCTGGTCCTGACCACCGGCCCGCGCGCCGCCGCCCCGCCCGCCCCCCCGCGCGCGCCGCCCGCCCCCTGCGCCGCCCGCCCCCGCGCGCGCCGAATGTGCAGGTCCTGACCGGTATGCGCCGTCATACCGGTCAGAACCTGCACGTTCGGCCTACGCTGCCGGAGTGAAGCCGTTCCTGCTCCTGGCGACCCGCGCCGAGGACGTCGCCGCCGACGGCGAGTACGCCGCCATCTGCCGCTACTCCGGGCTCGCCCCGGAACAGCTCCACCGGGTCCGGCTGGAGTCCCGCCCGATGCCGGCGATCGACCTCGACGCCTACTCGGGCATCCTCGTGGGCGGTGGCCCCTTCAACTCGTCCGACCCGGACGAGGAGAAGTCCGCGGTGCAGCTCCGTGTCGAGCGGGAGTTCGTCACCCTGCTCGACGAGGTCGTGGACCGGGACTTCCCGTTCCTCGGCGCCTGCTACGGCGTCGGGACGCTCGGCCAGTACGCCGGGGGAGTGGTGGACCGGCTCTACGGCGAGGCCGTCGGCCTGACCACCGTCGAACTGACCCAGGAGGGTCTGACCGACCCGCTGCTGGCGGGGCTGCCGCCGGCGTTCACCGCCTTCGTCGGGCACAAGGAGGCCATGCGCAGCCTGCCGCACGGCGCCGTGCGGCTCGCGTTCTCGCCGCGCGCCCCCGTCCAGATGTTCCGCCTGCGGTCCAACCTCTACGCCACGCAGTTCCACCCGGAGCTCGACCTCGCCGGGCTCACCCAGCGCGTGGAGGTCTACCGGCACTACGGGTACTTCGCGGCGTCCGAGGCCGACGACGTCGTCAACCGGGCGGCCGGACGCCCGGTCACCGAGCCGATGCGGATCCTGCGCAACTTCGTCGACCTCTACCGACGCTGACGCCGCCCGACGGCGGGCCCCCGGTACGCCGTCGGGCCCGGCGCCGGGACTCTTCCCGGGACCGGGCCCGACGGTGGCCGGACGGTGCAGGCGTCAGTTGACGAGCACCGTCATCACGCCGCGCTTGCTGACCTTCTTGACCTCGATGGTCGTCCCCGTACCGCCGACGACGACCGAACCGCCGGGGTTCGCCTCGTCGTAGTAGGCGAACGGGTCGGTGTCGTCGAACACCGGGTTGGCCGGCGCGCCGTCGGTGACCAGGGTGGTCATGCCGCCCTCGGTCTCACGGTGCAGGGACAGCGGTGCGGCCGCCTGCGTGCTGAACGTCGCGTCGTACGACTGGATGCGGTTGCGGGCCACGGTGCCGTCCGACCACGTCAGCGCCGCGGCGTTCGCGTCGACCGGGAGCGCCTGGCCGCCGCCGGGGTGCTGCGACGTGTTGTTGTCGCCGTAGAGGCTGTTCACGTACCAGACCAGCAGGCCGTCCTGGTAGGCGTAGTGCTCCACGGTGTCCGGTGCGGTCAGCTGCCAGCCGAAGTTGTACGGACCCGTCGCGAGCGTCGCGTCGTACCCGGCGTACTGCCGGTTCTCCGCCACGTAGTAGTGCGAGTACGTCTGCGTGTAGCTGCCGTCGGTGACGACCGTGTAGCCGTCGAGCGTCCACGCGGCCGCGTCGTCCTCGAACGAGGCCGTGAGCGCGGAGCCCACCGCGACGTCGTCCACCGCGAGCCCCGTCTCGTGGTACGCGGCGTCGTTGACGTGGCGGAAGCGCACCTGCGCGGTCTCGCCCGCGTAGGCGGAGACGTCGGCGGTCAGGTCGACCCAGGCGCCGTCCGTCGTGCCGGTGATGCCGTGCCCGAGGTTCTGGTTGTTCGGGTCCGTGTCCGTCGACAGGTTCGTGGCGAGCGGGGTGAAGGTGGCGCCGCCGTCGGTCGAGATCTCGGCGTAGGCGTAGTCCCAGTCGGCCTCGATCTGGTAGTTCACCTTCGCGGTGAGCCGCCCGTCGGCCGGGACGGTGAACGACGGCGAGGCGGCGCTCGCCGTGCGGTCGTCGCCGGTGCCCGAGTAGAGGTACTTGCCGTCGAACGGCGGCAGGACGTCGATCTTCTCCTCGCCCTCGGGGAGGTTGACGACGACGGCCTGGGACTTCTTCGTCGCGTGGAACGACGGGCCGAGGTCCACCGTGGCGGACTCGCCGGCGTCGACGGAGGTGTAGTCGAGCCAGCCGAGGAACATCTTCTCGTGGGCGCCCATGTGGTTGGGCGTGGTGCCTATGGTGCCGTCACCGTGGCCCAGCCACGAGCCGGAGCTCATGAGGTTCCAGAAGCCGGTGCCGTTCTCGCCGCCCGCGGTGTCGTAGTAGTCGGGCAGCCCGAGGTCGTGGCCGAACTCGTGCGCGAACACGCCGAGGCCACCGTTCTCCGGCTCGGTCGTGTAGTCACGGATCCAGACGTCCGAGTCGCCGATCCGCACTCCGCCGGCGGGCTCGTAGTCGGCCGGGCCGTCGCCGTCCTGCCACCCGTTCGGGTTGACGGACCAGCGGTGGGACCAGATGGCCGACTCGGGGGCGCCGGCCTCCTCGCCCGGGCCCGCGTGGATCGCCTGGAAGTGGTCGACGTAGCCGTCGGCCTCGTCGTAGACGCCGTCACCGTCGAGGTCGTACCGGTCCCAGACGTCGAAGGACTCGAGGTACTCGGTGATCTCCTCGGGGGACTTGCCCTGGGCGACCTGGTCGGCGTACCAGGCGTCGGCCGAGTCCTGGATGAACCGCGTCATGTCGACGTTCGACTCGGTCTGCCCGTAGGACGCCTGGTGGTAGGGCACGGTGACCCAGTCGGAGACGTCGCCCTGCAGGTCGAAGCGGCCCGAGCTCATCTCGTCGTAGACGCCGTGGAACGACTCGCCGCCCTGGTCGTCCAGGCCCTCGAAGAACATGTCGAGGAAGTGCTCGCGCGAGAAGTCGGACGTCCAGTACGTCGAGTTGTCCTGCGTGGTGGGCTCGGGGATCGCGTTGTGGACGGGCCCGGCGGGTGCGTCGGGGAAGCGGTCGTCGGTCCGGTCGCCGAACTCGACGAGGAAGGTCAGCAGCTGTGCCTCCTCCTCGGTCTCGTACTCGACCCACTGGCCGGGCGCGACCTCGACGACCCGGGAGCTGCTGCTGCCCTTGGCGCGGGTCTCGACCTCGGCCTGGCCGGTGGCCACGAGCTCGACGGCCTTCTGCTTCAGCTCACGTCGCTTCGTCGCGAGCGAGTCGGGGCGGTCGTCCTCCTTGACGGTCGCGCCGTCGGGCGTCGGGACGTCGATCGCGGGTGCCGCCGAGGCGGTCGGGGCGACGACGGCGGCGGCCGCGAGAGCAGCGGCGGCGCCGAACGCGCCGGTCATGCGTAGTTTCACTGTTCCTCCGGTGTGTGGAGCGTCCGGCCGTGTTTCGACCGGACGGGCCACCGCTGCCTGGTCGGCAGTTGTGGCGGGCAACACAAAACCAGAAGTTTGTGACGTGCGCGACAACGGGAGGCCCGGTGGTCCGGCTCGTGCCCGATTCGTGACCTCCGTCAGCGGACGAAGACCGTGCCCGCAGCAGGGTCCGCCCGGTACCGCTCCGCAGACTCCAGCCGCCGGCGCGTGGAGGGGGCGAGATCCTCGGGCAGCGAGCCCGGGTCGAACCACGCCACCGCGACCGACTCGTCGTCGGCGACGTGCGCGGCGGCCGCGGACGCGGCCGAGACGGGCCGCGCCAGGAAGCACAGGTCGAGGTACGCGCTGCGGTCGCCGTTCGGGTAGACCACCTCCGGCGTGGTGGACACGGCGGCCAGGGCCTCGACCTCCACCTCGACGCCGGTCTCCTCGAGCACCTCGCGGACGAGCCCTCGCGCCGGCTCCTCGCCGGGCTCCAGGATCCCGCTGACCAGGGCCCACAGCCCGTTGTCCGCGCGCTGTCCCAGCAGGAGGCGCCCGGCGTCGTCGTGCACGACGGCGGTCACGCCGGGAAGCCACAGCGGTGCGGTCCCGACCTGGGCGCGGAGGGCGGCGACGAACTCGGGGATCGGCATGGGGCGACGGTACCCGGGACCGGATCGTGGACACCGCTGGACGGTCGGGCGCGGCCGGGCGTACTCTCGTCGCCGTGGACATCCGTTGGTATTGGCGCTTTACGCCGGCTCCGCTGGGAGCTCGGCGGGCTCGCGCCTGACCGACACCTTCCACCGGAGCCAGCACAGGGCCTGGGACGCGACGCGCGTCCGGGCCCTTTGTCGTCGGGGCCTCCGGTCGGGATCGGACCGCCGCGACGCCGCCGGACCGCCGATCCCGCCCGCCACCGCCACGACCAGGAGCCCCTGATGAGCCCCACGACCACGCCCGAGGCGCACGCCACGGCCCGCCCGCGCGATACTGACCTGATGGCCGAGACCTCTGACCTGCGCGTCCGCGCGCTGGATCCCCTGCCCGCCCCGCGGACCATGCGGGCGAACCTGCCGCTGGGGACCGCGCGCAGCGACCTCGTGACGACGTCGCGCCGGGAGGTGCGGGACGTGCTCCGGGGCGAGGACGACCGGCTGGTCGTCATCGTGGGGCCGTGCTCGGTGCACGACCCGGCGGCCGCCCTGGACTACGCGCGGCGCCTCGCACCGCTCGCGCGCGAGCTGTCGGAGGAGCTCGTCGTCGTGATGCGCGTCTACTTCGAGAAGCCGCGCACCACGGTCGGCTGGAAGGGCCTCATCAACGACCCGCACCTGGACGGCACGCACGACGTGCACCACGGCCTGCGGCTCGCCCGCGAGGTGCTGCTCGGCGTCCTGGACGCCGGGGTTCCGGCCGCGTGCGAGTTCCTCGAGCCGACCTCCCCGCAGTACATCGCGGACGCCGTCACGTGGGGCGCGATCGGGGCGCGCAACGCCGAGTCGCAGGTGCACCGCCAGCTCGCGTCGGGCCTGTCGATGCCGGTCGGGTTCAAGAACGCGACCGACGGGGACGTGCAGATCGCGGTGGACGGCTGCATCACGGCCGCGAACGAGCACACCTTCTTCGGTGCGGACGCCGAGGGCCGCGCGGCCGCCGTCGAGACGGCCGGCAACCCGGACTGCCACGTCATCCTGCGCGGCGGGCGCGGCGGCCCCAACTACGGGGCGGACGACGTCGCGGCGGCGCTGGGCGTGGCCCGCACCTCCGGCCTCGGTGGCGCCGTCGAGCACGGTGTGATCGTCGACGCCTCCCACGGCAACTCGGGCAAGGACCACGTCCGGCAGGCCGAGGTGGTGCGCGAGATCGCCGCGCGGCTGGCCGAGGGCGAGCAGGGCATCAGCGGTCTGATGCTGGAGAGCTTCATCGAGGCCGGCGCGCAGAAGCCGGGCCCGCTGGACTCGCTCGTGTACGGCCGGTCCGTCACGGACAAGTGCATGGACTGGGGCACGACGGCGGAGCTCCTGGAGGTCCTGGCCGCTGCGGTGCGCTCGCGGCGGGACGCCTGACGGCGGTGCGCACCGTCGTCGGCCGCTCGCGGAAGACCCGGGGGAGGCCCCGTGACGGGCGCCACGCCGCTACGACCCATCCGCCGGGCCGTCGGCACCGAACCCATGACGTCCCGGAAGGTCCGGGACGAGCGACGCGGGACGGGTGCAGATCGACCGGACGGCTCGGGTACGGCACACTGTGACGGTGCCGCCTTCCCTGCCGACTCCTGTCGACGAAGCCCTCGTGGCGTGCGTCGACGGTGACCCGGCGGCGTTCGGGCCCGTCTACGACGCCCTGGCCCCGGTGGCCTACGGCACGTCGCTCGGCGTGCTCCGCGACCCGGACCACGCCGCCGAGGTGACCCAGGAGGTGATGGTCGAGGTGTGGCAGACAGCAGAACGCTTCGACCCGTCGCGCGCCTCGGCGCGCACCTGGGTCGCCACCCTGGCCCGGCGTCGAGCGGTGGACCGGGTCCGCGCCGAGCAGGCGCGTCGTGACCGCGACCAGCGCGACGTCGACAGCGCCATCGGCGGCAGCAGCTACGACGTCGTCGCCGAGGACGTGGAGCGCCGGCTCGAGGGGGCGGCCGTGCGCCGCTGCCTCGACTCGCTGACCGCGACCCAGCGCGAGGCCGTCGTCGACGCCTACTACGGCGGTCGGACCTACCGCGAGGTCGCCGAGCGGCTCGGCGCGGCCCTGCCCACCGTGAAGTCCCGGATCCGCGACGGCCTCGGCCGCCTGCGCGACTGCCTGGGGGTGGCCCGTGCCTGACAGCACGCGTGACTCCTGGGACCTGCTGCCCGCCTACGCCCTCGACGCGGTCGACGACCTCGAGCGCCGTGCGGTCGAGCGCCTCCTCGCGGACGACGCCGAGGCCCGCCGTGCGCTCGACGAGTACCGCGAGGTCGTCGCGGCCTTCGCCGTCGAGCACGAACCGCCGGCGCACCTGCGCGCCACCGTCATGGAACGCATCTCGGCCTCGGCCGCCGACGGCGCCACCCCCGCCGCGGACGACGGCGGCACGGCGGGCGAGGCGGAGGTCGTCGAGCTCGCCTCGCGTCGCCGCCGGTGGGGTGTGCTGGCCGTCGCGGCGGCCGCCGTGGTCGCCGTCGCCGTGCCCACGACCGTCGCGATCCAGGCCACGGTGGAGCAGAACCGCCTGCAGGAGCAGGTCGACACGGTCGCCGAGATGATGGCCGACCCGTCGGCGACCCTGCTGCGCAGCGACGTCACCGGTGGCGGCTATGCCACGGTGCTCGCGGCGGGCGACGACTTCCTCTTCAGCGCGGGCGACCTGCCCGACGTCGGCGACGACTCGGTCTACCAGCTCTGGCTGGTCGGTGCCGAGGGCGGCGTGACGTCGGCCGGGCTCCTCGAGCCGCAGGACGGCGAGGTGGAGCAGCTGGTCAGCGACGTCTCCGGCGTCGGCCTGGCGGTCTCCGTGGAGCCCGAGGGCGGCTCGGAGCAGCCGACCACCGACCCGATCGTGGTCCTCGCCGAGGGCTGAGCAGTCCCGCCGGGCGGCGTGCCATCATCGCTCGATGACGTCGATGCCCTGGATCCCCGACCCGGCGTGCGGTGACTGGGTGCGTGCCGGCCTGGACCCCGAGGGTGATGGCCGGTGGACCATCCACACCGTCGTCCCGCGCGGCTTCGAGGCCTACGCCAGGGTGCTCCACCCGCTGCGACGCGAGGACGACGGCGCGGACGTCCGGTGGTCGCAGGTCGCGGCGGCGTTCGGCACGAGCATGAGCCCGACGGCGGACCTGGACCGGCTGTGCCGGCGCCCGCGGTCCGGCAACGAGGACGTCGTGACGCCCCAGGGCGAGGCGCTCAAGGCGCCGGTGGAGGGCCTCGTGCCCGCCGACCTGCTCGCCGTCCTCGCCGGGCACCTGGCGCGGCACACCTCCACGCCGGATCGTGGCGTCGTGGGCGTCTGGGAGGGGATCGGGGGACTGGTGTCCTCGGCGGGCCGCGACTCGTTCGTGGCCTGGACCCCTGTGTGGTGGCTGCGGTGGCTCGTGGTGCCGGCGTGGAAGCTGATCCGGGCGGCGCGCCGGGCCGTCGTCGAGCTCCGGCACCGGCGCCGGTTCCGCGGGAACGTCGAGTTCGGGCTCGCACCACCGGACCCGGACGCCCCGGCCCCCGGCACCGGCATCCTCGCCGCCGACGCCGCGGCCGGCCCGCGTCTCGAGCTGCCCTACCGCAGCCACATCCTCTTCGCGGTCGGGATCGAACGGTTCACCGGCCCGGGATGGATCGAGGACGCGCCGTGGCTCGACGACCTGGACCGCCGGCAGCAGGACCCTCGGACCCCCGCGGTCTTCTGGCCCGAGGACCGCTTGTGGGTCGCCACGAACGACGTCGACGACGCGTGGACCCTGGTGGGCGGCTCCCGGGCGCTCGTGGACGCCCTCGTGGGCGACCCGGCGCTCGAGGCGCTCGAGCTGCCCGCGGGCGCCGTGATCGAGCACGCCGCGCCGGAGCGGTAGCCGGACCTGGTTGGCCCGCGTCCGGGACGCCGGGCACACAGAAGACCGGGCCGCCTCGTTCGACGACGAGACGGCCCGGCCCCGAAGGCTCCCGGTCACCCCCTGCGTGCCCGGGAACCGGACCGTGGGGTGCCGGTCACATGGACGGCATGAGCACCGAGTCGACGAGGTAGACGGTGGCGTTCTGCGTCATGACGCCGCCGCAGACGACGTTGGCGTCGTTCACCATGAGCTCGTCGCCCTCGCCGGTGACCTCGACGGTCTCGCCCTGGACGGTCTCGTGCTCGCCGGCGATGTCCTCGGGCAGGATCTGGCCGGGCACCACGTGGTAGGTGAGCACCGAGGTGAGCAGGTCGGCGTCGGTGGACAGCGTGTCGATGGTCTCGGCGTCGACCGCGGCGAACGCGTCGTCGACGGGGGCGAACACGGTGAACTCGTCACCGTTGAGGGTGTCCACGAGGTTCACGTCGGGGTTGAGCTCGCCGCTCACGGCGGAGGTGAGGGTGGTGAGCATCGGGTTGTTGGACGCGGCCACGGCGACCGGGTCGGTGGACATGCCGGTGATCGAGCCGGCGCCGTCGGGCACCTCCTCGGCGTAGGCCTCGCAGCCGGGGCCCACGAGGTTCGCGGCGGGATCCATGGCCATGTCCGACTCCGTGTCCTCGGACTCCATGTCCTCCTCCATGGGCGACTCCTCCGCCATGGGCGACTCCTCGGTCATGGTCTCCTCGGAGCCCGACATGTCGGAGTCGTCGGAGGAGCAGGCGCCGAGGGCCAGCAGTGCCAGGGTCGCGAAGCCGGCGGCGGCGGTGCGGGTACGAACGTTGTTCATCGATCTCTCCTTGCCTCGTCGCCCCGACCTCTTTCCGGGGCGCTTCACCGGGGGTTCGGAGCCCTTCCCGCGGCGGATGGGTGGATGGGGGAGAAATTTTCAGGTCGGTGACGCGCGCCCTCGCCCCCGCCCTTGCAGACTCGGGGGATGGGTGACGAGCAGCGGTTCCGCGGGCAGATCCTCGGGTGCGGCACGACGTCGGGCACGCGCGTGGTCGTGGGGCACTGGTGGGAGTCGCCGTTCGGTGCGTTCGCGGACGCGATGGTCGAGGACGCCGCCGGGCACCGGGTGCTCGTCGCACCGCCGCACGTCGCGGACTTCGTGGCCACCACGTACCGGTTCGACGAGGTCGTCGAGGCGTCGGTGTCCGTGCGGGCGGACACCGGCCGCGGCACCGGTGGCCACCTCGAGGCCGCGGCCGGCCCGCTCCGGCTGCGTGCCGCCGTCGGACGCCGCACCGCGCTGGGCCGGGTGCTGCGGCTGGTGCCCGGCCGGCTCGCCGCCGCGCCGACGTTCGCGCTGCTGACCGACCCGGTCGCGCGCCTGCTGCTCCACGGCGTGCGCACGCGCGGCAGCGCCGGGAACGGGCGGAGCGAGACCTACGGCGCGACGGACGTCTGGAGCCTCACGGCGGTCCGCGCGAGCTGGGAGGGCCGCGACCTCGGGGCGCTCGCGGACGTGGACCCCCCGGTGCGGTTCGGGTTCGGCTCCACGCCGCGACGGCCGTCCCTGACGCAGGTCGTCACCACCGTCCGCGGGTGACGAGGTCGGCGCGCCCGGCGCGCGCCCACCCATCCGTGCGGCCCACGGTTCCGAACCTGCGGCATGGAGACCTTGATCATCATCGGCCTGCTCGGCGGCCTCATCACCGGCATCTCGCCGTGCATCCTGCCGATGCTGCCGGTGATCTTCTTCGCGGGCGGCGTCGAGGGGGCCCGGCAGCGTACGGAGGCCGCCGGGGGACGCATCGCGGCCGACGACGGCGCACCGGACGGGGGCCCGGACGCTGCGGCCGGCGAGGGCGGCGGCGTCAGCCCCGCGCTGTTCGCCGGAGCGCCGTCGGCGGTGCGGGTCGGCCGGTCGGGGCAGGTCACGAGCGGTCCGCGGACGGGCCGCGGCGGCACGGTGACGCTGCCCCTCTCCCCGGAGGAGCCGGCGCCGGGCCGCGACGACCGGCGCCCGAGCCGGTCCGCGAGCAGTGCGGGCCGGTCGTGGCGCCCCTACCTGGTGATCGCCGGGCTGGTGCTGAGCTTCACGGTGTTCACGCTGCTCGGCTCGGTGCTGCTGACGGCCCTGGGACTGCCGCAGGACCTGCTGCGCTGGCTGGGGATCACGCTCCTGGCGGCGATCGGCGTCGGCATGATCGTGCCGCGGATCGAGGAGGTGCTGGAGCGCCCGTTCCAGCGCATCGCCGCGTTCGGCTCCCGGAAGGGTGCCGCGCGCCAGGACCGCGGTGCGTTCCTCCTGGGCCTCGGGCTGGGTGTGCTGTACGTGCCGTGCGCGGGGCCGGTGCTGGCCGCGATCACCGTCGCGGGGGCGACGGGCAACATCGGGCCGGGCACGGTCGCGCTCACGGTGAGCTTCGCCGTCGGCGCCGCGATCCCGCTGCTGGTCTTCGCGCTGGCGGGCCGCCGGGTGGCCGAGCGGGTGCGCGGGTTCCAGCGCCACCAGCGCGGGATCCGCGTGACCGGCGGTGTCGTGATGATCGTGCTGGCCGTGGCGCTCGCGTTCGACGTGCCCGCTCAGATCCAGCGCGCGCTGCCGGACTACACCGGCGCGCTGCAGGAGCAGGTCGACGCCAACGAGTCCGTCCAGGAGGCCCTCGAGCTGGGCGGCATCGTCACCGACGCCAACCGGGAGCTGTCGAACTGCACCAGCGGGTCGACCGAGCTGGCGGACTGCGGCACCGCACCGCCGCTGACGGGCATCACGCAGTGGCTCAACACGCCGGGGGACGAGCCGGTGGCGCTGGAGGACCTGCGCGGCCAGGTGGTGCTCATCGACTTCTGGACGTACTCGTGCATCAACTGCCAGCGCGCCATCCCGCACGTCAACGCCTGGTACGACAAGTACCAGGACGCCGGGCTGGAGGTGATCGGGGTGCACACCCCGGAGTTCGCGTTCGAGCGGGAGACGCGCAACGTGATCGCGGGCGCGGAGGACCTGGGCGTGGAGTACCCGATCGCGCAGGACAACTCCTACTCGACGTGGACCACGTACCGGAACCGGTACTGGCCGGCGGAGTACCTCATCGACGCCGACGGCACGGTGCGCTACCTGAAGTTCGGCGAGGGCGACTACGCCGTCACCGAGCAGCACATCCGTGACCTGCTCGTCGCGGCCGACCCGGGCGTCGAGCTGCCGCCGCCGTCCGACGTCGTCGACACGACGCCGGACGCGGAGACCACGCCGGAGACGTACCTCGCGCTCAACAAGGTCTTCAACTACGCGGGCCCGACGGCGTACGGCAGCGGCGAGGAGACGTTCGAGCCGGCGGCCGAGCAGCAGCCGGACACGTTCTCGCTGGGGGGCACGTGGGACGTCGACTTCCAGGGCGCCACGGCGGTGTCCGACGACGCCCGGCTGGTCCTCGCCTACCAGGCGACGGACGTGTTCGCGGTGCTCGGCGGCGAGGGCACCGTCACGGCGCGGGTGACCGCCCCGGACGGGACGGTCCGCTCCGAGGAGGAGATCGCCGTCGGCGGCAACCCCACGCTGTACGACGTGCTGCGCGGCGACGGCCCGACGGACGGCACCGTCGAGCTGGAGGTGCCCGCCGGGGTGTCGGTGTACACGTTCACCTTCGGGTGACCGGGCGGCGGGTCAGGACCAGCCGGCGCCCGGCGCGGCTCAGACGAACGACTCCAGCGTGGCGCGGTCGACGGGTCCCTCGGCGCGGATCAGCTTCTCGACGTCGTCCATGCGGTCCCAGACGTTGATGCCCATCCCCGCCTGGACACGGCCGCCGTCCACCCAGAACGCGACGCACTCACGGTCCTCCGGCGACCCGCTGAGCACCACCTCGCCGCTGGTGACGCCCTTGACCTCCATGCCGAGGTCGAACTGGTCGCTGAAGAAGTACGGCAGCACGTCGTAGTCGCCCCCGGAGCCGAGCATGGAACGGGCGGCGTGCTTGCCCGTCTCGTCGGCGAACGCCCAGTGCTCGACCCGCAGCGGTCGGCCGTAGCGCGGCGACGGGACGGAGGCGATGTCGCCTGCCGCCCAGACGCCGGGTGCGGAGGTCCGGAGGCCGCCGTCCACGGCGATCCCGCCGCCGTCGGCCGCCGACCGCAGCTCGATGCCGGCCGCTCCGGCCAGGTCGCACTGCGGGGTGACGCCGACGCCGACGACGACGGTGCCCGCCTCGAGCGTGGTGCCGTCGTCGAGCTGCATGCCGGAGATGCTGCCGGAGCCGGTCAGGGCGGTCACCGACGTCTCGCGCAGCAGCCGGACGCCGTTCTCCTCGTGGAGTCCCGCGAAGATCTCGCCCACCCGGGCGCCGAGGCCGTGCAGCGGGTGCGGCGACCTGCCGACCACGGTCACCTCGCGGCCGAGCTGCCGCGCCGACGCCGCCACCTCCATCCCGATCCACCCGTCGCCGACGACGACGACCGGACCGTCGTTGCTCAGCGCGTCCTGGAGGCGGTCGGCGTCGACGACGGTGCGCAGGTGGTGCACCCCGAGGAGGTCGGTGCCGGGCACCTGGAGCCGGCGGACCCGCGAGCCGGTGGCCAGCAGCAGGCGCGAGTACCGCAACGACCCGCCCGGTGCCGCCTCGACGCTGCTGCTGCCCACGTCGAGCCGGGCGGCCGACGTGGAGGTGCGCAGGTCGACGCCGTGCTCGGCGTACCAGTCCGCGTCGAGGGGGAACAGGGCGTCCTGGCCGGCCTCCCCGCGCAGGTAGTCCTTGGAGAGCGGCGGGCGCTCGTACGGCGGGACAGCCTCACCGGTGAGGACGACGAGATCGCCGTCGTACCCCTGTTCGCGCAGCGTCTCCGTGGCGCGGGCGGCGGCGAGCCCGCCCCCGACGACGACGATCGGCTCCATCGGTCCTCCTTCGTCCGTCCTGCGTGACCTGCCTCACAGCCTGTCACGTCGGACGGCGCTGTGCTGTCGAATGTCTGGAACGGGTCGCAACAGGAGGGTGAGCAGCATGAGGATCGCAGTCGCCGGGGGGACCGGAGTCGTCGGGAGGCACGTCGTGGCCGCCGTGGAGCGTGCCGGGCACGAGGCGGTGGTGCTGTCCCGCGGACGGGGCGTCGACGTGGCGACCGGGAGCGGGCTCGACGCCGCGCTCGAGGGGGTGGACGCCGTCGTCGACACGCTCAACGTCACGAGCCTGCGGGAGAAGGTCGCCACGGAGTTCTTCACCACGACGTCGCGCCACCTGGTGGCCGCCGGCGTGCGGGCCGGCGTCGGCCACCACGTGCTGCTCTCGATCGTGGGCATCGACCGGGCGTCGGGGTACGGCTACTACCGCGCCAAGCTGGCGCAGGAGGAGGTGGTGCGAGCGGGGGACCTGCCGTGGTCGGTGGTGCGCGCGACGCAGTTCCACGAGTTCCCCGGCCAGGTGCTCGGCCAGGTCCCCGGCCCGGTAGGGATCATGCCGCGGATGCGGTGCCGGCCCGTCGCTGCGGCCGAGGTGGGGACGTACCTGGCCGAGGTCGCCGCCGGGCCGGCCCGAGGGCAGGCGCCGGAGATCGCGGGTCCCCGCGAGGAGCAGATGGCCGACATGGCCCGCCGGCTGCTGCGCGCGCGGGGACGACGGCGGTGGGTGCTGCCGGTCGACTTCCCCGGGGCGGGAGCCGCGTTCCGGGGTGGGGCGTTGCTGCCCGACGGCGAGGGGCCGCGAGGGTCGGTGACCTTCGACGAGTGGCTGTCGGCATCGCAAGCCTGACGAACGTAGAAAACCTGTCGGGACACCAGAGGCGGACGAGGTCCGTACGAGGTCCGTCGATCCGGTCCTCCGGCACACCCGGTGGGTGCTGGAACGGCTGGACGACCCCGTCGAACTGCCGGCCGACAGGCGTCGACCGTCTACGGCGTAGCGCCGGGCTCAGGCCCGCGGCCGGGCGCCACGGTCGCGTCCGCATCCTTTTGACGGGTGGTCGTCGCCAGGCCACCCACCAGGACGACGGCGCCCGACAGCACCAGGTACAGCGCGAGCAGCAGGGCGACGGTCGTCGTGTCATCGGTGGGCCCGGCCAGGAGCACGACGCCGAGCACGAGCCAGAGGGCCGCGTTGACGAGCTGCCAGTCCCACGCCATCGTGCGGGCGGTACGGCCCCGCAACCCGCCGGCGAGGGCCATGGCGCCGGCGACGCACGCCCAGATGCCGACGAGCAGGAAGAGCAGCGGGCTCGTCATCGACGGCCAGACCACGATCAGCACGCCCGCCACGATGCTGACGATCCCCGCGACGAGCCGGGCGTTGAGGTCCTCACCGTCGGAGCCGCCGGTGGCACGCCGGTTCTCGACCACGAGCAGCACGCCTTGGACGGCGATCACGATGCCGACGAGCCATCGGAGCCACGTCAGGCCCTCCTCCGGGTTGAGGAACAGGACGACGCCGGCCACCAGCTGGACGGCGCCCCGGAGGTAGACGAGGCCCCACAGTCGCCGGGCCGTGCCGACCGTGCGGCTGGACATCGGGGCGCTGGCGTCTGACATCTGCGTGCCTCCTCGTGGCGCTGCTGCCTGGTGCGATGCTACGAGCGAACCTGCCGCTGCGCGCTGCGAGGCGTCAGTCGAACAGCCCCGCTGTGGCGCCGATGACCGGCCACGCACCCTCGGAGGTGTTGCCCAGCACGCTCACCGTCGTCGAGGTGGCCGGGTCGTGCGTGGAGCCGAACGAGACCCCGGCGTCGTAGCCCTCGAGGATGACGGCCGGACCTGTGCGGTGCCGCCAGAAGCCCATCCCGTAGCGCAGGTCCTCGGCCGGGACGTCGTGGCGGGCGCGGGTCATCTCGTCGACCGTCTCCCGTGCCACGATCTGCCCGGCGAACAGCGCCCGCCAGAAGCGGTGCAGGTCGCCGGCCGTGGTGCAGATGCCGCCGTCGCCGTTGCCGAGCACGGGAAGGTGCAGCAGGTTGGTGCGGTTGCCCGTCGCGTCCAGGTACCCGAGGGCGACGTCCCCGGGCAGGTCGTCGGAGCGGAGGTAGCGGGTCGCCGTCAGGCCGGCGCGGTCGCAGACCTCGGTGTGCACCAGGTCGTGGAACGTGCGCCCGCTGACCCGTTCGGCGATCAGCGCCAGGACCACGTACCCACCGTTGTTGTAGGCGAACCGCTCACCCGGGCCGAACTGCTGGGGGAACCCGTCCAGCTCCGGCAGGAACGCCTCGGCACGGTCCAGCAGGTGCACGGGGGAGCGCAGGACGTGGTCGTCGACCTTCCAGTCGGCCTCCTCGTCGAGGTAGTCGCCGATGCCGGACGTGTGCGTCAGCAGGTGCTCCACCGTCACCGCGTCGTCGACGAGAGGAAGATCTGCGCCCAGGACGGCGCGCGCCGGCGTCGTCAGGTGCAGCGCGCCGTCCTCGACGAGCCGCATCACGGCCAGGGCGGTAAAGGCCTTGCTGCCGCTCGCGACGCCGAACCGGTGGGACGCCGTGTTCGGCACCTGCAGCGCGCGGTGGGCGTCGCCGGACGCGCGCTCGAGGACGCGGTCGTCCGCGACGTCGACCGCCACGACGCCGGAGAACTGTCCCTCGGCCGCGGCCTCGGTGACGGCCGCGTCGAGCCGGTCCACGTCGATGTGCATGAGGCCACGCTAGGAAGTCGCTGCTGCGTCGTCCAGGGAATACGTGGCGCTCACGGTGCGAAGCCTGCGAGCTTGTCGGGGTTGACCTGGATGAACATGTGCTCGATACCCGCAGCGGTGACCTCGAGCGACAAGAGCCCGGTGAGAGTTCCGTCCCGCCGGAAGGACAGCGCGGGACGTCCGTTCGCCTCGACGAAGCTCGCCTCGACGCCGTCACCGTACTTGCGCCAGAGGCTGCCGAAGAAGAGCGAGACCCGCTCGGCCCCCACCAGGTCGACACGGGCGGCGTGCACACGCCCGCCACCGTCCGAGCGTGCCACGACCTCCTCGGCCAGAAACTGCTCGAAGCGGCTCAGGTCCCCGTCCCGCGCGGCGGCGAGGAACTCTCCGAGCAGACGACGGTGCTCGTCCCGGTCCACGGTGACCGCATCACGGCTGCCGAGACGGTCGCGCGACCGGCGTGCGAGCTGGCGTGCGTTCGTCTCGGTCAGGCCCAGCGTCTCCGCGACGCGGCGGTAGGGGTAGCCGAAGGCCTCGCGCAGCACGTAGACGGCCCGCTCGACAGGAGTGAGCCGCTCGAGCAGGACCAGCACCGCGACCTCGAGCGCCTCGGCCCGTTCGGCACCCAGGGCGGGGTCCTCCGAGGTGTCGACCGGTTCGGGCAGCCACGGACCCACGTACGTCTCGCGCCGAGCGTACGCCGACGTCGTCGCGTTGATCGACAGGCGCGTCGCGACCGTGGTCAGGAACGCAGCAGGGTTCTTGACGCGCGACCGATCGGTGCTCTGCCACCGGATCCACGTGTCCTGCAGGACATCCTCCGCCTCCGCAACACCACCCAGCATGCGGTAGGCGATCCCGAAGAGCTGCGGCCGGACGGAGAGGAACGCGTCGAGGGCTGCGGTGCCGTCCTGCTCGGCGGAGTGCTCGGGCACGGACGGGTCCGACGTCATGTGGCCACGCTACGCCAACGGGTGCTTCGTGGCCGGGTACGACGAGAGGCCCCTGGGCAGCGTTCCCGCTGTTCAGAGGGCCTCTCGGCTGGTCGGGGTGACAGGATTTGAACCTGCGACCTCTTCGTCCCGAATGAACGTTGACGTGCCCTGATGCCGCCGGAACCGCCGGTTTCGGCGTCCGTTGGTGTCCGCCCACGGTCGCGCCGGTAAGCCAGCAGTTGCGCCAGCAGGGAGGCCAGGACGCTCAGGCGATGTAGTGGCCGTTGAGCCGAACGAGAAGTCGCATGTGGAGTCCGGCATCGGCCGGGTTGACGCGCTCGACGGCGAGTTCGTATGGCTGCTTCATGATCTGGTGGACGTAGTCGAGCAGGGGCGTCGGCACGTAGCCGAGCCGTCCGCCATCTCTCGTCACGAGCAGTGCGCGATTCGTGACAGGGTTGTTCGACTCCAGTCGCAGAGCCAGATGGTCTCCGGGGCGGAGTTGGTCGATCTCGCGACGCTCAGCTGCCGTGAGGTGCCGGACTCCGTGCACCAGGAACGGAAGGCTGACATCGCCCGGCTGGGGCAACGGTGTCAGCTCGTAGGTGTCGCCGGTACGGCCCCCGCCCGAGACCGCGAGGACCTCGAACGGGCTCGCATCGCGGGGAAGCCCGAGATAGCTCAGCGTCTGCTCGCGCTCCGGTCGGTGCGGGTCAATGATGCGCTCGGCGAAGATCGGGAACAGTGCCTCGCTTCTATGCCGCTTGCCTCGGGGCAGGCCTGGGAGCGAGCGATCTGCGGTCGAGTCGTACTCGAAGGAGTACTCGACGCCGTTGAAGGTCAAGGTCCCCACGCGCGCGAAGCGTCGGGTCGCCGGGTCCTGCCGGCTGACGAGGAGCTGGTCAGTCTTGAGCAGCGTTGTCATCGCACAGCCTCCTCCGGTTCTCGAGTACGACGCGTTCCATAAATGTAGACGCGACCACTGACAGTCGCTGACCCGGTGCGTCCAGTATGGCCCTCACTCCGGAGTCGTCGAGCCGAGCGAGTCGACGCAGCCACTCGGCTGCGTCCGCTCGCCGTACCGCGGTGAGGGAAAGATCTACCAGACTCTGCTTGCGTGGAGTGAAGGGATTTGCTCTTCCGCGCCGGGCGAACGCGGCTGGGTCCTTGACCCTACGGTTCTCGTCGGTCAAGCCGGCTCCGAGGGCGGTGCCGTGATCGTAGGTGGGAGCGAGGAAACGTTCGCCGGTCTCCGACTCCAGGAGAGCCCAGTTCCCCGGGTGGCGGTCACTGTTGCCGACGAGGGCGTCGAGAACGAGGTATCCAGCGAACGCGCCGAACGCAGTGAACCCAGCCAACCCTGGCGGAGGATTGACGCCGGAGAGAACCCGCTCGACCGCGTCGAGCGTGTAGCCCTCATCGCGATGCATACGCCCAACAGGGGCCCGCGCGGCCGAGCCCTCCGACTGTCGGACGTACCCTACGACCTCCGGGAGATACGCCGCGCCGGTGTTGAGGCTGAAACCCTCCGGAGCGACATTGCGCGAGACCAAGCCCAGCTCGCCGTCGTGGACGGCATAGCGGCAATCAGCCGCGGGGATGCCCAGGAGGCCCGCCAGGCGGGAGGCAACGACCTCCGCGCAATCAGTCAGCGCGTGCACGTCGCCGCTCGCCGTAATCTGTCTGGACTTCCACAACCAGTGCTCCTGGCGTGGGGCGTCAGGGTCTGGCGCAAGCCAGCGCTTGTTGGGGTCACGGCCACCTGGCTCGTCACGAATGACCGCCCAGTCGGTGACGTCGATCTCGTCCCCGTGGGCGTCGGCAATCGAGGCCTTGGTCATTGGTCCGCCCCGAGCTCCATCAGCACTGTCTTGGTGATCTCGGACTCCTGCGTGTCACTTGTTGTCGCTCCGCAACTCCGGGGTCAAGCCCCGTCAGAGCGCGGGCGCCGTCGGGCATGGCTCCGAGTGTATGGACAGTGCGGGCGACGGCAATGCGGCTCTTCGCCGATCCGGTGGGGAACGACCATGACGAGGTGTCAGAGGTTCGTGTCCCGGCCGTTGCTCGTCGCATAGGGTCCGGGGATGGAACGATCCGGCCTTGTGCGTCTGGCGCACTCCGAGCATCCGATCGCGTCGCCGCTGAGCGATGCCCGCGTTGATGGCCTGCTCGACCGGACGACGGGCGGTCGGGGGAGCGTCCTCGACCTCGGGTGCGGTGACGGCACGTGGCTGCTGCGGGCGCTGGGCCGCGAACCCGGCCTCACCGCGGTGGGCGTGGACACTTCCGATGTCGGGTTCGAGGAGACGCTGGCCAAGGCTGCTGCCGCAGGGGTGGCCGACCGGCTGACGCTGGTTCAGGGCGACGTTCGAGAGTACGTGAGCGAGGCGCCGTTCGACGCGGTGCTCAGCGTGGGCTCGGCGTACGCGTTCGGGGGCCTCGGACCCACGCTCGAGGCTGCGCGGGGCCACCTCGCCGCCGACGGTGTGCTCCTGCTCGGTGACTGCTTCTGGCCTGCGCCTCCGACGGCGGCCGTCCTCGACGGCCTCGGTGGCCTCTCGGTGGACGAGTACCTCGACCTGCCCGGCACGGTCGACGTCGTGGCGCGGCACGGGTGGGCGACGGTGCACGGGCACGTCAGCACGCAGGAGGAGTGGGACGACTACGAGTGGGCGTGGACGGGGGCGCCCGCTCGCTGGGCAGTCGAGAACCCGCATCACCCGGACGCGCATGAGGTGCTCTCCGCGGTCGAGAGGCACCGCGACGGCTGGCTCCAGGGATACCGCGGCGGTCTCGGGTTCATCTCGCTGGTCCTGCACCCGGGCCGGGCGGCCGTCACAAGTCCTTGAAGATCCCTCTCTCGGCAGCGGTGAAGTCGGTGGGGGCAGCGTGCCCAGACGGAGCGCTGCCGCGCCCCCCGCTGCGCTACTCCCCACCGGATCGGCGCAGAGACGGCAATGCGGGTCTGGCTCGCCGTGTTGGTCAGGCAAGTTGTGCTGGAGGGGCGCGGCGGCGTGAGAAGGATGGCAGTCGGGCCGTGTCAACTGAGGCGGCAGCACTCTGTCGCCCGCATCCAGCGCTGTGGCGAGACCGAGGGGGAGCCGGAACTGCGGATGTCGAAGAGGTCGCAAACCGTCGAGTCGGGGCTTGTGACCAGCGCGAACGTGTTCGAAGGCGTGGTGCACGAAGAGGTCGCATGACGTCGATACGCCAGCGATGGAGCCAGCAGCAGGGACGAAGAGGCCTCCCCGGACAATGCGAAAGGACCGCTGTCCTGAGCAAATGCCCAGGTCAGCGGCCCTTTTCGGCTGGTCGGGGTGACAGGATTTGAACCTGCGACCTCTTCGTCCCGAACGAAGCGCGCTACCAAGCTGCGCCACACCCCGAAGGACTGCATCCACAGCACAGGACGAGCCCGTCCGCGGAAGCCTGCTCAGAATAGCCGACGATCGCCCGGGAACGAAAACCGGATCCGCTAACGCGCCGTGAACGTGATCAGGGTCGCCTCGGGGCGGCACGCGAATCGCACGGGCGCGTACGGCGAGGTGCCCGCGCCGGCCGAGACGTGCAACCAGGTGGAGTCCTCGCCGTCGGGCGCGTCCGGGCGGGCGCCGGGCCAGCCGTGCAGTCCCTTGGCCCGCCGCCGGTCGATGTCGCAGTTGGTCACCAGCGCCCCGTAGAACGGCACGCAGAGCTGGCCGCCGTGCGTGTGCCCGGCGATGATCGCGTCCGCGCCGTCGGCGTACATCTGGTCGAGCACACGCGTGTACGGGGCGTGCGTGACGCCGAGCCGGAGCAGCGCCTCGCCCTCGTCGGCGTGCGCCGGGCCGGGTGCGGGGAAGTCGTCGAGGCCCAGGTGCGGGTCGTCGACGCCCGCGAACGCGATGCGTCGTCCGTCGACGACGACGGCGTCACGCCGGTTCGTCAGGTCCACCCACCCGGCGCCGGACATCGCCGCGGCCAGCTCGGCGGCCGGCAGGTTGGGCGCGCTGCGGGTACGGGGGCCGGATCGCGTCCACAGGTAGCGGGCGGGGTTCTTCGGCTTCGGCGCGTAGTAGTCGTTCGACCCCATGACGAAGGCGCCCGGAGCCTGCTCGAGCAGCGGCTCCAGCGCGTGGAGCAGCGGACCGAGGGCCTCGCGGTGCGCCAGGTTGTCACCCGTGTCGATGACCAGATCCGGCTCGAGGGCTGCGAGCGACCGCACCCAGGCGATCTTGCGGTGCTGGGTGGGGGTGAGGTGCAGGTCGGAGACGTGCAGGACCCGCAGGTCGCGCTCACCGGTCGGCAGGGCCGGCACGGTCACGTGCCGGACGGTGAAGAGCTTGGTCTCCAGATGGGCGTAGGCGAGCCCGGCTGCCGCGACGGTGACGATCCCGCCGAGCACCCCGCGGGCGCTCAGTCGTCGCCCCCGTTGCCGTTGCCGCCGCCACCGCCGTTGCCGCCACCGCCGCCGCCACCGCCGCCGCCGCCGCCGCCGTTGCCGCCGCCGCCGCCGTTGCCGCCGTTGTTGTCGCCGTCGCCATTGTTGTCGCCGCCGTCGTCGGACGAGTCAGAGGACTCTTCGTCGTCGTCATCGGTCGACGGCGGGACGTACGGCGCCGGCGCCTGCCCGATGAGGTTCTGGTCGGGCGAGCCGAATTCCTGCACAGGCATGCCCTCGACGGCCACGTCCATGTATTCCTTCCACGCCGGAGCGGCGACCGACGAGCCATACAGGGGGTCGTACCAGTTTCCGTTGACGTACATGCCGCCCGTGTGGTCCTCGGTCTGGCTCTCGACCGAGCCGACCCATACCGTCGAGGCGAGCTGCGGAGTGAAGCCGCTGAACCAGGTCTGCGCGGCGGCCTGCGAAGTACCCGTCTTGCCGGCCACCGGCCGTCCATCTGCCAAACCGCCAAGCCGTCGCGCAGTACCGTCGGTGAAGACCTTCTCCATGGCGTACACCATGGTGTTTGCGATGTTGCTGGGCAGCGCATTCTTGTCGCACTGGGACTGGGGGACGTCGTACGACATCCCGTCGGGCCCCGTCACCTCGGTGATTGCCACCGGCGTGCAGAACGTGCCGCCCGAAGCCAGGGTCGCGTACGTCGAGGCCATGTTCAGCGGCGAGGACTCCTGCGTCCCGAGCACCATCGGAGCCTGGATGTCGATGTCGGTCTTCTTGACAGTGCCCGTATTGAGCGGCCCGACTCCCGACTTGCTTGTCGGCCGGAAACCCATGTCGAAGGCGGTGCTGCGAAGATCGCAGAGATTGAGCTGAGCACCCATGGATGCGTACGCGGTGTTGACCGACTCGTAGGTCGCCCGGAGCACAGAGATGTTCCCGGCGGTGTTACCTTCGGCGTTCCTCGGAGACCAGGTTTCGGTACCGAGGCTACCCACGCACGGCGACGTGAAGTTGCCGACCGTGTATGTGTTGTGGTTGGCGCTGACCGTGTCGTTCAGTGTGTGTCCACTGCGCAGCCACTCCGCGAGCACGATCGGCTTGAAGTTCGAACCCGGCTGGAACCCGCCCGACGCGCCGTGGATGTAGTCGGCGTTGTAGTTGACGGTCGTGTCGCGGGAGGCCTTGTCGGCGG
The DNA here is from genome assembly GCF_003003075.1 of Isoptericola halotolerans. Classification (GTDB taxonomy): domain Bacteria; phylum Actinomycetota; class Actinomycetes; order Actinomycetales; family Cellulomonadaceae; genus Isoptericola; species Isoptericola halotolerans_A. Next base: position 187,004 of record NZ_PVTX01000003.1, on the reverse strand, counting down.
CCTTCGTCCCCGTGTAGGGCACGTTCTGGGCCATCGCCTTGATCTTGCCCGTGCCAGGCTCGACCGAGACGACGGACGCCTCGAGTCCGCTCTCGTCGCCTTCGGGAACCGCGCTCTTGATCGTCTTGTACGCCTGGCGCTGCATCTTCATGTCCAGCGTGGTGTGGATCTCGAGCCCGCCACGGTAGAGCAGCTTGTTGCGGTCGGCCCGCGTCTCGCCGTACGTCGCGTCGAGGAGGATCTCCTTGATCACGTAGTCGCAGAAGAACGCCGATCCGTTGGCCGACTGGCAACCGGCCGACACCGGCGTCACCTTCAGGGTGTCCTCGAGCGGCGTCTCCTGCGCTTCCTCGCGCTGCTCGGTGGTGATGTACCCGAGCTTCCACATGTTCTGCAGGACGAGGTTGCGGCGTTCCTCCGCGTTCTCCGGGTTCTGCGTGGGGTCGAACTGGCTCGGCGCCTTCGTCACACCGGCGATGGTGGCCGCCTCGACCGGCGTCAGGTCGATCGCGGACTTGTCGAAGTAGTAGCGGGAGGCAGTCTCGACGCCGTAGATCTGGTTCTTGCCGTACTGCGCCACGTTGAGGTAGCCCTGGAGGATCTCCTCCTTGGACATCTTCTTCTCGAGCGCGATGGCCATCTTCGCCTCGCGGAGCTTGCGGTTGAGGGTGTCCTCGTGCGCGTCGATCACCGCGAAGGGGTCGCCGTCCTGCAGCGCCGCCTCGATGAGCATGTTCTTGACGTACTGCTGCGTGATCGTCGACGCGCCCTGCGTGTCCGAGCCGCTGAGGTTGTTGACCGCCGCGCGGGTGATGCCCTTGGGATCCACGCCGTTGTGCTCGTAGAAGCGCTCGTCCTCGATGGCGATGGCCGCATGCTGCATGTGCTCGGAGATCTCCTCGAGCGGTAGCACGATGCGGTTCTGGTAGTAGAACGTGGCCAGCAGCTTGCCGTTGCTCGCGTAGATGCGCGACTGCTGCGACAACGGCTGCGGCTCGAGCTCGGCCGGCACGTCGTCGTACATCTCGATGGTGCTGTCGGCGGCGGCGTTGGCGCCGGCGACCGCCGGGATGACGAACCCCGCAGCGAGCACGCCACCGGCGCCGGCGGCGAGCAGGAAGGCGAGCAGGAGCGCGACCATCTGGGTCGCGGGGATCGTGCGCGTCATGCTGCGCGGCTCAGAGTTCGCCATGTTCCAAGCCTAGAGGGTCACTCCGACGGGGCCAGCCGATCCGCGCGCCGCGCGTGTGCAGGTCCTGTGGAGCGGTGGTCGAGGCCCGAGAACGGCCGGTCCCGGACGTCGGGCTTCACCCGCTCGGGCTACCATCGCCGCATGGCTACCACGTGGGAATACGCGACCATCCCCCTCCTCATCCACAACACCAAGGCGATCCTGGACCAGTGGGGTGCGGACGGCTGGGAGCTCGTGCAGGTCGTGCCCGGCCCGGACGGCACCGGGCTGGTCGCCTACCTCAAGAGACCCTCCGGCGCGTGAGCGCGGGTATGAGCATCGACAGCCGCCTCGCCGAGCTGGGCATCACCCTGCCCGACGTCGCAGCACCGGTCGCGGCGTACCAGCCGGCGGTCCGCTCGGGGCGCTACGTCTACACGGCCGGGCAGCTCCCGTTCGTGAGCGGCGAGCTGCCCGTCACGGGGAAGGTCGGCGAGGGCGACGGTCTCGTCGACGCCGCCACGGCCACGGACCTGGCCCGCACCTGCGCGCTCAACGCGCTCGCTGCGGTGCGCTCCGTCGTCGGCTCGCTCGACGGTGTCCGCATCGTCAAGGTGACCGGGTTCGTCGCGAGCGACCCGTCGTTCACCGGTCAGCCCGCCGTCCTCAACGGTGCCAGCACGGTGCTCGGTGAGATCTTCGGCGACGCCGGCACGCACGCGCGCTCCGCCGTCGGCGTCGCGGTCCTCCCGCTGGACGCCCCGGTCGAGGTCGAGCTGATTGCTGAGCTCACTGCCTGACGCCAAGATACTGACGCGGACGGTGGCGCGATCCGTCGCGCGGTCGCGTTCACGCGCCCCAGGGGGCGCTCCACTTCGGGAAAGAGACGACCGCGCGACGGATCGCGCCACCGTCCGCTTGGTCGTCCCGCCTTGCGCTGTGCTCACCGCAGGCCGAGGAACGAAGCGGGGATGACGAAGCCCTCTGCACGGTCGTCGATCCCGAAGTGGAGGGCGCGCAGCGCCCGTGAACGCGACCGTGCAGAGGGCTCCGTCATCCCCGCGTGAGCGAGCCAGACGAGGGAGGCTCAGCGAGCCCTTCGCTCCAGGCGGTCCAGGTCCAGCAGGACGACGGCGCGGCCCTCGCGCCGGACCCAGCCGCGGGTCGCGAAGTCGGCCAGCGCCTTGTTGACGGTCTCGCGGGAGGCGCCGACGAGCTGGGCGAGCTCCTCCTGCGTGAGGTCGTGGGCGACGCGGACGCCCTCGTCGTTGGGCTCGCCGAACCGGTTGGACAGGTCGAGCAGCGCCTTGGCGACGCGGCCGGGCACGTCGGAGAAGACGAGGTCGGCGAGGGTCTCGTTCGTGCGACGCAGCCGGCGGGCCAGGGCGCCGAGCAGCGTCGTGGCGACGTTGGGGTGCGCGGCGATCCACTGGACGAGGGCCTGGTGGCGCAGCTCGTAGCAGAGGGCGTCGGAGACGGACGAGGCCGTGGCGGTGCGGGGGCCGGGGTCGAACAGCGACAGCTCGCCGAACATCTCGCCCGGTCCGAGGATCGAGAGCAGGTTCTCGCGGCCGTCGCTGGAGCGGCGACCGAGCTTGATCTTGCCCTGCGCGATCACGTACAAACGATCGCCCGGCTCTCCCTCGCGGAACAGGACGTCTCCGCGGGTCAGCTCGACGGGGATCATCGACTCGAAGAGTGCCTTCGACTCTTCGCTGTCCATGTCCGCGAAGAGGGGGGCGGAGAGCACGACGGTGTCGTCCACAGGAATCCTCACGTTCTCAGATGTCGTCCGCGCGGGACGGTGCTGTCTCGAAATGTGTTCCAGGTCTCAGTGTGCCTCACGCAGGGGCATCGTGCCTGGAAGGGTCGGTCTCGGGTGGCTCCCCGGCGAACGAACGAGCGGCCGCCGCGGTTCCTGTCAGGGCACCGCGGTCGGTGTCGGAGGTGGCCGATACGCTGCCGAGGTGACCGCCGAGAAGCCACAGCAGCCTACCCCGACGGGGGAGTCGCCCCTGGCGCTGGTCCGCCGAGCGCGGCGGATCGACCGCGTGCTCGCCGCGACGTACCCGGAGGCGCGCGCCGAGCTCGACTTCACGACGCCGCTCGAGCTGCTGATCGCCACGGTGCTCTCCGCGCAGACGACGGACGTGCGGGTCAACGCGACGACCCCCACCCTGTTCGCCCGCTATCCCGACGCGGCTGCCCTCGCCGGCGCCGATCCTGCGGAGATGGAGGAGATCCTGCGTCCGCTGGGCTTCTACCGGGCCAAGACCCGTGCGGTGATGGGCCTCGGCCGCGCACTGGTGGAGCGGTACGACGGCGAGGTGCCCGCCCGCCTGCAGGACCTCGTCACGCTTCCTGGCGTCGGGCGCAAGACGGCGAACGTGGTCCTGGGGAACGCGTTCGGCGTCCCGGGGATCACGGTCGACACGCACTTCGGCCGGCTGGCACGGCGGCTGGGCTTCACGACGGAGGAGGACCCGGTCAAGGTGGAGCACGCCGTCGGCGCCATCTTCCCGAAGAAGGACTGGACGATGCTCAGCCACCACCTCGTGTGGCACGGGCGGAGGATCTGCCATGCGCGTCGTCCGGCGTGCGGGGCCTGCCCGGTGGCCCGGTGGTGCCCCTCGTACGGCGCGGGCGAGACCGACCCGGCGGCCGCGGCGAAGCTCGTCCGCACGGGCGGCCGGGCCTGAGCGGCACTACCTCGCCGGGCCGGCGACTACCTCGCCGGTTGGGCCACTACGTCGCCGGACGCGGCACTACCTCGGCAAGCGAGGCACTACCTCGGCGGGTGGGTGACTACCTCGCGGCGAGGGCGTGCGGGAGCCAGTCGGCGAGGAGGGCGTCGACCGCGTCCGGGGCCTCCTCGGCGAGGTAGTGGCCGGCACCCTCGACCACCTCGAACCGGAAGTCGCGCGCGAGCGCCGCGCCGTCGACGTCGGCCGTCGCGGCCCGCACGAATCCGTCGGCGGTGCCGTGCACCTGCAGCACGGGCACGTCGATCGGCCGGCGCAGGGCCGCCAGGAACCGCCGTCCGCTGGGCCGCGCGGCGTATCGCGTCAGCCAGCGCAGGGACTCGACCGAGCTGTGCGCGGCGAACGGGATGCGGATGACCTGGCGGTACCGGTCCACGACCTCTGACGGCAGGGGTCGGGCCGCACCCGCGGCGAGCACGCGGGCCACCTCGTCGCCCCGCGTCAGGCGACGTTCGGCGACCGACGGAAGCTGGTAGAGGGCGAGCGTCTTGCGGGCGGCGGGGGTCAGCAGGCGCCGCCCGGGCACGTGCAGGCGCAGCGGGTGCGGCGAGGCCAGGGAGACCACACCGGCCGTGACGGCGGGCTGCAGCGCCGCCATCGCCCACGCCAGCGCACCGCCGGTGCCGGAGCCGACGACGACGGCACGGTCGTGACCGAGGGAGCGCACCACGCCGGCGACGTCCCGCGTGCGGGTGGGGATGTCGTGCCCGGAGGGCGGCTTGTCGGAGGCGCCCACGCCGCGCAGGTCCATCGCGGCGACCCGGACGCCGTCGTCGGACAGCGCGGAGAGCTGGTGGCGCCACGCCCACCACATCTGGGGAAACCCGTGCAGGAACAGCACGAGCGGGGCGCGGTCGCCGTTGCCCCGGGCGGGGCCGGCCGTCGCGACGTGGAACCGGGAGCCGTTGGCCGGGACGAACTCGTGACGCCACGGCCCGTCCACGAGGGCGGAGGTGTAGTCGGTGTCGGGCATGGCGGTCACGCGCCGAACCTACCGGTTCAGCCGCCCGAGGACACCCGCGTGGAGCCTCGGGCGCCCGAGCCCGGGTCGTCGCCCTCGTCGTCGCGGGGCTCCTTCGGCGGGTCGAACCGGTAGCCGACGTTGCGCACGGTGCCGATGAGCTGCTCGTGCTCGGGCCCGAGCTTGGCGCGCAGGCGGCGCACGTGCACGTCGACCGTGCGGGTGCCGCCGTAGTAGTCGTAGCCCCACACCTCCTGCAGGAGCTGGGCGCGGGTGAAGACACGGCCCGGGTGCTGCACGAGGTACTTGAGGAGCTCGAACTCCTTGTAGGTGAGGTCGATCGGCCGGCCGCGGAGCCGGGCCGTGTAGCCGCCGGCGTCGATCGCGAGCTCGCCCGCGGAGATCTCCTGGGGCGAGTCTTCCGCCGGGCCGTGGGCCGACTTCTCCACGACGAGCCGCAGGCGGGCCTCGACCTCGGCGGGGGAGGCGTTCTCGAGCAGCAGGTCGTCCGCGCCCCACTCGTGGTTGACGACCGTGAGCCCACCCTCGGTCAGGACGAGCACGAGGGGGACGGTGAGGCCGGTCGCGTGCAGCAGCCGGCAGGTGGTGCGGGCGGCGACCAGGTCGCGGCGCGCGTCGAGCAGCACGACGTCCGAGTCGGGGGCGTCCACCAGCGCGGACGGCTCCATCGGCAGCACCCGCACCTTGTGCGAGAGCAGACCCAGTGCGGGCAGTACCTCGACCGACCCGCCTGTCGCGGGGGTCAGGATCAACAGCTCGGCCACGCGCACCTCCTCCCGCCACCGGTGGTGGTAAAGGTACCGTGCCCTGCGCCGGAGATCACAACGGGTCGGCATGCGAGACTCTTCGTCGTGACCGTGACCACCCGTGCCGTGACGACCGCCGCGCTCGCCGCGCTCGTCGCCGCCGCGGCGTACCTGGGGCCGCTGTGGACGACGGCCGCCGCCGCCGGTCTCGTGGTGCTCGTGGCGGTGGGCTGGGCCGCGCTCCTGCGGCTGCCCGCGGAGGGCGCGACCGTGCTGGTGGTGCTGCTCGCCGGCCTCGGCGGTGTCGCGATGGCGTGGGCGACCGAGGACGAGCCCGTGCTGCGCAACGTCCCCCTGGTCATCGCGATGGCCCTGGTCCTCGCCTTCGTGGCGCAGATGCTCCGGCGTGGCGGACGCCCCCGGCTCGTGGAGTCGGTGAGCGGCATGACGGCGGGGATCGTCGTCGCGGTCTCCGCCTCCGGCTGGGTCGCCACGGGGCGCTCGGACGCCGGTGCGGCGCTGGTGCTGACCAGCGCCGTGGCGCTCGCCGTCGCCGCCGCGGTCTCGGCGCTGCCGATCGCCGGCGGCTGGACCGGCTCGCTCATCTCGGTCGCGCTCGGCGCCGTGGCGGGAGCGGGCACCGCGTCGGCGGTCCCGGAGGTGGAGCCGGTCACCGGCATGATCGCCGGGCTCGTGGCGGGACTGGTCGCGGCGGCGCTGCGCTTCCTCTTCGAGCGCCAGCCGACGCTGTCGCTGCGCCGGGCGGGCCTGACGGCCGCCGCGGTCCCGGTCGTGGTGACGGGGATCCTCGTGTTCGTGGTGGGCCGCGTCGTCATCTGACGTGCCCGGCCGTCCGGCACACCGTCGGAGGCCTCATCCGTCGACGCGGATGGCCTCGCCCGCGAGCTCGATGCGGACGGTCTTGGCGACCAGCACGCCGCCGGCCTCCAGGGCGACGTTCCACAGCAGCCCGAACTTCTCCCGCTCGAAGTCCGCGGTGGCGCTGAACCCGAACAGGTGGCGGCCGTACGGGTCGGTGCCGACGCCGCCGAACTCCGCGTCGAGCGCGATCGGGTGCGTGACGCCACGGATCGTCAGGTGCCCGTGGAGCACGAACCGGGTGCGTGACCCGGCCGTGGCGCGCTGGGTGTCGACGTCCCGGCCGGGCAGGCGGCCCTTGAGCGCCGCCCACGAGAAGATCGGGTCGGGCGCGGGGTTCCACTCCACCCCGGTGGACCGGAACTCGATCGTGGGGAAGACGTCGACGTCGAGGAAGTCGGGGCTCTTGAGGTGCGCGTCCCGGTCGGCGTGCGCGGTCTCGATGGACGCGGCGTCGATCGACGCCGCCACGGTGGAGGCGAGCGGGTCCTCGGCGACGTGGATGACGGCGGAACCGGTGCCGAACTGCCCACGGACGGGGCTCACCATCATGTGCATCGCCAGGAAGCCGATGCGCTGGTGGGCGACGTCGAGCTCGTAGGTCCCGGGGGCGGGGACGACGAGGTCGTTCCAGATCCGGGTGGGGGCGTCGGTCATCGCGGGTCCTCCAGGGTGCCCGCGGCGGCTGCCGCTGCACCCGTCTCGTGAGCGGGTTGGCGGCGGTGCCGTGGCGTCGGGGCGCGTACGCTACGGCGCATCGCAGGCTCCACGGTACCGGGAACATTCATGCAAACGGATCTGTTCCCCGCCGGAGAAGGACCACAGGGAGGTCAGGATGTCCGTGCAGTGGCCGTCGCTCGTCGCGCTCGTCGTGCTGACCGCCGTCGTCGGCCTCGTCTGGCGGGGTCGGCAGGGCCGCCTGCGCCGGCACGACGGCGCCGCGGCCGGGGACGCGTCGGCGGTCTGGGCCGCCGACCTCGCCGCCCTGGGCGCTCTGCCCGGCGCGCGGGCCACGTTCCTGCAGTTCTCCGCGCCGGTGTGCGCCCCCTGCCGCGCCACCGCCCGGGTGCTGGGAGCGCTGTCGGCCGGGGAGCCCGGCGTCGCCCACGTGGAGGTCGACGTCGAGACCCACCTCGACCTGGCGCTCCGTGCGGGTGTCCTGCGTACCCCGACCGTGCTCGTGCTCGACGCCGCCGGGGCGGAGGTGGCTCGCGCGTCGGGAGCCATGACCCCCGCTCAGGCCCGGGCCGCGCTCGCCGCCGTCACACCGATCGACCAGCCTTCCGGGAGGAACGCATGACCCGCACGCACCGCACCGCACCGCACACCCCGGAGGGGACGACGGCGGAGCCCGCCGGGATCGACCCCCGCGGTCCGCGCGTGGGAGCGGGGATCACCGCGGCGCTGCTCGCCGTCGTCGTGCTGCTGGGGCCCACCACCCCGGCGCTGGTGCTGCTCGCCGTCGTCGCGCTGAGCTTCCTGCCGGGCGCGGTCCGCGGTCCTCAGGCGACCTGGCAGGGCTGGCTGTTCCGCCTGCTCGTCCGCCCGCGCCTCGGCAGCCCGGAGCACCTGGAGGACCCGCGCCCGCCGCGGTTCGCCCAGCTCGTGGGCCTCGCGGTGACCGGTGCTGGTGTCGTGCTCGGCCTGGCCGGCGTCCTGGCGGCGGTGCCGTGGGCGGCGGGGATCGCCTTCCTGGCGGCGGCGCTCAACGCCACCGTCGGGCTGTGCCTCGGCTGCGAGCTCTACCTGATCGGCCGGCGGCTCCGGCGCGCCCGGGCCTGAGGCGCTGCACGCCGCCGGGCGCGGTCAGTAGACGAGCGCCTGCGCGCCCGGCCGCAACGACTCCTCGACGAACACCGGGGCGCCCGCGATCCGGACGCCGTCGAGCACGTCGTCCGGCCCGATCCCGCGCCGCGCGGCGCACTGGGTGCACAGCGTGACGGTGCCGGCGGCCAGGACCCCTGCGAGCAGGTCGCCGGCCGGCGCCGCGTGCTCCAGCTCGAGCTCGTCCGCCCGGCCGGGCAGCGCGAACCACGCCGACTCGCCTGTGAGCCACAGGGACACCTCGACGCCCGCCGCCACGGCCGCGGCGGCGACGGTCAGCGCCTGGTTGGTGGCCTCCGCCCGCTCGGTGCCGGCCGTGCTCTTGACGACGAGGGAACGCTGCGATGTGGTCTCGGTCATAGCGCCGACCCTAGCCGTGGCGCCGCGGTTAGGATCGGAGCATGTCGGTCGAAGCACTCGAGATCTTTTTCACCAGCCTCCTGGTCGTCACGGTCGGCGTGATCACCTGGTTCGCGGGCTACGTCGTCTACAAGCTGTTCCAGGGCCAGCGCTGATGCCTTTCGCCTTCCCCGAGGGACTCGCGCCCGAGGTGTACCCGCTCGCCTGGCTCGTCGGCCGGTGGACGGGTGCAGGCGTCATCAAGTACGAGGGCATCGCCGAGACGCCGTTCCGGCAGGAGCTCGTCTTCGACCACGACGGCGGGCCGTACCTGCGCTTCGCCTCGACGCTGCGCGTGCGTTCCGCCGCGGCGGCGGACGGCGAGACGACGGACGGCGAGGCGCCGGACGGTGCCGGCGAGGGCGACGACGCCTTCGACACCGTGTGGTCCACCGAGACCGGCTACTGGCGCATCTCGTCGGAGCGTCCCGACGACCTCCCCGAGGGCAAGCACGCCCTCGAGGTGCTGGTGACCGACGCGTCGGGCCGGCTCTCGCTGTTCCTGGGCCTCGTGGGCGACGGCCGCGTCGACCTCGCCACCGACTTCGTCGCCCGCACGTCCACCGCGGCCGAGGTGACCGCCGCCAAGCGGCTCTACGGCAACGTCGAGGGCCGGCTGCTGTGGCTCGAGGAGCTCGCCGCGTTCGGTCACCCGATGGGCTCGTACGCCTCCGGCGAGCTCGACCGCGTCGACGGCCTGTCATGACCTACCGCAGCCCGGTCCTGGACCGCCCCGGCGCCGTCGCGGCGACCGGTCCCGACGAGGGCGTCGCCTGGCACTACGGCGAGCCCGTCGCCGAGCAGCGCGCGCTCGCCCGCGGCGGCGCCGTCGTCGACCAGTCCCAGCTCGGGGTCGTGCGCCTCACCGGTCCCGACCGCCTGACCTGGTTGCACTCCATCACCTCGCAGGACGTGGAGCACCTGGCGCCGCGGACCTCCACCGAGCTGTTCGTGCTCTCGCCGCAGGGGCGGATCGAGCACGCGCTCGGCGTCGTCGACGACGGCACGTCCACCTGGCTGATCACCGAGCGCGACCACGTCGAGCCCCTCGTCGCCTGGCTCACGCGCATGCGGTTCATGATGCGGGTCGAGATCGACGACGTCACCGGCGAGTTCGCCGCGATCGGCGAGCCCGTGGCCGCCGAGGGGGCCGAGGGCGAGCCCGTGACGTGGTGGGACACCTGGCCGCGCGTCGCCGTCGGCGGCACCCGGTACGGGCCCCCGGAGGAGGAGCATCCCGGTGCGGACCGCGCGTGGCGGCTCGTGCTGGTGCCGCGCGAGACGCTCGCCGACGCCGTCGCGGAGCGGGAGGCCGCGGGCTGGCGCCTCGCCGGCACCTGGGCCACCGAGGCGCTGCGGGTCGAGGCGTGGCGCCCGCGGCTGGCGCGCGAGGTCGACGACCGCTCCGTGCCCCACGAGCTCGACTGGCTGCGGACCGCCGTCCACCTGCACAAGGGCTGCTACCGCGGCCAGGAGACGGTCGCGCGGGTGCACAACCTGGGCCGCCCCCCGCGGCGCGTCGTCATGCTGCACCTCGACGGGTCGCAGCACGTGGTGCCCGAGGGCGGCGCGGAGGTCCGGCGCGACGGCGCGGACGGCAAGGTGGTCGGCACGGTCACCTCGGTCGCGCGTCACCACGAGCTCGGTCCGGTGGCCCTCGCCGTGGTCAAGCGGAGCCTGCCGGACGACGCGCCGCTCGTCGTCGTGGGCACCGTCGGGACCGGCGCGGACGCCCAGGAGCTGGTGGTCGACGCCACCCAGGAGACGATCGTGCCCGGTGAGGGTGTCTCCGCGGACCGGCCCGAGGGCCGGCGCGAGACGTTGCGGGGACTGACCCCCCGCGGTGGCGACGGGTCGCAGAGCCTGCTGTGATCGTGGGGTGAGAGCGCCGGACCCGCGGGAGGCGGGCGCAGCCGCGGGTGCCGCGGTGCGGACGCTCGTCCGGCGGATCCGCATCCGGCAGGGCCTCGCCCGGGTGCGCACCGGGTTCTGGCCCATCGTCCAGGCGTCCCTCGCCGCCGGGGCGGCCTACCTGCTGGCGCAGGTGGTCCTCGGCCACGACCAGCCGTTCTTCGCCGCCGTCGCGGCCTGGGTGTGCCTGGGGTTCTCGTTCGAGCGGGAGCTGCGCCGCGTCGCCGAGGTCGCGGTGGGCGTCGCCGTCGGTGTCGGCATCGGCGAGGTCATCGTGGGGCTCATCGGTACCGGCTGGTGGCAGCTCACCGTGGTGCTCCTCGTCTCGGCGCTGCTGGCCCGGTTCATCGACCGCGGGCCGCTGCTGGTCACGCAGGCCGGCGTGCAGGCCATCGTCGTCGTGGGCCTGCCCGCGGCCGTGGCGAACGAGGGTGCCTTCGGCCGGTGGACCGACGCCGCCGTCGGCGGGCTGGTGGCGCTGGCCGTCACGCTGCTCCTGCCCAGCGACCCGCTGCGACGGCTGCGCTCGCTGGCGTACGAGGCCACGACGGAGCTGGCGGAGACGCTGGAGACGGTCGGGCGGGGGCTGCGCCAGCGCGACATGGACGACCTCGGCGCGGCGCTGGTGCGCGGCCGCGCGTCGGAGGCGGTGCTGGCGGACTGGCGGGACACGGCCCGCCGGGCGGAGGAGATCGCGCGGGTCGGCGTCAACCGGGCCCAGCGCGGCGACATCCACGTCCTGGCCGGGCAGGCGGTGCTGGTGGACCGGGCCATGCGCAGCGTCCGGCTCCTCGCGCGCCGGGCGCCGACCGTCGTCGGGCCGGACGGGACGTGGCCGGAGCTCGGTCTGCTGGCGGACGAGGTCGAGCGGTTCGCCGGCGGGGCGCGGCTGCTGGCCTCCGCCGTCGGCGGGGGAGCGTCCGTGGAGGAGGCCCGCGCCGTGCTGGTCGACGTCGCCGCGGCGGCCGACCCGCACGCCGTCGGCGGCGGGGACCTGCGGGTGGCGTCGCTGGTGGTGCTGCTGCGCTCGCCGGTGGTCGACGCCCTCGAGGCGAGCGGGCTGGACCCGCGAGCGGCACGCGAGCACCTGCCGGAGCTCTGACCGCCGTGCTTCCCGTTGTGGGTGCACTTCGTGCCACCGAGAACTGGGACATCCGGGGCATCTCGGGCCAAGAATCGCGCCCGCACGCTGAACGGGTCAGTCGGTGGCGTCGGCGAACACGAGCGTCGAGACCTCGTGGACGAGGCTGTCGATCTCCGGCTCCTCACCCGGCCACTCCGCCACGACCTGCTGGATCCGTCGCCGCTCGGCCTCGCGGAGGATCTCCGCGGCCACGTCCGTCTGGTCGTTGGCCGTCACCGTGGACCCCGCGAGGTCCACGAGACCGCGCCCGGCCAGCCCGGCGGCCACGTGCCGCACCGTCGCCTCGGAGGCGTGGCTGCGCTCCGCCATGACGGAGATCTCCCGGCTGCGCTTGAGCGAGACGCGCGTGATCATCCAGGCCTCCTCGGGCGAGAGGTCGGCGTCGGGTGCGGTGATCTCGTAGACGCGCAGCGGGTCCTGCGCGCCGACGCGCCGCCACAGGATCATCCGCAGCTCCTCGAGAGAGGTCCGGCTCGACGGCAGGGCGAAGGTCTCGCCCGCTGCCTGACCCGCGGCGACGGTCGGCTCGGCGTCGCGCGTCGCGGTGCGCAGCTCGACCTGGGGCAGCAGCCAGGACAGGGCGAAGGCGACGACGGCGACCGGCACGGCCCACAGGAACACGGTCTGCAGCGTGTCGGCGTACCCGTCCAGGAACCAGTCCTGGACGTCGGGCGGGCACTGGGCCAGCCCTTGCGGGGACGCCTCGAGCACGTCGGGGCCGCAGGGGCCCTGGGCCGTGGACGGCGCGCCGGTCGACAGGTTCGCGACGAGCTGGTTGGCGAAGATCGTCCCGAAGACGGCGACGCCCACGGAGGAGCCGATCGTCCGGAAGTAGGTGGCGCCCGACGTGGCCGTCCCGAGGTCGCGGTAGGCGACGGCGTTCTGCACGGCGATCACCAGCACCTGCGTGACCATGCCGAGGCCCATGCCGAGCACGAACATGCTCAGACTGGACTGCAGGGTCGTCGTGTCGCGGTCCATGAGGGAGAGCAGGAAGAGGCCGACGGCGGTGATCGCCGTGCCCAGGATCGGGAAGACCTTGTACCGCCCCGTCCGGGTGATGAGCTGCCCGGACCCGATCGAGGTGAGGAGCAGGCCCAGCATCATGGGCGTCATCTCGAGGCCGGAGAGGGTCGGGCTCGAGCCCTTGACCGTCTGCAGGTACAGGGGCAGGTAGGTGATCGCGCCGAACATCGCGAACCCGACCACGAACCCGACGACCGCGGCGACGGAGAACACCCGGTTGCGGAACAGGTGCAGCGGCAGCACGGGCTCGGGGGCGCGGCGCTCGACCAGCACGAAGGTCACCACCCCGACCACGGCGACCGTGACCATCGCGTACACCTGCACGGAATTCCAGCCCCACGTCGTCCCGCCGAGGCTGGTCGTCAGCACGATCGCGGTGGAGACGACGGCGAGCAGGACGATGCCCGCGTAGTCGATCCGCGGGCGGCTGCGCGGGGTGATGGGCGGCAGCACGGCGGCGACCACCACGAGCGCGACGATGCCGATGGGCACGTTGATGTAGAAGACCCACTGCCACGACAGGTTGTCCACGAACCAGCCGCCCAGGAGCGGCCCGGCGACCGACGAGACGCCGAAGACGGCGCCGAACAGCCCCTGGTACTTGCCTCGCTCGCGCGGTGAGACGACGTCGCCGATGATCGCCTGGCTCAGCACCATCAGGCCGCCGCCACCGACGCCCTGCAGGGCACGCCAGGCGATGAGCTGGCCCATCGTCTCGGACGTGCCGCACAGCATCGAGCCGCCGAGGAAGATGCCGATGCAGACGATGAACAGCACCTTGCGCCCGAGCAGGTCGCCGAGCTTGCCCCACAGCACGGTGGTCGCGGTGGTGGCGAGCATGTAGGCCGTGACGACCCAGGAGAGGTGCTCGGCACCGCCGAGGTCGCTGACGATGGTGGGCAGCGCCGTGGCGACGATGGTCTGGTCGAGGGCCGCCAGGAGCATCGCGAGCATGAGCCCGCCGAAGATGGCCCAGATCTTCGACTGCGGTAGCGCCTGCGGGTCTGCGGTCTGCGCCGTCACGCGAGGTCCTCCCTGGTGCTCGCCTGGTGGGCAGCCTGCCACGGCGAGCCGGGTCGCGCTCGGCGTGCGGGCCGCCCGGCGGGTGCCCGGGCCTGCTCGACGTGAGTAGTTGATCAGATATAGTACCTGTCGTGATGCAGTCCGACGAGAGCCCTCCGGCGGAGGACGCCTTCTCCGCCGACATGTTGCGGGGTCACACCGACACGGTCGTGCTGGCCATGCTGCGCCGCGGCGACCGCTACGGCTTCGAGATCTACAAGACGATCCGCGACGCCACCGGCGGTGCGCACGAGATCAAGGAGGCGACGCTCTACGCGACCTACCGCCGGCTGACCCGGGACGGCCTGGTCGAGGCCTACTGGGGCGACGAGTCCCAGGGCGGCCGCCGCAAGTACTACCGGATCACCGACGCCGGACGCGCCGTGTTCCACCGCAACGTCGCCGCGTGGCTCGCCACCCGCGACGTGATCGACACCCTCCTGCTCACAGACAAGGAACCCCGCACAGAGCACGGTCCACCGCCTCCTCGACGACGTCTTCGCCGGCGTCGAGCCGACCGCCGAGGTCCAGGACCTCAAGGAGGAGATCCGGGCGAACCTCGCCTCCCGGGCCGCTGAGCTCGAGGCCTCCGGCGTCGCCCCCGCCGACGCCGCACGCCGTGCCGTCGACGAGCTCGGCGACGTGCGGGCGCTCCTCGCGGAGACGACGGAACCGGCGCCGGCCCGTGCGCGCACCGACGGGTACGGGTCGATGGCGCAGGCCGCGCTGGCGCACAAGGTCCGGCCGCGGCCGGCCTTCGTGGTCAGCCTCGTGATCACCGCGGCCACCACGGCCGCGCTCCTGGTCCTGGTCTACCTCGGGATCATCGGTGTCATCGCGGCCCCGGTCGGTGCGCTCGTCGGGTGGATCCTGGGCGCCGGGCTCGGTGGCGGCTGGATCGTGGGCAGCTCCGTGGCGCAGGAGACCACCACCAAGCATCCGGTCCCCGCCGGGCGGGCCGCCGGGTACGGGTCCGCGGCCGGGCTCGTCGTGGTCGGGGTGGGGCTGGTCGGCATCGTCGTGACCGGCGGGCCCCCGTGGTTGACGATCATCGCCGCGCCACCGCTCGTGAGCGGGGTCGGGCTGTTCGCCGGGCTCGGCGCCACGCAGACCAACCGCGAGAAGGCATGGGTACGTCAGGCCGCCCGCGAGCACGGCCGGCCGGGTGACCGGTTCTCCCGCGACCCGGAGGCTGCGGCACGGTTCGGCATCCTGGCGGGAGTGATCTGGGTGTCCGCGTTCGTCGGCTTCGTCGTCGTCGGCATGGCCGCCGGGTGGGAGTGGTCCTGGCTGACGTTCGTGGTCGGCTGGATCGGGTTCATGCTCCTGCTGGCCAAGATGCTGTTCGGCGGTGCCGGGCGGTGAGTGCCCTGTTCGGCTGCCGCCGCGGGGTGTACCGTCGCTGGTCATGGAGGTATCCGTCAGCGCGTTGCGCGCCGAGCTGAAGTCGTGGATCGAGAGGGCTCGCGACGGCGAGGACGTGGTCATCACCGACCGTGGGGTCCCGGTCGCCCGGCTCACGGGCGTGGGCAGCGCCGACCTCGTCAGCGAGCTCGTGCGCGACGGGCTGCTCACGCCGGCCCAGGCGGAGCGCCCCACCCACGCCGTGCCGCAGACGGCGCAGGCGATCGGCGCGGGCAACGGTGCCGCCCGCTCGGGACTGTCCGGACTCGTCCGGCGCATCCGCCGCTGAGCCCGTGAGCCGCTGAGAGGACCCCGCCCCGATGGCACTCGTCTACTTCGACGCCAGCGCCCTGGTCAAGCTGTGCGTCCCCGAGCAGGGCTCCGACCTGGCGAGCGCGCTGTGGAACCGGGCCGACGTCGTCGTCACGTCCCGGCTGGCCGACACCGAGCTGCGCGCCATCCTCGCCGCGGGCGAGCGTGCCGGCGTGCTCGACCCGGGCTCGCGCCGTCGGGCGCTCGACCGGTGGACCGCGCTCTGGCCCGCCCTGCACCTCGTCGAGGTCACGTCCCGGGTCGCCGACACCGCGGCCGAGCTGGCCGCGGGGCCGCACCCGCTGCGCGGCGGGGACGCGGTGCACGTGGCCAGCGCGCTCGCCGTGGCGCACGACGACACCCTCGTCGCGGCGTGGGACGAGCACGTCGCGACCGCGGCGCGTGACCGGCGCCTGCGCGTCCTCCCGTAGCCTGGTCGCGTGATCGCGAACCTCCAGTACTACGTCTTCGTCATCCTGGCGATCGTCGTCTTCGTCGTCCAGGTGTGGGCGCTGGTCGACGCGCTGCGCCGCCCGGCGCGCGGCTTCACGGCGGAGGGCAAGCTGAGCAAGCCGATCTGGTTGCTCATCCTGGGTGTCGCGGCCGCGCTCGGCTTCCTCGGGCTGCCGCCGATGATGCTCACCTCGACGAGCTTCCTCAACCTCATCGCGTGCGTCGCCGCGATCGTCTACCTCGTGGACGTGCGCCCGAAGCTGCAGGCGTACGGTCCTGGCAAGGGCCGCCGCCAGGGCCCGAGCGGGTGGTGAGCCGCCGGATGACGGCGGAGATCACCCGGGGCGCCGTCCCGCTCGCCGAGGTCGTGCGCGGCGACCTCGTGGAGTCGGTCCACCTGGGGCACCTGGTCGTGCTCGACGCCGCCGGCGAGGTCGTCCTCGCGGCCGGGGACCCGACGGCGGAGATCTGGCCCCGCTCGTCCCTGAAGCCCCTGCAGGCGGTCGCCATGGTGCGCGCGGGGCTCGACCTGCCGCCGGAGCTGCTGGCGCTCGCGGCGGCGAGCCACAACGGCGAGCCGGTGCACCGGGACGGCGCACGGGCGATCCTCGCGGGCGCCGGGCTGGGGGTGGACGCCCTGCGCAACACCCCCAGCCTGCCGATGTACCCGCCGGCGGCTGCCGA
This sequence comes from Isoptericola halotolerans, assembly GCF_003003075.1. Classification (GTDB taxonomy): domain Bacteria; phylum Actinomycetota; class Actinomycetes; order Actinomycetales; family Cellulomonadaceae; genus Isoptericola; species Isoptericola halotolerans_A. The sequence continues at coordinate 170,245 of NZ_PVTX01000003.1, read as the reverse complement.
CTGGCTGCGCGCCGGCCGGGACGCCGAGCCGATCGCGCAGAACTGCTCCGGCAAGCACGCGGCCATGCTGGCGACGTGCGTCGCCGCGGGCTGGGAGACCGGCGGCTACCTCGCGGTGGACCATCCGCTGCAGCGCGCGGTGCGGGCCGTGATCACCGAGCTGACCGGCGCGGAACCCGCGCACGTGACGACCGACGGCTGCGGCGCGCCGCTGTTCGCCACGACGTTGTCGGGGCTGGCCCGCTCGTTCGGCACGCTCGCGGGTGCAGCGGCGGCGGACATGTCCCAGGAGCCGACGGCGCGGGTGGCGCGGGCCATGTCCGCACACCCCGAGATGGTCGCCGGCACGGGCCGCGAGGACACCCTGGCGATGCGGGCCGTGCCCGGTGCCGTGGCGAAGATCGGCGCCGACGGCGTGTGCGCGGCCGGGCTCCCGGACGGATCCTCGCTGGCGTTCAAGGTGCTCGACGGCGCCGACCGGCCCCGGCCCGCCCTGCTGGCGGCGGCGCTGCGGCTCGCCGGTGCGCTCGAGGTGCCGGGCGCCGACCCGGCAGCCCTGGCGGCGATCGGTCGGGTCCCGGTGCTCGGCGGCGGCGAGCCCGTGGGCGAGGTCCGCGCGACGTTCGACGACGGGCTCGGCGCTCGGGCCGCCGTCGGGCAGGGGGTGCGGTCGTGAGGGCGGTGGTCCAGCGGGCGACGCGGGCGAGCGTGACGGTCGACGGCGAGGTGGTCGGTGCGTTCGACCGCCCCGGGCTGGTGGCGCTGGTCGGCGTCACCCACGACGACGGTCCGGCGGACGCCGCCACCATCGCCCGCAAGATCGCCGACCTGCGCCTCCTGCGTGGCGAGCGCTCGGTGGCCGACGAGGGCGCCCCGGTGCTGGTGGTCAGCCAGTTCACGCTGTACGGGGACGCGCGCAAGGGCCGCCGGCCCACCTGGCAGGCGGCCGCGCCCGGTCCCGTGGCGGAACCGCTGGTGGACGCCGTCGTGGCCGACCTGCGTGGGCGGGGGATCGAGGTCTCGACCGGGGTGTTCGGTGCCGACATGGCCGTAGAACTGGTGAACGACGGGCCGATCACTATGATGTTGGAGACCTAACAAACCGCTGACCTGCGCCGACCCGGCAAAGGTCGACCCGGAGGTTCACGATGGCGTCGAACCCGCCGGTCGACGCGCTCGCTCTGCTCGGCCACGAGACCCGCCGTGCCGTGGCGCCCCACGTGGCCGCGCGACTGGGCCGGGTGCTGGGCGGCGACGCGGCCGCGCTGTCCCAGCTCGCGGCCCTGCTGCGGCCCGAGCACCTGGCCGGGACGGCCCTCCTGCCCGACCCGCTGCCGGCGGTCCCCGCCCTGCGGTCCGGCTGGGCGCGCACCCGCGGCGGCAGGGACGACCGGTCCGTCCTGCTGTGCGCGGCCGTGGCCGTCACCGACCGTGCCGACGTCCTGCTGGAGGCCGCCGGGGACGCGGCGGGCACGCTGGTCGGCGGCCTCGTCGCGGCCGACGTCCACCTGGCCGCCGGGCGTTTCCGCGTGACCGATCCCCGGATGCGGTCGGTGGTGCACGACGAGGTCGACCTCGCGGCCCGGACCGCCGCCCACACGGCGCTGGCGCGCGCCGCCCGGGAGTGCGGCGAGCCGGGTGTCGCCCTGTGGCACACCGCGCTGAGCACGCTCGCCGGCGACGAGCTGCTGGCCGACGGCCTCGTGGAGCTCGCCGGGCAGCTCTCGTCGCGCGGGGCCACGGAGGCGGCCCACGAGGTCGCGCGGGAGGCGGCGAGCCACGGCACGGGGGAGCGGCGCGGGCTGGCCTTCCTCGCCGCCGGGCGGGCCGCGCTGTGGAGCGGGCACCTGGCCGACGCCGACGACTGGCTGCGGCGGGCGGGCAGCAGCGGTGTCCCCGCGGTCGAGCGCGCGGCCGTGGACGCCGCCGCCGTGACGCATGCGCTCCGGGCGGGTCGCGCCGTGGACGGCTCGGACGTCACCGACGCGGACGTCACCGGCACGGACGGCGGCGCCTCCGCCGTCGACCGCCGTGCGGGGCGCGGGGCGGCGCTCGCGCGGCTCGTCGAACCGTTGGTCCGTGCGGCCGGCAGCCGGACGGACCGCAGGGCCACGTCGGCGGTGGCCCGGTGCCTCCGGCTGCTCGACGACGACCCCGCGCGGGCCGAGGGGCTGCTGGCGCGGGTGGCCGTCGGCGTCGTGCCGGCGTGGCCGCGGCCGGGGCCGTGGCCGACGGCGGCCGGAGCGCTCTCGCCGCTGGCAGAGGCCACGGTCCGCGTGGTCCAGGCGCTGCTCCTGCTCCGCGCCGCCCGGGTCGACCAGGCGGCCGTCGTGCTCGACGACGCCGCCGCCCGGCTGCCCGTGGCGCACGTCGCCGGTGGGCTCGGCATCGAGCTGTCCCGTCGCCTCGACGGGCTGGACCGTTGCCGGACCGGCGCGACGACGGCGGCGCTGGTGGACGTCGGCCCGCCGGTGGCCGAGGTGGTCCACGACGTCGGTGCGTGGGCCGCCGCCACGGCCGCGGAGGGCCGCGCCGGTCGCGGAGGGCCGGGACTCTCCGCCCTCGTGGCCGCGACCGGCCGTGGCCGGTCCGGCGAGGCACCCGACGGGGCTGTCGACGCGGAGAGGCCCCCGACGGCGCCGCCGGCCTGGGCAGCGGCGCTCACGAGCCGCGAGCTCGAGGTGGCGCGGCTCGTCACCTCCGGTCTCACCAACCGCGAGGTGGCTGCGGCGCTGTGCGTCTCGGTGCGGACGGTCGAGGTGCACCTGGGGCGGGTGTTCCGCAAGCTCGACGTCCGCTCGCGGTCGGAGCTCGTGGTGCTGGCGCTCAGCCCGGCACGCCTCGCCCTACGTGAAGTCACGTAGGTGCCGCCCCGCGACGATGTGGGCTTCCCTCATTCCCGTAAATGGCAAGGCTCCTTACTTTTGACGGAACGATGCAACGTGGCATCGCCCGACCATGCAGGGAGACTCCGATGCGAGCCTTGTCCACCGGCCGGCGCCGACTCGGCGCCGCGGCCACCGCCCTCGTTCTCGGCACGGCCGGGCTGACGGCCGCGGCGACCACGACGGCCACCGCCGCGGTCGACTGCGAGCCGGCCTGGACGGCCACCGCCGTCTACACCCAGGGTGACGTCGCCTCGTACGACGGCCACAACTACACCGCCTCGTGGTGGACCCAGGGCGACGAGCCCGGGGCGTCGGCCTGGGGGCCGTGGACGTCGCAGGGGGCGTGCGGCGAGCCCGACCCCGAGCCGACGCCGGACCCGACGCCGGACCCGGAGCCGACGCCCGAGCCCACGCCGGACCCGACGCCGGACCCGACGCCGGACCCCACCCCGGAGCCGACACCCGACCCGGAGCCGACGGCTCCGCCGGCGGACAACCCGGACGACGTCTGCCGGCCCGACGGCATGGCCCCGACCGAGGGCGTCGACACCCCTTACTGCGACGTCTACGACACCGACGGCCGCGAGATCCTGCCGAACGGCCTCGACCGCCGCGTGATCGGCTACTTCACGAGCTGGCGCACCGGCAAGAACGGCCAGCCCGCCTACCTCGCGAACGACATCCCCTGGGACTCGCTGAGCCACGTCAACTACGCCTTCGCGCACGTGGGGCCGGACGACGAGGTCTCCGTCAACGCCCAGGTGGCGGGCAACCCCGCCACCGACATGACGTGGCCCGAGGTCCCCGGGGCCGAGATGGACCCGTCCCTGGACTACACCGGCCACTTCAACCTGCTGTCGCGCTACAAGGCCGAGAACCCCGGCGTCAAGGTGATCCCCGCCGTCGGCGGCTGGGCCGAGACCGGCGGCTACTTCGACGGCGACGGCAACCGGGTCGCGTCGGGAGGCTTCTACACCCTCACCGAGTCGCAGGAGCGGATGGACACGTTCGCCGCGTCCGTCGTGGACTTCGTGCGGCAGTACGGGTTCGACGGCATCGACATCGACTACGAGTACCCGACGTCCAACGCCGACGCCGGCAACCCGGACGACTTCGAGATCTCCAACGCCCGCCGCGGCGAGCTGTTCGACGGCTACGTGGCCCTCATGAAGACGCTGCGCGAGCACCTCGACCGGGCGGGCGCCGAGGACGGCGAGTACTACCTGCTGACCACCGCCACGCCGTCGTCGGGCTGGCTGCTGCGCGGCATGGAGGTGCACCAGATCACCGAGTACGTCGACTACGTCAACATGATGACCTACGACCTGCACGGTGCCTGGAACGAGTACGTGGGCGGCAACGCCGCCCTGTTCGACGACGGTCAGGACCCCGAGCTCTCGGCCGGCGGCGTCTACACGGCGTACGACGGCATCGGCTACCTCAACGGGGACTGGGCCGCCCACTACTTCCGGGGCGCCATGCAGGCCGGACGCATCAACCTGGGCGTGCCGTTCTACACCCGTGGCTTCCAGGGCGTGACGGGCGGGACGCACGGCATGGGCGGCCGGGCACCGGCACCGGCCGGCTTCGCCTGCCCGGCGGGCACCAACGGCAAGTGCGGGTTCGGCGCCGACGGCATCGACAACCTCTGGTACGACACCGACCCGCAGGGCAACGCCGTCCCCGCGGGCGTGAACCCGATCTGGCACGCCCTGAACCTCCAGGACGGCGTGGCGGGCGACTACGCCGAGGCGTACGGGGTGCCCACGACCCTCGAGGGCGACTACACCCACCACTTCGACGAGGTCACGAAGAACGAGTGGTGGTGGAACGCGCAGACGCGCACGTTCCTGTCCGGCGACTCGACCGACGCGATCGGCGCCAAGGCCGACTACGTCGCCGACACCGGCCTCGGCGGCCTCATGATCTGGGAGCTGGCGGGCGACTACTCGTACGACGCCGCGGCCGGCCAGTACGCCATGGGCAGCGACCTCGTCGACCTCATGCACAGCAAGCTGTCCGCCACCACGCCCTACGGGGCGACCAAGGCCGAGACACCGATGCCGGCCGAGGCGCTGGACGTGGACCTGGAGTACACGGAGTTCGCGCTCGGGGACAACAACTACCCGATCGCGCCCGAGGTCGTGTTCCACAACCGTGGTGCGACCGACGTCCCGGCCGGTGCCACGGTCACCTTCCAGTACAGCACCACGGACACCGGTGCGATGAGCGACTGGTCCGGGTACGGCACGACGACGACGCCGGGACGCAGCGGCCCGAACGTGGGCGGGCTGGGAGCGACCTTCCACACCGCGACGTTCACGGTGCCGGCCGGCGGGATCCCTGCCGGCGGCTCGATCACCAACCAGCTCAAGTGGGCGCTGCCCGTCGCGCAGTTCTCGAACGTGGTCGTCACCGTGGACGGCGTCGACTACGCGACCACGTACGACCACCCGCGCGGCGTGGACGTCGTCGACCTGCCGGCCGGTGGCACCGGAGGCGGCGACGACGGCGGCACCGGCGGTACGGGGGACTGCTCCGGCGCGGCCTGGGACGCCACGACCGCCTACACGGGCGGCGCGACCGTCACCCACGCGGGCCGCACCTGGACCGCCCGGTGGTGGACGCAGGGCGACGAGCCGTCCACGAGCGGGTCGAGCCCCTGGACCGACGACGGCGCCTGCTGACCAGCACGACCGGTCGGGTCCCCGCGCACCGGGGACCCGACCGGCACCCCGGCCCGGCCGAGCGGCCGGGCCCGACAGAGAGGAAGAGACCATGTCCAGACCAGCACGAGGAGCACGCCGGATCACGGCGGCCCTCGCCGGGACGGCCGTCGCGCTCGCCGGTGCCCTCGGCGCCGTCGCCGCGACCAGCGCCTCCGCCGCGCCGACGTCGTCCGGCGACAGCGCCATCAACGGGTTCCGCAACGTCGGCTACTTCACGCAGTGGGGCGTCTACGGGCGCGACTTCCAGGTCAAGGACCTGGTGACCTCCGGCGCCGCCGAGAACCTCACCCACATCAACTACTCCTTCGGCAACATCCACCACGAGAGCCTCGAGTGCTTCGTGGCGAACAAGGCGCAGGGCACCGGGCCGAACGGCTCCGACGGTGCGGGCGACGCCTGGGCCGACTTCGGGATGGGCTACACCGCGGCGAACTCCGTCGCCGGGGTCGCCGACACCTGGGACCAGCCGCTGGCCGGCTCGTTCAACCAGCTCAAGCAGCTCAAGGAGCTGCACCCCGACCTCAAGGTCATGCTGTCGATCGGCGGCTGGACCTGGTCGAAGAACTTCTCGCGCGCCGCAGCCACGGCCGCGTCGCGGGAGAACTTCGTGTCCTCCTGCATCGACCTCTACCTCAAGGGCGACCTGCCCGTGATCGACGGTCGTGGCGGGCCCGGAGCCGCTGCCGGCGTGTTCGACGGCATCGACATCGACTGGGAGTGGCCCGGCACGAACAGCGGGCTGGAGGGCAACCACGTCGACGAGGAGAACGACGCCGAGAACTTCCGGCTCCTGCTCGCCGAGTTCCGGGAGCAGCTCGACGCCTACGGGGCGCAGACCGGGGAGGAATACCTGCTCAGCGCGTTCCTCCCGGCCAACCCGGAGGACATCGCCGCCGGCGGCTGGAACGACCCGCGGATCTTCGAGTCGCTCGACTACGGCAACGTCCAGGGGTACGACCTGCACGGCGCCTGGGACCCGGACCTGACCGGCCACCAGATCAACCTGTACGACGACCCGGCGGACACCCGTGAGCCGAGCCGGCAGTTCTCCGTGGACACCGCCGTCCAGGAGTACGTCTCGGCCGGCGTGGACCCGGCCCAGCTCGGCCTCGGCATGGCCATGTACGGCCGTGGCTGGCAGGGTGCGACCTCGTCGGACGCCTGGGGACCGGCGACCGGTGCGGCTCCGGGCACGTGGGAGGCCGGCATCGAGGACTACGACGTGCTGCGGAACGTCGGCACGGAGTACTACGACGCCACGCTCGGCGCGGCCTGGCGCTACGACGGCAACCAGTGGTGGTCCCTGGACACGCCGGCCACCGTGGCGCAGAAGTCCGCGTACGTCCGGGACGAGGGTCTCGGCGGCGCGATGTGGTGGGACCTCTCCGGTGACGACGACGCCGAGCTGCTCGACGCCGTCGCCGCGGGGCTCTTCAGCGGCCCGGCCGGACCTGTCGACCCCGGCACGCCGGACCCGGACCCGACACCCGACCCGGACCCCACGCCGGACCCGGACCCCACACCGGACCCGGACCCCACGCCCGACCCGGACCCCACACCGGACCCGGACCCGACCTGTGGTGACGGGTGGAGCAGCGGTGCGGTGTACACCGCGGGCGACGTCGTCTCGTGGGACGGGCACAGCTGGCGGGCCAAGTGGTGGACGACGGGCGAGGCCCCCGGCACCACCGGCGAGTGGGGCGTCTGGGAGGACCTCGGTACCTGCTGAGAGCGCAGCTCGGGCTGGTTCCCGCGCCGCACGCACGACGCCCCCTCCCGCGGCCCGTCGGGAGGGGGCGTCGTGCTGCGCTCGTCCGCCGGTCTACTCGCTGCCGACGGCCCCGCGGCGGCGGCGGACGACCACGACGATCACGGCGCCCGCGGCGAGGAGGCCCGCGGCGACGGCCAGCAGGCCGAGGACCTCGCCACCCGTCTGCGGCAGGAACGGCGTCGACGCACCCGGGTCCGGAGGGCCGGCCACCGTGGTGCCCGGAGGCGGCACCTCCTCGTCGATGCAGCCGTCGGTGTCCTGCGGGAAGGTCACCGGGACGGTCACCTCGGGGTTGACGGCGAACGTGACGTCGACGGTGCCGACCGCCCAGCCGAAGTCCCGGGTGTTCTGCCACATGTTGTTGACGAGCTCCCAGCCGTCCTCGGCGGACAGCTCGACGAACCGCTCGGGGTAGGCGCCGGGCCAGAGCACGCGGCCCTGGAGCGGCTGGTCGGTCTGGACGAAGTCCTCGCCGTCCGGGTTCTGCCAGGTCAGGGTCACCGTCGTCTCTGGCGTGCCCGTCACGGTCACCCCGTAGTCGAGGTAGGTCACGCCCTCCGAGCACAGCGGGGTGAGGGTGTCGACCTCGATCGTCGGCTCGTCGACCTCGGGCGGGTTCGTGGCGCAGTCCGGGGAGGACGGCGGGTAGCCGACCGTCCGCGTCGCCGACGGGTTGACCTCGAAGAGGACCTCGACCGACGGTCGGACCCAGTCCCACTCGTCGCCCACGACCCACTCGCCGTCGACGAGGCTCCAGCCCGGCCAGTCCGTGGGGTTGCCGGCACCGTCGACCTCGGCGCCCGGCCAGAGGACCCGGCCGGACAGAGGCTGGTCGGCGACCACGTAGTCGTCGCCGGAGGGGTTGACGAACGTGATCGTCACGGCGTCGGGCGGGGGCTCGACGCCCTCGGTGACGGCGTCGTACTGCAGGTACGGCACGTCGCCGTCGCAGATCGGCTCCAGGATCTCGAGCTCGAGGTTCTCCTCGGGCTCCTCCGCGTAGCCGGTCACGCTCGGGGACGGGCTCGGCCCGTCGTCGGTGTCGGCCACCGCGAGCGTCCCGCCGCCGAGCACGACGACGGCACTGAGGCCGACCGCCGTGAGTGCGCGTCGCCGCGCGCGTGGTGCCGAAGTCATCGGTCCGTCCCCTTTGGTGTGCCGTGCCCTGGTGCGCCGTGCGCCGGAGTCCCTGCGCGCCTTTCACGCTAGCCACGGCGCGGCGGCGCGGGTATGTCTGGTACGGGTGAAAGCGGCCGGACGGCCGTTTTCACCCGCAGAACGGGACCTCGAGCTCGCGGAGCCCGGACGTGCTCGCCGTGGGGGTGGACCACACCTCGAGGCGGCCGGGGACGCCGGTGCCCTCGCCGCGCGCCGCCGCGGCCGAGGCGGGCACGGCGACCTCGATCGTCGTCGTGCGCCCCGGGCGCAGCGTCACGCCGATGGTGGTGTTCTGCCGGCCGTGCACGGCCAGGCTCGACCCACCGACCGGGGCGCCGTCCTGGGTCAGGGCCGGTGCCCCGCCGCCCTGCGGCCCCGCAGCCGTGAGGTTGACGACGACGTCCCCCCGGCGCGGGTCGTCCTCGGGGCCGGCGACGTAGAAGGGCAGGTCGCGGGCCGTCTCGCGGTCGAGCCGGTTGGTGAGCGTCACCGCCACGGTGTCGAGGCGGCCGTCGCCGGTGCACACCGATCTCGCCAGGTCCAGCTCGACGTCCAGGTAGGCGGACATCTTGCCGACCCTCGTGTCCTCGAGGAACACGCCGACGGCGTCCGCGGTCCGCTCGGCACCGAACGTCCCGGCGATCAGCGTCCCCGTGAGCAGGTCCTGCTCGTCCGGATCCGCCGACCAGGTCAGGAGCCGGTGCTGCGCCGCCGCGCGCTGGAACGCCGGCAGGACGGCGCTGACCTCCATGTCGCTCGACGTGATGCCGGCGAACGTGGCCGCGGCGACGGCCGCGAAGAGCTGGTCGGCCTCCTCCGGCTGCAACGTGTCGTAGACCCGGCGCAGCAGCAGGTCGACGACGTTCTCCGCGCCGACCTCGACGCTGTCGCTGCCGACCGCGGCGGCGACCTCCTCGGGGAGCGGGACCTGGACCGGCCCGGTCACCTCGAGCAGGAACGACAGGGCGACCGGGTCGGTGGCGACGACGCCGTCCACCGTCTCGCCCTGCGAGCGCGCCCACATCTCGGCGGCGGCGGCGCCGGTCGTCGGGAACTCCGGGGTGGCCGTCACGTCCTGCACGAACCGTCCGATCCGCTCCGAGTAGGCCGCCTCCTCCTCCGGGTCGAGGGGCACGACGCTCTCCGCGAACGGCCCGACGTCGCCGCTGGCCGCCTGCTTCTCGATCGTCACCCGGCCGTCCTCGACGGCCATCAGGGTGAGGGCGCCGGGGATGCCGCCGGCGGCCCGCAGCTCGCCGTTGTTCATGCCGAGCAGCAGGTACTGGCGGGGTCCGTCCGCGCCGAGCATCGGTGGCAGGAGAGTCGTGACACGCTCCGCGGTCGCCGTGATGCCCGCGAGCTGGTCGAGCCGCGCGTCGAGCGCGACCAGCGGTTCCACGAGCTCGGTGCGGATCCGGGTGGGATCGACCTGGTCCAGCTCGGCCCGCGCCTCGTCGAGGGTCACGCGCGCGGCGGACGCCTGCCCGGCCACCGCGGCGAGCGGGGCCAGGTCGATCCCGCCGTCGTCGGTGCGGCTGGTCGCCGCCGCCGCGTCGGCCGTCGCGGCGAGCGCCGGCAGGACGTCCGCGGCGAGGTCGTCGAGGGCCGCGGCGACGCGCTGGACGGCGTCCACCGAGGGGCCGATCACCGGCAGGTAGGAGGCGAGGTCCCACAGCACGCCGTCGGTGGCGTCCCGCGCGATCGCGGTCTGCTCCTGCAGCGCGATCAGCTCGGGGGCGTCCGTCATCGACCGGCCCGACTCCTCGAACAGCCCCGTGCGCAGCGTCTCCTCGACGGCGGGGACCTGCGCGGCGGCGTCCTGGAGCGCGTCGCGGGCCGTCAGGGCGTCGCGGATCATCAGCACCGCGGCGACCAGGACGGCGATGACGAGCACGACCATCGTCGCCAGCACCCAGCGCAGGGCACGGCGCCGCGGCCGCACCCTTCGCAGGTCCGCTGCACCGCCCGTCTCGACGGTCATACCGGCAGCGTACGTGGCCGGCCGACCGCGAGGTCAGCGTGTCGAAGGGTGAAACCCGCCTCGACGTGCTGCAAGGCTGGGGGTCCTCGTGACACAGAGCAGGCAACCGGCACGCGGACCGTCGCAGCGCCGCGACCACCGACCGCAGGAGGCACCGTGACCCCCGACGTGGCGACCGAGCACGACGACGCCTGGTTCGACGCGCTGTTCGCCGCGCACTCGGGTGCCGTGCACCGCTACTTCCTGCGCCGGCTCCCGGCCGGCGACGGGTCGCGGGACGAGGCCGAGGACCTCGCCGCCGACGTGCTCGCCACCGCCTGGCGACGCCGCACCGACGTGCCGCGCGGGGCGGAGCTGCCCTGGCTCTACCGGACCGCCGGCTACGTGCTCGCCAACCACCGGCGCAAGCACCGCGCACTGCCGGTGGCCGCCGTGCCGGACGAGCCCGACGACGTCGACCCGGCGGTGCTCGCCGTGACCGACGACCGCGTGCGCCGGGCGCTGGCCGGGCTGTCGCCGCGGGACCGGCGCATCCTGCTCCTCGTCGCGTGGGACGGGCTCGGGGGCGACGACCTCGCGGAGGTCCTGGGCGTCGGCCGTGGCGGCGCCGACGCCGCCCTCTCCCGCGCCCGTGCCCGGCTGCGCGACGTGTGGGCGCAGGGCGACGAGGACGCCTCCGAGGGCGACGCACCGTCCGGGGCCACGTCCGACGGGACGCAAGGAAGCCGCCCGTGACGACACAGGCAGGGTGTCGAAGCGAGCACGCCCCGAGGAGGTCGTGATGAACACCGAGGACGAGTCCTTCGAGCGGCTCGCCGCCGCGGACCCGGCGGCCGACGCGGAGCCGCGGCCGGGTGTGCTCCGGGCCAAGGTCGACGCGCTGGCCGGCACGCCCGCGCAGGTGCCGTCGTCGGGCACCGACGAGCTCGCCGGGCGGCGGGAGCGGCGCCGGGCACCGTGGCTGGTGGCCGCGGGCGTGGCCGGTGCCGTGGCGCTGGGCGGCGGCGGGTACCTGCTCGGTGCGGCCGGTGCCGAGGGCGGGGCACCCACGGCGAGCGACGAGGCGGCGAGCGAGGTGCTGCCGCCGATCACCCTCGGCGGGGCCCGTGACGGGGCGGAGTCCGGCGGGGACAGCGCGGCGAGCGAGGCGATGGAGGGCCAGGCGGCGACCGAGGACTCGGCCGGTGCGTCGTCCTCCGCCGACATCTCCCTGCCCGGCTGGCACGACGGCCGGGCGGTGTTCAGCGGGAGCGGGCTCTCGGACGAGCCCGGCACCGCGGCGGCCTACGCCTACGACGCCCGGGAGGTGGCCACCGAGGCCGGCGCCGCCCGCCTCGCCGAGGCGCTCGGCGTCGCGGGCGAGCCCCGCTGGGAGTGGGGGTCGTGGCAGGTGGGTCCGCGCGACGGTGACGGGCCGAGCATCTGGCTCTCGGCGGACGGCACCGCCTACTTCAGCTACAACGACCCGGCGGCCGACCCGTGGCGCTGCGCCGAGGAGCCGGTCGATGCGCAGGAGCGCGAGGACGCCGAGGGCGGGGCCGACGTCATCGAGCCCGCCCCCTGCGCGCAGCCGGACCGACCCGAGGTCTCGCCGCAGGAGGCGACCGACCAGGTGCGCGACCTCATGGAGCAGGTCGGGGTGGATCCGTCCGGTTTCGCGTTCGACGTGCCGGACGACGGCGGCAGCGAGGGTGCGCGGTGGGTCTCGGCCACGCAGGTGGTGGACGGGCAGGCGACCGGGGCGACCTGGAGCGCGACCGTGAGCGACGACGGCATCGCGTGGCTCGACGGGTTCCTCGCCGCGACGGCACCGCTGGGCGACTACCCGGTGGTGAGCCCGGCGGAGGCCGTCGAGCGGCTGGGGGACCCGCGGTTCGGCGGGTCCTCGTGGCCCGTGGCGTACGCGCAGGAGACGGAGCGGATGCTCGAGGAGTCCGTCGAGGAGGACGGTGGCGAACCGACGCCGCCGCCCGCGCCGCCGTCGTCGGGCGGCGACCTGCCGTGGCCGGTGTCCGAGGTGACCATCACCGAGGCCCGCCTGGGGCTCACCCAGCACCACGACGCGGGCGGGGCCGTCCTGCTGCTGCCGGCCTACGAGCTGAGCGATGCCGCGGGGAACACCTGGTCGGTGCTCGCGGTGGCCGAGGAGGCGCTCGACACGACCTCCTCCTGAGGGCGTCCCGGGGTACGGTCGGAGCGTCCCTGAAGTCCTTCTGAAGGAGATCGGCATGCCCACTCGTACCGCACGCACCGCCTGGAACGGCACCCTGCAGGAAGGGTCGGGCCAGCTGGAGCTCTCGAGCTCCGGCACCGGGACGTTCCCCGTCTCGTTCCCGCAGCGTGCCGCCGACGACGCGGACGGCACCACCAGCCCGGAGGAGCTGGTCGCGGCCGCGCACTCCTCCTGCTTCGCCATGGCGTTCTCCGGCGAGCTCGGCAACGTCGGTGCGACGCCCGAGCAGGTGGAGGTCACGGCCGACGTCACGTTGTCGCCGGACCCGGCGGGCGGCTTCCAGATCTCCACGATCGCGCTGTCCGTGCGTGGCTACGCCACGGGCACGGACGAGGCCGGCTTCCGCAAGGCCGCCGAGGACGCCAAGCTCGGGTGCCCGATCTCCAAGGCGCTGGCGGGCGTCGGCGACATCACGCTCGACGTCTCGTACGAGGGCTGAGCCGGAGCGAGCTCGCGAGTGCAGGCCCAGCCCGACCGTGGGTCCGTGGGCTGAGCCGGAGCGAGCTCGCGAGTGCAGGCCCAGCCCGACCACGGGTCCGAGGGCTGAGCCGGAGCGAGCTCCCTCTCCTCGCTACTTGGTGAGCGGCGGGGTGTCGGCGTGAGCACCGTCGAGCACCCCGCCGATCACCTCGAGCAGCACCTCGCCCTGGGTGCGCGTCGGCTGCCAGTGCAGGACGTCGCGGGCGCGTGCGGCGTCCATGACGATGTTGGCCGCCGCCATGTCGAGCCACCCTGCGTCGATCGGTACGAGGCGTGCGCGGGACGCCAGGTCCAGGCCGCGCCGCATCAGCCCGACCGGTAGCTGGACGAGGTGGCCGTCGGCGAGCAGGTCGGCCAGGTCCTGGCCGGTCAGCGCACCGTCGGGTGCCAGGTTGAAGGCACCGGGGTGGCGGCCGACGACGGCGGCCCGGACGGCGCTCGCGGTGTCGTCCGGGTGCAGCACCTGCAGCCGGAGCCCGCGGGGGAACGGCACGAGCGGGAACAGCGGCGGGTCGACGGGCTCCGGCGGCCGGTCCGCCTGCCAGCCGCGGATCAGCCCCCCGACCGCCTTGCCCAGCGGCCCCGCCGCGATCTTCAGGCCGATGCGGCCGACCGGCCCGAGGAAGTAGCGCCCGATCTCGGCACCGGCCTCGCGCTGCAGCATGATCGCCGAGCGCATCCGCGTCACGGTGAGCCACGGTTCGGCGGCCTCCACCTCGTCCAGCATGGACTCGACCTCGGCCTTGTCGAGCGCGTAGGACGAGCCGGGGACGCCGCGGGTGGGCCAGCTCTCGTCGATCGCGTGGCCGTCGGCCGGTCCGGGGGAGTAGACCCCGGACGCCGACATGAAGAGCAGGTGCTGCACGCGGTTGCGCACCACGGCGTCGACGACGGCGCGGGTCCCGTCCACGTTGACGTGGTGGAGCACGTCGGGCTTGCGCGCCGGCTGGATCGTCCAGACCAGGTGGATGACGACGTCGGCACCGGCGAGCGCCGCGTCGAGGCGCTCGGCGACGGTGGCGTCGTCCGCGAGGTCGGCGCGTGCCCACTCCACGGCGTCGTGCGGCGGGCCGACGGTGCTGGTGCCGTCCGTGCGCGGGACGCGGCGGGCGACCCCCACGACGGACGTGACGACCGGTTCGGCGACGAGGGCGCGCAGGATCGATGTCCCGACGTTCCCGGTGGCTCCGATGACGACGACTCGCATGCCCTGACGCTATCGGTGCTGGTCCGGCCGCGCGCGACGGGCGGACCGTGCACGGCGGCCTGCCCCGCGTGGCGGACGGTCGGGTCGATCCTGGCGCGGCGGTGGCACAATCGCCACGTGTCTGCCCAGTCGACGACCACACCTTCCGGCCACGACCCGTCCCCGGACGCCGCGCCGTCCGCGGAGGACGCGCAGGTGTCCGCGCTGGCGGCCCAGCGGGAGGCCGAGCGCGAGGCGCAGCTCGCGGCGGCCGAGGCGCGCGAGGCGGTCGCCACGGCCCTGCGCACGGTGATGGCCGGCGTCGTCGACACCATGACGCGCCGTCGTGCCGAGTACTCCACGGACGCCTCGAACTACCGGGTAGTCCCCGACGTGGTGGCCTTCCCGACGTCGACGGACGACGTCGTCGCGGCGCTGGAGGTGCTCCGTGAGCTCGGCGTCCCGGTCACCGCGCGCGGTGCCGGCACCTCGGTGGCCGGCAACTCGGTGGGCCCGGGCGTGGTCCTCGACCTCTCCCAGCACCTGCACGCCATCGGCACCGTCGACCCGGAGGCCCGGACTGCCGTCGTCGAGCCGGGTGTGGTGATGTCCTCGCTCCAGCGCGCCGCGGCGCCGCACGGGCTGCGGTTCGGGCCGGACCCGTCCACGCAGAACCGCGCCACGCTCGGCGGGATGATCGGCAACAACGCCTGCGGGCCGCACGCCGTCGCCTACGGCCGCACGGCCGACAACGTGGTCTCCCTCGACGTGGTGGACGGGCGGGGCCGCCGGTTCACCGCGGGCCGGGGCGACCCGACGTTCGCCGCGGTCCCCGGCCTGGCGGAGCTCGTCCGCGAGAACCTGGCGCTCATCCGCACCGAGTTCGGTCGGTTCGGCCGGCAGGTGTCCGGCTACTCGCTGGAGCACCTGCTGCCGGAGAACGGCTCGGACCTGGCCAAGATGCTGGTCGGCACGGAGGGCACGCTCGTCACCGTGCTGGGCGCCACGCTCGAGCTGGTCCCGGTGCCGAGCGCCCCCACGCTGGTGGTGCTCGGCTACCCGGACATGCCCTCTGCGGCCGACGACGTCCCGGTGCTCCTGCGGCACGACCCGCTCGCGATCGAGGGTCTCGACGCCCGGCTGGTGGACGTCGTCCGGCGTGCGAACGGTGCGGACTCCGTCCCGGACCTGCCCGACGGCGCGGGCTGGCTGATGATCGAGGTCGGCGGCACGTCGCCCGGCGAGGCCCGCGAGATCGCGGAGATGATCGTGGGGGCCTCCGCGGCGGTCGACGCCGCCATCTACCCGGCCGGTCCCGACGCGACGAAGATGTGGCAGATCCGGGCCGACGGCGCCGGGCTGGCCGGGCGCACGCCCGCCGGGGAGCAGGCCTGGCCCGGCTGGGAGGACTCTGCGGTGCCGCCGGAGAAGCTCGGCGACTACCTGCGCGACCTGGACGCGCTCATGGCGCGCTACGGCGTCGACGGCCTGCCGTACGGGCACTTCGGCGACGGCTGCATGCACCTGCGCATCGACATCCCGCTGGAGACGTCGGGCTCGGTGCTGCGCACGTTCCTCATCGAGGCCGCCGAGCTCGTGGCGAAGTACGGCGGGTCGCTGTCGGGTGAGCACGGCGACGGCCGCGCCCGCTCCGAGCTGCTGCCCCTGATGTACTCGCCCGAGGCGATCGCGCTGCTGGAGCAGGTCAAGGCGCTGTTCGACCCGGACGACGTGCTCAACCCCGGCGTGGTCGTGCGGCCCGCCGCCGTCGACGCGGACCTGCGCCGCCCCGCGGCCCGGAAGGTGCCGTCCACGGCACCGATCGGCGACCGGGGTCTGCTGGGCTCCGGGACCCTGCGCGGCCCGGCGAAGAAGACCGGGTACGCGGGTTTTGCGTTCCCCCACGACCACCACGACCTGACGACGGCGGTGCACCGGTGTGTCGGCGTCGGCAAGTGCCGGGCGGACACCAGCGCGGCCGGCGGGTTCATGTGCCCGTCCTACCTGGCGACCAAGGACGAGAAGGACGTCACCCGCGGCCGCGCCCGCGTGCTGCAGGAGGCGGTCAACGGGTCGCTCGTCGGCGGCCTCACCGCGCCGGAGGTGCACGAGTCCCTGGACCTGTGCCTGAGCTGCAAGGCGTGCTCGTCGGACTGCCCGGCCGGGGTCGACATGGCGCAGTACAAGTCCGAGGTGCTCCACCGGACGTATCGCGGGAAGCTCCGCCCGATGGACCACTACGCGCTCGGCTGGCTGCCGCGCTGGGCCAGGTGGGCGGGGCTCGCGCCGCGGGCGATCAACAAGGTGCTGTCCGTGGGCTGGGTCCGCAAGGCCGTGCTGTGGGGCGGTGGCATGGACACGCGCCGCGAGGTCCCGCGCTTCGCCGAGCTGCCGTTCCGTACGTGGTGGCGCCGCGGGTACGCCACGCACGGCGTGCCCGGCCTGGCGCACCGCGACCTGCCGGGCAAGCCGGCGCCGGAGACGCGGCCGAAGGTCGTGCTGTGGACCGACTCGTTCAGCGACTCGCTCTCGCCGTCCGTGCCCCAGGCCGCCGTGAAGGTGCTCGAGGCGGCCGGGTACGAGGTCGTCGTCCCCGACAAGCAGGCCTGCTGCGGGCTGACGTGGATCTCCACGGGCCAGCTCGACGGTGCGCGGCGCCGGCTGAGCGACCTGCTGACGGTGCTCGGTCCGTACGCGGTCAACGGGATGCCGATCCTGGGGCTCGAGCCGTCGTGCACGGCGGTGCTCCGCTCGGACCTGCTGGACCTGTTCCCCGACGACCCGCGAGCCGTCGCCGTCGCCGCCGCGACGAAGACGCTCGCCGAGCTGCTGACCGACCCGGCCACGGCACCCGCCGCGGACTCGGGCTGGGAGCTGCCGGACCTCAGCGACGTGACCGCCGTCGTGCAGCCGCACTGCCACCAGCACTCGGTGATGGGCTTCGGCGCCGACCGGTCGCTGCTGGCCGACGCCGGGGCGACCGTCACCGAGCTCGCCGGGTGCTGCGGGCTGGCTGGCAACTTCGGCATGCAGAAGGGGCACTACGACGTGTCGGTCGCCGTGGCGGAGAACGCCCTGCTCCCCGCCCTGCGGGCGCAGGGCGAGGGCGAGGAGTTCATCGCCGACGGGTTCTCGTGCCGCACCCAGGCGGTGCAGCTCGAGGGCGTGGAGGGCAAGGCGCTGGTGGAGGTTCTCGCCGAGCGGCTCTGACGCCGCGGAGGCCACGGGATGCCACGATGGCCGCATGGAGTTCCGTGACGTGGTCCGACGACGGCGCATGGTCCGCCGCTTCCGCGAGGAGCCGGTCGCCCCGGAGGTGGTCGACCGGCTGCTCGACCACGCCGTGCGTGCCCCGAGCGCGGGGTTCACGCAGGGCTGGTCGTTCCTGGTGCTGACCTCCGACGAGGAGCGCGAGCGGTTCTGGGCGGCGACCACGCCGGAGGACTCGGTGCGCGACATGTCCGCCTGGCTGGCCGGGATGCGCACGGCCCCGGTGCTGGTCGTGGTGCTGTGCTCGCGCGACGCCTACGTCGGCCGGTACGCCGAGCCGGACAAGGGCTGGACGGACCGGGACGAGGCGCGCTGGCCGGTGCCGTACTGGCACGTCGACGCAGGGATGGCGTCGCTGCTCATGCTCCAGACCGCGGTCGACGAGGGCCTCGGTGCGTGCTTCTTCGGGATCGACGCCGGACGCCTGGCGGCCTTCCGGGACGCGTTCGGCGTGCCGGGCGAGTGGGCGCCCACGGGAGTCGTCGCCGTCGGGCACCCCGAGGCCGGGGGAGCGAAAGGCTCGCCCGCACGCCGGCAGCGCAAGCCGATGGCCGACGTCGTGCACCGCGGGCGCTGGTGAGCCCTCAGACGCAGGCCGCCAGCCGCGCCACCGCCTCCTCCAGCCGGGCGTCGACGAGGTTCCCGTAGCCGAGCACCAGCGTCCGCGACCGTGCCGCCGGCCGGGCCTGGTAGCGCCGCAGGTCGACCACGCCGACGTCGCGGGCAGCGGCCGCCCGGACCAACTCGGCCGCGTCGGACGCCCGCACGTCGCCGTCGTCGGGCAGCTCGAGCACCGCGTGCAGCCCGGCGGCCATGCCGTGCAGCCGTGCGCCGGGCATCCGGTGCCCGACGGCGCTCGCGAGCGCGTCGTGCCGCCGCCGGAACCGCGTCCGCGCGGCCCGCAGGTGCCGGTCGTACCCGCCGTCGGTGAGGAACCGCGTGAAGGTGAGCTGGTCCACGACGGACGGCGCGCCGCCCGGTCCGGCCTCGCCCACCGCGGCCCGCCACCCGGTCGGCACCACCATCCATCCGATCCCGAACGCCGGTGACATCGTCTTGCTCACGGACCCGAGCAGCACGACCCGCTCCGGGTCGAGCCGCTGCAGGGCCGCCACGGGCCGCCGGTCGTAGCGGAACTCGGCGTCGTAGTCGTCCTCGATCACCAGGCCGTCGACGGCGCGGGCCCAGGCCAGCACCGCCTCGCGGCGCTCGCCGGCGAGCGCCACCCCCGTGGGGAACTGGTGGGCGGGGGTGAGCAGCACCGCTCGTGCTCCGGTCCGGGCGCCGGCCTCGGCGAGGCGGTCGACGTCGATCCCGCGGGCGTCCACCGGCACCGGCACGGGCTCCAGCCCGGCCTGTCGTGCGACGTCGCGCAGGACGGGCCACGACGGGTCCTCCACGAGCAGGTGCGTGTGCCCGGCGGCCCGCAGGGCGGCCGCGACGCGCGCCATCGCGTCGGTCGCTCCGCGGGTCACCACGACGGCGGTGTCCGGCGCCTCGACCATCCGCGCGCGGCGCAGATGGGCCGCCACCGCCGTGCGCGCGGCAGGGTGGCCCGGTCCGGGCGCCGCCGAGAGGTCCGTGCTCGAGGCCGTGGTCAGCGCCTCGCGCGCCGCCCGCAGCCAGGCGTCCCGCGGGACGTGCCGGAGGTCGGCAATCCCGGGGCGCAGGTCGAAGACGGGCCGCGGGGGCAGGAGCGGCAGGTGCGGCGGCGCGGCCGTCGCCGGAGTCGGGTCGCGGGCCGGCCCGGCACCGGGTCCCGGCCCGGCGGCCACTCGCGTGCCGGCACCCACTCGCGCCTCGAGCACGCCCTCGGCGACGAGCTGGCCGTAGGCCTCGGTGACGACCCAGCGTGAGATGCCGAGCGACTCGGCGAGCCGGCGGCTGGCGGGCAGCGCGGCACCGGCCGGCAACCGCCCGGAGCCGACGGCGTCACGCAGTGCGCGCTCGAGCCGCGCCACTCGCGGGCCGGGCGCGGAGCCCAGGTCGAGCAGTGTCTCCCACGCCAGATTGGTCTGGTCACTGGCCATGTCAATGGACGGTATACCCGGTCCGATCTCTCCGTAGCGTCGACGGGGTCAGAACGAAGGAGACACCATGCGCTACCGCACCATCAGCAACGGCTCGACGTCCTTCGAGGTCAGCGCCCTGTGCCTCGGCACGATGTGGTTCGGCACCCACACGGACGAGGCCACGTCGTTCGCGATCCTCGACCGCTTCGTCGAGGCCGGCGGCACGTTCCTCGACACCGCGAACAACTACAACGGCTGGGACGGCGGGCACGGCCGGGACAGCGAGGACGTCCTCGGCCGCTGGCTCGCGGACCGGGGCCTCCGCGACGACGTGCGCCTCGCCACCAAGGTGGGTGCGGCCAAGAAGGACCCGGACCTGCCGCAGACGCACGTGCCGCCGTCGAACTACCAGGGCCTCGGCGCCGACACGATCGCCCGGGAGGCGCGGGAGAGCCTGCGCCACCTCGGCGTCGACCACCTCGACGCCC
Source organism: Isoptericola halotolerans (assembly GCF_003003075.1). Lineage (GTDB taxonomy): Bacteria > Actinomycetota > Actinomycetes > Actinomycetales > Cellulomonadaceae > Isoptericola > Isoptericola halotolerans_A. The sequence continues at coordinate 150,049 of NZ_PVTX01000003.1, read as the reverse complement.
TCTACGGCCACGTGGACGACGTCGACACCTCGCTCGCCGAGACCGTCGGCGCGTTCGGCACGCTCCAGGCGGAGGGGATCGTCGGGATCACCGGCATCTCCAACGCCGCGCTGCACCGCGTGGTCGAGGCCCGCGAGGAGGCCCGCCGTCAGGGCGTCGCCCCCTACGGGCTGGTGCAGCAGCAGCTCACGTACCCCTACCCGCGGCCGGACGTCGGCCGGCACAACTGGGCGTCGTCGGAGCTGCTCGACTACGCCCGCGCGTCGTCCGAGGCGGGCAGCCCGCTCGCCGTGACCGCGTACTCGCCCCTCATGCAGGGCGCCCTCACTCGTGCCGACAAGCCGTTGTGGGACGGCTTCGACCACGCCACCACCCACGAGCGGCTGCGTGTGCTGCGCGAGGTGGCGGCAGAGATCGGCGCCACGCCGAACCAGGTGGTGCTCGCGTGGCTGCTCGGCGGCGAGGTCCCGGTGATCCCCGTCGTCGGTGCGAGCAGCGTCGACCAGCTCGACGAGCTGCTCGGTGCCGCCGACCTCGACCTCGACCCGGAGCTGCGCGCCCGGCTCGACGCCGTCTGAACCGATACCACCGAACGGAGAGCACCATGCGCTACCGCACCATCGGCACCGGAGACCGCGCCATCGAGGTCTCCATGCTGTGCCTCGGCACCATGAACTACGGCACCCTCGTGGACCCGGCCACCTCGGAGGCGATCCTCGACCGGTTCGTCGAGGCCGGGGGCACCTTCCTCGACACCGCGAACAACTATGCGATCTGGAACGGAGGCCACGGCCGGGACAGCGAGGACCTGATCGGCGGCTGGCTGGCGTCGCGCGGCGTCCGCGACCAGGTACGCATCGCCACCAAGGTCGGTGCCGGTCCCCGCGACCCGGCGGCACCCTTCGGGCCGGAGAACTTCGAGGGCCTGGGCGCCGAGGTGATCGAGGCCCAGGCCCACGAGAGCCTGCGCCACCTGGGCACCGACCGCATCGACGTGCTCTACGGGCACGTGGACGACCGGGCCACCCCGCTCGCCGAGACGGTCGGCGCCCTCGGCAAGCTCCAGGCCGAGAGGTCGGTGGGCCTGACGGGCATCTCCAACGTCGCGCTGTGGCGCCTGGTGGAGGCCCGCGCCGAGGCCGAGCGCCAGGGGGTGCCGCCCTACGCCGTCGTGCAGCAGCAGCACTCCTACGTGTACCCGCGGCCGACGTCGCGGCCCTGGGTGACCCGCGACCTGCTCGACTACGCCGCCTCCACGGGGGCGCCGGGCCGGCCCGCGCTGACGGTCGTGGGGTACGGGCCGCTGCAGGCGGGTGCCCTGATGCGGGAGGACAAGGGGCTGTACCACGACGCCGACCACCCCGGTTCGGTCCACCGGGTCAGCGTGCTGCGGGAGGTGGCCCGCGAGATCGGCGCGACGCCCGCGCAGGTGGCGCTGAGCTGGATGATGGGCGGCGAGGTCCCGGTCGTCCCGGTGACCGGGCCGAGCTCGGTGGAGCAGCTCGACGAGCTCCTCGGCGCGGTGCACCTCGACCTGCCGGCCGAGGTCCGTGCCCGGCTCGACGCGGCCTGAGGCGCTACCGCGCGGTCAGCGGGTGCCCGACGGCGGCACCCACCCGGGCACGGATCTCGCCCGGGAGCTCGGCCCAGTCGTCGATCGTGTCCAGGTCGGCGGCCGTGCCGGGGCGTTGCACGACGGCGGAGGTCAGGCCGTGCGCGGCGGCCTCCCCCTCGTGGGCGGCCCGGGACCCGGGACCGAACCGGAAGGGGAAGCCGTCGGCGCCCGGCACCTCCAGCGGCACGGACAACAGGTTGGTGCCGGTGCCGTGCCGGTCGGTCGCGACGGCCACGTCCGCCTCGGTCGTGAGGAGGGCGTGCACGTCGGCGGCCGTGAGCCGCGGCAGGTCCGCGTGCACCACCAGCACCCGGTCCGCCCCGCGGTACGCGCCGTGCTCACGAGCGTGCACCCGGACGTGCTCGCGGGCGTGGTCGAGGGCACCGTTCAGGCCGGGCCGGTCGGGCGGCTCCGGAATCACCTCGGCAACTCGTGACCTGATCGGCAGTCCGGACTGCCGATCAGGTGACGAGTTGCCGATCAGACCGGGCAGCACCTCCTCGACGAACGGCACGTCCGCCGTCACGACCACGACACCCGCCAGCCCGCCGTCCGCCACCAGCGAGGCGAGGACCTCCCCGACGTGCCGGGCGAGCGCGACGACCAGCCGCCGTCGGGCACCCGGGTCCAGGGCGGCCGCCAGCCGCGACTTGCCGGAGACGCCGTCCCGCAGGGGGACGACCGCGACCGTGCGAGGGCTCGTCACGCCCGGTGCCCGACGCCGGCGAGGAGCTCGCGGGCGAGGCGCTCGCGGCCGTCCGGGCCACCCATGACGGTGCCGGTGACCACCACCTCGAACCCGAGGTCCGCGATCGGGGCGGCGAGCGCTGCGTCGGCCTCGTCGATCACCATGACGTCCACCACGCCGGTGTAGAGCCGGGCCACGCCCAGCGCCGAGACCTCGTGCCCCAGCGTCTCGAGGATCTGCGCGGCCGGACCCTTCACGGCGCGCCCGCCCACGATCGGGCTCACCGCCACCCGGCGCGCGCGAGAAGCCCGCACGGCGTCGCGCACGCCGGGCACCCCGAGCACCGGCTCCACCGACAGGAACGGGTTCGACGGCGCCACCACGAGGAGGTCGGCGTCCGTCACCGCCGGCAGCACCCCGGGGGCGGGAGCCGCCGTCCCGATCCCGTCGAAGGTCAGACCCAGCACCGCGTCCGCGTGCTGGCGCCGCACGAAGTACTCCTGGAAGGCCAGCGTGCCCGACGGCGTGGTGACCCGCGTGCGCACCGGGTCGTCCGTGACGGGCAGCAGCCGGGCGTGCACCCCCAGCGACGCCGCCAGCGCGGCCGTCACCTCGCTCAGCGGCACACCCTCCCGGAGCCGGGCGGTCCGCACCACGTGGGTGGCGAGGTCCTTGTCCCCGAGCGTGAACCACGTGTCCTCGCCCAGCCGCTCGAGCTGCGCCAGCGTGGCGTACGACTCGCCCGTGAGCCCCCAGCCGCGCTCCTCGTCGTTGAGCCCGGCCAGGGTGTACATCACCGTGTCGAGGTCGGGCGAGACGTGCAGCCCGTGGCGTGCCGTGTCGTCACCCACGTTGACCACGCACGTCAGGCCGCCACCGTCCGCCGGCGCGCCGCCGTCGGGCAGCGCCAGCGCGAAGCCGTGCGCGAGCCGGGCGCCGCCGACGCCACCGGCCAGGACCGTCACCGAGGTACTCACCCCCCGAGCCTAGACGGGCACGGCATGATGGACGCATGGCTGTCTTCGCGTTCTCCGTCTCCCCGCTCGGCGCGGGGGAGTCCGTCGCGGGCCCCGTCGCCGAGGCCGTCCGCATCGTGCGCGAGTCCGGGCTGCCGCACCGGACCACGTCCATGTTCACCGAGGTCGAGGGCGAGTGGGACGAGGTGATGCCGGTGATCCAGCGCGCCACCGAGGCCGTCGGCGCGGGCGGCCACCGGGTCTCGCTGGTCCTCAAGGCGGACATCCGCCCGGGGTACACCGGCCAGCTCGACGCCAAGGTCCGCAGGGTCGAGGAGGCCCTCGCGGCGGACGAGGAGCAGGCCGGCCACGCGTGATCGTGGTCACCCACCTGGGGTGTTGCAGGTCACGGGACCCCGCGCCGTAGGCTATGCGGCACACGGCACCGGGCCGTGTGCCGCAACCGGGGAGAAGTCAGCGCGATGCCACTGTTCGAGGTCGACGCCAGCAGGCCGCTCCTCGTCCAGTCCGGGCGATCCTCAGGGGCCGTGGAGCCCGGGCTCGGGACGACGGCGCACCGCGTCGTGGACTCGCACATTGACGGGCTGCTCGGTGAGCAGATCTTCCCCGTCGCGCAGGGCGTGGGGCCGGACGAGCCGCACCTGCTCGCGCTGGACGCCACCGGCTCACCGGTCGTGGTCGAGCTGGTCGCCGATCTCGACCGCCCGGCCCTGACCCGGGCGCTGGACCACGCGGGCTGGGCCGGCCGGCTCACCCGGGGAGAGCTAGCGTCCCGCTACCACGGCGGGCCGAACGCGTTCCAGCGCGACGTCGCCTCGTTCTACGACTCCGTGCCGATCACCCGCTCCCAGCCGGGGCGTTCCAGCGCCCGGCTGATCATCATCTGCCAGGACGCCGGCGAGGAGATCCTCAACGCCGTCGACTTCCTGCGCCAGCCCACGATGCCCGTCGAGGTCCTCAAGATGGGCGTGGTGCACAGCCAGGACGGCCGGCGGTTCGTCGACGTCTCCCCGCTCGTCATCCACCCCGCCTCCGCCCCGACGGCGCCGCGCCTGTCCGGCGCCGCACCCGCGGAGGAGGCCCGCGGCGGTTCGGCGGCCGGCGGCAGCGAGCCGGAGTCGTTCGCCGAGGGCGTCAAGGTCGGCATCGCGCTCACCGGCAAGCACCCCGCGGTGACCCAGCCCGCCGCACCCAGCGCGCCCGCGGCACCGGCCCGGCCGGCCACGCCCGACCCGGCCCCGCAGCGGACCCGGGCGGGACGGCGGGCCGCCGCCGGCGCCTCCAGCCTGTCGCTGCCCACGGTCCGGCCCGACGCCCCGGGCGCGGGGGCACCGGGCGGTGTCGCGCCGGAGGGTGCGGTGCCCCGTCCGGCGCCCGCGGACACCCCTCCACCGCCGCCTCCCGCGCCGCCGCAGCCGGCAGCCGCCCCCCAGCCGGCTCCGGCCCCCCAGCCGGCGCCCGCCGTCCGACGACGGTCCCGCACCGACCGCTTCTCGTCGCAGCCTCAGCAGCCCTCGCCGGAGCTCGCGGCCTTCACCGCGGCGTCCGCGGGCTCGGCGGAGGACCTCGACCTCGCGGAGCTGGCTCGCCGCACGACGACGTCGGCGGCGAGCACCGACACCCCCGGCCTCGGGGAGGACTTCGCGCGGTACACCGCCCCGGCGCTGGACCTGCCGCCGGTGCCTCGGCCGGAGCCTGCCGCACGACGCCGTGAGCCGGCGCCGTGGGACCCGCCGGAGGCCCGCTGGGAGGACCCGCTCAACGACCCGCCGCCGTACCGGTCCTCCGGGTGGGAGCCGTCGACGCCGAGCACCTGGACGAACGCGTCCGACGACCTGCCGCGCCTCGAGGTCCCGCCGCTCGAGGCGCCGTCGTACACGCCACCGCCCGACCACGGGCTGTACGAGAGCGCGCCGCCGGCGCCGTTGGCGTTCGACGACGAGGTGGACGGCGACCTCATCGCGCTGGCGGCCACGCTGCACCGCCCCACCCTGCTCGTGTGGTCGCGGCCGCGCCGCCGCCAGCACTTCGAGGCGGTGCTGCACCCCGACGGCGTGATCGAGCTGTCCGACGGCTCGCGCTACCAGCACCCGGACCATGCGGCCTCGGCCGCGAGCGGCACGCCCACGGACGACGGCTGGAACGTGTGGCACCTCGGGCCCGACGGCCCGTCGTTGCTCGACGCCTACCGCGCCCGCTTCGCCTGACCCCCGCCGTCGGCCCCCTCGGGGCGTCGTGCGCGCGATCGTTGTGGGCGCGATTTCTGGGCCGAATAACCGCGCATAGCGGGCATATCGGGCCAGAGATCGCGCCCGCAACGTGAGGTCAATCGCGCGCACGACGTGAGGTCAGGGGATGACGACGATCTTGCCCGTCTGGTCGCCGGCCGCCAGCCGGGCGAGGCCGGCGCCGACGTCGGCCAGCGACACCTCGGAGTCGATGACGGGCCGCACGCCGGTCCGTGCGCAGAACCGCAGCAGCGCGGCGAGGTCCTCGCGCGAGCCCATGGTGACGCCCTGGACACGGATCTCGGAGAAGAACACCCGCGTGAGCTCCGCGGGCGGTGCGTCGCCGCTGGTGGCCCCGCACACGACGATCACGCCGCCGGGCCGCACGGACCGCACCGAGTGCGCCCATGTCGCCTGCCCGACGGACTCGACGACGGCGTCGACGCGCGCGGGCAGCCGGGTGCCGGGTTCGACGGCGTGAGCCGCGCCGAGCTGGAGGGCCCGCTCGCGCTTGGCGCCGTCGCGCGACGTGGCCACCACCTCGAGGCCGGCGGCCGCTCCCAGGACGATGGCCGCCGTCGCGACACCGCCGCCCACGCCCTGCACCAGGACCCGGTCGCCCGGCCGGAGCGCGGCCGCGCCGAACAGCATCCGGTAGGCCGTGAGCCACGCCGTCGGCAGGCAGGCCGCCTCGGCGAAGGTGAGCTCGGCGGGCTTGGGCACCAGGTTCGCCGTGGGGACGGCGACCTGCTCGGCGAGGGTGCCCGGGTACCGCTCGGACAGCAGCGACCGGCGCTCGTGCGGGCCGACGCCGTGGCCGTCCGCACCGACGACGCCGTGCAGCACCACCTCGGAGCCGTCCGGTGCGACGCCGGCGGCGTCCGTGCCGAGGATCATCGGGAGCTGTTCCTCGCGCAGGCCCACCCCGCGCAACGACCACAGGTCGTGGTGGTTGAGGGCGGCGGCACGGACCTGCACCGTGGTCCAGTGCTCCCGGTCCGTCGGTGCGGGCCGGTCGGTGACCTCGAGTCCGTGCAGCGGGTCGTCGGGGGAGAAGCGGGCGACGGTGGCAGCGAGCATGGTCCCAACGTAGAGGACCTTCCGGTGCCGCGGGCCACTATGTTGGTCGCCATGGTTGACGACGTCGTGCACCGACCTGCCGAGCCCGACCCCACCGATCCCGACTCCGCGGCCCTGGAGGCGCGCGTCGAGCGGGCGCAGCAGGACGCCACGCTGCTCGCCGACTACCTGGCCCGCCGGGAACGTGCGGCGTCGGGGCTGCGGGTGGCCGAGCAGGCGGTGGCCCGGGCGCAGGAGCTGCTCGCCGCCGAGTCGGCCGACGTCGACCGGCTCGAGTCGCCGAGCCTCGACCGGCTCTGGGCGACGCTGCGCGGCACCCGCGAGGACCGCCTCGACACCGAGCGCGCCGAGCAGCAGGCCGCGGAATACGCCGCCGCGGCGGCCGAGGCGCGCCGTGCGGCGGCCCGGCGCGAGCTGCAGGTGGCCGAGGACGCCGTCGTCGGGCTCGGTGACGTCGCCGGGCGGCGGGAGCAGGCGCTGGCCGACAAGGAGGCGTGGCTGTGGACGGCGGGCGGCGGCCGCGGCGCCGAGCTCGTGGACGTCGCGGAACGCCGGGGACGCCGGCGGGCGGAGCAGGTCGAGATCGACCAGGCGCAGGAGGCGGCCGACGCCGCCGCGCACGCTCTCGAGGCGGCGGCGGGCGAGCTGGCCGGGGCCGACGGCTGGTCGACCTACGACACCTTCCTGGGTGGCGACTGGCTGGCGAGCATGGCCAAGCACCACCGCCTGGACCGGGCGGCCGAGCGGGTCCGGGTCGCCGACGCGGCGCTGGCCCACCTGGCGGTCGAGCTGGGCGACGTCGGCGAGCGCGGCGTCGGTGTGCTGGGCGTGGAGGGCCTGACGCGGACGTTCGACATCTGGTTCGACAACGTCTTCAGCGACCTGTCCGTGGCCCGGCACATCCGTGCGTCGCGCGACCGGGTCGAGGCCGCGCGCGCCGCCGTCCAGCACGTCACCCAGCGGCTGGCCGACCGGCGGGTCGTGGTGGAGCAGGACCTGGTGACGCTCGAGCGTCGCCGGGAGGCGGTCCTGCTCGCGTAGCGGTCCGGGTCAGCTCGCGCCGACGTCGAACATCCAGGTGATGCCGTAGCGGTCGGTGAGCTGACCGTAGTGGTCGCCCCAGGGTGCCGGGTCGAACGGCATGACGTCGGTGGCGCCGTCGAGCAACGTGCTGATCGCCGCCTGCACGTGGTCCATGTCCTCCGGGCCGCCGGTGAGCGCCACCGTCACGCCGCTCGTCGCGGGCACGTACGGCATGGACGACGGCGTGTCGGCGGCCATGAGGACGAGCCCGCCGGGCGCCTCGAGCTGACCGTGCATGACGAGCTCTTCCTCGGCGGGGTCGTCGGTCATGCCGGGCATGGAGCCGAACGTCATGATCTCCAGCTCACCGCCGAGCGCGGTCCGGTAGAACTCGAGGGCCTCGCGGGCCTGGTCCCGGAAGCTGAGGTAGGGGGTGAGCCTGGCCATGGTCGGTCCTCCTGGAGGGACGGGGACGCCCTGGCGGCGTCCCGCACCATGGTGGGTCCGGCGTGCCCCGCTCGCGCGCTATGCGGGAGGAACCGGCGCGACCTCGGTGAGGAAGTCCCGCAGCAGCGGTCCCGTCTGGTCGTGCTCGAGCAGGAACCCGTCGTGCCCGAAGTCGGAGGTGATGACGCGCAGCTCCCCGGCGCCCGGCACCCCCGCGGCGATCCGGGCGCACTGTGCCGGCGGGAACAGCCGGTCGCTGTCTACCGCCACGACGAGCGCCCGTGCGGTGATCTGCGCCAGGGCGGAGTCCACCCCGCCGCGGTCCCGGCCGAGGTCGTGCGTCATCATCGTCTCGGTGAGCCGCAGGTAGGAGTTGGCGTCGAACCGGCGTGCGAGCTTGTCGCCGTGGTGGTCGAGGTACGACTGCACGGCGAAGCGGCCGTCGTCGAACGGGTCCTCGCCGCCCTGGGGCAGGCGCCCGAACCGCTCGTCGAGCTCGCGTGCGGTGCGGTAGGTGGTGTGCGCGATCTGCCGCGCGATCGCCAGTCCGGCGTGCGGGCCCTCGCCGTCCGGGGCGTCGTAGTAGTCGCCGCCGTTCCAGCGCGGGTCGGCCCGGATGGCGCCGAGCTGCGGGTGGGCCCAGGCGATCTGGTCGCCCGACGACTGCGCGGCGGTGGCGATGGCGGCGACGGAGCGCACCTCGATGCCGGCCTCGGGCCCGAGGATCGCCCACTCCAGCACGCGCATGCCACCCATGGAGGCGCCGACGACGGTGGCCCACGAGCGGATGCCGAGCAGCCGGGCCAGCTCGACCTCGACGGCGACCTGGTCGCGCGTCGTGATGCGCGGGAACCGGCCGCCCCACGGCCGGCCGTCGGGTGCGGTGGACGCCGGGCCGGTGGTTCCCTGGCAGCCGCCGAGCACGTTGGGCACCACCACGAAGTACCGGTCGGTGTCGATCGGTGCGCCGGGGCCGATCATGGGCTCCCACCAGCCGGCGGTGAGCTGGCCGGGCCCGGCGGGACCGCGCACGTGGGCGTCGCCGGTGAGCGCGTGGAGGACCAGGACAGCGTTGGAGCCGTCCGGTGCGAGCTCGCCGTACGTCTCGTAGGCCACGCGCACGTCCGGCAGGCGTCCGCCGGCCTCGAGGTCGAAGGTGCCGACGTCGGCGAACCGGCGGTCCGCGACCGGGTCGCCCTCGCGCCAGGCGCCGGACGCCGGGACGGGCGACGCGGGGCCGCGGCGGGTGGCGCGGGGTCGGACTGCCGCGGGAGCGCCCGCCGGTCTCGTCGTGCTGGTCGGCGTCGGGGTCATCGTCTCTCCTGGCTGCGGTCTCCGGCGGTGCGGTCGGGCGGGCGCACGCGGCGTGTGGCTGCCCGGTGCGTGGCCGCAGGCAGGCGAAGGTGCGCGGTGGTCAGCTGCGCATTCGACGAGTCATGGTGCGACGGTAACGCCCTGCCAGGGGCGCTGCCCAGCGGATCTCACGATGCGGGACCATATTCTGAGACGGCATCTGGTCCCGGCCGGGGGACGAACCGCTCGCTCCAGCGGCCCAGCAGCGTGGCGATCGTGGCCAGCTCGCGGCCGGCCTCCGTGAGCTCGTAGGTCACGCGCGGCGGTACCTCGGGGTACACGGTGCGCAGCACGACGCCGTCGGTCTCCAGCGCCCGGAGCTGGCGGGTGAGCGTCTTGGCCGAGACGGGACCCACGGCCCGCTGCAGCTCGCCGAAGCGCAGCGGCCCGTCGGCCAGCTTCGACACGGTGGTCAGCTTCCAGTCCCCGCCGGCGACGGCGATGCCGACCTCGACCGGGCACACCTCCAGCGCGCGTCGTACCGCGTCCCGCATGGGGTCCTCGCTTCCCCTGATGTCCCTTGGTGACACAGATGACCGTACTACCGCTGGCGGTCGGTTGTGCCTACGGTCACACCATGCAGGCACTCATCGTCTCCGCGGCTCCGTCGGCCGGCTCCCTGACCGCGGACCTCGCCGCCACCGCCGAGTCGACGCTCCGTGACCAGGGCGACGACGTCGTCCTGGTCGACCTGGCGCGGCTCGGCTGGCACCCCGCCGTCCGGCCGTCGGACTACGGCGTCGAGGAGCTGACCGCGCCGGTCGGCACCCACGCGCTCGACGCGGCGGCGTCGGGCACCCTGGACGCGGAGGTCGCGCGGCACCAGGAGCTCCTGCGCCGGGCCGACCTCCTCGTCCTGGTCTTCCCGCTCTGGTGGGCGGGGATGCCGGCCGTCCTCAAGGGATGGGTCGACCGGGTCTTCACCCAGGGTTTCGCCTACGGCCTGCGCGACGCCGCGGGCAACCCCCGCAAGTACGGTGACGGTGCGTTCGCGGGCAAGCGCGGGCTGGTCGTGACGACAGCGGGCGACCGGGCGGAGGCCTTCGGGCCGCGCGGCGTGAACGGCCACATCGAGGACCTGCTGTTCCCCGTGAACCACGGGATCCTCTGGTACACGGGCATCGAGCCCTTGGCGCCGCTCGCCCTGCTCGGCGTCGACTCCCCGGTGTGGGCGGGCGTCGAGGACGCCAGGGCGCAGGTGCGCAAGCGGTTCGAGAACCTCGGCACCGACGAGCCGCTGCCCTACCGGCGGCTGCTCGACGACTACGACGCGCAGCGGCGGCTGCTCGAGGAGCACGCGCCCGGACGGACCGACCTGGCGATCCACCGGCGCCCCGGCGGCCCGGCTGATCGACCGTGATCGTTCCCGGACCGCGGCGGCCGAGGAGCCGTCCCGGCCGCCGGGCCCGCCGTAGCATGTCCGCGTCGGCGCCGACCGGGCGTCACCCGCCCGATCCCAGGAGCACTGTGAGACCCGATGCGCAGGGCGTCGCCCCCGGCAGCGGCACACGTCCGCACGACCACGACTTCTCACCCTGGGGCTTCTGGACCGACGCCGACGACGAGCAGCGTGCCCGCCAGCTCGCCTGGCAGGACCACCTGCAGGGCCTGCACCCCACGTGGAGGCTGGCGGACGGCGTGTTCGTCTCGGAGCACGCCGCCGTGCAGAACGAGCACCTCACCCTCGGGGAGCGGACGTACGTGGCGGCCGGCGCCTATCTCACCGGGACGCTGCGCGCCGGGCGGGACTGCTCGGTCAACGCGTACACGGTGGTGCGCGGCGACGTCGTCCTCGGCGACGCGGTGCGCATCGGGGCGCACACCTCGATCCTCGGGTTCAACCACACGTTCGACGCCGGCACCGAGGTCCACCAGCAGCCGTTGACGTCGCGGGGGATCAGCGTCGGGGACGACGTGTGGATCGGGTCGCACGTCGTCCTGCTCGACGGCGTCACGGTCGGCGACGCCGCCGTCCTCGCCGCGGGTGCCGTCGTCACCAAGGACGTGCCGCCCGGCGCCGTCGTCGGGGGGAACCCGGCACGCGTGCTCAAGTGGCGGGTGCCGCCGTCCGGCGCTCCCCGTGCCGCCGCCTCGGGCGACGGCCTGGCGGAGGCCCTCCGCGCGTTCGCCGACCGCGCTCGCGACCAGGCGCCGGACGTCCTCGCCAGCCACTGGGACCCGCGGGCACGGCTGTTCCTCGACCGGCCGGGCGGCCGGGCGACGGTCCGCGCCCAGTGCGACGCGATCGAGGTCGCGGACCTCCTCCTCGGTGCAGCACCCGGGCAGCTGCCCGCAGCCGAGCAGGTCGACCGGCTGCGCTCGTGGCAGGACCCGCGGACCGGGCTCGTGGGTGAGCTGTCGTCCGACGGCCGGCGTGCCCCGGCCGACGAGCCGTGGCCGCACCCGGACGAGAGCTACCACGTGCTGTGCGTCGGGTACGCGCTCGACCTGCTCGGCAGCAGGTTCGCGGTGCCGATCCGGTTCGCCCGGCGCAGCGCTCCCGAGCTCGTCGCCGCCCTGGACGCGCTGCCCTGGCGTCGCGACGCGTGGGGCGCCGGGCACCAGGTCGACGCGCTCGGGACGGCTCTGCTGTGGAACGCCCGCCGGGACGACGCGGAGGGCGACACGGAGGACGGCGCGGACCACGGCCCGGTGTCCGGGGCGCTCGAGACGCTCATGGGGTGGTTGCTGACGAGGGCCGACCCCGCGACGGGCCTCTGGGGGCGGCCCACTCCGGACGGGGGTCTGCTCCAACCCGTCAACGGGTACTACCGGACGACCCGCGGCACCTTCGCGCAGCACGGTCTGCCTGTCCCGTACCCGGACCGCGTCGTCGACACCGTCCTGGCGCACGTCCGCGACGACCGCTGGTTCCGCCCGGAGAGCTACACCGCGTGCAACGTCCTCGACGTCGCCCACCCCCTCTGGTCGGCTCGATCCACCGGCCACCGCACCGACGAGGTCCGGGCCACGGCCCGCCGGCTCCTGGCGGCGGTGCTCCCCGGCTGGCAGGACGGCGTCGGCCTCGCCTTCCGCGTCCCGCACCCGGCGACCCGCGGGGCCGACGGCACCCTGCCGAGCCTGCAGGGAACCGAGATGTGGCTCGCCACCGTCTGGCTGCTCGCGGACCTCCTCGACCTCTCCGAGGAGCTCGGCTACCGGCCTCGCGGCGTGCACCGGCCCGAGCCGGCCGCCTGAGAGGCGGCCGGCCCGGGCGGGAGCGTCAGCGGCGCGGCTCCCACCGGAACATCTTCGCCGCGACGGCGACAGCGACCAGGACCCATGCCAGCGTCGGGGCGAGCAGGGGGAGCGAGCCGGTCAGCGCGGCGCCGCCGTCCCAGGCGGCGACGATCAGCTCGGTGGCCGCACCCCCGGGCAGGAGCCGCTTGAGCAGGGCCATGCTCTCGGTGCCGGTGATGCCGACCCAGCTGGCGACGGCGATCACGCCGATGCTCAGGGGCAGGGCGGTCACCTGGGCGTGCTCGGGGGAGTTCGTCACGCCCGCGGTCGCGATCCCCAGGGCGAGCATCATGGCGAAAGCCGCGAGGGTCGCCGCGACGAGGAGCACGGCGTCGACAGGTCCACCGCCGCTGGCGGCGGCGAAGACCCCGAGGATCAGGGCGATCTGCACCAGAGCGATGGCACCGACCGGCAGGACGAGCCCGGTCAGGATGGTGGCGTCGCTCGCCGCCGTCGACCGGAGCCGCTTGAGGAAGAGGCCCTGGCGCCGGGCGGCCAGCGTGGTGACCGTCGTCGCATAGAGGTTGAACGCGGCGATCGTGAACACGAGCACGGCGGCGACGTACCCGATGCTGCCGATCCGCGTGAAGACGTCGCGGTAGCTGATGAAGAAGACGGCGACCGCGACGGGCATGAGGAGGCTGGTGACGAGCACCGACCGGTTGCGGAAGAGCTGGACCAGCTCGGCCTGGGCGAGAGGAAGCACGATGATCTCCTGTTCGAGGTAGGTCAGGAAGCGGTGGAGTCGGCGCCGATGGCGCGGAAGACGTCGTCCAGGCGGGTCGGTGCCGCGGAGAGGCCCTCCAGCTCGACGCCGTGGGTGTCTGCCCAGTCGAGGAGCTGCTTGAGGTCTCGCTGGAGCTCGAAGGTCTCGATCGCGTAGGACGCATCGGCCTGCGGGACGGAGCTCGTCGGCGGCGCGGGGGCGTGCCGCGGCAGCGAGAACTGGATCGAGGCCGGGAGCGACCGGGTCAGCTCGGCCACCGTCCCCTGGTGGCGGAACGTGCCGCGGTGCATCAGGCCGATGCGGTCGGCACGCTGCTGCGCCTCCTCCAGGTAGTGGGTCGTCAGCACGACCGTCGTGCCCTCGTCGCGCAGCCGCTGCACCGTGGCCCACAGGGAGTCCCGGGACGCGATGTCCAGGCCGGTGGTGGGCTCGTCGAGGAACAGGAGCTCCGGGTTGCCGTACACCGCGGTCGCGAAGTCGAGCCGACGCCGCTCCCCGCCGGAGAGCTGACCGGTGCGGGTGTCCGCCTTGTGCCCGAGGTCGACGAGGCCCAGGACGCGCTCCACGGAGTCCTCGCGTCCGCTCAGGCGGCCGATCAGCCGCGCGGACTCCGCGACGGTGAGGTCGGCCGAGAAGCCGCTCTCCTGCAGCATGATCCCGACCCGTGGGCGCACCACCGAGCGGTCGGCCGGGTCCGACCCGAGCACGCGCACCGTGCCCGAGGTGGCCTGGCGGTGCCCCTCGACGACCTCGAGGGTCGACGTCTTGCCGGCACCGTTGGTCCCCAGGAGCGCGTAGAGCTCACCGCGCTCGATGTGGAACGACAGGTCCTTGACGGCGTGGAAGTCGCCGTACGCGACGTCGAGTCCCTCGACGTCGATCACAGTGTTGGTTGACATGGCCCCATCAGACCGCCGACGGCGGCGGGATCCCAGTGTCCCGGCGTCACCCGCCGGCATGACGGACCGCATCGCCCCGGTGTGACGCAGCGTCACTAGCAGGAGGTTCGTCCGTGGACGGATACTGGTGGGCACGATCCCTCGAGCCCTGTGAGCCGCCCACCATGGATGACCGCACCTCCGCCCCGCAGCGCGCGGCCGCGGGGCTCTGGAAGCCGTCGACGGCGTCACGGTCCTCACGTCGGCGGTTCCGCCGGGTCAACCTCACGGCGCTGCTGCCGGTGATCGCCGCCGTGGGGGTCCTGCTGGTGGCGAGGCAGGCGCAGACCTGGGACCAGGCGCTGGTGCTGTCGGCGGGCCTGCTGGCCGCCCTGGTCGCGTTCGAGCGGTGGTCCGCCGGCGACCTCGCGCGAGTGGCGGCGCCCTGCCTGCTCGTCTCGGCGGCGGTGTGGCCGTACGGCGCCCTGGTGGTCGACGGCGACACGCAGGCCGCCTACTACGCGCTGGCCGTCGTGGCGTGCCTGGTGGTCCCGGAGCTTCCGCGCCACCGGGCCGTGGCAGCCGTCGGGGTCGGGCTGTACGTCGCGGCGGTCGGCACCTGGGGGCTGGTCGCTGCCGGGCCCTTCTCGGCGGGTGCGCTGATCTCCTTCGTGATCCTGCCCACCGGTTTCACCGTCGTCTCGATCTGCCTGCGGCTTCCCAACAAGGGGTTCTACGACGTGATGACGGAGCTGGAGGAGGCACGGGAACGGGAGGCGGAGCTCGCCGTCGTGCGTGAGCGGGTCCGGTTCGCGAGCGACCTGCACGACATCCAGGGCCACACGCTGCACGTGGTGAAGCTGAAGATCGCGCTGGCGCAGAAGCTCTTGCGCGCGGACACGGCGCGCGCGGAGCAGGAGCTGCGCGAGACGTACGACCTGGTCGGCGACACGATCGCGCAGGCCAAGGAGCTTGCCTACGGGCGCCGTCGGCCGAACCTGTCGGCCGAGCTGGAGAACGCCAGGAACCTGCTCGAGGCCGCGGGCATCCACGTCCGTGTCGACCACCCGCCGAGCGTCCGGGCGCAGCCCGGCGACCTGCTGGCGCAGGTGCTGCGGGAGACGACCACCAACGTCCTGCGCCACTCACGCGCCACGCTGGTGCACGTGGCGGTCACGGACCACGGCATCACGATCGTCAACGACGGGGTCGACGGGCACCCGCCGCCGACGCTGCGCGGGCTGGCGCTGCTCGCGAGCCGGGTGGCGGACAACGGCGGCACGCTGACCGCGGAGCTCGCGGACGACCGGTTCCGGACGGCGGCCACCTTCCCGGCCGGCGCCGCCGGAGCCGCCGGCGCCGCCGGGGCCGACCTGCAGCCCGAGGAGGACGCACGATGACCACGGTGGTGCTGGCCGACGACGAGGCCCTGATCCGCAGGGCGCTCGCCGCGCTCCTCCCGCTCGAGGGTGACGTCACCGTCCTGGCGGAGGCGGCCGACGGCGCGGAGGCGGTCGAGGCCACGATCGCGCACCGGCCCGACGTGCTGGTCGTCGACCTCGAGATGCCGGGGGTCGACGGCCTGGAGGCCGTGGCCGAGATCCGCCGTGTCCTGCCGGGGCAGGTGGTCCTCATGCTGACCCGCCACGCCCGGCCGGGGGTGCTGCGCCAGGCCCTGCGGCTCGGGGTGCAGGGCTTCGTGAGCAAGTCGGCCGAGCCGGCGCACATCGCCCGGGTCGTCGCGGCGCTGCACGAGGGAGGGCGGTGGATCGACCAGGACGTCTCCGCCGCGGCCCTCATCGACGACGTCCCGCTGACGGACCGGGAGCTCGACGTGCTCCGGGTGACGCGCGACGGCTACTCGGTCGCCGAGATCGCCGCCCGGCTGTACCTGGCACCAGGAACGGTGCGCAACTATCTGTCCAGCGCCATGCAGAAGACGCAGACCCGCACGCGGCACGAGGCCGCCCGCTATGCCCGTGAGCACGACTGGCTGTGACGCGCACCGACGAGAGGAACGACATGTCCGAGCGCCCCGGTCCACCGGCCGCCCCCACGCTGGCGGAGGACCTGCTGCTGCTGCTCTTCCAGCCACGGTCCGGCACGATCGCCGGGGAGAACACCCTGTACTACGTCCTGGCCGGCGGCGTGCTCGCGGACCTCGCGCTCGGCGAGCACGTGCGCACCACGCGCTCGCCCGGTGGGAACGTCCGCGTGGGCGCCGTCGAGGACCGGGCGCCGTCGGACCCCGTCCTGCGGTCGGCCTGGGACTACGTGGCCGGCAAGCCCCGCGGGGTCCAGACCGTGCTCGCCGCCATCGGCCCCGGGCTGCGGGCGCCGCTGCTCGAGAACGTCGTCGCGCGCGGCGACATCCGCCAGGAGTCCCGCACGGTGCTCGGCCTCTTCCGGTCGACCGCGCTCGTGGACGGCGGGACGCCCCGCCGGGCGGAGCTCGTCGAGAGCGTCCGTGCGGTGCTCGTCGACGGCGCGGAACCGACGCCACGGGTGGCGGCGCTCGGGGGCCTGCTGGCGGGCAGCGGCACGCTTCCCCAGCTCCACCGGGAGATCCCGTGGACGACGCCGGTCATCAAGCGTGCGCACGAGCTCGAGCGCGGCACCTGGGGCGCCCAGGCCGCCGGCGCGGCGGTGGCGCGCACGGTCACCGCCACGATCGTCAACAGCACGACCTACGCCCTGACCCTCGTCCCGCGGGGCTGAGCCCGCCCTGCACCCGGGTCTCAGGGGCGCAGCAGCACCTTGGTCGCCCGGCGCTCGTCCATCGCGGCGTAGGCCTGCGCGACGTCGGCCAGGGGCATCTCGGCGTCGAACACCTTCCCCGGCCGGATCGCACCCGACAGCACGTCGGGAAGCAGCTCCGCCATGTGGGCACGGGCGGGCGCCATCCCGCCGCCCACGGTGATGTTGCGGCGGAAGAGCTGCCCGATCGGCACCTGCGAGCCGCCGTGCGGCACGCCGACGAACCCGACACGGCCGCCGCCACGGACCGACCCGAGCGCCTGCGCCATGGACTCCTCGGTGCCGACGCACTCGAGCGCGGCGTCGGCCAGGTCGCCGCCGAGCAGCTCGCGCAGCGCGGCGACGCCCTCCTCGCCGCGTTCGGCGACGACGTCGGTGGCGCCCAGCTCGCGCGCCAGGGCGGCCCGGTCCGGGTGCCGCGAGAACGCCACGACGCGTTCCGCCCCGAGGCGGCGCGCGGCGATGACGCCGCACAGCCCGACGGCGCCGTCGCCCACCACGGCCACGGTGTCGCCCGGACCGACCCCGGCCGACACGGCGGCGTGGTGTCCGGTGGACATCACGTCCGACAGCGTCAGCAGGTGCGGCACCAGGCCGGCGGCCTCCAGGTCCGCCAGGGGGCGGCCCACCGGGAACAGCGAGTGCTGCGCCAGCGGGATGCGGACCCGCTCGCTCTGGGCGCCGTCGACGGGGTGCCCCTCGCGGTCGGTCGAGCCGAAGCCGGTCACCCGGTCGCACGCCGAGGGGTACCCGGCCCGGCAGGACTGGCACCGACCGCAGCTCAGCGAGAACGGCACGACAACGACGTCGCCGGGCTCGGCCGAGGTCACCTCGGCGCCCACCTCCTCGACCACGCCGATCAGCTCGTGACCGATGGGGTGCGGTTCCTTGGTGGGGGTCACGCCGCGGTAGGGCCACAGGTCGGAGCCGCACACGCACGCGGCCACCACCCGCAGGACGGCGTCGTGCGGCGTCAGCAGCACCGGGTCGGGGCGCTCCTCGGCGCGGACGTCACGGGCGGCATGGATCATCGTGGCGAGCATGCGACCACCGTACGGCGCGCGCGGCGCGCGCGACGCCGTCGGACATCGTGAGACGGCGTCGCGCGACGACGTCAGCGTCCGAGCGCCGCCTTCGCGGCGGTGAAGCCCAGCTCGAGGTCGGCGAGGATGTCGTCGACGTCCTCGATGCCGACGGCGAGGCGCACCAGGCCCGGTGTGACGCCGGACTTGGCCTGCTCGGCCGGGGTGAGCTGGCTGTGGGTCGTGGACGCCGGGTGGATCACCAGGGAGCGGACGTCACCGATGTTCGCCACGTTCGAGTGCAGCTCGAGCGCCGAGACGAACGCCTGGCCGGCCTCCGCCCCGCCGTCGAGCTCGAACGCCACCACCGCGCCGGCACCCCGCGGGGCGTAGCGCTGCTGGGTGGCGTGCCACGGGCTGGACGCCAGGCCCGCGTAGTGGACGGTGCGGACGTCGTCGCGCGCCTCGAGCCACTCGGCGACCCGCTGGGCGTTGGCCACGTGCCGCTCGACGCGCAGGGAGAGCGTCTCGATGCCCTGGGAGATCTGGAACGCGTTGAAGGGGGAGACCGCTGCGCCGAGGTCGCGCAGGAGCTGCACGCGCGCCTTGAGGACGTACGCCAGGTTGGCGCCGAGGATCCCGTCGACGCCCAGGTCCCGGGCGTAGACCACGCCGTTGTACGAGGGGTCGGGGGTGTTGAAGCCCGCGAACCGCTCGGGGTACCGGGCGTAGTCGAAGTTCCCCGAGTCGACGATCACGCCGGCCACGGACGTGCCGTGCCCGCCGAGGTACTTCGTGGCCGAGTGCACGACGACGTCCGCGCCGTGCTCGATCGGCCGCACGAGGTACGGCGTCGCCACCGTGTTGTCGACGATGAGCGGCACCTCGGCGGCGTGCGCGGCGTCCGCCACCAGCGCGATGTCGAGGAAGTCCCCGCGCGGGTTGGGGATGGTCTCGGCGAAGAACGCCTTGGTGTTCGGCCGGACGGCGGCGCGCCAGGCGTCGGCGTCGTGCGCGTCGTCGACGAACGTGGTCTCGATGCCGAGCCGCGGCAAGGTGTGCTTGAGCAGGTTGTACGTGCCGCCGTACAGGCTCGAGGAGGCGACGACGTGGTCGCCGGCCTCGGCGACGTTGAGGATCGCGAACGTCTCGGCCGCCTGGCCGGAGGCGAGCAGCAGGGCGCCGACGCCGCCCTCGAGGTCCGCGATGCGGTTCTCCACGACCTCCTGGGTCGGGTTGTTGATCCGCGTGTAGATAGGCCCCAGCTCCGCGAGCGCGAACCGCTTGGCGGCGGTCTCGGCGTCGGGGAACACGTAGGACGTGGTCTGGAAGATCGGCAGCGCCCGGGCACCCGTCGTCGGGTCGGGCGCCTGGCCGGCGTGGATCTGGCGGGTGGTGAAGGACCAGCGGGGTGCGTCTGTCATGACGTGACCGTACGAGCGTGGTCTCGCTGAGTGGAAGGGGTGATCCACAGCGTGAGACGACGGCGGCCCCCTCGCCCGTCGAGGGGAGGGGGCCGCCGGTGCGACGCGTCAGTGGCTGTAGCCGGAGTCCTTCGCCCGCTGGAAGGAGCGCTCGATCTCCGCCTCGGCCTCCTCGCGGCCGACCCAGTGCGCACCCTCGACCGACTTGCCCGGCTCCAGGTCCTTGTAGACCTCGAAGAAGTGCTGGATCTCCAGGCGGTGGAAGTCCGAGACGTCGTCGATGTCCTGGCGCCACGCGGCGCGCTGGTCACCGAGCGGCACGCACAGGACCTTGTCGTCGCCGCCCGCCTCGTCGCGCATCCGGAACATGCCCAGCGCGCGGCACTTGATGAGGCAGCCGGGGAACGTGGGCTCCTCCAGCAGGACGAGTGCGTCGAGCGGGTCGCCGTCCTCGCCGAGGGTGCCCTCGATGAACCCGTAGTCGTCCGGGTAGCGGGTCGAGGTGAACAGCATCCGGTCGAGCCGGATCCGGCCCGACTCGTGATCGACCTCGTACTTGTTCCGCTGACCCTTCGGGATCTCGATCGTGACGTCGAACTCCACTGTTCCTCCAGTCTCGGGGCGTGCGCGCAGCCCCAGTGTGCCACGCAGACGCCGTCCGGACGCCGTGGCGCGGTGCTGCTCGCGCGCGAGAACGTGCGAGAATGCGGGGGACGGAGCCTGCTTGTGACCAGGTTCACGAGAACGGGGAGGACCGCATGGGGTGGCGGCTGAGCATCGGCGCCACCGTCACGACGGTCGTGGCCCTCTTCGGCGGCTACCTGGTGGCCGACGCGTACGACGTCGTGCCCGGCATGGTCACCCTCGAACCGGCCCCCGAGCCCCCCGCGCCGTTCCCCGACGCCCCCGGCGCGACCACCGGCCCGAGCCCCTCCGCCGTGCTCCCCGCCGTGTCGCAGGACGCCCCCGTGCCGGACGCCGCCGCCGTCGACGACCTGGTCGACGACCTGGCGGGCGACAACCGGCTCGGCAAGCGGGTCGGGGTGCTGGTCGCCGACGGCGCCACGGGGACGACGCTGGGACAGTCCGCCCCGGACCGGCTGATGATCCCGGCGTCCACCCAGAAGATCCTCACCGCCGTGGCGGCCTACGCCGGGCCCGGCGGCGACACCCGGCTCGTCACGCGGGCGATGCTGCACAGCGACGACCGGCTGGTGCTCGTCGGCGGTGGCGACATGCTGCTCGCGGCGGGCGAGGGAGATCCCGCGGCGGTCAACGGCCACGCCGGCCTGGGCGACCTCGCTGACCAGGTGGCGGCGAAGATCCGCCTGACCGGTACGGACTCCGTGACGCTCGCCGTCGACGACACCCTCTTCACCGGGCCCGCGATCGCCCCCACGGTCCGGGCCAGCGACGCGGCCGACGGCTACGTCGCCCCCGTGGCCGCGCTCGCCGTCGACGCCGCCCGGCTCACCGACGACAAGTACGCCCGCCGCGAGGAGGACCCGGCGCTCGCCGCCGCCCGCACGTTCGCCGACGCGCTGGCCGACCGCGGCATCGAGGTGTCCGGGGAGATCGTGCGGCAGGCGGCGCCGTCGTCGGCGGTGGAGGTCGGCCGGGTGGAGTCCGCACCGCTCGGCGACCTCGTCGGCTACCTGCTCGAGGAGTCCGACAACACCCTCACGGAAGTGGTGGGACGGCTCGTCGCGATCGACGCCGGCCTGCCCGGCTCGGCGGACGCGGCCGTCAGCGAGGTGCTCGCCACCGTCGAGGACCAGGGCGTGGACCTGTCGGGCGCCGTGCTCACCGACCTGTCCGGGCTCGGCACGGGCTCGCGCATGAGCGCGCAGCAGCTCGTCGACAGCCTCCTCGTGGCCGCGGCGCAGCCCGAGCTGCGCGCAGCCGTGACCGGCCTGCCCGTGGCCGGCCTCGAGGGCACGCTCGCCGACCGGTTCGGTGGTGACAACCCCGGCCGCGGCTACACGGAGGCGAAGACGGGGAGCCTGCCCGACGTCCGGGCGCTCGCCGGCACCGTGGTCACGGACGACGACCGGCTGCTCGTCTTCGCGCTGATCGCCGACCGCATCCCCGAGGGCGGCTCGGTGGGCGCCAACCTGCTCTTCGACGACTTCGTGGGAGACCTCGCGGCCTGCGGCTGCTCGTAGCCGCCGCGGTTACCGTGGACCCGTGACCGCACCGAGCACCGCCCTCGTCGACTGGTCGACGGCCGCACAGATCGCCCGTCGCGTCGCGCGGCCGGGACCCGTCGCCACGCGCGGCGAGCTCGACGACCTGGTCGGGTCGCTGCGCACGGCCGCCCACGACGCCGTCCCGCACGTCCTGCGGGTGACGCGGATGCGTCCCGCGACGGGGGCCGACGTCGAGCGGGACCACCACCCGGACGGCCGGCTGCGCCGCGTCCGCGTGCCGCGACCCGACCTCGGCGACGTCCGCGTCGTCGACCGCGCCACCTGGGCGCTGGCCAACACCCGCTCGATGGCGGCGATGACCGCGCCGGCGCTCGCCGTCCTCGGCAAGGACGCGTCGTCGGCAGGGTCCGGGGCCGCCCGGCTGGCCGGAGCGGCCGAGGTCGGCGGGCTCCTCGCGCTCCTCTCGTCGAAGGTGCTCGGCCAGTTCGACCCCTACGGCGAGGGTCGGCCCGCGCTGCTGCTGGTGGCGCCCAACGTGCTCGCCGCGGAGCAGGCGCTGCGCCTGGACCGCCGCGACTTCCATCTCTGGGTCTGCCTGCACGAGCAGACCCACGCCCTGCAGTTCGCCGCCGCGCCCTGGCTCGCGGACCACCTCGCCGGCCGGCTCGGCACCCTCCTGCAGGACGTCACCACCACCTCGATGGGCCTGGCCCACGCTCCCTGGCGGGACAAGGCCGCCCTGGTCGGGCGCACCGTGCTCGACGCCGTCCGCGGCGAGCTCACCACACCGCTCGACCAGGTCCTGGGTGCCGAGCAGAAGCGCGTGCTCGCCGAGATCACCGCCGTCATGGCGCTCCTGGAGGGGCACGCCGACGTGATGATGGACGCCGTCGGCCGGCGCGTGGTGCCGAGCGTCCGCACCATCCGGTCCCGGTTCGAGAAGCGGCGCGACGGCGAGGGCGCACCCCGGTTCGACGCGGTGCTGCGGCGGGTCCTCGGCATGGACGCCAAGCTGGCGCAGTACCGCGACGGCGCCCGGTTCGTGCGCGCCGTGGAGGAGCGCGCCGGCCGTGACGCGCTGAACGCCGTGTGGGCCGCCCCCGAGCATCTGCCGTCCGCGCGGGAGATCCACGACGCGCGGGCCTGGGTGCGCCGCGTCCACGGCTGAGACGCGTGGCCCGCGTCGACCCCGCCCTCGCCGCCGCCCGCGCCGCGGTGCGCGCCGAGCTCGCCGACCTCCCGCCCGACGCCCTGGTGCTCGTGGCCTGCTCGGGCGGCCCGGACTCGTCGGCGCTCGCGGCCACGCTCGCCACGGAGTCGCGACGGGTCGGCCGCTCGGTGCGCTCCCCGGGGCACGCGGTGCGGGCGGGCGCCGTCGTCGTCGACCACGCCCTGCAGCCCGGCTCCGACGGCGTGGCCCGGCGGGCCGCGCAGCAGTGCCGCGAGCTGGGCCTCGACCCGGTGGTGGTGCGTCGCGTCGAGGTGGACCCGGTGGTCGGCGGCCCGGAGTCCGCGGCGCGCGACGCCCGCTACGCGGCGTTCGACGACGTGGTCGCCGCCACGGGCGCGGCCGCGGTCCTGCTGGGCCACACGCTGGACGACCAGGCGGAGCAGGTGCTGCTCGGCCTCGCCCGGGGGAGCGGGACACGCTCGCTGGCGGGGATGCCGCGACGTCGCGGTCCCTACCGCCGGCCGTTCCTCGGGCTGCGGCGCGCCCAGACGGAGCAGGTGTGCGCCGTCGTCGGCCTCGAGCCGTGGCAGGACCCGACGAACGACGTGTCCGCGGCCGGGGCACCGCTTCGCTCGCGCGTGCGCGGACGGCTGCTGCCGGCGCTCGAGGAGGTGCTCGGCCCCGGCGCGGTGGCAGCGCTCGGGCGCAGCGCGGACCAGCTCCGCGACGACGCGGACCTGCTCGACGCGCTCGCCGCGGACCTGCTGGCCACGGCGCGCGTCCCGCCCGGTCCTCCCGGCGGTCCTCCCGCCGGGACCGGGGGGACGGGCCCGACGGACGCCGGCGACGCCGTCGTGCTCGACGTCACACCGCTCGCCGAGGCACCCGCCGCGCTGCGCCGTCGGGCGCTGCGTGCCGCGGCCCTGGCCGCAGGCTGTCCTGCGGGGACGACGACGTCGCGGCACGTCACGGCGCTCGACGCCCTGGTGGTGCGGTGGCGCGGTCAGGGCGAGGTGCACCTGCCCGGTGGCGCACGGGCCACGCGCGCGTGTGGCAGGCTGGTCCTGCGCTCGGGCACGGTTCCCGGCGCGGAACCCATCCCGCACCATGAGGAGTAGCCCGTGGACCAGTCGGACGTCGCCGGCGACCTCGCCGACATCCTGCTCACCGAGGAACAGCTGGGCAGCCGGCTGGACGAGATGGCCGCCCAGATCGACGCGGACTACGCGGGCAAGGACCTGCTGCTGGTCGGGGTGCTCAAGGGTGCGGTCATGGTCATGGCCGACCTCTCGCGCCGCCTCCACCACCCGGTCTCGATGGACTGGATGGCCGTGTCCTCCTACGGCTCCGGGACCAAGTCGTCCGGGGTGGTGCGGATCCTCAAGGACCTCGACACCGACCTGTCGGGGCGCAACGTCCTGATCGCCGAGGACATCATCGACTCGGGTCTCACCCTGTCCTGGCTGGTGCAGAACCTGCGCTCCCGCGGCCCGGAGTCGGTCGAGATCGCGACGATGCTCCGCAAGCCGGACGCCGCGAAGGTGGAGGTCGACGTGAAGTACGTCGGCTTCGACATCCCCAACGAGTTCGTGGTCGGCTACGGCCTCGACTACGCCGAGAAGTACCGCAACCTGCCGTTCATCGGGACGCTCGCACCGCACGTCTACGCCTGACGTGCGCTGAGCCCTGCGCGAACACACCGGGAACTCTCAGGACGGCCGTGTAGTTTCGCCTATCGAACCACCGCCCGGACGAAGGGAAGCGGGGCAGCGCCCCGTCACGGATGAACCTCAAGAAGATCTTCAGCGGACCGATCATCTGGATCGTGCTCGGCCTGGTGCTCGTCGCGCTCGCGTTCTCGGCCTTCACGGGCGAGCGCGTGAGCCGCGTCGAGACGTCGCAGGGCCTCGAGCTGCTCCAGGGTGACACGGTGGAGCACGCCCTCATCGTCGACGGTGAGCAACGGGTCGAGCTCGACCTCTCGGAGCCCTACGTCGTCGACGAGGACACCGACGACGAGGTGGACCACGGCGAGAAGGTCGACTTCTTCTGGGTGGCTCCTCAGGGCGAGGACGTCGTCGCGGCCGTCGAGGGCGCGGACCTGCCCGACGGGTACGACACCGACGTGCCGCAGGCCTCCTTCTGGGGATCGATGCTGTCGTTCCTCGTCCCGTTCCTCATCATCCTCGCGATCTTCTGGTTCGTGATGTCCCGCATGCAGGGCGGCGGCAACCGGGTCATGGGCTTCGGCAAGTCCAAGGCGAAGCTCATCAGCAAGGACATGCCCCAGGTGACGTTCGACGACGTCGCCGGCGTGGACGAGGCCGTCGAGGAGCTGCACGAGATCAAGGAGTTCCTCGCCGAGCCGGACAAGTTCCAGGCCGTGGGGGCGAAGATCCCGAAGGGCGTCCTGCTGTACGGCCCGCCCGGCACCGGCAAGACCCTGCTCGCGCGCGCCGTCGCGGGCGAGGCCGGGGTGCCGTTCTACACGATCTCCGGTTCCGACTTCGTCGAGATGTTCGTCGGCGTGGGTGCCTCGCGCGTCCGCGACCTGTTCGAGCAGGCCAAGAACAACGCCCCCGCGATCATCTTCGTCGACGAGATCGACGCCGTCGGCCGCCACCGCGGCGCGGGCATGGGCGGCGGGCACGACGAGCGCGAGCAGACGCTCAACCAGATGCTCGTGGAGATGGACGGGTTCGACGTCAAGACGAACGTCATCCTCATCGCCGCGACCAACCGCCCGGACATCCTGGACCCGGCCCTGCTGCGCCCCGGCCGTTTCGACCGCCAGGTCGCCGTGGAGGCGCCGGACCTCAAGGGGCGCGAGCGGATCCTGCGGGTGCACGCCCAGGGCAAGCCCATGGTCGACGAGATCGACCTGGCCGCCGTCGCGCGCCGCACGCCCGGGTTCACCGGCGCCGACCTGGCGAACGTGCTCAACGAGGCCGCGCTGCTCACCGCGCGATCCGGTGCCCAGCTCATCGACGACCGCGCGCTGGACGAGGCGATCGACCGCGTCATCGCGGGCCCGCAGAAGCGCACCCGCGTCATGCAGGTCAAGGAGCAGAAGATCACCGCGTACCACGAGGGCGGGCACGCCCTGGTGGCGGCGGCCATGCGGTACACAGACCCCGTCACCAAGGTGACGATCCTGCCGCGCGGGCGTGCCCTCGGCTACACGATGGTCATGCCCACGGAGGACAAGTACTCGACCACGCGCAACGAGCTGCTCGACCAGCTCGCGTACGCCATGGGCGGTCGCGTGGCCGAGGAGATCGTGTTCCACGACCCGACCACGGGTGCGAGCAACGACATCGAGAAGGCCAGCGCCATCGCCCGCAAGATGGTGATGGAGTACGGCATGAGCGACAAGGTCGGGGCCATCAAGCTCGGCTCCGCCTCCTCCGAGCCGTTCCTCGGCAAGGACATGGGCCACCAGCGTGACTACTCCGAGGCCGTGGCGGGCACCGTCGACCACGAGGTCCGTCGCCTCGTGGAGGCTGCCCACGACGAGGCCTGGGAGGTCCTGACCCAGTACCGCGACGTCCTGGACGACCTGGTGCTGCAGCTCCTCGAGAAGGAGACGCTCAACCAGGCGGAGCTGGCCGAGATCTTCGGCCCCGTGGTCAAGCGCCCGGCCCGCGACGTGTGGCTCTCGAGCGAGCAGCGTGCCGTGCACACCCGCGGACCGGTCATGACCGACGGCGAGAAGGCCGCCTACTCGACCAACGGCACGCCGGGCGTCCCGCAGGACGAGGCCGCCGTCGTCGGGAACGTCGAGGCGGAGGCAGCAGCACGCTCCGACGTCACCGGGCGCATCTCGCGTGCTGCCGGCGAGCCGCGCGACGGCGGCCACCACGAGGAGACCTCCGAGGAGAGTCCGTGAGCGACGAGGACCTGCCGCTGACCGCGGTGTCCATCGGGGTGCGGCCTGCCGCCGACGTGCCGGCCTACGACGCCGAGCGCGCCGAGGCCGCCGTCCGTGAGCTGCTCGTCGCCGTCGGCGAGGACCCCGACCGCGAGGGCCTGGTGGACACCCCGGCCCGGGTCGCCCGCGCCTACCGGGAGATCTTCGCCGGGCTGCGCCAGGACCCCGAGGACGTCCTGACCACCACGTTCGACCTCGGTCACGAGGAGATGGTGCTGGTCAAGGACATCGAGGTGTACTCCACCTGCGAGCACCACCTGGTGCCGTTCCACGGCGTCGCCCACGTGGGCTACATCCCCAGCGCCGACGGCCGGATCACTGGGCTGTCCAAGCTCGCCCGCCTGGTCGAGGTCTACGCCCGGCGGCCCCAGGTGCAGGAGCGGCTGACCACGCAGGTCGCCGACGCCCTGGTGCGCATCCTGGAACCTCGGGGCGTCATCGTCGTCGTCGAGTGCGAGCACCTGTGCATGTCGATGCGCGGCGTGCGCAAGCCCGGGTCGCGGACCGTGACCTCGGCGGTGCGGGGCGCCATGCAGAACGCCGCGACCCGTGCCGAGGCGATGAGCCTCATCCTGGGACGGTAGTCCGCATGGCTGGACGCGACGCCGTGGTCGCCGGGCTCCCCGAGCTCACCGCGACCGGACGCTGCCTCGTCATGGGGGTCGTCAACATCACCCCCGACTCGTTCTCCGACGGCGGCGAGTGGTTCGAGCCGGACGCCGGCGTGCAGCACGGCCTGGACCTGCTCGCGGAGGGTGCGGACATCCTGGACGTCGGCGGCGAGTCGACCCGGCCCGGGGCCGCGCGCGTCAGCGAGGCCGAGGAGCTGCAGCGCGTCATCCCCGTCATCGGGCGGCTCGCCGCGGCCGGGGCGGTCGTCTCCGTCGACACGACGCGGGCGGCGGTCGCCGAGCGTGCCGTCGCCGCGGGCGCCCGGATCGTCAACGACGTGTCCGGCGGCCTCGCCGACCCGGCGATGGCGGACGCCGTCGCCTCGACGGGCGCCGCCTACGTCGCCATGCACTGGCGCGGCCACGCCGACGTCATGGACGACCTCGAGACGTACGACGACGTCGTCGTCGACGTCCGTGCAGAGCTCGGCGAGCGCCTGGCGGCCCTGCACGACGCCGGGGTGGCGCCCGAGCAGATCGTCCTCGACCCGGGCCTCGGGTTCGCGAAGGCCGGAGCCCTGAACTGGCCCCTGCTGGCACACCTCGACGCGCTGCACGCTCTCGGCCGGCCGGTGCTGGTCGGGGCGTCCCGCAAGCGGTTCCTGGGGCACCTGCTCGCGACCGACGCCGGTGAACCGGCACCCCCGCTGGCCCGCGACGACGCCACCGCGGCCATCTCCGCGCTGGCCGCACACGCCGGGGCATGGTGCATGCGCGTGCATGCCGCGCGTGCGAGCGTTGACGCCGTGCGCGTCGCAGCCGCCTGGGACGCAGCCCGCACCACCCAGGAGAAGACCTTTCCGGGGCGCGACCACGTCGCGTCGCCGGACCACGAGACGGAGGCCACCCCGTGACGTTTGCCGATGCCGTACCCGGCCCGGACGGGCAGCCCCTCGACCAGATCCGGCTGTCGGGCGTGACCGCGACGGGGCACCACGGCGTGCTCCCCGAGGAGCGTGCCGAGGGGCAGACGTTCCGCGCCGACGTCGTGCTGCACCTGGACACCCGCGCCGCGGCGAGCTCCGACGACCTGGCCGCCACGGTGAGCTATGCGGAGGTCGCCGAGGACGTGCACGACGTGCTCGCCGGCTCGCCCGCGGACCTCGTCGAGACCGTCGCCGAGCGGATCGCCGCGGTGGTGCTCGAGCGGGGCCCCGTGCAGGCCGTGGACGTCCGTGTGCACAAGCCGCAGGCGCCCATCAGCGTGCCGTTCGACGACGTCGAGATCGTGGTGCGCCGCGACCGCGAACGGATGCCGGCGGTCAGCGTGCCCGCCGCGCAGGAACCGGCCACCGCTCCCGAGCCGCCGCCGGTGCCGCCGGCCCCGGTGCCCGCGCCGTCCGGCCCGGTACCGGTCGCGGTGGCCGAGCAGTCGGCGCACGTCCCGGACACCGGCGAGACGATGATCTCCGCGATCCCGGTGGAGCTCGCGCCTGTCCCGGCGCCCGAGCCCACCCCCGCAGCCGCGTCCGCCTCCGAGCCGGACCCGACGCCGGGGCCCGAGTCCGCCCCGGAGCCCGAGCCGGCCGCAGCCGCGCCGGCCGACCCGCTGGACGCCGCGCCGTCCGGTCCGGTCGAGGCGGTCCTCGCCCTGGGCTCCAACCTCGGCGACCCCCAGGGCACGCTGCGCGCCGCGGTGACCGACATCGACCGCATCCCCGGGCTGCAGGTCATGGAGGTCTCCCCGCTGGCCCGGACCGCCGCCGTCGGCCCGGAGCAGCCGGACTTCCTCAACGCCGTGCTGATCGTGCGGACCACGTTGCCGCCGCGCGACCTGCTCGGCGCGTGCCAGGAGGTCGAGCTGATGCACGGCCGCGTCCGCGAGGAGCGGTGGGGCCCACGCACCCTGGACGTGGACCTGGTGCAGTACGACGGGCTCGTGGCGAGCGCCGAGGACCTCGAGCTGCCGCACCCGCGGGCGCGCGAGCGGGCGTTCGTGCTGGTCCCGTGGGCCGAGGTCGACCCGGACGCGGTGCTGGGCGGCCTCGGTGGCGGCCCCGTGGCGCAGCTTGCCGCGACGGCACCGGACCGGCCGGGCATCCGCTGGCTGGCGCTGGACTGGCTCACCGAGCCGGCCACGACCGGCGCGGTCGCCGCGCAGCCCCAGGCGGCGGCCGAGCCGGAGCCCGCGGAGTACGCGGAGCAGCCGGAGCAGGAGCAGCATGCTGCGCTGCCGGTCCGCGACGCACAGCCGCCCGCCGGTCCGTACACCCCGGCGCAGGGCGACCCGGCGGTGCCGCAGCCCCTGCCGCCCGCGCCCGGGCCGATGCCCCCGTCCGTTCCCGTGCCGCGTCAGGACGGCCCGCCGTCGACGGGTCCGACGGCGCAGGCCGCCTGGGTCTACGAGCCGGAGCAGGTGCCGGAGCGCCAGGAGCCGCCGGCGTTCGTCCCCGCCGCCCAGGAGCCGACCTCGTACGAGGCGCCGGAGCCGACGCCCGCCGCCGAGCAACGTCCGGAGCACGCGCCCGAGCGCCCGTCCGAGCAGTACCCGCACTACGCCCCGCAGCTCGGGTACGAACCGCAGCCCGGGTACGCACCGCAGGCGGACTATGCGCCGCAGGCGGACTATGCACCGCAGGCGGACTATGCGCCGCAGCCGGACTACGCGCCGCAGGCGGACTACCCGCCGGAGCCGCCCGTCCAGAGCACCCGGCCGCAGCCGGTCTACGCCGAGCCGCACCGCACGGTGGCCCCGCCGTCGGTGAGCCCGGCCCCCGCGAACCCGCCCGCGCCGTACTCCGGGCACGTCGAGCAGGCGACGGTCCCGGCGCCGCACCAGCACGCTCCGATCCCGCCCGCGCCGGACGCCGACCCCGGACGCCCCTGACGTGCGCCGCACCCGCCTGCGCACCCTGGCGGCGGTCGCGGCCGTCGTCGCGGTCGTCGGTGCGCTGCTGCTGCGGCTGCTGGAGTCGCGGCGCGTCTACCTGCCGGGGGCCGCGTGGGTCGAGGTCCTCGCGATCCTGCTGCTGGCCGGGCTGATCTTCGGTGCCGGCTGGTCGGTGCGCGCCTACCTGCGGGGTGACCGGCCGGACCTGTCCGGTCTGCGGGCCGCGCGCACCTTCGCGATGGCCAAGGCGGCGGCCTACACCGGTGCGCTGCTCACCGGCCGGTACGTGGCGCACGTGCTCGTCGTGCTGCCGGAGCTCGAGGTCGAGGCCCGGCGGGACCAGGCCGTCGTGTCCGGCGTCGCGGCCCTCGCGGCGGTGGCGCTGAGCGTGGTGGGGCTCGTCGTGGAGAAGTTCTGCGAGGTCCCGCCGCCGGAGGACGACGACGGCAAGGCCGAGGCGATCACGTCCTGACCGCGCGGGATGGCAGGATGAACGTATGACCTCGATCGATCCTGCCGCGCAGCCCGCGGGCCCGTTCGACCCGCCCGGTGTCACCTGGGACCGCGTCTCGCCCCGGCTGATCACGGCCCGGCTCGTCGTCCTCGCCCTGACGTTCGGCCTCCCGCTCGTCGCCTGCGCCGTCGTGGCGGCGCTCGTGACGCCGTGGGTGTGGATCCCCGCCGGCGTCCTGGCGGCGCTGCTGCTGTGGACGGTGCTGCTCGTGCCCCGGCAGGTCCGGGCCATGGGGTACGCCGAGCGCGACGACGACCTCCTGATCCGCAAGGGCATCCTGTTCCGCCAGCTCGTCGTGGTGCCCTACGGACGCATGCAGTTCGTCGACGTCGAGGCGGGACCGCTGGACCGCAAGCTCGACATCGCCAAGGTCCAGCTGCACACGGCGGCCGCCAGCACCGACGCCGTCATCCCGGGCCTCGCCCCGGACGAGGCCGAGCGACTCCGTGACCGTCTCACCGCGCGCGGTGAGGCAAGGCTGGCGGGTCTGTGAGCGACAGCGGCCCGGTGCCCTCCTCGGCGTCGCGCCCGGCGCAGAGCCCGGAGCCTCCGGCGCAGCAGCAGTGGCGGCGGGTCCACCCGGTCACGCCGTTCGTCCGGGGCTGGGCGGTGATCGTCGCCCTGCTCTTCGTGGTGGCGCAGCAGAGCTTCGACGGCGTCCCGTACGGCGAGATCGTCGACGACCTGGCGAGGCTGTGGTGGGTCTTCGCCCTCGGTGTGCTGGTCGTGCTCTCGATCGTCTTCGGGTACGCCGCGCTCGCCTGGCGCATGACGAGCTACGCGGTCGACGACGACGCCGCGCACCTGCGCAAGGGCATCCTGTTCCGCCAGCAGCGGCACGCCCGGCTCGACCGGCTGCAGGCGGTGGACGTGCGCCAGCCCCTCCTGGCCCGGATCTTCGGGCTGGCGGAGCTGACGCTGGAGGTCGCGGGCGGCACGGACTCCGCGGTGGCGATCGGGTTCCTGCGTCTCGACGACGCGACCGAGCTGCGCGCGGACCTGCTCGCGAGAGCTGCCGGGGTGAAGGCCCGTCGCGCCGGCGCGGGGACCGCCGGGACGACGGCCCCTGCGGTGGCCACCGACGACGCCGGCACCGCCACCGCGCCGGCGGCGGACGCCGAGGCCGAGGCGCCGCGAGGGTCCGTCGTGGCCGCCGACGCCCCGGACCCCGCGATGCTCGGGGCCACCGTCCCGGCCGAGGCCCCCGAGAACCAGGTCTACGAGGTGCCGCCGGGCCGGCTGGTGGCCTCGCTGGTCCGTCTGCCCGTGGTCTGGATCATCCTGGCCGTCCTCATCGCGGTCGGGGTGGGCGTGGCCGCCACCCGCAACTTCGGGATCCTGTTCTCGCTGCTGCCGGCCCTGCTGGGCGTGGGGACGTTCCTGTTCAACCGGTTCGCCGGGGAGTTCGGCTTCCGGGCGGCGGTCTCGCCGGACGGCATCCGGCTGCGCCACGGGCTCCTCGAGACCCGTGCGCAGACCATCCCGCCGGGCCGGGTGCAGGCCATCGAGCTCACCCAGGGCATCTGGTGGCGCGGCAAGGACTGGTGGCGCATCAAGGTCAACGTCGCCGGGTACGGCGTCGAGGGCACGGACACGCAGAGCGTGCTGCTGCCGGTGGGCCCGCGCCAGGAGGCACTCACCGCCTTGTGGCTCGTGCTCCCGGACCTCGGCACGCAGGACCCGGCCGCGCTCGTCGACGAGGGGCTGACGGGCGACGCCCGCACGGACGTGAGCTTCACGACGAGCCCGCGCCGGGCCCGGATCCTCGACCCGCTGACGTGGCGCCGCAACGGCTTCGTGGTCACCGACCGTGCGCTGCTGCTGCGCGGCGGGCGCCTGACCCGGCGCCTCGCGGTGGTGCCGCACGAGCGCACCCAGTCGCTCGGTCTCGGGCAGGGCCCGTGGCAGCGACGCCGGGGCGTGGCCTCGTTCACCGTGCACTCGACGCCGGGCCCGATCAGCCCGGCCGTCCACCACCTGGACGCCCCGGACGCGGCGCGGCTCATCGCGGAGCAGGCGGTGCGCGCCCGTACCGCCCGTGCGCAGCAGACGCCGGAGCGCTGGATGGAGACGGTGGCCGCGGTGGCCGCCGCGCAGTCGGACGCACAGCCCGACACGGAGCCCGACACGCAGCCTGACGCGGGGCCGACGCGACCCGAGGGCGACGCGTGACTGCCGTGCCGCCGTCGGGCCCGCCGGACCCGGCGGCCACCACCCGACCGGGCCGTCTCGGCGTGGGCGTCGTCGGCGCGGGCCGCGTGGGCGCGGTGCTCGGCAGCGCGCTGCGCTCGGTGGGGCACGCGGTGGTCGGGGCGAGCGGCGTGTCCGACGACTCCCGCGAACGCATCGAGACGCTCCTGCCGGGCGTGGCGAACCTCGAGATCCCCGACGTCGTCGAACGGGCGGAGCTCGTCCTGATGGCGGTGCCCGACGACGCCCTGGCCGGCCTGGTCGCCGGGCTCGCGGAGGTCGGCGCCTGGCAGGGCGGGCAGATCGTGGTGCACACCTCGGGCCGCTACGGCACCGACGTGCTCGCCCCGGCCCAGCGTGCCGGCGCCATCCCGCTGGCGGTCCACCCGGCGATGACGTTCACCGGCACCTCGCTCGACCTCGCCCGCCTCACCGGCTGCACGTTCGCCGTGACGGGCCCGGGAGCGGTGCTGCCCATCGGCCAGGCGCTGGTCGTCGAGATCGGCGGGGAGCCCGTCGTCGTCGACGAGGCGGCACGCGGGCTCTACCACGCGGCGCTGGCGCACGGGTCGAACCACCTGGTGGTGCTGGTCGCGCAGGCCGCCCAGGCGCTGGAGGCCGCCGGGATCGAGCATCCCGGCCGGGTCCTGGCGCCGCTGCTGGGCGCGGCCCTCGACGGCGCGACCCGCTCCGCCGACGTGCGTGACGGCGTCGGCCCCGGCGCGATCTCCGCACTCACCGGCCCGGTGTCCCGCGGCGACGCGGGCACGGTGGCCACCCACCTCGAGGTCCTCGGGGACCTCGCGGCACGGACCGGGGCGACCGACGTCCCGGCCACCTACACGGAGCTCGCCCGGGGCGCCACGCGCCGCGCGCTGGCGAGCCACCGGATCGACGACGTCGCGGCCCGGGCGCTGCTCGACGCCCTCGACGAACCTCGCAAGGAGCACGAATGACCGCCCCCGCCCACGACGCGAGCGACGAGCCCCGGCGCCCGGTGGTCGTCGAGACCCGGTCCCGGCTGCAGGACGCCCTGGCCACGTGGGCGCTCACCGCGCCCGAGGTCACCGACCGGCGCGCCGTCGTCATGACGATGGGTGCGCTGCACGAGGGTCACCTCGACCTGGTGCGCCGGGCCCGGGCCGAGGCCGGGCCGGGCGGCCAGGTGCTGGTGACGATCTTCGTCAACCCGCTGCAGTTCGGTGCCGGCGAGGACCTGGACAGCTACCCGCGCGACCTCGAGCGGGACGTCGCGCTGCTCGCCGGCGCGGGGGCCGACGTCGTCTACGCGCCGACGCCCGACGTCGTCTACCCCGACGGCGACCCGATCGTGCGCGTCAGCGCGGGCCGGATCGGCGAGGTGCTCGAGGGTGCGTTCCGGCCCGGGCACCTCGACGGGGTCCTGACGGTGGTCCTCAAGCTCCTGCACGCCACGCGCCCGGACGTCGCGCTGTTCGGCCAGAAGGACGCCCAGCAGCTCCTGGCGGTGCGGCGCATGGTGCGCGACCTGGACCTCGACGTGGAGATCGTCGGCGTCGCGACCCGCCGGGACGAGGACGGCCTCGCGCTCTCCTCCCGCAACGCGTACCTGTCCGACGCCGAGCGCCGCTCCGCGCTGGCGCTGTCCCGCGCGCTGCGGGCCGGGGCGGAGCGTGCGGCCGAAGGCGCGGGTGCCGCGGCGGTCCGGGCGACGGCCTCGGGAATCCTCAACGAGGCCACCGACGTTGTGGTGGACTACCTCGCGCTCGTCGACCCGGATACCGTGGAGGAGGTTCCCGCCGAGCACACCGGACCCGCGCTCCTGCTCGTCGCGGCGCGCGTGGGGACCACCCGACTGATCGACAACCAGGCCGTGGACGTCGTCGCGCCTTCCGACGGCAGCGAAACCCCAGGCCAGGAGGCATCTCGTGACTGACCAGACTGCTTCGTCCGTTGGCTCGCACGCCCCCGTGCCGAGCGCGCCCCCGCGCCGCCCGGCCTCGCTGCAGCGCCCGATGATGATCGGCAAGATCCACCGCGCCACGGTCACCCAGGCGGACCTGCACTATGTGGGATCCATCACGGTCGACAACGACCTGCTCGAGGCGGCGGACCTGATCCCCGGCCAGCAGGTCGACGTCGTGGACGTCGACAACGGCGCCCGGCTCACCACCTACGTCATCCCCGGCGAGGCCGGGTCGGGGCAGATCAGCATCAACGGCGCCGCCGCGCACCTGGTCCACCCGGGCGACACCGTGATCATCATCGCCTACGGCATGCTCTCCGACGCCGACGCACGCAGCTTCCTGCCGCACGTCGTGTTCGTGGACGGCGAGAACCGGATCGTCCAGGTCGACGACGACCCGGGTCAGGTGCCGGACGGCTTCGGGCTGGTCAGCTCCGGCATCCCGCTCGCGGCCCGGTGAGGCCCGCCCGGCTCGCCCGTTCCCTCGCCGCCCCCGCACCGGGCTGGACGACGCGCGCCGACGCCGTCGTCGTCGGGTCCGGGATCGCCGGGCTCACCGCCGCGCTCGAGCTGCGCACCCGCGTGCCGCGCGTGCTGCTCGTGACCAAGGCGGAGCTGTCCTCCGGGTCGACCGTGTGGGCCCAGGGCGGGATCGCCGCGGTGCTGCACCCCGACGACACCCCGGCGGCGCACCAGCACGACACCCTCGTGGCGGGCGGCGGGCTGAGCGACCCCGCGGCCGTCGAGGTGCTCGTCACCGAGGGGCCGGACCGCGTGCGCGAGCTCGTGGCCCGTGGCGCGACGTTCGACCGCGGGGCCGACGGCGGCATCGCGCTCACCCGCGAGGGCGGTCACCGCGCCGACCGGATCGCCCACGCCGGCGGTGACGCCACGGGGGCGGAGATCTCCCGCGCGCTGGTCGCGCAGATCGAGGCCGTCCAGCACGACCCCGGCATCGAGGTGATCGAGAACGCCCTGGTGCTGGACGTCCTGACCGGGGCGCCGTCGTCGGGCGGGCCCGGGCCCGTGGCCGGCGTGACCCTGCACGTGCGCGGGGAGGGATCGCGCGACGGCGTCGGGGCGGTCCTCGCGCCGACGGTCGTCCTCGCGACCGGGGGAGTGGGCCAGGTGTTCCGCTCCTCGACGAACCCGCCCGGCGCGACGGCGGACGGCATCGCGGCGGCGCTGCGGGCCGGTGCCGAGCTCGGCGACCTGGAGTTCGTGCAGTTCCACCCCACGGTGCTGTGGCTCGGCGCCGGGGCGCGCGGCCAGCTGCCGCTCATCAGCGAGGCCGTCCGCGGCGAGGGTGCGCTGCTGCTCGACGTCGCGGGGCAGCGGTTCATGCCGGACGCGCACCCGATGGCGGAGCTCGCCCCGCGCGACGTCGTGGCGCACGCCATCGTGCGGCAGATGGCGGCGACCTCCGCCGACCACGTGCTGCTGGACGCCCGCGCGCTGGGTGCCGACTTCCTGCGCCGCCGGTTCCCGGGCATCACCGCCCGCCTGCTGGAGGCCGGGATCGACTGGACCGAGGAGCCGGTGCCCGTCGCCCCGGCCCAGCACTACCACTCCGGCGGCGTCGTCACCGACCTGCACGGCCGCACGTCGGTGCCGGGGCTGTACGCCGTCGGCGAGGTGGCGTGCACCGGCGTGCACGGTGCCAACCGGCTCGCGTCCAACTCGCTGCTCGAGGGCCTGGTGTTCGCGCACCGCGCCGCGGCCGACGTGGTGCGGCGGTTCGAGGCGGGCGAGCTGCGCGACGCGCCGGAGGTGGTCGACCGTCCGGGCGACGCGGCGCTCGTCGCGGCGGCGGCCCGCTCGCGGGTACAGCGGGCGGCGTCCGACGGCGCGGGCCCGGTCCGTTCTGCCGCGTCGCTGGAACGCGCGGACGCCGCCCTGGCCGGTGTGACGACGTCGGCCCACCGGGAGGCGGACGTGGTGGCGGCGCCGCAGACCGCGGAGTGGGAGACCACGAACGTCCACCAGGTCGCGCGGGCGCTGATGCGCGCGGCGTGGGTGCGGGCCGAGAGCCGTGGCGGGCACTTCCGCACGGACTTCCCGGACCGCGACCCGGCCTGGGAACGGCGGGTCACCGTCTCGCTCGACGCCGACGGCACCCTCCTCGCGAGGTAGTGCCCCGCGTGCCGAGGTAGTGCCCCGCGCGCCGAGGTAGTACGGCTCGCGCCGAGGTAGTGCCCGGCGCGCCGAGGTAGTGCCCGGCGCGCCGAGGTAGTGCCCGGCGCGCCGAGGTAGTGCGGCTCGCGCTGAGGTAGTGGCTAGGCCCGCAGGTCGAGGGCGAGGTCGAGGATCGGCGCGGAGTGCGTGAGCGCCCCGACCGACAGGTAGTCCACCCCGGTCGAGGCCACCTCCCGCGCCCGGTCGAGGGTGAGGTTGCCCGTAGCCTCCAGCTCGACGTGCTCCGCCACGCCGTCGCGCCCCTGGCGCTCGCGGACGGCGGCGACGGTCGCGGCGAGCACCGCGGTGGGCATGTTGTCCAGGAGCAGGAAGTCGGCGCCCGCGTCGAGCGCCTCCATGGCCTGGGCGGTCGTGTCGGCCTCCACCTGCACGAGCACGTCGGGGAACGTGGCGCGCACGGCCCGGATCGCGGCGCCCACCCCGCCGGCGGCGACCACGTGGTTGTCCTTGACCATCGCGACGTCGTACAGCCCCATGCGCTTGTTGGTCCCGCCGCCCGCGCGCACCGCGTACTTGTCCAGCGCCCGCAGCCCCGGCGTGGTCTTGCGGGTGTCGAGCACCTGGGCGCCGGTCCCGGCGAGCTCGCGG
Organism: Isoptericola halotolerans; assembly: GCF_003003075.1. Lineage (GTDB taxonomy): Bacteria > Actinomycetota > Actinomycetes > Actinomycetales > Cellulomonadaceae > Isoptericola > Isoptericola halotolerans_A. The sequence continues at coordinate 112,404 of NZ_PVTX01000003.1, read as the reverse complement.
CTGAACGCGGCGGCCGCGCTGGCCACGCCGGAGGCACGAGAGGCCAGGTTGAGCAGGGTCCGCTCCGCGACGAGCAGCACCTGCGTGCTGCCGGTCAGGGTGGCCAGCACCTGCCCGGGCACGACGGCGGAGCCGTCCTGGGCGTGGAAGGTCACCTCGGGTTCGGGCAGGCCGAGCCGGCGGGCCGTCTGGCGGAGCGTCTCGGTCACCGTCACCAGCCCGGCGACGGTGCCTTCCTCGCGGGCGACCAGGTCGGCGGTCCCGGTGGCCGACGGCGGCACCGTGGCCTGGGTGGTGACGTCCCGGCCGGGCGCGGGGCCGAGGTCCTCGTCGAGCGCCGTCTCGACCGTGCGCGCGATCCATGCGGCGTCGAGGCCGGGCGTGACGGCGGCGGGGGCGTGGTCCGGGGTGCTGTCGGGCGTGGTCACACCCGAACGGTACCGCCGCCGTCGCCCCGCCCCCCACCCCGCTGTGGGTGCACGACACGCCGCTCGACTGATCCTGCCGACGGCGTGTCGTGCACCCACAACGTGGGGGGAGAGGTTCGGTCGGGCCGTAGAATCGAACGGTGACGACCCCCGCGAATCCCGGCTCACCTGTGCCCGACGACCTGCCCGACGACCTCCCCGAGCAGCTGCGAGTGCGCCTCGAGAAGCGCGACCGCATCATCGCCGAGGGCGGCGAGGCGTATCCCGTCAGCCTGCCGATCACCACCACGATCGCCGCGGTCCGCGACGGCTACGGCCACCTCGAGCCCGGTGTCGAGACGGACGACCTCGTCGGGGTCGCGGGTCGCGTCGTGTTCCTGCGCAACACGGGCAAGCTCTGCTTCGTCTCGCTGCAGGACGGCGAGGGGAACCGGCTCCAGGCGATGCTCAGCCAGAAGGTCGTCGGCGAGGAGTCGCTGGCGGCGTTCAAGGCCGACGTCGACCTCGGTGACCACCTGTTCGTCCACGGGCGTGTCGGGGCGTCCCGCCGGGGCGAGCTGAGCATCTTCGCGGACGAGTGGAAGATGGCGGCGAAGGCGCTGCGCCCGCTGCCGGTGCTGCACAAGGAGCTGTCGGAGGAGGCGCGCGTCCGCCAGCGGTACGTGGACCTCATCGCGCGCCCCGCGGCGCGTGACATGGTGCGGGTCCGCGCGGGCGTCGTGCGCTCGCTGCGCGAGAACTTCCACCGGCGCGACTTTCTCGAGGTCGAGACGCCGATGCTGCAGACGGTCGCCTCGGGCGCCACCGCGCGGCCGTTCGAGACGCACATGAACGCCTACGACATGGAGCTGTTCCTGCGGATCGCGCCGGAGCTGTTCCTCAAGAAGGCCGTGGTCGGCGGCGTCGAGCGCGTCTTCGAGATCAATCGCAACTTCCGCAACGAGGGCGCGGACTCCTCGCACTCGCCCGAGTTCGCGATGGTCGAGGCGTACGAGTCCTACGGTGACTACGACACCATGGCCGCGCTCACCAAGAATCTCGTGCAACAGGCTGCCGAGGACGTCCTCGGTACCACGCTGGTCACGCTGGCCGACGGCGAGGAGTACGACCTCGGTGGCGAGTGGGCGGACATCAAGATGTACGACTCCCTCTCGGCCGCCGTGGGTGAGGAGATCACGCCCGAGACGTCGGTGGAGCACCTCACGGCTCTCGCCGACAAGGTCGAGATCGCGGTCGACCCGAAGAAGGCCAATCACGGAAAGCTCGTCGAAGAGCTGTGGGAGCACCACGTCGGTGACCATCTCCACGCACCGACCTTCGTGCGGGACTTTCCTGTCGAGACGTCCCCGCTCACTCGCGACCACCGCAGCGTGCCGGGGCAGGTCGAGAAGTGGGACCTCTACGTGCGCGGGTTCGAGCTCGCCACGGCCTATTCTGAGCTCGTCGACCCGGTGATCCAGCGGCAGCGCTTCGAGGCGCAGGCGCGGCTGGCGGCGGCCGGCGACGACGAGGCCATGCGTCTCGACGACGACTTCCTGATGGCGATGGAGTTTGCGATGCCCCCGGCCGGAGGAATGGGGATGGGTATCGATCGGTTGCTCATGGCACTCACCGGTGCGGGAATCCGCGAGACCATTCTGTTCCCGCTCGTCAAGCCGACGCACTGAGAAGGCAGGCCATGGATACGTTCTGGGCGGTGCTCGCAGGACTCGTCCCCTCCGTGGGGGTCGGCTTGCTCTTCTGGTTGGTGATGCGAAAGATCGTGCGGGCCGACCGGAACGAGCGCGCGGCACTCGAGCTCCATGATGCCGAGGCGCGGGCTGCGGCGGAGAAGCAATTCCGGGAATGACTCGGCCGCGGCAATGAAGAAGTCGGGACTCGTCGTGTTGAGTTGACTTTTCATTCCCTGCTCGTGCATGCTCGAATCGCTCAATCAATTCGAGGCACCGGAGGGTGACAGCGTGGTTCAGAAGACACAGGTCGTGCTGATCGACGACATCGACGGCAGCGAGGGTGACGAGACGGTCACCTTTGCGCTGGACGGCGTGTCGTACGAGATCGACCTCTCTGCAGCGCACGCTGCCGAGCTCCGCGAGTCCCTGTCCCAGTGGATCGGGCACGGACGCAAGACGGCGGCGAAGACCGCCCCCCGCGCCGCGACATCCTCGCGCCGCGGTCGCACCGACCGCGAGCAGCTGCAGAAGATCCGCGAGTGGGCTCGCGACAACGGCCACACGGTCAACGACCGTGGCCGCATCCCGGGTCGCGTCCTGGAGGCCTACGAGGCCGCGCACTGACCCGCACCACAACCAGCCTGCGCCCCGGTCGGATCAGCCCCGCCGGGGCGCGGTGCTGTCCGGGCCCCGCCGCCGTCGGCCGGCGTCGTCCCCGGCCCGCCGGCGCTGCCGCCGGAGCCTACGCTTGACCCATGATCTCCTCGAGCTCCCGGAACCTGTGGATCGGCACCTATCCCGCCGGCAGCACGCCGGGCACCGGCGAGGGCGTGTGGCGGATCGACGTCGACCCGGGCACCGGAGCCTTCGGCACCCCGACGCTCGCCGCCGAGGTCGCAGCGCCCTCGTTCCTCGCGCTGCACCCGCAGGTGCCGGCGCTCTACGCCGTCTCGGAGACGGCGCCCGGCCGCCTGACGGCCCTGCAGGTGTCCGGCGACGACGGCCTCGCACCGCTCGGGGGCCTGGCCTCCGGCGGCGACGACCCGTGCCACGTCGTGGCGACGCCCCGCACCGTGTGGGTCGCCAACTACGGCGACGGCGCCGCAGCAGCGGTCGCGGTGGCCGACGACGGCGCCCCGGCGGCGGACCACCGTGCGGTCCACGTCGGCGAGGGCACCGGCCCGGTCGCGGACCGGCAGGCGGGGCCGCACGCCCACCAGGTCACGGCCGTGGGCGACCACGTGCTGGTCACCGATCTCGGCGCCGACCTGATCCGGCGCTACCCGGTCGATGCCGACCCGGGCCGCACCCCGGCGGAGGACGACGTGGCCGCCCGACTCCCCGCTGGCACCGGTCCTCGCCACCTCGTCGTCCTGCCGAGCGGTGCGCTGGTGGTGGTCGGTGAGCTCGACGCGCGCCTCCACGTGCTGGTCCCGTCGGGTGACGGCTGGGAGCACGCGGGTGCCGTGCCGGTCCGGCCGGGCGCCGTCGCCGGCGAGGAGTTCGGCGGGCACCTGACGCTGAGCGCGGACGGGACGCGGCTGCACCTGGGGGTGCGGGGGCCCGACGTCCTCGCGGTCCACGCGGTGGCCGACGGCGCCGCACCGGAGCTCACGCACCTCGCGGACACCCCGCTCGGGGACGGCGGCTGGCCCCGGCACCACGAGGTCCTGGCCGAGGACGGCACCGAGCTGGTGGTCGTGGCGCTGCAGGGGTCCAGCGAGCTGGCCGCGGTGCGGCTGGACGCCGGTTCCGGTGCGGGCGAGGTCGTCTCCCGCGTGCCGTGGGCGACGCCGCCGGCATGCGTCGTGGTGGCACGATGACCACCCCGGCCCGGCCCGGTCCGCGCGTCGCGATGCTCTCGGTCCACACCTCGCCGCTGGACCAGCCGGGTGCGGGGGACGCGGGCGGGATGAACGTCTACGTCCTGGAGCTGTCGCGGGCGCTGGCCCGACGCGGGGCCGAGGTGGAGATCTACACCCGTGCGACGACGTCGGCCCAGCCGAAGGTGGTCGAGGTGGAGCCGGGCATCCGGGTGGTGCACGTCGCGGCGGGGCCGTACGAGGGGCTCGACAAGAACGACCTGCCCGGGCAGCTCTGCGCGTTCACGGCCGGGGTGCTGCGGGCCGAGGCGCACCGCCCGGCCGACTGGTACGACGTCGTGCACTCGCACTACTGGCTCTCGGGGCAGGTCGGGTGGCTGGCCGCCGAGCGGTGGGACGTCCCGCTGGTGCACACCATGCACACGATGGCGCACGTGAAGAACGCGGCGCTCGCGCCGGGCGACGTCCCGGAGCCGCAGGGGCGGGTCATCGGTGAGGAGCAGGTGGTCGAGGCCTCGGACGCGCTCGTCGCGTCGACGCGGGAGGAGGCCGACGACCTGGTCCGCTACTGCGGCGCGGACCCGGACCGGGTGCACGTGGTGGCCCCGGGCGTCGACCTGGAGGAGTTCGCGCCGTCGGCGCCCGCCGCGGGGACGACGGCGCAGGCCCGGCGCGCGCTGCGCGAGCGGCTCGGCCTGCCCACGGACCGGCCGGTGGTGCTCTTCGCCGGGCGGGTACAGCTGCTCAAGGGCCCGGACGTCCTGGTGCGCGCGCTCGGGGTCATGGCGGACCATGCGGACCCGGCGGGCGCACGAGACGACGGCGCGCTGCCGTGCCTCGTGGTGCTGGGCGGTGCGAGCGGGCGCCCGACGGCGGTGCGCGAGCTCGAGGCCCTGGCCCACCAGGTAGGGGTCACCGAGCACGTGGACGTGCGCCCGCCGGTGCCGCGCGACGAGCTCGCCGACTGGTACCGGGCGGCCGACGTCGTCGCGGTGCCGTCGCACAACGAGTCCTTCGGCCTGGTGGCGGCGGAGGCACAGGCCTGCGGGACGCCCGTCGTGGCCGCGGCGGTGGGCGGGCTGCAGACCGTGGTGGTCGACGACGTCTCGGGGGTGCTGGTGGGCGACCACAGCCCGTGGACGTGGGCGCGGGAGCTGACCGCGCTGCTCGCGGACGAGCCACGGCTCACCCGGCTCGCGGCCGGTGCGCGCCGGGCGAGCGAGCGGTTCTCCTGGGACCGTGCCGCCGCGGCGATGCTCGACGTGTACGAGCAGGCCGGCAAGGTCCGCCGCGCGAGGTAGTGCCGCCCGCGCCGAGGTAGGGCGCCGGGAATGCCCGACCCGCACGACGGCGTTGCCGCGGACATGCCTATCACCGGAGAGTACGTTCCCAGCCCGTCCACCTGGGCCGCCGACCAGGTCGACAAGTACGAGTCCTCGGGCGGCACCGAGGCCACCACGCTGCGGGGCAAGCCGGTCGTCATCCTGACGACGATCGGCGCCAAGAGCGGCAAGGTGCGCAAGACCCCGCTGATGCGCGTGGAGCACGACGGCGCCTACGCCGTCGTCGCCTCGCTCGGCGGTGCGCCGAAGCACCCCGTCTGGTACTTCAACATCGTGGCGAACCCGCAGGTCGAGCTGCAGGACGGCACCGAGAAGCACGACTACGTCGCCCGTGAGGTCACCGGCGAGGAGAAGTCGGCGTGGTGGGAGCGCGCGGTCGAGGCCTGGCCCGACTACGCCGAGTACCAGCAGAAGACGGACCGCGAGATCCCCGTCTTCGTCCTGGAGCGCGCGGACGCCTGACGGCGGGTGGCCCGACGGCGGGACGACGGACGGTCGGCGTCCGCGATCCGGCCGGATGGTGCGTCCGGCCCGGGGGGCAGGGCAGGATGGAGGCATGACCTACACCCTCGTGCTGCTCCGCCACGGCGAGAGCGAGTGGAACGCCAAGAACCTCTTCACCGGCTGGGTCGACGTCCCGCTGTCGGACAAGGGCATCGGGGAGGCGAAGCGCGGCGGCACCCTCCTGAAGGAGGCGGGCGTCACGCCCGACGTGCTGCACACCTCCCTGCTGCGCCGCGCCATCATGACGGCGAACTACGCCCTCGACGCCGCGGACCGCCACTGGATCCCGGTCAAGCGCAGCTGGCGCCTCAACGAGCGCCACTACGGCGACCTCCAGGGCAAGGACAAGAAGCAGGTCCGCGACCAGTACGGCGAGGAGCAGTTCATGCTCTGGCGTCGCTCGTACGACGTGCCGCCGCCCGAGATCGAGCTCGGCTCGGAGTTCTCGCAGGACTCCGACGTCCGCTACGCGGGCGAGCCGATCCCGCGCAGCGAGGCGCTCAAGCAGGTGCTGGAGCGGGCCCTGCCCTACTGGGACGGCGAGATCGTCCCCGACCTGCAGGCCGGCAAGACGGTCCTGGTGGCCGCGCACGGCAACTCGCTGCGCGCGATCATCAAGCACCTCGACGGCGTCGACGACGAGACCATCGCCGGGCTCAACGTCCCGACGGGCATCCCGCTGCTCTACGAGCTCGACGAGGAGACGCTCGAGCCGACCAACCCGGGCGGCACCTACCTCGACCCGGAGGCCGCGAAGGACGCCATCGCGGCCGTGGCCAACCAGGGCAAGTAGGCCGGCACACCGGCACCACCCGGACGACCCGGACGACGGCGACGCACCCCACGGCGGGCGCGTCGCCGTCGTCGTCGGTCCTGTCCCCGATGTCGACGTCCTCACGGACCCGCAGCGCCGCGTGCGCGCCTCGAACGCACTGCGGCCCGCAGGTTCGGCGTGAACCTGCGGGCCGGCAGCGGTGCTGCGCTGCTCAGGCCTCGGTGACGGCGGGGCGCTCCGCGTCGAAGTCGCCCGTCACGAGGAACGTGATGCGCCGTGCCACGGAGACGCCGTGGTCGCCGAACCGCTCGTAGTAGCGACCCAGCAGCGTGACGTCCACGGTCTCCTGCGCGGTGCCCGTCCAGCCCGGGGAGAGGGTGGCGGCGAACGTGTCCTGGTGCAGCTGGTCGAGGGCGTCGTCACCCTGCTCGATCTCCACGGCCAGCGCGATGTCGCGGGTCGCCAGGAGCTCGGTGGTGCGGCGGGCCACGAGCGTCGCGGCCTCGTTCATGCCCACGAACGTCTCTCGCGCCAGGTCCGGAACGGCCGGCGCCGGGTACCGCCCGCGGGCCACCTCGGCGACGTGCTGGGCGAGGTCGCCCATCCGCTCCAGCGTGGCGCTGATGCGCAGGGCGCTGATGACGATCCGCAGGTCCGTCGCCACGGGGGCCTGCTGGGCGAGCAGGTGGACGCAGCGTTCGTCCAGGTCCTTCTCGAGCCGGTCGATCTCGTGATCGGCGGCGATGACGTCCTGTGCGAGCTGGTGCTCGCCGTCGAGCAGCGCGGCGCCGGCCCGCGTGATCGCGGACTCGACCAGCCGGCTCATCTCGACCAGTCCCTCACCGATCTGCTGCAGCTCGGCGTCGAAGATCTCTCGCATGGGTGTCCTCTCGATTCTGGTGCTGAGCAACTCTCGCAGCCGGCCCAGACTCCCAGGTGAACGTCACGAGGTCCACAGGTGAACAGTGGACGACACGTCAGGAAGCAGACGGCGCACCGGCACGGCGAGGGCGTCGCCGCGACCTAGGCTGAGGGCGTGGAGGGAATCATCCAGGGTGCGACCGCCGTCGTCGCCGGCGTGCTCGGCGTCGTCGTCGGGCTGGTCGCTGCCCTCGCCTTCCGCTTCTCGGACCGCAACCAGCGCCGTGACGCGGACGCCGGGACGTCGGAGCTCGACGGCGGTCTGGTGCGCGTGCTGTCGGTGCTGCGCTCCGCAGCGGTCGTGATCGGGGACGACGACGAGGTCATCCGCGCGTCCCCGCCCGCCTACGCCCTGGGCATCGTGCGCAACGACGCGCTGGTGCACCCGGCGATCGTGGACATGGTGCACGGTGTGCGTCGTGACGGCGTCATCCGCGAGGAGGAGCTGGAGCTGCCGCGCGGCCCGATCGGCTCCGGCACCGTGCTGCTGCAGGTGCGCGTCGCCGCGCTGGGGCTCGACAACCTCCTCGTGCTGGCCGAGGACCGCACCGAGGCGCGGCGGGTCGAGGCCATCCGCCGCGACTTCGTCGTCAACGTCTCGCACGAGCTGAAGACGCCGGTCGGCGCGCTCGCCCTCCTCGCGGAGACGGTGCAGGACGCCGCGGACGACCCGGTGGCCGTGCGCCGGTTCACCGAACGGATGCAGTCCGAGGCGCACCGGTTGTCCGCCCTGGTGCACGAGATCATCGAGCTCTCCCGCCTCCAGGTGGCGGGCGCGCTGCAGAAGGTCCGTCCGGTCCCGGTCCGCGACGTCGTCGACGAGGCCGTCGACCGTGCCCGGACGACGGCGCAGGGCAAGAACATCACCATCACGGTGGGCGGCTCGGCGGACTGCGTCGTCTTCGGTGACCACAACCTGCTCGTCACGGCGGTGCGCAACCTGCTGGACAACGCCGTGTCCTACTCGGGGGAGAACACCCGGGTGGGCGTCGGCGTGCACGAGCGCGGCGGGCTGGTCGAGATCGACGTCGTCGACCAGGGCATCGGCATCTCCGCGGAGGTGCAGGAGCGGGTGTTCGAGCGCTTCTACCGGGTGGACCCCGCGCGATCGCGGGACACCGGCGGCACCGGCCTCGGACTGAGCATCGTCAAGCACGTCGCCGCCGACCACGGCGGGGACGTGCGGGTGTGGTCCGAGCCGGGCAAGGGCTCGACGTTCACCCTGCGGATACCTGCCGCGGACCTGCCGGCCGGCGAGCTGACGACCGGGTCGTCGGGCAGCCCCGACGACGAGACCGACGGCGTGACCCACGACTCGCACGCGTCCCCGAGGGCGGGACGCGGCGGTGACCATGAGCACGGGCCGGAAGGCCCGACGAACGAGGAGGTAGGCGCGTGACGCGCATCCTGGTGGTCGAGGACGAGGAGTCCTACCGCGACCCGCTGACGTACCAGCTGACCCGCGAGGGTTACGAGGTCGTGGCGACGTCGAACGGCAACGACGCGCTGGACAGGTACGACGACGGCGGTGCGGACCTCGTGCTGCTCGACCTCATGCTCCCGGGCCTCAGCGGCACGGAGGTGTGCCGGGAGCTGCGGCAGCGGGGGGACGTGCCCATCATCATGCTCACCGCCAAGGACTCGGAGATCGACAAGGTGGTGGGGCTGGAGCTCGGGGCCGACGACTACGTCACCAAGCCGTACTCCTTCCGCGAGCTGCTGGCGCGCATGCGCGCGGTGATGCGCCGGCGCGGTGCGGCCGGCGCCGACAGCGGCGCCAACGGGCACGACGACGACGGCGAGTCCGTCCTCGAGGTCGGTCCGGTGCGCATGGACGTGGAGCGGCACACGGTGGCCGTGGGCGGCGAGACGGTCTCGCTGCCCCTCAAGGAGTTCGACCTGCTCGAGCTGCTGCTGCGCAACGCCGGACGCGTGCTCACCCGCGGGCAGCTGATCGACCGCGTGTGGGGCGCGGACTACGTCGGTGACACCAAGACGCTGGACGTCCACGTGAAGCGCATCCGCTCCAAGATCGAGGCCGATCCCGGGTCGCCGGCCCTCCTCCTGACGGTGCGCGGACTGGGGTACAAGCTGGCCGACGACGAGTCCTGAGAGGCCGGCGCGCCAACAGGCCGTCGGTTGTTCATGCGTCGTTCACCTGCTCCTGGCTGCCGGGCCACCTGGCCTCCCTAGCGTTCCAGTCGAACGCCGGCGGCCGCCGGTGCCACCACATGCGTGAAGGATGGACGACTCGTGAACCTCAGCCGATTCACTCGTGCAGGATCTGCCGTCGCCGTCGGCGTGCTCGCTCTGAGCCTCGCCGCGTGCGGCTCGGACCCGGAGCCCGCGGACACCGCGGCGGGTGACGACACCGCGGACTCGACGGAGACCGGCTCCGCCGAGGACATGGAGTCGCTCTCCGGGCAGCTCTCCGGCGGCGGCGCCTCCTCGCAGGAGGCGGCGATGAACGCCTGGCGCGCCGGGTTCCAGCAGATGAACCCGGACGCGACCGTGAACTACGACCCCGTCGGCTCGGGTGGCGGTCGGACCGGCTTCGGCGACGGCTCGTACGCCTTCGCGGGCTCCGACGCCGCCCTGGACGAGGAGGAGCTCGCCGCGGCCGAGGCCCAGTGCGGCCCGGGTGGCGTCATCGAGTTCCCCGGCTACGTCAGCCCGGTCGCGGTGGCCTTCAACCTCGAGGGCGTCGACTCGCTGAACCTCCAGCCGGAGACCATCGCCAGCATCTTCCTCGGCGAGATCACCCAGTGGAACGACGAGGCGATCGCGGCGGACAACCCCGACGCCGAGCTCCCCGACACCGCGATCACCGTGGTGCACCGTTCCGACGAGTCGGGCACCACGGAGAACTTCGAGGAGTACCTCTACTCGGTGGCCCCCGACATCTGGACGGAGGAGCCGTCCGGCGTGTGGCCGGTCGAGGGCCAGGAGTCCGCGCAGGGCACCTCCGGCGTCGTCGGGGCCGCGCAGGCCGGTGAGGGCACCATCACGTACGCCGACGCCTCCCAGATCGCCGACCTGGGCACCGTCGCCGTCGGCGTCGGTGACGAGTTCGTCCCGTACTCGGCCGAGGCCGCCGCCGAGGTCGTGGCCCAGTCCCCGCGCACCGAGGGCACCAGCGAGTACGTCTACACGATCGACCTGGAGCGCGACATCGCGGGCACCTACCCGATCGTCCTGGTCTCCTACTCCCTCGCCTGCACGACCTACGCCGACGAGGAGACCGCCGGTCTCGTCAAGGGCTTCCTGACCTACCTCGCCAGCGAGGAGGGTCAGCAGGCTGCGGCCGACGCCGCCGGTTCCGCCCCGCTCTCCGACACGATCCGCCAGGCCGTCATGCCGGGCATCGAGTCGATCTCCGCGGGCTGACCGACTCACCCGCAGGTCGACGTCGGCCCGGTGGCCGGGTGCAGCGCCCCGAGGGGGTGCACCCGGCCACCGGGCCCGGCGTCGGCCTCTTGAAGCAGAGGCGGCCGCAGTGCCCAAGCACGAACGAGGAATCGAAGTGAGCATGACCGACAGTCCGCCCCGGGCCAGAGCCCGAGCGACCCGCCGTCGCGGGTCCGACCGCGGTTTCAACCGCGTCTTCCGCTGGATCGCCGTGGGCTCGGGCGTCCTGATCCTGGCGGTCCTGGCCGCCGTCGCGCTGTTCCTCCTGTGGCAGGCGTGGCCGGCGCTCACCGCAGGGAGCGACGAGCTCGCCACCGCCGTGCCGCGCTACCCGGAGGACACGTCGTTCGTCGCGTACGTCGGCCCGCTGGTCTTCGGCACGCTGCTCGCCGCGATCCTGGCGCTGGCGATCGCCACGCCGCTCGCGATCGGCATCGCGCTGTTCATCTCGCACTACGCGCCCCGCCGGCTGTCCCAGGTGCTCGGCTACCTGGTGGACCTGCTCGCCGCGGTGCCGTCGGTGATCTACGGCCTGTGGGGCTTCTTCGTCCTCGCCCCGTTCGTCGTGCCGATCTGGTCGTGGCTCAACGAGTACCTCGGCTGGTTCCCGCTGTTCGCCGGCGAGGCCTCGCCGACGGGCCGCGTGCTCGCGACCGTCGCCATCGTGCTCGCGGTGATGATCCTGCCGATCATCACCGCCGTCTCGCGCGAGGTCTTCCTCCAGACGCCGAAGCTGCACGAGGAGGCCGCGCTCGCCCTCGGCGCCACGCGCTGGGAGCTGGTACGGACCGCCGTGCTGCCGTTCGGTCGCTCGGGCATCATCTCCGCGGCGATGCTGGGGCTGGGTCGCGCGCTCGGCGAGACCATGGCGGTCCTGATGATCCTCTCGCCCGGGTTCCTCTACTCGTTCCACATCCTCGACAGCGCCCAGCACCAGACCATCGCCGCCTACATCGCCCTCGACTTCCCGGAAGCCAGCGGGCTGGCGGTCAACACGCTGATCGCCACCGGCCTCGTGCTGTTCGTCATCACGCTGGCCGTCAACATGGGAGCGCGCGCGATCGTGGCGCGGCGCAAGGAATTCTCGGGGGCCAACTGATGAGCGCGACCACCGCACACCCGCCGACGGCCGAGAGCACCGAACGCGTGCGCAGCATGCTGACGGCGGCCCACCCGGGCCGCAAGCGCGTCGACCGCACGATGACGGTGCTGGTCTGGGGAGCCTTCGCGCTCGCCATGGTGCCGCTGATCTCCCTGCTGTGGACCGTCACGTCCAACGGCATCGGGCGGATCAGCATGGACTTCCTGACGCTGTCGATGCGCAACATCTTCGGCGGCGACCCGACCGGTGGCATCTACCACGCCATCATGGGCACGCTCATCATCACCGGCCTGGCCACGCTGATCTCGGTGCCGATCGGCGTGCTGACCGCGATCTACCTCGTCGAGTACGGCCGCGGCGCACTGGCCCGGTCCGTGACGTTCTTCGTCGACGTCATGACGGGCATCCCCTCGATCGTGGCCGGTCTGTTCGCCGTGGCGCTGTTCACGCTCATCCTCGGGCCGGCCGCACGGTTCGGCCTGATCGGCGCGGTCGCGCTGTCGGTGCTGATGATCCCCGTGGTCGTGCGCTCCTGCGAGGAGATGCTCAAGCTGGTGCCGAACGAGCTGCGCGAGGCGGCCTACGCGCTCGGCGTCCCGAAGTGGCTGACGATCGTCAAGGTCGTGCTGCGCACCTCCGTGGCGGGCCTCACGACGGGCGTGCTGCTGGCGATCGCCCGCGTCATCGGCGAGACCGCCCCGCTGCTGGTCGCCGTGGGTGTCACGGACTCGATCAACACGAACCCGTTCGAGGGGCGCATGATGACACTGCCGGTGTTCGCCTACCGGCAGTACAGCCAGGGCCTGGCCACGTGCCCGGGCGGCGAGTCGGCGACGTGCATCCCGGACATCGCGCTCCAGAACGCGTGGGGTGCGGCGCTCGTGCTCATCGTGCTGGTGCTCTTGCTCAACATCATCGGTCGGCTGGTGAACCGCTGGTTCTCCCCGAAGCTGCGCTGACGCGCAGAACCGCTTCTGCACACGCAGCTCATACGAAGGAGACAACGATGGCTCAGCGCATCGATGTGAAGGATCTCAACATCTACTACGGCGACTTCCTCGCCGTGCAGGACATCACGATGACGATCGAGCCGAAGTCGGTGACCGCCCTCATCGGGCCGTCCGGCTGCGGCAAGTCGACGTTCCTGCGCACCCTGAACCGCATGCACGAGGTCATTCCCAACGCCCGTGTCGAGGGCACCGTCGAGATGGAGGGCGTCGACCTCTACGGCTCGGACGTCGACCCGGTCGCCGTGCGCCGCAACGTGGGCATGGTGTTCCAGCGGCCGAACCCGTTCCCGACGATGTCGATCCGTGACAACGTGCTGGCGGGCGTCAAGCTCAACAACAAGCGGATCTCCAAGGCCGACGCGGACGACATGGTCGAGTCCTCGCTGCACGGCGCCAACCTCTGGAACGAGGTGAAGGACCGCCTGGAGAAGCCGGGGTCGGGCCTGTCGGGCGGTCAGCAGCAGCGGCTCTGCATCGCCCGCGCCATCGCGGTGAAGCCGCAGGTCCTGCTCATGGACGAGCCGTGCTCGGCCCTCGACCCGATCTCGACGATCGCGATCGAGGACCTGATCGGTGAGCTCAAGAGCGAGTACACGATCGTGATCGTCACGCACAACATGCAGCAGGCAGCGCGCGTGAGCGACCGCACGGCGTTCTTCAACATCGCGGGCACCGGCAAGCCGGGCAAGCTGATCGAGATGGACGAGACCTCGACGATCTTCTCGTCGCCGTCGGAGAAGTCCACCGAGGACTACGTCTCGGGCCGCTTCGGCTGATCCCCCCGCGCGACGTTGCCGAGGTAGTGCCGCGCCCGCCGAGGTAGTGGCTCACCCGCCGAGGTAGAAACGCAGACGCCGAGGTAGTGGTGCAGACGCCGAGGTAGTAGCGCGCACCGCGACGAAAGGCCCCTCCCGCTCGAGCGGGAGGGGCCTTTCGCTGCTACCTCGGCCGGGCCAGCGCTACCTCGGCGGATGAGCCACTACCTCGGCCGGGCCAGCGCTACCTCGGCGGATGAGCCACTACCTCGGCCGGGCCAGCGCTACCTCGGCGGTGGGTCAGGGCAGGTAGTCGGCGTACTCCGGCAGCGTGCCGTCGAGCACGGGCAGGAAGAACTCCTCGGTCTCGCCGGCCGCGGAGAGCGTCGCCTCGAGGTTGGCGCCGGGGATGGCGGCGACGTTGTCGATGAGCGTCTCCGTGCCGTCGGCGCCCAGGTAGGCCGTCTCGCCGGCGGCCACGGGCACCGACACCGGGGCCGCCCCCGGCGTCTCGAGCTCGAAGACGACGTCCTCGTCCGAGTTGTTCGCCAGCGCGCCGAGCAGGTTCCCCGGCGCGTTCTCCTCGGCCGCGATGACCACCAGGTTGAGCCCGCGCACCTGGGCGTCGGCGAAGTCCACGCGCGTGCCGTCCGAGGGGGCGTAGGGCAGCTGTGTGGTGACCGGCGCGCACGCGCCCAGCAGCAGCGCTCCGACGGCGGCGCCCGCGACGGCGAGGGTGGTTCGGGCAGGACGGGCGGAGCGGGCCACGTGCTCTCCTTCGGCTGGAGCGTGCGTGCCGACGGCAGGTCTTGTGCACGCGTTGTGTCACTGGATGGGAGGACGCAGTGCGCCCGGCGCCATCCTAGTGGGGTCCGGCGACCTACATCCACCGAGGCACCGCGCAGGCCTCTGACCTGCGGCGATGCCCTGTCGAGGCCTGCTGGGAAGCCGTGCGGGCACGGGGAGGAAGCCCTTGCCCGTGATAGACTCGGCCACTGGGAAAGGGGACATCTACAGATGACGTTCACAGTAGGCGAGACGGTTGTCTACCCGCATCACGGGGCCGCGCTGATCGAAGAGGTCAAGACGCGCAAGATCCGTGGTGAAGAGAAGATGTACCTCAAGCTCAAGGTCGCCCAGGGCGACCTGACGATCGAGGTCCCGGCCGAGAACGTCGACCTCGTCGGCGTGCGAGACGTGGTCGACCAGGAAGGCCTCGACAGGGTCTTCGACGTGTTGCGCGCCCCGTACACCGAGGAGCCGACCAACTGGTCGCGGCGTTACAAGGCGAACCTCGAGAAGCTCGCGTCCGGCGACGTGATCAAGGTCGGCGAGGTCGTGCGCGACCTCTCCCGCCGTGACGCGGACCGTGGCCTGAGCGCGGGCGAGAAGCGCATGCTGGCCAAGGCCCGTCAGATCCTCGAGTCCGAGGTCGCCCTCGCCGAGGGTGTCGACGAGGAGAAGGCCGGCGCCATCATCGACGAGGTGCTCGCCTCCTGACGACGCTCGCGATCCTCACCGCGGCCGGTTCCGGCATGCGGCTCGGGCGGGATGTCCCCAAGGCGTTGGTCGACGTCGGCGGCCTGCCGATGATCGCCCATGCCGCACGGGCTCTGGCGGACTCCGGCGTGGTGGACCTCCTCGTCATCACCGCGCCACCAGGTCGTAGCGCGGAGATGCGTGCCGCCGTCGGCCCCCTGGACCTCGAGCTGCAGGTCGTCGACGGCGGCGTCACGCGCCAGGCGTCGGTCGCGGCCGGGCTCGCCCGCGCCGAGCCCGGCACCGACGTCGTCCTCGTGCACGACGCCGCCCGGCCGCTCACCCCGCCCGCGCTGGTCCGGCGTGTCGTGGCGGCCGTGCGCAGCGGGCACCCCGCCGTCGTCCCCGGGCTGCCGGTCACCGACACCATCAAACGGGTGGCGCCCGACGACGGCGCCCCGGTCGAGCGGTCCGCCGCCGGCGCGCCCGTGGTCGAGCGCGTGGTCGAGACCCCCGACCGCAGCACCCTGCGGGCCGTGCAGACCCCGCAGGGCTTCGAGCGCGAGCTGCTGGTCCGGGCGCACGCCGAGGGTGCGTCCCGGGCGGCCGCCGAGCACCTGGCCGCCACCGACGACGCGGGCCTGGTCGAGGCGCTCGGCGAGCCGGTGCACGTGGTCGCGGGCGACGCCGCGGCCCTGAAGATCACCACCGAGCGCGACCTCGCCGTCGCCACCCTGCTGCTGGAGGAACGATGAGCGCCCTGCCGCGGACCGGCGTCGGCGTGGACGTCCACGCGTTCGCTCCCGAGGGGTCGGACCGCGAGCTGTGGCTCGGTGGCCTGCGCTGGCCGGGGGAGCGCGGGCTCGCCGGCCACTCGGACGCGGACGTCGCGGCGCACGCCGCGGCCGACGCGCTGTTCTCGGCGGCGGGCATCGGCGACCTCGGGTCGCACTTCGGCACCGGACAGCCCGAGTGGGCCGGAGCGAGCGGCGTCACCCTGCTCGCCGAGGCAGCGCGCCGCGTGCGCTCGGCGGGCTTCGAGATCGGCAACGTCGCGGTCCAGGTGATCGGGAACCGGCCCAAGGTCGGGCCGCGCCGGGCGGAGGCCGAGGCGGCGCTGTCGGAGGCGGCCGGCGCCCCGGTCTCGCTGAGCGCGACGACGTCCGACGGCCTGGGGCTCACGGGTCGCGGCGAGGGCGTCGCGGCGATCGCCACGGCCCTGGTCGCCCCGACCGCCCGGTAGCTCCGGCCTCGACCCGCTCCCCGAACCGCCCCGACGTCTACGGGGTGCCGAGGACCCGGTCCGTGTAGGCGTTCCGGAAGGTGCCACCGGGGTCGACGACGGCACGCACGCTCGCGACGTCGTCGAGCGGGTAGTGCTCGGCCAGGTCGTCGGCCGTACGGGTGTGCAGCTTGCCCCAGTGCGGCCGTCCTCCGGCCGCGACGAAGATCTCCTCCGCCGCGGCGAAGTACCGCTCGCGAGGCATCCGGTGGTACTGGTGCACGGCCACGTACGCCGTGTCCCGGTCGCGTGCCGTGGACAGCCACACGTCGTCCGCCGCCGCGCAGCGCACCTCCACGGGGAACGGCACCGGCTCGCCGGACGTCCGCAGCCAGGCTGCCAGGTCGGTCAGCACCTCGCGCAGGGCGTCGCGGGGCACCGCGTACTCCATCTCCGCGAAGCGCACCCGCCGCCGTGTCACCAGGACCTGGTCCGACGGCGCCACGTACGTGCGGTCACCGAGCGCGGCCGCGCTCATCCGGTTGATCCGCGGCACCCAGCGGGGGGTCGCGGCCGCCACGTGCATGGCGGCGCCGAGGACGCCGTTGGCCAGGACCTCCTCGTCGAGCACGGTGCGGGCGCCGGCGCCGAGGCGACGCAGGGCGCCGGGCAGGCCCTCCTGCCGCTCGGCGTGGGCGACTGCCTCGTCGCGGTCGAGGGGGTCGTTGCACCACGTGAGCATGCGGTCCGTGCCGGGGAACCAGTAGGCGTCGACCCGCTCGTGCCGGTCGACCAGCGCGTCGTAGCCGTCCACGACCTCACGCCAAGGCCGCACGGTCTCCGTCGAGCGGAGCAGGTAGGCCGGCACGACCTCGAGGGTCACCGCGGCGAGCACGCCCACGGTGCCCAGGCCGAGGCGTGCCACCTCGAACAGCACCCGCTCCGGCGAGCCGGGCGGGTCGTCGTCGGTGACCGTCCGCACCGAGCCGTCGGCCAGCACCAGCCGCACCCCGCGAACCTGCGTCGCCAGCCCGCCGAGCCGCGCACCGGTGCCGTGCGTACCGGTGGAGATCGCCCCGGCGACCGACTGCCGGTCGATGTCGCCGAGGTTGCGCATCGCCAGGCCGTGCGACGCCAGGGTCCGGTTCAGCTCGTGCAGCCGGGTGCCGGCCCCGACCGTGACCCGGGCGCTGCCGGAGGGCAGCCGCTGCACGGACTCCAGCCCGCGCAGGTGGTCCAGGCTGAGGAGCAGCCCGTCGGTCACGGCGGCGTCGGTGAACGAGTGCCCCGCACCGACGGCACGCACCCGCAGCCCGTCGCTCGCGGCGCGGGCGACCAGCGCCCGGAGCGCCGCCTCGTCGCGGGGTGTCGCCTGCTGTGCGGGCTCGGCGGTGAAGGTCCGCCCCCAGGTGGTGAACGTCACGGCGGACACTCTGCCACGCCGGGGCGCCGGTGTACCGTGCCTGCATGGGCGTGACCGAGCGGCTGACCAGGGCGACGACCGGTCTGCCCGCGCCGCTCGCCGTCGTCGACCTCGACGTGTTCGACGCCAACGCCGCGAGCCTGCTCCGCCGGGCCGGCGGCACCCCGGTCCGGGTCGCCGCGAAGTCCGTGCGGGTGCGCTCCCTCGTCGAGCGTGCCCTGGACGCCGGGTTCGCGGGCGTCATGGCGTACTCCCTCGAAGAGGCCCTGTGGCTGGTCGGGACGGGAGTGCGCGACGTGCTCGTCGGGTACCCCACGGTCGACGCGGGGGCGCTCGACCGCCTCGCCGGCGACCGGGTCGCCCGGCGCGAGATCACCCTCATGGTCGACGACGTCGCCCAGCTCGCGCTCGTGCGGTCCGCCCTCGCCGGGCACGCCGCGCCGGGGGAGGAGGCCGCGCTCCCGGAGGTCGCGGTGTGCCTCGACGTGGACTCCTCGCTCCGGGTGGGTGTGGGTCCGCTCCGTCTGCACCTCGGCACGCGCCGGTCGCCGCTGCGCAGCCCCGAGCAGGTGGCCGCGCTGGCTGCCGAGGTGGACCGTGCCGACGGCCTGCGGCTGCGCGGGCTGATGTTCTACGAGGCGCAGGTCGCGGGCCTGCCCGACACCCCGGCGGTCCGGGTGGTCAAGGCGCTGTCCGTGCCGGACGTCGACCGGCGCCGCCGCGGCATCCTCGCGGCCGTCCGTGCCGCCGTCGGGCACGAGGTCGAGCTGGTCAACGCCGGTGGCACCGGGTCGCTGGAGACGTCCGCGGCCGGGTCCGGCGTGACCGAGGTGACCTCGGGCTCCGGGCTGTTCGTCCCCGGCACCTTCGACGGGATGCGCACCGTGACGCAGCGTCCGTCGGCGTTCTTCGGGCTCGACGTGGTGCGGAACCCCGGCCCCGGCTGGGCGACGGCGTTCGGCGGCGGGTACGTCGCGTCCGGGCCCGCCGGCGCGTCCCGGCTGCCGCGGCTGGTCACGCCCGGCTGGTCGCTCACCCGGCAGGAGGCCGCGGGCGAGGTGCAGACCCCGCTCCGGCTGCGCGGCGGGCGACCCCTGCACGTGGGGGACAGGGTGTGGTTCCGCCACGCCAAGGCGGGCGAGCTGATGGAGCGGTTCGCCGCCGTGCACCTCGTGCGCGGCGACGAGGTGGTCGGCACGGTGCCCACCTACCGCGGGGAGGGTCGCACTTTCGGCTGACGTCTGGTTCGCTGGCCGCATGAGCCACGACCGACTGCGCCGGATGTTCGGTCGCGACCCCGCCCAGACGCACCGCGCCGCGACACCGCTGGAGCTGCTCTTCGACCTGGTGTTCGTGGTGGCGTTCGCCGTCGCGGGTGAGCAGGCGGCGCACCTGATCGCCGAGGGCCACGTGCCCGCCGGCGTGATCGGCTTCGCCTTCGCGGTCTTCGCGATCGTGTGGGCGTGGATCAACTTCACCTGGTTCGCTTCCGCGTTCGACACCGACGACTGGCTCTACCGCCTGACCACGATGGTCCAGATGATCGGCGTCGTCGTCCTGGCCCTCGGCCTGCCGGAGATGTTCCGCTCGATCGACGGCGGCCAGCAGGTGGACAACGAGGTCATGGTCGCCGGGTACGTGGTGATGCGCCTCGCGATGCTGGCCCAGTGGCTGCGGGTCGCCCGGCAGTCGCCGACCTACCGGCCCGTCGCGCTCGTCTACGCCACCGCGCTGGTGGTCGCGCAGCTCGGCTGGGTGCTCCTGGCGGTGCTGCCCGTGTCCGTGGGCCAGTTCTTCCTCCTCGGGGCCGGCATGGTGCTCGTCGAGACCGCCGGGCCGGTGATCGGGGAGCGCAGGCCGGTCGCCGACGCGTCCGGGCGGCGCGGCACCCCCTGGCACCCGCACCACGTGGCCGAGCGGTACGGGCTGCTGGTCATCATCACCCTCGGCGAGGGTGTGATCGGCACGGTGGCCTCGTTGTCCGCCGTCGTCGAGCACTCCGGTTGGAGCGTGGACGCCGTCCTCGTCTGCGTCGCCGGCGTCGCCCTCACGTTCGGCCTGTGGTGGACGTACTTCCTCACCCCGGCCGGCGATCTCCTGGCCCGGCACCGGGGCCGCTCGTTCGGGTGGGGCTACGGCCACCTGGTCGTGTTCGGGTCCCTCGCCGCGGTGGGTGCCGGGCTGCACGTGGTGGCCTACTGGCTGGAAGGAGAGGCCCACCTGTCCGACGTCGGTGCGCTGCTCGCCGTCGCCGTGCCCGTGCTGGTCTTCCTGGTGACGGACGTCGTCCTGCACGTCTACCTCGTGGGGCGTGCCGACCCGGTGCGCCTGCTGCTGCTCGGAGCCGCGGTGGCCCTCCTGGCGGCAGCGGTCGCGGTCGTCGCCGCGGGCGGCACGACGCCGGTGGCGCTGCTGCTCGTGATGCTCGCCCCGGCCGTGACCGTGGTCGTCCACGAGACGGGCGGCCACCGGCGCCTGACGGCGATGCTCGACGCCGACGCGGAGGCCACCGGCGAGCGCAGGCCGGCCGCGCCGACCGGCGGCGACCAGGCCGGTACCCTGGACCGGTGACCTTGCACCTGTATGACACCGCCACGCGCACCGTGCGCGAGCTCGTCCCACGCACCCCGGGCAAGGTCGGCATCTACCTCTGTGGCGCCACCGTGCAGTCCTCGCCGCACGTCGGCCAC
The DNA here is from genome assembly GCF_003003075.1 of Isoptericola halotolerans. GTDB lineage: Bacteria > Actinomycetota > Actinomycetes > Actinomycetales > Cellulomonadaceae > Isoptericola > Isoptericola halotolerans_A. The sequence goes on along the minus strand of NZ_PVTX01000003.1, from coordinate 91,848 downwards.
CTGCGACCCGCCGTCGCGTTCGACGTGCTGCGCCGCTGGCTGCGGCGCAAGGGGCTGGACGTGACGCTGATCCGCAACGTCACGGACATCGACGACAAGATCCTCACCAAGGCCGCCGCGGCCGGGGTCGAGTGGTGGGCGCACGCCGCTGTGCACGAGCGGGAGTTCACCGCCGCGTACGACGCGCTGGGCGTCCTGCCGCCCACCTACGAGCCGCGTGCCACCGGCCACGTGCCGCAGATGATCGATCTGATGGAACGTCTCGTCGAGTCGGGGCACGCCTATGCCACCGGCCCCGGCAACGTCTGGTTCGACGTCCGGTCCTGGCCCGCCTACGGCGAGCTGACCACGCAGCGGCTCGAGGACCTCAACCCCGAGTCGACGGACGACGCCGCTACGACCGAGAAGCGCGACCCGCACGACTTCGCGCTGTGGAAGGCGTCGCGACCCGGTGAGCCGGAGACCGCCGCGTGGGACACCCCGTTCGGCCGCGGCCGGCCTGGCTGGCACCTCGAGTGCTCGGCGATGGCGCACCGGTACCTGGGCGAGTCCTTCGACATCCACGGCGGCGGCCTCGACCTGCGGTTCCCGCACCACGAGAACGAGCAGGCCCAGTCCCGTGCCGCGGGCTACGGGTTCGCCGACCGGTGGATGCACTCCGCCTGGGTGACCCAGCAGGGCGTGAAGATGAGCAAGTCGCTCGGCAACGGGCTGCTCATGAGCGAGGTCCTCGCCAAGGCGCCAGCGCCGGTCGTGCGCTACGCCCTGGCAGCGGTCCAGTACCGCTCGATGCTCGAGTGGGGCCCGGACACGCTCGACGAGGCCCGCAACACCTGGGAGCGCCTCGTCGGGTTCGTGGCACGCGCCACCGAGCGCGTCGGCGACGTCTCCCGGGCGGAGGTCGCCACCTCGGCGCTGCCGCCGGCCTTCGAGGCCGCGATGGACGACGACCTCAACGTCCCGGCCGCCCTCGCCGTCGTGCACGAGACCTTGCGGTCCGGGAACACGGCGCTCGCCGCGGCCGACGACGACGGCGCCCGCCGGGCGCTGGTCGCGCTGCGGGGCATGCTCGACGTGCTCGGCCTCGACCCCGCCGACCCGCTCTGGGCCGCGGAAGCAGACACCAAGGTGGCCGACGCGCTGGACGCCGTCGTGCGCGCGGAGCTCGAGGCGCGGGCCGCTGCCCGTGCCGCGAAGGACTGGGCCACCAGCGACGCGATCCGGGACCGCCTCGCCGCGGCCGGCGTCGTCGTGCAGGACTCACCGGACGGCGCCCGTTGGGCGTTGTCCACCACGGAGGAGAACAGCTGATGGCGGGCAACTCGCAGCGACCCGGCGCGAAGCGCAAGGGAAGCACCAAGAAGGGCGCACAGGTCGGCACCGGCGGCCACAGCCGCAAGGCGCTGCAGGGCAAGGGGCCGACGCCGCGCGCGGAGGACCGCACCTACCACCCGGCGCACAAGAAGAAGGTGGCCGCCGAGAAGCGCCAGGAGTCGCAGAGCGCGCAGGGAGCGCGCAAGGGCGTCTCCCGCGGCACGCGCAAGGCGACCGGCGGTGCCGAGGTGGTGGCCGGCCGCAACGCGGTGCTGGAGGCGCTGCGCACGCAGGCCCCGGTCACGGCCGTGCACATCGCCGAGCGCATCGACCACGACGACCGCACCCGCGAGATCCTCGAGCTCGCCTCGATGCGCGGGGCGCGCCTGCTCGAGTCGTCGCGCGGGGCGCTGGACCAGCTCACCGAGGGCTCCGTGCACCAGGGCGTGGCCCTCGAGGTGCCGCCCTACGAGTACAAGGACGTCGAGGACCTGCTCGACGCCGCGGCGGACGCCGGGGAGCCGCCGCTCATCGTCGCGCTCGACTCGGTCACCGACCCCCGCAACCTGGGCGCCGTGCTCCGGTCGGCCGGCGCGTTCGGCGCGCACGGCGTGCTTGTGCCCTCCCGGCGCTCGGCCTCCGTGACGGCGTCGGCGTGGAAGGTCTCGGCCGGTGCCGCGGCGCGGGTGCCGGTCGCCAAGGAGACCAACCTGGCGCGCACGCTGACCGAGCTGAAGAAGTCGGGCGTGTTCGTCGTCGGGCTCGACGCCGGCGGGGACACCGCGATCCGGGACCTGCCGTTCGCGACCGACCCGCTCGTCATCGTGGTCGGCTCCGAGGGCAAGGGGCTCTCGCGGCTGGTCCGCGAGACCTGCGACGCGGTGGCGTCGATCCCCATCGCCTCGTCGGTGGAGTCGCTCAACGCCGGTGTCGCCGCGGGCATCTCGCTGTACGAGGTGGCTCAGGCCCGAGCCGCCGCCACTGCCTGACCGCGAGGTAGGCACATCTCCGCCGAGGTAGTAGCGGCTCGGCCGAGGTAGTGGCACATACGCCGAGGTAGTAGAGGTTCCGGCCGAGGTAGTAGCGCTCGCGCCGAGGTAGTGGCCGACGGCGGCGGGTAGAGGGGCGTCCGGCGGGTCGCCGTCCGGAGTGACGCGCGTCCACGGGCCTCCGCCACCCGGCTCCGACGCTCGCCGCCCCGGCGTCTCCTCGCGGCGTCGGGCTACCTCAGCGAGAACTGTGCTACCTCGCGGCAATCGCTACTACCTCGGCCGGAACCTCTACTACCTCGGCGGGACCGCCACTACCTCGGCGGGGGGCGGGCGGACGGTGGGGCTCAGCCGTCCGCCGACGCGTAGTGGAAGTAGTCCGACTCGGGGCCCTCTTCAGGCGCCTCCCCGGGGGCGAGGCCGAGGATGGCCTTCTCGTCGGGACGGTGCTGGAGCACGTTCTCCACGTAGGACGCCACGGTCTCGGGCATCGGCACGTCGCGCTGCGCCTGCTCGGAGATGAACCACCGGTGGTCGAGGATCTCGTGGTAGAGCTGCGCGGGCTCGAGCTTGCGCCGGAGCTCGCGGGGCACGGCGCGGATCGTCGGCCGGAAGACGTTCTGCAGCCAGTCGTGCGCCACGAGCTGCTCGTCCTCCTCCTGGCGCTCCGTCGCCGCCTGGTAGGAGTCGAGGTCGTTGAGCAGTCGGCGGGCCTGGTTGTCCTGCACGTCCAGGCCGGTGAGCTTGAGCAGCCGCCGCGAGTGGTGCCCCGCGTCCACCACCTGGGGCTGGATCTGCACGGTGGTGCCGTCGATGTCGGTGGTGATGGACAGCTCGCCGACGTCGAAGCCGAGCTCGTTGAGACGCTCGATGCGCGCGGCGACACGCCAGCGCTCGTCGGCGTGGAAGGCCTCGACGCCGGTGAGCGCCTGCCAGAGCTCCGTGTACCGCTCGACGAGCGAGTCGCCGATCGCGATCTCGTCGATCTCCTCGTCGAGGAGCTCGCCGGCGGTGAGGTCCATCAGCTCACCGATGATGTTGGTGCGCGCCAGGTCGACGTCGTACTCCCGCTGTCCGCGGGTGAGCTCGCGGTGCAGGGCGCCGGTCTCCGCGTCGACGAGGTACGCGGCGAACTGCTCGGCGTCGCGGCGGAACAGCGTGTTGGACAGCGACACGTCGCCCCAGAAGAACCCGGTCAGGTGCAGGCGGACCAGGAGCACGGTGAGGGCGTCGATGAGCCGGTTCACCGTCTCGTCGCGCAGCGCCTGGCTGAACACGGAGCGGTACGGCAGCGAGAACGCGAGGTGCTCGGTGACGAGCGCGGCCTCGAGCGGCTCGCCCGCGTCGGACCGGCGGCCCGTGACGACGCCGACCGGCTTCACGGCGGGCACCTCGAGCTTGCGCAGCTGGCGCAGCATCTCGTACTCGCGGAACGCGATCGACTCGCTGATCTCCTTGATCGCGAGCACGCGGCCGTCGAGGCGCACGAACCGCACCACGTGCCGGGAGATACCGCGGGGCAGGGCGGCCAGCACGTCGGCCGGCCACTCGGCGAGCGGTTGCCGCCAGGGCAGGTCGAGCAGCGCCGAGTTCGGCGTCGCCGAGGTGATCTGCAGCTGTTCCATCGGGTGTCAGCGTAGACGACGACGGGCGGGCCCGGCCGAAGCCGGACCCGCCCGTCAGACGCTAGGCGTGGTTCAGAGACGCGCGCCGGTGGAGGGAGCGAACACGTGCGACTTGCCCGGCTCGATGGTGACGTGGATGGTGTCACCCTTCATCGGGACGTCGCGCGGGTCGATGCGCACGATGACCTGGTCCGACGAACCGGAGTGCAGGTCGCCCGCCACGCCCTCGCTCTTGAGCGAGCCGTAGACGAACGCGTCCGAGCCGAGCTCCTCGACGAGGTTGACCTCGACCTGCAGGGCGTCGGGGCTGCCGGCGGAGACGATCTCCAGCGCCTCGGGACGGAACCCGACGGTGATCTTGCCGCCGTCGGCGTCCGTGAGCTGGCCGAGGGCGTCGCGGTCGATCGGCACGGCCGCGTGGCCGACGACGGCCTTGCCGTCCTTGACGTCGAAGGTGCCGACGTTCATGGCGGGGGAGCCGATGAAGCCCGCGACGAACACGTTCGCCGGGGTGTCGTACATCTCGCGCGGGGTGCCGACCTGCTGCAGCAGACCGTCCTTGAGGACCGCGATGCGGTCACCCATCGTGAGGGCCTCGGTCTGGTCGTGCGTGACGTAGACCGTCGTGACGCCGAGGCGGCGCTGCAGGGACGCGATCTGCGTACGCGTCTGGACACGCAGCTTGGCGTCGAGGTTCGACAGCGGCTCGTCCATGAGGAACACCTGCGGCTGACGCACGATGGCGCGGCCCATGGCGACACGCTGACGCTGACCACCGGAGAGCGCCTTCGGCTTGCGGTCGAGGTACTCGGTGAGGTCGAGGATCTTCGCGGCCTCCTCGACGCGCTGGCGGATCTCCGCCTTCGGCGTGCCGGAGATCTTCAGCGCGAAGCCCATGTTGTCCGCGACGGACATGTGGGGGTAGAGCGCGTAGTTCTGGAAGACCATCGCGATGTCGCGGTCCTTGGGCTGCACGTCGGTGACGTCGCGGTCACCGATGTAGATGTGCCCGCCGTTGACGTCCTCGAGGCCTGCCAGCATGCGCAGCGACGTGGACTTTCCGCAGCCCGAGGGGCCGACGAGGACGAGGAACTCGCCGTCCTCCACCTCGAGGTTGAGCTGGTCCACGGCCGGGCGCTCGCTGCCCGGGTAGATCCGCGTCGCGTGGTCGTAGGTGACCGAAGCCATGGTGATTCCCTCCACCGGCAGGTACGTGCCGGACGATCCGTTGTGGTCGGGTGTCTTGCGTTCACGACTGGCGTGTCAGCGGTGACACATTCTGTTGTTCGACGCGCCCGGCCCCGGTCCGTCCCGGGGATTGGCGCTGCTCGATAGTACATGGCCGTGACCGGGATCACGCCATGTCCCTGGTCACGTTCGTGCAGCGGTCCGCCTCACACGGCGAGGAGGTCCGTGATCCGGTCGAGGACGGCGGCCACGGCGTCGCTGTCCGCGACGCGGTGCGCGGCCAGGGTCTCGCCGGGCCCCACCTTGATGGTCACGTCGCCCGCGCCGAGCACGGCGAAGGCCTTCTCGTCCGTGGTGTCGTCGCCCGCGTACAGGACGCGCGTGGCCGAGGCGCCGGCATCCTGCGCGACGACGGTGCGCAGCCGTTCGAGCGCCTCGCCCTTGGTCGTGTGCAGCACGGCGATCTCGACCACGTCCTTGCCGTGCATCGCGTCCAGCCCGAGCCGTGCCGCCGCGGCGTCGGCCGCCTCGACGGCGGCGGCCGTGTCCGCGGGCCCGGCCGTGCGCGTGTGCAGGACGGCGGCGCTCGGCTTGCGCTGCACCCACGCCCCGTCCCGGCCCACGACGGCGGCGTCGAGCGCCGCCGTGAGCTCGGCCAGGACGTCGGCCTGCTCGGCGGTGAGCTCGAACGGCACCGCGTCGAGCCCCGCGGTGGTCGCGTGGCCGGTCTGCGCGCCGTGGCTGCCCACCAGGTACGCGCCGACCGGCGGGACGGAGCGCTGCGCCAGGTCCTCGAGGTCACGGCCGGAGACGAAGGCGAGCCGGGCACGCCCGGCCGCGGCCCCGGCGTCCGCGGGCCCGTCGCCGCGCACGTGCGCCCCCAGCCGGTCCACGGCCGCGCGGGTGGCCGCCGTCATGCGGGACGCGGTCGGGTCGTCCACGAGCGGGGCGAGCACCCCGTCGAAGTCGAGCGCGACGAGCACCGCGGCGCCGTCGTCGGCCACGAGCTGCTCCAGGGCGGTGGCGAGGGAGGGGGCGATCGCCTCAGACATGGGTGTCCCGGGAGGGCATGGCGGTCAGGACGCCGAGGAACGTCTTGGACCACTTCGCGACGTCGTCGCCCATGACCTTGCGGCGCAGGCGGCGCATGCGGCGGCGCTTCTCCTTGGGGTCCATGTGGGCTGCGGTGACGATGATGTCCTTCATCCCGTCGATGTCGTGCGGGTTGACGAGCAGCGGCCCGGGGGCGAGCTCGTCGGCCGCGCCGGTGAACTCGGACAGCACCAGCACGCCGCCCAGGTCCGAGCGGGCCGCGATGTACTCCTTGGCCACCAGGTTCATGCCGTCGCGCAGGGACGTCACGAGCATGACGTCCGCCGCGAGGTAGAGGGCCGCCATCTCCTCCGGCGGGTAGGAGTGGTGCAGGTAGTGGATCGCGGAGTGCCCGATCTCGCCGAACTCGCCGTTGAGGCGCCCCACCAGGCCCTCGACGTGCTCGCGGAGCTCCTGGTAGGCGCCGACGTTCTCCCGCGACGGGCTGGCGACCTGCACGAGCGTGGTGTGCTCGGCGTCGATGCGGCCGTCCTGCAGGATCTCGCCGTACGCCTTGATCCGGTGCCGGATGCCCTTGGTGTAGTCGAGGCGGTCGACGCCGAGCATGACGACGTCCGGGTCGCCCAGGTCGGCACGGATCTCCTTGGCCCGGGCCTGGACCTCGGTGCTGCGCGCCAGCCGGTCGAACTTGCTGGTGTCGATGGAGATGGGGAACGCTGCCGCCCGCACGCGCCGGCCCGGCGTGCCGTCGTCGGCCTCCATGGAGACGACGGAACCGCGGGTCGGGTGGTCGGTGAGACGCCGTACGGCCCGCACGAAGTTCGAGGCGTCACCGCCGCGCTGGAACCCGACGAGGTCGGCACCGAGCAGCCCCTCGAGGATGCTGCGTCGCCAGGGGAGCTGCTGGAACAGCTCGACCGGGGGGAAGGGGATGTGGTCGAAGAACCCGATGCGCAGGTCCGGGCGCAGGTCGCGCAGCATCTTGGGCACGAGCTGGAGCTGGTAGTCGTGCACCCACACGACGCCGCCGCGGGCGGCCTGCGCCGCCGCCGCCTCCGCGAACCGCTGGTTGACCCGCCGGTAGGCCTCCCACCACTGCCGGTGGTAGGTGGGCGGGGCGATCACGTCGTGGTACAGCGGCCACAGCGTGTCGTTGGAGAAACCCTCGTAGTACTTGCTGATCTCGCTCGCGGACAGCGTGACCGGGACCAGCATCATGCCGTCGGCCTCGAAGGGCTCGTGCGCCAGGTCCGGTGCGCCGGACCAGCCGACCCAGGCCCCGTCGTTCTCCTGCATGACGGGCTCCAGCGCCGAGACCAGGCCTCCGGGCGACCGCTGCCAGTCCACCTCGCCGTCGTCGTCGACGGAGAAGTCGACCGGGAGCCGGTTCGCCACGACGACGAGGTCGTACCCGCCGGTGCCCTCGGAGCTGCTTGCCGATCCGTTCAAAGGTTGTTCTCTCCCCAGGTTGGTGGCCCCCCGCACTGACTTGACAGGGTAGCCAGACGCCCACGGCGAACCTTACCGAGCGGGGCCCCTGGCTGCTCGGCCACCGGTGTCGCGGGACGCGTGCCCGCGCGGTGCGAGCGCGCGGACCCCCGCCCCGGCGCTACGGTGTGGCCCATGGGAGAGGGCGACGAGGCACAGGTGATGACGGCGGGTGCCCCGGCGTCCGGAGCCGACGGGACGTTGCCTGCGGGGTCCGACATCGGGGGCTACTCCGTCGTGTCCCTGCTCGGCCGCGGCGCGATGGGCGCCGTCTACGAGGCGGTCGACGGCGGTGGGCAGCGCGTCGCGCTCAAGGTGCTGCACGCGCACGTGGACGCGAACCCTGCCGGCCGGCAGCGGCTGCGCCGCGAGGTCGCGGCCCTGCAGCGCCTGCGCCACCCCGCCGTCGCGCAGGTGCTCGACGCGGAGTTCGAGGGTCCCCAGGCGTTCGTCGTCACCGAGCTGATCGAGGGACTCACGCTCGAGGAGGAGGTCGACGCGCGCGGCCCCCTCGACGTCGCCGACCTCTTCTCGCTGGCCGACCAGCTCGCCGACGCCCTGGAGTCCGTGCACGCCGCCGGGGTGGTGCACCGGGACCTCAAGCCCTCCAACGTCATGGTCACCGGCGCCGGGCCCTCGCTGATCGACTTCGGGATCGCGCAGAGCACCGAGGACGCCCGCACCACCATGACCGGGTTCGTGATGGGCACCCCCGGGTACATCGCGCCCGAGCTGCTGGACGGCGGCGACCCGGTGCCCGAGACCGACTGGTGGAGCTGGGCCGCGCTGCTGGCCTTCGCCGCGACCGGGCGGTCGCCGTTCGGCGTGCGCCCGACCGACCTCGTGCTCCGCCGGTCGCGGGAGGGCCGGGCCGACCTGGTCGGCGTCCCGGCCCGCACCGGGCGGGCGCTCGCGGGCGCGCTGCACGCCGACCCCGCCCGGCGCTGGGGCCCCACCGACGTGGTGCGCGCCGTCCGCCGCGACCTGGAGGCGGGGGCGAGCGACGTCGTCGGCGTCCCGGACGACCCGCAGGCCACCCAGCGCATCGTGGTCGCCGCGGGTGCGGCGACGGCGGCGCTCGCGGGAGCGTCCGCCGCGGGCCGGGCCGGCGCCGACACCGCGGTCTCCGGGGAGTCGGCGGACGACGACGGCACGGCACCCGGCGCGGAGACGGGTGGTGACGGCACGGCCCCGGGCGGGGCGACCCGGGAGGTGGCCGCGGCGCGCGCCGGGGACGAGACCGCCGTCGTCGGGCCGCCCGTACCCCCGCCGCCCCCGCAGGACGCCCGGCGTGCGATGCCCGCCGACGAGCGCGAGCGGGCGATGGCGCAGGACGGCGGCACCCAGATCCTGCCGGTCGGGGACGTCCGGTACCGCAGCTACGAGGAGCTGGCGGACGCGACGCCCGACCCGGACCCGGAACCTGAGCAGCCCGCGGGCCCGTACGTGGCACCCGTGCACCCGCGCCGGTGGGGGAGCGTGCTGGCGCTGGGCCTGCCGGTCGTCGTGCTGGCCGCGTTCTACCCGCTGATCGCGTTCGGCGTGCTCTGCGGCCTCACCGTGCTGTGCCGCATCGTCGGGACCTCGGGTCAGCGCTTCCACGAGCGGCGCGAGCGCAAGGGCGTGAACCGGTCCGACGGGCTGGTGGCGACCCTCCTCTTCCCGTACCACGCCGTCGTCGGTGCGCTCGGGATCGTGCCCGCCGCGCTGGTCGGCGGGTGCGTGGGACTCCTGGCGGTCATGGGCGGCTACTGGCTGTTCGGCGACGGCAACCTCATCGTCATGCCGCTGGAGGACGTCGCCTCCCGGTCGGTCGGCGGCCGCAACGCGCCGGTCGTCTTCGGGCTCGTGCTGGCCGGGGCGATGGTCGCGGTGGTGCTGGCGACCTGGTTCGGGCCGGCGGGTCGCACGGCGCGCGACGGTGCGCGGACGATCCTCGCGAACCTCGCGCCAGGCCTGCTCGGCGCGGTGATCGTGGTGGCGGTGTGCCTCGTCGGGTCGTGGATCCTGTACACGCAGCTCAGCGGCGACCCGCACCCGATCGAGTGGTGGCCCATGGGTGGGCCGCCGTCGTTCTTCTGAGCGCTCACAGGTAGCGCTCAGGCTTCGTCGATAGGTTCACGCGGGCGGAGGTGTCCGCGCCGGTAGGCTGGCGCGCGGATCTGCCGCCCGGAACCCACGACCCGAAGGACCTCTACCGAGATGTCGAACAAGAACAAGGCCCAGCTCCGCGAGGAGGCGCGCCAGGAGGCGCTCGCGCGGCAGAAGAAGCAGGCGCAGCGCGACAAGCGCAACCGCATCCTCGTCTTCGGGGGGCTCGGCGTCGCGATCGCCGCGCTGGTCGCCGTCGCCGCGTTCATCCTCGTCAACGAGGGCGCCAAGAAGAACGTCGAGGACATCCCGCTGGCCGAGGTCACCGACGTGCCCTCGACGGCGACGGAGGGTGGCGGCATCCCCGTGGGCGCCGACCTGGTCGCCGGCACCGAGAACGAGGGTGCGCCCGTGGTCGACGAGTACCTCGACTACATGTGCCCCGTGTGCGGTCAGTTCGAGCAGATCAACGGCGCCGACGTCGAGACGATGCTCACGTCCGGTGACGCCACCGTCGTCTTCCACCCGGTGTCGATCCTGGACCGCGCCTCGAACGGTGAGGAGTACTCGACCCGCGCGGCCTCGGCGGCCTACTGGGTGGCCGACCGTGCTCCCGAGGCGTTCTTCGACTTCAACGAGGCGCTGTTCGCGAACCAGCCGGAGGAGGGGACGGAGGGCCTCGACGACGAGGCGATCGCCGACCTCGCGGAGGGTGCCGGAGCGCCGGCGGACGTCGCGGCCGGCATCGCGGACGGTACCGCTCGGGAGACCTTCGGTCAGTACGTGTACTCCCTGACCAACGAGGCCACGGCGAACGAGGCGCTGGTGAACGCCGACGGCGGCTTCGGCACGCCGACGATCGTCGTCGACGGCGAGCGCTTCGAGGGCTGGAACCAGCCCGGTGCGCTGCTCGCGGCCGTGCAGGGCGGCGCCCCCGCGGCCGAGGAGGACTCGGCCGAGGAGGAGTCCTCGGAGGGCTGACGCCCCGGCGGGGGCCGGCTGCCGCTGCGCGGTAGGCTGGTCCCCGCTCCCGCCGCCTTAGCTCAGCTGGTAGAGCTCCCGTCTTGTAAACGGAAGGTCGTCGGTTCGAATCCGACAGGCGGCTCCACCTGTCGCCGGTTGTGGGCGCGATTTCTGGCCCGATTCGTCCCCTTCGGGACGATATCGAGCCCAGAAATCGCGCCCACAACGTTCGCGCCGCGGCTGGGTCGGGTCGGCGTCCGGCTCGGTCAGCGCTCCGACGGCGGCCAGACCGTCGGCTCGGCCCACTTCGCCAGCCGGCCGTCACCGCTGGACGTGCCGGTGATGCGCCGTCGGACCCAGGGGGCCACGTGCACCCGCGCCCACTGCGCGTCCGCCTGGAGCCGTTGCCGCAACCGCGGCGACGGCGCGGCGTCCAGCGGCGCGTCGAACGCCGGGTCGTCCGGCTCGAGCCCCAGGCCGACCAGCGCGGCGTTCGCGACCCGGCGGTGCCCCTCGTCGGTGAGGTGGATGCGGTCGTCGGACCACATCCGCCAGTCCTGCAGCCCGTGCAGACCCCAGGTGTCCAGCACGAACGCGCCGTGCCGCCGTGCGATCGACCAGATGTTCGCGTTGTAGATGCCGACCCGACCCTGCGTCCAGTTCAGGGCGCCCGCCGTGCGGAACCCGGTGGCCAGCAGGACGTCCGCCCCGGTGGAGCGGATCTGCACCACCGCGCGCTCGAGCACGGCCGAGAGCCCGTGCGGGTCCACCTGAGGGCGCAGGATGTCGTTGCCCCCACCCACCAGCGACACCAGGTCCGGTTCCATGGCGAGGGCCTCGGGCACCTGGGCGGCGATGATCTGGCGCAGCTTGCGCCCCCGGATCGCCAGGTTCGCGTACTCGAACGGCGCGTCCCCGCGGCGCTCGGCGAGGTGGTCGGCGAGCCGGTCGGTCCAGCCGCGCTGCACGCCGTCGGACGCGGTGCCGGCCGCCACGGGGGTGCCGTCGGTGTGCGGGTACGGGTCCCACAGGCCTTCGGAGAACGAGTCGCCGATCGCGACGTAGCGGGACCAGCGCGGGGTGGGTGTCGAGGGCGATGTCACGCCCCCATCTTGCACCCGTCGCTCAGGGCAAGCGCCAGTCCACGGGTGCGGCCCCCTGTGCCTCCAGCAGCGCGTTGACGCGGGAGAACGGCTTGGAGCCGAAGAACCCCCGGTAGGCGGCCAACGGGCTCGGGTGCGCGGACTCCACCGTGGGGGTCGCGCCCAGCCACGGCGTCAGCGAGGCGGCGTCGCGCCCCCACAGGATCGCGACGAGCGGCCCGCCGCGGGCCACGAGCGTCTTGATCGCGGCCTCCGTCACCTGCTCCCAGCCCTTGCCGCGGTGCGACGCCGGTTCCCCCGGCCGCACCGTGAGGACCCGGTTGAGCATCATCACGCCCTGGTCCGCCCACGGGCTCAGGTCGCCCGACGACGGCGGGGGCGCGCCGACGTCGTCGGCCAGCTCCGTGTAGATGTTCGCCAGGGACTTGGGGACCGGGCGGACGTCCGGCTGGACGGAGAAGGACAGGCCCATCGGGTGACCCGGCGTCGGGTACGGGTCCTGGCCGACCACTAGGACGCGCACGTCGGCCAGCGGACGGCGGAACGCGGCGAAGACGTCGCCCGGTGCCGGCAGGTACGTGCGCCCGGCCGCCACCTCGGCGCGCAGGAAGTCGCCCATCGCGTGGATCTGGGGCTCGACGTCGGCGAGCGCCGCCGCCCAGTCCGGTGCCATCACGGTGTCCAGGGCGGGGCGCGTCGTCGTCGGGGAGTCCACGCACGCGACGCTAGCGCACTCGCGACGCGCGGCCCAGGATGCCCGGGACAGCGCCCGAGGTGCCCCATACTGGCCGCTATGAGCGAGATGCTGGTCCAGGACATCGACACCACGACGGAGGCGCCGTCGTCGGCCACCGGAGCCGGTGCGCTGACCGACCGGGAGCGCGAGATCCTCGCCTTCGAGAAGCAGTGGTGGAAGTACGCCGGCTCGAAGGAGCAGGCCGTGCGCGAGCTCTTCGACATGTCGGCCACCCGGTACTACCAGGTGCTCAACGCGCTGCTCGACACGCCCGCGGCGCTCGAGCACGACCCGATGCTGGTCAAGCGCCTCCGCCGGATGCGGGCCACCCGGCAGCGGGCGCGCACGGCTCGCCGACTCGACGGCACGACCGGCTGACCTGCGGTGGCGCGATACTGAACAAGGGCTGTAGGTCTCGGCGCGGGGAACCGCTACCCTGTCCGGCGTGACCAAGAGCCAGTACCCGTTCCCGCCCGACGAGTTCGACGTCCGCGGTCCGGAGGGCGCGCCGGTGGGTGTCCACCGCGAGCCCCGGAGCGGGTGGAGCTCGGTCTGGCCGTTCCTGCTCGTCGCCGTGGTCTTCGCCGGCCTGGGCGTCGGGATCATCTCCTTCCTGTCCGACGGCGGCGACACGCCCACGGACAACCCGCCCGTGGCGTCCGAGCAGTCCGCCTCCGCAGAGGGTTCTGGCGAGGGCGAGGGCGAGGGCGGGGGCTCCGAGGGCGAAGGGTCCGGCGAGGAGCCCACCGACGGCTCGGGCGACGAGGGTGACGAGGGCGAGGGCGCCGAGGGCGACGAGACCGAGGAGCCGTCCGAGGAGCCGAGCGACGATGCCGCCGAGATGCCGGGCGACCCGGCGGCGGCTGACCTGTCGGCGCGCGTCGTGGTCTGGAACGACATCTCGGGGGCGGAGGCCGCCGGGCAGGCCGGTGCGACGGCCGATCTCGTCACGGGTGCCGGATTCGCCGACGTCGGCGCTCTCGATGCACCGGCGGCGCCGGTCACGCTCGCGGGCGTCTACGACGAGACCACGGTCCTGTTCGCCGACGGGCGAGCGGACACGGCGACCGCGGTCGCGGAGGCGGTGGGCGCCGCCCCGGCGAACGTGCAGCTGTCCGACGACCTCACGAACAGCCCGACCGATGCCGTCTGGGTGATCATCAAGGAGCCCGTCGGCTGAACCGGCGCGGTCCGCGGGGATCGCGACACCCTGGATTCGGATGCTTCCCTTCGAGTGACCTCCGCCACTAGTCTCCTGTCCACTGCGGGGCGCCGGCCCCGTGTGCCAGAACGATGAGGAGAAGTAGATGGCCCAGGGCACCGTCAAGTGGTTCAACGCCGAGAAGGGGTACGGCTTCGTCACGCCGGCCGACGGCGGACAGGACCTGTTCGTCCACTTCAGCTCGATCCAGGCAGACGGGTACCGCACCCTCGACGAGGGGCAGCAGGTGGAGTTCGAGGTCGGCCAGGGCCAGAAGGGCCCGCAGGCGGAGCAGGTCCGCCCGCTCTGATCGTGCTGACCTAGACGTGCAGCGTCGGCGAGGGCCGGCGTCCGACGGCGCATCGATGCGTCGGGGGCGCCGGCCTTCGTCGTGTCCGGGTCCCGCCGTCGGGCGCTGACCTGGCCGGACCGGGCGCCACTGGAGCGCCACGGTGCGCTGGCGGCGGAACGTCTTGCACTCTCGGGGGGAGAGTGCCAATAATGGGTTAGCACTCTCGGCCGTCGAGTGACAGCCGGGGTGAACAACCTTGGTCGAAAGGTGAGGCACGCCCACGCCCGTGATGTGAACGGTGCGGGGGCGCGTCGTCCGTCGCGGGCACCGGCCGACCATCCACCAGCCACAGCGGAGGATCAGTCCCCATGGCCAAGATCATCGCGTTCGACGAGGAAGCTCGTCGGAGCATGGAGCGCGGGCTCAACCAGCTCGCCGACACCGTCAAGGTCACGCTCGGCCCCAAGGGCCGCAACGTCGTCCTGGACAAGAAGTGGGGCGCCCCCACGATCACCAACGACGGTGTCTCCATCGCCAAGGAGATCGAGCTCGAGGACGCGTTCGAGAAGATCGGCGCCGAGCTCGTCAAGGAGGTCGCCAAGAAGACCGACGACGTCGCGGGTGACGGCACCACCACCGCGACCGTGCTCGCCCAGGCGCTCGTGCGCGAGGGCCTGCGCGTCGTCGCCGCCGGCGCCAACCCGATCGCCGTCAAGCGCGGCATCGAGAAGGCCGTCGAGGCCGTGACCGAGCAGCTGCTCAACGCCGCGGTCGACGTCGAGACCAAGGAGCAGATCGCTGCCACGGCCGCGATCTCCGCCGGCGACCTCGCCATCGGCGAGCTCATCGCCGAGGCCCTCGACAAGGTGGGCAAGGAAGGCGTCATCACCGTCGAGGAGTCGAACACGTTCGGCCTCGAGCTCGAGCTCACCGAGGGTATGCGCTTCGACAAGGGCTTCCTCGCCCGCTACTTCGAGACGGACCCGGAGCGCCAGGAGGCCGTCCTCGAGGACCCGTACGTCCTGATCGTCGAGTCGAAGATCTCGAACGTCAAGGACATGCTGCCGCTGCTCGACCAGGTCATGAAGTCGGGTCGTTCGCTGCTGATCATCGCCGAGGACGTCGAGGGCGAGGCCCTGGCGACCCTGGTGCTGAACAAGATCCGCGGCACCTTCAAGTCCGTCGCCGTCAAGGCTCCGGGCTTCGGCGACCGCCGCAAGGCCATGCTGCAGGACATCGCGGTGCTCACCGGCGGCCAGGTCATCACCGAGACGGTGGGCCTCAAGCTGGAGAACGCCACGCTCGAGGAGCTCGGCCAGGCCCGCAAGGTCGTCGTCACCAAGGACGAGACCACGATCGTCGAGGGCACCGGCGACGCCGACCTCATCGCCGGTCGCGTGCAGCAGATCCGCTCCGAGATCGAGAAGTCCGACTCGGACTACGACCGCGAGAAGCTGCAGGAGCGCCTCGCCAAGCTGGCCGGCGGCGTCGCCGTCATCAAGGCCGGCGCGGCCACCGAGGTGGAGCTCAAGGAGCGCAAGCACCGCATCGAGGACGCCGTGCGCAACGCCAAGGCTGCCGTCGAGGAGGGCATCGTCGCCGGTGGTGGCGTCGCGCTCATCCAGGCCGGTGCCGCTGCGTTCGCCAAGCTCGAGCTCGAGGGCGACGAGGCGACCGGTGCGCAGATCGTCAACGCGGCGATCTCGGCCCCGCTGAAGCAGATCGCCATCAACGCCGGCCTCGAGGGCGGCGTCGTGGCGGAGAAGGTCCGCGGTCTCACCCCGGGTCACGGCCTCAACGCCGCGACCGGCGTGTACGAGGACCTGCTGGCCGCGGGCGTCAACGACCCGGTCAAGGTCACGCGCTCCGCGCTGCAGAACGCTGCGTCGATCGCCGCGCTGTTCCTCACCACCGAGGCTGTCGTCGCGGACAAGCCGGAGCCCGCCGGGGCCTCGGCCGGCGACGGTGGCGGCATGGGTGACATGGGCGGCATGGGCTTCTGATCCACGTCCGCTCGGCGCGGTAGCCCGCGCCACGCACGACGGCGGCCGGTCGTCCTGGGAAGTCCCCGGGGCGACCGGCCGCCGTCTTGCACTGCATTCGTGGTTGTGGGCGCGATTTCTGGCCCGTATTGCCCGGTATGGGCATCAATCGAGCCCAGAAATCGCGCCCACAACGCCTACCGGGTCAGCGGGCGAAGAGGCGGGCGGCCTGGCTCTCCGCGTCCGCATAGGTGGTCGAGGCGGACTGCAGCGCCGCCGTCACGGAGTCGAGGGCAGCCTCGACCTGCGTCTGCGCCGACTGCCACTGCGTCATGACCCCCGCGAACGACGTCGCGGCGCTGCCGTGCCAGCTCGACTGCAGATCGTGCAGGTGGCGCATCATCGCGCCGACCTCGGCCCGGATGGCTCCCACGGAACCGTTCACGGCGGCGCTCGCCTGCGCCACCCGCTCGCTGTCGACCTCGTACCGCATGCTGTCTCCTCCGTCGTCGTCCCGGTGGACCGGGCTGAGCACGACGGTAGGGCTCAGCGAGAGGCGCGCGCCGCCGTCGTCCACAACCTGTGGACGACCGTCTACCTCGCCGGGTGGGCCACTACCTCGGCGGGCGAGGCCCTACCTCGCCGGGTGGGCCACTACCTCGGCGGGCGAGGCCCTACCTCGCCGGGCGGGGCGCTACCTCGGCGGGCGGGGCGCTACCTCGGCGGGTGGGCCACTACCTCGGCGGGGGGGTGGGCTACTGGCGGGCCGGGCCCGCCGTCGCCTCCAGGCCGAGCTTGCGGCGCTCCTTGACGAGCCGGTGGAGCTCGGCGTCGAGGTTCTGCCGGGCGGGCTCCTCCCACGTGGCGCCGAGCGGGCTCACGTAGAGCCTCGAGCGGCCCAGCAGCTTGGTCAGGACCTTGATCCGCGCGTCGAGGTAGTCGGACAGCGGGATGTGGGCGTACTCGGCCCGGATCTCCGCGACGTACTCCTTGTAGCGCTGCGGCTCCGCGGCGAGCATGCCCAGGTCCGCGTCGTTGAGCACCGCCGAGTCGAAGTCGCCGGCCGCCGCCTTGTGCCGGGCGAGCGTGTCGACGAGCTCGCCGACCCGGTCCGCCGAATCGACGGGCACGCCGAGCTCGACAAGCTGCGTGCGCGCGAGCTCCGCGCTGAGCGTGGTCTGCTCCCCGCCGCGGGTCGCGTAGGCGACCTTGCGGTCCGCGTCGAAGACCGCTCCGTGGTACCAGGCGGCGAGCCGGACGAGATCGGGCTCGTGGGTCTCGTGAGCGAGCTCGTCGACCCGGTGCAGGACGGCGGCCAGGTGACGCAGGTTGTGGAAGTGGCGGCCCGGCCCGGACCAGCGCTCGATGAGCTCTTCACCCACCGAGCGGATCGAGTCCTCGGGCTTCGTGGCGCCCGCCCCTCGACAGGTGCGGACGAACGCCGAGAGGAACCACTGCGGCGCGCTGGCGCTCAGGACGCCCATCGCTATCAAGACCTTCGCTCGGAGATCGTTCTCTGTCTCCCTGCCAGCCTACGACCGCCGACCGACAATCGTGATCGGTGCGGCCGTCTGCGCCGACGGGGCCGTCACGCAGCGTAGCGGCCCGCGGGCGGGAGGAGAACCCGCACGGTCAGTCCACCGCCGGGCGTCTGCGCCACAGCTGCGGAGCCGCCGTGCGCCCCCAGGATCGCCGCGACGATCGCCAGACCCAGGCCGGATCCGCCGGACTCCCGGTTGCGCGAGGAGTCGGCGCGGTAGAAACGCTCGAAGATCCGCCCGGCCTGCTCGTCCGAGACGCCGGGTCCGTGGTCGCGCACCTCGACGACGACGCCCTCGGCCACCGTCCCGAGGGCGAGCTCGGCGGGCGACCCCGCCGGCGTGTGCCGGGCGACGTTCCCCACGAGGTTGGTCAGGACCTGCCGCAGCCGGTCGGCGTCACCGACGGTGTGCAGGGCGGCCGGCGGCGCCTCGCCGGGCCGCAGCCCTGTGACCGCGACGGCGCGCGTCGGGTCGAGGGCGTGCAGGTCCTGAGCGGTGTCGTGGGCGAGCGCCGCGAGGTCGACGACCTCGTGCCGCATGGGGCGGCCCTCGTCGAGGCGGGCGAGGACGAGCAGGTCGTTGACGAGCGTGCCCATCCGGCGGGCCGAGTCCTCGATGCGGACCATCGTGTCGTCGACCTTCTCGTCCGTGTCCAGCGCGCCCATCCGGTACAGCTCGCCGTACCCGCGCACCGTGGCGAGCGGCGTGCGCAGCTCGTGGCTCGCGTCGGAGACGAACCGGCGCATGCGCTGCTCGGAGGCCTCCTGGACGGCGAACGCCGACTCGATCTGCGTGAGCATCACGTTGAGCGAGCGCGACAGCGAGCCGACCTCCGTCGAGGAGGGCTGCTCGGGCACGCGCTGGGACAGGTCGCCCTCCGCGATGGCGGCAGCGGTGGCCTCGATGCGGCGCAGCGGCCGCAGGGAGTGCTGCACCAGCCAGAACGCGAGCGCGCCGCCGAGCAGGACGATCCCGATGCCCGACCACAGCAGGGAGCTCGACAGGTAGGCGGTCGTCTTGTCGACGGCGGCCAGGGGCAGCGCGACGTAGGCGGCGCCGTCGAGGGTGTTCCCGTGGTCGGGGCTGCAGGGGATGGACACGACGCGCCACTGGGACGGGGCCGAGCCGCCCGTGGAGTCCACGGTGAAGGGCTCGAGGCCCCGCTCGACCACGCTCGTCAGGGACTCGTCGGGGATCGCCGGTTCGCCGAACGTGTCGAGCGTCTGGGGCCAGCCGATCGGCGCTTCGTCGTAGCCGTTGCAGCTGACCAGCGCGACGGAGTAGTCGCTGGGGATGCGGGGCCCGGTCTCGTCCGGGCCCCGGACCGTCATCTCCGCGACGTTCTGCGCCGACTGCTTGAGCTGCGAGTCGAGCTGGTCCACGAGGTAGTTCGAGACCACGGTGCGGGTCGCGATCCCCGCGAAGACCATGCCCGCCCCCAGCAGCAGCACGATGATCGCGACCAGGCGCACGCGCAGCGGCACCCGGCTGAGCCAGCTCCAGCGCCGCTCGCCCGGCGTGCTCGGGGCGGGTTCCGCCGTCGGCCCGGGTGCGTCCGTGCCCGACGGCGGTGCCTCGGCCGCGCTCGCCGCTCCGGGAGCCTCCGGTGCGGCGAAGGTCGGCTCGATGCCGTCGGGGCGGTCGCGGGGGGTCATCGCTGCGGTGCCCGCAGGAGGTAGCCGACACCGCGCTTGGTGTGGATGAGCGGCGGGAGCTCGACGTCCGCGCCGTCCGGCCCGGGGACCGTCACGTGGTCGATCTTGCGGCGCAGGTAGGAGATGTAGGACTCCACGATGTTCGCGTCGCCGCCCCAGTCGTACTGCCACACGTGGTCGAGGATCTGCGCCTTGGACAGGACGCGGCCTGCGTTGAGCATGAGGTAGCGCAGCAGCTTGAACTCGGTGGGGGAGAGCTCGATCTCGACGCCGGCGCGGTGCACCTCGTGGCTGTCCTCGTCCAGGGCGAGGTCGCCGACGCGCACCACGGCGTCGTCCTCGGGCTCGCCGCCGGCGGTGCGCCGCAGCACGGCACGGATCCGGGCCACGACCTCCTCGAGGCTGAACGGCTTGGTGACGTAGTCGTCGCCGCCCACCGTGAGGCCCTGGATCTTGTCCTGGGTGTCGTCACGAGCGGTCAGGAAGAGCACCGGCGTGTGCCGGCCGGTGGCACGCATCCGGCGGGTGACGGTGAAGCCGTCCATGTCGGGCAGCATCACGTCGAGCACCACGAGGTCCGGCTCCGTGTCGCGCACGAGCTGCAGCGCGCTCGTGCCGTCGGCCGCGGCGTGCACCTCGAAGCCGGCGAAGCGCAGGGACGTGGAGAGCAGCTCGCGGATGTTCGGCTCGTCGTCGACGACGACGAGCCGTGCTTCGGGGGCGTCGGTGGATGCGGCCATGGGTCCAGTGTGCGCCGCATCCCTGAAGGTTTCCTGAACGTGCGGCGTACGAGTCGCGCGGACTCCTCCCAGCACCCAGGATGCGGTGTGTGACCTCCGCCGAGACCGTCCCCCTCCGCTCTCGTGGTGACGCCGTGCGCCGGTGGGTCGCCGCCGTCCTGGTGGTCGTGACCACCCTGCTCGTCGTCGCGTCGTCGGTGGCGGTGTGGGCGCACCGCACGGTGTTCGACACCGACGACTTCATGGACACCGTCGGGCCGGTGCTGGACGACCCGGCGTTCTACGACGCCCTCGCGGACAACGTGACCGAGCAGACGCTGCTGGCCCTGGACCTCGACACCCGCGTCTCCGCCCGGCTCACCGAGCTCGACGAGGTGCTGGCGCTCGCCCTCGTCGAGCGGCTCGAGGTCGAGCCGGGGCCGTTGCTGGAGGCGCTCGGCACCCGCGTCGACCGGCCGACGCTCGCCGCGCTGACGCCCGTGGTGGTCGACCGCCTCGAGGAGCGGGTGGAGAAGGTCGTGGACCGCCTCGTGACGTCCGAGGCGTTCCGGGAGCGGCTGCCCCGGCTGGTCGAACGAGCGCACACCGGGGCGATCGCGCTCGCGCGCGCCGACGTCGAGGACCACCCGAACGTCTACCTGACCGACGACGCCGTCATGCTCGACACGACGCCGCTGATCGCCGAGGCGCTCCGCGAGGCGCTCGGGAGCGTCGGTGACATGCTGCCCGGTGTGACGCTGCCCGACGCCGTCACGGAGAACGCGCCGCAGGCGCGCGCCCAGCTCGGCGAGGCGCTCGGTGCGCGGCTGCCGGACGACTTCGGCCAGGTGGCCCTCCTCGACCGCGAGACGTTCGACATGGTGCAGGGGACCGTCAGGACCGTGGACCGCGTCGTGTGGGCGCTGGTGGTGGTCACCGTGCTGCTCATCGTCGCGACCGTCCTCGTGGCGCCCGACCGCCGGCGTGGTGCGATCCAGCTCGCGATCGGCGTGGCTGCCGGCCTGGTGATCGCGGCCGCCCTCGTCGCGCAGCTGCGAGGCCTCGTCGTGGAGGCCGCCCGCACCCCGGACGGCGAGCGGGTCGCCGGCGTGCTGTTCGACGCGGTGTCCGGAGGGCTGCACGAGATCCTGTGGCTGATCGGGATCATCGCCGTCGTGGCCGCCGTCGTCGCGCTGCTGCTGGGACGTCCGGCCTGGCTCGGACGCGCCGCGGACCGGTGGCCCTGGGTCGGCACGGTGAGCGGCCAGGACGGCAGGTTGCCACGGCGGGTCGCCGAGCACGCCGACGCCCTGCGGTTCGTGGCGGTCGGCCTGTCCGTGCTGGTCGTCGTGGTCACCGGGTTCAGCTGGGTCGCCCTGGTGCTCGTGTCGCTGGCGCTCGTGGGCAGCCTGGTGGGCATCTCGGTGGCGCAGCGCATCGCCGACGTGCCGGGTGGGCGTCGCTCGACGCCCACCCCCACCCCCTGAGCGTCAGAGGTAGCGCAGCGGGTCGAACTCGTCGATCGGGATGATCCGCACGCGCGGCAGCGGGCTGGTGAAGGCGTCGACGTCGCCCTCCAGGTCGAAGATCTCCAGCCCCTCCTCGGTCAGCGAGGTGAGCTGGCCGTTGACGAACTCGCGGAAGGCCAGCAGCCCGACCCGCCGGCCGTCGTCGGCCAGGAGGCGCTCGATCTGGGGCAGGAAGTCGCCGTCGTGGCTCGCGAGCAGGACGTCGCCCTCGCGCCCGGCGATGGCCTCCAGGGTGCGCTGGATACCGAGGTCGACGACCTTCTCGTCACCGTTCGCCGCCAGCGGGATGGGCCGGTAGCCCATCGCGAGCAGCGCCTGCACGAACGACATCGGCATCTGGCCGCTGGTCGCGTTGAGGAAGAACAGCGGGACGACGTCGGAGCCCCACACCTTGCTCGCGAACTTGGTGATCCGGTCCCAGCGCGGCCGCTCCTCGGGGTTGGGGCGGCGGTTCAGCACGTTCATGCCGAGCGTGGCGTCGATGTTCTCGCCGTCGACCAGGAGGTACGTGGTGCGGGTCGGCTCGTTCGGCGACGCCGGGCTCGGCGACGGCGCAGGCGAGGTGATCGGCGCGGAGAAGGGGGAGACCATGCGCCCAGGGTACGCGGGCCGTCGTCGCTCCGGCGGTCGAGCATGGACCGCGGCGACAGGTCGGAGTAATCTCAGCGGCCGTGCCCGACTTCACACGCTCCGACCACCCGCAGGTGACCGTCCTGCAGCACGGCTCCGACGTGCCGCTCGACCGGTACGCCCGGACGTTCCCGGGAGCCCGCGTCGTCCGACCCTTCGCCGGGGACCCGGTGCCGTCGCTCGAGGAGTGCGGTGACGGCCTGATCGTCCTCGGCGGGCAGATGCACGCCTACGCGGACGACGACGCCCCCTGGCTCCCCGCGGTGCGCTCGCTCCTGGCGCGCGCCGCCGTCGACGGGCTGCCCACGCTCGGCATCTGTCTCGGTGCCCAGCTGCTCGCCGTCGCCGGCGGGGGAGCGGTGCAGGTGGCCGCCCCGCCCGGGCGGGAGGCCGGCGTCGTCGACGTGCACTGGCGTGCCGAGGCGCTGGAGGACCCGGTCCTCGCACCGCTCGTCCGGTCCGCCGGCGCGACGTGTTCCGACGACGTCGAGACGCCTGGCTGCGTGACCCCGGTGGTCTCGATGCACTCCGACGCGATCATCGAGCTGCCCGCGGGCGCCCAGTGGCTCGGCTGGTCCGACATGTACCCGTACCAGGCGTTCCGCTGGGGCTCCGCGCTGGGTGTGCAGTTCCACCCGGAGGCGAGCCCGTCCCTGGCGGTGCGCTGGGCGCTCGGGGAGGTCGACGTCGACACGGCCGCCGTCCATGCCCAGGTGACCGCGCACGACGACGGTCTGGCGCGGACGGGCGACCTGCTCGCCCAGGCGTTCCTCGAGCAGGTGCGCGGCGCCGTCGACGGCCCGGACGAGGTCGCGCTCGCCGCAGCCGGCTAGCACCCCGAGGTAGTGCGGGCCTCGCCGAGGTAGTAGCGCGCCGGCCGAGGTAGCGCGCCAGCGCTACTACCTCGGCGACGCCGCTACTACCTCGGCCTCGGCGCCCCTACCTCGTCAGGACTCGATCTGGTTCTGCGGGGTGCCCGCCTTGAGCGCGGCGAGGCGGGCCTCCAGCTCGAGGTCCTCCATCGACCCCTCGAGCTCGGAGAACTGCGACTCCAGGGAGGACGCCGCGATCTCCGCCTGACCCATGGCCTGCGCCTCCTCGCGGCGCACCGCCTCTTCGAACCGCGAGAGCTCGCTGGTCGGGTCCATGATGTTGATGGAGCTGATCGCGCCCTGCACGGTCTGCTGCGCCTCGGCGGCCTTCTGCCGGGCGACGAGCTGGTCGCGCTTCGACTTCAGCTCGACGAGCCGGTCCTTCATCTGGGCCAGACCGGTCTTCAGCTTCTCGACCGTGACCTGCTGCTGCTCGATCATCGGCCGGGACGTCGTGACCTCGTTCTCGGCGTCGAGCTGCTTGCGCAGCGCCACCTTGGCGAGCTGGTCGAACTTGTCGGCGTTGACGGTGTCGCCCGCGCTGCGTCGCTCGTCGGCCTTGCGGGAGGCGGCCAGCGCCTTGGCGCCCCACTCCTGCACGGACTGCACGTCCTCGTGGTAGTCCTGCTCGGCCAGCCGCAGGTTGCCGATCGTCTGGGCGATCGCCTGCTCGGCCTCCGCGATGTTGTTCGTGTAGTCACGGATCAGCTGGTCGATCATCTTGGCCGGGTCCTCGGCACGGTCCAGCATCGCGTTGATGTTGGCCTTCGCGAGCTGGCTGATGCGCCCGAGGATGCTCTGCTTCTGCGTCATGACGTGCCTTCCTGGTCCGTGATTCCCGCTGGTTGGTGTTGATGACTAGGACGACGGCGGAGGCTCCGTGGTTCCCGGCGCGTCGACGTCAGAAGCGGCCACCGGCGCCGCCCCGGCCGCCTCCCCCGCCGAAACCACCCCCGAAACCGCCGCGGGAACCGCCGCCGAACCCGCCACCGAAGCCCCCGCCGAACCCGCCGCCGTAGCCGCGGCCCCGCCGTCGGCCGCGCCCGGAGCCGCGCAGGACCGAGTCGAGGACGATCCCTCCGAGGATCATGCCGCCCACGTCGGAGGAGCGGCGACCGGGACCGGCGAACCCTCCCTGCCGCATGTCCCAGCCGGAGGTGTCGGTCTGCGCCATCTGGGTCGCCTGCTGGACGTAGCGCTCGGCCTGCTGCGCCGTCGCGAGCGCCGCGTGCGGGTCGGTGGCCTGCAGCGACCGGGCCTCGGCGGCGAGGCGCTCGGCCTCGGCCAGCCGGGTGCGGGCGTCGGGGCCGACGGCGCCGCGACGGGTGGTGACGAAGCTCTGCGTCGCGCGGAGCTGGGACTCGACACGACCGAGGACGTCGCGCAGCAGCGCCTTGGCGCGGGCGTCGGACTCGGCCTGCTGCCGGGCGGGTGCGAGGGCGGCGTCGAGGGCGGCCTCCGCGGAGGTCAGGCGGGCGAGCGCGGCCAGCGGGTCGCCGCCGTCGCGGGCGCTGCGGGCCTGCTCGGCAGCGGACCGCGCCTCGGCGGCGGCGCCCTGCGCGGCCAGGTCGCCGGACGCGAGGCGCTCGGCGTCGACGATGTCCTGCGTGATCGACGCGATGCCCTTGTCGAGGTTGGTCGCGGCGGACGCGAGGTCGTCGCCGGCGCTCGCGACCTCGTCGAGCAGGGTGACAGCTTGCCCGAGCGCGTTCTGCGCCGCCCGGGCCTCGGCGACTGCGACCGCCTTCTTGCGCTTCTGGACGGCGGTCCGCCCGGCCGCGACCGCCTCGCGGGCGTTGGTGACGAGCGCTGCCACCTGGTCCGGGTTGTCGCGCACGGACGCCAGCGCCGACGCGGGGTAGGTGGCGGTCAGCCCGGCGAGGGTGCTGCGGGCGACCTCGATCCGCGCCTCGATCTCACCGGCGCGCTGCTCGGTCTCGTCGAGCACCTGCGGCGCGCGGGACTGCAGGCGGCGCAGGTCGTCGAAGGAGTCGGCCTGGGCGTCGAGGGTGGCCGCCGCGGCCTCGCAGCGCCGGATGACGTCGGCCAGCACGGCGCGCTGCCGGGCGGCGTCCGACGGCGGCGCGTCGCCGAGGGAACCACCCGGCGGGACGCTGTCCTCGAGCCCCTGGCGCAGCCGGAAGGCCTCGGCGACGTCCGCGCGGGCCTCCTCCAGCGCCGCGGTGAACTCCCGGGTCGCCTCGAGCCCGAACTCCGCCTGCGCGAAGCCGAGCTCCTGCTCGGACGTCTTGATCGCGTCGTCGACGGCGACCAGGGCGCTGCCGGCACGCTGGGCGAGCTCGGTGGTGGTGATGTTGGCGAGCGGGTCGGGGTCCGGGCCGCCGGCCCCCGTGCGGGCGGCGGCCGCGGCGGCGCCGCGACGGGTCAGGTCCTTGTCCCGCCGCGAGCGGGACCACAGGAAGACGCCGCCGGCGGCGACGACGGCGATCCCGCCGACCAGCAGCGGCCCGGGCACCGGGAGCCCGCCGGAGGAGTCGCCGTCGTCCGCGACACCGGTGGTGGAGGCGTCGCCGGAGCCGGTGACCGCCAGCGTGGCGTCGACGGCGGCGACCGTGGCGCCGGCCCAGTCGTCGTCGCGCAGCTCGTCGACCGTGGCGTCGCGGACGGCGTCGAGCTGCTCGTCCGACAGGTCGATGTTGTTGTCCCAGCTCAGCCCGTAGAGGCGGTCCTCGGTGGCGACGGCGAGCAGCAAGTCGTCGGGGCCGAGCTGGGCGTTGGTCGCGGTGGCGTCCGCCCAGCTGCGCCCGTCGGTGCCGTCGAAGCTCTCCGCGTAGACGACGAAGAGCTGGTACGAGCTGTCCTCCGCGAGGGTGTCGAGGGCGTCCTGCACCTCGGCGACCTCGTCCTCGCTGAGCACCCCGGCGACGTCCGTCACGTCGCCGTCCAGCTCGCGCAGCGGGGGCTCGGCGTGCGCGGTGGTGGCCGTGAGGGCGAGCAGCACCGGCAGCGCGACCGTGAGCAGCAGCGTCCGAGGGGCGAGGAGGGCCACGCGTCGCCGCGTGGCCTGGGTAGACGGGATCACGGTCTGCATCGTTCCGCGCGTGCGGGCACCGCGCAATCCCGCGCCGGGTGACGTTGACCGCGTCGGTCAGTCCGGCGGGTTCACTCGAGACCGTCGGCGCGGCGCTGGTCCACGGTCCTCGCCGCCTCCCGGGCGGCCCGCGCGTTGCGCGCCCGGCGCGAGCCCTTGCGCGACGGCGCACGTTCCGGGTCGCGGAGCAGCTCGGAGTCGATCAGCTCGTGCCGCTGCAGGTAGGTGTTCGCCACCGCCTGGATCGTGGCGGCGATCGGCAGGGCCAGGAACGCTCCGAGCGCCCCGAACACGGCACCGAACGCGAGCACCGCGACGAAGCTCATCGCCGGGTTCATCTCCAGCGCGCGGGCCGAGACCTTCGGCGAGAAGTAGAGGTTCTCGAGCTGCTGGTAGGCGATGATGAACGCCAGCACCGCGACGGCCTGCGGCACCCCCTGGGACGTCAGGGCGACCGCCACGGGCAGCGCACCGCCGATGTAGGTGCCGATCGTCGGGATGAACTGCGAGACGATGCCGGTGAACAGCGCCAGGGGCAGCGCGTACGGCGTGCCCACGATCACCAGGAACACCGCGGTGAAGGCGGCCGAGAGCGCGGCGAGCACGATGCGCGAGCTGATGAAGTCGGACACCTTGACCTGGGTGATCTCCCACAGGCGCAGCACCTCGGTCTGGCGGCCGGGGCTGAGCCACCGGCACACCGCGGCCCGGAACTGGGGCCCGGCGGCCATGAGGTAGTAGGTGACCAGGCCGATCGTCAGCGCCGCGAAGACGAGCCCGACCACCGTGGTCCCCACGGCGATCGTCCCGGTGGCGACGTCGGTGCCGTACTCGGTGACGAGCTGGGCCAGCAGGTCGTCGGACGCGGGCAGCTCGACGTCGAAGGTCTCCTGGATCCTCCCGCTCGCCGCCACGTACAGCTCCGGCAGGACGCCGACGAGCTGCACGAGCTGCTGGATGAACAGGTTGCCGAACAGGGCCAGCACCACGAGGGCCACGATCACCGAGCCGAAGAACGCCGTGCCCGCGGCGAGCCCGCGCCGCCACCCGTGCCGCACCAGCCAGGTGACGACCGGCTCCAGCGCCAGCGTGAGAAAGAACGCGATCAGCAGGTAGACGAACAGGGTGGTGAGCTGGCCGAGGGCCGTCCACGTCCAGGCCGCGACGAACACGGCCACCGCACCCATCACGAGGACGCGGGGCACCCACCGCGGCGGGCGGGCGGAGTCGTGCAGCACGGGGCGGGTGCCGCCGTCCGGGGCGTCGTCGTCGGGCACGTGCGGTGGCGTACCGCCGTCATCGGGCATGAGTGCACCGTAGGGCGTCGCCGAGAGTTCTGCCCTGGCTACGCCGCCGGCGTGCGGACCGTCCCGCGCAGCACGTCCACCACGCGGGACCAGGAGTCGCCGCCGTGCCCGGCCGCCACCGCGTCGTGGGCGAGCCGGCGCATGAGCACCGGCAGCGAGGGGTCGACGCCGGTCGCCTCGCTGGTGGCGACCATGTGCTCCAGCGCGGCCAGCTCCATGGCGATGGTGTCCTCGTGGCCCGGGTGCCGCCCGGCGTCGACGTCCGCCGCGAGCCCGTCCACCGTGTCCGGCAGCAACGCCAGCACGTCGCGGGCGTAGGCGGCGAACGTCGTGGCGTCGATCCCCTCGCGGGCGGCCATCGCGGCCCCGTGCAGGAACGCCGTCATGCCGGCGAAGTAGACCTCGAGCATGGCGGTGTCCAGCAGGGACGCGTGCCCGGGGTCCTCGCCGACGTGGTCGGTGCGGCCGGCCAACCGTTCGAGGACGTCGCGGTGCCGCTCGACGAGCGCAGGGTCGCCCGCGTAGAGGATCTGGGCCTCGGGCGTGCCGACCAGCGGGACGGGCACCATGATCGATCCGACCAGCACCGTCAGGCCGCGGGCGACCGCCCAGGCGTGCGTGGCGCGCGCCTCGTCGGGTGTCGCCGAGGCGAGGATCACGACGGTCCGTCCGCGCAGCGTCTCGTGCGGCACCGTGGCCAGGACGGAGCGCGTCGTCGCGTGGTCGCGCAGGCAGCTGATCACCAGGTCGGCCGAGGCCACGGCGTCAGACAGGTCGGAGGCGGACACGGCGCCCTCGGCGGCGAGGTCCGTCGCCCGCGAGCGCGTCCGGTTCCAGACGACGGGCGGCGGCCCGGCGGCCAGCAGGGCTCGCGCGAGCGCGCTCCCCATGGGGCCGAGGCCGACGACGGCGGTGGTGCTCGCGGGTGTTGCCCGCTCGGTGGTCATACAGTGAGTCTGAGCGCAACCGCCCCAGGGGTGAAGTACCTACTTTGAAGTACGTACCCACCTCGAGGTGCGTGTCCACCGGCGAGAGGAAGCGGCATGGCAGAGTTCCTGTGCGGGCTCGACGCGGCGGTCGCCGTCGTCGGCGGCAAGTGGAAGCCGTTGATCCTGTGGGCGCTGTCGGTGCGGCCGCGGCGTACCGGTGAGCTGCGTCGCGAGCTGACCGGGGTCTCCGAGAAGGTCTTGGTCCAGCAGCTCCGTGAGCTGGAGCGTGACGGCGTGGTACGCCGCGAGGTGCACGATCAGGTGCCGCCCAAGGTCGTCTACAGCCTCACGGACGACGGCGTCGCGCTGGACCGGGCGCTGCGCCCGCTCGGGGACTGGGGCGAGGAACGGATGGTCGAGATCAACTCGGTGCGTCAGGGCGGAGCGGTCGCTCCGCCCTGACGCGGTCGGTCAGTCCGTGGCCTCGGGCGCGGCCGCACGGAGCTTCTCGAGCAGCGGCCCGGCGGCCGTGCCGAGGAACTCCTCCTGCTTGGCATCGCCGATCTGGTGCAGCGCCAGGTCGGTGTACCCGGCCTCCCAGAAGGCCGACGCCGCCTCGACGATCGCGTCGAGGTCCGGCCCGCAGGGGATCGACTCCGCGACGTCCTCCGGCCGCACGAACGCGCTGGCGTGGTCGAACGCCTCCGTGGTGGGCAGGTTGGCGTTCACGGGCCAGCCCAGGCCGAACCAGCGGAACTGCTCGTGGGCCCGCTGCACGGCCGCATCGGGGTCCGGGTCCCAGGAGATCGGCATCTGCGCGACCTTCCGCGAGGCCGGCAGGTCCGCGTCCGCGCGCGCGGAGTCCCACTGGTGCAGCAGGCCCTGCTTCGGCTCGGTCGAGATCAGGTGGTCCGCGAGAGTGGCGAAGGTCCCCACCGACTGCTCGCCGGAGACGGCGACACCGATCTCCACGGGGTCGTCCGGCAGGTCCCACAGCCGCGCCGAGTCCACCTGGAAGTGGTCGCCGCGGAAGCTGAGCAGGTTGCCCTCGAACAGCGCCGCGATGATCTGGACCGCCTCGGAGAGCATCTCGTGGCGTTCGTCGACGGCCGGCCAGCCGGCGCCCACGACGTGCTCGTTGAGGTTCTCGCCCGCGCCGAGGCCCAGCGTGAAGCGTCCCTCGGACAGCAGACCCACGGTGGCGGCCTTCTGGGCGACGACGGCGGGGTGGTAGCGCAGCGTCGGGCATGTCACGTACGACATGAGCCCGACCCGCTGCGTCGCCTGGGAGACGGCCCCCAGCACGCTCCACGCGTACGGGGAGTGGCCCTGGGTGTCGAGCCAGGGGAAGTAGTGGTCGCTCATCACCTCGAACTCGAAGCCGGCGTCCTCAGCCCGGACCGCGTAGTCGACGAGGCTCCGCGGACCGGACTGCTCGGTCATCAGGGTGTATCCGAATCTGGTCACCCGACCACCGTGCGGCGGATGTGCGGTGCCCGCACGCGGGGCCCCTCGCGGTGGTGCCGCACGACCCCGTGGACGTCAGGACCGGCGCCGCTGCCCGGTGCGCTCCTTCTGGTGCGCCGCCATGAGGGCGGGCGCCGTCCACACGTCGGGCGCCGGTCGCTTGCGTGCCCCGGGCTTCTCCTGCGCCAGGTGGGTGCAGGCGTCCTCCAGGTCGCGCAGCAGCATGTCGACCATCTGCCGGCTCAGGTCGATCCGCACCACGATGCGCAGCAGGTGCACGTCCTCGGCGTCGGGCGGGAGGCTGTACGCCGGGACGATCCACCCGTGCTCCCGCAGCCGCGCGGACAGGTGGTAGACGTCGAACCCGGGGTCGTCCCGGAGCCGGAACGTCACCACCGGCTCGCTCAGCCCCGGGTTGAGGATCTCGAACCAGGGCCCCGCGGCCAGCTCGTCGTTGAGGTGCCGTGCGTTGGCGAGCATCGTCGCCACGATCTCCTGGTACCCGGAGCGCCCGAGCCGCAGGAAGTTGTACAGCTGCGCCTGGATCATCGCCGATCCTCGCGAGAAGTTGAACGTGAACGTGGGCTGCGCGCCGCCGAGGTAGTTCACGCTGAACACGAGGTCCTGGGGAAGCTTGGTCCGGTCGCGGAACACCAGCCAGCCCACGCCCGGGTAGACCAGTCCGTACTTGTGCCCCGAGGCGTTGATCGACGCCACCTGCTCGAGCCGGAAGTCGAACTTCAGGTCGGGCTCAGCGAACGGCGCGACGAACGCGCCGCTGGCGCCGTCGACGTGGATCGGGACGTCCCACCCCTGCTGCTCCTTGATCTGCACCAGCCGGTCGTTGATCTCCTCGATCGGGTCCGACTCGCCGATGTGGGTGGTGCCGAGGACGACCCCGACGGCGATCGTGTTCTCGTCGACCTGCTCGGCCACCTCGTCGGCGCTGATGACGTACCGGTCCGGCTTCATCGGGATCTTGCGCATCTCGACGTCGAAGTAGTTGGCGAACTTGTCCCACACCACGTGGGTCTCGGCCCCGTAGACCACGTTCGGCCGGTCCGTCGGCAGACCCTCGGCACGACGACGGTCGCGCCAGCTGCGCTTGTGCGCCAGCAGCCCCAGCATGATCGCCTCGGAGGAGCCGATGGTGCCGACGCCCACGACCTCGGCCGGGTCCGGCGCGTTGAACAGGTCGCCGAGCATGTGCACGCAGGCCTCCTCCATCAGCGACGACGCCGGGTACTCCTCGTGGTCGATGTGGTTCTTGCGCAGGGAGCCCAGGATGAGGCGCTCCGCCTCGGGTTCCATCCACGTCGTCACGAACGAGGCCAGGTTCAGCGTCTCGCGGCCGTCGAGCATCAGGCCGGTGTGCAGCAGCTCGTAGGCCGTCCCCGCCGCCATCCCCGACGCCGGGAACTCGAACGGGTCGAGATGCTCGCGGAACGCAGCCGTGCCGTGGATCGGGCCGTGGGGGTCGTCGCTCATCGGAGTCTCCTTGGTTCGGTCAGCTGTCGGTCTCGGTACCGCAGGGCAGTGCCGCCAGGTCGGGGGCCGTGGCTTCCATGGAGTCCGTCGTCTGCTCGATCAAGGTGGGGGACAGCCGTCCCGCTCCGGGGCTGAACGGCGTGCTCAGCGCGATGACGATCAGCAGCATCACCAGCGTGAACACCGCCGACACCGCGACCAGGACAGCCTGTGGGACCGAGCGCGCCGGGAGGGTCACGATGAACAGCAGCACGAGGATGAGCGCTCCGCCGAAGATGAGCAGCACCCACAGCAACGGAGGCGTCTGGATCTCGGCCGCGACGAGACGGGTCTCGCGGGCCGTGGAGATGTTGCCGAGCTGGGCCAGGAGGTTCGTCGCTGTCGCCGGCTGGAACGTCCCGCCGGTGGGTTCGGTCGACTCGCCCAGCGTCACGAACAGGTCGCTGTAGGCGGCGTCCACCACGGGCGACGACCCGCCGTCCTGCAGCGCGGGCCAGTCGTACTCGGGGACGGCCCGCGCGTAGCAGATCAAGGAGTGCTGGATGGCGGCCTGGCTGTCCGGGAACAGCTGCGCCTCGTCGAAGGCGGTCCCGATGGACGTCGCCTCGTCCCCGATCGCGTTGCGTGCGGCGGAGAACTCACCGAAGAGGAAGACGATCGAGAAACCGAGGACGATGCCGTAGGCCGTCGCCACGTACGAGAGCGTCGCGGTCCACGGGCCGGTGTCGAACGCGACCCCACGCACCAGGCGCCGGGTCAGGAGGCACAGCCCGAACGCGACGGCCGCCGTCGCAAGCAGGATCGCCGCCGTCGACCAGACCGTCATGATCCGCCGCCCGACGTCGCGGGGCGCAGCACGACGGCGCCGACCTCGACGTGACCGCTGCCCTCAGCGGGGCGCTGCTCCTGGATCGACATCGACGGCCTCCGTGCAGCGGCAACCCTGGACGCACCGCGCGCCACCGGCGCGACGACGCACGTGCCACGCTACGCGCCCGCACGGAGCGTGGCGCGAGGGGCGATGGTCTTCACCCGCTGCCGCACGTGCCGGGCGGGTGCCTCGTGCCTCGGCCCCCACCCTCTACTGCACGACGTCCAGGTCCTCGGGTCCGATGGTCGGGCCTGGCCGTCGTTCCGTGCCGGGCGGGTGCCTCGTGCCTCGGCCCCCACCCTCTACTGCACGACGTCCAGGTCCTCGGCGTCGACGATGCGGTAGGCGTACCCCTGCTCCGCCAGGAACCGCTGGCGGTGCGCCGCGAAGTCCTGGTCCACGGTGTCGCGGGCGACGACGGCGTAGAAGTGTGCCGTGCGGCCGTCCTGCTTCGGCCGCATCACCCGTCCGAGCCGCTGCGCCTCCTCCTGACGGGACCCGAACGACCCCGAGACCTGGATCGCCACGGACGCCTCGGGCAGGTCGATGGAGAAGTTGGCGACCTTGGAGACCACCAGCCGGGAGATCTCGCCCGACCGGAACGCGCCGAACAGCTTCTGGCGCTCGCGGACCGTCGTCGCACCGGTGATGAGGGGTGCGTCGAGGTGCGCAGCGAGCTCCTCGAGCTGGTCGATGTACTGCCCGATGACGAGCACCTGGTCGTCCGGGTGCTGCGCGACGAGCTGCTCGACCACGCGGTTCTTGCCCGGGGCGCATGCCGCGAGCCGGTACTTGTCCTCCGGCTCGGCGGTCGCGTAGACCATCCGCTCGTGCTGGGGCAGGGTCAGGCGGACCTCGACGCAGTCGGCCGGCGCGATGTAGCCCTGCGCCTCGATGTCCTTCCACGGGGCGTCGTACCGCTTGGGCCCGATGAGGGAGAACACCTCGTCCTCGCGGCCGTCCTCGCGCACGAGCGTGGCGGTGAGGCCCAGCCGGCGGCGGGCCTGCAGCTCCGCCGTCATGCGGAAGATCGGTGCGGGCAGCAGGTGCACCTCGTCGTACACGACGAGCCCCCAGTCGCGGGCGTCGAGCAGCTCGAGGTGGGTGTACACGCCCTTCCGCTTGGTGGTGAGCACCTGGTAGGTCGCGATGGTGACGGGGCGGATCTCCTTGCGGGAGCCCGAGTACTCGCCGATCTCGTCCTCGGTGAGCGAGGTACGGCGGATCAGCTCGTCGCGCCACTGCCGCGCGCTGACGGTGTTGGTCACCAGGATCAGGGTGGTGGTCCCGGACTTCGCCATGGCGCCCGCGCCGACGATGGTCTTGCCGGCGCCGCACGGCAGCACCACGACGCCGGAGCCGCCGTGCCAGAACCCGTCGACGGCCTGCGCCTGGTACGGCCGCGGCTCCCACGCGGCGGCGTCCTCGCCCGGGTAGACGGGCTTGGTCGTGGGGGACAGCGTGATGGCGTGCTTCTCGCCGTCGACGTACCCGGCGAGGTCCTCGGCCGGCCAGCCGAGCTTGACCAGCGCCTGCTTGAGGTTGCCGCGCTGGGAGGGGTGCACCGCCACGGTGGTGTCGTCGATGCGTTCGCCCACGAGCCCGGCGCTGCGCTTGGACTTGAGCACCTCGGCGAGCACGGCGGCGTCGGTGGACTCCAGCACGAGCCCGTGCACGGGGTGGGAGGCCAGGGTGAGGCGCCCGTAGCGGCCCATCGTCTCGGCGACGTCCACCAGCAGCGCGTGGGGCACGGGGTAGCGCGAGTACGCCATGAGGGTGTCGACGACCTGCTCGGCGTCGTGGCCGGCGGCGCGCGCGTTCCACAGTCCGAGGTTGGTCAGCCGGTAGGTGTGCACGTGCTCCGGGGCGCGCTCCAGCTCCGCGAACGGCGCGATGGCGCGGCGTGCGTCGCCGGACTGCGGGTGGTCGACCTCCAGCAGGATCGACTTGTCGCTCTGGACGATGAGGGGGCCGTCGGGCATGCGGGTCCTTCCGGTAAGAGTGTCCAGGGTGGCAACGCCGCGGGGTCCGCGCCTGTTCCGCGGGCGGCCGCCGCGTCAGTCGAGCGGCTCCACGGAGGCGATACGGTGGACGGCGACGGTGAGCTCGGCCTCGCGGACCGGGTCCAGCGCGCGCAGGCGCCCGCCCTCGAGCCGCATCGGCTTGAGCTCCCGCCGCACGAGGGTGCCGGAGCCGCCCACCATCTCGACCAGGACGGTGCGTCCGTCGCGCAGCGCGTCGTGCAGCAGCGCCAGGGCGTCGCCCGGCTCGCTGGTGCCGGGCCCGACGACGGTACCCGCCAGGGGCGGCCCGTCGCGGTCCGCAGCGCTCGCCCGGTCCGGGGTGCCGCCGTCGGGCACGGTGCTCGGCTCTGCGGCCCCGAGGGGTGCGCCGGTGCCCGTGCCCGGCCCGTCGCTGCCGGGCGTGGCCCGGCGCAGGCGGGCGACGACGGCGGCGCGGGCGTCCGCGGAGGTGTCGCGGACGGGTGTGGCGGGTCGGCGCGACCAGGCGGCGCGGTCGAGCCGCACGGTGCGACGGACGTGGCCGAGCGGCCGACCGTCGGGGCCCTCCAGACCCGAGAGGAGGCCGTGCCGGCGCAGGGTGTCGTGCAGCTCGGCCGCGGGGACGGAGGAGGCCAGCACGGTCGGTGCGAGCGGCAGCAGGCCGAGTCCGGCGAGCCGCGGGTCCTCGGCCAGCCCGGCGAGGGCCGTCGGGTCGGCGGCGCGCACGTAGGACGTGGCCGACCCGACCCGTACCGCCTCGTGCCGGCGGGCGGTGTCCTTGACCAGGTACTCCAGGGGCTGGGGGACGGGCACGGGGGAGCGGCCGGCGAGCTCGGCGAGCAGCTCCTCGCCGGTGCGGCCGTGGTCGAGGGCGCGCGTGACCGAGCCGGTGGAGAAGCGGACGGTGGTGGCGGCGCCGCGCGACTCGATGTCGGCCGACTGGTCCAGCAGGCGCGACAGCCCCGGGGAGGGACGGCCGGGCACGATGCCGGTGAGGTCGCCCTGCAGGAGCACCTCGTCCACCTCGGCGGGGAGCACCTGCCGCAGCGCGGCCGCGATCGTCGCCCGGGTACCGTCGCCCGCGGCGACCAGGTGCCCCGGGGAGGACAGCGCGCCCGCACCGGTCACCCCGAGCAGGGCCGCCTCGCGCAGCAGCCCGACCAGCGCCGCCTCCGACGGCACGGCCCGCGGGGAGCGCCACCGCAGGACCGTCATCACCTCGTCCGGCCCGAGCGCCGTGCCCGGCTGGGCCGCCAGCACGTCGAGCACCGCCGCGCGCAGCCTGACCACCCACGGCCGGTGCAGGTCGGGGGACAGCGGCGCGCGCAGCGTCCCCTTCTCGTCGCGCGAGCCCACCTGCCACGGGGTGCGACGCGACGCCGTCCAGGCCGCCACGAGCTCCGCCCACCGGTCGGCGTCGTCGGCCTGCTCCCACGTGTCGGCGCGGACGGTCGGCACGTACGACGCCGGCGCCTCGCCGTCGTCGGCGACGAGCCCGGCGCTCGCGGCGAGCTCCACGACGAACGCCGCCGTGGGCTCGTCGGTGTCGAGCAGCAGGGCGGTGCGGCGGACGTCGCGCACGCCGAGGCCGCCGGCGCGCAGCACCGACGGCGGGGCGTCGTCCCAGGAGGTGATGAGCCGGGCCACCTGGCGCACGATCTCCAGCGCGGCGGTCGCGGCCTCGGCGTCGGCGCCCGCGGTCGGCACGGTGCGGCCCTCGGGGCGGGGCGGGTCCAGGTCGGGCGTGCGGTGGGTGCGTCCCGCGCGCAGGGAGAGACCGACGTCGCGCGGGAGCAGCACGTGCCGGGCGTCGGAGCGGATCAGCAGCCCGGCCTCGACCAGGGCGTCGACGGCGCGACGTGGTCCGGTGCCGGGTGCCGGCACGACGCCCACGGGCGGGCCCCACGCCAGCGCGTCCAGGATGGGCTGCGCGCCGGGCGGGAGCTCTGCCGGTGCGGGCGGCTCGCCCTCGCGCACGGGCCCGAGGCCCGCCGGGTACGGGCCGAGCACGTCCTCCAGGCCGGGCGTGGGGCGCACCCCGTCCGCGTCGTCCCACACCAGCGCGGCCCTGCGGGCATCGTCCAGCACGTGCCCGACGGCGGCGCCCGCCTCGGGCGCGCCGATCGCGGCCGCGACCTGCTCGGGCCGGGCCGGGGTGCCGTCGTCGGACAGCGCGAGCAGCGACTCGAGGACCTGCAGCGTGCCCGCGTCGAGGTGGCTCAGGGCGCGGTCGAGGCTGGTCCGGCTCGCGGCGCGGGCGGCGAGCGAGCGGAGGGTGGAAGGGGCGGGGGTGCCGAGGTCTGGCCGGGCGGCGAGCAGCTCGAGCAGCTCGTCGTCCGAGCGGTTGCGCACCCATTCGGTGAAGCTGCCGGCCATCTGCACGATGCTACGCCGGGTCCCTGGGCGCGCCGCGACCGGAACGGGCCGAGCGAGCGGGTCAGACCTCCGCGGTCCCGCGGCAGACCTCCTCCCACGGTGTCGGGGCGATCCCGAACCGTTCCTGCGCCGCCCGGGAGTCCAGCACGTAGGGCGCCTCCCACTGGTAGCTGAGCTGGCGCAGCTCGCGCAGCATCGGCGAGACGGCCGCGGCGGCGGCCCACGCGGGGCCGCGCAACGAGGAGACGGGCACCGGGGGCCGTCCGACGGTGGCGAGGACGTCGGTCAGCGCCTGCCGCTGGGTGACGGGCGGGTTGCTGGGTACGTGCCAGGTGCGGCCGTGGGCCTCGGGGTCCTCGGCGGCGGCGACCAGGGTGCGGGCGACGTCGCGGACGTCGGTAAAGGTGTGCGGCAGGTCGGTGCGGCCCATCATGTGGGCCCGCCGGCCGCGCAGGGCAGCCGGGACCACGCGGGAGATGTGGCCGTTCTGCCCGACGCCGGGGCCCATGTAGTCGGAGCCGCGCACCTCGACGGCGCGGAGCCGGCCGGCCTCGTGGGCGGCGCGGGCCTCGGCCCACATCCGGGCGCGCAGCCGGCCCTTGTGGTCGGTCGCGGCGTCGGGGAGGTCCTCGGTCAGGGGGCCGTCGACGGGGCCGTACGGGTACAGGTTGCCGGTGATGGCGTAGACGGCACCGGTGCGCTCGGCGGCCGCCAGGAGCGACGCGGCCAGCGGCGGCCACACGGCGTCCCACTGCGTGTAGTCGGTGGGGTTGGCGCAGTTGTAGAGGACGGCGGCGTGCTCGGCCGCGCGGGCGAGGGCGTCGGGGTCGGCGGCGTCGAGCGTGAGGTGCTCCACGCCGTCGATCCCGGTGCTGCGCCCCGAGCGGGTCGCGACCGTGACGTGCGAGCCACGGGCGGCGAGCAGGGCGGCGACCTGCCGGCCCACGGGGCCGGCGCCGACGACGAGATGACGATCCATGATCAGTGCTCCTTGTAGTGAACAGTGCTCTCATTTCGAGTATGCGCTGCGCTCGAGCGCAAAGCAAGAGCACTGCTCACGGAAGAGAGCGGCGATCCGTGCGAGGATGCGAGACGTGACCAGCCCACCCGCCAGCACGCCGCGCACGGCCCGAGCGCTCGCCCGCGAGGCCATCACCCACGAGATCCTCGCGGCCGCCCGTGCCCGTCTCGCGGAGGACGGCCCGGCGGCCCTCTCGCTGCGCGCCGTCGCCCGGGACGTCGGCATGGTGTCCTCGGCCGTCTACCGCTACGTCGAGAACCGCGACGCTCTGCTCACCGCGCTCATCGTCGAGTGCTACGACGAGCTCGGCGCCGCCGTCGAGGACGCCGAGGCGGCCGTCGCCGACCGCGCCGACGTCACCTCGCGCTGGCTGGCCGCGTGCCGCGCCGTGCGCACGTGGTCCGTGACGCACCCCGGCGAGTTCCGGCTGCTCTACGGCACCCCCGTGCCTGGGTACGCCGCCCCGCCGGACACGATCGACCCGGCGACCCGCCTCGTCCTGGTCCTGGTCGCCGTGGTGGCCGACGCGCACGACGACGGCGCCGTCCCCCCGCTGAGCCCGACGGCGCAGGGCGACCTCACCGAGCTCGTGGCGGGCGCTCGCGACTTCGTGGCCGCGCGCGGCCTGATCGAGGACGCGCCGCCCGAGCTGGTGGTGCGCACCCTCATGGCCTGGACCACCGTGCTGGGCACCGTCTCGTTCGAGATGTTCGGTCACCTGGCCAACACGGTGAGCGATCCGGAGGCGTGGTTCGACGTCGTCGCCCTGCGGCTGGCCGCGGACCTCGGCATCGGCCTGTAGCCGCCGTCATCACCCGGGTGAAATTGCGCTTGACCGGGGAAAACGCTGCCCCTCGGCAGGGGGTGAAACACGGGGTGAAAGGCCCCCGAAAAGGCACCACAACGGGATTCCGCACTCCTAGAGTCATGACAGAACAAGTCATCTCGAGGAGCAACCACCGTGTCCATCACCGACGTCCAGCAGCGAACGCGCAGAGCGCTCGCCGGTGTGCGTGCTGCACGGCTCCGGGAGGTGCGGGCGGCGTTCCGCGCCGGGAGCTGGCAGTCGGCGTACCGGCGTCGGCTGATGCTGACCGACGCCGTGCTGGTGGCGCTGGCGACGTTCCTCGCGGTCCTGGCCAACAACCTCGACGGCGCCTGGCCGCCGGCGCAGGGGTTCCGGGGCGACCAGCTCGTCTTCATCGTGGTCGTCACCGCGGTGTGGCCGGTGTCGATCGCGCTGAGCCGCGGGTACGACGTGCGGCTCTTCGCGTCGGGCCCGCAGGAGTTCGAGCGGATCTTCAACGCCACGCTCCGCTTCTTCGCCGTCCTGGCGCTCGGCGGGTTCCTCCTGTCGTGGCCGGGGCTGCGCACCTACCTGCTCGTCGCCTTCCCGCTGGGTCTGGTCTTCCTGCTGCTGGGCCGCTGGCAGTGGCGTGGCTGGCTGCGCCGCCGTCGCGCCCGGGGGGAGTCGACGACGTCGGTCCTCGCCGTCGGTCTGCGCGACCAGACCGAGCGACTCATCCGTGAGCTGAACGAGCGCCCGTCGGGGTACCGGGTGGTCGGGGTGTGCACCCCGCCCAGCGAGGCGCGACCGGGCGAGGAGGTGCTCGGGGTGCCGGTGCTGGCCGACCTCGACGGGTCGGCGACGATCGCGGCGCAGGTGGGCGCGGACTGCGTGGCCGTGGCCGGCTCGGACCGGATGACCGCCGAGGCGGTGCGTCGCCTGGGCTGGGAGCTCGAACCGGTGGGTGTGGACCTCATGCTCATGGCGGAGCTGGCCGACGTCGCCGGCCCGCGGATCACCGTGACCCCCGAGCAGTCCGTCTCCCTGCTGCACGTGGACGCCCCGCGGTTCCAGGGCCCCAAGTACGTGGCCAAGACGATCATGGACTGGATCGGGGCGGCCCTCATCACGCTGCTCGTCCTGCCCGTGCTGGTGGCCGTCGCCGTGGCC
The DNA here is from genome assembly GCF_003003075.1 of Isoptericola halotolerans. Taxonomy (GTDB): domain Bacteria; phylum Actinomycetota; class Actinomycetes; order Actinomycetales; family Cellulomonadaceae; genus Isoptericola; species Isoptericola halotolerans_A. Next base: position 52,406 of record NZ_PVTX01000003.1, on the reverse strand, counting down.
GTGGCGACGACCAGCCGCGGGCCGGTCTTCTACAGCCAGGACCGCGTGGGCCGCGGCGGCCAGACGTTCCGGATGCTGAAGTTCCGCACCATGCGCGTCGGCGCGGACCGTGAGGACGAGGTCCTGGCGTCGGATCACGACGGGGCGGGCGTGCTCTTCAAGCGCAAGGACGACCCGCGCATCACCCCCGCCGGGCGCATGCTGCGCCGCTACTCCCTGGACGAGCTGCCGCAGCTCTTCAACGTGCTGGTCGGCCAGATGTCGCTCGTGGGGCCGCGCCCGCCGCTGCCGCAGGAGGTCTCGCGCTACGAGGCGCGCATGCGCCGTCGGCTGCTGGTCAAGCCCGGCATCACCGGCCTGTGGCAGGTGGGTGGGCGCTCCGACCTCCCGTGGGAGGAGACCGTGCGCCTGGACGTGTACTACGCGGAGAACTGGACCCCGTTCGGCGACCTGCTGATCCTGGCCCGGACGGCCAAGGTCGTGCTGGGTGCCAAGGGCGCCTACTGACGATCTCGAGAGGTCCTGCGACGGACCGTCGCTCAAGTTCCCGGTACTCTGGGACACTGCTTCGGCCGTCTGGCCGGGCAGCTGTGAAGAACGACGAGCACGAAGAGGTCCAGGTGCCTACCGGCAAGGTCAAGTGGTACGACGCAGAGCGTGGATTCGGCTTCATCGCCAACGACGACGGCGGTGAGGTGTTCCTGCACGCCTCCGCGCTGCCCGACGACGCGCAGAGCCCCAAGCCCGGCACGCGGGTGGACTTCGGCGTGGCGGACGGGCGACGTGGCCCCTCCGCCCTGTCCGTGACGCTGCTGGACCCGCAGCCGTCGGTGGTCAAGGCCAAGCGTCGGCCGCCGTCGGAGCTGGCGGGCATCGTGGAGGACCTCATCCGGGTGCTCGACCGCACGGGCGACCAGCTCAAGCGCGGCAAGTACCCGGAGGGCGAGGCCGGCAAGCGGGTCGCCACGATGCTCCGTGCCGTCGCCGACAACCTCGATTCCTGAGAGCGAGACGATCATGGCAACCGCCGACGCGCCCGTGCGGGCTCGCCGCGTGAGCTCGCGGGCCAAGAACGACGCCGTCCTGCTGGGCGCCGTCGAGCTGGCGCGCGCCGCGGCGCTGGACGTCGCCTCCTCACCGGACGACGTCGGTGAGCACCTCGGCACGTCTGCCGAGGGCGAGCGGCTCATGTCGCACCGCTTCGCGGCGGGCATGAAGGGCTACCGCGGCTGGCACTGGACGGTGACGCTGGCCCGCGTGCCGCGCGGCCGCGTCGCCACGGTGTGCGAGGTGGAGCTGCTGCCGGGTGACGAGGCGATCCTCGCCCCGGAGTGGGTGCCGTGGTCGGAGCGGCTGCGGCCGGGGGACGTGCGGCCGGGGGACACCCTCCCCTTCCGTGCGGACGACCCCCGCCTGGAGCCGGGCTGGACGCCGACGGGGGACGAGGAGCTCGACGAGGTCGCGATCGACGAGCTCGCCCTGGCTCGCCAGCGGGTGCTCTCCCCGCAGGGCCGGGACGAGGCGGCGGAGCGCTGGTACCGCGGCTCGCGCGGCCCGACGGCGCCGGGTGCGGTCGCGTCGGCGAAGGAGTGCACCTCCTGCGGGTTCCTCGTGCCGTTGCAGGGTGCTCTGGGCCAGCTGTTCGGGGTGTGCGCCAACGAGTGGTCGCCGGACGACGGCAAGGTGGTCTCGCTGGACCACGGCTGCGGTGCGCACTCGGAGACGGACGTGAGCCGCCGCGGCAGCGACTGGCCGGCACCGGCGCCGTTGATCGACGAGTCGTCGATCGAGCGGGTCGAGGTTCCGGGCGCCGCGTCCGCGCCGGGCGAGCCGTCGTCGGACCAGGGGGCGCAGGACGTGACGGAAGGTACCGGGATCGCGTGACGGAAGACGTCTTCGGGACCGCCGCGCTGCGGCACGCGGTCGCGGAGGCGTGGCTCGGGTCCGCCACCCGCTTCCGTGAGGACGCGAACTCGGAGGAGGACCACGCCCGCGGCCACTACCGCGATCGTGTCGTCGTCGAGCTGCTGCAGAACGCGGCCGACGCCGCGGCTCGTGCTGGTGCGCGGGGCCACGCCCTCGTCCGCCTCGACCTCGCCGAGCGCCGCCTCGTGGTGGCCAACACCGGTGCTGCCCTGGATGCCGACGGCGTGGCGTCGCTCGCCTCGCTGCGCGCCTCGGCGAAGTCCGGCGCAGGCCTGGTGGGCCGCTTCGGTGTGGGGTTCGCCGCGGTGCGCTCGGTGTCGGACGACGTCACGGTGCGCTCGCGCTCGGGCGGGGTGCGCTTCTCGGCGGCGGCGACGTCCGAGGTCCTCGCGAAGCTGACCGCGGAGGATCGCCCGGGTGCGGAGCGGCTCGCGGCGGACTTCGCGGACCGGGGGCACGACCTGCCGGTGCTGCGCCTGCCGGTGGAGGCGCCCGCGCTGCCCGCCGACGCCGAGCACGACACGGTGGTCGAGGTGGCGCTGCGCGACGACGCGGCGGTGGCGTCGGTGCGCGCCCAGCTCGCCGACGTCGATGACGTCCTGCTCCTCGCGTTCCCCGCCTTCGACGCCGTCACCGTGAGCGTTGTGGGCGCGAATTCTGTTGACGCAGATCAGGACACACGGCGCATTTCGGGCCAGAGTTCGCGCCCACAACGGACGGCGACGGGGCGGTTCGAGGAGGCCGAGGTCGCCGACCTGCCGCGCGAGCACCGGCGCCTCGACTGGTCGCTCACCTGGGCGCTCCTGCCCGACGGCGGCACACCGGACGCGCCGCGGCGTCGCGTGCTGCACGCACCCACCCCCACGGACGTCGGTCTGGACCTCCCGGCGGTGCTGCTGGCCACGTTCCCCGTGGATGCCGGGCGGCGCCACGTGCTGCCCTGCGCGGCGACGGAACGGCTCGCCGCGGCGGCCGGCCGGGAGTACGCGGCCCTGCTGGGCGACCTCGCCGGCGATCCGGCCGGCGCTCCCGGGACGGACGGCGCGGCCGGCGTGCTCGGCCTCGTGCCGACGGGGCTGCCGGCGTCCGAGCTCGACGCGGCGATCCGCTCGGCGGCGGTCGACGCGCTGCGCACCACGCCCCTCCTGGACGGCGGCGTCGCGCCGGTCGACGCCCTGGTGATCACCGGCGCGCCCGGTGAGGACCCCGAGCTCGTCGCGGCCCTGGCCCCCGTGCTGCCGGGCATCGTCGCGGTGCCCACGGGGCACCAGGCGGTGGTGCGGTCGCTGGGTGCCACGGTCGCCTCGCTCGCCGACCTCGTCGACGACCTGCCCGCCGGTCTGTCGCCCGCCCGGTGGCACGCCCTGCTCACCGCGCTCGAGCCGCACGCCGCGGAGCCGGGGGTGCTCGAGGCCCTCGCCGGGACGCGCATCCCGCTCGCCGACGGCCGTGTCGCCGGCGTCCGGGGCGCCGTCGTCCTGCCCGAGTCCGCGGACGACGGCGACGAGGCCTCCCTCGCGGCGACGGCGCGGGCCCTCGGTCTGCGCGTGGTGCACCCGGACGCCGCGCACCCGCTGCTGCTGCGGGCCGGCGCCGTGGCGACCGACCCCCGCCGGTTGCTCCACGACCCGGAGGTGCGGGACGTCTCCCTGGCCGCGGCCGAGGCCGTGCTCGAGGGCGGCACCGACGACGGTGCGTTGGAGCTGGTGAGCCACGCGCTCGCGCTCGTGCGGCTGGCCGGCGGCACCGACGTGCCGTTCTGGACCGGCGAGCTGCCCGTGCCGACCGTCGACGGCGAGACGGTGTCGCTGCGCGAGACCGTGCTGCCGGGCACGTGGGCGGCCGAGCTGTTCACGGGCCTGGCGCCCATCGCGCCCGAGTTCGTGGCCCGGTACAGCGCCCCGGTGCTCGCCGCGGCCGGCGCGCGGACGGAGCCCGCCGTCTACACGGTGCGGGACGTCGTCACCCCGGAGGCCGACGGCTCCGACGGCTCGGGGCTCGAGGGCCCGGACGCCGGGAGCGACGCCGACCAGGACCCCGACGACCCCTCCGGCTGGCTCGCCGGCTGGTCGGACTACCTGCGGATGCTGGCCGGCCGGTGCGGTGCCGGCGTCGCCGTGGGTGACCTCGTGGCCGTCGCCGACCTCGACGCCGTCGGTGACGAGGCCTGGCCGAGCGTCCTGTCCCGGCTCTCCTCCGACCCGGACGCCCGCCACGCCCTGCTGGCACCGGTGCGCACCGGCCGCGCCTCCGCGCCGTCGTACACCGCGTGGTGGCTGCGGGAACGCTTCGGGGCGCCCTTCGCGCTGCACGACGGCGTCCCCCTCCTGCCGCCGGCGCCTCGCGACCTGGCCGGGCTCGACGTCGCGACCCGGCGTGCGCTCGGCGGCGTGGAGGCGCTGACGGACCTCGACGCCGCCGACTGGCCCGCCGCGCTCGACCGGCTGCCCGCCGTCGGTGCGAGCCTGCCGCTGCGCGACGCCCTCGTGGTGTGGCGGGGCCTGGCGCGGCTCTCGGCGCGGCTCGACCCGTCCGACCGGTCGTCCGCGCTGGACCCGTTGCCCGACCGGCTGCCCGCGCTCGATGGGAGCGACGTCGTCGTGCAGCGGGCCGACGACGTCGAGGTGGCCGGGACCGCGCGCTGGGCCGCGCTCGGGGCGGTCCTGCCCGCGCCGGCCGCCGACGCCGAGGCGCTGGCCGACCTGCTCGACCTGCCGCTGGCGGGGGAGGACGGGCTGCCCGCCCCGGACATGCCCGGCACCGAGCGGGAGCTGGACCCGCGTCTGGCCGTCCTGGACCACCGCATGCCGACGTCCTGGTTCGAGCACGAGCGGCTCTCCGTGGCCGGGCGGCCCGTGCCGTGGTGGGTCGACGCGACCGGGCGGGTGCACGCGACGTCGGCGGCGGGGCTCGCCGCGGGCATCGCGGACGTGCTGGGACGCCCGGACCGCACGGTGCTGCTGGGTGCGGTGCTCGCGGACCCGGAGCGCGCGGTGGCGCTCTGGGTGACGACCGCCTGGGGGTAGCCCCGCGCCCCGACCAACCGCCTCGTGGACTGCAGGTGTTTCCTGCATCGAACTGCTTCCCATGGCGGGAAACGGCGCATTCTACGAAACGTCGCGCAGGCAAAGGGTGGCCACCCTCTTCGGCGCCGTGGTCACCTCGCGGCGTAGCGCGCGGCGGTGGTGCGGACGGCCTCGTCGACCACCTCGGCGACGCGTTCGGCGCTCACCTCCCAGCCTGGCACCAGGAGTGCCGGCCAGAAGACGTAGTTGGAGATCATGCCCAGGAACTGGGTGGCGGCCAGATCGGCGTCATGGACCTGCACCGTTCCGGCCTCGTGCTCTGCCAGCAGGTAGCTCCGTACGGACTCGAAGTAGGGCATCTTGCCCTGCGAGAACTGCGCCTGGGCGAGCTCGGGGAAGCGCGGCAGCTCGGCGATGACGATCCGGAAGAGGTCGGTCATCTGCGGGCGGCTCAGCAGCGCGGCGTACCGGCGACCGATGGTGGTGAGGCCGTCGACGACGTCGCCCGCCGGCGGGGGCGCCTCCTCGGTCGCGGTCGACCAGGACTCGGTGACGATGGCGTCGAACAGCGCGGCCTTGGTCCGGAACTGCTTGAACAAGGTGGCCCGGGAGACGCCTGATCGCTCCGCGATCCGCGCCAGCGACGTCCGGTCGTAGCCCAGCTCGAGGAAGAGGTCGGTCGCGGCCCGCACGATCAGTGCGCGCTTCTCCTGGGCGACGCGCTGGTGGTACTCCGACAGAACGCTGCTCATGGTCGCAGCCTATGAGGTGAGTGGCTTGACTCACCTCCAGCTTGGATCTAGTGTCGCGATGGTGGTGAGTCGGTCGGCTCACCACCGGCCGCGGCCGACCCTGTGAACCCGGTCGGTCGCCCACCGAGGGAGGAACGTCTGATGGGCCGCTTCGACAAGCAGACCGTGCTCGTGACCGGCGGGGCCGGCGGTCAGGGATCGAGCCATGTCCGCGCCTTCCACGCGGAGGGGGCGAACGTGGTGATCGGAGGCATCGACGCCGAACGTGGCGCCGCTCTCGCCGACGAGCTCGGAACCCGCGCGCGCTTCACCCGCCTCGACGTCAGGGACGAAAGCTCGTGGTCTGCAGCCGTGGAGGATGCCGAGAGCGCCTTCGGCGCCCTGAACGTGCTCGTGAACAATGCCGGCGTCCAGAACCCACCGGCACTGATCGAGCACACGGACCAAGCGACGTGGGCGCGCATCCTCGACGTCAACGTCAGCGGGACCTTCCTCGGGATCAAGGCCGCCGCTCCCGCTCTGCGCCGCGCGGCAGGTGGAGCCATCGTCAACATCGCCTCGACCATGGCCCTGGGCGGCACGGCCCACTACGCCCCCTACGTCGCCAGCAAGTGGGCGGTGCGAGGGCTCACGCGGACGGCGGCACTCGAGCTCGGCCGCGACAACATCCGTGTGAACAGCATCCACCCCGGCGTGATCGCGACCCCGTTCATCCGTGAACCAGCAGCCGGCGCCACCGCAGCGATCGCCGACTTCTACTCACCCGAGCCGTTCGCGATCCCCCGGCTCGGGGAGCCGGCCGACGTCACCCGGCTCCTCCTGTTCCTCACGTCATCGGACGCGTCGTTCGTCACGGGCTCGGAGTACGTCGTCGACGGCGGGCTTCTGCTCGGCCCCGCCCTCCAGGAAGAGGCCGCATGAGTACTCCAGGCTCGACGTCCTTGTCCCACCTGCCCGACCACATCCGACGGGCCATCGAGATCACGCCCGCCGCGGGCACCAGTGAACGGGTCATCGACATCACGACGCGGGGACGCCGGACCGGCCGAGCGCGCCGGATCGAGATCTTCTTCTACCGAGCCGCGGGCGCCACCTACCTGTGCAGCGGCGCCGGCGGGGCTGCGACCGACTGGCACGCGAACCTGCTCGCCGACCCGCGCTTCACCTTCCACCTCAAGCACGGGCTCCGTGCAGATCTGCCCGCGCGGGCCACGCCGGTCACCGACCCGGCTGAACGTCAGTCCGTGCTGGCGGAGATCGTCGCGGACCTCAACCAGCTCCACGACCCCGGCACCATCCGGCCCACCCGACTCGAGGACTGGGCGCAGAGCCGGCTGATGCGCATCAGCTTGCTGGGCCAGGCCTCGAGCTAGTTCGTGGGGTCGTCGCGGTGCCGGCGTGCCCACAGCAGCCCGATACCGCCGAGGGCGATGCCGGCGAGGCAGACCGCCACGGCACCACCCGTCGGCTGGCCGGCCAGGGCGAGGATGCTCAGGACGACGAGCGCGACCGACCAGACGATGATCCCCAGCAGGATGACGCGCCGCAGGTCGACGCGCTCCGGCGGCGGCGTGGGGCGTCGGCGCTCCGGGTGGAGCAGCAGGGACATCACGGTGGGCACGGGTCGATCGTACGTCGGCGGGGTGCCCCGGGCCTGGCGGCCCGCGGCGTAGTATGAACGACTGGCTAACGCGGCGCTGCGCGACGGTTACGACGAGGGACGAGGCATGAAGCGAGTCATCACCTACGGCACCTACGACCTGCTGCACTACGGGCACATCGAGCTGCTCCGCCGTGCACGCGCTCTGGGTGACTACCTGATCGTCGCGCTGTCCACCGACGAGTTCAACGAGGGCAAGGGCAAGAAGTCCTACTTCTCGTTCGAGGAGCGCCGCCGCATGCTCGAGGCGATCCGGCACGTGGACCTGGTGATCCCCGAGAACACGTGGGAGCAGAAGTCCGAGGACATCAAGCTGTACCACGTGGACACGTTCGTCATCGGTGACGACTGGACCGGGAAGTTCGACGAGCTCAAGGAGCACTGCGAGGTCGTGTACCTCGAGCGGACGCCGGAGATCTCGACCACACAGATCAAGGCTGGCCTGGCCTCGAAGGCCTGAGCCTGTTCACTCGACGCGGAGGACCTCCGTGTTGAGCCCTAGCTGCCGGTCTCGCCGGAGCCGGGGCTGCTCGGACAACCAGTGGTCGACCATGTCGCGCTCGTCGCGCCGCGACGTGTCGTCGACGACGACGACGGCGCCTTCCGCCAGGTGTCCGGCAAACGTTGGGACAGCGGGATAGCGGGCGAGAGGACCAGTGTTTCCGGGCGGTCCGTCGACCAGCAGCAGGCCGATCTCATCGAGGCCAGCGGTGTCGACGTCGTACCAGGAGAACTCGCCGCGCTCCGTCTGTGTTGGGACCAGCGGTGCATGTCGGAGGTCGACCACGTCTGCCACGGCGTGGGCCTCGAGCTGCGCCTGGGTGACTGCGAGGAACTCCTCCGAGTGCTCGAAGGTGACGAGGCGACCACCTGTCTCCTGCAACGCACGGGCGAGCCACACGGTGGAGGTGCCAGATCCGCACTCCACCACCAGTCCGGTGCGCTGCCGCGCAATGTGCTCGACCATCCACAGCAGTGCACTCGGTTCCATCGCCCAGCCGCCGACCGCAGGCAAGGCCGCACGCGGTGGAAAGCGGGCGAGAAATTCTTGGATGGCTTGGAAATCGGCGGGCATCTCCCGCGTCTGCCGGTTCACGATGGTGAGCACGCGCTGCATCTGGCGAACTCGCTTACTCACATCGCCCACGACTGCCGTCAGCTCGGCGACCTCGGCACGTAGCGCGGCGACGTCAGCCCACGGCACGTCATCCAGCGGTGTCGGTGAGGCGTCGGTCTCGTTCTGGTCAGTCATCGGACCTCCTTGTCTGGACGAACCTACACAAAGCGTGAAGGATCCTCTCCTGAGAACCTTCACAACTCTGGCAACATAGGTGCCCATGGCCAACCAGACCAGCGCGCCCGTCCAGGGGTCCAGCGCGATCGACCGGTTCTTCAAGATCACCGAGCGTGGCTCGACCGTCGGCAGGGAGGTCCGGGGCGGCCTCGTGACGTTCTTCGCGATGAGCTACATCATCGTGCTGAACCCGCTGATCATCGGCACCGTCCCGGACGGCACGGGAGCGTTCCTCGGCGGGGGAGACGCGCCGAACCTGGGGATGGTCGCGGCGGCGACGGCGCTGGTCGCCGGTGTGGTGACGATCGCGATGGGTGTGTTCGCCAACTTCCCCCTCGCCCTGGCGGCGGGTCTCGGCCTGAACGCCGTGGTGGCCTACTCGATCGCGAGCCTGCCGGACGTCACGTGGGCCGACGCGATGGGCCTGGTGGTCATCGAGGGCGTGATCATCCTGGTCCTGGTGCTCACCGGGTTCCGCGAGGCGGTGTTCAACGCGGTGCCGCTCGAGCTCAAGACGGCGATCAGCGTGGGCATCGGCCTGTTCATCGCGCTGATCGGGTTCGTCAACGCGGGCTTCGTGGTGCCGGGCGAGGGCACGCCGCTCGCACTGGGCTACCTCGGCACCTGGCCGATCCTCGTCTTCGTCGTCGGGCTCCTGCTGGTCATCATCCTGTTCGTCCGCAAGGTGCGCGGTGCGATGTTCATCGCCATCGCCACGGCGACGGTGCTCGCCGTCATCCTCGAGAACACGCTGAACATCGGGGCCAAGCAGCCTGACGGCTCCAACCCGAACGGCTTCAACCTCAACGCCCCCACCTACGACGGCGTGGCGACGGTCCCCGACTTCGGCCTCCTCGGGCAGTTCTCCCTGCTCGGCTCGTTCGAGTCGATCGCCTTCGTCACCGTGATCCTGCTGGTGTTCTCGCTGCTCATCGCCGACTTCTTCGACACGATGGGGACGATGGTTGCGGTCGGTTCGGAGGCGGGCCTGCTCGACGCCAAGGGCAACCCGCCCAAGACCCGCGCGATCCTGGTGGTCGACTCCCTGGCCGCCGTCGCCGGTGGCGTGGGCTCGGTGTCCTCCAACACGGCCTACGTCGAGTCGACGTCGGGCGTGGGCGACGGCGCCCGCACCGGCCTGGCCTCCGTGGTGACGGGTCTGGCGTTCCTCGCCGCGACGTTCCTGTCCCCGCTCGTGGGCCTCGTGCCGTACGAGGCGGCGGCCCCGGCACTCGTGTTCGTGGGCTACCTGATGATGATGCAGGTGGCCTCGATCTCCTGGAAGAACGTCGAGATCGCCATCCCGGCGTTCCTCACGATCGTGGTCATGCCGTTCACCTACTCGATCGCGGACGGCATCGGCGCGGGCTTCATCGCGTTCGTCGTCATCAAGCTCGCGCTGGGCAAGATCCGCCAGATCCACTGGCTCATGTGGGTGGCCGCGGCGATGTTCGTCGTCTACTTCCTGCTGGAGCCGCTGGAGTCGTTGATCGGCGGCTGAACCGTGGGCGGGGCGTGCCGAGACTGCGAGGTACGCCCCGTTTGCGGGTGAAATACGCACCGGATCGTTGCCAAGTTGTGGCCAAGACGGTTCATTTCTCCGGGCGTTGCCGTTACGATTTCCCGGGCCAACGATCAGCAGGACTATGGGGAGATCTATGCGCGTGGCAGTTCGCCGACGTCTGCACACCGCACGTGCAGCGTTCTGGCACCTCCGCCACGGGGGACCTGCCCAGGTCCGTCAGTTCATCCGCCGGCGACGCATGATGGGCGTCCAGTCCGCGGCCGGCGCTCGGACCACCCGGGACGGTCTGATCTACGAGCCGTGGGCGGCTCCCCGGCGCGACCCCGCGCGGTCGCTGCGGGTCGGCGTGATCCTCGACGACTTCTCCCGCCTGGCGTTCGGCTACGAGTGGGAGCAGGTGCTCCTCAAGCCGACTTCCTGGTCGGAGCAGCTCGACGGACTAGACCTCGTGTTCGTCGAGTCCGCCTGGAACGGCAACGGCGGGGCGTGGCAGTACCACCTCACGGGGCCGACAGCGCCACGCCCGGCCGTGGTGGAGATGCTCGCCGCGTGCCGCGAGCGAGGGATCCCCACGGTCTTCTGGAACAAGGAGGACCCGGCCCACTTCGAAGACTTTCTCGAGACGGCGTCGCTCTTCGACCGGGTGTACACCACGGACGTCAACCGGATCGAGGCCTACCGCGAGGTGCTGGGCCACGATCGCGTGGACGTGCTGGCCTTCGGTGCGCAGCCCGCGATCCACAACCCGATGCGCACCCACGGTGCCGGCCCGGAACGCGACATCGCTTTCGCGGGCACGTGGTTCGCCCACAAGTACCCGGAACGTCGCGAGCAGATGGAGCTGCTGCTCGGCGGCGCTCTCGACGTCTCGGGGCGTATGGAGCACGGGCTGGAGATCTACTCCCGGTTCCAGGGCAAGGGTGACCAGTACGAGTTCCCCCAGCCGTTCGCGTCCCGGGTGGTGGGATCGCTCCCGTACGAGCAGATGCTCGCCGCCTACCGCGACTACAAGGTGTTCCTCAACGTGAACTCGGTGGTGGACTCCCCGAGCATGTGCGCCCGGCGGATCTTCGAGATCACCGCCTGCGGCACCCCGGTGGTGACCACTCCGAGTGCCGCTACCGCCGAGTTCTTCCCCGGCGACGAGGTGTTCGCCGTCAGCACCCGTGACGAGTCTGCGAGCACCGCCCGCGCCCTGGTCCGCTCCCGCGAGCTGCGCGACCGCGCGGTCCACCTGGGCCAGCGCCGCATCTGGCGTGAGCACACCTACGGCACACGCGCGCAGCGCATGCTGCACGACGTCGGCCTGGCACAGTCCTCGGTGGTGCCGCGACCGCGCGTGACCGCGCTCGTCTCGACGAACCGCCCGCACCAGCTCGACCACGTGCTGGCGTCCGTCGGCTCTCAGACCGGAGTGGATGTGCAGCTCGCGCTGCTCGCCCACGGCTTCGAGCTGCCGAGCGAGGCGGAGCTGCGGCTGCAGGCCAAGAAGGCCGGCGTCGAGGATCTGGTCCTCCTGCATGCCGATGCCGAGGTGCCGCTGGGCGCTTGCCTGAACCGCCTGGTCGACGCCGCAGACGGTGACGTGGTCGCCAAGATGGACGACGACGACGTGTATGGGCCGCAGTACCTGAGCGACCAGCTCTATGCCATGGATTACTCGGGCGCCGAGGTGGTGGGCAAGCAGGCCCACTACATGTACCTCGAGGCGCACGACGCGACGCTGCTCCGGTTCTCGGAGCGTGAGCATCGGTTGACCGACTTCGTCATGGGCCCGACCATCGTGGCGCGGCGTGATGTCGCGGCTGCGGTGCGGTTCGCCGAGACGAGGACGGGCGAAGACACCGGGTTCCTGCAGGGGGCAGGGGAGTCGGGAGTGCGGATCTACTCCGCCGACCGCTTCAACTTCGTCCAGATGCGTGCTGGCTCCGGCCGGCATACCTGGACGGTATCCGATGCCGAGCTGCTGGCGAGCGGTGAGGTCACCTTCTATGGACATGCCGAGCGGCACGTCCTCATCTGAGCGGGGTTTTCTGATGGAGATCAACACCGTCGGTGTGGTCGGCCTGGGCTACATCGGCCTGCCGACCGCCGCCATCTTGGCGTCGAAGGACGTCAAGGTGGTGGGTGTCGATATCAACGAGCGCACGATCGAGGCGATCAACCGCGGCGACGTGCCGTTCGTGGAGCCGGACCTCGCCACCTACGTCGGCGGGGCGGTGCAGCACGGCACGCTGCGGGCGACCAACACACCGGAGCCGGCGGACGCGTTCATCATCGCCGTGCCGACACCATTCCAGGACGGCTACGAGCCCGATCTCTCCTACATCAAGGCGGCCGTGGCAGCCGTCGCCCCCCAGCTGAGCGGCGGCGAGCTGCTCATCCTCGAGTCCACCTCCCCTCCCGGCGCCACCCGCAAGATGGCCGAGTGGGTTATCGCCGCGCGGCCCGATCTGAGCCTGGACGGTGCGCCCGGCACGGCTCAGATTCACGTGGCGCACTGCCCTGAGCGCGTGCTGCCCGGTCGGGTCATGATCGAGCTCGTCACGAACGACCGGATCGTCGGGGGTCTCACGGCTGAGGCCGCTCAGATGGCCAAGGACCTCTACGCCATCTTCTGCCAGGGCGAGATCCTGCTGACCGATGATGTGACTGCCGAGATGGCGAAGCTCGTCGAGAACTCGTTCCGAGACGTCAACATCGCGTTCGCCAACGAACTCTCGCTCATCGCGGACAAGCTCGGCATCGACGTGTGGGAACTGATCCGGCTCGCGAACCACCACCCTCGGGTCAACATCCTCCAGCCCGGACCTGGCGTCGGTGGGCACTGCATCGCCGTCGACCCCTGGTTCATCGTGGACGCGGACCCGGAGCAGGCGAAGCTCATCCGGACTGCGCGTGAGGTGAACGACAGCAAGCCGCAGTGGGTCATCGAGCAGGTCGAGAAGGCTGCTGCGGGCATCGAATCGCCGACGATCGCGGCGCTCGGTCTGGCGTTCAAGGCCGACATTGACGACCTTCGCGAGTCGCCCGCCCGCAAGATCGTCGCCGACCTGGCGGACCGGCTGCCGAACGCGGCGGTGGTAGTCGTCGAGCCGCACATCGACGCGTTGCCTGCAGAGCTCGCGAACCGGCGCAACGTCCGGCTGGCCCCGCTCGCCCACGCATCTGAGGTCGCCGATGTGACCGTGGTGCTCGTCGACCACACGGAGTTCAAGGAGCGAGTGGCGAACGGCCAGGTATCGACCCGCGGAATAATCATCGACACTCGGGGAATCTGCAAGTGAACCATTTGAGGACAGAAATCCTGGCGTCGAGAGTCCGACCCTTTGTCGGAATCCGAACCTTCATGGCCGCTATCGCTCTGATCGTTCTAGCTGCCATCCTTGTGACGAATGGGTCCCGTGTCGAGGTGGAAGGGCTCCTCATCGGTCTGGTCGTCGCAACAAGTAGTTTCCAGTTGGTCATGAGCGATCGAGACGCACGGTCGTTCGCTAGACGAGACCGCCGTATGCGCGACCTTGCAAAAGAAGCAGCCGAAGCAGCCAGGAGAGCAGACGTGTCTCTCCTCAGGCAGTTGCATTCTGCCCATGCGCAGGAACTTGCAGACTACGAACAGGTCGTCAGCAGGCTCAAGGAGCTCGACAAGAACGCTGGCGAATCTGCCGCGACGATCGAACGAGTTGCGCTCTGGGTTGATGAAGAATCCGAGCGCGCAGCTTCCACGCGCGATGCGATTAGAAGTAAACTACTGAGCTCGCACGGAACAAACGTGGCCGAAGGTCCTGGAGGGCGAGCAGGTTGAAGTCTTTTGATATTGTTTTCGCTGGCGAGATGCGTTTCGCCGGCGGTGCCGGTAGGAGATTGGCAGAGGAAATCGACCAGGCTGCTAGAGCAGGGATGCAAGTAGCGATCTATCCCATGAGGACCAGTCGATTTCGTCGGTCTACTCCTTGGAACGAGAAAATTTTAGACGTGGTCACGAGCCACCGAATCCACGTCCTTGCGCCTGACGAACCGGCCACGACCCAATCGCTCGTATTGCGGCAACCGGGGCTCATTCCTGAGACGATCAGGATGCAGAGCCTGATCAACGCCCACCGCGTCCACGTTGTCGCAAATCAAAGCCAGGACAATCCTGTATCGCCATATCGGGCCGAAGATGTTGATCAACTTCTTCAGCGCGCGACAGGAGTCGCGCCGATCTGGCACCCAATCGACACTACGATCCGTAGCGAAGTAGAATCTTTGACAACCCTTGAAGGGCGTGTATTTGATTACAACTGGCTCGACTACTCAATAAGACAGGTTCCTCCCCACGATTCCGCCGTCGATTGGCTCGGCATGACTGTGCTCGGGTTTCGCAGTGAACTTGAAGACTTGGCGAGCGCATCTGCAGCCAGACAAGAAAGTAGTGTCCGTCTTTGGGTCGCATCCCCGGACATCACCACTCAGCCGGATTGGGAGACGGTGATCCTTGGGGCGTTGCAGAATGGCACGGATGTCGTCCTACCTTCGAGTGCCGCAGACAGGATCCATTGGGACGGTCTGACTTTCGACGACGGCAACCTCGCGAAGGTACTGCAGGATTACGGCAAGCCGGACGGAGCGTTCGAGAAGTCGAAAGAGGTCGCGACCCTCCGCGATTCATTCTACCGAACTGCGTTGGCGCGACGCCTCGGTGTGAGCGCGAAGCCGGCGACATCGGCGGACGGGGCCGACGTAAGCCGAGACGAATTAGCACGACGGCCCGTGGTGATGTTCATGACCAGTAACGGCGCGGGCATGGGCCATTTGACTCGCGAGCTGGGGATCGCACGTGCAATCGCCGATCGTGCCGAACCAGTATTCGTGTCTCTGTCGCAGGGCGTCCCTGTGGTCAGCCAGTTCGGGTTTAGCTACGAGTATGTTCCGTTCCGCAGTGCACTGCGGAACCCCCCGGGTGAGTGGAACGACTATTGCGACGAGCGGATAAGCCGCGCAATCGAGACCCACCAACCAGAAGTTGTCGTGTTCGATGGAGTGTGGCCATATGGAGGACTGGTCCGCGCCATACGACGTGCCGGGGTCCGCTCAGTATGGGTACGCCGCGGCATGTGGAAGCCACACATCACTCCGGAGCAACTTGAAAAAGCGCATCCGTTTGACTTGGTCATCGAGCCCGGAGACTATGCGGCGGAGAAGGACCGCGGCGCAACGACCAAGGTCGATGGTGCCGTAAAGGTGGCGCCGATCACCGTTATATCCAAGAATGAAATTCTTGGCCGCGATGAGGCGCGCGCGGAACTAGAGCTGCCCGCCCACGGTCGACTAGCTCTTGTGACGCTCGGCGCAGGAAACATCAACGATATCGCCGATGTGCAGCGCACCTTTGTGAGTGAAATCGAAGCCCTTGGCCCCGAATGGAAAGCGGTCACCACTAGCGCTCCAATTTCGGAGAAACAGGGTAGAGATACTGGATTCTCTGTATCGGTCTTTCCTCTGGCGAGGTACGCGAACGCCTTCGATTTTGCCGTCTCCGCCACTGGTTACAATTCTTTCCATGAGTGGATAACTGCTGGCTTGCCGACGATCTGGGTTCCAAACCAACATACAATCACCGATGACCAAGCTGCGCGCGGTGAATTTGCAGGTGAGAGTGGCCTTGGAATTACGCTTCAAGATCCCACCGAATTGGCGATCAGAGAGAGTGTACTTGCGATGTCAAGCAGTCATGTACGAAGCTCAATGAGTGAGCGCGCGGATGACATCGTCGTCCGCAATGGATCCCATACCGCGGCGGACGCAATAGTCGAGCTGTTGAGGCGATATCGATGAGCAAAGCGAAGCAACCCTTGTACCATGACTTTCAACCTGTTGCTAATCTGATTCAGAAGAATCGCCAGCGATATGACGTCATGCGCAGTACGCGTATTCAGATTGACGCAGCACATGATCCGTCGGTTGCCGAACTACCAATCTACGTGGTCCCGTTCTTCGACCTGAAGAGCTCGGAGGTTGTCGAATCGCTGCGCGAGCTATACCGGGCTCAATCCATGCTCGACAAGTTTCGCGTGCTTCTATTCACAGACTCGGACATCTACAAAGCTGTCCGGCCTTACGGGTTCCCGGTCGAAAGTGTAGTCTCGGAGGCGAACTGGATCCTTGAGGGTAAGGTCGATTGGGAAGACTACGTACTAGAGTCTTTAGCGTGGGTGCTTGAGCGTTATGGCGCCGCTGGTCTGCTGCTACGTGATGAGCAGGGATCGCTGGTCCCAGATCTCGTCCGGCACGGACTAGCCGCTTCGAATGTCCCGAGGACGAGCGCGGACTCGACTAGCGATCCGGACGGTGCGGTGTGGCCTTCCTGGCGTGCTTGGGCGGCGCACGGCGATGGACTTGGCGAGTCTTACGTCAGGACGAGCACGTCTGAACACAGCGTTGTGGCGACCGATCGATTGGGTGAGGTGTCTGCTGTCTTCTTGCTCGAAGCTGACTTCGATGTCCCCGCGGTACTGACTGGGCTCGCGCGTCGGGCGCGATGGAATGTCCTAGAGTTGAGGAAACTCTGGGGCGGATGGGAATCCCAGGTGCTCGCTTCCCGCGTAGCAGCGTCGACCGTGCCGCACGGCGTCACTCGAATACTCTTTGTGCATGACGAGTCAGACTCGGTCACACAATTCGCCAGATCCTTTGACTTCGTCGTGGCTGTGGGGAAAAGCACTGCGCTTATGCGTCCCGTGTACGAGAGACATCTTGCGTCTGCTGCCGACCGTTGGTACGAGGTCAGCTGGGAGGACGTGGTTCGTATCGCTGGTACGTTCGCCACTCAGTGCATGGAGATAGGTGTGCGCCGCTATCATTACCCCGCTTAGGAGAGATTTAAATGACAGAGCGCACCGACCTGGTCCACGTAGCGGGTGCACGCCCAAACTTTCCGAAGCTCGCACCAGTTCATCGTGCGCTGGCCAATCTTGACGTGAGTCAAAAGTTGGTTCATACGGGCCAGCACTTCGACGAGCAGATGTCAGGTGTATTCTTCCGCGAGTTGGAACTCCCTGAGCCAGACATCAATCTGGGCGCGGGTGGCGGAAGCGGGATTCAGCAAATTGCCCGAGCAATGACCGAACTTGAATACTTGCTCACTGAACTGCAGCCAAAGTGGATCGTTGTTTACGGCGATGTCAATTCGACCGTCGCATCCGCCCTGGTGGGTGCACGTATGGGGATACCTGTAGCGCACGTTGAGGCTGGTCTGCGCAGTTTCGATCGGCGCATGCCTGAAGAGATCAACCGTATCGTCACGGACCAGATCTGCGACCAACATTTCGCTACGAGCCAGGATGCCGTCGAGCATCTGTTGAACGAAGGTGTGCTCGAGGCGGGCATCCACTTTGTTGGCAACCCCATGATTGACACGCTGCTCCGAAATCACGACCGTTTCGACGTATCGGCGATCAAACGGAAGTTCGGCCTAGAAGAACCATATGCGGTTGCCACGCTGCATCGTCCCTCAAACGTCGATTCCAGTGATGATGCCAGGAATATCGTCGGCGCGCTACACTCGGTCGCTGATGTGATTGAGATCGTCCTACCTCTGCATCCGAGGGGTCGTGCCAGATTGCTAGGCGCCGGCCTAGATGATCACGCTAACGTGCGCGTGGTTGATCCGCTAGGCTATGTCGACTTCATGAGCCTCGTGCGCGGTTCTAACGTAACGATTACCGATTCTGGCGGCGTACAGGAGGAGACGACGATCTTCGGCATCCCTTGTCTCACACTCAGAGAGAACACAGAGCGCCCCGTGACAATTTCTCACGGAACAAACCGACTTGTATCTCGAGAATCTCTCGGACGGGCGGTTGGTGAGGTGCTCGCAGCGGTACCTCAGCCAAGATCCGTTCCGCCTCTGTGGGATGGCAATGCGGGGTCTCGAATTGCTGTCAAGTTGCATCAACTGCTGTGATTCCTGCGTCGTCTATATCAAGGTTTCAAAGGAGATGATTCGCTTGACTACAGCATCGATGCCTCGGGTAGTACCTGATCTAGGTCGATACGAGGCTGAGCAAAGGCCGCACTGGGCTCGAGACGACGCGGCACCGGGTAGGTTCGTCAGCAGTTCGTCGATTCGCGATGACATAGATTTGTTCTACTTCGCCGACCTCCGAGAATCAGATGTACTCCGTGTCAACCTGCATGGAGCCGTGCGGCCGACCGACACATATCCCCGTTTTGATCGAATCGGCTCGTCGACGGGTACCGGCGACTCCTTCGTCTCGTTTGCTGATCCCACTTTGGCACTGAGCCCTGAGCTCCGGCTCGGATGGTATCTGGGGGCATCCGGTTGGGATCCGATTCACTCGATGGTTAGCGTTGTTCAGAGAGCTCTTGAGGTGAGTGGCGCGAAGTCGCTGATTTTTGTTGGCGGCTCGGGAGGCGGTTTCGCAGCGCTGAGGACTGCTCTACATTTCAAAGATGCGAGAGTGTTCTGCTTCAATCCGCAAATTGACGTCTCTGCGTATCACCCTCGCGCGGTCGAAAACTACGTCCGCATTGCACACGGCGGGAACGCTGAGAATGCTTTCGAGGCCGATCCTGCGCGCACCGATATGGTTCACGCTTACCGTGACGCGAACTCGCGGCCCAAGGTCTTCTACTCACAGAATATTTCGGACGCCTTCCATATTCGGAACCACTATCTTCCGTTCAAGCGAGCGATGTCCGTCATCGGCGCGGACGGCACATCGGCAGACGGGCAGATCAGGTTCCATCTATACGATTCGGAGAGAGACGGCCACGCTGCGCCCGCGCCCAGAGAGTTTCGGAGCCTGTTCTCGCAAGCCGTCGACTGGTATAGGGCGGACAGCCCCATCCCGTAGCGTTCGAGGATCCAAGGCAGGACCGTACCGACTCTTCACATTCTGACGTTGAGTAGGTAGAGTACTTGCATGATTGTGCTGGTACTGACTATGGGTAGGGTTGGTTCGTCTGCGACTCACCGGGCATTGGCCGAGTTATCGGATGCCAAGGCATTCCATATTCACCACATCGCGCGCGACTCGTTGAATGCGTTGCGCCGGCCGGACGGTCAGTCAGCGCGACATGTCCAGGACGGATTGATGGTGCGAGAAATTCTCGAGGCCGAGCCGGATAGGCCGGTGAAGATCATCAGCTTGGTACGTGATGTGGTGGCCCGAAATCTCTCGGTCGGTTTCGCCCGTTTGAGGCGCCTGGGGGACGGCCCGGATGAGTTGCGGGCACTGTGTCGTGACAGTTCTCTCACGTCGCGAATATGGCGTAACGTGGATTTCCGCGCGCCTCTGTCTTGGTTCGATCATGAGATTGGTAGCCAGTTCGGCATCGACGTTTTCCAAGGGGAGTTCGATGGATCGGCGACGTTCACTCACGGCCGCTCCGAGTTGATCGTACTCCGGTCCGATCTTGACAACGCCAGCAAGAGCAATGCACTGACGTCCTTTCTCGGTTCTCGGGTCGAGGTTGGTCAGATGTCCACGGCTACTCAAGACGGTGGTGAACTTCGGAGTGTATACGACGAGTTCGCGCGTACAGTCCCATGGTCAGGACGTGATCTTCGAGAGATGGCAGAGTCGCGCGTCATGCAGCACTTTTTCTCGGTCACGGCAGACGCGTATGTGGAGGAGTGGGCGCACAAGCTTGGTATCAGCTAGTCGTGTCGCCGCGCTCTTTCGCGAGGTGCACCGGAGACTTTCCTTCAGTCGATCCCACACCCTGTCGAATGACCAGTCGAGCAATAATGAACGGGCGCCATGTGGGGTCACTACGTGGTGAGCCGAGGGGTCGAGCCGCGCAGGCGTTCGAACCGCTGATTGATCGCACGTTGCCTGTGCCGGGAGATCGAAGTAGGCCAGCGCGACAGCAGCGAGGCTCTCACGATGTGGCCGAGGTTGGGGAGCTCGCCGAGGGCTATAGGGACGACACGGGTGAGGGAGTCGATGGCTGCGGCTGTCAGCGTGCGGCCCTGGTGTGTGTGCCGGGATTACGCAGGCGTGCGTCATACGCTGGTAAATCTTCCGGATCCCGTGGCCTTTGACGTGCTCTTCGGTGGCGAGCACGACCCGCTCTCAGTCGTCTACTTGTCGGTTGGCACTCGGGCGTTGACCTGCGGTATTGACCGCGCCGTGAAGCACGCTACTCGGCTCGAGTATGCCATGGACTATTGAGCTTCGCGTATCAGTGAATCGAGATCAGACCATTCGGGCAGATCGCGACCCATGAGCCTCTGAACAAACTCCACATCGCGACGATATAGTTCGTGGAGGGCGATGATTTCTTGAGGGCTAATGGGCGAACGCTCCTTGAATGCCTCGAGCCAGGGCTTTTGCGGTATGAGTGGAGCGGATTCGGAACCGGAGTCGGGCTGCCCATGTGGCGAGGCCCCAAGCCTGTTCAGAATGCTCGAAATGCACGATTGCGGCCCGTTAGCAAGATCGTCGTACAGGATCACGTCGATTCGATCCTCGCCCAGTATCGAAGCCCAATGTTCGAAGTGGCGCCGGTAGAAGCCGAGATCGACAAGGCCGAAGTTCGGCGAGGCGCGAAGTATCCCCCTATTTGGGTCCAACTTTCCTACCGAGAAATAGTGCCAGTACGCCGCTATTGCGCGCGCCACTGGTTCTCTGAGAACGAGGAGAACTCTCGTGTCCGGCGGGCATTGCCGGTTGATATTCTGTGGCGTATTGGGTTTTTTGGGTCCGAACGGGCTTCCTTCTGAATGCCAAAAATAGTCCGATGTGCAGTCGACGCGCCATGCCGCCTGCTGTCCGGCCTGAAATGAGCCCCGGTATGCTGCCTCCTCCTTTTCGCTCTTGAGGCGGTTGGGCTTGTTGAAGTAGGACTTGCCCTTGCCTTTGGCGACAAAGAAGTCGGGATGGGTGTCTAGTTGCCGGGCGATCCATTCGGCGCCAGCCTGCTGCGTACCGGCAATCACAAGGTTCGGCATGCCATGATCGGATGGCGCTGCGTTGGCCGAATTCTGCGGCTTGGCGACACCTGTCATGAGTTCTGCAGAGGAGGCCTCGCCTCCTGCACTAGTGGTATCGGACTGTTCCCAGATTCTCCGCCCTTCGGCGCCCGCGATCGCCCAGACGATTCGCATATAGACGTCTTCGGTGTAGTGGAATGGGGCGTCGCCCCACGGGTGGGTAGGATTCGAGAGGACGTCGTCCTGAGATAGGGAGATGACCTCCGCGCCAAGCGCCTGAGAGGCCGCCTGGATGTAGGCTCTTAAGATCGGATTGGCGGTGCTTGCCGAAACTCCAAAACTGCTTGGGGTTGGATGGCCGCCTTCGCTGAACTCTGCCCAGGGCACGTCGAGCAGGACAACTGCGGCGCGAGGCATGTGTTGCCGGAAAAGCTCCCCGACCGTATCCATGCCCTGGGACCAGTACTGAAAGTGTTGATCGCTCCCGAATGGGAGATGCTGGGTCCCCGCAGGCAGGCGTGCCTCTGCCCCGGACTCGATAAGCTCCGTTGAACGTGTCACTACGGATCCGTCTGGCAGCACATAGGCCCCAAGCCGTTCGTCGGTCAGGTCAACCAGCACTAGGTCTGTCTGTGCAGCCGCCTCGGGAATCAGTGACTGCAGATTGGAGGCGTAGTCGCCGGAAACCATGCGTTGTTTGAAAGGTGAATCCAGCGTCGGTGGCTGGATCATCGTGACTGGCCGGGTATAGGCACTGAGGGCTGACTGCCGAGCCACATACTGGACCAGTTCAAACTGCTCAGGATCGAAGTGCTCGAAGGTGTCACGCGAAACGCACGAACCGTAGATGAAGACGCGGTGCTTGCTCATCGGGCGAACTCCATTTCCCAGTCTTCTGCGCGCTCGCCGGACCCCAGCAGGTGGCCGATCGACGTTTCTGAGCGCGCGGCGCTCCGGCCGTCGCCGTAAGGGTTGACGGCCTGCGCCATTGCCTCGTAGGCGGCGGCGTCCGAGAGCAAGGTGGTCACCTCGTCGACGATGCGCTCCTCGTCGGTGCCGATGAGCTTGACGGTGCCCGCATCGACGGCTTCCGGTCGCTCCGTGTTCTCGCGCATAACGAGCACCGGTTTGCCGAGGCTGGGCGCCTCTTCCTGCACACCGCCGGAGTCGGTGAGGACCACGGTGGCGAGAGAGAGCATGCGCGTGAACTCACCGTAGGCGAGGGGTTCCGTCACGGTGACGTTGGACAGGCCGTCCAGGTGAGGCAAGACCGCCCGCCGGACCACCGGGTTGCGATGGGCCGGCAGGACGATCTCGACATCCGGGAACGTCCGAGCCAGGCGGGCGAGCGCACGCCCGACACCTTCCATCGCACCGCCCCAGTTCTCACGGCGGTGGGTGGTAACGAGGAGGATCCTGCAGCCGGAGTCGGCCAGGTCTTCCAGGTTCGTGTCGGTGAACGGTGCCTTCTTCTCGACGGTCATCAGCAGTGCGTCGATGACGGTGTTGCCGGTCACCACGATGTCGTCCGCGGCGACGCCCTCACGCACCAGGTTCTCCTTGCTGGTGGATGTCGGCGCGAGGTGGAGAGCCGCGATCTGCGAGGTGATCTTGCGGTTGGCCTCCTCCGGGAAGGGCGAGTTGATGTTGCCGGAGCGGAGGCCGGCCTCGACGTGCACCACCGGGATCCCGCGGTGGAAGGCAGCGAGGGCAGCTGCCGTGGACGTCGAGGTGTCGCCCTGGACCACCACAGCAGCGGGCTTCTCGCTCTCCAGCACCGGGTCAAGACGCTCAAGAACGCGCGCGACGATCGTCGAGAGGGACGCTCCGTGCTGGAAGATGTCGAGGTCGTGGTCCGGTTCGATGCCGAACAGCTCGTTCACCTGGTCGAGCATCTCGCGGTGCTGTCCGGTCACGACGGTGACCGAGTCAAGTGAGTCGCTCTCCTCCAGGGCCTTGATGACGGGCGCTACCTTGATCGCCTCGGGCCGTGTGCCGTAGACGGTCATGATGCGCGGGCGCGTCGACTCCACTGTCTTAGCTCTTTCCTTTGTCCTGGCGCCTGGCGGCACTCTGCGGTCGCACGTGCCGGGCGTTGTACTGCCGGGGCGCCTTGGGCTCCTCGACGTGCACGTAGGTCTGCTCGCGCTCGGCGAAGGCGCGCTCGATGATGGTTCGGGCCTCGTCCGGCTTGTCCTTGGCCACGGCCCACGCCCACTTGCGGTAGCGCAGGGCGACGTCCTCCGCAGGGCCGTCGAGGACGAGGCGGCCGTGGTTCAACCAGATGGCCCGTGTGCAGGTCTCTTCGATGGTCTGAGCCGCATGGCTCACGAGGAAGACGGTGCCGGCACCGTCTCGGAGTCCCTGCATGCGGGCTTCGCTGCGCTCCCTGAACGCGGCGTCGCCGGTCGCGAGGGCCTCGTCGATCAGCAGGATGTGGGGGTTGGCGGCGGTAGCGATCGCGAAGCGTAGCCGCGCTCCCATGCCGGACGAGTAGGTCTTCATCGGGAGGAAGATGGACTTGCCGAGCCCCGCCAGCTCCTTGACCTCGGGTATCGCGGCCTCCGCCTGTTCAGGCGACAGACCCATGGCGAGGCAGCCCAGTCGGATGTTCTCCTCGCCCGACAGGTCGGGCACGAGTGCGGCGTTGACCCCGATGAGGACGGGCGTACTCTCCGCGAGCACCTTGCCCTTCGCGGGGTTCTCGAGTCCCGCGATGATGCGCAGCAGGGTGCTCTTGCCGGAGCCGTTCTGCCCTACCAGGCCGATCTGCTCCCCGGAGCGGGCGACGAAGGAGATGCCGGACAGCGCCCGGACGAGGACCTTCGGATCGTTTCCCAGCACGGCGCGTGCAGCGCGCGAGATCGGGTTGGTGTGTCGCCGGCGTTCGGCGGCGTCGGTCGAGGGCACCCGATACCGCACATGGACGTCCTGGACCGCGACGGTCGCGTGCGCGAACGGGTCGACCTGATCAAGCTCGGCCATAGGACTCCTCCCCCTGCCAGAAGAAGAGGAACCCGACCACCAGAGCACCGACGGACCACGACGCCAGCCCGACCCAGGTCGCCACGTCGGGAACGGTGGCGTACAGCAGGCAGTCGCGTGCGGCGTCCAGCACCATGTACATCGGGTTGGCCTCCATGAGACCGGTGATCCACGGGTACTGCTCGAAGCGGTCGATCGAGAAGAAGACCGCCGAGGCGTACAGCCAGAGACGCATCCCCACGCTGATGAGCTGCGAGAGGTCGGGGAGCACGGTGGTGAGCCGCGCAAAGAACAGCGTGATTCCCGTGGCGAGCAAGGTCTGGAGGGCGAGCACCAGCGGGAACAGCAGCGCGGCAGTGGTCCACGTCTCGTCCTCGGGCAGGAGCACGATCAGGAGCAGCATCGCTGCGATCGTGGGTGCCAGATTGAGCAAGCCTCGCAGCACGACGGAGATGGGCAGGGACGCGCGGGGGAAAGTGAAAGCGCGGATCAGGTTGCGTCCGCTCTGGATCGACTTCGCGCCGCCCGTCACGCACTGCGTGGTGAACTGGAAGAGAAAGACGCCGATCACCAGGTATCCGAGAAAGTTGTCGATACCACGGCTCGTGTCCAGGATCAGCCCGAAGATCAGGTAGTACGCCAACCCGTTGAGGATCGGGTTGATGATCATCCACGCCTGGCCCAGCACCGTCTCGCGCGTGCCGCTGGTGACCTTGGCGCGGGCCTCGGCCCAGAGGAAGTGCCGCCGGCTCCACAACTGGCCGATGTACTGTCGGATCGGTGGCCGCGCACCGACCTGCTTGAGGCGCCCCGTGGACACCACCTCGAGCGAGGTCGCCTGCTGGCGGAAGATCTCGGTGTACAGGTCCGCCACGTCGGCCGACGTCGCGCTCGACGTCGGATGTTGCGCGGGAACCGGGTTGCTCATCGCGAGCATCTTAGATGCCTCGGCATGCTTTCGGTCCGCTTCGTGTCGCATATCGGGCAAGGAAGCGGCTCCCGGGCCCGCATCCGGGTCGGTAGCCTGGTGCCACCTCGTGTCGATGGAAGTCGGGTCTCATGCGCGTACTCATCACCGGCGGCGCCGGATTCATCGGCGCCAACTTCGTCCACCAGACGGTGCGTGAGCACCCGGACGTGCAGGTCACGGTGCTGGACGCCCTCACTTACGCCGGCGACCGTTCTTCTCTCGCGTCCGTCGCCCGCGCCATCAGCTTCGCCGAGGGCTCCGTGGCCGACGCCGACCTCGTGGACCGCCTCGTGGCCGAGTCGGACGCCGTCGTGCACTTCGCCGCGGAATCTCACAACGACAACTCGCTCGACGACCCGTCGCCGTTCGTCCAGACAAACCTCGTCGGGACGTACACGCTCCTGGAGGCCGTCCGGAAGCACGGCGTGCGGTTCCACCACATCTCCACCGACGAGGTCTACGGCGACCTGGAGCTGGACGATCCGTCAAGGTTCACCCCCGAGACGCCCTACAACCCGTCGAGCCCGTACTCGTCCACGAAGGCGGGCTCCGACCTGCTGGTCCGGGCCTGGGTGCGCTCGTTCGGGGTGCAGGCCACCATCTCCAACTGCTCGAACAACTACGGGCCCTACCAGCACGTCGAGAAGTTCATCCCGCGCCAGATCACCAACCTGATCGACGGCGTGCGCCCCAAGCTGTATGGGGCCGGTCTCAACGTGCGCGACTGGATCCACGTCGAGGACCACAACGCCGCGGTCTGGGCCATCCTCGACCGCGGGAAGGTCGGGGAGACCTACCTCATCGGCGCGGACGGTGAGACGAACAACCTCCAGGTGGTGCGCACGCTCCTCGAGGTGTTCGGCCGCGATCCCGACGACTTCGAGCACGTCAACGACCGTCCGGGGCACGACATGCGCTACGCGATCGATGCCAGCAAGCTGCGCGACGAGCTCGGCTGGACCCCGCGCTACACCGACTTCCGCGCCGGTCTGGAGGCGACGGTCGACTGGTACCGCTCGCACGAGGCGTGGTGGCGGCCCGTCAAGGCCGCGGTCGAGGCGAAGTACGCCCGGACCGGCCAGTGAGATCTCAGGCCCGCAGGGTCGCCAGGTAGTCGTTCACCGCGTCGAACGACGGCAGCAGGCCCTGCTGTTCGGCCTCGTCCAGGCTCGGCGCCGCGGTGTCCTTGTCCGAGAGCTGCGGCGTCAGCGCTGACCCGTCACGCGCCGTCGTCGGCCACTCGATGCCCACGGTCGCGTCCAGCGGGTGGATGCCGTGCTCCCGCTCGGGCGCGTAGCCCGACGAGCACAGGTACAGCACCGTCGAGTCGTCCTCCAGAGCCATGAACGCATGCCCGAGGCCCTCGGGGAGATAGATCGCCCGCCGGTCGGTGTCGTCGAGCAGCACCGAGTCCCAACGGCCGAAGGTGGGAGAGCCCACGCGGACGTCGACCACGACGTCCAGCACCGCACCCTTGGCGCACGTGACGTACTTGGCCTGTCCTGGCGGGACGTCGGCGAAGTGGATTCCGCGGAGCACCCCGGCGGCCGAGACGGAGCAGTTGGCCTGCTGCAGGTCGAGCGGGTGGCCGACGGCCTCGGCGAACGGTCCCGCCTTGAACCACTCGAGGAACACCCCACGCGGGTCGCCGAACTGCTGCGGCGTGATCTCCAGCGCGCCAGGGACGGCGAGCTCTCGCAACTGCACTGGTAGACCTCCCGGCGTCGATACTCCGTGGCCCCTAGGATGCTACGCGTGCCTTCCGTCTCGCAGTCGCAGCGCTGGATGGTCGTCGGCGCCGGCGGGATGCTGGGCCGCGATCTGATCGCCGTGCTCGAGAGGGCCAGCGTCGACGTGGTCGGTCTGCGGCACGCCGATCTCGACGTGACGGACCCCGAGGCCGCGCGTCGAGCGCTGGCCGATGCCGACGTCGTCGTCAACGCTGCCGCCTGGACCGACGTGGACGGCGCCGAGACCTGCGAGGCAGAAGCGTTCGCCGTCAATGCGACGGGAGCGGCCCACGTCGCGCGGGCGGCGCGCCTGGCGGGAGCAAGGCTGGTGCATGTCTCCACGGACTACGTCTTCGACGGCGGCGCCACCGAGCCGTACGCCGAGAAGTCGCCCGTCGCCCCGCGGTCCGCCTACGGACGCACCAAGGCGGCAGGGGAGTGGGCAGCACGTGCCGAGGCGGCCGACCACCTGATCGTCCGGACGGCGTGGCTCTACGGGGCGCACGGTGGCTGCTTCCCGAAGACCATGGCCCGGCTCGCGGCCGAGCGCGACCAGCTCGCCGTCGTCGACGACCAGGTGGGCCAACCCACGTGGACGCGCGACCTCGCCGAGCTCGTCGTCCGGCTCGTGGCCGCCGGGGCGCCGGCCGGGATCTATCACGGGACCTCGACCGGCCAGACGTCCTGGTACGAGTTCGCGCAGCGGGTCGTCGCCTCGGCGGGACTGTCGACGCCGGTCGAGCCGACGACGAGCGACGCGTTCCCGCGCCCCGCTCCGCGGCCTGCCTACTCGGTGCTGGGGCACGACGCCCTGCGTGCGGCCGGCGTGGAGCCGATCGGGGACTGGGCCGAGCGGTGGGGCGTTGCGGCGTCCGAGGTGCTCGCGTAGGTCAGTCGTCGAGCAGGCCGAGCAGGTAGCTGCCGTAGCCGGACTTCACGAGCTTCTCGGCGCGCACGCGGAGGTCGTCGTCGGACAGGAAGCCCCGCCGCCAGGCGACCTCCTCCGGCGAGCCGATCTTCAGGCCCTGCCGCTGCTCGATGGTCCGCACGAAGTCACCCGCCTCGAGGAGCGAGTCGAACGTGCCGGTGTCCAGCCACGCCGTCCCGCGGGGCAGCACCTCGACGTGCAGCTTGCCCTCGGCCAGGTAGGCACGGTTGACGTCGGTGATCTCGTACTCGCCGCGGGCCGAGGGCCGGATGTTCTTGGCGATCTCGACGACGTCGTTGTCGTAGAAGTAGAGGCCGGGCACCGCGTAGTTGGACTTCGGCACGAGAGGCTTCTCCTCGAGCGAGATGGCGTGCCCGGCGTCGTCGAACTCGACCACGCCGTACGCCGAGGGCTCCGCCACCCGGTAGGCGAAGATCGAACCGCCGTCCACGTCCGAGAAGCGTTGGAGCTGGTCACCCAGGCCCTGGCCGTAGAAGATGTTGTCGCCCAGCACGAGCGCGGCCGAGTCGTCCCCGATGAATTCCTCGCCCAGCACGAACGCCTGCGCCAGCCCGTTCGGCTCGACCTGGACCGCGTACTCGATCGAGATGCCGAACTGGGAGCCGTCACCGAGCAGGCGCCGGAACTGCTCCGCGTCGTGCGGCGTGGTGATTACCAGGATGTCGCGCAGGCCCGCCAGCATCAGCGTCGACAGCGGGTAGTAGATCATCGGCTTGTCGAAGACCGGCACGAGCTGCTTGCTCACACCGAGCGTGATCGGGTGCAACCGTGTGCCGGAACCGCCGGCCAGGATGATGCCGCGCATAGACGGGATGATGTCACGTCTCGTCGCCGACCAGCTCGGCGATCATCGCCGGGCAACGGGGTGCAACGTGATCCGAGTGTCGGTGTCGCTGGGGTAGTAGCGGTGGGCCCGTCGGTGTAACCTGAATGACGCAGGACGCCGAAAGGCCTCCCGCACCGCCTTAGACCCCGCCACGTGCGGGGTCTTCGTGCTTCTGGCTACGGCCGCCAGACCCACTGAACCCGGACTGCGGCTTCGATGTGCCCCCACATTCGGTCCAACGCGAAACGGGCCTTCGGGTTCGTCTCCCGGACAGTGCAGCGGCGCCGGTAGACGAAGGTTGCTAGATCGATCGCCTGGAGCAGGCGACTGTGGGCGGAAGGGCCGAAGTGGATCGTGTCGATCACATTCGGCAGAGTGCTGCTCTGATATCCGGGTGTTCCTGTTCGCCGGTAGTCCCGGAAATTCGTCCGATGACGGTCCTGAGCGTGGACCTCGTCGGCGACCACGACCGCGTACTCGTTGTCCGCCCGGCAGGCTTCGTTGATGCTCTCCAGCAGGTGCCCGA
Source organism: Isoptericola halotolerans (assembly GCF_003003075.1). Lineage (GTDB taxonomy): Bacteria > Actinomycetota > Actinomycetes > Actinomycetales > Cellulomonadaceae > Isoptericola > Isoptericola halotolerans_A. The sequence continues at coordinate 23,295 of NZ_PVTX01000003.1, read as the reverse complement.
GAGTGATGTCGTGGGGCGGGAACGGATCTACGTAGCGTGCGATCTGAGCCTTGACGTCCATGCCTCGGAACAGGATCTTGGCTCCTGATCCGCCGATGATCCGGAGCGCGCGGTCGTACACGTTGATCTGTTGCCGCATCGCGAGCTTTGCCCAGTCGCCCTTCCCATGGAAGAGCTCGTACCCGTGAAGTTCTGCTTCGCTCGAGAGGCCGGACTGCGACGCGTACGTCGTGACCAGCTCGTCCAGGCCCTTCTCGATGGAGCAAGCGGCGTCAGTGTCGACGAGCAGCGCGCCCAAACAGAAGAACGCGTCCTTGACGTACGACTCGTCGACTTGCCACGCCAAAGCAGCCGTGCGCTACGGTGACGGCCACCACAACCGAAAACGGCCCCGCCAGGTGCTACCAACACCAGACGAGGCCTGACCACCTAGAGAGAGTGGAGCTCTCCAGATGGCTAGCGCCGACGATATCAGCGCGCCCCCGGCACCCCCGCCGCCGGTGCGACTCAACTCCCGTGCGCCCCTGTGGCGCCTCATCGACGCCCTCGCCGCCGCGGGCTGGGGCGACCTGCGCGACGCCCCGCAGAGCGTGCGCTCCTACCTCCTGGCGCTCGCCCGGATCGCCGACGCCCGCTCCGGCATCGCCGAGGTCACCGACGCCCAAGCGGCCGAGCGGGCCGGGCTGTCCGTCCGCACCATCATCCGGGCACGCACGTGGCTGCAGGACGCCGGCCTCGTCGTGATGGTCCGCCGCGGTGCACGGCAGGGGCTGCGCGGGGTCGCGTCGCTCCTCGCGGTCACCAAGCGCGCGTTGGTGGCCCTGCTGCCTGCCGCGCGACGCGCCAAGGACGCTCGCACCCGCCGTCGGGCATCCCGGCCGGGCGGCGCTCCCAACCTGACAGGACGGCGGCCCTTCCCCTCCTGGCGGAGGAAGACGGCGCCGCCCCCGCGGCGCACGCCGGGCCCCTCGCCCGTGCAGCGCCAACTCCTCGCCGACGCCGCGGCGGCGGCAGCGCACCCGCCGCGAGCCGCGACGATCGCCGCCGCCCGAGCGGCTGCCCGCACCGCGGTGCGGCGATGACGAGACTCAGCCCGCCAGCCGGTCCTTCGGCACGGACAGGCGGACCTCGTCGTCGACGACGTCGGCGATCTGGTCGGCCTCGACGTACCGGTCGCCGGTGAACACGCCCTTGGCGTCGACGCGGAGGAACCCGATCCGCAGCAGGCGCTCCTGTGTGTGCTCGTCGAGCTGGGTGCCCGCGCCGAAGGCGTCAGCCAGCAGGGACAGCGGGTCGTCTGCGCCGGAGTCCATGCCCTGGCCGCTCGAGGTGGTGGCGCCGGCGTCGCCCATGCGCACGGCCTCGACCTTGCCGACCGTCTCGCCCTCGACGTCCACGACGCGCATGCCCTCCGTCACGTGCCGGATCGGTCCCTCAGGTCCCGCGAAGTCCGTCATCTGAGCTCTCCTCCCTCGTGGTGCTGCTGTTCTTCCGACCGTGGCCCGGAGGCCGTCTCGTCGCATCCGGGGGCCCTGGCGGCTGCGCACGCCCGTCACTGGCACACTGTCCCTGTGACGCGTGACACGCCGCCGTGCGAGCGTGCCTACCGCCGCACCCTCGCCGTCCTGACGATCGCCGTGGCCCTGTGGGCCGTGGCCTGGGCCGTGCTGACCCCCGGGTTCCGCTCGCCGGACGAGCAGAACCACCTCAACAGCGTGGTCCGGATCGCCTACGGCGGCGGCTGGCCCGAGCCGGGGGCAGCGCACTTCGCGCCCGTCACGGACCAGGCCGTCGCCGAGGCCGCCTACCCCGCAGACCTGCCCGGCCGCTGGCGGTACCGGGAGCACGCGACGCAGTTCGTCGAGCTCACACCCGTGCCCGCGGACGAGCGCGTGCGCATCAGCACGGACAACGCCCTGCCCGCCCCGGGCACCAGCGCCACCGTGGACCAGATGACGCAGCACCCGCCCGCCTACTACGCCCTGGGCGCGGCGGTGCTGCACGCCACCGGCACGGCCGACGCCCGCTGGGACGTGGCGCTGCTGACCCTGCGGCTGCTCGACGTCGCCCTGTTCGCCGCCACCGTCCCGCTCGCCGCCGCCACCGCGCGCCGTCTCACCGGCTCCCGCGCGGCGGGCCTGGTCGCCGCGCCGTTCCCGATGCTGATCCCGCAGGTGGGGCACATCCTCGGCTCGGCGAACAACGACGCCCTCGTGGTGCTCACCGGCGCCGTGGTCACCTACCTCGCCGCCCGCGTGGTCACCGGGGACCTGCGCTGGCGCGTCGCCGCGGCCATCGGCCTCGCCCTGGGCATCGGCCTGCTCACCAAGGTGATGCTCGCGTTCGCCATCCCCACGGTGGCGCTCGCCTACCTGCTCGCCCCCGGCCCGCGCAGCCCACGAGCGGGGCCGACGACGGCGGCCCGGAGCGTGCGCGGGCTCGCCGCCCTGGCGCTCGCCTTCGTCGTCGGCGGCTGGTGGTGGGCGCGCAACTGGATCGTCTACGGGGCCGTGCAGCCGGTCGGGCTGCCGCGCGACTACTCGGGGATGACGCCGGTGCCCCGCGAGGACGTGCTCTCCGACGCGGTCGGCCGCACCGCCCAGGCGTTCTTCGGCAACCTGTCCTGGCTGGAGGTGCGGCTGCCCGGTGACCTGGTGGCGGCCGGCTCGGCGCTGCTGATCGGCGCCACGCTGATCGCCGTCGTCGTGCCCGGGGCGCGCCGCGGCTCGCTGGTGATCGCGCTGCTGCCCGTCGGGCTGGCCGGCGCGGTGATCGTCAACGCGGTCCGGAGCTGGTCGGAGACGGGAGTGCTCGTCGCCCTGCAGGGCCGGTACGTGTTCGGCGGGCTGACGGCGCTCGCGGCGCTGCTGGCCGTGGCCGTGTGGCAGGTGTGCCGCCGTCGGGAGCGGGCGGTGGCCGTGGCCGTTCCGGTCGTCACCGTGCTGGCCGTGCTGGCGGCGGTCTCGGGCCTGGTGTGGGCGTTCGTGGCCATGTACCGCGGGCCGGGGGAGCCGGTGGGTGCCGCGTGGGAGCGCTGGGCGGCGTGGAGCCCGCTGACCGGGCCGGTGATCGCGCTCGTGCTGGTCGTCGCGGGTGTCGGGATGGTGAGCGCGGTGGTGGCCGCGGCGCGGTGGCCGGCTGCGGCGGGCGCGGGTCGGGGCGACGTCGTGAAACCTCACGCATCACGGCCTGATGCCTGACTTTCCGCGACGTCGGCTGGGCTTCTCTTGCTCAACTATGGAAACTAGTCTTTCGATGGCGATAGGCTTGTGTCATGTCGGAGATCAGCGTGGCGCAGGCCGCGGACCTCATGGGTGTCAGTCCCGTGCGGGTGCGCCAGCTGGCCGCGTCGGGAGCGATCTCGGCGCGGAAGGTCGGCAACCAGTGGCTCGTGGAGCCTCGTTCGGTACGTCGGGTCCCGCCGGTGACTCGCCCCATGGCTCGACGGACCGCCTGGGGGCTGCTCGAGCTCTCGGCGGGCCGCTCGCCCGGATGGCTCGACGCTCATGACCGTCACCGCCTGCGCAAGCAGCTCTCGCGCCTGGCTGACGACCCGGAGTCCGCGCGGCTCGCCGCGTCATGGCTCTCCCGGCGAGCTGAACGTCTCGAGCTGCGCACCGCCGTGCAGCTGCCGCTCGACGACCGCCGTCTCGTGCCGTCAGGGGTCAGCGATCCGCGCGCCAAGATCTCGGCACCGGGCTTCTTCGAGGGATATGTGCACGCTGACGAGCTCGACGAGGTGATGGCCGATCACGAGCTCGTCGAGGCAGGCTCGCGACCGGGCAACGTCGTCCTTCACGAGGCCCCGCTGATGCCTGAACCGCCCCTGCCGTTGCTCGCCACCGTCGCCGACCTCGTCGAGCACGGTCCAGGTCGGGAGTACGCCGTGGCGCAACAGCTCATGGAGGAGGTGCTCTCCCGTGATCGTGCTGCCCCGGTCCAGCGCTGAGCTCGAACGCGCATGGGGACTGCTCTTCGACCTCCAGATGGCCATGCCGGACGACTGGACGATCGTCGGCGGTCAGATGGTGCTGCTGCACTGTGCCGAACGAGGGGCTTTCCCGACGCGAGCGACCGACGACCTGGACGCCGTGCTGGACGTCCGCGCCAACGGCCAGGTCCTGCGCGACTTCACCGCACAGCTGTACCAGCGGGGCTTCCGGCCCACCGGCACCTCGCCGCAAGGGCACCAGCACCGGTGGAAGGCGGGTGATGCGACCATCGACGTGATGATCCCGCGGCATGTCGGCGCCCGCGCTGCGAGCCGCACCGGGATCACCAACGCGACGACGCTCGAGACCCCGGCCGCCCAACAGGCGCTCGACCGCAGCGAGGCCGTCGAGATGCGTGCGGGCGACCACCAGGGGGTCGTCAACCGGCCGAGCATGCTCGGCGCCCTGGTCGCCAAGGCGGCGGCCAGCACCGTGGCACTGGACGTGGGCCGGGACCGCCACCTGATCGACTTCGCGACTCTTGCTGTCATCGCTCGCGCCGCGGACGGGGTGCGGAACGCGACGAAGCGCGACCTTGACTACCTGGGGCATGCGCTAGGTGCGCTCCGCGGCCGGCCCGACATCGTGGCGTCCGTTCCCGGCGCCGACGACGGCGTCGAGCGGGTGCGCCGCGCGTTCCAACTGGCGCGGGAACGTGTGACGGGTAGCCAGGGGTCGACGGCGTCGCAGAACAGGCCCGGCTGGGTCCCGCCCGGTGCGGCCTCCCGTGGCTAGACTCGCGCAGGTCAGCGCCTCCGCGCCGACCGCCAGCGCCGCCGTCGTTCCCACCGAAGGGCCTCGATGAAGCTCGTCGTCCAGATCCCGTGCCTCGACGAGGCCACGACCCTGCCGCTCGTGCTGGCCACCATCCCGCGCGAGGTGCCCGGGTTCGACCAGGTCGAGGTCCTGGTGATCGACGACGGCTCCACGGACGGCACCGCGGAGGTCGCCCGGAACCTCGGCGTCGAGCACGTGATCCGCCACAACCGCACCATGGGGCTGGCGCGCTCGTTCCGGGACGGCGTCGACCACGCGCTCGCCCACGGCGCCGACGTGGTGGTCAACACCGACGGCGACAACCAGTACCCGTCCGAGCGCATCGCCGACCTCGTCGCGCCGATCGTCACCGGTGACGCCGACGTGGTGGTCGGGGACCGCCAGACCGCCACCATCGAGCACTTCTCCCCGTTCAAGAAGCGCATGCAGCGCGTCGGCAGCCGCGTGGTCAGCGCCGCCGCCAGAGCCCGGCTGCCCGACGCCGCGAGCGGGTTCCGCGCCTACTCGCGCCACGCGCTGCTGCGGCTCAACGTGGTCACCCAGTTCAGCTACACGATGGAGACCATCATCCAGGCGGGCAACAAGGGCCTGCGCATCGTCTCCGTGCCGGTGACCACCAACCCCAAGACGCGCGAGTCGCGGCTGTTCCGCAACATCTGGCAGCACATGGGGCGCTCGGCGCGCGCCATCGTGCGCAGCTGGATCATGTTCCGCCCGCACCTGGTGTTCCTTACCCTCGCGGGGCTGTTCTTCCTGGCGTCCGCGATCCCCGCCGTGCGGTTCCTCGTGTTCTTCGCCCAGGGTGAGGGCGAGGGGCACGTGCAGTCGCTGGTGTTCGCCGGCGCGATGCTCGTCGGCACGCTGCTCTGCCTGGCCCTGCTGGTCCTCGCCGACCTGCTGCGCACCAACCGCACGCTGCTCGAGGACTCGCTCGAGCGGCTCAAGACGTTGCAGTACGGGCGGGGCGATGACGGCCGCTGAGACAGCATCATCGTTGGCGCCACAACGACGAAGTTAACGACTATGCTAATGAAGATGTTGATGACGATGTTGACGATGATGCGGGTCAGGTCGGTGTCGTGACCGGCGATGAGCTCGAGGGCATCGTCGCGCGACTTCGCGCCGTCGGTGACGACACCGCCGACGTCGAGGCGAAGGCTGCGCGCACCGCACTGCCGAAGAGCGTTCGGGAGACGGTGTCGGCCTTCCAGAACGCCCACGGTGGGGTGCTCGTCCTGGGCCTGGACGAGAAGGGCGGTTTCGAGGCGACCGGGGTCGACGAACCAGCAAAGATCCGCGCCGATCTCGCCTCGCTGTGTGCGCAGGAGATGGAACCCCCGGTCCGCCCCCTCGTCGCGACCCACACGTTCGAGGGCCAGCAGCTCGTCGTCGCCGAGATCCCGGAGCTGGACGCCGCACAGCGCCCGTCGTACTACAAGGGCGCGGGGATGAATCGAGGGAGCTTCGTCCGGGTGAGCGACGGTGATCAGCACCTGACGAGCTACGAGGTCCAGCTGATGCTGGCCGCGCGCGGCCAACCGGTCGACGATGAGCAGCCGGTCGTGTCGGCCGATCTCGACGACCTGGATCCCGAGCTCGTCGGGGCGTACGTCGCAAGGATCCGCCGGGACCGACCGCGCATCTTCGGTGACACGAGCGACGAGACCGTCCTGCGACGAACGGGTGTGGTCGGCCCGACGGAGACCGGGCTCCGTCCCACGCTCGCTGGACTGCTCGCGCTGGGGACCTACCCGCAGCAGCACTTCCCCCAGCTCTCCCTCACGTTCGTCCGGTACCCCTCGGTGGACGGCCCGGGTGCCGACGGCATCCGGTTCCTGGACAACGCCCATGTCGAAGGGCCTGTCCCGCTGATGGTGCGCGACGCTCTGGCGGCGATCCGTTCCAACATGGCGCGGCGGGCAGTCGTCACCGGGGCCGGCCGGACCGATGTGTGGGAGTACCCGGAGATCGCGCTTCGCGAGGCGATCACGAACGCGCTTGCCCACCGTGACCTCTCACCCGCCAGCCGGGGGACCCAGGTGCAGGTCGAGATGTACCCCGACCGGATCGTCGTCAGAAATCCCGGTGGTCTGTTCGGCCCGGTCCGGCTCGACCGTCTTGGCGGGGACGATCTCGTGTCCTCAGCACGGAACGCGCGACTGATGAAGATCCTCGAAGACGTGGAGATGCCTGGCCTCGGCACGGTGTGCGAGAACCGAGGGTCCGGCATCCGTGACATGCGCACCGCCCTGCGGAACGCCGGGATGCGCCCTCCGGAGCTGATCGACCGGATCTCCACCTTCACCGTGACGCTCGGCAGCCTCGTCGATCAACCAGCAAGACACTCGCTGCCCTCACATGCTCCGCGCCAGCGCGCCGACAGAAGTGCCGAGATCCTGCGTGCCATCGGTGCCGAACAGCTGTCTCGAGCCCAGATCACGGAGCGCACAGGGCTGTCGTCGGGGATCGTGACCCGCTGGCTTCGCCGACTCCGGGAGGCGGGGGACGTCGAGGCCGTGGGAGGAGGTCCTCGCAGTCCGAACATCACCTACCGCCGGGTGCGTGCCGGCCAGTCGTCTGACGGGGGGCGGAGCGAGTGATCGTCGCGTTCGGCACCTACGACGCCGCCCGCCACCCGCGCGCCGGGATCCTCGTCGCCGGGCTGCGCGCCCACAGGCACACCGTGGCTGAGCTCAACCACCCCCTGGGGTTCAGCACCGCCGAACGGGTCCGCATGCTCCGCCAGCCGTGGCGCCTGCCGCTCCTGCTCCTGCGGCTGCTCGCCTGCTGGGCGCTGCTCGTGCGCGACGACGTCGCCCACCGCCGCGCCCACGGCGCCCCCGACGCGCTGCTGGTCGGCTACCTCGGCCACTTCGACGTGGTCCTTGCCCGCCTGCTGCACCCGCGCACCACCGTGGTGCTCGACCATCTCGTCTTCGCGGCCGACACCGCCACGGACCGCGGCGCCGCCGGCCTGCGCGTGACCCTGCTGCGGGGCCTGGACCGGCTCGCGCTGGCCTGCGCCGACGTCGTCGTCCTCGACACCGACGAGCACCGCGCCATGCTGCCCGACCCGAGCCGCGGCGTCGTCGTCCCCGTCGGCGCCCCGGACGCCTGGTTCCGCGCGCACCCCGTACCCGACGGCGGCACCCCGGCCGGGCAGGGCCCCTTACGCGTCGTGTTCTACGGCCTCTTCACGCCGCTGCAGGGCGCCACGGTGATGGCCGAGGCGCTCGCCGACGCCCTGCCCCGGGCCGCCGCGACCGGCCGGCCGATCGAGGCCACCCTGGTGGGGCACGGCCAGGACTACGCCGCCGCACGCGCCGTGCTCGACGGCGTCGCGGGGGTCCGCTGGCTCGACTGGGTGGAGCCCGAGGCGCTGCCCGCCCTCGTGGCCGGCCACGACGTCTGCCTCGGCATCTTCTCCGACACCCCCAAAGGCCTGCGCGTGGTGCCCAACAAGGTCTTCCAGGGACTCGCCGCCGGCTGCGTCGTCGTCACCTCCGACACCGCACCGCAACGCCGGCAGCTCGGTGAGCACCTCGAGCTCGTGCCGCCCGCCGACCCGGCCGCGCTCGCCGACCGCCTCCTGGCGCTCACCGACCGCGACCGGCTCGCCGCCGCCCGGGCCCGAGCGGCCGCCGCGCGCGACGCCGTCCGGCCGGGCGCCGTCGTCGGCCCCCTGGACGCGGCGCTCACCGCCCGCGGGGTGCGGCCGTGAGCACCGCCCGGCTGCTCGCGGTGCTGCGCTCACGCTGGGTGCGGTGGGGGTTCCTCGTGCTGGCGCTCGGCCTGGCGGTCTACGCCGTGGTCGCCGTGCGCGCCGACCTGGTGGACGCCGCCCGCGCGCTGTCCGCGGCACGCCTGGGCGCGGCGCTCGTGCTCTCCGTGCTCTTCGTGGGCGCCACGCTGCTGTCCTGGCGGGCCGTGCTCGCCGACCTCGGCTCGCGGCTCGACGCGCGCTCCGCCGTCTCCGTGTTCGGCATCAGCCAGCTCGGCAAGTACGTGCCCGGCGGGGTGTGGAACATCGTCGCCGCCGCCGAGGTCGGTGCCGACCACGGGGTGCCGCGCCGCCGCACGATGACCGCCACCGCCGTCGCGACCGGCGTCGGGGTGGTCTCCGGGGCGGTGGTCGGCGTCGTCGCGCTGCCCTTCCTCGCCGCCGACGCCCTCGGGCCGTGGGCCTGGACCCTCTGGCTGCTGCCCGCCGTCGTCGTCCTGCTGCTGCCGCCCGTGCTCAACCGGCTGCTCGGCGTCGCCCTGCGGCTCGCCCGCCGGGCACCCCTCGACCGCCCGCTCTCGTGGACCGGCCTCGGTGCCGCCGCCGCGTGGGCGGTGCTCGGCTGGGTGCTCGCCGGTGTGCAGGTGTGGCTGCTCGCCACCGGGCTCGGCATGGCGACGGGCGTGCGGACTCTCGCCCTCGCCGTCGGCGGCTACGCGCTGGCCTGGGTGGTCGGGTTCCTGCTCGTGGTGGTCCCCGCCGGCGCCGGCGCGCGCGAGCTCGTCCTGCTCGCGGTCATGGCCGGCACCGTCCCCCACGCCGAGCTGCTCCTCGTCGTCCTCGTCAGCCGCGTCCTGGTGACCCTGGCCGACCTCGCGTTCGCCGGTGTCGGTGTCCTCGTGCGGCGCGCGCCCTTCCCGCCGCTCGCCCCGCGCGGACGGCTGCGCTGGGACGTCGTGCGCCGGGCGCTGCCGCGGCGGCGGGCGACCGTGCTCGAGGTCGGCTGCGGCCGGGGCGCCGTCGGTGCCCGCATCGCCGAGCGGCACGACTACACCGCCGTCGAGCTCGACGAGACCACCTGGGCCCTGGCGGTCGAGTGCCTGCGCGAGGCCGCCCCCCGGGCCCGCGTGCTGCACGGGGACACCACCGTGCTCGACGCGGACGAGCGGTTCGACGTCGTGTGCGCGTTCGAGGTGATCGAGCACGTCGACGACGACGCCGCGGCGCTCGCCGCGTGGGTCGCCCGGGTGCGGCCCGGCGGCACGCTGCTGCTGTCCACGCCGGCCTGGCCGGACCGGTTCGGACCCTGGGACGTCCTCGCCGGGCACTACCGCCGCTACGAGCCGGAGCGGCTGCACGAGCTCCTGGTCGACGCCGGGCTCACCGATGTCGAGGTGCGCCTCTACGACGCCCCGATCGGCTACCTGCTGGAGGCCGTGCGCAACCGGATGGCGCGCCGTCGGGCGGGGGAGCGCGCCACTGTGGACCTGGCCGGGCAGACTGCGGGCAGCGGCCGGGTCCTGCAGCCCACCTCGTGGGCCGTGGGTGCTCTGGTCGCGGCGGTGGTCTGGCCGTTCTGCCTGCTGCAGCGGGCCTTTCCCCGCCACGGGACGGGCATCGTGGCCCACGGGCGCCGGCCCCCCGGGCCGCCGCAGCCCGGGGCACTGCCCCCCGGGGCGCCGAGTGTCGAGGTTCAGCCCGGAATGGCTCGTCAAAACGGGCAGAACCTTGATGCTCGGCACCCGCACCCGCACCACGGACACTCGGAGGACGCGTGACCACCGCCCCACCCCTGACCCTGTTCGGCTCCCTGCGCTGGGACGTCGTCCGGCGTGAGTTCCCGCCCGCGCCCCGCCGCGTCCTCGAGGTCGGCTGCGGGCAGGGCGCCGTGGGCGTCCGGCTCGCCGCCGCCGGGCACGACTACACCGGCGTCGAGCTCGACGGCGCCAGCGCGGACGTCGCCGCCGCACGGCTGACCGACGCCGGCCTGCCAGGCCGGGTCGTGCACGGATCGGTCGACGAGCTGGACCGCTCCGCGGCCGGGCCGGGCCCCACCGACCGCGGGTACGACGTCGTGTGCGCGTTCGAGGTGCTCGAACACCTCGAGGACGACGCCGGCGCGCTCGCCTCCTGGGTCGAGCTGCTGCGCCCGGGCGGCCTGGTGCTCGTCTCGACCCCCGCCTGGCGGGCGCGCTACGGCCCCATGGACGCCGCCGTCGGCCACCACCGGCGCTACGAGCCCGCCCAGATGCGCGCGCTGCTCGCCGGGGCCGGGCTCGCCGACGTCGGTGGGCGGCTCTACGGCGCGCCGCTCGGCTACGCACTCGAGGCGGTACGCAACCAGGTGGCCCGCCGTCGGCTGGACGACCGGACGACGACGGCTGAGCGCACCGCGCGCTCCGGGCGGCTGTTCCAGCCGTCGTCGGCGCTCCAGGGCGTGGCGACCGCGGCGGCGACGTGGCCGTTCCGCGTGGTCCAGCGGGCGCTGCCGCAGCGCGGACCGGCGCTCGTCGCGTGGGGTACCCGCCCCGCCGCCTGACCCCGCCCGCCACACCCGGGCGTTGTGGGTGCTCGAGGGCACAGGCATAAACGCCCATATCGGGCATTTTGAGTGCCAACGTGCACCCACAACGCTTCGTGTGGGACGACGGGCGGGCGCGCTCAGGGCGCGTAGTCGGTGCCGTACTCCTCGACGTACTCGTCCATCGTGTCCGTGCGCAGCGCCTCGCCGAGGTCCGCCGTCTGCGCCTCGTCCACCAGGTTCACCGACGCCCCGCCCACGGTGCCGAACCCGGTGATCGGCGACATGAGGCTCACCACGTCGTCCCGCTCGAGCTCGGAGGCCATCGGCGCCAGGTCCACGAAGTCCTCCACGGCCAGGTCGCCGGTGACCTTGACGTTGTTGAACAGCAGGGCGATCAGCTCGGCGACGAACGCCGGGTCGTCGCTGCGCTCCGCGATGCGGTCCATCATCCCGATCACCGCGGCGCGCTGGCGCTCGGTGCGGTCCAGGTCGCCCAGGGGCAGCCGTTTGCGCTCGCGCACGTAGATGAGCCCGTCGGTGTTCTCCAGCGTGACGCGGCCCTCGGGGAAGTCCACGACCCGCCCGGTGGAGTTCACCGTCACCGTCGAGTGGTGCTTGTTGTCCACCTCGAACCCCTCGAGGGCCCGCGTGAGGTTGATGAACCCGTTGAAGTTCGTCTGCATCGTGTAGTCGATCTCGAGGCCGCCCACCAGCTCCGAGACCGTGTCGACCAGCGTCTGGGTCCCCCCGCGTGAGAACGCCGAGTTGATCTTCCCCTCGCCGATCCCCGGGATCGGCACGTGCATGTCCCGCGTGAACGAGACCAGGTAGAGCTGCTCCCGGTCCGCCGGCACGTGCGCGAGCATGATGATGTCCGCGTTGCCGCCCATCGAGGAGGCGTCGCGCGAGTCCGTGCCGATGAGCAGCATGTTGCGGGTGCCCTCGCCGAGCGGGTCCTCCACCTCCGGCGACGCCGACGGGGACGGCGCGGCCGACTTCTCCGCCGGTTCCACCGCCTCCGTCGTGGTCTGCGTCGACGCGGCCTCGGGAGCGGGCTCGGCGCTCGGCGAGCAGGCGCCCAGCGCCAGCGCGGCCGCGGCCACGAGCGCAGCGACGCGCGCCCCGCGGGGTCGGGTCCGGGTCATCGTCGGTCCTTCCGGTTCTCGTCGGTCAGGGGCGTGCCGGTCGCCGCCGCGTAGGCGTCGTCGTAACGTGCCACGAGCCGCGACCAGGTCCGCTCGGCCGCCACGTCCCGGCCGGCCGCGACGAGGGCCTCCTGCCGGGCGGCGTCGCCCAGCAGGCCGCCGACGGCGTCGACCCAGGCCACCTGGTCGTCCGCCGGCACGAGCAGCGCCGCCGGGGCGCCGCCGTCGAGCGGGGAGCACACCTCGCGCAGCGCGGGCAGGTCGCTCGCCACCACCGGCCGGCCCGTGGCCATCGCCTCGACCGGCTTCAGGGGCGTCACCAGCCCGGTGACCCGGTCCGGGCGGCGGGGCACCAGCACGACGTCGAGCGCCGCGAGGTAGGTGCGGGCCACGTCGCGGGGGACCCGGCCGGGCAGGTGCACGTGCTCGGCGATCCCCAGCTCGGCGGCGAGCCGCAGCAGCCCGGGCCGGGCGACGCCGTCGCCGACCACCAGCGCCGAGACGTCCGTGCCGCCGTCGCGCAGGGTGGCGACCGTGCGCAGGATCGTGTCGAGACCCTCGTACCCGACCAGCGAGCTGACGGTGCCGACCACCTGGGGCGCCGTGCGCAGGCCCAGCGCGGCGCGGGCCTCGGCGGGTGTCGGGGCCGTGGCGTCGAGCAGCGCGGAGTCGACGGCGTTCGGCACCACGGTGATGCGGCCGGCGGGCACGCCGCGCCCGACGAGCTCGTCGCGCATCGTCGCGCTGAGCGTCACCACGTGGTCGGCCGCCAGGGCGAGCTCCGTCTCCTTGGCGCGCACCAGCGCGTACCGCTCCGAGCGCGTCGCGGCCTCGCGCGCCGCGGCGGTGGCGTGCGAGGCCGCCCACGTCTCCTCGGGCAGGCCCCGCACCTCGTAGACCCAGGGCAGCCCGGCGCGCTCGGCGGCGGCCCGGGCGGCCGCACCCGTGGTCCACGGGGTCGTGGCGTGCACGACGTCGGGACGGTGCCGCTCCAGCTCGGCCGCCAGCAGCGCGGTGCCGTCCTCGGCCCGCCGGGCGTGGTCCGCCGGCAGCGAGCGGGGGACCAGCCGCGCGTACCCCACGCCGTCGACGACGTCGGTGCGGCGCGCCCCGAGCGCGCCGATCGTCAGGGGATAGCCCACCCGGGTGGTCGCCGTGACGCGGTGGCCCGCCGCCCGCTGCGCGGTGAGGATCGCGTGCGAGCGCAGCGTGTACCCGCTCTGGGTGTGCGGCAGGGAGTTGGTCAGGTGGTGGTGCACCGCGACGGGCGCGCTCGGCGCGGCGCGGCGCGCGGAGCGGTCCGGGCTCGTGGGCCGGTCCGTGCCCGTGGGCTCCAGCGTGGCGACCTGCCCCAGCAGGGCCGCCCGCACGCGGCGGCCCGTGCGCCCCCGGGGCGCGGCATCGCGCACCGTCGTCACGTCGCCGGCCGCCCAGGCCGCCCGCAGGCGCCCCGCCGCACCGCCGGTGCCGTCCCCGACCAGGCGCTCCACCCCGGGGACGACGACGGCACTCACCCGAGCGGGCAGCCGACGCGACGCCTGCAGCACCAGCCACGCGGGGTCGGTGGCCAGGGCGTGGACCACGTAGGAGGCGGTGAACCGGACGTTGTGCGCGAGCTCGGACACCCGCGTCACGCGACCGACTCCCCGGACGGGCGCACGGCGCCGATCGAGGGCGCGGCCCGCTCGGGCGGCTCGGGCACCGCCTTGATCTCGCACGTGGGACAACCCGTGCCGTCCGCCGCGGCGGCCAGGTGCCCGGCGCTCGCGGCGTGCTGCTCGGGCTCCATCAGGTGGTCGACGAGCTGGACGTACCGCCGGCCCAGCTCGTCGTCGTCCGCGTTCGCCGCGACCCACGCCGCCGCAGCGGGCGACACCTCGGGGAGGGCGCCGTCGCGCACCCAGCCGCTCCAGACGTCCGCGAGCATCGCGGCGTCGCCCGGCAGCACCACCGTGCCGGCGCCGGTCGAGGCGACGATCTCCGCGGCCTCGCCCGCGACGCAGGCCGTGACGAGGCGGCCGGAGGCCATCACCTCGTACAGCTTGGACGGGACGGTCCACTCCAGCGGCTGCCAGTCACGCAGCGACACCAGCACGGTGTCCGCCCACCGGTACAGGGCGTGGACCTCCTCGGCAGGTACCGGTCCTCCGAACGTGACCGGTGCGCCGAGTTCCGCGGCCAGCCGCTGCAGGGACTCCACCTCCGCGCCCGGTCCCACGATCCGCACGTCGACCGCGCGGCCGCGGCGACGCATCTCGGCCGCGGCCCGCACCACGGTCCCGAGGTCCTGCGCGCGGCCCACCGTCCCGGCGTACGCCACGCGGAGCGGGCGGTCCCGCAGGAGGTGGGGGCCGCCGTCGGGCGCGGGGCCTGTCGGGTCCGCGGGGCTCGTGGGGACCGCCAGGCCGGAGGACGCCAGGTCTGCCGCGTCCGGTGTGTAGGAGGTGCCGTTGCGCACCACCGCGACGTCGTCGACGCCGCGGCCCTGGAGCACCTCGGCGAACGTCTCCGTGGTGGTCACCACCGAGTCGGCGCGCGCCTGCAGCCGGCTGACGGCGCGGTGCACGAACGTGCGGGCGAGGCCCAGGACCCGGGCCTTCGTCGTCCGGCCCGCGCGGAAGAGTCCGGCCGGCTCGATGAGGTCGGGCCAGGCGTCGCGCATCTCGACGACGAACTTGGCCCGCGTCGCCCGTGCCAGCACCCACGCGGCGAACATGGACGGGATGCCGGGCACGGTGCCCACCACGACGTCGGGCCGCAGGCTCGGATGACGGAAGATGCGCAGACCCAGGCAGATCGAGCTCCACGCCACGACCGCCTGGTCGAGCGACCGGGACCGCAGCCGCGAGGAGTGCTC
Source organism: Isoptericola halotolerans (assembly GCF_003003075.1). Classification (GTDB taxonomy): domain Bacteria; phylum Actinomycetota; class Actinomycetes; order Actinomycetales; family Cellulomonadaceae; genus Isoptericola; species Isoptericola halotolerans_A. The sequence goes on along the minus strand of NZ_PVTX01000003.1, from coordinate 8,279 downwards.
GCGGAACGTGGTCCGCACGATCCGCTCGCCGTGGCGGCCGCGGCTCAGGCGCCCGGGCTGGTACTCCGCACGGTCCTCGAAGAGCCGTCCTGCCGGATAGTGCGGGGGCGGGGCGAGCACCGAGACGTCCACGCCGGCGTCGATCAGCCGGGGCGTCAGGGCGTCCCACCGGCGCTGGGGGGCACCGCGCTCGGGGTAGTAGTGGTGGGTGACCAGCAGCAACCGTCGTCGCGCGGCCGACGTCGTGCGCATGTCCCGTGCCCCCCGAGTGGATCGTGGGCGCGCCGTCCGGCAAGCCGCCGGCGGGCGCGCTCCCATAGATGTTAGGGGCAATCGGCACCAGTTCGGCACATCTCCTTCGCATCGGAACGAGAATCAGCAGGTCCGAGCACCTAGGATTCCCCCGTGACTCCTCCCTCTTCGTCCGGCCCGCTCGTGCCCGGGATGCCCGACGAGCCCCCGCCGCGCCGTCACGCCCGCGGCACCCGCCGCCTGAGCAACACCGCTCGCGCGCTCGTCGTCGTGGTGACGCTGGTGGCGGTCCTGGCCGGTGCGGCCTTCGGGGGGATCTGGTGGTTCCAGCAGCGGCTGGACGCGAACGTCGAGAAGCTGGGCGACCCCTTCGCCGAGCTCACGGACCGCCCCGAGCCGGCGCCGTCGGAGGAGGGCACCGAGCTCACCGACATCAACTTCCTCGTGCTCGGGTCGGACTCGCGCGGGTCGGCCGACGGCCTCGCCAGCCTGACCGAGTCCGGTCAGCGGCCCGACGCCATCATGCTCGTCCACCTGCCGGCCGACCGGTCGTCCGCCGTGGTGGTCTCGATCCCGCGTGACTCGTGGGTGGAGATCCCCGGGCACGGCCACGCCAAGATCAACGCCGCCTACGCCTACGGCGGGCCGAGCCTCATGATCGACACGGTCGAGAAGCTCACCGACGTGCGCATCCACCACTTCGTGGTGACCGGGTTCGAGCAGTTCGTCGGGCTGACGGACGCCCTGGAGGGCGTGCAGATCACCGTGCCGGAGGACATCGGCGACGGTGACGACGTGTTCTTCGAGGCCGGCAAGCACATGATGAGCGGCGAGGAGGCGCTGTCGTACACCCGCCAGCGCTACGGGCTGTCCAACGGCGACTTCGGGCGGGTGCAGCGCCAGCAGAACTGGATGCGCGCCATCCTGGGCAAGATCAACAACAACCGCCGCGACCCGGTGATGATGACCCGGTTCTTCGACGAGGTGAGCCACTCCGTCGCCACCGACGACGCCCTGTCGATCACGCGGATGCGGGAGATCTTCGACGAGGCGCGGGAGATCTCCACGAACGACGTGGTGTTCATGACCGCGCCGTACGAGGGCACCGGCCGCTCCGCCGACGGGCAGTCGATCGTGGTGCTGGACGAGGAGCCCTTCGGCAAGCTGACGAAGGCGATCTCGAAGGGCGAGGCGCAGGAGTTCCTGGCGAAGCACGGCGAGGAGCTGGAGCTCCTCCCCGCGACGGTGAAGTAGCGCCGGTCGCCGCGGCCGTGCGAAACGTTGTGGGCGCGATTTCTGGTCCGTTCTGTCCGCTATGGCGGAGTTTCGGACCCAGAAATCGCGCCCACAACGCGTGAGCGGGGTGGTGCGGGTCAGGCGGCCGTGTCGAGGGCGACCTGGCCGTCGGTGAAGGTCATGCCCGTGACGACCGTGCCGGGGTGGCGGGCGGCCAGCAGCCGCTGGACGTCCAGCGCGATGCGGGCGTCGGGACGGATCTCCACGGAGCCGGCCGGGAGCCCCTTGGACTCCAGGACGGACTCGATCCGGTTCTTCGCCAGACCGAGCATCTTGTGGGCGGGCAGCCCGCCGGCCGACGCATCGACGCTGAGGACGGCGACGCCGCCGTCGAACTGCTCGACGCGGAGCTTGGAGCGGACGGCCGGGACGAGCTTCGTCGCCAGCTTGAGCGGACCGGGAAGGCCCTTGACGGAGCGGGCGTCGGCGACGACTTCGAGGACGTCCCCCTGGCCGCCGACGTCGGTGACGAAGCGGGGCAGCGTCGAGCCGCCGAGGAGTCCGAGGGTGTTCAGGGTGTCTGCGAGTGTGAGTTCGGTGCGCACGGCGCACACAGTAGTAGGCCCCGGCCGAGGTCAGACACCTCTTCCGGCCTCTGGCCGTGGTGGATCTCACAGAAGATGTCGCCAGGTAATGACCTAAGGTAAGAACAGTGAACGACGATCCCGCCCGGCTCAGCAGCGACCTGCGCGTCGCTCTCACCCGCGCTGCCCGCCGCCTGCGCACGCAGCGTGGGGAGGCCGACCTGCCCGAGGGGCAGTTCGGCGTTCTCGCCGTCCTCGACCGGCACGGCGAGATGAGCCCCGGCGCCCTGGCCGAGCACGAGCGCGTCCGGCCGCCCGCCATGACCCGGGCCGTGACGGCGCTCGCCGAGCTCGGCCTCGTCGCCAAGATCGACCACCCCACCGACAAGCGCCAGGTCGTGGTCCGCCTGACCGACGCCGGACGCCACGAGATCGCCGAGACCCGCCGTCGCCGGGACGCCTGGCTCACCTGCCGGCTGGAAGAGCTCGATGCCGACGAGCGCGCCACTCTCGCCGCCGCCACCGAGATCCTCGTGCGGGTGGCGGCCGGATGAGCGCGACCTTCTCCTCCCTGCGCTACCCCAACTACCGCCTTTGGTTCGGCGCCGCCCTGGTCGCCAACGTCGGCACCTGGATGCAGCGCGTCGCCCAGGACTGGTTGGTCCTCACCGACCTCACCGACGACTCCGGCGTCGCGCTCGGCATCACCACCGCCCTGCAGTTCCTGCCGATGCTGCTGCTCGGGCCGTGGGCGGGCCTGCTCGCCGACCGGTTGCCCCGCCGTCGGCTCCTGATGGTCACCCAGGGTGCGATGGGCGTGCTCGCGCTCGGCCTCGGCGTGCTCGTCCTGTCCGGGCACGCCCAGCTCTGGCAGGTGTACGCGTTCGCGCTCGGGCTCGGCGTCGTCACCGCGTTCGACAACCCCGTGCGGCAGACCTTCGTCGCCGAGCTGGTGCCGCCCGAGCGTCTCGCGAACGCCGTCGGGCTGAACTCCGCCTCCTTCAACGCGGCGCGGCTCGTGGGGCCGGGCGTGGCCGGGCTGCTGATCGCTGCCGTCGGGTCCGGCTGGGTGTTCGTCATCAACGGGCTCACCTTCGCCGCCACGATCGCCGCCGTCGCGCTCATGCGACCGGAGGCGACCTGGGCCCGCGAGCCCGCCCCGCGCGGCAAGGGCCAGATCCGCGAGGGTCTGCGCTACGTGCGCGGGCGCAGCGACATCGTGGTGATCATGGTGGTGATGGCCGTCGTGTCCACGTTCGGCCTCAACTTCCAGCTCACCTCGGCCATGATGGCGCGTGTCGAGTTCGAGCGCGGCGCCGGTGAGTTCGGGCTGCTCGGCTCCGTGCTGGCGATCGGGTCGCTGACGGGTGCGCTGCTCGCGGCCCGGCGCGACCGCCCGCGCGTGCGGCTCGTCATCGGTGCGGCGTTCGCGTTCGCCGTCGCGACGGCGGTGATGGCCCTCATGCCGACGTTCCCGTCGTTCGTGGTGGCCTGCATCCCCGTCGGGCTCGCGTCGCTGACCATGATGACGGCGGCCAACTCCACCATCCAGACCTCGACGGACCCGGCGATGCGCGGGCGCGTCATGTCGCTCTACATGATGGTGTTCCTCGGCGCGACGCCGATCGGGTCGCCGATCGTCGGATGGGTCGGCGAGGTGTTCGGGCCCCGCTGGTCGATCCTCATCGGGTCGATCGCCACGCTCGTCGTCGCGCTCGGCGCCACGGTGTGGGCCGTGCGCAACTGGCGGCTCAGGGTGCGCTACCGGCTGCTGCGCCGACCGCACCTCGAGGTCGTGTACCTCGATGCGCCCGCCGCGGACCAGGAGCACGCCCGCGCCGCCTGAGCCGGCGTCGGCCCCCGGCGCCGGGGCGCCGGGGTGCCGGCGGGCGTGGTGCCGGGTGGTCGCCGGTCAGGCCTGGGGGAGCGGCAGGCGCTCGGCAAGCTCCTGGCGCTCGCGCATCTCGTCCTCCGTGGGCCACATGAGGACCACGAAGATCAGCGCGACCGTCGTGAGGAACACGCCCGCGATGAGCGGCCCGAGCAGCTCCATCGCCGAGGTGCCCCCGGGCGCCTCGCCCATCGGGCCCGTCATGTGCATGGCGGCCATGCCCGTGTAGTGCATGCCGGCCACCGCCGCGGCCATCACCAGCGCGGCCGCGGTCGACAGGAGCCAGCCCTTGACGTGGACGCACAGCCACAGCGCAGCCGTGCCGGCGACGACGGCGATCACGAGCGAGACCCCGACCAGCAGGGTGTCGTAGTGGGTCTCGCCGCTCATCACCATCGCCGCCATGCCCATGTAGTGCATGCTCGCGACGCCGAGGCCGACGATCAGGCCGCCGCCGAGCAGGAAGACGAGCCGGTCGCCGAGGAACCCGACGACGAACAGGCCGACCGCCACGACCAGCATCGCCAGCAGGGCGGACACGATGGTCAACGGCACGTCGTACCTGATCGGCATGCCGTCCACGGTGAACCCGAGCATGGCGATGAAGTGCATGACCCACACGCCGGTGCCACCGATCGACACGGCCCCGATGGCGAGCCAGATGCTCTTCGCGACGGCGCCCGTGGCGGCGCGCGCCCGGGATGTGGCCGACAGCCCCGTCAGGCAGCCGATGAAGGAGGCGATGTAGCCCGCCAACGGCGTGAGCATCCCGTACGTGAAGTGGTCCATCTCCGGCATGGCAGCCCCTTTGCTCTGACAGGCGTCGGTTTTGTGACGTTTGTCCGGGGAGGCTAGCAGGGAGCGGGTGAAATCGTAGCAGCGAGCGGGTGAAAAATCGGCGGTCCTGCGTCAGTCGAGGGTGTTGACCAGGTAATCTACGCACGCCGTGAGAGCGGCCACGTCCGCGGGCTCGACCGCGGGGAACATCCCGACCCGGATCTGGTTGCGTCCGAGCTTGCGGTAGGGGAACACGTCGAGCACCCCGTTCTCCCGCAGGTGGCCGACGACGGCGCTCGCGTCGATCGCGGGGTCCAGGTCGATCGTCCCCACCACGGTGGACCGTTCCGCCGGGTCCGCGACGAACGGCGTCGCCCACTCGCGCGACTCCGCCCAGCCGTAGAGGGTCGCCGCCGACCCCGCGCAGCGCCCGCTCGACCACTCCAGCCCGCCCTGCCCGAGGATCCACTCCACCTGGTCGGCGAGCATCACCAGCGTGCCGATCGCCGGGGTGTTCAGCGTCTGGTCCTGCCGCGAGTTCTCCAGCGCCGTCGTCAACGACAGGAACTCCGGCACCCACCGGTCGCCCCCGGACGACTCCACCTCCGCGGCGCGCTCGAGCGCGGCCGGGCTGCACAGCGCGAGCCACAGGCCGCCGTCGGCCCCGAAGACCTTCTGCGGGCCGAAGTAGTACACGTCCGTCTCGCGGACGTCGACGGGCAGGGCGCCCGCGCCCGACGTCGCGTCCGTCAGGAGGAGCTGGTCGCGGCCGGCAGGCCGGCGCACCGGCGCCATCGCCCCCGTGGACGTCTCGTTGTGCGGCGTGGCATAGACGTCCACGGCGTCCGACGGCGACAGGTACGCGACGCTCCCGGGTGCGGCCTCGACGACCTCCGGGTCCGCCAGGAACGGTGCACGACGTGTCGCCGCGGCGAACTTCGCCCCGAACTCGCCGAACGTCGCGTGCTGGGCCCGCTCGCGGACGAGGGACGCCGTCGCGACCTCCCAGAACGCCGTCGAACCACCGTTGCCGAGCACCACCTCGTAACCGTCGGGGAGGTCGAAGAGGTCGGCGAGCCCCGTGCGCACGCGCCGGACCACGTCCTTGACCCCCGCCTGGCGGTGCGAGGTGCCCAGCAGCGGCCGGGTCGGGTCCCCGGCCGTCCCGAGGGCCATGACCTGCGCGGTGCGGACCTTCGAGGGGCCGGAGCCGAACCGGCCGTCCGACGGCAGCAGCGACGAGGGGATCTGCAGGGTCATGGGGGCTCCGTGGATCGCGTGGTGTGTCCGGCCGCACGGGGGCGGAGGTCGGATCGGTGACGTGTGCGAATAGACTAGGCCCGGGCCTCAAGACGGGAGTGGACGTGACCGACCTGATCGACACCACCGAGATGTACCTGAAGACGATCTACGAGCTGGGCGAGGAGGGCATCACGCCGCTCCGCGCGCGGATCGCGGAGCGCCTCGGGCACTCGGGACCGACGGTCTCGCAGACCATCGCGCGGATGGAGCGCGACGGGCTCGTGGTCGTCACGGGCGACCGTCACCTCGAGCTCACCGACGACGGCCGGTCGAAGGCGACGCGGGTCATGCGCAAGCACCGGCTGGCCGAGCGGCTGCTCACCGACGTCATCAAGCTGGACTGGGAGCACGTCCACAACGAGGCGTGCCGCTGGGAGCACGTGATGAGCGACCTCGTCGAGAGGCGCCTCGTCACGCTCCTCGACCACCCGCACCACGACCCCTACGGCAACCCGATCCCCGGGCTGTCGGAGCTGGGCGAGCAGTACGAGGACGTGCCGTTCCTCGAGGGTGTGCAGTCCCTGCCGGCGTTCCTGCGCGGTGGCTCCGAGGAGGTGGCGATCGTGCTGCAGCGCATCGCCGAGCCCGTCCAGGTCGACGACGAGTTCCTCGCCCGGCTGGCCAAGGTCGGGATCGTCCCCGGTGCGCGGATCGAGGCGCGGTCGCTGGGCGACTACTACGCCGTGCAGGCGTCGGGTGCCGACGAGGGGCTCGAGCTGCCCGAGGACCTGGCCAAGCACCTGTTCGTCGCGGCGCGCTGAGCGCCTTCGCGGGCGCTCTGCGGGGCGCTCCCGGGCGGCGCGCGCGATGCCGTGATCGGAACGTGACATCCCTCGCCGGTTCGGGTACGGTCGGACACGCTCGCGGGAGAATCCTCCGGTGAGTACCGGGACGGACGCCTAACCCTGCCGCCGCCTCGGTTTCCACGGATGACCGCCGGCAGGAGCGGGGGACCCACTTTCGGGCACCGACACGGTGTCCTTGGGGTGAAGTCGCCCAGGACGAGAGTCCTGGGGGGCCGGGTGATTTCTCCCACCCGAACCCGACAGCTGACCTCGTAGGCGACAGGAGAGGTTGAACGTGACTGCTCGCACCACGCGTGCCAAGCACCGTGCCGCACGCCGTCCCATGCTGGCCGCGCCGTCCGCGGCTGCCGGCCGCCGGGCCGCCGTCGTGGCCACCGCTGGTGGTCTGCTCGTGTCGACCATCGGTGGCGCCACCGCTGCCCAGGCTGCCCCGGTCGACCACGACGCGGCCAACAAGCTCAGCACCGTCGACCTCGGCGCGCTGACCGACCAGGCGCGCACGGCGCTCGAGGCGGCCCCCGTGGTCACCGTCGACGCCGACGCCAAGATCACCGTCGAGAAGGTCACGGCCAAGATCGCCGAGGCGGCCGAGATCAAGGCGGCCCCCGAGCCCGAGCCGGAGCCCGTCCGCGAGGTCGCGCCGTCCCGTTCGGCCGAGCGCACCGCCGTCGACACCAGCACCAGCAGCGAGACGTCGTCCTCCTCGTCCTCGTCCTCGTCCACGTCGGCCGCCCCGGCCTCGGCCAACGGCTCGACGATCATCTCGATCGCCTCCCGCTACGTGGGCGTCCCGTACGTCTCCGGTGGGACCTCGCCGTCCGGCTTCGACTGCTCGGGCTTCACGCAGTACGTGTTCGCGCAGGCCGGCGTCTCGCTGCCGCGCAGCTCGTCGGACCAGCGCTACTCGGGCACCGTCGTCTCGCGGTCCGCCGCGCAGCCGGGCGACCTCATCTGGTCCCCGGGCCACATCGCCATCTACGCCGGCGGCAACACGCAGATCGACGCCCCGCGTCCGGGCAAGACGATCCAGTTCCGCAGCATCTGGCAGTCGAACCCCACGTTCATCCGCGTGGGCTGACGCCACCTCGTACCGACCGAGGCCCCGTCGCGCAGTGGCGGTTTCTAGGGGTCCTCGCAACACCTGATGGTCTATGTGGCCGTCAGTAGATCACGCAGACGCTCGGCTGGGGTATCCCAGTCGAGCGTCTTGCGTGGTCGGCCGTTGAGCTCGTGGGCGACGTGCTCAAGGTCTTCGGGCCCGTAGGCCTTGAGGTCGATGCCCTTGGGGAAGTACTGGCGCAACAGGCCGTTGGTGTTCTCGTTCGACCCGCGCTGCCAGGGTGAGTGGGGGTCGCAGAAGTAGACCGGCACGTTCGTGGCGATCGTGAACTGCTTGTGCGTGGCCATCTCGCAGCCCTGGTCCCAGGTGAG
>NZ_PVTX01000002.1 GCF_003003075.1 Isoptericola halotolerans | reverse complement strand
ATGCCGACCGGGACGTTGGCCTGCTGGTCGAACAGCTGGAAGATGGCCAGGCGCTGGCCGATCGAGTCCCAGCCGAGCACGGCCCAGCCGGAGCCCTGGATGCCGGTGGCGGTCGCGGCGAAGTGGGCCTGGAACGCGGCGAAGGAGCCGAACTGGTCCTTGATCGCCTCGGCCAGCTCGCCGTCGGGCTCGCCGCCGCCCTCGGGGGACAGGTTGTGCCAGAACACGGTGTGGTTGGTGTGCCCGCCGAGGTGGAACGCGAGGTTCTTCTCGTGCAGGTTGACCGCGCCCAGGTCGCCGGACTCGCGGGCCTCGGCCAGCTTCTCCAGCGCGGTGTTCGCGCCCGCGACGTAGGTGGCGTGGTGCTTGTCGTGGTGCAGCTCCATGATCTTGCCGCTGATGTGCGGCTCGAGCGCGCTGTAGTCGTAGGGCAGATCCGGCAGCGTATACACGGGCATCGTGCATCCGTCCTTCCGTGGCGGGTGAGGTGCTCCGACCGTAGGACCTCCACCCCGGTTGAGGTCAACGGAGACCCACGTCACAGGCCTCTCAGGCGCAGCAGTGGCGCCTGAGAGACCCACGTCACAGGCCTCTCAGGCGCCACTGCTGCGCGTCACCCGCAGCAGGACTCCCTGCTCGGGCGCGAGCGGGGGCAGCGGCAGGCCCACCTCGGCGAGCGCAGCACCGGGCAGCTCGACGGCGCCCGACGCCCACCAGGGCGGCGGGGCGTCGCCGACCACGAGCGGCGGCGTGGCGAGGTCGACGCGTTCCACCCGGTAGGTGTCCTGCGGGTCCAGGCCCGGCAGCAGCAGCGCCGGCGGCACGGCGGCCGACGACGCCGCCCGGGTGACGAGGGCGTAGACCGCCTCCTGCGCGCCGGGCCCGACGAGCCCGTGCACCCAGCACTCGTCGGCGGTGTCGGCGCGCACCGTGGTCCCCGCCGCGACGAGCGGTCGGAGCTCCTTGACCAGCCGCACCCACCGCGTGACGGCCTCGAGGTCCTCGGGGGCGGTACGCGTCAGGTCCGCCTCGATGCCGCTGTGCCCGAACAGGGCGGTGACCAGCCGCAGCGACAGGTCGTGGGTGCGGCCGGTGGTGTGCGAGCGCGCGTCGCCGACGTGCGAGCCGACGAGCTCGGGCGGCACGAGCAGCCCGGTCCAGCGCTGCACCGCCTGGCGCTCCAGCGCGTCGTTGGTGTCGGACGCCCAGACCCGGTCCGTCCGGTCCAGCACGTCGAGGTCGACCTTGCCCCCGCCGGAGGAGCACGACTCGATCTCGAGCGCCGGGAAGCGTTCCCGCAGCTCGTCCATGAGCCGCCGCGTGGCGAGCACCTGGCCGCGGGAGGGCGCATCGAGCACGTCGCGGTTCTGGTCCCACTTGAGGTAGGTGATCGGGTACTCGTCCAGCAGGGCGACGACGGCGTCCCGGACGTGCGCGTACGCGTCCGGGTGCGCCAGGTCGAGCGCCTGCTGGTACCGCCAGGGCAGCGGCTCGCGACCCGGGGTCGCCCGCAGCACCCACTCGGGGTGCCGCCGCGCGACGTCGGAGTCCGCGTTGACCATCTCCGGCTCCACCCAGAGCCCGAACTCCATCCCCAGCCCGGTCACGTGCTGCACGAGCGGGTGCAGGCCGTCCGGCCAGACGGCCTCGTCGACCGTCCAGTCCCCCAGCCCGCGCCGGTCGTCGCGGCGTCCGCGGAACCATCCGTCGTCGAGCACGAACCGCTCGACGCCGACGCGCGCGGCGGCGTCGGCGAGCGCCCGCAGCCGGTCGAGGTCGTGCTCGAAGTAGACCGCCTCCCACGTGTTGAGGGTGACGGGGCGCGGACGCGTGGCGCGTCCGGGGCGGGCGCGCACCCAGGCGTGGAACCGCTCGGACAGGCCGTCGAGGCCGGCGGCGGACCAGCCGGCGAGGGTGCGCGGCGAGGTGTACGTCTCGCCCGGGCCCACGACGACGTCGCCCGGCCCCCACATCTCGCCCGCGCCGACGACGGCGTGCCCGGAGGCCAGCCGCTCGACGCGCACGGAGGTGTCGCCGCTCCAGGCGTGGTGGACGCCCCACACCTCGCCGGACCGGAACCCGAAGCCGGGCGTCCCGGCCACCGTGGCGAAGGGCGCGTCGTGCCCGGGGCGGCCGTGCCGCGTCCCGCGCTCCCAGAGGCCGTCACGCAGCGGGGCCCGTTGCGGGCGCCGCTCCCCCGCCCAGCGTCCGGACAGGTCGAGGACCTCCGTCGCGCGGGTGGGCAGCGGCAGCGTGGACACGACCCGGTCCAGGGCGTAGGGCGTCGTGCCGCGGTTGGTCACCGTCGTCGTGCCCTCGAGCACCCCCTGGGCGTGCAGGGTCAGCCGGACGGCGACCTCCAGGCCGGCGGCCGGGTCGGCCAGCAGCACGGCGACCGTGCCGCCGTCCGACGTCGTGCGGACCTGCCGGGGCGCCGGGCGCCGGGCCGCGCCGTCGTCTGGTGCGGTGGGCCGCCAGCCGGCGAGGCCCGGCAGGCCGGGCCAGCCGTCCGCGGCGAGCGGCAGCAGCGTGGCGCGTACCGGCACGTCGGGAGAGCTCGCGGTGACGGCGGGGACCTGGCTGTCCGCGAGCGCCTCCAGCGCGTGCCGGTCGAGCCCGCCGAGGTCGGCGCCCCAGTGGACGACCACGGGCACCCCCGTGCCGCGGGCGTCGAGCACGAGGCTCGAGCCCGCGGCACGGAGGTGGTGGACGTCGCCCGACGACGTCACTCGGCCACCGGGATGGACTGCGACTCCAGGGTGCTGATCGTGGCCTCCTGACCGGCCTGCAGGGCGTCGAGCAGGGTGCCCTGGCCGCTGAGCGCGGCACCGAAGCCGTCGGCCACGTCGTTGTAGGTCTGGGCCATCGTCGGCCCCCAGGTGAAGCTCGGGTCGGTGGCGGCCGCGGCGTCGGCGAAGACGTCGAAGATGGCCTGGTCACCGTAGAACTCGAGACCCTCCTTGAGCGCCGGCAGCTCCAGGCCCGCGGTGGTCGCCGGGTAGAGGCCACCACCCTGGTTGAGCGCGGTGAGCGACTCCTCCGAGGTGTTCAGCCACAGCGCGAACTGCGCCGCCTCGTACGGGTGCTCGCTGCCCTGCAGCACCGCGACGCTCGACCCGCCCCAGTTGCCGGCCGCGTTCGCGCCCGGCTCCCACTGCGGCATCGGGGCCACGGCCCAGTCGCCCGCGGTGTCCGGGGCGCCCGAGGAGATCGAGTTGCTGCCCCACACGGCGCTGACCCAGGTCCACAGCTCACCGGTGTTGAGCTCGTTGTTCCACTCGTCGGAGAACCCGGCGGTGTCCTTCACCAGGCCGTCGTCGATGAGGCCCTGCCAGTAGTCGGCCACCTGGGTCGACTGCGGGCCGGTCAGGTCCACCGTCCACGCCTCGCCGTCGTTCTCGAACCAGCGGCCCTCGGCCTGCCAGACCAGCCCGGCGAACCAGTTGACGTCCGTGCGCGGGAAGTGCGTGATGTACGCGCCCTCGTCACGGATGGCCTGCGCGGCCTCGGCGTACTCGTCCCAGGTGGTGGGCACCTCGATGCCCGCCTCCTCGAACAGGTCGGCGCGGTAGAACATCGCCATGGGCCCCGTGTCCTGCGGGATCGCGTAGACCGAGCCCTCCTCGCCGAACGTGACCTGCTGCCACGTCCAGTCCACGAACTGCTCGCCGGCGTCCATCACCCCGGCGCAGTCGGCGATGTTCACCAGCCCGTCCTGGACGCGGAAGTTCGGCAGGGTGTCGTACTCGATCTGGCCCAGGTCGGGTGCCTGGTCCGCCTCGAGCTGGTTGAAGAAGTCCTGGTAGGTGCCGGCGTTGCCCGCCGGTCCGGTGTTGTACGTGACCTGGATGTCCGGGTTGGCCTCGTTCCACAGCGCGATGGCGTCCTCCATCCCGGGGACCCAGCCGGTGTACGTCAGCTCGACCGGACCGTCGGACGGCTCGCAGGCCGAGGCGTCGGCCGCGCCGTCGGACCCGCCGTCGTCGGTGCCGCCGGAGCAGGCGGCGAGCAGGAGCGTGCCGGCGACGGCGGCCGCGCCGGAGCGGGCCAGGGTGTGGCGATTCATGGTGTTCCTCCTTGAACGGGGCGGGGTCTTGCGGGTCGGGATCGTGCGGGTCGGGACGGCGGGCGTCATGCCTTGACGCCGCCGGCAGCCAGGCCTCCGCGCCAGAAGCGCTGCAGCCCGAGGAAGGCGAGGATGAGCGGGACGATGGCCACGAACGCGCCGACGATGACGGCGGTGCGCAGCTCCGGGACGGCGTTCGTCTGGGAGTTCCACGCGTACAGGCCGAGGGTGACGGGGTAGAGCTTCTCGTCCGAGAGCATCACCAGGGGCAGGAAGAAGTTGTTCCAGATGGTCACGAACTGGAACAGGAAGATGGTCACCAGCGCCGGTGCCATGAGCCGCACCGACACGGTGAAGAACGTGCGCACCTCCCCGGAACCATCGAGGCGGGCCGCCTCGAGCAGCTCGTCGGGCACGCTCGCCGCGGCGTAGATCCGCGCGAGGTAGACGCCGAACGGGCTCACCAGGCTCGGCAGGAACACCGACCAGTACGTGTTGGTCAGGTCCACCGCGCTGAAGATGAGGAACAGCGGCAGGGCGAGCGCCGTGACGGGCACCAGCACCCCGCCGAGGATCACGTTGAAGAGCAGGTTGCGGCCGCGGAACACGTACTTGCCGAGCGCGTACCCGCACATCGAGGCCAGCAGGGTGCCCAGCAGCGCACCCACCCCCGCGTAGATCACGGCGTTGCCGAGCCAGCGCAGGTACACGCCGCCGTCGTAGGTGAACAGGTACGTCAGGTTGTCCCACAGGTGGAAGTCCGCGAACCACAGCCCCGCCGTCGAGGCGAACTGGCCGCGCGACTTGGTGGACGCCACCGCCAGCCACCAGATCGGCACGAGGAAGTACAGGGTGAAGGCGCCCATGATCACGAACGCCACGAGGCGGGACATCGGGCGCTCGCGGACCCCGCGGGAGTCCGGGGCCGCCGTCGGGCCGTAGCCCTCGGTGCGGGTCAGGATGCTCACTGGAAGGCCTTCCTCTGCGTCAGGCGCAGGAACACGAACGACAGCACGAACGTCAGCAGCGCCAGCACCACGGAGAAGGCGGCGGCGAGGTTGAAGTTCGGCACCGTCGAGGTCGTGTACACCACGAGGTTCGGGGTGAAGGTCGAGCTGACCGAGGTGGTGAAGGACCGGAACACCTGCGGCTCGGTGAGCAGCTGCAGCGTGCCGATGATGGAGAACACGCCGGTCAGCACCAGGGCGGGCACCACCAGCGGGATCTTCACCGACCAGGCGATGCGCAGCTGGCCGGCACCGTCGATGCGTGCCGCCTCGTAGATCTCGCCCGGGATCGCCTGCAGCGCGGAGTAGATGATGAGCATGTTGTAGCCCGCGTAGACCCAGGTGACGACGTTCGCGATCGCCCACAGCACCAGCCCGCCGCCGAGCAGCGGGACGCTGCTCGTCACCGCGGTGAAGGGCGACAGGCTCGGCGAGTACAGGAAGCCCCACATGATCGCTGCGATCACGCCGGGCACGGCGTACGGGGCGAAGAACGCCAGGCGGTAGAACCGCTTGCCGCGCACGAGCGGCGAGTCGATGAGCAGCGCGAGGACCAGGGCGAGCCCGAGCATGACGGGCACCTGGACGACGCCGAACAGCAGCACGCGGCCCAGCGAGGCCCAGAACGCCTCGGACGCGAAGACCTGCTCGTACTGCGTCAGCCCGCCGAACACCTCGGTCGCCGGCCCGAACGTCCCCTCGCGCTCCACCGTGCGGAACGACCGGAACACCGCGTAGCCGATGGGCACCAGGTAGAACAGCGTGAACAGGACGAAGAACGGCACGACGAGCACCGTCAGGGCCCCGGCGTGCCGGGTGCGACGGCGTGACCTCCCCGGTGGCTGTCCCGTGGCCCCGGGGTCGCGCCCCGTGGCCGTGGTCTGCGTGCTCATGCTGCGGCCTCCTCACCGGATCGGCGCCGATCCGTCGTCGTCTCGCGGATCGCGGCCACGCCGCCCGCCGGTACCTCGTGCGCCGCGGCCGTCCGCCCGGTCACCAGGTCCGTGCCGGGGACAGGGGCGGTGAAGGCCGTGCCGCCGTGGTTGATCAGGAACAGGTAGGACGCCGCGTCGCCGTGCCGCCGGACGGCGTCGACCACCGCCGGGGCCCCCGGCAGGACCGGCTCGACCCCGGCGTCGCCGAGGGCCTGGGCCACCAGGGCCTCGCGGCCCGCTCCGTCCAGGCGGGTCGCGACGTACCACGCCACGCCCGCGCCGTGCCCGTGGCGCGTCACGGCGGGACCGCCGGCGACGGGTCCGTCGGCGAACCGGGCGACGACGGACGCCCCGCGGGCCTCGACCCGCTCGGTCCAGACGTCGGCGGTGCGGCCGTCGTCCAGCGTGACGAGCTGACCGGCGTCGAGCGGGAAGAACTCGTCCGAGCGGACACCGAGCACGTCGCGGAACGCTCCCGGGTAGCCGCCCGTGCGGACCTGGTCGTCGGCGTCGACGATCCCGGAGAAGTAGGTGACGAGCACGTGTCCCCCGGCCGCGACGTAGCGCTCGAGCGCCTGGGCGGCCTCGTCGGTGACGAGGTAGAGCGTCGGGACGACGACGAGGCGGTAGCCGGACAGGTCGGCCGCCGGCCCCACGACGTCGACGCCGGCCCCGGCGCGACGCAGCGCGGCGTGCATCGCGTGCACCTCGTCGAGGTAGCGCACGTCTCCGGTGGGCTGGCCGGGGACGTCGACGGCCCACCACGCCTGCCAGTCGAACAGCAGGGCGACGTCGCTGGTCACGGTGGTGCCGACCACCTCGTCGAGCGCGTCCAGCAGGGCGCCGAGCCGGAGCGTGGCCCGCCACTGCGTGGAGTCGGTGCCGGCGTGCGGCAGCAGCGCCGAGTGGAACCGCTCGGCGCCGGCCCGCGAGGCCCGCCACTGGAAGAAGCAGACGGCGTCGGCGCCGCGCGCGACGTGGGTGAGGACCATGCGCTCGAGCTCGCCCGGCCGCTTGGCGAGGTTGCGCGGCTGCCAGTTCACGGCCCCGTGCGAGGCCTCCATGAGCATCCACGGCGCGCCGTCGGCCAGCCCGCGCGTGGCGTCGGCCGCGAACGCGAGCTCGGCCCACGGGTCGGCCAGCCGGTGGTCCAGGTAGTGGTCGTTCGCGACGACGTCCATGTGCGGCGCCCAGGACCGGTAGTCCTGGGTGTCGATGTGTGCGGTCACCATGAAGTTGGTGGTGACGGGCACGGTGGTGGTCTCGCGCAGGATCGCGGCCTCGGCGTGGTACCAGTCGAGCAGGGCGTCGGAGCTGAAGCGGTGGAAGTCGAGGACCTGGCCGGGGTTCTCGGGGGAGGCCGTGGCCCGCGGGGGCAGCACCTGGTCGAACGAGCCGTAGCGCTGGCTCCAGAAGCTCGTGCCCCAGGCCGCGTTGAGCGCGTCGACGGTGCCGTACCGGGCCTCGAGCCAGCGCCGGAAGTCCCGCGCCGACTCGTCGCAGTAGCACAGCGCGTTGTGGCAGCCGAGCTCGTTGGACACGTGCCACAGCGCGAGCGCCGGGTGGTCGCCGTACCGCTCGGCGACCGTCCGGACGAGGCGTTCGGCGTGGTCCCGCAGCACGGGTGAGCTGGGGCACCAGGCCTGCCGCCCGCCGGGGCTGACGGTGCCGCCGTCGCGGGTGACGGGCAGGACCTCGGGGTGGTCGGTGGTGAGCCAGGGCGGCGGGGTCGACGTGCCGGTGCCGAGGTTCACCGCGATGCCGTGCTCGTGCAGCAGGTCCATGACGTGGTCGAGGTCGTCGAAGCGGTAGACGCCGGGCTCACGCTCGATCTCCGCCCAGCCGAAGACGTTGACGGCCACGAGGTCGACCCCGGCCTCGCGCATGAGACGCGCGTCCTCGACCCACGTCTCGCGAGGCCACTGCTCGGGGTTGTAGTCGCCGCCGAACGCGATGCCGCGCTGCGGGAGCGGGAGCCGCCCTCGGCTCGTCCTGGGGTCCACGTCGACGCCTGTTCCTCATCCTCGAAGGTGTGTGTGCACGTGCACACATGGTGACAGTACCGCACCTCGGGCTCGGTGTGTACACGTGCACACAATCGTGTCCGGATGGATACGCTGTGCGCATGAGCTCACCAGGGCGCGTCCGAGCGACGGTGCACGACGTCGCGGCCCACGCCGGCGTGTCCCGCGGCACCGTCTCCCGCGCGCTCAACGGGACGGGCTACGTCTCCGCCGAGGCCCGCGCCCGCATCGAGGCCGCCATCGCCGAGGTCGGGTACGTGCGCAACAACGCCGCCCGCAACCTCGTGATGCGCAAGACGTGGGCCATCGGGTTCGTCGTCCACGAACCGCACCAGCTCTTCCTCGAGGACCCCAATATCGGCGGCATCCTCCTGGGCACCAACGCCGTCGTCGCCGAGGCCGACCACCAGCTCGTGGTGCTCGTCGTCGACTCCGACGACGACGCCGCCCGCGTCTCCAGCTACCTGCGCGGCGGGTTCGTCGACGGCGCCGTCCTCGTCTCGGCCCGGTCGCACGACCAGGTGGCGGACGCCGTCGAGCAGATCGGGCTGCCCGCCGCGTTCGTCGGGCACCCCGAGGGGCGCCCCTCGATCCCCTACGTGGGCATCGACAACCGCAGCGCTGCGCGCGCCCTGACGACCCGGCTCGTCGAGACCGGCCGACGCCGCATCGGCATGCTCGCCAGCGCGCTCGACCGCGACTCGGGCGCCGACCGGCTCGCCGGGTTCACCGAGGCGCTCGGCGACCGGTTCGACGAACGCCTCGTCGTGGCCGACCCGCTCTACTCCTACCGCGCCGGCGTCGACACCATGACCGAGCTCCTACGGCGGGAGCCGGCGCTCGACGGCGTGTTCGCGGCCTCCGACGCCGTCGCGGCCGGAGCGATCGAGGCGCTGCGCACCGCCGGCCGCACCGTGCCCGGCGACGTCGGGGTCGTGGGGTTCGACGACAGCGCCTGGGCGCTGCGCTGCAACCCGCCGCTGTCGACGGTGCACCAGCCCGCGGCGGAGATGGGCCGCGCCGCGGCCACGCTGGTGCTGGAGCAGCTCGCCGGCCGCACGCCGTCGAGCGTCACGCTGCCGACCGACGTCGTCTGGCGCGCCTCGGCCTGAGCCCTGCCTGCGAGGGGACGCCCGACCCTGCCCACCGTCGGCAGATTGGTACGGACCACATTTGCCTCACTCCTTGACGCATCCGTGGCGCGGCGCTACGTTTCTCGACATTGGTACGGACCACTTTCCTTTCCAGCGTCAACGTCGACCCAGGAGTGACATGACCCCCAGCCGTCGCCGCCGCGCGATGCTCCCCGCCCTCGCGATCCTCGGCCTGACCCTCTCGGCCTGCGGCCTCAGCGGTGCCGAGACCCCGGCGGCCGACACCGCCGAGAGCGACCAGCCGGCCGAGGTGACCGGCAAGATCACGTTCTCGACGCTCCAGCTCAAGCCGACCTTCACCGAGTACATCGAGGGCGTCATCGAGGACTTCGAGACCGAGCACCCCGGCACCGAGATCGAGTGGATCGACATCCCGTTCGAGGGCGCCCAGGAGAAGATCGCCACGGACGCGGCCGCCGGGACGCTCCCCGACGTCATCAACCTCAACCCGAACTTCGCGCAGCCGCTGGAGGCCGAGGGCCTGTTCCTCGACCTCGACCAGGAGGTCCCCGAGCTCCGCGACGCCTACGTGCCCGGCGCCTGGGACGCGTTCCAGGTCCCGGAGCAGGAGGGGTCGTTCGGCTTCCCCTGGTACCTGACCTCCGAGGTCACGATGTACAACCAGGCGATGTTCGAGGACGCCGGCCTCGACCCGGAGACCCCGCCCGCCACGTTCGACGAGCTCTACGCCGCCGCCGAGCAGATCACCGAGAAGTCGGACGGCAAGATCTGGGGCATGCACCCGGCGCTCGAGAACCGGTTCCTGCTCGACCTCGCCAAGGAGGGTGTGCCGCTGCTGTCCGAGGACGGCACCGAGTGGGTCTTCAACACGCCCGAGGCCGTCGCCCACGTCGAACGGCTCACCGCCGCGTACCAGGACGGCGTCTTCCCGCCCGACTCGCTCACCGAGGACCACTCCAAGGAGACCGAGGCCTACCAGGCCGGCCGCGTCGCCCTGTTCCCCTCCGGCCCCAACTTCCTGACCATCGTCGAGGAGAACGCGCCCGACATCGCCGAGGTGACCGGGGTGGGTGCCCAGATCACCGGCGCGTCCGACGCCGCCAACATGTCCGTCATGGGCCTGCTGGTCCCGCGGTCCACCGAGAACAAGGCGACCGCGCTGAAGTTCGCGGAGTTCATGACCAACGCCGAGAACCAGCTCGCGTTCTCCCAGATCGTCACCATCTTCCCCTCGGTCACCGAGGCGCTGGCCGACCCCTACTTCACGGACGACTCCGACGGCACCGTCGAGTCCCAGGCCCGCAAGCTCTCCGCCGAGCAGCTCGAGAACGGCCGCAACCTGCTCCCCGTGCAGTACGACGACCGGGTGAAGGCTGCGGTCATCGGCAAGGTCCAGCTCGCCATGAAGGGCGAGCTCAGCGCTCAGGAGGCGCTGGACCAGGCCGTCGCCGAGGCGAACTCCATCACCGGCATGTGACCGCCGCTGGGGCGGATCGAGCCCCGGGCTCCCGATCCGCCCCAGCCTCCCGGAGGAACACCTCGTGAACCGTCGGCTCCGCCTCGCTCCCTGGCTCTTTCTCGCACCCGCCCTGGTGGTGGCCGTCGTCTTCCACGTCTGGCCCTTCCTCAACACCGTCGTGCTGTCCTTCACGGACGCCAGCGCCCTCGGCGGCGGGAGCTTCGTGGGTGGCGAGAACTACGTCCGCCTGGCCCAGGACCCGCACTTCTGGCTCGCCACCCGCAACACCGTCCTGTACGTGGCCGTCGTGGTACCGCTGCTGGTGCTGCTGCCCCTGCTGCTCGCGGTCCTCGTGCAGCCCCAGATCCGCGGGATCGGCTTCTTCCGTTCCGTCTTCTACTCCCCCGTCGTCGCCTCCATGGTGGTCGTCGGGCTCATCTGGACGTGGATGCTCGCCAGCGACGGCATCGTCAACCAGGTGCTCGAGGCGGCGCGGATCATCGACGCCCCGCTGCCGTTCCTCACCGACTCCACGCTCCTGCTGGTGAGCTGCATGCTCGTCACCGTCTGGAAAGGACTGGGCTACTACATGGTCGTGTACCTGGCGGCGCTCGGGAACGTGTCGAGCGAGTACCACGAGGCGGCTCAGGTCGACGGCGCGAACGCCGCCCGCCGGTTCTGGTCCGTGACCGTGCCCGGCGTCCGGCCGACGATGTTCCTCGTCGGCCTGCTGTCGGCGATCGCCGCGATGAAGGTGTTCGCCGAGGTCTACGTGATGAGCTACGGCACCGCCGGGCCGGGCGGCGAGGCGCGGACCCTGGTCTACACGATCCGCGAGGTCGGGCTCGGCCTCGGCGGTCAGATCGGCTACGCCTCGGCGATGAGCCTGGCGCTGTTCGTGCTCACCATCGGGTTCTCCGCCGGGTACCTGCGCGCGCAGCGGGCGGAGGCACGATGACCGCCGCCCTCGCGTCGCGCACCGCCGGCGCCACCCGCCCGCAGGTGCTGCGCCCCGACCGCCCGAAGCACACCCGCGCGGGTCTCGTGCTGCGCTACTCGCTGCTGGGGCTGATGTTCGTGCTCCTCGTCGGCCCGTTCCTGTGGCAGTTCTCGACCTCGCTCAAGGGCGCCGACGAGTCCATCTACACCGCCTCCCCGATCCCCACGAACCCGACGATCGACAACTACCGCACGGTGGCCGAGACCATCCCGGTGTTCCGGTACATCGGCAACTCGCTGGTCGTGGCCACCGCGTCCGCGGTCCTCAACGTGATCCTCGGGTCGATGGCCGGCTACGCCCTGGCGCGCCTGCCGTTCCGCGGACGCACCCTCGCCGACCTGACGTTCCTCGCGACGATCATCATCCCGTTCGAGGTCATCATGGTCTCGGTGTTCCTCACGATGCGCTCCATCGGGCTCGTCGACACGCTCGCCGGCGTCATCCTGCCGGCCGCGGCGTCGGGGCTGTCCATCATCCTCATGCGCACCGCGTTCCTGGGCCTGCCGCGCGAGCTCGAGGAGGCGGCGAAGCTCGACGGCGCCAACGCCTGGCAGCGGTACCGGCGCATCGCCATGCCGTCGGTGAAGGGCACCCTCTCCGTGGTGGCGATCTTCGCGTTCGTGTTCGCGGGGGACGACTTCCTGTGGCCGCTGGTGATCCTGAAGAACCCCGACAACTACACGCTCACCGTGGGGATCCAGTACCTGTCCGGGACGTTCAGCGCCAACCAGCGCGTCATCGCCGCAGGCACCATGATCGCGGTGATCCCGCTGCTGGCGCTGTTCTTCTCGATGCAGCGCTGGTTCTTCCGGGGAGTCGGCGAAGGAGGCATCAAGGGATGACCACTCAGATCCACGAACCGAAGTACGAGGCCCTGCGGGCACGCCTCGAGGCGGACATCCGCACCGGGCTGCGCCCGCACGACCCGCTGCCGTCGGAACGCAAGCTCATGGCCACCTACGAGGTCTCGCGCATGACGGTGCGTCAGGCGCTGCGCCTGCTCGCCGACGACGGGCTCGTCTACCGGGTCCAGGGCTCGGGCACGTTCGTCGCCGACCCGACGATGATCACCAAGTCGCTGACCCTGACGTCGTTCACCGAGGACATCACGGCCCGCGGCATGCTGCCCGGCTCCCGTTCCCAGGAGGTGGAGCGGATCGAGGCGGAGGCCGAGGTCGCCCAGGACCTGGGCCTCTCCCCCGGCGCACCGGTCGTGCACGTCCAGCGGGTGCGGACCGCGGACGGCTCACCGATGTGCATCGAGGACGTCTGGGTGCCGGCCGACCTGCTACCGCCCGACTTCGGCACGCAGAGCGTCGCGAGCCTCTACGCGACCTTCGAGTCGTTGGGCCAGGTCCCCGACGTGGCCGAGCAGACGATCCGCGCGACGGTGGTGGACAGCGCCCAGGCGGCGCTGCTGGACGTCGCCCCGCACTCGCCGGCGTTCGTCGTCTCGCGGGTCACCTACACCGCGGACGCCCGGCCGATCGAGCGCGGGCGCAGCGTCTACCGGGCGGACCGCTACGACTTCCGCGTGTCCGTCCAGCGGCGGCGGCACCCGTGAGCGGCGCGCGGACCACCGCCGTCGGGCTCGACATCGGCGGGACGAAGATGTGCGCGGTGGCGCTGGACGTGGACGGGAAGGTCCGCGCGTCGCTCGAGGTGCCGACACCCGCCGCGCAGGGCCCGGCCGCGATCCTCGACCTCGGGGCGTCGCTCGTCCGCAGCGTCGACGTCGGCGACGGCTCCGGGCCCTCCGCCGACGACGACGCCCCGTCCGCCCGGCGCACGCTGCGGCTCGGCGTGGGCACCGCCGGGGTGGTCGACCGCGGGACCGGGACCATCCTCTCGGCGACGTCGGCCCTGCCGGGATGGGCCGGCACGCCGGTGCGCGACGAGCTGGCGGCACGCCTCGGCGGCGCCCTCGTCACGGTGGTCAACGACGTGCACGCCGTCGCCGCCGCGGAGTCCCGCTGGGGATCGGCGGCCTCGACGCGCGACCACCTCGTGCTGACCGTGGGCACGGGCATCGGCGGCGCGGTCGTCGTCGACGGCGAGGTGCTGGTCGGCAGCCGGCGGCTGGCCGGCCACGTGGGCCACATGAGCGTCCCGGAGGCCGTCGGGGAGCCGTGCCCGTGCGGCCGGACCGGGCACCTCGAGGCCGTGGCGTCCGGTCCGGCCATGGTCGCCGCCTACCGTGCGCTCGGGGGCCGCGCGACCACCGGGAAGGACCTCGCGCGTGCGGTCGCCCACGGGGACGGGGACGCCCGGCGGGTCCTCCGCCGGGCGGGCAGCGCGCTCGGCACGGCGATCGCCTCGCTCGCCGCGGCCCTCGACCCGCAGGTCGTGGTCGTCGGCGGCGGTGCGCTCCGGGTCGGTGCCGATCTGCTCGACGCGGCGCACCGCTCGCTCGCCGCGTCGGCCCTGCCCGGGCTGGCCGACCTGCCGCTCGTCCGCGCCGCAGTGCGCGACGGCGGCGCGGTCGGCGCGGCCTCCCTCGCCCTGCCCGCCCGGGGCCGTCCGCCCCACGAGGACCTGAGGACGCCGTGCTCCGCCTGACCCTCCTTCCGCTCGACGACCGCCCCGTGTCCGTCCGCCTGCCCGCGCAGGTAGCCCGCGTGGCGGGCGCCACCGTCGAGGTCCCCCCGCCCGCCCTGCGGCCGCGGCTGCGGCACGCGCCGGACGTCGCGGCGCTGTCCGCCTGGTACGCCGGCTCCCGGGGCCGCACCGACGCGAGCGTCGTCAGCCTGGACGGCCTCGGCCTCGGTTCGCTCATCGCGTCGCGCACCGGGTCCGAACGTCTCGACGAGGTGCTCGCCGCCTGGCAGCCCGTCACGCGCCCCGGGCCTCCGGTCCACGCGGCGATCGTGGTGCCCCGGACGCCCGACAGCGCCGACGCCACGGAGGAGCCCGACTACTGGGACCCGCACGGCCCCGCGCTGCACCGGCTCTCCGCCGAGCTCGGCGGCACCACCGCGACCCTCGACGACGCCCGCTCCCGGGTGGCCGCCGACGTCCCGGCCGACGTCGTCGCCGACTGGACAGGCCGACGTCTGCGGCAGCACGCGCTCGCGCTCGCGGCGCTGGACCTGCACCGCCGAGGCCTGCTGACGACGCTCGTCGTCGGCGTGGACGACGCCGCGCAACGGTCGCTGTCGGCGCTCGCCCAGGAGGACCTCGCCCGATGGGCGAGGCTGCTCGGCACCGGTCACCGCGCCGTCGTGCACCCCGGCGCGGACGAGACCGGGGCCGTGCTCGTGGCCCGCGCCGTGCTGGCGGCGTCCGCCGTGGCCACGCCGCGCGTCGCCGTCCGGTGCGCCGCCGACGGCGGGCTCGACCGCGTCGCCCCGTACGAGACGGGACCGGTCGGGCACACCGCGGTCCGTCAGCTCGAGGCCGCCGGGGCCGTGGTCGTCGACCCGCGCTCGCCCGACGTCGACTGCCACGTCGTCGTCCATGCCCCGGCCACCGGGCCGTCCGCGGGCGACTGGGCCGTCGCACCTCCGGCCGGGTCCGACGGCGCGGCCGCGGCGGCGACCGCCGGGACCGTCGCCGAGCTGCTCGCCGCGGGGCAGCGGGTCGCGGTGGCGGACGTCGCGCAGCCCAACGGGGCGGATCCTGCGCTCGTGACGGCGCTCGGCGAGGTCGGTGCCTGGCGACGGCTCGTCGGCTACGCCGCCTGGAACACGGCCGGCAACACCCTCGGCACGGTCGCCGCCCAGGTCGTCGCGACGTGCGCGGCGCAGGCCGCGGGCACGTTCGACGCCGTCGCGCACCGCGAGCTGCTGGCGCACCGCGTCGCGGAGGACGCCGGGTGGATGAGCCACGCCCGTGCTCGCGCCCGGGCGGAGCTGGGGTCCGACCCGACGCGCCACGACGTCGTGCGGCTCACGGCGGACCGCCGCCACCGGTGGGAGAGCCTGGTCGGCGAGGTGCTGGCACGCACCCCCGGCCTCGACGACGCACGCGTCGTCCCCGGGAGCCTGACGCTCCCCTGGGACCGCACGTTCGAGATCGACCTGGACGTGGAGGTGGCACGATGACGGGCCTCCGTCTCGCCGTGATCGGCGGCGGGCTCGGCGGTGTCGCCGCCGCCCTCGCGGCCGCCGACGCCGGCGCCACCGTCACGCTCACCGCCGCGGAACCGATGGTCGGCGGCCAGATCACGGCGCAGGCGACCAGCCCGCTCGACGAGCACCCGCTCGTCGAGACCACCGGCGCGCCCGGCAGCTACCACGAGATGCGCCGCCGGCTGCGTGCCGCCTACGGCGGCCTCGCCAACCCGGGCGACGGCTGGGTGTCCCGGTTGTGCTTCGAGCCCGACGTCGGGCGGCAGGTCCTGGAGGACATGCTCGCCGAGCACGTGGCCTCCGGTCGCCTGCGGGTCCTGCTGGACCGCGAGCCGGTCGCCGCCCGGACGACGACGGACGCCGCAGGACGCGCCGTCGTCGAGGCCGTGGAGCTCGCCGGACCCGGCGGCGTGCGCGAGGTGGTCACGGCCGACACCTTCGTGGACGCCACCGAGCTCGGTGACCTGCTGCCGCTGGTCGGCGCCGACTGGGTGATCGGCTCGGAGGGCTCCGAGGCGTTCGGCGAGCCGCACGCCCTCCCGGGCGGGCCGGACCCGCTCGCCGAGCAGTCCTGCACCTGGGTCGCGGGGCTGACGCTCCGGGAGGACCCGGGTCCCGTCGGCGGCCCGCCGCGAGGCTACGCCCGTCACGTCACGGGGCAGCCGTTCGGCCTGGACATCCCCGGCTGGGACGGCACGCTCCACCGGTACGCGATGTTCGGCGAGGGGCCCACGGGCAACCCGCCGTTCTGGACCTACCGAAGGGTGCGCTCGGGCGCGCTCCTGGGCGGCCAGGACGCCGTCGTGCTCAACTGGGCCGGCAACGACTACGCGGCCACGGGGCTCGTCGCCGACCGCGAGCGCACGCTGCGCGGGGCCCGCGACCTCACGCTCGGGTTCGTCCACTGGCTGCGCACCGAGGCGCCGCGGGACGACGGCGGCCGGGGCTACCCGGAGCTGGCGCTCGACCCCGGCGTCACGGGGACCGCGGACGGCCTGGCGCACGCGCCATACGTGCGCGAGTCCCGCCGGCTCGCCTCCGGCCGCCCTGTCACGGAGCTCGACCTCGCCGTCCGCGGGTCGTCCGAGCGCGCCGTCGCGATGCCCGACTCGCTGGGCACCGCCTGGTACCACGCGGACCTCCACCCGCGCGTCGGGCATCCCCAGAGCGTGTACGCCCCGACCTCCCCGTTCCAGGTGCCGGCCCGTGCGCTGGTCCCGGAGGCCGGCCGCGGACCGGTCAACCTCGTCGCCGGGGCGAAGAACCTCGCGGCCACGCAGGTCGCGGCCGCCGCCTACCGCGTGCACCCGGGCGAGTGGTCCGTCGGCGAGGCCGCGGGCGTGCTCGCCGTCCAGGCGGACGCCGACGGTCGCACGCCGACCGAGACCGCCACCTCGACGGCCGGTGTGCGGCGCGCCCAGGAGCGGCTGCTCGCCCGCGGCACCCCCCTGGTCTGGACGCGCGACGTGCCCGCCGACCATCCCGCGTTCGCCGCCGTGAACCGCTGCGTGCTGCGTGGCGGCCTGGTCGGCGAGCGGGCGCGGACCCTCGACCTGCGGCCCGACGAGGGCCTCGACGAGGCCGAGCGCGCCTCGATCGCCCACGCGCTCGGCCTGGGTCGCCTCCCGGAGGGAAGCACCTGGGGCGACGCGGTCCTCTCGGCGCAGCCCGCCCACCCGGAGCAGGCCCGCCACCACCAGCCCGACCTTCAGGAGCCGGCATGACGCCCGACCGCCCGACCGCCACCCCCGACGACGTGGTCGGAGCCCTGCGGGGACGGCTCGTCGTCTCCTGCCAGGCTCGTGAGGGCGAACCCCTGCACGGACCGGCCCACATGACCGCGATGGCGCTCTCGGCGCTCGACGGCGGGGCCGCCGGCCTGCGCCTGGAGGGGCCGGCGGACGTCGCGGCGGTCCGCGCCGTCACCGGGGTGCCGATCATCGGGCTGTGGAAGGTGGGGGCCGCGCCCGTCTACATCACGCCCACCATGGACGCCGTGCACGCCGTCGCGGACGCCGGCGCCGACATCGTGGCGGTCGACGGGACCGGGCGGCCCCGCCCGGACGGCAGCACGTTCGCGGACGTGGTGCGGGCGGTGCACGGGATCCCCGGCCGTCTCGTGATGGCGGACGTCGCCACCCTCGCGCAGGGTCGCGCGGCCGAGGCCGCCGGCGCGGACCTCGTCGGATCGACGCTGTCCGGGTACACCGGCCCCGGCCGGCCCCCGGCCGGGCCGGACCTGACGCTCGTCGGGGAGCTGGCCGCGGCACTGTCGGTTCCGGTGGTGGCCGAGGGGCGGATCGCCACGGCGGAGCAGGCCGCCGAGGCGCTGCTGCGCGGTGCGACCACCGTGGTCGTGGGCGGGGCGATCACCCGGCCGGCGTCGATCACCGCACGGTTCGCGGCTGCCCTGGACAGCGCCCGGACCGCCCTGGTGGCTCAGGAGGGCGCCCGATGAGCACCACCTGTCACGTCGTCTCCCACGTGCACTGGGACCGGGAGTGGTACCGCCCCTTCGAGGGCTACCGGTCGCGCCTGCTGGAGCTCGTCGAACGGGTCTGCGACGACCTCGACGCCGGCCGGATCGCGTCCTTCCACCTCGACGGGCAGACCGTCACGCTCGACGACGTCGCGGCCCTGCGCCCCGACGTGGCCGACCGGGTGCGCCGGCATGCCGCCGCGGGCCGGATCACGATCGGTCCCTGGCACGTGCTCGCGGACAACCAGCTCGTCTCCGCCGAGAACCTGGTGCGCAACCTGCTCCTCGCCCGGCGCACCGCGGGCGACCTGCTCAGCGACATCGGCTACTCACCGGACGCGTTCGGGCACCCGGCCGACCTGCCCCGCGTCCTGGTCGGCTTCGGGATCGACACCGCCCTGGTGTGGCGCGGCGCGCCCCCGGAGCACGCCCGCTTCCGCTGGCGGTCGCCGGACGGCGCCGAGGTCTTCACCGTCAACCAGGCCTACCACCAGGCCGAGGTGCTGTGGCCGGACGATCCCGCCGACGCCGCCACGGCGCTCGAGGCGTTCGTCCGCCGTGAGGCGGACCGCGTCCCGGCCGGGCCGCAGCTCCTCCTCAACGGTGGCGACCACCTCGTGCCGCCGCGCCCCGCCGAGCGGGCCGAGGCGATCGAGGCGGTCCGTCGCGCCACCGGTGTCGCCGCCCGCCCGTCGACCCTGCCGGAGTTCTTCGCCGCCGCCCGCACCGCGGCCGCGAGCGCCGCAGCGGACCTGCCCGTCGTCGAGGGCGAGCTACGGAACCTCGGCGACCGGCTGACGTTCCTGCTGCCCGGCACGCTCTCGGCACGGGCCTACGTCAAGTCGCTGAACGACCGCGCCCAGACCCTCCTGGAACGGTTCGTCGAGCCCGCAGCCGCCCTCGCCACCGTCACCGGGCGGGGCCCGGCGAACGCCCGCGAGGCCCTCGCGCACGCCTGGGACCTGCTGGTGAAGAACGCCCCCCACGACTCCATCTGCGGCTGCTCCGTCGACGAGGTGCACCGGGAGACGACGGTCCGCGCCGAGCGGGTCCTCGAGGTCGGCGACCAGCTCGTGCGCCGCGCGGCGCTGGCCGAGGACCTCGACGTCCGCGGTGACGGCAAGCCCGCCGCCGGCACGGTGGACGTGCTGGTGCGCTCCGGCAGCGGGGACGACGGCGACGGCCCGGTGGTGGTCGACGTCGTCACGGCGGCCGGGCGGTACGTCGTCGGCCTGCGCGACCCCGACGGTCACGAGGTGCCGGTGGAGGCGGAGCACCTGGGCGCCGCCCAGTGGTTCGAGGCGGACCTCGACCTGCTCCCCGACACGCTGCGCGGGGAGCGTCATCGGCTCGCGTTCGTCGCCCGCGACGTCCCCGCGTTCGGGTGGGCGGTGTACACCGCCGTCCTGGGTGACGCGCCGACCTGCTCGCCGGCGCACGCCGCGGGGCGTGCCGCCGTCGTCGACGGTACGCGACTGGTCGTCGCGGACGACGCCTCGGTGACCTTGACGGGACCCGACGGCGCCACCTGGACCGGTCTGGGGCGTCTCGTCGACGGCGGCGACCGTGGCGACAGCTACACGTACGACCCGCCGGCGGACGACGAGCTCGTGACGCCGTCGGTCCGGGCCGTGGAGGTCGTCTCGTCGCCGGTGCGGACGCGCCTCGTGGTGTCGGCCGCCCTGGACCTGCCGACCTCGCTGGACGTGAGCCGCGACGCCCGCTCGGCGGTCCGCCGCGAGCACCCCGTCACGCTCGTCGTCGAGCGCTGGGTGGGCGACCCCGTCCTGCGGTGGGACGTCCGCCTGGACAACGCCGCCGACGACCATCGCCTGCGGTTCCACGTGCCCGTCGCCGGGGCGCCCACGACGTGGCAGGCGGACACGCACTGGTCCGTACAGGACCGGCCCTTCGGACCGGTCGTCGGTGCGCTCCCCGAGGCTGCCGGTCTGGAGGCCGCGATCGGCACCGCGCCCGCTCACACGTTCGCCGTGGCGGGACAGGGCACCGCCAGTGTGGCCGTGCTGCTCGACGCGCTGCCCGAGGTCCAGGGCCTCGACGCCGCGGCCACCGGCGGCCCGCACGAGATCGCCGTGACGCTCCTGCGATCCGTGGGCTGGCTGTCCCGGTTCGACCTGCGCACCCGCACCACCGGTGCCGGCCCGGCGTTCGAGGTGCCCGAGGCCCAGTGCCACGGGGAGCGGCGCGTGCGGCTCGGCGTCGTCGTCGGCGCGGACGCCACGGACGACCTCGCGCTCGCCCGCACCGCGGCGGCGCACCACGTCCCGCTGCGGGCCGACCAGCTCCGCGCCCCCGCGGCCCGACGGCGGTCTCCCCGCGGCGCCGCGCCTCGCGTGCAGGGCGCGCTCGTCTCCGCGTTCAAGCCCGCCGAGTCGGGCGAGGGCGTGGTGCTCCGGGTCGCCAACCCGTCGGCCCGGCCCGCGAGCGCCGTCGTCCACCTCCCGGGCTGGGCCCGGCGGGTGGCCGAGACGCGGCTCGACGAGCGCCCGCTCGACGGCGCGCCGTCGACGGGTGCCGGGGCCGACGGGCTGCTGCCCGCGCAGCTCGGCCCGTACGGCGTGCGGACCTGGCTGCTGCGGACCGACGACCGATGACCACGGCGTGACCGACGGCGCCCGCCTGCTCGCAGGGCGGGCGCACCGGCGTGGGAACGTCCCCGCCGGCGAGGAGAGGATCGATGATGATCAGAACACGACGGCGGACCTCCGCCGCCACCGCCCTGGCGTTGCTGCTGGCAGGCATCGCGGGGACGACGTCCGCCACGGCCGTCGACGCTGCCGGGCTCCCCGAGGCCGGCGACGTGGTGGTCGCGGCGGACGGCGAGGAGCTGACGGTCACGGCGGTGAACCCGCCGAGCCGCACGGCCGGCACCGTCGCGGTGTACACCCCGGCCTTCGGGGAGTCCACGCGCACCAACGCGTTCGGTGGCGAGGCCGTGCTGACCCCCGGCCCCGAGCAGGGCACCTACGAGGTGGTCAGCGTGTGCACCGCGCTCGCCACCTGTGCCGATCCGGCCTGGACGCCCGGTGACAACGCCGTCCCCACCGACGGTCTCGTGCTGTCGGTGTCTCCCGGCGGGTCGCCGGACGTCCGCCCGTTCCTGCGCGACCACGTCGCCGCCGGCGACACGATCACGTTCCGGGAGGTCGTCGAGCGCAGCGCCTCGACGACGCTCGACGCCGTGGACCCGACGCCCGAGAACAACCCGCCCGGCGTCGACCCCGGGAGCGGGCAGTGCTACCCGGGCTGCCGCGGCGCGGAGCAGCTCGTGCAGTACACCCCGGCCTCCGGTCGTGACTCCTCCGGCACCAACGACTTCGGCTACGAGGTCACCGTCGTCGCCGGGACCGTCGTCGGGGCGGGCGGCAACGACCGCGAGATCCCCGCGGACGGTTACGTGCTGTCCGGCCACGGCTCGCGCGGCACGTGGCTGCAGACCAACGCGCCGGTGGGCGCCACGGTCGAGGTCGACGGGACCGACCTCGTCGCGACCGTCGACGAGCGCACCGCGATCTACGCCGCCGAGCAGGGGGTGATCGCGGCGCAGGAGTCCGTCACCGCCGCCGACGCCGCCTGCCTCGCCTTCCCGCGCGACGGTGCGGTCGAGGCGCTGGCGGACGCCGAGGCACTTCTCGACCGGGCGCGCACGGCGGCCGGGTCCGGCGACGCCGCCGCGGCCAGCGAGCTGGCCCAGGAGGCGAGCGCGTCCGCGTCGCTGGCGGGGTACCGCACGGCGGAGTCGCGGCCGGCCGAGGGGCGCGGGGTCTGGGTACGCCCCGAGGAGACGTCCCCCGAGGCGATCCGTGCCACGCTCGACCGCATCGAGGAGTCCGGCTTCAACGTCGTGTTCCTCGAGACCTTCTTCCAGGGCACGACGATCTACCCGTCGCAGGTCGCGGCCGACGCCGGGATCACTGCCCAGCGCCCGGAGATGGCCGGGTTCGACCCGCTCGCCGTCTGGATCTCCGAGGCCCACGACCGCGGGATCGAGCTGCACCCGTGGATCCACACGTTCTTCGTGGGGTCCGAGGGCGCCACGGGCGGCCCGGGGCCGATCCTGGACGTCTACCCGGAGTGGGCCGCTGTCGAGCGCGAGGACGTCGGCGCGGACCGGCCGATGCCGTCGTCGCAGGAGCCGGGCTACTACTTCGTCGACGCCTCCCACCCCGGGCCGCGGGCGTACGTCGCCTCCGTCCTCGAGGAGATCCTGACCGGGTACCCCGTCGACGGGCTGCACCTGGACTACATCCGCTACCCGGTCTCCGAGCCCTGGGAGACCGCGGGCTACTCCTACAGCGACTACTCGCGCGCCGCCTTCGCCGAGGAGGCCGGCGTCGACCCCTACACGCTGACCCCCGCGGACCCCGCGTGGGAGACGTGGACGGCCTGGCGCGAGGCCAACGTGACCTCGTTCGTCTCCGAGGTCCGCTCGATGCAGCAGGAGGTCGCCCCGGAGGTCCCGGTGTCGGCCGCCGTGTTCCCGGACCCGAGCGACGGCCTGGCCAAGAAGTTCCAGAACTGGGGCGACTGGGTCGACCAGGGGTACGTCGACGTCCTGACCGGCATGTCCTTCGGCACGTCCGCCACCTCGGTCGCCGCCGACACCGTGGCCATGCGGGAGCGGGTCGGCGAGGAGAACCTGCTGTACACCGCGACCTACGGCCCCTTCCGGGGCTCCACGCCGCAGACCATGCTGGACCAGGTCGCCGCCGTCGGCGACGCCGGCTCCGACGGAGCGGCGCTGTTCGCGTACAACCAGGTCACGGACGCCCAGGCGGGCGCGCTCGCGGAGGGCGCCTTCCGCGACCCGGCCGTGGTGCCGCACGCCGACCGGATCCGTGCCGTGCGGGTCGGTGTCGACGCGCTGCGCGACGCCCTCGGCTCGGCGCGGGGCGAGTGCGTGGGCGCCGGAGCGGTGGCGGCGGCGACCGCCCAGCTCGCCGCGGCCGAGCGGGCGCTGGACCGCGACCGGCCGACGGCCGCGATCGACGCGCTCGGGCGCGCGTCGGACGCCGTCGAGCGAGGAGCGCTCGACGGCGAGGGTCCGGCACTGTTCGGGTCGCGCGCCCAGCGTGACCTCGCGATGTACGACCGGTGGCTGACGCAGGTGGTCGCCGGGCGGTAGCACCGAGCGCCGGGCGCGGAGGGCACTCGTACCGTCCGCGCCCGGCGCCCTCGGCCTGATCGCGCGGCAGGTCTTCCCGTGCCGTCCGGTCAGCGGGCGGTCGCCACGAACGGCGCCTGCCGGGCGTACCGGTCACCCTCGGCGACGTCGACGAGAAAGGCACCGAGGTCGGCTCGCCGGATCGTCGTGGAGCGCGTCGACCGGTGGGCGTCGTGCTCCAGGCGGCCGGTGGCCTCGCCGTCGACGAGGCGCGGCGGGCGCACGAGCGTCCAGTCCAGCCCCGACGCTGACCAGACGGCGTGCTCGGCCGGCTTGTCCTTCACGACGTCGCCGCCGAGGGTGCGGATGAGCCAGCTGATGACCTTGTCCTTGCCGGCCTTGCGGTCGCCGGGCACGTCGATGCCCGCACCGCTGACGCCGACGAACCGCCGCGGCCCGTGCGCCGCCATGACGTCGACGAGCGCTCGCGCCGTCCGCGTGTGCAGGTCGGCCTCCTTCGCGGTGGGTCCGAGCGCCGAGACGACGGCCTCCGCGCCCCGGACGAGCTCGCCGAGCGCAGCGGGGTCCGTGGAATCGCCGACGACGACGCGGACCTGGCCGCGCACCTCGGCGGGCAGGCGGTCGGGTCGCCGGACGAGCACGCTGACGTCGTGGCCGTGCTCCAGGGCAGTGGTCAGGGCGTGCCGGCCGGTCCGTCCGGTGGCGCCGACGAGGGCGATCTTCATGGGGTGTCCTTGGTCGGAGGGATCCAGGCGGCCCGCTCGCGGTGTGCGAACGCGGCGAAGTCGAGGGGTTCCCGGCCGAGCAGGCGCTGCACGTCGGTGGTGAGGGCGTCGGCGAGACCGAGCCGGGCGGTGGTGTAGATGGCGGTGGTCACGGCGACCATCCCCCACGGCATGCCGAGCTCGCGGCGGGCGTGGCGGACGTAGCGGAGCATGCCGGGCCGCCGGTAGTGCACCTTTCGGCCGAGCTCGTCGGTGAGGATCTGCGCGATCTGCTGGTAGGTGAGCGCCCGCGGGCCGGTGACGGTCCAGGCCCGGTCCCGGTGGGCCGCGGGCTCCAGGAGCGCACGGGCCGCGACCGCCCCGACGTCCTCGGCGTCGACGAACGCCGTCGCGCCGTCGCCGGCCGGGACGACGATCTCGTCCCGGTCGCGCACGTCGCTCGCATGGGTGGTGCTGAGGTTCTGGTGGAAGAACGACGCACGCACGAACGTCCACGCCAGGCCCGAACCGCGCAGCCAGGACTCCACCGTCGCGTGCGGCACGACCTTGTTGCGCTCAGCACCCTGCAGGGACAGGAAGACGACGTGCTCCACGCCCGCGTCGCGGGCGGCGGCGACGGCGGGCAGCAGGTCCCGCCGCACGTTGCCGATCGCGGGCGGGCGGACGAGGAACATCGCGCGCACGCCGTCGAACGCCGGACCCCACGTCGAGGCGTCGGTGAAGTCGAACGCCACCTCGTCGGCGGCTCCGTCGCGCGGCGAGCGGACGGCGCGACGCACGTCGGCACCTGCGGCCTGCAGCTCCCGGGCGACGACCGCTCCCACGTTCCCGCTCGCACCCGTCACCAGGAACATGCGCCTCCCCCTTCGGTCAGTACATGTACCGTACATGCATGGACGCACGGGAACCCGACCTGCGGATGCTCGACCGGGCGCTCGTCGGCCTGCGCCGCTTCCTGACGGCCCCGCCGGTGCTGGACGACCAGGGCCGCGCCGTCGAGCTCTCGACGTTGCTCGTGCTCAACGAGCTGCCGACCGAGGGCCAGAGCGTCCAGCAGATCGCGACGCGCCTCGGTGTCGCCCACTCCACGGCCAGCCGCCTCGTCACCCGCGCCGAGGGCGCAGGAATGGTCACGCGGACAGATTCCCCCGACGACGCCCGCCGGCGGCTCGTCGTGCCGACCGCTGCCGGGCGGGGGCTCAGGGACCGCGCGGCCGAGTTCCGCCTGGAGCGCCTCGCGGACATCGTGGACGGCTGGACCCCGGACGAGGTCCACACGCTGGCCAGGTCCCTGCACCGGTTCGCCCAGGACCAGGGCGCGGTCCACGAGCACCGCGGGAACGACGCGACACCACTCTGACAAACTCGTGGCGTCACACCCCTTGCTATGACACCACAGTGGTGTCATAGTGGAGCCATGGACCTGACCCGCTACACCGACCAGCTGCAGCAGCAGCTCCGTACCGCCGCCTCGGCGGGCAGCGACGAGGCGCGCGAGATCGCCTCCCGCCTCACCGCACCCCTCGACTCCGCCGCCCGGCTCGTGCTGCTGGAGGCGCTCTCCGACGCGGCCGGCGAGATCTCCGCCGAGCTCGCTCCCGGATCCGTGGACGTCCGGCTCCGGGGCGGCTCGCCCGAGTTCGTCATCGACGTCCCGGCCGGGCCCACCACCGCGAGCGCCCCGGAGCCCGCACCCCCGGTCGCGCCGCTCCCCGACGCCGACGGCGGCGCCACCACCCGCACCACCCTGCGGCTCCCCGACCACCTCAAGGCGCAGGTCGAGACGGCCGCGGCCCGCGAGGGCGTCTCCGTCAACACCTGGCTCGTGCGGGCCGTCGCCGGCGCCCTCGAGCAGTCCACCGGCCGCCCGGCAGCGCAGGCCAGGGCGACCCACCGCGGCACCAGCCGGGCCACCGGCTGGGTCCGCTGACCAGCGCACCACCAGAGCACCATCCCCTTCCCCCCCTAGACACCACACTGACACCACACCTGGAGCTCCGTCATGCCCACTTTCCCCGCCCCCCACCCCGTTCCCGTCGTCGTCGAGGTGCCCTTCGCGAACCTGCACGTCATCGCCTCCGAGCGCGACGACGTCGTCGTCACCGTGCTGCCCACGACGCCGGGCAAGGCGGGATCCGTACGCGCCGCCGAGGAGGTGCGCGTCGAGCGCGACGGCGACGCCGTCTCGATCACCTACCCCGGATCCTGGAAGCAGTGGGTCCTGCCGTTCGCGGCCGGCACCGCGGACATCACGGTCGAGCTCCCCGCCGGCTCCGACCTCCGCGGCAAGACCGGCACCCTCTTCTCCGAGGGCTCCTTCGGCACCGTCGACATGACGGTCTCGGCCGGCGACGTCCGCATCGACGAGGTCGACCGGCTCGACGTCAAGGTCGCGGCCGGCTCGGTCGCCGTCGGGCGGGCCGCCGGTCCTCTGGCGGTCAAGGTGGCCGCCGGGTCCGTGCGGGTGGACGAGGCCCTGGGAGACGGCACGATCCGCGCGACCAACGGCACCACCCTGGTCGGGTCCGTCTCCGGCTCGCTCGGGATCCAGGGCGCGAACGGCGACATCGTCGTGCGCCACGTGCGCGGCAGCCTCACCGCCAAGGGCGCCCACGGCAACGTCCGCGTCGACCGCCTCGAGTCGGGCGACGTCACGCTCGCCACCTCGTACGGCACGATCGAGGTGGGTGTGCCCGAGGGCACCGCCGCCTACCTCGACGTCGGCTCCGAGCACGGTGCCGTGCGCAACCAGCTCACCCCCACCGAGGGCCCCGTCGACGACGAGGCGACGGCCGAGATCCACGCCAGCACCGGCTACGGCGACGTCGTCGTGCGCCGGCCCTGAGACCGCACCCGAGACGGAGACCCAGCCATGACCCACGACCAGTCCCGCCAGCCCGCCATCCAGGTGCGGGGAGTCCAGAAGTCCTTCCAGGACCTGCACGTGCTGCGCGGCGTCGACCTCGACGTCGAGCCGGGGAGCATCTTCGCCCTGCTCGGCTCGAACGGCGCCGGCAAGACCACGCTCGTGCGCATCCTGTCGACGCTGCTGAAGGCCGACGCCGGCACCGCGACCGTGCACGGCTTCGACGTCGCCGCGAAGCCGGGCGACGTGCGTGAGTCCATCAGTCTCACGGGCCAGTTCGCCGCCGTCGACGAGATCCTCACCGGACGGGAGAACCTCGTCCTCGTCGCCCGGCTGCGCCACCTGGACGACCCGCGGGCGATCGCCGACGACCTGCTCACCCGCTTCTCGCTCACCGACGCCGCCGACCGGCGGGCGGGCACGTACTCGGGAGGTATGCGACGCCGGCTCGACATCGCCATGAGCCTGATCGGCGACCCGCCGATCGTCTTCCTCGACGAGCCCACCACCGGTCTGGACCCGCAGGCCCGCATCGACGTCTGGAAGGGCGTCAAGAAGCTGGCCGAGGGCGGCACCACCATCCTGCTGACCACCCAGTACCTCGACGAGGCCGAACAGCTCGCCGACCGCATCGCCATCCTGCACGAGGGCACGATCATCCAGCACGGGACCCTCGCCGAGCTCAAGCAGCTCCTGCCCCCCGCCAAGGTCGAGTACGTCGAGAAGCAGCCGTCCCTCGAGGACGTCTTCCTCACCCTCGTCGGTACCGACGCCGGAAAGGAATCCTGATGACCTCCCACGTCCTGACCGACACCCGCGTCCTCACCGGTCGGTCCCTGCGGCACATCAGCCGCAGCCCGGACACCATCATCACGACCGCGGTGACCCCGATCGCCCTGATGCTGCTGTTCGTGTACGTGTTCGGCGGCGCGATCGACACGGGGTCCGACGAGTCCTACGTCAACTACATGCTTCCCGGCATCCTGCTCATCACGATCGCGTCGGGCATCGCGTACACCGCGTACCGGCTGTTCCTCGACATGCAGGGCGGCATCTTCGAGCGCTTCCAGTCCATGCCGATCGCCCGGTCGAGCGTCCTGTGGGGGCACGTGCTCACGTCGCTGGTGGCCAACCTGGCCTCGATCGTGATCGTCATCGGCGTCGCGCTGCTCATGGGGTTCCGGACCGGTGCGTCCGTGGGCGCCTGGCTCGCCGTGGCCGGCATCCTCGCCCTGTTCACGCTGGCCCTCACCTGGCTCGCCGTGGTCGCCGGGCTCTCGGCGAAGACCGTCGACGGCGCGAGCGCGTTCAGCTACCCGCTCATCTTCCTGCCGTTCATCAGCTCGGCGTTCGTGCCCACCGACACGATGCCCGGGCCGGTCGCCTGGTTCGCCGAGAACCAGCCCGTGACATCCATCGTCGACACCATCCGGGCCCTGTTCGCGGAGCAGCCTCCCGGCAACGACATCTGGATCGCCCTCGCCTGGCTCGTGGTCATCCTCGCGGTGGCCTACGCCGCGGCGATCGCGGCCTACCGCCGCAAGACGAGCTAGGTGGTTCCGGTACCTCGACACCTCCGACCGCGCACCGCCGGCGACGAGCCCCGTCGTCGGCGGTGCGTCCTGCGCCGACCGATGGTTGGCCGGAGGATCGAGACGTGAGCACACCGCACGGGCCGGACGCAGCCTCGGGACCGGGGCCGCGCCGTCGTGCACGCCGGTGGTGGATCGCGGCGATCGTCGCCGTCCTCGTCGCGGCGGGCGCCGTCGTCGCCGGGGTGCTCGAGCACCGCGCCTGGGTCGGGACCGTGGCCACGTACGAGGCGGAGGTCGCCCGCGTCACCGAGGACGCGGCGACCTCCCGCGCCCGTGCCGAGGAGGCGTACGCCGCGAGCCGCGACGCCCTCGACGACGCGGTCGACGGCGGCAGGCCCGTCCTGGCCGGCAGCGAGGGCCAGGTGGGCGACCCCGCCGTGCGCGCACCTCTCGCCGCGGCGCTCGACCAGGCCGAGCGGCTGCGCGACGCCGAGGTGACCTACCCGGTCTCGACGCGCACCGTGGAGGAGGTCACCCGGCCGAACCTGTTCCGTCCGCAGACGCTGCCGCGGGTGGAGGCCGAGGTCGTGGACGGCTCGGACCCGGCGCCCGCCGAGCTCCATGCCGCCGCGGCCGCCGTGACCGCGGCGACCGCCGTCGTCGTCGAGGCACGTCAGGAATGGGCCCTCGAGGAGCTGCAGGCCGCGGCGACCGAGGGCCGTGACGCACTGACGGAACTCCGGCCGCAGGTCGGTGCCGCCACCCTGGGCGAGCTCGACGCGGCCGTCACCGACGCCGAGGCGATGACCGACGCCGGAGCGGACGCGCTCGACCCGGACGACGCCGTCGCGCTGCGGGACACGCTGCTCGACACCACGGAGACCCTGTGGACGGACCGGCTGGACCAGATCGTCGCCGACCGCCGCCGGGCCGCCCGCGCCGACGGCGTCGACTGCCGCGAGGACCGGTGCGTCGCGCTGACCTTCGACGACGGCCCCGTCGCCGAGACGCAGCGGCTGCTGCGCATCCTCGAGCGCAAGGACGCTCCGGCCACCTTCTTCATGGTGGGCGACAACGTCGCCGCCCGGCCCGAGATCGCGCGGGCCGTCGTCGACGGCGGGCACCTGGTGGGCAACCACACCTGGAACCACCCGCAGCTCACCACGCTGGACGACGGCGAGGTGCGCGACGAGATCCGCCGCACCCAGGACGCGGTCACGGACGCGACGGGCTCCACGCCGTTCCTGCTGCGGCCGCCGTACGGCGACGTCGACGGCCGCGTCCGGTCGCTCGCGACCCGGACCGGGCTCGACGTCGTGCTGTGGAGCCTCGACACCCGCGACTGGGAGTCCCGCGACGCCCGGGAGATCCGCCGCCGGGTGCGCGCCGAGGTGGAGCCGGGCAGCAACATCCTGCTGCACGACATCCACGCGACCAGCGTGGACGCCGTGCCGAAGATCATCGCGGACCTGCGCAAGGAGAACTACGTGCTGGTCACGGCCGACCTGCTCGTCGGTCCCGACGAGCCCTGAGCGCGCGCGTTCAGAACAGGTCGCGCACGTCGAACCCGCCCGCGAGGTCGGACAGCGACTGCCCGGCCTCCGAGACCTGGTCGCCGAACCCGGAGACCGCCTCCGTGCCGGCGTCGCCCACCTGCGAGACGGCGCCCTCGACGTCGAGCGCACCGGCGTCGAACGCGCCGAGGTCGATCCCTGAGGCGAGTGCGTCGAAGTCGACGCCGAGGTTGCCCGCCTCGGCCAGCAGGGGCCCGGCGACGCTGCTCACCGCGGCGCCGGCCGCGACCACGCCCAGCAGACCCACGGCGCCGACGGCGGCACCCGCCACCGCCCCGCCCGTCCCGACCTTGGCGAGGATCGAACGCATGGAGCCCGGCCGGCGCGCCTCGGACCGCCCCGCGGCGCGCGACAGGTCGGCCACGCTCGCCGACCGCGGCTGCTCGTTGGCCGGGAGGTCAGCCTGCATGCGGCGCAGCACCGCCTCGCGCTGCTGCGGGGTGAGGCGCTCGAACGCCTCGGCGTGGACCTGCTCGACCTCGTGCGGCTCGGCCGTGCGCATCAGGTAGTCGTAGCGGGCGATGGCCTGCCGGTCGGCGTCGGGGACGCCGGGGCGAGGACGTCCGGCGGACGCCGGCGCACGGCCTGCGGACGACGGCGGGGCGGGCGCCGGGCGGGAGCCGCCGGCCGGCGGGTACGCGCCTCCGGACTGCGGGCGGGAGCCGCCGCCGACGGCGCTCTCCAGCATGGAGCGCCAGTCCGGCTGCCCGGGCCGACCGCCGGAACCAGAGCTTCGCGACGACGACTGGTGTGCGTCGTACGCCTTCTTGGCCAGGGAGAACGCCTTCGAGAGCTTGGACATGGTGCTCCTCTTGTCGGACTGACGAGGCAGTCTGACAGGTGTTTCTGAGAGGAGGATGAGAGTCACCCGGTGCTCTCAGAATGGAGCGTTATATAACCCCCGGGCCACTGCGTCCCCCTGTTATATAACTGTGGCCGCCCAAACCGCCGAGCCGGCGGCCGGTCAGACCGTCTCGGCGCGCTTCTGCCGGACGAACCGTGCCGGCAGGTCCGGCCCGTCCCACACCTGGGTCGCGCGCCAGATGGAGGCGGCGATGGGCACGGCGAGCACCGCGCCGGTGATGCCGACCAGCACCGTGCCGGCCGTCAACGCGAACAGGATGACCAGCGGGTGCAGGCGCAGTGTGCGGCCCATGACCACCGGCTGGAGGAACGTGCCCTCCAGCTGGTTGACGGCGACGACGATCCCGACGACGACGAGCGCCTCGACCGGTCCGACGGCGACCAGCGCGACCAGGGCCGCGAGGATGCCGGCCAGGGTGGCGCCGACCAACGGGATGAAGGCCAGCAGGAAGACCAGCACCGACAGCGGGACCACGAGGGGCACGCCCATGATCGCGAGGCCGATCCCGATGCCCACGGCGTCGACGACCGCGATGATCGCCGTCCCCCGCACGTACCCGCCGAGCGTGCCGACGGTGGCGTCGCCGACGCGCAGGCCGCGCTCGTAGGCGCGCCCCTCGAACGGCCGCAGCAGGAACTCCCACATCGCCGGCCCGTCCTTGAGGAAGAAGAACAGCACGACGATCATGATGAAGAAGCCGGTGACGAAGTCGGCGGTCTGCGAGACGCCGGCGAGTGCTCCGGACCCCACCGCGCTGGACTGCAGCAGCCCCGTGGCGGAGTCGCGCACCGAGGCGATCTGCTCCTCGGAGATGTCGAACGGCAGGTCCTGGATGTAGGTCTGCAGCGAGTCGAAGCCGTCGAGGGCCTGACTCTGCAGCTCGTCCCACTGGTCGACGACGGCCCGCACCACGAGCCACACGACCCCCGCCAGCAGGGCGACCAGCGTCAGGAGCGCGATCCACGTCGCCAGCAACGACGGCACGCCGCGACGGCGCAGGAGCGACACCAGCGGTGAGATGGCCGCCGCCAGCACGAGCGCGATGAGGACGGGGATGACGACGAGCGTCAGGCGGGTCCCCACGAACCCGAGGACCGCGATCACCGCGATCACCGCGAGGACCTGCAGCGACCGCGTCCCCACGCGGCCGAACCCGTCCGACCAGAGCCTGGACGCCCCCCGCACCTCGTGCTGGGCGGGTGCGCGACCCGCGAGCTCCTGCGCCGGTGCCGGCCGGCGGCCGGAGCGCGGTGCGCGGCGGCTGAAGAGACCCATCGCCTGTCCTCCCTCGTCGGTCCGGCGGGCGCCGGACGTGCCGACGCTAGTGCGGACGGGTCCGGGTCCGAGCGACGACACGTCGACGGGCAGCAGACCTGAGACCCGGAGGGGCTGGGTGCGAGCCACGATCACCGCGTGCGACGCCGGGACGGCCACCGCGACCTGACGTCACGGCGGCCGTCCCGGCAGCGGGAGCCGTCAGCTCCCGATCGTGAACCTCACCTCGGTGGTGTTGCCGAGGGTGTCGTGGACGACGAGCGTGTTCTCGCCGCGCTGAGCGCCGAAGCGGCCCGGCGTGACCTTGTCCAGGTCCGACCACCGGTCGTCGGTCAGGTCCTTCTCGACACCGTTGAGCGTCAGACCGTCCACGCCGGCGGGCGCGTCGTGGAGCGTGAACGACACCTTCCGGTACGTGCCGTCCGAGCCGACCGTGAACTTCGCGCCCTCCTTGACCGTGACCTGCGGCCCGGTCGTGTCGAGCGTGAACTCCACCGTCGTGACGTTGCCCGCCACGTCGAACACCTCGAGCATGTTCTCGCCCTCGACCGCGCCGAACGTGCCGGGCTCGACGCCGTTCAGGTCCGACCAGGTGTCGTCGGTCAGGTCCTTGCTCACCCCGTTGAGCACCACCCGGTCGATCGTGCCGGCGTCGTGCAGCGCGAAGGACACCTTCGCGTAGAGCCCGTCCGCACCGACCGTCAGGTCCGTCCCGTCCTTGACCGTGACCTCGGGGGGCGTGGTGTCCTCGCCCGCGTTCGTCACGTCGAGCACCAGCGGGGCGAGCGCGAGCGTGTCCAGGTTGGGTGCCCAGCCGGAGTCGTTGCCCAGGGTGAGCGCGCCGTCGTCGGTGGCCAGGTCCAGGGGCACGGTGTGGGTCCAGAACCCCTGCCACGAGTAGTTGTGCCGGTAGGCACCCCGCGTCGTGGCACCGCCGTCCTCGGTGATGTCGAGGAACCGCGTGATCACGTCGGTGTTGTAGGCGTGGCCCGTGTTCTTCTCGGCGTTCGCGTAGCGCGCCACGAAGTTGTAGGCACCGGCGGGCAGGCCCTCCGGCCGCTGCCAGACGGCGTAGCTGTCGGCACCGCCGCCGAGCCAGCCCACGTTGTCGCCCGAGACGTTGGTCGGCTCGGCGACGGCGTCGACCCGTGCCCCGCCGTGCAGCTCCAGGGCCTCCTCCGCCTCGACCTCGACGACGGCCTCGTCGCCCTCCGCGGCACGCACGGTGCGCAACGACGTGAGGTCGACCTGGTCCTGCGCCCGGACCGTGATCTCGGTGATGCCCTGGGCCAGGTGGAGGCGGACCGTCGAGCTCCAGCGCCCGGCGTCGGCCGCCGCGAGCCCCTCGACCGGGCGGCCGTTGACCTCGAGCTCGAGCCCGGTGGCCTGCGCCGCCGCAT
The DNA here is from genome assembly GCF_003003075.1 of Isoptericola halotolerans. Classification (GTDB taxonomy): domain Bacteria; phylum Actinomycetota; class Actinomycetes; order Actinomycetales; family Cellulomonadaceae; genus Isoptericola; species Isoptericola halotolerans_A. The sequence goes on along the minus strand of NZ_PVTX01000002.1, from coordinate 462,014 downwards.
AGCTCACCGCGACGTCGTGGTAGCCGGTCTCTCGTGCGGCGACGTAGAACGTCGCGGTGCCGTCCTGCTCGAGACGGACGTCCCCGGCGTCGGTCGCCTCGCCGAACAGCACCGATCCGCCGTCGAGCCGCGCGAGGTGCGCGGGGTAGACCTCGGTGTCCGGGCCCTCCACGCGGGTCAGCTCGAGCTTGTCGACCGTCACGTTCGACCCGGGAAGCACCGTGGAGCCGTCGGCGCTGGTGCGCAGGGACAGCTCACGCGTCCCCGCCTCCAGGTCGACGAGCACCTCGGCGCTGCCGCGGTACCGGGCGTTGAAGCCGGCCTCGTACTGCACCGTCGCGGCGTGCTCGCCGTCCACGAAGAGCGCGTGGCGTCCTGCCACGGTCGTCCCCGCGATGACGCGCAGGCGGTAGGTGCCGGTCTCCGGCACCTCGACGGGCCATGTCAGCGACGACGTCGCGGAGGTCAGCCCGCTGACGTCCTGCTGGTTCGACGCGGCGAAGGTCCAGGCGTCCCGGGCAGGCTGGTCGTCGACGTTCACGTCCTGCAGCGTGGTGTCCTCCGCCTCGACGACGTCGCGCCACGTCGAGTCGGTCTCCGGCTGCTCGGCGAGCCGCGGGGTGATGACGAGCTGGTACGCCGAGTGACGGTTGTCGTTCGGCACGTCGACCTGGACCGAGCCGTCCTGCACCTCGACCCGGTCGGCCACGACGACGGGCGGGTTCAGCGCCGCGCCCTCCTGACCGGACCACTCGGCCTCGCGCACCTGCACGTCCACGGTGTCGCCGAAGACCTCCGGGTCGATCCCGTCGACCTCGACCCGGACGTCCGCGCTACCGCCGCCGAAGATCGCCGTCGCCTGGCGACGGTCCGCGTCGATCGTGGCGGTGCCCTGCAGGGTGTCCACGGCGTCGAGCTGCGGCGGCGTCACCTCGACCGTCTGACCGGTGAGGTCGGCGTACCACTTGAGCAGCCACCACGCGCCGTTGGCGGCGTTGTTCTTGGCCATGTTGTCGTTGAGGTTGCCGGCGAACGTCCAGTACGCGGTCTGGGCGTCGACCTTCTCGTCCTCGAACATCGACAGCCACTGCACGAGCTGGCCGGGCACCGACATGTCGCGGCGCATGGCGTACTCGGTGATGTTCACCGGCAGCGGGCCGACCCCGACCTCCTGCTCGATCTGCCGGTACTCCGCCAGGTGCGAACGGAACGTCGCGAGGTTCTCGACCCCGAGCTCGTGCCACGTCCAGATGTCCGGCAGGGTGTCGTTGGCCTTCGCGGCCTCGAGGATCTCGCGCGTGCTGCCGCCGTGCCACCACGCGTCACCCGGGCCGGCGATGCGCGCCTCGGGGTAGATCTCCTTGATCGTGGCGTACGCGGCCTCCCAGTCGGCGAGGAACGTGTCCCGCATCGTGTCCCAGTCGCCGTACCAGTTGATCCCGTCCGGCTCGTTGAACGGGGTGAACACGTACCGCTCGGGGTACGCGGACTCCTCGACGATGCTCGTGACCACCGTGCGCACGGTCTCGAGATAGGTGTCGAAGTCCTCCGGGCGCTGACCGCCGTTGTAGGGCCAGTCGGGGTAGTAGTCCTGGATGTTGACCATCAGGTACTCGCCCCCGTTCTCGAAGAACGACCGCTCGACCTCGAGCGGGTCACCGTTGGGGTGCTGCGCGCCGTACGGGGCCTTCTGGGTGACGTTGGTGGGGCGCGCGCCGGCCACGATCGGGTCGGTGGGCACGCCGTCGTCGCCCAGCCCGTAGAGCATCCCCGACGCTCCGCCCTGGAACTCGCCGGTCGTCGCCGCGAGGTCGATCTCGAGGACCTCCGGGTCGGCGGCCGCGGCCGAGCTCATCGGCAGCACCGCGCCCGCGGCACCGACGGCCACCGCCGCGGCCACCGCGACGCCCCGCCGCATCCTGGGCGCGCGGTCGCGCGCGCCCCCGTCGCTTCGTCTCCTGCTCGAACGGTCATGCATTCAACTCACTCCTTCGTGATGGTTGCCGCCTGCGGGACACGCCGCACCGGCGCGACCCGCAGGCGTGGTGGCCGGTCTACTTCTGGAGGACGGTGTTGATCTGCTCGTTGGCGTCCGTCAGGGACGACGCCTCGGTGTTGCCGAGGTAGATGTCCTCGAAGGCGACGGAGGCGATGGCGTTGACCTCACCGGCGTTCAGGGTGATGGGCGGCAGGAACGTCCGCCCCTCCTCCTCGTAGCTGAAGAACGCCGAGACGTCCCAGCCCTTCTCGTCGAAGGCGGCCAGCGCCTTCTCCGAGGACTCCGGGATCGCGGGGAACACGACGGCGTGCTCCCCGACGATGTCCTGGCAGTCCGTCGACCCGAGGAACTGGACCCACTGCCAGGCGGCCTCCGGGTCGTCCGACGAGGCGCTGATGGAGTCGGCGACGCCGTTGAACAGCGACGCACGCTCCCCGGTGGGACCGACGGGGCCGGGCGCGATGCCCACGTCCACGCCGTCGAGCTCCATGAACGAGCCGGTCGCCCACGAGCCGTTGGTGCCCATGGCGACCTGGCCGGAGCCGAGCTGGGTGGGCGTCTCGTCCGAGAACACGCCGGCCGCGGGGGCGTAGCCCTTCTCGGCGAGGCCGTAGAACCAGTCGATCGCCTGCTGGAACTCGGGGTCGTCGAAGTGGTACTGGGTGCCCCACGGGTTGGTGTCGAGGTAGTCCCAGTCGAGCGTGCCGGTGAAGTTGGCCCACTGCATCTGGCCGGTCTCCTCGAAGTTCGGGTTGATCCCGAGCCCGTAGACCTCGACGTTCGTCGGGTCGAACCCGTCCTCGTCGCCGCGGACCCCGTTCGCGTCCACCGTGAGGTGGGCGACGATCTCCTCGAACGTGCCGCCGTCGTCCGGGTTCCAGTCCGCCGCCCACAGCTCCTCGGCGGTGATGCCGGCGTCGTCGAGCATCTCCGTGTTGTAGAAGAACGCGGTGGTGTCCCAGTCCTTCGGCAGTCCGTAGACGGAGCCGTCGTCGTACTGCCACGGGTCGATGAGCCCGTCGGCGTAGACGCCCGTGTCGAACCCGTCGCGCTCGATCATCTCGTCCAGGGCGACGATCTGGCCCTGGGCGGCGAACTCGCCGTACTTGGACAGGTGGTCGACGAACACGTCCGGGCCGGAGCCGCCGACGAACGAGGCGGTGAGCTTGGTCCAGTAGTCGTCCCAGGCGAACTGCTCGATCTTCACCGTGGTGTCGGGGTTCGCCTCGGTGAACGCGTCGGCGCAGGCCTGGTAGGCCGGGAGCTGGTTGGAGTCCCACAGCCAGTAGGTGATCTCGCCGGCCCCGTCGCCGCCCGACCCCGACCCGCCGCCCGACGAGCAGGCGCCCAGGGCGAGAGCGACGGCTCCCGCGAGCGCCATCGGTGCTGTCTTGCGCATCATTGTTTCCCTTTCGCAGTCATCCGCGTTGATGGTGCGGAGTGGTGGTGCGCCGGCGGCTGCCGGCGAGTGTTGGCACCGTGCCGTTCGCAGGCCGGATCACTTGATCCCGGTGAAGCCGATCGAGTTGACGATCCGCCGCGCGAAGGCGAGAAAGAGCAGGAGCATGGGCAGCGCGGCGAGCAGGGTCGCCGCCATGAGCCCGGCCCAGTCGGGTGCCGACTGGGGTGCCTGGGCACGGAAGATGCCCAGCGCCAGCGTCAGGACGCGCGACTGGTCCGACTGGCTCACGAGCAGCGGCCACAGGTAGTCGTTCCAGGCGGTCATGTAGGTCAGGAGGGCGAGCGTGGCCACGGCCGGCGCCGCCATGGGCAGGATGATGGTGAAGAACGTCCGGAACCGGCCGGCACCGTCGAGCCGGGCCGCCTCCTCGATCTCGACGCTGATCCCGGCGAAGAACTGCCGCAGGAAGAACACGGCGAACGGCGTCATGATCATCGTGGGCAGCGCGATGCCGGGCAGGGTGTCCAGCAGGCCGAGGTCGCGGATCAGCAGGAAGTTCGGCAGCAGCGTGAAGATGATCGGCACCATGAGGCCGGCCAGGAAGATGCTGAAGACGACGTCGCGGCCGGGCCAGCGCAGCCGGGCGAAGGCGTAGGCGGCCATCGCCGAGAAGAAGACCTGGAAGACGGTGACCAGCGTGGCCACGATCACCGAGTTCATCAGGTAGAGCGGGAAGTCCAGCGAGGCCCCCGAGCCGCCGTCGGCCAGCGACTCCGCCGCGGTGGCGAGCCCGAGGGCGCGACGGAACCCCTCGATGCTGAGGCCCACGGGCAGCGGGTCGGCCGCGCCGCCCGGCAACGCCGCGTTGGTGGACAGCGCCGTGCGGAGCATCCAGTAGAAGGGCAGGAGCGTCGCGAGCATCACGAGCGCCAGGACGAGCCAGCCGAGGAGCCGGCCGGCGGTGGGCCGACGACGACGGCGCCGGGGAGCCTCGCCGGACGACGTCGCGGGGGTCGTGGTGACGGTGGGTGACGGTGCGGTGGTGGTCATCGGTGCCTCACGCCATGTCGTTCTGGTTGGCCCGGGTGAGCCGGAACTGGACGATCGAGATGGTCGCGAGCACGACCATGAGCGCCACGGACATCGCCGAGGCGTAGCCGAAGTCGTAGCCGCGGCTGAAGGCGACCTCGTAGATGTAGTACTGGATGACGTTCGAGGCGTTGGCGGGGCCGCCCTGGGTCGCGACGGAGACGGTGTCGAAGACCTGGAACGAACCGATCATCGTGACGATGAGGACGAGCCCCAGGTAGGGGCGCAGCAGCGGCATCGTGATCGACCGGAACATCCGCAGCTCCGACGCGCCGTCGACCCGTCCGGCCTCGTAGAGGTTCCCGGGGATGGTCTGCAGGCCGGCGAACACCAGCAGCGCCGTGTACCCGACGTGCCGCCACACGTTCACCAGGGCGATGGTCGGGATCACGAGCGACTGGTCCCCGAAGAACATCACCCGGTCCCAGCCCAGCGCCGCGATCACCTCGTTGACGAACCCGAGCTGGTAGTCGAGCAGCATCAGGAACAGCATCGCCGCGACCACGTTGGACACGAGGTACGGCGTGAGGATGATGCCCCGGATCACCATGGACCTGGTGAGCCGGTGCATGAGCACCGCGACGAGGACGGCCAGCGTGGTCTGGATGCCGATGTTGAGCACCACGTACCAGAGCGTCACCCCGAAGGCGTTCCAGAACACCGGGTCGTCGGCCAGGCGCTGATAGTTCTCGAGGCCGATGAACCCGCCGGCCTGGAACGCCGTCGTGTCGGTGAAGCTCAGCCAGATACCGCGGAGGGTCGGCCACAGCAGGAAGACGACGAAGCCGATCGTCGCAGGCAGGACGAACACGAGCGCGGCGGGGAGGTCCCCCAGGTTCCGCCGTCGCCGCGTGGCCCGGCCGTCGCTCCGGGGCGCCGCCGTCGTGGTCGGCGCGTGGGTCGCGGCACTCATCGCACGGCCTCCACGTGGATCAGGGCGCTGTGGTCGGGGTCCAGCGCCGGCACGCTCACACCGGCGTCGGCGAGCGCCGCGCCGGACAACCACAGGCCCGACTGCCACCACGCCGGGTAGACGCGCGGAGAGGTCTGGCCTGCCACGCCGGGGCCGGACGGCCGCACGCGGTAGGTGCGGTCGCGGTCCAGGCCGGGCAGGCGCACGCGGCCCGGTGGCCAGGTGACGTGGCGCTCGTTGACCGTGACGGCGAACAACGCTTCCGACCGGTCGGGGCGGACCGCTCCGTGCAGCCAGACGTCCCCCGACTCGAGGGACCGCCGGACCGTGGTGCCGGTGTGCACGAGGTCGCGGACCTCCTGGTAGTACTCGACCCAGGCGCGCAGCTCGGCACGTTCGGCGGGATCGGCGGCCGAGAGGTCCCACTCGATGCCGAAGTGCCCGAACAGCGCGGTCGCCGCGCGGAACGACAGGTCGTGCCGCCGGCCCGTGGTGTGGGCACGGTCGGCGCCCACGTGGCTGCCGACCAGCTCGGGCGGGAGCAGCTGCGCCGTCCACCGCTGGATCTGCTGGCGCTCGCGGGCGTCGATGCAGTCGGACGCCCAGACGCGGTCGGTGCGTTCGAGGACCTCCAGGTCGACGCGCGCGCCGCCCGAGGAGCAGGACTCGATCTCGAGGCCGGGGTGGGCGGCGCGGATCGCGTCCATGAGCCGGTAGGCGGCGAGGGTCTGCTCGTGCACCGCCGCGCGTCCCGTCCGGGTGGATCCGGCGTCGACCAGGTCCCGGTTGTGGTCCCACTTGACGAAGTCGACGCTCAGCTCGGCCAGGACGGCGGACACGCTCGTCAGGACGTGGTCGAACGCGTCGGGGTGCGTCAGGTCGAGGACCTGCTGCCGGCGGGCCTCGACGGGCAGCCGCCCGGGGACCTGCAGGATCCACTCGGGGTGCGCGGCGGCGACCTGGGAGCGGACGTTGACCATCTCGGGCTCGAACCAGAGCCCGAACTCCATCCCGAGCCCGCGCACGTGCTCGACGAGCTCCTTGAGCCGGCCGTCGCCCCACACGTCCTCGGCGACGTGCCAGTCGCCCAGGCCCGAGGAGTCGTCCCGGCGGGAGCCGAACCAGCCGTCGTCGAGCACGTACCGCTCCACGCCGACCTCGGCGGCCCGGTCCGCGAGCTCGGTGAGCCGCGCCAGGTCGTGGTCGAAGTAGACGGCCTCCCAGACGTTCATCGTCACCGGCCGGGCGGTGCGCGGGTGGTGCGGCCGCGAGCGCAGGTGGGTGTGGAACCGGCCGGCGAGCGCGTCGAGGCCGACGGCGTGCCCGGCGAAGAGGCGCGGCGAGGAGTAGGTCTCGCCGGGGGCGAGCTCGATCTCGCCGGGCAGCAGCAGCTCGCCGCCGCTGAGCAGCCGGTGGCCGTCGAAGGTGCGCTCGGCCGTGACCTGGTGGTTGCCGCTGAACGCGACGTGCAGGCCCCAGACCTCCCCGCGGTCGAAGTCGAAGCCGGGCTCCCCCGCGAGCAGGATGGTCGCCGCGTCCGCCCCCGTGCGGCCGTGACGACCCTCGCGCAGGTGGGTGCCGACGGTCATCGCCCGGCGCTGCGGCACCCGCTCCTTGGCCCAGCGCCCGGCGAGGTCCATGATCTCGTCGGCCGACGTCGGCACCGGCAGCGCCAGGCGCAGCGCGTCGACGACGTAGCTCTCGTCACCGAGGTTCGTCACCGCTGCCCGCAGCCGCAGCAGGCCGGACGGCAGGAGCTCGGTCTCGAGCACGAGGCGCAGCGCCGCGTCGTCGTCGACCGCCGTCGTCGTCACCGCTCCCCCGGCGTCGTCGCGCCGGACGGTGACGTCCACGGGCCGGAACCGCGGCGCCCAGGCCGTGCCGGCGCGGTGCCCCTCGAGCCCCGGCGTGCCCGTCCATCCGGTCCACGCCTCGGGCAGGATCGCGACGGGCACCTGCCCGTCGACGCCGTTCGTCGCCAGCGCCGGGGAGGCGGCGGCCTCGAGGTCCGCCAGCCCGGCGTCGTCGAGCGGCCCCGGGTCCGCGCCCCAGTGGACGACCACCGGCAGCGCGTCCTGCGGCAGCGCGAGCACCACCGACACGCCTGCCGCGGCCAGCTGCACCGCTGGAGGCCAGTCGCTCGCGGTGCGGGCAGACGAGCCCTCGAGCTTCGGCATGATGCCCACGTGCACAACCCCTTCGTCGCACCCGCCACATCGCGGATGTTCTGCAAACGTTGGTCAGACGTTAGCGGCTGCTGGCCTGGTTCTGCAAACGTTGGTCAGAAATCAGGCGGACGAATCACGCGCAGGGTCCCGGGAGCCGGGGTCAGGCGGGCGGGGCGGCGGTGCTGGACCGCACGACGAGGCGCGGGGAGGCGGAGGTGCTCCGCGGCTTGCGTCCCGTGGCGGTCCACTCGGCGAGCAGCCGGAAGGTCCGCTGCCCCAGTCCCACGAAGTCCTGGGACACCGTCGTCAGCGGCGGGGTCCACATCCGCGCGAACGGCTGGTCGTCGAACCCGACCACGCTGACGTCCTCCGGGACCCGGCGCCCGGCCTCGGCGAGGGCACGCATCACGCCGATCGCGAGCTCGTCGTTGCCGCACAGCACCGCCGTCACGGACAGGTCCCGCGCGAGACGCTGACCGGCGTCGTAGCCCGAGTCCGGGTCGTAGCTCGCCTGGATGACCTTCGGGGGCTCGATGCCCGCGGCCTTCATCGCCGCACGCCACCCCCAGCTGCGCCCCGAGCGAGCACGCGTGGCGGGGATCGCCACGTGGTGGACGGTCCGGTGACCGAGCCCCAGCAGGTACTCGGTCGCCTCGCGGCCGCCGGTCTCGTCGTCGAGGAACGCGTGCGGCCTCGACCCGACCTTGCGCCGCGCACCCGCCGCGGCGACGACCGGCAGGGACTCCGGCAGGGCGTCCAGCGTCGCGACGCCCAGGGCGTCGAACTCCACCACGATCGCGCCGGCCAACGGCTGGGAGAGCACCAGGTCGACGGCGCTCTTCATCGCCTCCGGGTCCTCCGACTCGACGACGCCGATCGTCACCACGAAGCCCGACGCCCGAGCCGCCTCCTCGATCCCCTGCAGGGTAGCCGCGTACCCGTACCGCAGCGTGTTGCGGGCCAGCACCGCCACCGTGCGCCGTCGGCCGCTGACCAGCGTCTGGGCCGCCGCGTTGGGGCGGTAGCCGAGCTCGGCGACGGCGGACTCGACCCGTGCGCGCAGGCTCTTGCTGACCGGGGTCCGGCCCGTGAGCACCCTCGAGACCGTGGACAGGCTCACGCCGGCCCGCTCCGCGACGTCGCGAAGCACGGGAGGCTGCTGTTCCGGTCGGAGCACACGTGAAGGGTAGTCGCAGGCCAGGTGAGGCGCCGCATCGCCGCCAGCGGGTCCGCGTCGACTCCCTCTCACGGGGGTGGTCGCCCATGGCGACGGACCGGGATGATCACCGCATGACACGCCGTGACGCCGCTCCGCCACCGTGGTCCGACCGCCAGTGGGTCGCGCCCGCCGCGCTGGCCGTGCTGCTCACGATCCTCCTGCTGACGTCGCCCCTACGTCTGCCTCTCGACAGCTACGCGGACCACCAGGTGGACGGCGTCGAGGTCGTGCCCAGCTACCCGTTGCTCCTCGCGACAGGTTGGTGGGAGACGGGGCTGCTTCTCCCCCTCATCGCGTGGACGGCAGGGTTGAGCTGCGTGCTCGCCGTCCTGGTCGCGCGGCAGCACCCGTCGACCGCGACCCTGCTCGCGGCCTGGCCCTTCGTCACGGTCCCGCTGATCGGGACCTTCGTGTGGGGTTGGTGGCTCGCCCTGCTGATGATCACCTGCCTCGTGCTGCAGGACTCGTGGCGGCGCGCCGCCGTCCCCGGGGTGGCGACGCTGGCCGCAGCCTGGCTGTACGCGCTCAGCGGTGTCCCCGCCGCCCTGCCCATCGGCCCGGTGAACGCCGGTGACGTCGACGGCGGCCGGGCGGTCTCGGCGGGCGTCATCTACACGGTGGCGGTCGCCGTCGTCGTCGGAGGTGCCGCCGTCGTCCGCCTCGTCTCGGCCTCGGCACGGCGCAACGCCCGAGCCGCCGCCACCGAGCGGCGCGCCCTCGAGGTGGAGTCGGTCGCCGTCGAGCGGGCGCGCCTGGCACGCGACCTGCACGACGTCGTCGCGCACCACGTCTCCCTGGTGGCGGTCCGGGCCGAGTCAGCCCCGTACACGTACCCCGACCTGGACGAGGACGCACGGCGTGTCCTCGGGGAGATTGCCGACGACGCACGCTCGGCGCTCGGCGAGCTGCGGCAGGTGCTCACCGTCCTGCAACGCACCGAGGGCGCGGAGAGGGCACCGCAACCCGCGGCCTGCGACATCGTCGAACTCGTCGACCAGGCGCGCGACGCGGGGCAGGACGTCACGCTGTCGGGGGACTGCGAGGACGTGCCCGACGCCCAGGGCTACGTCCTCTACCGAGCAGCGCAGGAGGCGCTGACGAACGCACGACGACATGCCCCCGGAGCGCCGACGCAGATCGCCGTCTCGCACGTCGCCGACGTGGCGGGGCTCCGGGTCACCAACCCCGTCCAGGGGCAGGTCGGCCAGCCGGCAGGACGCGGGTTGACGGGCATGCGCGAGCGAGTCGAGGCGCTCGGCGGCGCGATGACGGCGACCGTGGAGGACTCGTCCTTCGTCCTGGTGATCACCTTGCCGACCTCCTCGGGCGAACGCCGTGGGCCGGCCGTCCGAGACGTTGCGGGTGCGGTGTGACGCGCGTCGTGGTCGCTGACGACCAGGCCGTCGTCCTGCACGGGTTCGCGTCGATCCTGGGTTCCGCAGCCGACCTGGACATCGTGGGCACCGCCTCCGACGGCGGCGAGCTGCTCGACGTCGTCGCTCGCGCGCAGCCCGACGTCGCGGTCGTCGACATCCGCATGCCCGTGCTCGACGGCATCGCCGCCACTGCTCGGATCGCCGCCGAGCACCCGGCCACGAGAGTGCTCGTGCTGACCACCTTCGATCTCGACGAGTACGTCTACGACGCGCTCCGGGCGGGAGCGAGCGGGTTCCTGCTGAAGGACGTGACCGGTGAACGACTCATCGAGGGGGTCCGGCTCGTCGCCGACGGCTCCATGCTGCTCGGTCCACGGGTCACGCGCCGCCTGGTGGACGACTTCGCCGCACGGCGACCCACGGCGACCGCCGTGCCGGCGCTCGACGCGCTCACGCCACGCGAGACCGACGTGCTCCGCGCCGTCGCCCGCGGACTGTCCAACGCGGAGATCGGGGAGGCCCTGTTCATCGGCGAGCAGACCGTGAAGTCCCACGTCTCCGAAGTGCTGCGCAAGCTCGCCTGCCGTGACCGCGTCCAACTCGTCATCGTCGCGTACGAGTCGGGGCTCGTCCTCCGGAACCCGTAGGTTCGTGCCATGCACATCCGGCACCTGGGCCTGGCCCGGCTCGACGGCGCTCCCGGCGTGACGACGGGCCTGCTCGCGCCGGGCACCGACCCCGAGGAGGTCCGCGTCGACGTCGCCGTGCTCGACGCGGGGTCCTCGCTGCCGCGGCACCCCGCCGGACGTGACCAGTCGTTCTACGTCGTGGCGGGCACCGGGCAGGTGGCCGGAGCCGACGACGTCCCCACCGACGTCGGGCCGGGCGACCTGGTGACCTGGGACGCCGGGGAGCAGCACACCACCTGGGCGACGACGGCGCTCACCGCCGTGATCGTGCAGCGCCGCCGAGCGTGACCGTCCCGGCCCTTCGGCAGGGTCAGGAGATGCTGCGCACGAAGGTGCGGAGGTCGTCCGCGAGCAGCTTCGGCTCCTCCATCGCGGGGAAGTGGCCGCCCTCGGTGAAGTCGCTCCAGTGGTTGGCCGCGTTCCACGGGTCCATCACGCGGCGCAGGAGCGGGTGGGTGTCGAACGCGGCCCAGCCGGCGGGGACGTCGGCGGCCATGGCCCACCCGAGCCCCGAGTGCTCGGACTCGTAGTAGAACTGTGCGCTCGACGCGCCGCTGCGGGTGAACCAGTAGAGGCTGATGTTCGTCAGGAGCTGGTCGCGGTCCACGGACTCGTCGGGCGTCCCGGAGGCGCCGTGGGTCCAGCCCTGGAACTTCTCGGCGATCCACGCGAGCTGGCCGACCGGGGAGTCGGTGAGCGCCGGTCCGATCGTGTCGGGCCGGTGGTTCTGCATCTCGAAGTACCCCCGTTCGGCCGCGTCCACGGCGCGCATCGCCTCGAGCTCGACGACCTCGTCGTCGGACAGCCCGTCGGGGAGGGGCAGCTTGTCACCGACCATGCCGAGCAGCCGGCGCTCGATCCCCGTGTGCGTGCCGATGACGCGCTCCGGGTGGAGCGCCGCCAGACGGCCGGCGATGCCCGACCCGATGTCCGTGCCGTGGGTCGCGAAACGTTCGTACCCCAGGCGCGTCATGATCTGGGCGTAGGCCTCCGTCGTCCGCGCCAGCTCCCAGCCGGTCCCCGACAGCGGGGTGGAGAAGCCGAAGCCGGGCAGCGCCGGGACGACGACGTGGAAGTCGTCGGCCAGCAGCGGGATCAGGCGCTGGTACTCGACGAACGAGCCCGGCCAGCCGTGGTGGAGCAGGAGCGGGGTGGCGTCCGGGTTCGTCGAGCGCACGTGCACCACGTGGAACGTCTGGCCGTCGACGACGGTGGTGAGCTGGTCGAGCTCGTTGAGCGCCGCCTCCTGGGCGCGCCAGTCGAACCCGTCGCGCCAGTACGCGGCGAGCTCCTGCAGGTACGCCTGCGGGATGCCGCGGCTGAAGTCGGTGCGGTCGTCCCGGCCGGGGACGGGGTGCGGCCAGCGGGTCTGCGCGAGCCGGTGACGCAGGTCGTCGACGTCGACCTGCGGGATGTCGATACGGAAGGGCGTGAGCGCCGTGTTCTCGGTCATGACCACCACGTTCCTCGCTATCGCGGCAGGCTTTCTTCCGCAATGACTGGAAAGATCGAGAACATGTTGGAGACCTCGGCCCGGCTGCTGGAGCTGCTGTCGCTGCTCCAGGTCAAGCGCGACTGGACCAGCGCCGAGCTCGCGGACCGGCTCGGCGTGAGCACGAGGACGGTACGTGCCGACGTCGGCAAGCTGCGGTCGCTCGGCTACCCCGTCGACGCCCGCCCCGGCGTCGCGGGCGGGTACCGGCTGGCCGCCGGGACGGCGATGCCCCCGCTGCTGCTCGACGACGACGAGGCCGTCGCCGTCGCCGTCGGGCTGGGAGCCGTCGCCACCCGGGGGCTCGGCGTCGAGGAGACCTCGCTGACCGCGCTCGCCAAGCTGGAGCAGGTGCTGCCCTCGCGCCTGCGCCGACGCGTCGAGGCGGTCCGTGAGGCGACGAGCGTCGTCCCCGGCATCGAACCGTCGCTCGATCTCGCGGTCCTGGGAGCGGTCGCCGCCGCGATCCGCGGCCACGAACGGCTCCGGTTCGGGTACACGAAGCCCGGCGGCAGCGAAGCGGCGCGCCGCACCGAACCGCAACGGCTGGTGAGCTGGGGAGCGCTCTGGTACCTGCTCGCGTGGGACCTGGACCGGGACGACTGGCGGGTCTTCCGCGTCGACCGCATGACGCCCCACCCGCCGACGGGAGCGCGGTTCCGGCCGCGCGTGATCTCGGAGGACACGGTCGTCGAGTACGTCGTCCGACGCATCGTCCGGGGCGCCTGGACGTACCGGGCACGCGTGCTCGTGCACGCTCCCGCGGCCGACGTCGCGGCGAAGATCCAGGTTCCCGTCGACATCGAGGCGGTCGACGAGTCCACCTGCCGCGTCGAGCTGGGGTCCGACGACCCGGACGGGCTGGCCCTGTGGCTCACCCGGCTCGGCGTCGACGTCGAGGTGATCGAGGGCGACGAGCTCGCCGCTGCCTTCGAGCGCCTCGCGACGAGGTTCCGCCGCGCGGCGGGGACGGCCGCCCGCCGGGAGTCAGGCAGGTCTCACCCGTCGTGAGAGGACCGCCGATCTCCGCCGTCGGCACCTTCCGGAGCGCGGCGCAGGATCGCGGTGCACTCGCGCTGGAGGTCGCCGTCCTGCCACATGGCGTGGTGCGGCGCGGCGTTGGAGCAGACGACGGATCCCCAGGCGCCGACGTCGGTGGCGTGCCGGACGGCGTCGCGGCAGATCTGCGCGCCCACGGGTCCCTCCTCGAACCGGGTGTCGCGCGGCGTGTACCCGACCCAGCCCTCCCCGAGGACGAGCGGGATCCCGAGCCGGGCGGCGTGGTCCGCGGCCACGCCGATCCACTCGCGCAACCGCTCGGCCATGGCGATCCGGTGCGCGCCGTACCGGTCGTACAGCCACCGGTCCACGGCCTGCGGGTCGCACCAGTCGTGCACGTAGATCTCGGCGTGGCCGACGATCGACGCGTGCCGCTTCCACTCCTCGTCGGACGGCGGGGCCCACTCCGCGAGCCGCGGGGCGCCGGGGCGCAGGAGCTCGGCGTCGGCCCGCTGCTGCGGGAAGTCGGCCGGATCGCCGCGCAGCGCGAACTCGCTCACCAGGTCGTCCAGGACGCCGTACACGTAGGGGTGCACGCCCAGCATCTGGGCGTTGCGCGGCAGCCCGCGCATCGCGGTGACGGGGACGGCGGCGTAGTTCGGGCCGCACAGCACGTCGGGGTGGCGCGCGGAGAACGCGGCGATGCCGCGCTCGAGGCGGTCGCGCAGCTCCACCACCGGGTCCTGCGTGCCGGGCAGCCCGGCGGTGAGGTGCCCGGCCTGCACCTCGTTGTGCGGCTCGACGCAGGCGAGCACGTGGTCGAGCCCCTGGTCCTCGAGCAGGTCGACGAGGTCGGCCATCGCCTCGCCGAGCACGGTCAGCCGTTCCTCGGGGTCGACGGCGTGCAGCGCGTCGTACCAGCCCCGGTCGACGGCGAAGGCCGGGCTCTGCTGGTACTCCCACGACGACGCGATCACGGTCATGCCGTGCCGGTCTGCGCCGCGGAACAGCTCCAGCAGGTGGGCGCGGGCGTCGATCGTCGTCGGCTCGCGCACGTCGTACCAGCGCACGCGGGACGCGTAGCCGCCCCCGATGGGCCCCAACCGGAGCGCCGTCGTGTCGAGGCCCGAACGGAACAGCAGGAACGGCATCGCACAGACCCGCACCGCGTTGTAGCCGAGCTCGGCGGCGCGGGCGAACGCCGCGTCGAGGTCCTCGAACGGCTCCCCCGGCCCGGTACGCACGTACCAGGAGAAGTCCCAGAGCGTGATCGCCAGCCGGCGCGGCAGGTGCTCGGGCAGGCTCGAGGGCACCGCCTCGCTCCCCGCGTCCGCCGTCGTCCCTGTCCCCGTCACCATGCGGGCCGTCGTGCCGGTCATGCGTCCTCCTTCAGGGTCAGCACCGTGCGCGCCACGCGCACGACGTCCACCGCCTCGACCGTGATCCCGTCGGGCACGTCCCGCACGGACGGGTCGACCCAGACGCCGATCTCGGCGCGCCACGGCAGCAGGTCGAGCGTCACGCCGTCGCGGGCGACGTCGTCGCGCCACGGCGTGAGGTCGACGTCCCATGCGCGACCGTGCCAGAAGTGGTCGCTCACCACCTCGCCGCCCACCAGTGCGCGGCCGACGTCGCCGGTCCAGGAGACCCGCAGCAGCGCGCGGTCGACGCCGGCGAGCGCGTCGGCGGGCACGTCCAGGTGCACGCGGGCCGCACCGGTGAAGTCCGTCGGTGCGCTGAGCCGGTCCATCGGACCGCCACGCGCGGGCAGCGGCGGTGCCGGCGCACCCAGCCGCAGGTCCGCGGCGACCCGGCGGCTCCCCGCGCCGGGGACGGCCAGCGTCCAGGTCGACCAGAGCGTGCCCGCCTCACCGGCCGGGGTGGCGGTGGCGCCGTCCGACGCCGACAGAGGGAGCGACGCCGCGAGCGACGCCGGCGCGGGGAGCACCGACACCGTCGTGGTCGGTTCGTCCGTGTGCACCACCAGGTTCCCGTCGAGGGCGTGGACCGGGGCGTCGCAGAGGACCAGGCGCTCGCGGCCGCCGACGTCCAGGCGGTACAGCCGGTTCGCCGTCGCCTCGTCGAGCACCAGCACCCGCACCCCGGACTCACCTGCCGTGCCGGGCGCACCGTGCAGCCGGACCACGGTCTCCGGCCCGGGGTCGCCGGTGAGGTCGAGGACGGTCGTCCCGCCCTCGCGCCGGACGGACACGGGGCCCGTCGCCTCGACGTCGCCGTCGAGCACGAGCTCCACCGGTACGCCGTCGGTCGCGACCAGCACGACGAGCTCCCCGGGCCGGTTGCCGGCGATGCCCGGGCCCCCGCCGTCCGAGACCCTCGTGAGGAGCTGCGCCGTCGCGCTGCGCAGCACCAGCCCCTCGGCGAGCGGGTAGCGCAGCGGCCACGCGACCGAGAGGCCGGCGGGCAGGTCGACCGGCCGCGTGGGCACGGTGACCGTCGTGTCCTCCTGCTCCACCTGCACCTGGGTGCTCGGCTGCGCCGCGAGCGGTCGGCGTGCGGGCTGGTAGGTGGTGAGGAAGACGTACCCGCGGCGCCCGTCCGAGCGCACCGACCAGCGCAGCGCGGACGGGTCGTCGCTGCCCCCGCCCACCGTCGTCGTCATGGCCGCGAGCGCGTCGCCGTCGGCCCGGAGCCACAGGTGCTGGCGCCGGAGCAGGTGGTGGTGGCGGCGCACCTGGCCGTGCTCGCCGACGGGCGCACCGAAGTCGTAGGTGCGCGTGGGGACGTCGTTCGGGTACCCCGTGGCCTGCGACTCCTGCTCGGTCCCCCGCGGCCCCACGCGCTGGGTGCCGCCCGCGTACATGTAGTACCCCTGCCAGACCGAGCCGCTGCCGATCTTCGCCAGCGCGAGCGCCGCCACGTCGTCGGGCGTGACGAGCGGACGCCGGTGGTAGGCCACGTGCATCCCGCCGCCGAGCTCGCACGTGGCGTACGGGAGGAGGTCGTCGTCGGGGCCCGGGGGCTCGGCCGCGCGGTCGACCGCGAGCCCGTCCAGGGCCTCGCGCAGGTCCGCGCCCACCGACAGGTCGTCGCGCACGGTGCTGTAGCGGAAGTGCACGGGCGCGAACGCCGGCCACTCGGTGTCGGCGTCCTCCCAGAACCCGTCCGCGTACGCGCTGTACACCGGCAGCAGCGTGTCCGGCACCTGCGCCCCGCCCCAGCCGGTGGCCGTCCAGAGCGGCACCTGCAGGCCGAGCTCCTCGGCGATCGTGCGCAGCATGGCCAGGTGCTCCGGCTGGTCGTAGAGCTCGTTGTCCATCTGGGCGCCGATCACCGGCCCGCCCTGGGCGTGCAGGAGCCCGTCGAGCTGCGCGATCGTCTGCGCGTAGAACGCCCGGACCAGGTCGAGGTAGGCCGGGTCGTTCGTGCGGGCGGCCACCCCGCGCTCGACGAGCCAGTCCGGGAACCCGCCGTAGCGTGCCTCGCCGTGCGCCCACGGCCCCATCCGCACGATCACGGCGAGGCCGTGCCGCGCCGCGAGCTCGACGAACGCCCGCAGGTCGAGGTTGCCGTCCCAGCGGAAGTCACCGGGCGTCGGCTCGTGCGCCTGCCAGAAGACGTACGTCGCCACCGAGTCCAGCCCGCCGGCCCGTGCGTGCCCCAGCACCTCCGACCAGCGCTCGCGCGGGATGCGGGAGTAGTGCACCTCCCCGGTCACCGGGAACCAGGGCCGGCCCGCCCGCTCGAGGTACCGGCCGGTCACCGCCACGGCGTCCGGCGTACCGGGCGGCGAGCCGAGCGCGAGGTGGTCGCGGCGCACGGCGGGCGGCCGGGTGACGCGCACGCGGTGCGTGGCGGCCCTGTCGAGGGCCGCGAGCTGGTTCCGCAGCGCGCGGACGCGGTCGTCGTGCTCCTCCTGGACGTCGTGGGTGAACAGGAGCATCGTCGGCAGCGAGGTCGCGAAGTAGTCGACGGTCGCGCGGCGCCCGGCCTCTTGCTCCACGTACCGGGCGAGCCCGTCGCGCAGCAGCCGTGCCTCGTCGTCGCGGCCCAGCCGACGTAGGGCGAGGACGGAGGCCGCCGTGCGCTCCGAGAAGTCCTGCACGGCCATGCCCTCGAAGTCGCCCTGCTGGTCGGCGGCCGTCCGCCAGGCCTCGCGCGCGTCGTCGGACCGGCCGACGGCGGCGAGCGCGTCGCCGAGCAGCAGGTGCAGGTCGGCGGTGTTGGCGAGCGGGTGCCGGGCCTCCCCGAGCGACGCCGGCGGGTCCAGCGCAGCGGCGGCATGGGCGAGCGCAGCCGCGGCGTCGCCGTCGTCCAGGGCCCCTCTGCCGAGGGCGAGGTGTGCGGCGTCCCAGGCCGCGAGCACACGCCCCTCGCCGCCCTCCCACGGCTGGAAGGGGCGGCCCGTCAGGATCTCGAGCGCGTCGTCGGCGCGGCCGACGGCGGTCAGCAGCTCGGCGACCTGGACGGACAGGTCGTCGCGCGCACCGACGAGGTCGGGCCGGTCGAGCAGCACCGCCAGGCGGTGCTCGGGGGCGGTGCCGCGGCGTGCCTCGAGCTGGTCGGCCTCGTAGAGCAGGCGTGCGTCGTCGGGTGCCACCGCCCGTGCCCGCGCGTACCAGGCGGCCGCCGCCTCCGCGTCGCCCTGCACGTTGTGGGCCGCGACGCCGAGGTTCCGCAGCACCACGGGGTCGGTCCCGTCGCCCGACGCCGCGACCTCCCACGCCGCGATCGCCTCGTCCCGGCGCCCCGCCGCGTAGAGCCGGTGCCCCGCCAGGCCGGCGACGAGCGGGTCCTGCGGCCAGGCGCGACGCAGGCGGGCCAGCGCGTCGTCGTCGGTCGCGGCCGGGAACGCCCAGTCCCGCGGGGCGCGGCGGGCCCGCTCGAGCGCGTCGGCCGCGGCACCGTGGTCGCCGCGGGTCAGCTCCAGGTCCGCGAGGTGCAGCAGGGCGAGCGCCCGGACGTCCCGCTGGCCGCGCGGGGACGGACGCGTCGCGACGTCCTCGAGCAGCTCGACCGCAGCAGCCGTCTGACCGGCCGACGCGTGCTCGAGCGCGACGTCGAGCGCGACGGTCGGGTCCGTCGTCGGGCCCGCCGTGGTCGGGGCGCCGAGCCGCGCCGCGAGGTCGCGCGCCCAGGCGTCGAGCGGGTCGACGGCGAGCGTGCCGCGCACCAGGTCGCGGGCGCGCTGGGTGTCGCCGATGCGGCCTGCGGCGACGGCTGCGAGGTTGCGCCCCTGGACGTGCTCCGGGCTGCGGCGCAGCAGCGCCTCGAGCTGCTCCGCGGCGTCGGCGTCTCGGCCTTCCGCGAGGTCGAGGCGTGCGGTCGCGACCGCCGCCGCGTCCCGCCAGGCCTGGTCCCACGACGCCGTCCCGAGCGCCTCGCGGGCCTCGGCCGTCCGGCCCTGGCGAGCCAGGACGACGCCCAGCCGGTAGTGCGCCTCGCCGTCGCGCGGGTTGGGGTTGCGCAGCGTCAGGCGCGCCGTCGCGGTGCGCAGCAGCCGCTCGGCGTCGGCCAGGCGGCCCGCGCGCGCCCGCCGGGCCGCGAGCGCCGTCGCGCAGCGCGCGTCACCCGGGTCCCGCCGCAGCGCCTCGGTCCAGTAGGGCTCCGGTGACCGGGTCGCGTGCCGGTACTGCTCCAGGTGGAGCCCGGTGACGTACAGCTCGTCGAGAGAGTCGATGTCCGCCGGGGCGGGCGGCTCGGTGGCGGGCTCGGGCATCGCGGGCTCGGGGATCGTCGTCCCGGGGTCGGCGTCGGGCCCGGTGTCGGGGTCGGCGTCGGGCCCGCTGTCGGGCCCGGCCTCGGCGCGAGGGCGCCAGGTCAGGAGGGTGGCGCCGTCGTGCTCGACGACGAGCTCGTACCCGGTGGCGCCGACGCCGGGCGGGCCGGTCAGCTCGCGCACCAGCGGGTTGCCGGGCGCGACGTCGGCACGCTCGTCCAGCAGCACCTCCTCGCCGGCGCGCAGCACCACCCGCGCACCCGGACGCGGGGACGTCACGGCGACGCCGACGCGCACCGTGCCACCGGTGCCGACGTCGAGCCGCACCGCCGCGTCCCGCGTCGCCTGGTGCACCGGGCCGATGTCCTGGATCGGGTACCAGTACTGCGAGAAGGTCGTCGTCTCCCCCGGGCGCAGGAACGCGAAGTCAGGCTGGTTGTCGGTGAAGACGCCCGCCATCAGCTCGATGTACGGGCCGTTGGTGTCGGTCAGGTGCCGGTCCCACGCCCGGCCGAACGGCGCGTCGCCCCAGGTCCACATCTTCTTGCCGGGCGAGATGCGGTGGTCCGCCCAGTGCACGAACCCCGCGCCGGCGGCGTGGTCGTACCCGCCGAAGAAGTCGTCCTGCGAGCCGAGGCACATGTACGACGTCGGCACCGGGATGTTGCGGTACCAGTCCAGGCGGTCGCCGTCGGGGTGCTCCGCGGTGCGGCGGGCCGGATAGTCGACGCCGTAGTAGCGGCCCGACGCCGCGGGGAAGGTCGTGACGGCACGCTTGGCGTGGTCGGCGACGACGGTGACGTCGGTCGGGAAGAACGCCTGGTAGTCGTCGTGCACGGCCGCGGCGACGTTGGCCCACCACAGGAACGTCTGCACGTCGTCGGTGCGGTTGACGAGACGAACCCGCAGCTCGACGAGCGCACTGTCGGGTCGCAGCCGGACGCCGTGCATGCCCTGCAGGCGGGCGAACGGGTCGTGGTCGGAGCACCAGACGGTGACCGCGCCGTCGGGCTCGGACTCGATCCACGTCTCGACCGGCAGGAACGTGGCGGGCCGGTGGTGCTGCGGCCAGTTGAGCTCCACCCCGCCCGAGACCCAGGGCCCGAGCAGCCCGACCAGCGCCGGCTTGATCACGTCGTTGCGGTAGAAGAAGTCGTAGCCGCGGGTGCGGTCGAGGCCCACGTGGATGCGCCCGCCCAGCTCCGGCAGGACCATCAGCCGCACGAACGCGTTCTCGAGGTGGATCGCGTCCCACTCCCGGGGCGCCTTGGTGTGCTCCACCCTGTCGACGAACGGCATCGGGTACACCGCCCCAGAGGATCCCTGGTAGACGCGCTGGTCCAGGTACGCCGGGTAGCGGTCCGGCTCGCCGATGCCGTACGTGTCGATGGACACCGGCTCGCGCCAGCCGCGCACCGGGCGGGCGGAGAGGCTGGCCGGGGCGGGCGGCAGGACGATCCGCGACTCCTCAGGGGGCATGGGACGAACCTAGGCCGCTTGACGGCGTGGTGCGATGGGCGATTCCCTCGGACCTATGGACGAATCGACGGTGGATGCGCTCGGTGGCCTGCCCGAGGGCTTCGCCGGTCAGCGCATGGTCGTCGTGCCGCGACCCACCGTGCGCGCCGCCCTGGCACGACCGGTGACGAACCGCCTGGTGGTGACGGACGCGGGATTCTTCCCTCACGCCGCCCGCCACGGCCGGTCGCGGCCCGACGGTGCCCGCGAGCACGTCCTGCTGGTCTGCACCGCGGGAGCCGGCTGGTGCCGCACGCCGGATGGACGGTTCGACGTCCGCCCCGGAGACGTCGTGCTCGTGCCCGCCCGCACGCCGCACGAGTACGCCGCCGACCGAGCCGACCCCTGGACCCTCTGGTGGCTGCACGCCACCGGCCCGGACGCCGACGAGCTCGCCACCGCCGTCCGCGACGCGGCCGGTGGCCCGGTGTCGCACCTGCGCGACCCGGCGACCGTCGCCAGCCTCGTCTCCCAGGCCATCGACGCCCTCGACGACGGCACCGCAGGAGGGCTCGTCCGGGCCGCGGGCGCCGCCTGGCACGCCCTCGCGCACGTCGTGGCGACCGGGCGCCGCTCACCCGGGCCCGCACCCGACCCGGTGGAGCGCGCCGTCGAGCACCTGCGGGCCACGGCCCCGCGCCGGACGCCGGTCAGCGCGCTCGCAGCGATGGTGGGGCTCAGCACCTCGCAGCTCGGCGCTCTGTTCCGCGCCCAGGTGGGCACGTCCCCGCTGCAGTACCAGACCGGGCTGCGCCTGGCCCGGGCCCGCGAGCTGCTCGACGCCACCGACCTGCCCGTCGCGGCCGTCGCGCAGGCGTGCGGCTACGCCGACCCGCTGTACTTCTCCCGCCGGTTCACCCGGACGCACGGCCTGTCGCCGTCGGCCTACCGCGGCCGGGACGTCTGACGCCACCCGGGCGGTCGTGCGCTGCTGTGCAACGATGTCGACACGGCTGACACGCGTCGGCCAGATCGGAGCCGGGGCGATGCAGCGACCGCACCGGGTCGTGGTCCTCGTACTCGAGGGGGCGCGCCCGCTCGACGTCGGGATCCCGACGGAGGTGTTCCACCCGGAGACAGGGTTCCCCTACGAGGTCTCCACCTGCGGCGCCACCACCGACACGGTGCTGTCCTCCGGAGGCTTCGGCTTCGCGGTGCAGCGCGGCCTGGACGCACTGTCCGACACGGACACGATCATCGTCCCGGGGTACGCCCCGCCGGGCCGGCCGATACCCGTGGAGGTGCGCGAGGCGCTCCGCAGCGCCGCAGCCCGTGGGACACGCATCGCATCGATCTGCTACGGCGCGTTCGCGCTCGCGGACTCGGGCCTGCTCGACGGCCTGCGGGCGACGACCCACTGGGACGCTGCGGAGAAGCTCGCCACGCGGCACCCGCAGATCACGGTGGAGCCGAACGTGCTCTTCGTCGACGAGGGACCCATCCTGACCTCGGCGGGAGCCGCCGCCGGTCTCGACCTCTGCCTGCACATCGTCCGGCGCGACCTCGGCGTGACCGCGGCGAACGAGATCGCCCGAGGACTCGTCACCGCGCCCTACCGCACCGGGGGGCAGGCCCAGTACCTGCCGAAGACCAGCTCGGCGGCCCAGGGCGAGACCCTCGCCGCGACACGCGAATGGGCCCTGACGCGACTCGATCAGCAAGTCACGATCGCCGACCTCGCCGCCCATGCCGACATGTCGCGACGCACGTTCTTGCGTCGCTTCACCGAAGAGACCGGCAGCACCCCGCTGCAGTGGATCCTCCGGGCGAGGGTCGACGCCGCCCGCGAGCTCCTGGAGAGCACGAGGCTGCCGATCGACCGCATCGCCGAAGAGGTCGGCCTGGGGACCGGGGCGAACCTCCGGCTGCACTTCCGTCGGCTCCTGGACGTGTCCCCCTCGGCGTACCGCGCCACGTTCGCCGGGCGGAGCTGACCACCGCGGCGATCCGCCGTCACCCGCGAAGAACGCGACAGCTACGCGTCCACACCGTCGACCAGCACGGCCCGGTAGGTCGCACCCTGGAAGCGGTCCTGCACGACCTCCTGGTACTGCTCACCGCGGTACCACCCCCTCGCCGCCGCCGCGTCGGGGAACCGGAGGACGACGACCCCTTCGATCGGAGGCCCTTCGAGCACCTCGTACGTGCCGTAGTCGACCAGGGCCTGCACGTCGTGGCCGTCGAACGTGCCGTCGGCGCGCTGCGCGTAGCGGTCGAGGGCTTGCTGGTCGTGGGTGCTCTCTCGCTGGAACACGATGTATGCGCTCATGTTTCCGTCCTCCGTGGTTGTCGATGTTCTGGTGCGCTGTTCGTCGCTGCACCGCTACGCGATGCGCGGCGGGAGCGCGACGGTGTCGCCCACGACATCGATGGCGACCTTGCCCCGGAGCACATACGACTGCCTGTTCTCCAGGAGCTCGTGAGCCTCACCCGTCCGTGCGAGCGGGAGGGTCGCGCCGATGACCGGCTTCACGAGTCCGCGCTCGACCAGCGTCGTGAGCGCGTCCAGCTTGCCTCGGTTCTGTCGTGTGAAGACGAAGTGGTAGGCGGCGTTGACGCCCCACGCCTCGATGAGGTTCTGCGGCTGCGCGTGGTCGACGATGCTGACGACGCGTGCAGAGTCGGCGAGCGTCAGCGGGCTCCGCGTGAGCGTGTCGCCACCGATCGTGTCGAAGACGACATCGACCCCCTTGCCCTCCGTCATCTCGGCCACAGCCTCGACGTAGTCCGTCGAGGTGTAGTCGATGGCTGCGTCCGCTCCGAGAGAGCGCACGAACTCATGGTCTCCGGCCTTCGCGGTGGTGATCACGCGTGCGCCCATCGCCTTCGCGACCTGGATCGCGATCGTGCCGACACCGCCTGTGCCGCCGTGGATCAGGATCGTCTCCCCCACGGTGAGCCGCGCTCGCGTCACCAGCGCCTCCCAGACCGTTCCACCGACGAGAGTCAGGCTCGCCGCCTCCAGGTGACTGACGTTCGCCGGCTTGCGACCGACGAGGTCGACGTCGACGACGTGCTGCTCGGCGTAGGAGCCGGGGCCACCGAAGATCTGGGGCGTGTAGTAGACCTCGTCGCCGACGGCGAACTCCGTCACGTGGGAACCGACCTCCTCGATCACGCCGGAGACGTCATGCCCGATGATCGCCGGCAGCGGCACGTGTTCCGCGTAGTCCCCGCGACGGATCTGAAAGTCCAGCGGGTTGACGGCGGTCGCGTGGACGCGCACCCGCACCTGGCGCGGTTCGACGTCCGGCACGGAGGTGTCGCGCAGCTCGAAAGCATCCACCCCTCCGAAACGGGTCAGGACGACAGCCTTCATCTGAGCGGTCATAGCGGATTTCTCCTCGCCGTGGTTCTTGGTGTGCGACCCGCCGGATCGGCGGTTCGCATCAAGTTACGCGCGGGAGATGCGGCAATCTAGGGGCGAGAATGCCAGTATCCGCAAGGATAGTGTCACGAATGCTGCACGAGGCTCGGGCGTGCTCGTTGCGGGGCATTTCAGAATGTACATTCTGGCCGGCACTGCGACACAGGTCCGGCGAAAAGCCGTCTTCCGCTCGCCTCCATGTGTGACACCTTGTCGGTCATGGAGCTCGCATCGCCGCGCAAGGCCGCCCCCGGGGACAAGGTCGCCGTCGTCTCGCCATCGTTCGCCGCGCCCGGGTTCGCGCCGGCGGTGCACGAACAGGCCATGGCGCGTCTGCAGGAGATCACCGGCCTGGTCCCCGTCGAGTACCCGACCACGCGCCAGCTCGGCGCGACGCCGCAGGCCCGTGCCGCCGACCTCGATGCAGCGTTCAGCGACCCCGCCATCCGGGCGGTCCTGGCCACCATCGGCGGTGAGGACCAGATCACCGTGATACCCCACCTCGACGCCGACCTGGTGCGGGCCGATCCCAAGCCGTTCCTCGGCTACAGCGACAACACCAATCTCCTCAACTGGCTGTGGACCCACGGCATCGCCGGCTTCTACGGCGGCTCCACGCAGGTCCACCTCGGGCCTGGTCCCTCCGTGGACCCGATCCACGCCGCCTCGCTGCGCGCCGCCCTGCTCACCGGCGAGCGCCTGGAGATCACCGAACCGTGCGAGTCCGAGGACTTCGGCATCGACTGGCAGGACCCCGCGGCGCTCACCGAGTACGGCGACCGGGAACCCACCGAGCCGTGGACCTGGGCCGGACCCGAACAGGCCGTCACCGGGCGCACCTGGGGCGGCTGCATCGAGGTGCTGCAGTGGATCCTCACCGCCGGCCGCTTCCCCACCGACCCGGGCGTGCTGCAGGGCGGAGTCCTGCTGCTGGAGACCTCGGAGGAGCTCATCCCGGCGTGCGAGTTCGGCTGGATCCTGCGCTCGCTCGGCGAGCGCGGTCTCCTCGACGCCGTCGACGCCGTCGTCGTCGCCCGACCGCCG
Source organism: Isoptericola halotolerans (assembly GCF_003003075.1). Taxonomy (GTDB): domain Bacteria; phylum Actinomycetota; class Actinomycetes; order Actinomycetales; family Cellulomonadaceae; genus Isoptericola; species Isoptericola halotolerans_A. The sequence goes on along the minus strand of NZ_PVTX01000002.1, from coordinate 437,059 downwards.
ACCTCGTCCTTCGAGGTGCACCGGACCTCTGCGGAGCGCGCCGTCAAGCGTGCCGAGCAGCGCGACGCCGCCATCGAGACGGTGAAGCGCTACAACTCGGAGGCCGTCATCGTCGTCGGCGTGCCGTTCGGCCACACGCGTCCGCAGTGGATCGTCCCCTACGGGGGATCGATGACCGTCGACGGTGCCGAGCAGCGGATCTGGGCCGACTTCGCGTAGGCGAGGCGCCGTGCGGCTCGGTATCGCAACTCGTCCGTGGATTCGTTGAGGATGGTTAGACCACCCCACTGCTCTCTGGTGAACTGTCCAGCAGCAGCAGCAGATCCCCCTGCTACTCCGACGCCTCGGCCGACCGTGGCGCCTTCAGTACTTCCCGCAAAGTGCCGAGGCGTGCCAGCACCTCGTCATAGCCCAAGATGCTCACCGACGACAGGTCTGCCCGGTACCGCAGGAACGACTCGCGTTGCTCAGGGGAGAGCCGAGAGACCTGACCGACGATGACTGCTCCGCGGACCTCGTTCCATGGATCAAGGTCGATTTCGGGCGTCGCCGCGAGTCGCCCCGCGAGGTCCTTCGGTACCGAAGCCAGTTGAGACTGCAACTGACTGACTGCCCCGCTCAATTCTCGGTGCGGCGCGAAGACCGCAGCGGTGCCCTTGCCGCGATACTCTCGGCTGTCCATCAGGTCGGTCTTCGGGGTCTTGATCTCGACGACGAACGCAGTGCGAGTCACCGTGTTGACGCACAAGAAGTCCGCTATACGTGACCCTCGTCCCTCGATGTCCGGCGACTTCACGCGCGCTTGCTGGCGCTCGACCACGATCGGCATCGAGAGGATCTGCTGTAGGGCGAACTGGTTTGTGCTGAAGAAGTCCTGCCAGTGGGACTCGTTCCCAGCGTTGCGGCCATTCATACTCTGCTCAAACTGCTCGATGAGGACCTCCAACGACACGAGCTCGACGCTCTGGCGTAGCCGACCAAAGCGCTCGGGGTTCTCGTGCGCGGCAGTCGGCGCTGCTCGCGTGGCATGCTCGACCAGGGCGGCCCGGTCGCCCGCGTCGACCACGTGACCAGTGAACGCCTCCTCAGTGATAGCGCGGATAACCTCGTTCCTGCCGTATCGCGGCTCGACATGATCCAGGCCGAATAGGTCCGCAACAGCGTTGTGGAGCTCGGCCTCGATCACCCGCCTGGCTGCAGTTTGGGCGCGCGACCGATCACGATCCACGGCCGCGCGGTACCTGTCGAAACGATCGAGAGAGATCCGGAAAGTCACCCCGTCCTCGCTGGCCCCCTCGTCTCCGGCCATCGTGAGTCTGACCGTCGTGCAGGTCGTGCGCGCCTCGATCTCATCGATCAGACCGCGATAGTCCCGCTTCACTCCGAGGCCATACTCGTAGGTGGTCCCGAACCCTCTGGGCAACCCGTTGGCACAGAGCAAGCCGAAACGATCGCCCTCAAACGAGTGGTCAGCCGCATTCCAGGAAGGGCTCTCGATTTGGATCTCGTGGACCCGTTCGAACTGCCCGACCCAGTCGCCGAAGCTGAGTTTCGTCGGGAAGATCCGCACTAGCTCCTGACCTCGGTCAAACCGGAGCATCTCGCGCGGCGCGCGCGTGCCGTCCAACGATGTCCTCGTCAGGACGAGCTCATCCCCGTCGACGCTGGCGTAGATCGCACCGAGCCTGTCCTCGAGTTCAAGGTCGCCGTCGTTGTCCTCTTCGATGACACCATCGTCAAACATCCTGCTGTTCACTCTGCCTCCGTCGTACCCGAGATGGAACCCGCCGTAGTCTGCACCGACCACACCTCGTCGCGCTTTCTCACTTGACCGGCATATAATTGCCCTTCTCTCGAGGTCTAGACGTACAGGATGGAGGTTCCTGGGTCTTCTCGTCGACCAGTTCAGTGGCCGACGAACGCAGCGCCCGGGGAATGCTTGCGGCCACGACGTTCGAGCAGTTCGTAAGCACTCTCGAAGACTTGGTAGGTGATGCTAAGCAGTCCAACCGCGTCGTCTAGTCGGGCAGAGACCAGGTGTCCCGTGCCATCCGAGTTCGGTGTCGCGATCCGTAGGAACGGCCACATGTTCGCATGGGCGTAGCCGCTCGTCTGGTTCCAGTAGCGGACGAGGACCGCCTCGCTAGTGATCGAGCGGGACGGCTCAACTTCGTCGGACTGCTGCAGTGGCTGCACCTTGTCGAGGTATTGTCCCGCCGTGCTAAACAGTTCCCCGTCGCCACGTAGGGATGCCCTCTCGATGCCAAGCGCTCGGAGTTGCTCCTTGACTTGAGCCGGGCCTGCCTTCAATCGGGTCTGCCACCCGGCCCACGTCGCGCTCATCGGGTCCTCCTCGCCGAGCACTTTCAGGGCGTCCTCGACCTCACGGAGCGAGCTTTCGCCATCCTTCAGCATCAGGGACGCGCACCGCGCGAGCCGGTCGTCGCTGGCCGAGGGCTCGAGGAGGTAGAGAGCTTTGCAGGCCGCGATCAGAGCGGTCCGGCTCATCGCTTGCTCCACCCCGAGCGGGTTGAAGGACTTCGTTGCCCGCGCGAGGATGCCGATGGACCGCAGGAACTCATAACTCACTTGCAGGTGGAAGTACGCGCGGTTTCCCGGTTGCAGGGTAGACCTCGCCTCGTCCTGTGCGAGGGATGACCCCTCCTCGATGGGCGGTTCGGCGGCCTGTAGACGGTCATCGTATTTGTGGAGCTGCCTGTAGACGAGGTTCAGGTGGTCGAGCGCGCGCTTCTCGTCGATGGGTGCCACGGTCAGACCGTAGCCGAGGCGGACCGAGACCACTGCACGGATAGGCACGTTGCCTGTGGTGCGTCTGACCCGCGAGGTCTGCCCCTGTGGATGCGGGCCAGATCACCACGTCCAACGCGTCCAGGGAGGCACCAGGACGGCCCAACCCACGCGTAGCCCACCGGGACAGATGAGTGGCCCGTCCATACGAGTGTTGCGCCTAGGGTTCAGCGGACTCCACGGAAGCCGGGGCAGACCACCTCCATCAGGCCTAAGGCGGTTCATGGTCCTAGACCCCTGCCGATACGCTCAGCTCAAACGAGCTTGTCAAATCTGGCCCAGCCCGTCGGGGACCAGTGGAAGATGCCCCCGGCGTTCCAAGTGCTCATGAACCACAGGTGCGTCAACTCTGGTGGTAGGTCGGGCGCGGCATCCGGCAGCGGCGCTGCGGCACGGGCCAGAAGGTCCGACACCGAGAACGGCGCGGACGTGAATCCGGGCATCAAGACGAATAGGTGCCGTTCGGCTCGATCCACGGCTGCAAGTTTGGCGAGGTTGTGCTCCAGGTCGGGTTGACGCACCCAGTGGTTGAACCAGGTCACGAGCTCGTCGCCCGTTTCGCCCGTCAGCCCGCCGGTGAGCGCATGATTGCGATCGATGGTCAAGTAGATGCTGCCGGGAAAGTCCGTGTCCGATCGGTGGGCGTCGACGACACCGAGCCCTTGGAGGAGCGCTCCCGCTTCACGATCACTCGCGTCGGCCTCCAGGCGATACAGCAGACTGGGTGCGCGCTGCTTGAGCTTCTTGACTTTGCAGCGAGGGGCCAGGCTCAGGACCCACCCTCCAGCGATCTCGGTCTCGATCCAGCGCTCCCCGCTGCCGTTGGCCACGTTCCACAACTCGATCGAGGTCGTGTCCGCAGCTGCCGTGATCTCGCAGGCACCGAACCGCACTCCGTCGCGCATCAGATCCATGTCATGCATCGCGGGGCGACTGCCGTCATCGTGCTGACGTGTGACAACGCCAGGCAGTGCCTGTTCGATGCATCTCGCTGCCCAACGCTCCTCGCCCCGTAGTTCCACCACGGGTGCCATCCTGGCCGCCGCAGTGGCCCAGGTCGAGGCCTTCGCAGATGCGTGCCAGGGTGAACTCCCGTGGGTCGACTGGTCAACCGCCCATGACCCGGGTCAAGGTGTAGGTGTGCCCTTCCGGGTCTGCTGCACAGTCAGGTGACACCCGACCGAGCAACAGACGAATCCTGGTTTGCGGCGATCATTCGAGAGCCATCGCGCTTGGCCCGCGCTACGGTCGCTTGCATGTCGACGACACCAGGCGATCGCTTCCCGGGCCTACTCAGCGACGATGCTCGCGATGGCACGCCTGGGCGGCCCGACGGCCTCGACCGCAAGATGTTTGTTGAACACCTATCGGCGCTGCTCGACAACGTCCGTTCACAGAGCGAGTCGACAGTTCTGGCTCTGATCGGCGACTGGGGTTCTGGCAAGAGTTCTGTCCTTGAGATGCTCCGTCGCAGCCTTGAGGATCCATGGCTCGTGGCCACGTTCAACCCGTGGACCTACCCCGACCCGGCGACCCTGCAGCGAGGATTCTTCAACGAGCTCGGAGCCGAGCTACCTGACGAGGACCGCCTAGGCAACGCGCGAGCGAAGGTTGGTGACTTCGCCCGTGCCATAAGCCCTCTCGGCGGGCTGGCCAGCGTCATCGGACTTCAACTTGAGAATCCGCTCAAGGCCGTGGGTGACCTCATCGCGGGTGACACCAGCGCCTCTGCCGCAAAGCGGGCCGCCGAAGTTGCCTTGCGACGGAGCGGTCGCCCCGTACTCATGGTCGTCGATGACTTGGACCGGCTAACACCGGACGAGCTACTCGAGGTCCTCAAGTTGGTCCGGCTCGTAGGCCGGCTCCCCCACGTCTACTACCTGCTTTCCTACGACGAGCGGACGCTCCTAGACGTCCTTCGACGCACTTCGGTGACGGGCGATGACGAGACCCGAGCCCGCGCCTACATGGAGAAGATCGTGCAGGTCCGGCTCGACATGCCCACTCTGCGCTACGCCCAACGTTCCGCCCTCCTTGAAGCCGGGATAGAGCAGGTCGGAAGCCAGGTGGACCTTCAACTATCCGAGGACGACGAACGACGACTCGGTGAGATCTACTTCTCTGTCCTGGACCGGCGCCTCGCGACGCCACGCGCAGTCAACCGGTTCCTCGGACAGGTCCAGGCCTTCTATCCCCTGCTTCACGGGGAGGTTGACTTCGTTGACTTCTTTCTGGTGACATGGCTTCGCACCCAGGAGCCAGGCGTCTACCGGATGTTGCAGAGCCACCGAGATGAGTTGCTTCGTGTCGGAGTGGCCAGCTTCACTGTCAACCAGAATGCCTCCGCACAGCAAGAGCGCCGCGAGAAGTGGCACGAGCGACTCGCCACCGCCCACGTGAAGAATGTGGACGTCGTTGGAGTCGTCAAGGTTCTCTCGACGCTGTTCCCTGAACTCGAAGCCGCGTTCTCCAACTTCCAACAGTTCGCCCAAGCCGGACAGCGAGCAACCCCGAAGGCGATCAGCGACCCCGACTACTTCGACAGATACGTAAGCTTCGGAGTCCCGATGGAGGACGTGTCCGATTCTGACGTCCTCGACGCCCTCGACGACCTAGCGAGAGGTGAACAGGGCCCGGCCAGCAGACGCCTCGCCGAGGAGGTCGCCGGCAACGCGGCGCGTATCATGCGCAAACTAGACGCCTTGAGGCAGTCTGGCCGGGCCCTGCCCGAGCGGTCACTTTTCGAACTGATCACACGGAACGCATCGTCCATCGACCGTAGACGCACCAGCATGTTCGATGACCCGTGGCGGTCTGCGGTGTTCGGTGGGGCTTCGTGTCTTGGCGCGATGGGCAGCGAGTCAGCAGCGGAAACAGTTGGTCTCCTGGCCGCCGAGCCCGATCTCGAGGAGTACGTCGTTGAGGCCGTCTGGTTCCTGCTGCGTAGCGGGAGCGATCCGGATCGGTCGCGGGTATCCAATGACTACGACCTGGACGCAGTTGCCCGCGCTGCCGCCGCAGCTCTCAAGGCATCCCGCGGGACGCAACCGCCAGAGAACCCGCTCGACGAGGGCGCACTGACGAGCTTCTGGACATGGCGAGCCCTCGACACGAAGGAGGCTGACGCGTGGTTCCGACAGCAGGTTGATTCCGGACGGTGGTCGCTGGTCGACGCTCTCGGAGCGCTCACGACCACAGCTGTGTCCATCGGAGCAGGCACACCTGAGACGAGCATCAGCGAGTTTGATATCCAGGCCGCAGACGAAATCTTCGGCTTAGAAGCAATCTACTCGGATGCGTCGGCTGACATCGACGCGGCCACACCACCGGGCGGCGGCACATTCCGTGTGCCAGCCACCCGAGACAACAGGATTCGACACTCCCTACTCGCGCTGAAACAGTCCCGCGAACAGCCATCCCCGCAGCCACCCCAGAAGGAGTGACCCTCTACCTGGGGGAGTCTGGGCTCCGCTGCACGGTCAGGTGACACCCGACCGTGCAGCAGTCTCTCAGAGCCGTCACCGGGGTGTCGCTGTTGGAGCAGCGGCACCCCATTTTGCGCTCTCACGCAGGCTCTGCCACCACCATGGTGGCTCTCTGAGCCTAGACCTGATCGATCGAGAGTGGAAGAGTTGTTTCGTCCACCTCTACCAGGGCACTTGCTGACATGATCAGGCAAACATCGTTCGCACGGGGACAGTTTCGTCTCAGATCAACGGTGCCGAGAGAATCCGCCCCTGACCAGGCCCTACGCGCCTTAGACCGACCGCCCGGAGCCGACATGCTGAACGCCGAGCAACTTGAGGTGCCGATGCGATGCATGGAGCCCAGGTGCACGAAGCTCTGCGAGCTCTCCCAGACCGGACGTCCTGGCGCCTTCTGCAGCTCTGCGTGCCGCAATCGGTACCACCGTCAACGAGCGACCTTGCTTGATGACCTCGACGTGGTCGACGACGCTCTAGCCCGGGCCCCCAAGAAGGAACGGCCCGAGCTCCTCCGACGGCGCACCGCCCTGCGCTTCCACCTTTATCGCTACCCACCCCTGCTCACCACGCACCAAGAAGTCGAAGCACGGGGTCCTGCAGCAGAGGGCTGAGTCGAGAATGTTCGCGGCGCGCATCGCACGGCCGAAGCCATACACCAGGGCCTTGTCCAGCGTCCGAGCGATTAGTGATTTCGCCCCCCGCCCCCGGGCAGGGGCCCGTTCACGCCGATAGCGTGAGTCGGGAGTCCGCCGCACTCCGCATGCCAAGCGATCGGAGGATCCGATGAGGGCTGGCGTAGCCTGCACCTCCATCGTGGCCATCGGCCTCGCGCTCGCTGGCTGCGACTCGGAACCGCCGACGTCGTCTGCGACGCCCGAACCGATATCCACATCGACGGAGGCTGGACCTACCCGGATGAGCCCGGGGAGCGGTGTGCTCCTCCCCGAGAACTCTCTGGACCAGCACGTCGACGAACCCTTGCCGACAGCGGACGCGGGCGCCGACCGACCAACGGCCGAGCCTTCACCGGAACTCGATGAGCCCGACGATGACTCCGGACCGGACCTGGACCCTGACGCCGAAGCTGATGAAATCTGCCGCCAGGCAAGCAACGCGCTCAGGGCGCCCCCGACTGCCGACGCCAGGGGCCTGCGTGCTCTCGCCTCGTCCTTCCAGATGGCAGTCAGCGCCGGGGGCAACTGGCCGACGACGAACATCCGACTCACCACGGTCCGAAGCGAAGCCTCAAGCGTGGCCTGGGCCCTAAACGACGCTGCCCGCATAGCCGAAGACCTCGAACGAGCCCGCGACTTCCCCGAACTGATCTCCGCCGTGACGGAGCACGACCTCGACACTGCTCTACAGCGGGCAGATACCGCCATCGGAAGGCTCAACACTCACTGTTGAGGGCCGTCCGTCAGAGCAAGGCGTACCAGCGGGATCGCCAGGTCCGGGCTGCCAGCGGACCCCGAATGACGTCATGTAAAGGTCGAGCAAGACTCAAGCCCGAACCATGTTACATAGGTGAGGGTTTGTGAAATCTAGGTTGCACGTCGACATAGGTCCTCGTCACACCTGCATGTCAACGAACCGCGAGTAGTGCCCCTGGAACGCTACGGTGATCGTGTCGGTCGGGCCGTTACGGTGCTTTGCAACAATCAGGTCTGCCTCCCCAGCGCGCGGTGACTCCTTTTCATAGGCGTCCTCGCGGTGCAGCAGGATCACCATGTCGGCGTCCTGCTCGATGCTGTTGTGGACAGCGATGCCGTTCGCGACAAAATTATGAGTATCCAGGACCGTCGCGTCGAATACCTGCTTCTCCCCGACCGGCTCGATCTCGACGACCTCGTCCCACAGGAGATCGTTCACCGCCATCATCTCTAGCTCTTCACTCTCGAGGACGGTCGCGATCTTCCCCAACCGCTGACGGGACGGCGAGCGCTTCCAGAGCGTGCTGCCGCAAAACTGGGTGCCGATCGCCTCAGCAAACTGGCGATGCGTCATTCCTCGCTCCACGAGAAGGTCCCGCACGTCGTCCCAGACCTGACGCGGCACGGTGTCGATATTGGTGTTCGCCTGCGTCTCGCGGATGATCTCTAGCAGCCTCTCTGCGATGTCCCCGCGGTCGCCGTGCACACCGATCTCCTGGAGGAAGCGGCGCTGGTCGTCAACGCCGCTGACGTCCAGTGTGTAACCCTGCCGGTAGGCGCCCTTCAGTGTCGTCCGGCGCACACGCGTCGAGATCCCGAAGCGGAGCAGCAGCCGAGACAGGCCGTCAACCAGCTCGCGCGACGTCGACGCGTAGTAGATCCGCCCGCTGCGACCGTTCTTGTTGATCGTCACTGAGCCGTCGGTCGCCCAGATGTGCTTGATGAAGAGCGCGATCTGATGCTTCGGCAGGTGGAAGACGCTCGATGGAACGAACTTCTGGTGGCTCCGCGCACCGAACAGACCCATGTCGTCGAGCCATTCGGCGATAGGATTCCGCCGGCCTCGAGCAAGACGGTAGGGCGCCGGCAGGCGCAGCGTCGTCACGCGTGCGGCGGCGTACTCGTCACGGATGGTTGTGATCCCAAAGGCTTCCGCCGCGTCCGTCACGGCCGAGAGGTTGCGCTCGTCGATCGACGCGTAGCGGATGGGCTGCCGCTTGACGAATGATCCGTCTCCGAGCAGGTGCGCAAGCATGACGACCTTGCGGTCGTCCCACTCGATGTTCTGCTCCGGCCCAGGCACATGGCGCGGCACTCCGAGGCGAGCGCCGACCTCGAGCTCGCCGAGCGGCGTCCAGCCCTCGTAGGTGAGGAACGGGTGGTTCGCCGTGGCCTCGATCTGCTTACCGGAGGCGAGACGCAGCCGGTAGACCTGCTTCACTCCCGTCGGGAAGACGTGCGTGAGGTGACGTCGCACGTACTGCAGCCGCTCATTGAGCGCCCAGACCGGGACGTCCTTCGCGTTCAGCGCGAAGAGCTCGCCCATCGTGGTCTCAGCGCCGGTGTCGGCGCGGAGGATCTTGGTGTCTTCGGTGAGACAGCCCGACTCACGAAGATCCGACATCGCCGGCTTCTTGTCCTGCCGCTGTTCCGGACCACGGTTCAACTGCGACAGCGCGATCACAGGAACCTCGATCTCCTTCGCCAGCAGCTTCAGAGCACGCGAGAACTCGGAGACCTCCTGCTGCCGTGATTCGACCTTCTTGCCGGACGTCATCAGCTGCAGGTAGTCGATGACGACCAGCTCGAGGTCGTGCTTCTGCTTGAGCCGCCGGCACTTGGCGCGGATCTCGGTCAGCGACATGTTGGGCGAGTCGTCGATGAACAGCGGCGCCTCGGACACCTTGCCCATGACCTTGGCGAGCTTCTGCCAGTCGTCGTCACCGAGCGAGCCGTTGCGGAGCTTCTGCAGGTGCACGCGCGCCTCGGCGGAGAGCAGACGCATCGTAATCTCGTTGCGGCTCATCTCGAGCGAGAAGACGACGGACGTCTTCTGGTGCTTGATGGACGCCGACCGTGCGATGTCGATGGCGAGCGTCGAGTTGTGCGTCGGGATCTTCGCCGCCGACGCAAGGTACAGATGCTCCGGGTGGTCGATCTCCACACAGCGTACGGGCCGCGAATCGACCGCCACGACGTCGACGATCTTCCAGGCGGCGCCGGGCCGCGCCACCGAGTGCGCAACGCCCGCACGCATCGACGCAAGGATGTCCTCCGTCGTCCGCACCGCGGCGTCAGCGGGCTTCCCCGACGTGCTCGTCACCCACTCGTGCCAGGCGTCCGCGACGATCGTCGTGCCGTCGTCGAACACCACCTCGTAGCAGGGCCTGCCGGTCATGACCTCGGTGGCGCGCACCACGCGCGTCGGCGTCCCGTCCGCGGCGATCAGCTCGTCCCCGACGGCGACGTCGCCCATCGTGGTCCAGCCGGTCGGCGTCGGCAGCGGGGTGTCGAGGGCGAGCGCCTTACCCATGGCCGGTCGCGCCGCGACCACGATCATCTGCCCAGGGTGCAGCCCGTTCGTCAGCCGGTCGAGGTCGGCGAACCCGGTCGGCACGCCGACCATGCCCTCGCCCCGGTTGCCCGCGGCCTCGATCTCGTCCATCGCGCCGCCGATGATGTCGGCGAGCGGTGCGTAGTCTTCGGACGTCTTGCGCTCGGTGACCGCGTAGATCTCGGCCTGGGCGTTGTTGACGACCGCGTCGACGTCGCCGCCGTCGGTCGCGTATCCGAGCTGGACGATCTTGGTCCCCGCCTCGACGAGCCGCCGGAGGACGGCCCGCTCCTGCACGATGCGCGCGTAGTAGCCGGCGTTGGCCGCCGTCGGCACGCCGGCCATGAGGTCGTGGATGTAGGAGGCGCCGCCGATCCGCCCGATCTCGCCCCGCTTGGTCAGCTCGGCGACCACGGTGATCGCGTCGGCGGGCTCACCGCGGCCGTACAGGTCGATGATCGCGTCGTAGATCGCCTCGTGCACCGGGCGGTAGAAGTCGACGCCGCGGATCTGCTCGACCACGTCGGCGATCGCGTCCTTCGACAGGAGCATGCCGCCGAGCACGCTCATCTCGGCCTCGACGTCCTGCGGAGGGGTGCGGTCGAAGCTCCCGCGCGACGAGTAGTTCGCCTCCAGCTCGTCGATCGACATGTCTCCCACCTCCCCCGGCTCCCACCGGCACCACGACCCGAACCCGGGCGAATCGACCGGTCCTCAGCACCTTGTTCTACAGTCCACCTCTGACACTCGGGACGACGCTAGGCGCGCCCGGTACGGTGCGCAAAAGACTCTGTGGACACATCTGTGGACAGGGTTGTGGAAGACTGCCCAGTCCTGTGCACCGGTGGTGGACAACCCTGTGCACAACTGGGGACATCTCCTGTGTACAACTCAAGATATGGCTGTGACCTGCAGCAACGCTGTTCCCAGCCTGTGGAGAAAAGAAAGGTGGGGTGAGTTGCGCCGCATCGACCGCGAGATCCTCGCGCTCGCCTGGCCGGCCCTCGGGGCGCTCGTCGCGGAGCCGCTGTTCGTGCTCGTCGACAGCGCCGTCGTCGGCCACCTCGGCACCGCCCAGCTCGCCGGGCTATCCCTCGCCTCGACGCTCCTCATCACCCTCGTCGGGCTCTGCGTCTTCCTCGCCTACGCGACCACCGCCGCCGTGGCGCGCCGCCTCGGCGCCGGGGCGGACCGCGAGGCTCTCCAGTCCGGCGTCGACGGCATGTGGCTCGCCCTGCTCCTCGGCACGGTCCTCGCCGCCGCCCTCCTCCTCGCCGCCCCGTGGGCGGTCAGCGCCATGGGCGCCTCCGACGACGTCGCCGCGCACGCCGTCACCTACCTGCGGTGGTCCGCCCCCGGCCTGCCGGGGATGCTGCTCGTGCTCGCCACCACGGGCGTGCTCCGCGGTCTGCAGGACACCCGCACACCCCTGTGGGTGGCCTCCGGCGGAGCGGTCTTCAACGCCGTCGGGTCGGTGACGCTCGTGTACGGCCTGGGGATGGGCATCGCGGGCTCGGCCCTGGCGACGACGACGGCGCAGCTGCTGATGGCGGCCGTGCTCGCCGCCGTCGTCGTCGCCGGAGCCCGGCGGCGCGGTGCGTCCCTGCGTCCGCACCACGCGGGGATCTGGGCCAACGCCGTCGCCGGGGCGCCGCTGTTCGTCCGCACCGTCTCGCTGCGGCTCGCGATCCTGCTGACGGTGTGGACGGCGACCTCGCTCGGCGCGGTGGCCCTCGCCGGGCACCAGGTCATCAACAGCCTGTGGGGACTGGCGGCGTTCGCCCTCGACGCCCTGGCGATCGCCGCCCAGGCGCTGGTCGGGCACGGCCTCGGGTCAGGCGACGTCGAGCGGGTCCGGGCCGTGCTGCGGCGCTGCCTGCAGTGGGGCGTCGGCGCCGGGATCGTGATCGGCCTGGTCTTCGCGGCGTCGGGCTGGTGGATCGCGCCCCTGTTCTCCCCCGACCCCGACGTGCGCCTCGCGGTCGCGGCGGGACTGGCCGTGTGCGGCGTCCTCATGCCGATGGCCGGCTGGGTGTTCGTCCTCGACGGCGTGCTCATCGGCGCGGGCGACGGCCGCTACCTCGCGTGGGCCGGGATGCTCACCCTCGTGCTGTACGTCCCGTGCGCGCTGGCGGTCCGGGCGTGGGCCCCCGACGGCGCCGTCGGGCTCGCGTGGCTGTGGGCGGCCTTCGCCGGGGTCTTCATGCTCGCGCGGGCGCTGACCACGGGGCTGCGGGCGCGCGGCGACCGGTGGATGGTCACGGGCGTCTGAGCGCCCCTCTCGTTCGGCACATCCTGCCTCGTTCGGCAGTTGGAACTGCCGAACGAGGCAGGAAGTGCCGAATGAGCCACCGACCCCGGCGTCATCGCGGCCGGGGCAGCAAGGGATTCTTGCGCGCAGCGCGCCGCACATCGCCAGGAAAGCGCGCCAGCAGACGATCGGCCACCGCCTGCGGGTCCGGAGCATCCTTCGACGTCACGTGGAGCGGCTGGATGCCGGTGGCCTCCGCGATGGCATCGGACCGCCGCTTCTCGTCGATCCGTGCCCGGTCCGGGTCGTGGTCCGTGCCGAGCGCGCCGGTCCGGTACTTCACGAGGCCGTCGAACTCGACGAGCACCCGGTGGTCCTCCCAGCCCAGGTCCACCCGGAAGCGGCCGAGCGCGGTGCGCACCGGCACCTGCGTCCGTGGCCGCGGCAGTCCCGCCCAGTGGGCCACGTAGCGCAACCACGACTCCCAGGGACTCTCGGCGCCTGGATCTGCCAGCTCGAGGACGAGGAGCGCACGCCGGACGCCTCGCGCACGCGACCTGACGAGCTCCGCCGTCCTGTCGCGGTCGAGACCCCGCGCCATGGCGGCGTCGGCGACCACCAGGGCGTCGAGCGGGGGCAGCGTCGTCGCGCAGTCGGCCACCGTCCGTTCCAGGGTAGTGACCGGCAGGCCGAGCACCTCGCAGCCATCGGCCGGGCGCCCCTCGACGAAGTGCCGGCGTACGTCCCGGGCCGCCCGCGACGACGCTCGATAGGTCTGCAGCACGTGCGTCTCCGAGGGCAGGCGCCACAGGGGCAGACCGTGCAGCATCGCCGCCGTCTGGTGGCTGAACCAGTGCGCCGACCGGAGCTGGCGTCCCAGGGCACGCGCTCGGTCGACCTGGAGCCAGCGTGCGGCGGACCAGCTGTCCGGTCCGCCGCTGCCGTCGTCGGGCACCACGCGGTACGCACCGCGCCGGATCCGTTCGATCTCGCCCGCACGGCGCGCGGTGCGCAGCGCGGTGGGCAGGTGCTCACGGGCGACGAGGATCTCGGTCGGCATGCTCCCAGCCTGGCGCCGGGGCACGGTCCCCGTGCCGGCTGTCCACAGGCTCGTCCCCTCGTTCGGCACTTCGTGCCGCGTTCGGCAGTTGGAACTGCCGAACAAAGCAGGAACTGCCGAACGCGCTCCCCTGCGGCATGCAGAAGGCCCCGGTCCTGCTCGCTGGGCGAGCGGGACCGGGGCCTCCGACGGTCTAGACCGGCGTCAGCCGGCGACGACCTCGAGCTCGATCTTGGCCGACACCTCGGGGTGGAGGCGGATCGACGCGGTGTGCACACCGGTCGACTTGATCGGCTGGCCGATCTCGATCTTGCGCTTGTCGACCGACGGGCCACCGGCGGACTTCACCGCAGCGGCGATGTCGGCCGTGGTGACCGCACCGAAGAGACGGCCGGACTCGCCGGAGTGCGCCTCGATCGTGTAGGTCTTCGACTGGATCGAGGCCGCAGCGGCCTCGGCGTCCTCACGCGTGGAGATCTCGCGGGCCTTGCGGGCCTTGCGGATCGCCGAGACCTGGGACTCGGCGCCCTTGGTCCACGGCGTGGCGAGCGAGCGCGGGATGAGGAAGTTACGGGCGTACCCGTCCTTCACCTCGACGACGTCCCCGGGCTCACCGAGACCGGTGACCTCGTGGGTCAGGATCAGCTTTGCCATGATCTGGATCCTTTCCGGTCAGCGGGCCGACGACGAGTACGGCAGGAGTGCCATCTCGCGGGCGTTCTTGACGGCCTTGGCGATCTGGCGCTGCTCCTGGACGGAGACGCCGGTGACCCGACGCGCGCGGATCTTGCCACGGTCGGAGATGAACTTGCGCAGCAGGGCGGTGTCCTTGTAGTCCACCGTCTCGACCTTCGCCGCCTTCAGCGGGTTGGCCTTCTTCTTGGGCTTGCGCACCACAGGCTTGGCCATGGTGAGTGCTCCTTACTCAGGATCGCCCCGGCCGGTACGTACCGCCGGGACAGGGATGATCTGGGGGTTGAGCGACGATCAGAACGGGGGCTCGTCCGAGAACCCGCCGCCGGACGACGCCGGGCCGGCCGTGGCCCAGGGGTCGTTCTGCTGCTGACCGCCGCCGGAGGAACCGAAACCGCCGCCCTGGCCGCCGCCGGGCTGGCCACCGGGGCCACCGGCGTTGCCGCCGTAGCCCCCGCCGCCGCCGAAGCCGCCACCGCCACCGGAGCGCTGGGCACGAGTGACCTTGGCCGAGGCGAACCTCAGGGCCGGGCCGATCTCGTCCACCTGCAGCTCGACGACGGTGCGCTTCTCGCCCTCGCGGGTCTCGTACGACCGCTGCGTCAGACGGCCCTGCGCGATGACGCGCATGCCCTTCGTCAGCGACTCGGCGACGTTCTCCGCGGCCTCACGCCAGATGGAGCAGCGCAGGAACAGCGCCTCCCCGTCCTTCCACTCGTTCGACTGCCGGTCGAACGTGCGGGGCGTGGACGCGATCGTGAAGTTGGCAACGGCAGCACCCGACGGGGTGAAGCGCAGCTCCGGGTCCGCAGTCAGGTTTCCGACGACCGTGATGACGGTCTCACCAGCCATGCCAAGCTCCTTCGTTCGTCCGCGAGATTCGGCTGTACTCGACTTCCAGGGAAGATCCCATCACGAGCCTCCCACAGGGGGCCGGGACGGGCGCAGAATGTTTCGGTTCAGCGGATTCAGCGAGCGCTGGGGCGCAGGATCTTGGTGCGCAGCACGGCCTCGTTCAGGCCGAGCTGGCGGTCCAGCTCCTTCGCGGTGTCCGGCGTGGACGTGAAGTCGACGACGGCGTAGATGCCCTCGGCCCGCTTGTTGATCTCGTAGGCCATACGGCGACGGCCCCAGATGTCCACGTTGTCGACGGTGCCGCCCTCGGTCTTGACGACCGTCAGCAGCTTCTCGAGCGACGGGGCTACGGTGCGCTCCTCGACCTCCGGGTCCAGGATCACCATCAGTTCGTACTGACGCATGTGTTCAACCCACCTCCTCTGGTCTCAACGGCCACGGTCTGTCCGTGGCAGGAGGGTTATTGCGTGCGTCGGCCGCGCCACCGGGTGGCACGGCCAGTCCACCAGGGTACCCGGTGCGGGCACCCCGGTGGAATTCAGGGGGTGGTGCTATCCATCACTGGCGTTGCCGAGGAGGCCACCGTCGTTGCCACCTCCACCGCCGCCACCGCCGCCGCCGCCACCGTTGCCGCCACCGCCGCCTTCCTCGTCGGTCGGCTCGGGCTCGGGCTCGGGCTCCTCGGTCTGCTCGGGGCCACGTGAGACGACGATCGTCACGGTCGAGTCAGGTGCCACCTCGGCTCCCGCGCCGGGGTCGGTGCGGATGACGTTGCCCACCGGCACGTCGTTGCTGAACTCCTCCGCGGTGGCCGCGGACAGCCCGACCCGCCGGAGCTGCTGCTCGGCAGCCGTGCGCGGCTGGCCGGCCACGTTCGGGACGGCGACCTGCTGCGGTTCGGCCGGCTGTCCGGTCGAGACCACCAGCGTGATGGTCGATCCGGCAGGGATCTTGCCACCGCCGGAGTTGACGCTGACGACCGTGCCCTTGGCGGCCTGGTCGTTCGCCGCCTGCGTCGCCACCTTCAGACCCATCTCCTGGAGCAGCGTCGTCGCCTGCGAGATGTCCATCCCGACGAGGTTGCCGGGAAGCTCCACCCACTCCGGCGTCGACTCGCTCGGTGACGGGCTGGGCGAGAAGGTGGGACGCGGCGGGGTGTACGCCGGGAACTCCTGGATCTCCTTGCCGTCGAGCGCCACCTGCATGAAATCCGTCCAGGCCGCGGCGGGCCACGTGCTACCGGTGATCTCGTCGTAACCGCCGAAGGCGTCGATCGGCTCCCGGTCGGCGAGGATCCCCTCCTCGACGTCGACCTTCTTGTATTGGCGCAGGTTCACCACCGTCGCGAGCTGCGGGGTGAAGCCGGCGAACCAGGCCGTCACGTTGTCGTTCGAGGTGCCGGTCTTGCCGGCTACCGGACGACGGGTCCCGTCCGGACCGGTCAGCTCGAGAGCGGCGCGGCCAGAGCCCTGCTCGACCACCTGGGTCATGGCGTACGTCGCCTGGGTGATGACGTCCCGTTCGAACCGCTGGTCGGGAGTCGTCTCGGGCTCCCACCGCAGCGACCCGTCGCGGTGCTCGACCCGCTCGACGACGTGCGGCTTGATGTAGTTGCCGCCGGCGGCGATCGTCGCGTACGCGGACGCGAGGTCCACCGGGTAGACGTCCGCCGTCCCGAGCACGTTCGACGGGTACGGGTCGATCTCGGTCTCCTCGCGGATCCCGAGGCGGTGCGCCACGTCGGCGGTCTTCTCGGGACCCACCTCGATGTTCAGCGCGACATAAGCGGTGTTGACCGAGTTCGCGGTCGCCTTGACCAGGTCGATCTGGCCGTAGCTCTGGAGGCCGAAGTTCGTCGGCCATTCCCTCGAGGGATCCTCTGGGTCCAGGTGGCCCGGCGAGTTGCCGTCGAACGTCTCGTTGAGCTCGTGGCCCTTCTCGAGCGCCCCGATGAGCGTGAACGGCTTGAACGTCGAGCCGCCCTGGATCCTGTCCTGGCTGGCGGTGTTGAGCGCTTGCTTGATGTAGTCCTTGCCGCCGTACAGCGTCACGACCGCGCCGTTCGACGGGTCGATCGAGACGATCGAGGCGCGGACCTTCTTGCTCGCGTCGTCGGGCATGTTCTTGACGATCTTGGCGGCCTCGCGCTGCAGCTTCGGCTTGATGGTGGTGTAGATCTGCAGACCCTTGGTCTCGATCTCCTCCTCGGTGAGGCCGTTCTTCAGCAGCTCAGCCTTGACCGCGGCCATGATGTAGCCCTTCTGGCCGCCGAGGCTGTTGCCGCCCTCTTCCTTCTCCTTGAACTCAGGGAACTCGGCGGACTGCCGCTCCTCCTCGGTGATGTAGCCCTGGTCGGCCATCCGGTTGATGCTGCGCTCCCAGCGCTTCTGCGTGACCTCGAGCTGCACCGACGGGTCGTAGTTCACCGGGGAGGGGATGATGCCGGCCAGCATCGCCGACTCCGAGTACGTCAGGTCGGCGGCGTCCTTGCCGAAGTACGCCTGCGCGGCCGCCTGGACGCCGTACGCGCCGCGGCCGAAGTAGATGGTGTTGAGGTACCGGTCCAGCACGAGCTCCTTGGACTGCTCGCGGGTGATCTTCAACGCGATGATCGCCTCCTGCGCCTTGCCCAGGATGTCCGTGGTGCTGCCCAGGTAGTAGCGCTCCACGTACTGCTGCGTGAGCGTGGACCCGCCCTGCGTGCCCCCGTCGCTCGTCAGGTTGGTCCACAGCGCGCGGGCCATGCCCTTCATGTCGACGCCGGGGTCGGTCCAGAACGACGCGTTCTCCGAGGCGACGACGGCGTCGCCCACGTAGGAGGGCAGCGTCTCGTAGTCGACGATCTCGCGCGTGATCGTCGAGTAGGAGCCGACCTCCTTGCCGTTGCCGTAGTAGACGGTGGTGGCCTGGTGGTTGACGTCGTCGAGGTTCTCCGGGATCTCGGTGGAGGTCCACGCGGCGAAGAACACGCCGGCGCCCAGGGCGAGGCAGCCCAGCATGCAGCCGACGACCACGCGCCACGAGGGCAGCCACCGCTGCACCGGGTTCTTGCCCCGGCGCGGGTAGTTCCAGAAGCGACGTCTGCGCTTGCTCGCCACGTCCCAGCCTTTCGATTGCGGAGGTCCTCGGAGGAGTCCCGCCCCCTGCGGGCACGAGGAACCACAGGGAACACTAGGGGATCGACCCGCGTGACTGTCCAGGCTCGCCCGGCCCTGACGCGGTTCCACGCCGACCGTCCCCAGACCCTCACAGGCCGCTCCACCGGGCCTTCACAACTCGTGGCCCGACGGCGGACGGGCGCGTCCCGTTGCTCGCACCGGTCGGCAGGTCCTATCCTGACGATGTATCGACTCGATACAACGAGTCATCAGACATGACCGGCACGTGCAGCACGGAGCGAAGGAGGGCAGCCGGGTGCGCAGTCGCTCGAACGTCCTCGAGACGGCCATCCTCGGCCTGCTCAGCTCCGCACCGCTGCACGGCTACGAGCTGCGCAAGCGCCTCAACCTGCTCCTGGGGTCCTTCCGGGCGTTCTCGTACGGCACCCTCTACCCGGCGCTGAAGTCGCTGGTGGCGCGGGGCCTCATCGAGACCGTCGACCCGGACCCCGAGGCCCTCCCCCGGGCCGCCGCACGGGCCGGCGCGTCGAGCGCCACCGGGCGGACGCCGTCGGGCACGAAGCCGTTGACGGGGCGCCGCGGGCGTATCGTGTACCGGCTCACTGCCGACGGCAAGGAGCACCTCCAGACCACTCTCTCCTCCGCGGGCCCCGCGGCCTGGGAGGACGAGAGCTTCGACGTCCGGTTCGCGCTGTTCGCGCAGACGGACGCCGAGACCCGCCTCCGCATCCTCGAGGGCCGGCGCACCCGGCTGACCGAGCGCTTGGAGGCGGTCCGGGAGTCCGCAGCCCGGACCCGTGAACGGCTCGACGAGTACACGCTCGAGCTGCAACGGCACGGGCTGGAGCAGGTCGAGCGCGAGGTGCGCTGGCTCGACGGGCTCATCACCACCGAGCGCGACCGCGCGAGCAGCCGCGACAAGACCGCCGGGACGCACGACGTCCCGGCCACGAGAAACAAGGAGCGAGGATGACCTCCGTCCGCGTTGCCATCGTCGGCGTCGGAAACTGTGCATCGTCCCTGGTCCAGGGTGTGCACTACTACCGCGACGCCGACCCGTCCGACACCGTCCCGGGTCTCATGCACGTGCAGTTCGGTGAATACCACGTGCGCGACCTCGAGTTCGTGGCGGCGTTCGACGTCGACGCGAAGAAGGTCGGCTTCGACCTGGCCGAGGCGATCCACGCCTCGGAGAACAACACCATCAAGATCGCGGACGTGGCGCCCACGGGCGTCATGGTCCAGCGCGGTCCGACGCTCGACGGCCTCGGCGACTACTACGCCGCGACGATCGACGAGTCCGACCGTGAGGCCGTCGACGTCGTGCAGGCGCTCAAGGACGCCCGCGTGGACGTCCTCGTCTCCTACCTCCCGGTGGGCTCCGAGGAGGCCGACAAGTTCTACGCCCAGTGCGCCATCGACGCGGGCGTCGCGTTCGTCAACGCCCTGCCCGTGTTCATCGCCTCCGACCCCGTCTGGGCGAAGAAGTTCGAGGACGCCGGCGTGCCGATCGTCGGTGACGACATCAAGTCCCAGGTCGGCGCGACGATCACGCACCGCGTGCTCGCGAAGCTCTTCGAGGACCGCGGCGTGGTGCTGGACCGTACGTACCAGCTCAACGTCGGCGGCAACATGGACTTCAAGAACATGCTGCAGCGCGACCGGCTCGAGTCGAAGAAGGTCTCGAAGACCCAGGCCGTGACCTCCAACCTCACCGGCGCGCTCGGTGGCAAGACGGAGGACCGCAACGTCCACATCGGGCCGTCGGACTACGTGGCCTGGCTCGACGACCGCAAGTGGGCGTACGTCCGCCTCGAGGGTCGCGCGTTCGGCGAGGCCCCGATCAGCCTCGAGTACAAGCTCGAGGTGTGGGACTCCCCCAACTCGGCCGGCATCATCATCGACGCCATCCGCGCCGCGAAGATCGCGAAGGACCGCGGCACCGGCGGGCCGATCCTGTCGGCGTCGACGTACTTCATGAAGTCCCCGCCCGTGCAGATGGAGGACACCGAGGGCCGCCGGCACCTGGAGGCCTTCATCCGCGGTGACGTGGAGCGATAGTCCGTAGCGAGCCTGCGAGCGCAGGACGATCGCGACCATCCAGGTGGAGCGCTGACCTGGAGCGAGCCCGGCGCGAGGTAGTAGCTCGCACGCCGAGGTAGTGGACGACGCGCCGAGGTAGTACTACCTCGGCGCGTCCCGCACTACCTCGGCGCGTCCCGCACTACCTCGGCGCCCCTCGCGCTACCTCGGCCGACGCCGCGCTACCTCGCGCCTCGTCCCTGGGCGACGGGACCGACGTCGCCGAGCGCTCCATCCTCCGCAGGACCGACGTGAAAGGCTGGCCTGCGTGGGCGCCCTCAGCGAGACCTGGCAGGACCTGCGCGCTCTGCTGCGCCTGTCGGGCTTCCGGCGGCTCTTCGCTGTGCGCCTGGTCTCCCAGGCCGGTGACGGCATGTTCCAGGTGGGTCTGGCGTCGCTGCTGTTCTTCTCCCCGGAGCGGGCCGGGACGGCGGCGGGCGTCGCGGGCGCGTTCGCGATCATGCTGGCCCCGTTCACGCTCGTCGGCCCGTTCGCCGGCGTGCTGCTGGACCGGTGGCGCCGCCGGCAGGTGCTCGCCGTCGGCAACCTGGTGCGGTTGGTCCTCACGGGCGCGATGGCGGCCGTGATGCTGACCGGAGGCCTGTCGGGCGCGGGCGAGGCCGTCGTGATCGTCCTGGGGCTGACCGCCCTGAGCGTCAACCGGTTCCTGCTCGCTGCGCTGAGCGCGGGACTCCCCCGCGTCGTCGACGGACCCCTGCTCCTCACCGCGAACTCGCTGACGCCCACGCTGGGCGCCGGAGCGGTGTTCCTCGGCGGGGGCGTCGGCTTCCTCCTGGGGCTCGGCCTCGCGCCCGGCCGGATGCACGACGCCGCGGCGCTCGTCTGCGCGTCCGTCGTCTTCGGTGTGGCCGGCCTGCTGGCGCTGCGCCTGGGCCGCGACCAGCTCGGTCCCGAGCACCCGGTCCGCGGGCGCCTCGGGGCGGAGATCGCCGCGGTCGCCCGCGGCCTGGTCGACGGCGCCCGGTACCTCGTCGCCCGACGGACGCCCGGGCAGGGCCTGCTCGTCATGGCCGCGCACCGGTTCCTCTACGGCGTCGTGTTCATCGCGGCGATCCTCATCTCGCGCAATCTGCTGGCCGAGCCGGGCGACACGTCGGCCGGCCTGGCGAACTTCGCCCTCGTCATCGCGATGACGGGCGTCGGCGGCGCCTGCGCGGTCCTCATCACCCCGGTGCTGTCCCGCCGCACGGGTCCGCAGGGCTGGATCGTGTGCATGCTGCTGCTCGCGGCGGCCTCGCAGCTTCTGCTGGCCACGACGCCGTCGCGCACCGTGGTCCTCGTCGGTGCGGGCCTGCTGGGGCTCGCCGCGCAGAGCGCCAAGATCGCCGTCGACACCATCGTCCAGCGCGACACGCACGACGACTACCGGGGCCGCGCGTTCGCGTTCTACGACGTGCTCTACAACGCGGCGTTCGTCGGCGCCGCCGTCCTCGCCGCGTTCGCGGTGCCCGACGACGGCTGGTCGCGGGGGCTGTTCGTCCTCCTGGCGCTGGCCTACCTCGCCGTCGCGGCGCTGATGTGGTTCCGCGGCGCGCGCCACCCCGCCGAGGTCGACCTCCCCCGCTCCCCGGCGGCGCGGTGAGGTCCACGCCGCGAGGCGTGACGGCGCGCACGTGGACAGGTGGACGCGCGCGACGCAAGATATAGCCGTCCGGACGGTCGAGCAGACGGCCGCCGGTGCTTCAGGACGAGAGGTACCCGATGACGCAGCACGCGACGTCGTCGCCGGCCGGCACGACACCCAGCACGATGGTGCTGCCCGATCTCGTCGACCCCGTGCAGGCCGCCACCGGTGGCGCGGTGCTGCTCCTGGACACGGCGAGCCAGATGGTGGTGGACGCCAACCGGGTCGCTTCGCGCCTGGCCGGCGGCATGGGCATCCCGTCGTCGTTCGGCTCGTGGTGCACGGCCGCGGGCATCATCCCTGCGTTCGAGACGCCGCAGAGCACCCCGGAGGCGATCTTCGCCGCGCTGCGTGAGGGTCGCGGGATCGCCGTCCGCTCGACCCGCCGTGGCCAGGACGGCGTCTCGTGGGCGGTGGGGCTGCCCCTCGTCGGCGCACCGGACCACCTCGCGGACCGCGCGCTCCTCGTGCTGCTGCCGATCGCCGGGCTCGACGAGCCCTCGGACCGCGACAACTCGTTGGACGGGCTCCAGATGCGGGCCGCCGTCGCGAGCCACCTGAGCTTCACCATCTCGGACCCGACCCTGCCGGACGACCCGCTGATCTGGGTGAACCCCGCGTTCTGCGAGGTGACGGGCTACACGGCGGAGGAGGTCCTCGGCCGCAACTGCCGGTTCCTGCAGGGTCCCGGCACCGACCCCGGTGCCGTGGCGCGCATCCGCGCAGCGATCGAGGCGGGCGAGGCCGTCGGCGAGACCCTGCTCAACCACCGCAAGGACGGCACACCGTTCTGGAACCAGGTGGTGGTCTCCCCGGTGCACGACGAGCAGGGGCGGATCACCCATCACGTCGGCATCCAGGCCGACGTGACCGAACGCATCCACGCCGAGCGCCGGCACGTGCTCGAGCTCGACGAGGTCAACCGCGAGAACCAGCGGCTCAGCCTGCTCGCCACGATCACGCAGGCGCTCGTCGACCTCTTCGACGAGGACTCCGGCGCCGCTCTCCTGCCCGAGCTGGTCGCCCCGCACTTCGGGACCTGGTGCGCCGTCGTGGTCGTGGACGACACGGGCGAGCCACGGCTCGTGCACGGCGCGGCGCGCGACCCGGAGCGTGCGGCGGACATCGCGGTGCTCGAGCGCTCGCACCGCTGGGTCCGCGAGTCACCCTCCGTCCTGCACGTGCTGTCGGCGCACCACAGCCAGGTGCCGGCACCGTTCCCGGTCCAGGTCGACACCTTGCCGAGCCGCACAACGCCGGAGGAGCTGGCCGCGCTGGAACGGCTGGGCCTCGGCAGCGCCCTCGTCGTCCCGCTGCGCGGCCGGGACCGCCACACCGGCGTCCTGGTCGTGGTCAGCGAGGACGAGGACGCCTTCTCCGGCGACGACCTCCACGACATCGTGGCGCTGGGTGCCCGCGCCGGGCTCGCGCTCGACAACGCCCGCCTGTACCACCGGGAGCACGAGGCGGCGCTGACGCTGCAGCGGAGCCTGCTGCCCGAGATCGTCGCCGCACCGGGGCTGGACTGCGCCACGCTGTACGACCCGGCGTCCGACGGCGCGGACGTCGGCGGCGACTGGTACGACGTCGTGCCGCTGCCCACCGGGCGCGTCGCCGTCACGGTCGGCGACGTCGTCGGCCACGACGTCCGGGCGGCCGCGTCCATGGGTCAGCTGCGCTCGGTGATCCGCAGCGAGGCGTGGTCCGGCCGGTCGCCCGCCGAGGTGGTCTCCGGGATGGACGAGCTGGTCCGGGGTCTGGGGATGGCGGACATCGCGACGTGCGTGTTCGCGCTGGTCGACCTGCCCGACGAGCACGGCTCGCGGCGGATCACCTACACGCGGTCGGGGCATCCGGCTCCGCTGCTGCTGCGGGTCGACGGGACCGTCGAGCACCTGGACGGCGCCCTCACCACGCCCATCGGCGTCTCGACCATCCACGAGGAGGTGCCGCAGGCCGAGGCCGTCCTGCACCCCGGCGACGTCCTCGTGCTGTTCACGGACGGGCTGGTCGAGCGGCGGGACCGCCCGCTGCGCGCCCAGCTGGAGAACCTGGCCACCTGCGCCGGGGAGATCGAGCAGGGGATGGACGCGGCCGGCATCCGTGACGCGATCGTCGAGGTGTGCGCGGACGGCACGCGCGAGGACGACACCTGCCTGCTGGTGGTGCGCAACACGCCCGGCTCCGACGGCGCCTCCTGACGGCGGCTGACGACGCTTCCTGACGGGACCCGTCGGCCCCTCCGATGAGTCCGGCGACGAAATCAGGTCGACCCCCCGCGGGGGAATACCGCACCCTGGTGACGACTTGAGTTGACGGGTCAGTCCGTGCGCAGCGTCGCCCGCGGTCGGAAGGCATCGACGAACCGGAGGGGACACATGTCTGTACGCACCACCGAGGCTCCGCCCGGTCCCACCCCGACGGACGGCGACCGCCTGCCTCGTGAGCACGTGCGCGTCATCGCCCTGCTCCTGGTCTCCGCGTTCGTCGTGATCCTCAACGAGACCACCATGGGCGTCGCCCTGCCGGCGGTCATGGAGGAGTTCGACATCCCGGAGTCGTCCGGGCAGTGGCTGACCACGGGGTTCCTGCTGACCATGGCCGTGGTCATCCCGTCCACGGGCTGGCTCCTGCAGCGGCTCGGCACGCGCGGCGCCTTCATCCTCGCGATGTCCCTCTTCACGACGGGCACGTTCCTCGCGGCGATCGCGCCGGTCTTCGGCCTGCTCGTCGCCGCCCGGGTGGTCCAGGCGTCGGGCACGGCGATCATGATGCCGCTGCTCATGACCACCGTCATGAGCACCGTGCCCCCGCACCGCCGCGGGCGCGTCATGGGCAACGTGTCGCTGGTGATCGCGGTCGCCCCGGCGCTCGGCCCGACCGTCTCGGGCGGCGTCGTCACCGCTCTGGGCTGGCGTGAGGTCTTCTGGGTCGTGCTGCCGATCGCGGCCGTGTCGCTGCTCCTCGGGTCCCTGCTCGTCCGGGACGTCGCCGACCGCGCGCGCACCCGCCTCGACCCGCTGTCCCTGCTCCTCGCGGCGGTGGCGTTCGGCGGCCTGGTGTACGGACTCTCGGCCCTCGGCGAGGCCGCGCAGCACGACCTCCCGCTCTCCCCGGCCGTCCCGCTCGTGGCGGGCGCGGTGTTCCTGGGGCTGTTCGTGTGGCGCCAGCTCGTGCTGCAGCGCACCGACTCCGCGCTGCTCGACCTGCGGGTGTTCCGCGCCCCGGGCTTCTCCGTCGGCCTGTCGGTCATGGCGGTGAGCATGATCGCGATGTTCGGCATGATCATCGGCCTGCCGCTCGTGCTCCAGCGCGGGATGGGTCTGGACGCGCTGACCGCCGGCCTGCTCATGCTGCCCGGAGGACTCCTGATGGGCCTGCTCGGCCCGGTGGTCGGCCGCCTCTACGACCGCGTCGGCCCGCGGCCCCTGGCCATCCCCGGGGTGGCCGCCGTCGGCGTCGCGATGCTCCTCTTCGCGTCGTTGTCGCCGACGTCGCCGCTGTGGCTGGTCGTCGTGGGGCACCTCGTGCTGAGCCTGGGTCTGGCGTTCATCTTCACGCCGACCTTCACCTCGGCGCTCGGCGGCCTCCGGCCCGGTCTCTACTCGCACGGTTCCGCCGCGATCACGACGGTCCAGCAGCTCGCGGGCGCCGCGGGCACCGCGATGTTCGTCGCGCTGCTGACGCTGCGCAAGGTGACGCTGCTCGACGCCGGCGCCACGGAGGCGGAGGCCACCGCGGGTGGTGCACAGCTCGCCTTCACGGTGGCGGCCGTCGTCATCGTCGGGGCGCTCGTCCTGGCCACGCGCCTGCGCAAGTCGGAGGCCCCGCAGCCCGCGCCCGCGCACTGAGGTCGCTCGCCGGACGTCGCCCTCCCTACCGCGCGACGTCCGGCGCCACGGCACCGGCGAGCGGCTTGCCCCGCCGGGCGCGGGCCGCCACCCGGAAGGCGGGGGCGAGCGCGACGACGCCGAGCGCGAGCAGCGCCGGCACCGCGAACGCCCAGCGCAGGCTCGTGAGCTCCGCGATCCCGCCGACGAGTCCGGCGCCGAGCACGAACCCGACGTAGTTGAAGAGGTTCACGCGCGCGACGGCCACACCGGTCTCGTCGAGCGCGCCCGCGACCGAGAACGACAGCGGCACCACGACGCTGAGCCCCAGACCGGTCGCGGCGAAGCCGAGGATCGCGACCCAGGGCACCGGGGCGAGCGCCACCAGCCCGAGGCCCGTCGCGCCGACGAGTCCGCCCACCGCGACGGGCCGCACCGGGCCGAACCGGTTGACCTGTGCGTCCGCCGCGAGCCGGCCCAGGAGCTGGCAGCCCAGGTAGGCGGCCAGCCCCAGCGGGGCCACCTCCCCCGCGCCGCCCAGCACGTCGGCGATGTACTTGGTGGACCAGCTCGAGGCCGCGGAGTCCGCCAGGTAGACGATGGCGACGGCGGTGCCGACCAGCAGGATCGGCCGCCACGGCACCCGCACCGCCGGGTCCTCGCCGGTGGCCGACGACGCGACGTCCGCCCCGTGGTCCACCAGCAGCGGGGCCGCGGCGAGATCCACCACGACCGCCACCGCCGCGACCAGTCCGAGCCCGGCGACGAGCCCCCAGTCCAGGGAGTGGGCGAGGACGGCCGCCAGCGCGCCGAGGATGCCGCCGATGCTCCACGCGCCGTGGAACGAGTTGAGCAGGCTGCGCCCGTACCGTCGCTCGACCGCGACTCCCTGCATGTTCATCGTCGCGTCCACCACGCCGAGCAGCAGCCCGACGAGCGCGACCACCGGGTAGAGGACCGCCGCCGACGGCGCCAGAGCCGTCCCGAGGACGGCCAGGGCGACGAGCGGGCCAGCCAGCCGCAGGAGCACCGCGCTGCCCGTCCGCGGGGCCAGGTGGCCGGCGAGGACGCTGCCGACGCCCGCCACCACGGGCACCACGAGCAGGACCAGGGTCAGCTCGGCGTCCGAGATCCCGAGGCCGTCCTGGAGCGTCGGCACCTGGGCGAGCAGCCCGGCGAAGCAGAGCCCCTGGACAAGGTAGTACGCGGTCGCCCCCGCACGTGCCCTGCGATCGGTCCCCATGCCCGGCCTCCGCTCGGCGGGTCCCGCAGGACGCGGCGACCTCGCGAGCCCACCCTAGGGCCGGGCCGTCACGCCTGGCGAGCCTCCCACCAGGCCGTCAGCTCCGCCGTCGCGCGCTCCGTGCCGAGCGGGCCGTGCTCCATGCGCAGCGCGAGGAGGTGCTTGTACGCCGCGCCGACGTCCGGTCCGGCGCCGATGCCGAGGATCTCCATGATCTGCGTCCCGTCCAGGTCGGGCCGGATCGAGTCGATCTCCTCCTGCTCGCGCAGCGCCGCGATGCGCTGCTCGAGGTCCGTGTAGGCGTCCGCGAGGCGCTTCGCCTTGCGCCGGTTGCGGGTGGTGCAGTCCGCGCGGGTGAGCCGGTGCAGCCGCTCGAGCAGGGGGCCGGCGTCGGTGACGTACCGACGCACCGCCGAGTCGGTCCAGGCGCCGTCGCCGTAGCCGTGGAACCGCAGGTGCAGCTCGACGAGCCGCGCGACGTCCTTGACCACCTGCTTCTCGAACTTCAGGGCCCGCAGACGCTTGGCCACCATCTTGGCCCCGACCACCTCGTGGTGGTGGAAGCTGACGCCGCCACCCGGCTCGAACCGGCGCGTCGGGGGCTTGCCGATGTCGTGCAGGAGGGCCGCGAGCCGGAGCACGAGGTCCGGCGCGGGCACCGCCCCGTCCGGTCCCGTCTCCTGGGCGATGGCCTGGTCGAGCACGATGAGGGAGTGCTCGTAGACGTCCTTGTGCCGGTGGTGCTCGTCGATCTCGAGGCGCAGCGCGGGCAGCTCGGGCAGCATCTGGTCGGCGAGGCCGGTCTCCACGAGGACCTGCAGACCGGCGCGGGGCGAGGGCGCGCACAGCAGCTTGGTCAGCTCGGCCTGCACCCGTTCCGCGGAGACGATGTCGAGCCGCGGCGCCATGTCCACGATCGCGGCGCGGGTCGCCGGCTCGACGTCGAACCCGAGCTGGGCGGCGAACCGCGCCACCCGGAGCATCCGCAACGGGTCGTCGTCGAACGAGCGCTCCGGGGCGATCGGGGTGCGCAGCACCTTCGCCGCCAGGTCCGTGAGACCCCCGAACGGGTCGACGAAGGTCAGGTCCGGCAGGCGCACCGCCATGGCGTTGACGGTGAGGTCGCGCCGGGAGAGGTCGCCGTCGAGCGAGTCGCCGAACGCCACGACGGGCTTGCGGGAGGCGGGGTCGTACTCGTCGGTGCGGTAGGTGGTCACCTCGACGACGACGTCCGCCGCGTCGTCGCCCGCGCCGCGCGCGAAGCGCCGGGCCCCGATGGTGCCGAACTCCTTGCCGATGTCCCAGTGGGCGTCGCCCCAGCGGGCGAGGAGCTGCTGGGTCTCGTCGGGCGAGGCGGACGTCGCGAAGTCCAGGTCGGCGCTGCCGCGGCCGAGGAACGCGTCGCGGACCGGGCCTCCCACGAGGGCCAGCTCGTGCCCGGCGGCGGCGAAGACCTCACCGAGCTCGATGGCGGCGGGAGCCATCTGGGTCAGCACGCTCAGGGCTCGGTGGAGGAGCTGGGCGGGGGCGGGGTTCGCAGGGGTCGACACGACGTCCCATCCTCCCAGATCGCGGCGCCGTCCGCGTCGGTGACGACCACCCGGTCCGGTTGTTCTGTTTGTCCTGGTTCGTCACTGTCAGGCGGACCGGGGTTCGGCACGGTCCGGGTCGTCGGGATGCCTCGACGAACTCGGTAGGGTGTGCGCATGTCTTCTGCGGCACCGGCGCCAGGCGCTTCCGACGGGCGCCCGCCCGTGCCGGTGCCCGTCCCGCCCGGCGGACACCCCCTGCGGGTCGACCCTGCCCGCCGGCAGGGCAGCCCGTCCGCCCCCGCGACACCCCCGGTGGGGAGCCTTCCCTCGGGTCACCTGCCCGTGGTGGACGAGACCTCCGCAGGTGGTCTCGTCGTCGAGCGCCACGTCTCGGGCCACCGGGCCGCGGTCATCCTGCGGCGCAACCGCGCCGGACGGCTCGAGATGTGCCTGCCGAAAGGCCACCTCGAGGGGCGCGAGACGCCCGAGGAGGCCGCGGTCCGCGAGATCCACGAGGAGACGGGCATCGTCGGGACGGTGCGCAGCACGCTGGGCGTGATCGACTACTGGTTCAGCGGTGAGGACCGTCGGGTCCACAAGGTGGTGCACCACTTCCTGCTGCGGTCGGAGGGCGGGGTCATCACCGCCGCCGGCGACCCGGACGGCGAGGCCGAGGACGCCTGCTGGGTCCCGCTCCACGAGCTGCCCGACCGCCTCGCGTACCCCAACGAGCAGCGCCTCGCCGCCACGGCGTTGCAGACGCTGTCCGACAGCCCGGAGCTCGTCGAGTGAGGCCCCCCGCGTGATCATGTCCCGTGCCGCGGTGGTGCTCCCCCGCGCCGTCGCCGTCGTCGTGGCCGCCCTGATGCTGGCCGGTGCGCTCGTCGCCCTCCCGCTCGCCGCCGCCGTGCCGTCGTCCGCGGCCGTGCGCGACGGCGTCACGGTCGACATCGTGGACATGTCTCCCACGGTGGTGGGCCCGGACCAGACGCAGGACGTCACGGTCCGCGTCACGAACGACTCGGGGGCCGCGCTGACCGGGCTGCAGGCCGACCTGGGCGTGGGCTGGCGCGAGGTCTCGGCGCGGTCCACCGTGGCGGCGTGGGCGGACGACGACTCGACGCGCACGGCGGCGCGCCAGCTCAGCCTGCCGATGGACGACCTCCCCGCGGGCGAGTCGGCCGAGGTGACCTTCGAGCTGGGCGTCTCCACCCTCCAGCTCGGCGTCGACGCCCCCTGGGGCCCCCGGCAGCTCTCCGTCGAGGTGCGTGACGACGGCGGCACCATCGACGTGCTGCACTCCTTCATGCTCTACGACCCGGACGGCGGGACCGGCGACGCCGGGTCGACGGCACCGGCACCGGTGGACCTGGCGGTGGTCGCCCCGCTGACCGGACCGCCCCTGGACCCGGCCGCGCCGGACGAGTACAACTCGACCATCGCGGAACGTACAACCGAGGACGGCGCCTACGAGGCGCTCCTGTCCGCTGCCGGCGCAGCCGACCTGCCGCTCTCCCTCGCGGTCGACCCGGCCGTCGTCGCCACGGCCGCCACCTCCTCCGACGAGCAGCTCAGCTCCTGGGCCAGCAGGTTGCAGCGCCCCGGTGCGGCCGACGTCGTCACCCTCCCGCCGTACGACACCGACCTCGCCGCCCTGGCGCACGCGGACGTCCAGCCGAGCGGCCTGCGCACCGTCACCACGCAGACCGGCCTGGTGCCGAGCGACTGGACGGCGCCCGACGCCTGGAGCACCCGGATCGGCTGGCCCGCGGGCACCGCCGACCTCGACACCCTCGCCGCCGCCCGGTCCGCCGGGACCCAGCACGTCCTCGTCACCGACGGCCTCGAACCGCGGATCGGTGTCACCGCCTCGGCCACCACCACCGTGCCCACCGCTGCGGGCGACGTGGCGGCCGTCGTCGCGGACCACGCTCTCGGCGGGGCCCTCGCCGCGAGCACCGCAGGCTCCGGGAGCGCGACGCCGGCCGCCACCCAGCGCCTGCTCGCCGACACCGCGGTGCTCGCCATGGCTGCCGCCGAGTCCGGGCGCCCCGTCTCCGTGGTCGCCGCGATGCCGCGGGAGTGGTCGCCGGACGTCGAGACCTACACCGCCGTCACGTCCGCCCTCGCGGGGCAGTCCTGGGTCGACGCGGTCGCCCTGACGGACGTCCTGGCCGAGGAGCCCACCGACGCCCCGCGCACCCCCCTCGAGCAGCGCGTCGTCGACGACGCCGAGCTGCGGCCCGGAGCCGTGCAGACCCTCGTCGACGAGCTGGACGGTCTCGCGTCCTTCGCCACCGTCGCCGCGGACCCCGCCGCGCTGACCGCCGACGTCGACCGCGACCTCGTCGCCCCGCTCGCCGTCGCCTACCGCCAGGACCGGGACGCCCGGGACGCCGCCATCCTCCTCGCCGGGGAGCGCGCCGACCAGCTCCAGTCCGGGATCCGGGTCATCGGGCGGGCCGACGTCCTCCTGATCAGCGACACCGGCAACCTTCCCGTCCGGGTGCGCAACGACCTGCCGGTCGACGCCACCGTGACGGTGACCCTCAAACCGGACGACCCCCGGCTCATCGTCGAGACCTCCCCCACCGTCGTGGTCCCCGCCGGCGAGTCCCGCGACGCCGAGGTCCGCGTCCGGGCCATCGGCTCGGGCGACGCGAACCTCGAGGTGAACGTGCTCGCGCCGAGCGGTGCCGCGGTCACGGCCCCGACCGAGTTCGCCGTCCAGGTCCGCGCCGGCTGGGAGACCGTCGGCACGTCGGTGATGGCCGTCGGGGTGGGACTGCTCTTCCTCGCAGGAATCTGGCGTACCGTGCGACGCGGCCGGTCCGACCGTCGTACCACCGCCGAGGTCGCCGAGACGGTGGCGCCGCAGGAGCCCCCGACGCACCGACCGCCGACACACTCACCGGAGGACCCGCAGGCATGACCGCCGAGAACCCCGACCCGGCCGCGCCGGGCCCCCTCCCCGACGACGCCCGACCCGCGCCGGCCGGGCCGTCGTCGTCGGGCTCCGGGGTTCGCCGGCCCAGCCTCGGCCGGGGTTCGGTCGCCATGTCCCTGGGCACGGCGGCGTCCCGGGCCTCCGGGCTGGTGCGGTCCATGCTGCTGGTCGCGTGCGTCGGCGCGGTCGGCACCGTCGCGGACGCCTTCGACATCGGCAACAAGCTCCCCAACGTGCTGTTCGCCCTGATCTCCGCGGGCGTGCTGCAGGCCGTGCTCATCCCGCAGATCCTGCGGGCGATGAACGCCGAGAACGCGCGGGAGCGGCTGGACAAGCTGCTGAGCCTCTCCGGGCTCGGGCTCCTGCTGCTCACGGCGGTCCTCGTCGTCGCCGCGCCCCTGATCGTGTGGGCGTACACCACCAGCGACGCCTGGTCGGACGACGCGCGCCACCTCGCGACCGTCTTCGCGTACTGGTGCATCCCTCAGGTCTTCTTCTACGGCCTGTACATGCTGCTCGGCCAGGTGCTCAACGCCCGCGGCCGGTTCGGTGCCTACGGCGTCGCCCCGGTGGCGAACAACGTCGTCTCGGTGCTGGGGTTCGGCGCCTTCCTGCTGGTGTGGGGCACCGCCCCCGACCGCGGCATCACCGACCTGTCGACCTGGACGACGCCGATGACGGTGCTGCTCGCCGGCACCGCCACCCTCGGGATCGCCGCCCAGGCGCTGGTCCTGGTCGTCGCGCTGCGCCGGTCCGGGTTCGCCTGGCGGTTCCGGCTCGGGGTCCGGGGCATCGGTCTGCGCGCGGCGGGCAACGTCGTCGGGTGGACGCTCGGTGCCGTCGTCCTCGAACAGCTCGGCGTCCTGTTCCTCACCAACGTGCTCGGCCGCGGGGCGCGCGCCGTCGAGGCGACCGGAGAGGTCGCCGCCGGCAACATGGCCTACACGCAGGCCATGACCATCTACCTGCTGCCCCACTCGCTGGTCATCGTGTCGATCGTGACCGTCCTCTTCCCGCGCATGACGGCGGCGGTCCAGGCCGGCAACCTCCCGGCGGTGCGCGCGGACATGTCGCTCGGCCTCCGGTCGGCCGGCATCTTCTCCGTCATCTCGGCAGCGGTCCTGTTCGTCCTGGCGAGCCCGCTCACCGGGGCGCTGCTGCCGTCGCTGAGCGCCGCCGAGGTCGACGCGATCGCCCCCATCCTGCGGGCGATGTCCCTCGGGCTGGTCGCGCTCGGGGCCACCGTGCTGGTCCGCCGCATGTACTTCGCCTTCGAGGACGGCCGCGGCCTGTTCCTCATCCAGATCGCCGCCACGGTCACGCTGGTCGCCGCGCTGGCCGTCGCCGTCGCCGTCCTGCCCGAGCAGTGGTGGGCGGTCGCCGGCGGCGGCGCGTTCGCCCTCTCCACCTGGGTCTCGCTGCTGCTGCGCCTGCGCGGCATGAACCGCAAGCTGCACGGCATGGACGGCGGGCGCGTGCTGCGCCTCTACGTCCGCGCCGCCCTCGCCGCCGTCGTCGCCGGGGTCCTCGGCTGGGGCGTCGTCCTCCTGATGGACGGCGGGGCGGCGTCCTGGCCGCACGCCGTGCTCATGACGGCGGCCGGCGGCCTCGTGATGGTCGCCGCCTACCTGGGCATGCTCAAGCTGCTCCGCGTCCGCGAGCTCGACGACGCCCTGGCCCCGATCCTGCGACGCCTGCGCCGAGGCGCACGATGACAGGACCTCTGACCAGCACTTCGCTCTACCATGGTCCGATGGCACGGACCACCGGCGCATCCCGCCGGAGCCCACTCTCCCACCACACCCCCACGGAGGCGTCCAGGTGAGCACCGTCCAGCCCGGGACCGTCATGGTCGATCGTTACCGGCTGACCCAGCCCGCGAGCACGGACCTGGCGACGGCGGAGGCGTGGGAGGCCCACGACCAGATCCTCGACCGGCCCGTGCGAGTCACGTTCGTCGACGGTCCGCAGGCCGCCTCCGCGCTCGACGCCGCACGCCGCGCAGCACTGGTCGCCGACAACCGCCTCTGCCGGGTGCTCGACGTCGGCACCACCGACCTCGGCGCGGGCGACCGTTCCTACGTCATCACCGAGCCCTTCGCCGGTGAGTCCCTGACGCAGATCGTCTCCCGCGGGCTGGTGGACGCCCAGCAGGCCCGCGCCCTCATGGGAGAGGCCGCGACCGCCCTGGAGGCCGCTCGCCAGCGCGGGGTGCACCACTGCGCGCTGCGCCCCGAGGCGGTGCGCGTCGACGGGCACCGCGTGGTCGTCACCGGACTCGGTATCGACGCCGGCCTCGCCGGGATCGAGCCCACGGACACCCAGGCCGCAGCGGCGGACGCCCGGGGCCTCGTGGCTCTCGGCTACTACGCGCTCACCGCACGCTGGGCCGCCGACAGCCTCGAGGTCCCCTGGATCGCCCCGGACGCCGTCCGTCCGCTGCCCGCCCAGACCGGACCCGACGGCGTCGTCCCGGTCTCGGAGCTCGTGCCGCACGTCGACGAGGAGATCGACGTGCTGGTCCGCCGCACCTTCACCGGGGACGATGCCGGCGCCCCGGCCACGCCCGCCGACGTCGTCGCCGCGCTCGAGCCCTGGGGGCAGGTCTCCGTCGTGGCCGCCCTCCCCCGGTTCGTGCAACCGCCCGAGCGGCCGGTCCGCTCGTCCGTCCTGGGTGCCGGCAGCCCCGCCGGGAACGGCCCGCGCCCGGGGACGCCGCCGCCGGCACCGCCGGTGCGCCGGCCGTCCTCCGGGGGCCGGATCGCCCGGGCCGGGACGGTCGGTGCCGGTGCGGGCGCCGTGGCCGGCGCCGCTTACGGACAGCCGCCCGCGCAGGGTGCGGTGCCCCCGCCCCCCGGCCAGCCGGGCTACGGGCAGCCTGCCCCCTACGGCCAGCCCCCGGTCCCGCCGCCGGGCCAGGGTCCGAACGGGTACGCGCAACCCGCCGCACCCGGCCAGCCGCCGACGGGTGCCTACGGACAGCCGGCGACCGGGGCGCAGGGCGTCCCGCCGTCGGAGGGCAACCCGCCGACGGGCGGCTTCGCCTCGACCGCCGCACCCAAGAAGCGTGGCGTCAACCCGACGCCGATCGTGCTCGGCGTCCTGCTCGTCGGCGTCGTGCTCGCCGCCGTCTGGGCGATGGCCCAGGCCTTCACGCCCTTCAGCTCCGAGCCTCCGCCCGAGGTCCAGGCCTCGCAGGAGGCCACCGCCGGGACCGAGCCGACGGAGACGTCGGACGGCGGCACGGAGCCGGAGCCGACGGAGTCCGAGACGCCCGAGGTACGGCCCATCATCGAGACCGGCGAGCAGCTCGACCCCGCCAGCGACGGAGAGCACCCGGAGGCCGTCGAGCTGGCGTACGACGCCGACCCGTCCACGTTCTGGTTCACGCGGACCTACTACAACAACCCTGTCTGGGGCGGCTTCAAGGAGGGCGCCGGCTACGGCGTCGAGCTGCGCGAGCCGGCACCCGTCTCCCAGGTCGACCTGAGCACGAACGGCAGCGGCGGCACCTGGCAGCTGCGCTCGACCAGCCTGGATGACCCGACCGGCGGCGACCTGCTCGCCGAGGGCTCGTTCTCCGAGGACACCACGATCGAGCTCGACGAGCCGGTCATCGTCGACTCGCTGGTCCTGTGGATCACGGAGCTCCCGGACACGGACAAGGCCGACGAATACCGCCTCGAGCTGAACGAGATCACGCTGTCCTGAGCCCTGGAACATCACCGATGCCCCGGGTGTTGACCCCTGGTGCCGGCCCGCGCCGGCACCGAACCGAACCGCAGGAGTTGATGTGACCGACCAGCCGACCCCCCCGGCCAGCACGGACGCCGCGCTGCACGACATCGTCATCGTCGGTTCCGGCCCCGCCGGGTACACCGCCGCCATCTATGCCGCACGGGCCGGCCTGGCGCCGATCGTCGTCGCCGGGTCTGTCACAGCGGGTGGTGCCCTCATGAACACCACCGAGGTCGAGAACTTTCCCGGCTTCCCGCCCGGGATCCAGGGACCGGACCTCATGGAGGCGATGCGCGAGCAGGCCGAGAAGTTCGGTGCGAAGGTCCTCTGGGACGACGCCGAGACGCTCGACCTCGCCGGGGACGTCAAGACCGTCGTCACGGGCGGCGGCGAGACGTTCCGCTCCCGGACCGTCATCCTCGCGACCGGGTCCGCGTACCGCGAGCTCGGCCTGCCCGAGGAGAAGAAGCTCTCGGGCCGCGGCATCTCCTGGTGCGCGACGTGCGACGGTTTCTTCTTCCGCGACCAGCACGTCGCCGTCGTCGGTGGCGGTGACTCCGCGATGGAGGAAGCGACCTTCTTGACCCGCTTTGCGTCGAAGGTCACGATCGTCCACCGGCGCGACGCGCTGCGCGCGTCCAAGATCATGGCCGACCGCGCCCTCGCCGACCCCAAGATCGACTTCGCGTGGAACAGCGAGGTCGTGGGCATCGACGGTGAGGACAAGCTCTCCGGCGTCCGCCTGCGGGACACGGTCACCGGTGCCGAGCGAGACCTCGACGTCACCGGGCTTTTCGTCGCCATCGGGCACGACCCGCGCAGCGAGCTGCTCGCCGGCCAGGTCGACCTGGACGACGAGGGCTACGTGCTCGCGGAGGGCCGATCCACCCGGACGAACCTGCCCGGCGTCTTCGCCTGCGGCGACCTCGTCGACCACACCTACCGCCAGGCGATCACCGCCGCGGGTTCTGGCTGCTCCGCCGCCCTCGATGCGCAGGCCTACCTCTCCGAGCTGGCAGACCTCGCGACCGCGCCCGACCCGGAGCAGCTCCCGGCCGCGCTCGACGCCGTCTGACCACCACCACGCATACCGAAGGAGTCTCCATGCCTACTGTCGCCGTCACCGACGACACCTTCCAGTCCGAGGTCCTCGAGTCCGACGTTCCCGTCCTGGTGGACTTCTGGGCCACCTGGTGCGGACCCTGCCGCATGGTCGCACCCATCCTCGAGGAGCTCTCCGAGGAGTACGAGGGCAAGGTGAAGATCGTCAAGCTCGACACCGACGCCAACCAGGCCACCACCATGGCCTACGGCATCACGTCGATCCCGACGCTCAACGTCTACTCGGGTGGTGAGGTGGTCAAGTCGATCATCGGCGCCCGGCCCAAGCGTGCGCTGGCCGAGGAGATCGACGGCGTCCTCGCCTGACACTCCCCCGCTGCAGACGGCCGCCCTGGTTCTCCGGAACCAGGGCGGCCGTTCTGTTTCTCCGGCACTTCGGAATCCCGGTGAGTCGACGACGGTGGCGGACTGACTCATGCTTGTCGAATAGCCGCCGTTTCACGTGAAACATCGCCGCGCCCGGGCTGTTTCACGTGAAACAGCCGGTCCCTCGCGCCGGCGAAACCGCCCCGTACCCACTCCTCTCACATGGAAACGGCCCGGTCTGTGTTTCACGTGAAACACAGACCGGGCCTTTCGCCTTTGGAGGCGCGCTACGAGGGCGCGAAGCCGGGATCCTCCGGAGCCATCACGGCCAAGATGCGATTGAGGTCCTCGACGGAGGCGAACTCCACCGTGACCTTGCCCTTGGTCTTGCCCAGGTTGACCTTGACCCGCGTCTCGAACCGGTCGGAGAGCCGCGTGGCGAGCTCATCCATCGCCTCGCTGCGCTGCCCGGCGCGTGGGGCGCGCGCGGCCGGCTGCTCGTCGGACCCCTCGGCCAGCAGCGTCACGACCTCTTCGGTGGCCCGCACCGACAGCCCCTCCGAGACGATGCGCTGCGCCAGCCGCTCGATCTCGGCACCATCGCTCAGGCCCAGCAAAGCACGGGCGTGACCGGCGGAGAGAACTCCCGCAGCGACCCGTCGCTGCACGAGAGGAGGCAGCTTCAGCAGCCGGAGCGTGTTCGAGATCTGCGGACGCGACCGCGCGATCCTCGTCGCCAGCTCCTCGTGGGTGCAGCCGAAGTCGTCCAACAGCTGCCGGTAGGCCGCAGCCTCCTCCAGCGGGTTCAGCGCGGCCCGGTGCAGGTTCTCCAGCAGCGCATCGCGCAGCATGTCGGAGTCGTCGGTGGAACGGATGATCGCCGGGATCGTGTCGAGCCCGGCCTCCTGCGCGGCACGCCAGCGCCGTTCACCCATGATGAGCTCGTACCCGGCAGAGGCGTCCGGGTCGGGTCGCACGACGATGGGCTGCAGCACGCCGATCTCGTTGATCGACTCGACCAGCTCGTCCAGCTCACCCTCGTCGAACACGCTGCGGGGCTGCCGCGAGTTCGGCCGAATTTGTTCCACCGGCACCTCGGCGAAACGCGCACCCGGGACGGGCACGAGGCCGTCCTCGTCGTGCGGGTGCTCCTCGCCCACGTCCTGCGCGAAGGTTTCGCCAGCCTCGCCGCTCCGTGCCGCCCCATCGGATCCGGGTGCGTCCTCGGTCGCCTCCGTAGCGGACGCCGGATCGTCCGGAGCGTCGTGCTCCCTGATCTCGATGGTGCCCAGCGACTCATACCCCGCGCCCGCGTCCCGGCCCGCCTCCGACTCCAGCCTGCCGGCGAGTCCCGCCAGGGCGGACACAGGGTCCGAGGCGTCCTCTGCTCGAGATCCCCCGTTGATGCTCAGCCGACCACCGGCGATGGCCGAGTCCCACGATGCCGAACGCCGACCGCCCCGGTCCGCGCTGGCCGACGACGCCTCCGAGGCCCGCTCCGACCTCTCGCCCCCCCGGTCGTCGTCGGGTGCCGTCATGACAGCACCGGGCGCTTCCTGCTCCTCGTCCCGCTGCGGGAAGAACACGTCCACCGGCTTCTCCTGCGGTGGTCCCTGGGGGATCAGCGCCCCGAGTCCACGGCCGAGCCCTCGCTTCTTCTGGCTCATGATCCACCAGCCTCCTGGTTCCGTCCGGGTGTCGGCCCGTGTTCGTGGTGTCGCGGCATCGCGTCCCTGACCGGTCGCGGCTCGCCGTCCTGCCTCGATGCTACGCGCATCATTGCAGGTCAGCGCGCTGGGCGGAGTGCTCGGACATCTCCCGTGCCGCCTCGAGGTACGCCAGTGCGCCGGTCGAACCGGGGTCGTAGGTCATCACCGTCTGCCCGTAGGAGGGCGCCTCGGAGATGCGCACGGACCGCGGGACCGTCGTGCGCAACGTCTGATCCGGGAAGTGCTGCCGAACCTCAGCGGCCACCTGCTGCGCCAGGTTGGTGCGACCGTCGTACATCGTCAG
The DNA here is from genome assembly GCF_003003075.1 of Isoptericola halotolerans. GTDB lineage: Bacteria > Actinomycetota > Actinomycetes > Actinomycetales > Cellulomonadaceae > Isoptericola > Isoptericola halotolerans_A. The sequence goes on along the minus strand of NZ_PVTX01000002.1, from coordinate 398,346 downwards.
GAGGATCGTGGAGACCACGAGCTCCGGGTTCAGGTGTGCCTTGATCAGTTCGATCGTCTTCAAGAGCTGGCTGAGTCCCTCCAGCGCGTAGTACTCGCACTGGATCGGAATGAGCACCTCGCGGCCGGTGACGAAGGCGTTGACGGTGAGCAGACCGAGGCTGGGAGGGCAGTCCACGAACACGTAGTCGATCGGATCCTCCCCTCGCGCGGTCCGCTCGTCCAGGTACCTGTCGAGCGCCTTGCGAAGCCTGGTCTCTCGAGAGACCAGGGAGACCAGCTCGATCTCCGCGCCCGAGAGATCGATGGTGGCCGGGACACCCCACAGGCCGTCCACGTCCGGGCATGCCTGCACTGCCGACGCGATCGGCTCGTCCTCGACGAGCACCTCATAGATCGACGGAGTGCCCGCGCGGTGCTCGATACCCAGCGCCGTCGAGGCGTTTCCCTGCGGGTCGTTGTCGATGACGAGAACCTTCAGGCCGGCTCGCGCCAGGCCCGCGGCCAGGTTGACCGTCGTCGTCGTCTTGCCGACGCCGCCCTTCTGATTCGCCACCGTGATGATCCGCGTCCGCTCTGGCCGGGGGAACCTCCGACCATCGAGGTCGATCCGCCGGCGCGCGTCCAGCGCAAGCTGTGCCGCCAGGGGTGTGTCCTCATCCACCTGGGGAACCGATGAGATGAGAGCCTCGCGATGAAGATCGCCACCCCGCTCGGTCGAATTGCCGCCGTGCCAGGACGACGATGTTGTTTCACGTGAAACATCGGCGTCGTAGGCCTCGGGGGTGCTCCAGGTACCGTCCTCGGACGAGGCGTCCTGGCGGTCGGCGCTCATGCTCACGGGTCGTTCCTCCAGGTCGCGTCGCACGTCGATGCAGTTCCGCGCTCACTCTACGGCCTCGCACCGACGTGTGCGGCGGTGACACCCGCCCTCGTGGCACGTCACTCGGAGACCACGTCAGACGTCAGCGGCCCGGCATGTTTCACGTGAAACATGCCGGGCCGCCGGGTCGTCCACGGCGACCAGGTCGGGCCGGTCGCCGGGTGTCGGTCTACTTCCGCCGCACCCTGAGCACCGTGGTCGACTCCACGCCGTCGATGGTCCGTCCCTCCAGGATCTCCGGTTCGCCGACCGTGAGCTTGCGGAGGATCTTGCGCGCCGGCTCGATCTCCTGCTCCACGTTCCGCCCCTTGAGGATCACCAGCTCGCCCCCGGACCTCACGAGCGGGAGGCTGATCCGCGCCAGCTTCGACAGTGCAGCCACCGCGCGCGACGTCACAGCATCGACCTCCAGCGCGCCGTCGTACTCCTCTGCGCGGCCCCGCTTCACCTCCACGTTCGCCAGTCCTAGATCTGCGACGACCTCCTCGAGCCAGGTCGTGCGGCGCTCCATGGGCTCGATGAGATGCACCTGGGCGTCGGGTCGCAGGATCGCGATGACGATCCCCGGCAGCCCGGCTCCGGATCCGATGTCAGCGACCGATCCAGCCGAGGCGAGGAACGGGACGACCGCTGCCGAGTTGAGGATGTGCCGCTCCCAGAGCCGGTCCACCTCACGCGGACCGATCAGTCCCCGGACCTCCCCCTCGTCCCGCAGTCGAGCATGGAAGCGGGAGACCGCGTCGTAGTGCTCGCCGAAGTAGTCGCGTACCGCCGCGCTCGTCCCCATGACCTCGTCCGTGTCCACCATGCGCACCATCCTGTCACTTGACCTGAGTCGTCCAGACGCGACGGGGCCCGCTGTTTCACGTGAAACAGCGGGCCCCGTCGTTCGTCGTCATGCCGTGGCGGGCTCCGCCGGGTGGATCACCACGTACCGCTGCGGTTCGGTGCCGGCCGAGTCGCTCACGAGTCCCGCACCCGCCACCTCGTCGTGCACGACCTTGCGCTCGAACGCGTTCATCGGGTCCAGCGACACCGTCGCGCCGGACTCCTGCACACGTGCGATCGCGTCCGCGGCCAGCGCCTCGAGCTCAGCGCGCCGTGCCGCACGGAACCCGCCGACGTCCAGCATCAGCCTGCTCCGCTCCCCCGTCCGCGCCTGGACGGCGAGGCGGGTGAGGTCTTGGAGCGCCTCGAGCACCTCGCCGTTCCGCCCGACCAGGGAGTCGAGCGAGCGCGGGGATTCCTCGGAGACGATCTCGACCGCCGCACGCTCGTGGCGGATGTCGAGGTCGATGTCGCCGTCCAGGTCGGCGATGTCGAGGAGCTCCTCGAGGTAGTCGGCAGCGACCTCGCCCTCCTCCTCGAGACGTGCCACCAGCGTCTTGCCGTTCTCCGGCGTCGCGTCGCTCGTCATGGCTGACCTCATCTCTTCTTCTTCTTGCGGTTCTTGCGCATGGGCTGCTCACGCTGCCCCACCGGCTTCGGCGGCTCGATCTCCGTCGGCTCCTCGGCCACGATGCCCTTCTTGGCAGCCTTCGCGGCCTGCTTCTCCTTGAGCTGACGCTCTGCCTCGGAGCCCGGCGCCGGCATCCGCTTGATCGTGTAGAACTGCTGCCCCATGGACCACAGGTTCGTCGTGGTCCAGTAGATCAGCACACCCACCGGGAAGTTCACGCCCGAGATCAGGAAGATGACCGGCAGCGCGTACAGCATCATCTTCTGCGTGTTCGCCATCGGGCCCTCAAGGGCGGCCTTCGGCATGTTCTTCATCGTCAGCTGACGCTGGGTGAAGAACGTCGTGGCGCTCATCGCGAGGATGAGGACGAGGATCGTGATCCGAGCGCCCCAGTCGTCCGTCTGCAGGAAGATGTCCGACAGCTGAGCACCGAAGAGCGACGACTCCTCGATGTCCGCGGCCACCGACGCGTCGATGGGGCCGATCGGGTCGAGCGTGCCCGCCGCGATCGGAGGCAGGTTGTAGAGCACACGGAACAGTGCGAAGAAGATCGGCGACTGCAGCAGGATCGGCATGCACGACGCCATCGGGTTGGTGCCGTGCTTGCGATACAGCTCCATGGTCTCGCGGCCCATGGCTTCGCGGGACGACGGGTCCTTCTTGTTCTTGTACTTCTTCTGGATCGCCTGGAGCTCCGGCTGCATCATCTGCATCCCGCGCGACGCCTTGATCTGCTTGAAGAACAGCGGGATCAGGAGGATGCGGATGACGATCACGAGGGCGACGATCGACAGCACCCAGGCGAACCCCGGGCCGTCCTGGAAGCCGAGGGTGGTGAATACCTGGTGGGACCCGTACATGATCCAGGCCACGACCCACTGGATCGGGAACAGGATGGTATCGAAGAAGCCCATTTGTCTCCTCTGTCGGAAAGCTGAGCCCGGGTGGCGCGATCCCGGGAGGTCAGTGCGTGTCGGCGCCGCGGTGCTCGTGCTGACGAGCCGGCGGCACGTCGTCGACGCCGCCGAGGCTCCACGGGTTGCACCGCAGGATCCGCCAGAGGGCGAGTCCGGTCCCCCGCAGCGGCCCGTGCGTGCGGACTGCGACGAGCGCGTACTGCGAGCAGGACGGGTAGTACTTGCAGGTCGGCCCGGTCATCGGTGACACGACGGCCTGGTACACACGGATCGCGCCGACCAGCACGGCCGTGGGGACGGCGCGCGCGAGCTCCCGGCTGCGCCCGAGCACGGAACCGGTCATCAGCCCGGCCCCGCGACCCGGGCGAGCGCCTTGTGCATCCCGCGGGAGACGTCCCGGTCCAGGCGCGCGTAGTCCGCCTCGGCGGACGCCGGCAGCGCCCGCAGCACCATGAGCGCGTCGTCCGGCAGGTCGTCCAGGTGCGCGGCCGCGACGCCGCGGAGGCGTCGCTTGACGAGGTTGCGGTGCACGGCGTTGCCGACCGCCTTGGAGACCACCAGGCCCACCAAAGGGCCGTCCACCTGCCCCGGGGCGCGGGTCAGGTGGACGACGACGGTCGAGCGCCCTGCGCGCGCGCCACCGCGCACCGCTCGTTCGAAGTCGAAGGAGCGGCGCATGCGTCGCGCCGCAGGGAGCACGGCTCAGGCAGCGAGTTCGGTGCGGCCCTTGCGACGGCGGTTCGCCAGGATGGCGCGGCCGGCGCGGGTGCGCATGCGCAGCCGGAAACCGTGGGTCTTCGCACGACGGCGGTTGTTCGGCTGGAAGGTCCGCTTGCTCACGAGGTACTCCAAGAAACGTCGGGGAGGCACACCGTCAGGTCCTCGACGATGTCGGTCAGGTTGCTGGTCGGCGTCCGCACGGGCAGTGTGTCGACCGGGCCGACCCGAGGCCGCACGCCCGAAGGAGGGCGCGCGAAAGTACCTGGAACGGCTGTCCGACGTTACGCCGTCGCGGGCCCTCAGGTCAACTGCGCCCGGCGTGACGCCGACGACACGACCGGTCTCGCGCCGCCGTCGTCCACACCGATGTCCACAGGTTCCACAGGGTGTGGAAAACTATGTGGACACTGTTACCGACCGCCCGGAGGAACCCCCGTGCCCCAGCCCGACGCCGACATCACCGAGGTCTGGTCACAGACCCTGGCGACCCTCGAGGCGCGGTCGGACATGACCCAGCGGCAGCTCGCCTTCATCAAGCTGGCGAAGCCGATGGCGATCCTGGAGGACACGGTCTTCATCGCCGTGCCGCACGAGCAGACGCGCAACTATCTCGAGACGAGCGTGCGCGACCAGCTGGTCTCGGCTATGTCCTCCGCGCTCGGGCGGGACATCCGGTTCGGGATCACGGTCGACCCGGAGCTCAGCCACGAGGCACTCGCCGGCCCGACGCAGGACTACAGCCCTCCCTCGGAAGAACCGGAGCCCGAGATCTCCGCCCCGGAACGGACCGCGGTCCACCGCTCCGCGCCGCCGGCGCGCAAGGAGGCCGCGGAGCCCACCCGGCTGAACCCCAAGTACATCTTCGAGACGTTCGTCATCGGTTCGTCCAACCGGTTCGCGCACGCGGCGGCCGTCGCGGTCGCCGAGGCGCCGGCCAAGGCGTACAACCCCCTCTTCATCTACGGCGACTCCGGGCTGGGCAAGACGCACCTGCTGCACGCCATCGGCCACTACGCGCACAACCTGTACCCGCACGTGCGCGTGCGGTACGTGAACTCGGAGGAGTTCACCAACGACTTCATCAACAGCATCGGCGAGGGGCGCACCGGCGCGTTCCAGCGCCGCTACCGCGACGTCGACGTCCTGCTCATCGACGACATCCAGTTCCTGCAGGGCAAGGAACAGACGATGGAGGAGTTCTTCCACACCTTCAACGCGCTGCACAACGCGGACAAGCAGGTCGTCATCACCTCCGACGTGCCGCCCAAGCAGCTCGACGGGTTCGAGGACCGGCTGCGCTCCCGGTTCGAGTGGGGCCTGATCACCGACGTCCAGCCGCCCGACCTCGAGACCCGCATCGCGATCCTGCGCAAGAAGGCGGCGAGCGAGCGTCTCGACGTGCCGGCCGAGGTGCTGAGCTACATCGGTTCCCGCATCTCGACGAACATCCGCGAGCTCGAGGGCGCGCTGATCCGGGTCACGGCGTTCGCGAACCTGAACAAGCAGCAGGTGGACCTGGCCCTCACCGAGATCGTCCTCAAGGACCTCATCACCGACGACGACCAGGCCACGGAGATCACCCCGGCGATGGTCATCGCCCAGACGGCCGCCTACTTCGGTCTCACGATCGACGACCTCTGCGGGACGTCCCGGTCGCGCGTCCTGGTGACGGCACGCCAGATCGCGATGTACCTGTGCCGTGAGCTGACGGACCTCTCCCTGCCCAAGATCGGCCAGCAGTTCGGTGGCCGCGACCACACCACCGTCATGCACGCGAACAAGAAGATCGCCGGTCAGATGGCCGAGCGCCGGTCGACGTACAACCAGGTCACGGAGCTCACGAGCCGGATCAAGCAGCAGCACCGCGGCTGATCCACAATTCCACAACCCTGTGGACAACCGCGTGTTCACAGGGTTTCCCACAGCAGCCCGCCCGAGATCGTGCCATTTCGGGCGGGCTGTCCCCATCCTGTGGACCCGCACGGTGGACAACTCCGCCGATTCCGGTCAGGCACCCGTTCACACCTGTGGACAAATCTGTGGACGCCTGTGGAACACGCGCGAGAACCGGTGGACGAAGGCACCCCCATCGGTGGACGCCTGTGGGTACAGAAACCGTCGCCCACAGGGGCACCGAGTTGCCCACAGGCTCGCGCACAGCCGCCTCCACAGGGTTCCGTGCCTCCTGAACTGCGAAGACACCGGTTTTCCCCATGATCCACAACCCCTACGACGACGATGAACGTGTTTTTCCCAGGAGAGATCCACACGCCTTCGAAGCCCCGGACGGCGGTCGCAGGGCGCCCTTCCTCGAGGGCTCCGGCACGGTAGGGTTTGCACGGACGACGGCGCTGCTGACAGGCACGTCGTCGCACCGCACGAGCACACTGAGGAGTGGGATGAAGTTCCGGGTTGAACGTGACGTCCTGGCCGAGGCCGTGACATGGACGGCTCGTACGCTCCCCACACGACCGCCGGCTCCCGTCCTGGCCGGTGTCCGGCTCGAGGCCAGCACCGCGGGGTCGATCGGCCTGGCGAGCTTCGACTACGAGGTCTCGGCGCGCTCCGAGATCCCCGCCGAGGTGTCGGAGTCCGGCACGGTGCTCGTCTCCGGCCGCCTCCTCGCCGAGATCTCCCGCGCCCTGCCGAGCAAGCCGGTGGACGTCACGGTCGAGGGCAACAAGGTCGCGCTGACCTGCGGTGCCTCCCGCTTCACCCTGCTCACCATGCCGGTCGAGGACTATCCGGCGCTGCCGGCGATGCCCGAGCTCACCGGAACCGTTCCCGGTGACGCCCTCACCCACGCCGTCGCCCAGGTGAGCGTGGCCGCGAGCCGCGACGACACGCTCCCGCTGCTCACCGGTGTGCGGATGGAGATCGAGGGCGAGCGGATCACGCTCCTCGCCACCGACCGCTACCGCCTGGCGCTGCGCGAGCTGACGTGGACCCCCGCGACTCCCGGGTACTCCGCCGTCGCGCTGGTCCGCGCACGGACGCTCAACGACGTCGCGAAGTCGCTCGGCGCCGGTGGCGGACCGGTGAACATCGGGCTGTCCACCGGCGAGGGCATCGATCTGATCGGTTTCGAGGCCGGCGGTCGGCACACCACCTCCCAGCTGGTCGACGGCGACTACCCGGCCGTGCGCCGGCTGTTCCCGGACGCGACGCCCATCCACGCCGTCGTGCCCACCCAGGCCCTCATCGACGCCGCCAAGCGGGTCTCCCTCGTGGCCGAGCGCAACACGCCGATCCGCCTGGCGTTCTCCGAGGGCCAGGTCGTGCTCGACGCCGGCCAGGGGGACGACGCCCAGGCGTCGGAAGCCCTGGAGGCGGTGCTCGTCGGCGAGGACATCCAGGTGGCCTTCAACCCGCAGTTCCTGCTGGACGGTCTGGGCGCGCTGGGCACGGACTTCGTGCGGATGTCGTTCACGCACCCCAACAAGCCGGTGGAGTTCACCGGCCAGGAGTCCCTGGACGGCGAGGACTCGTCCGCCTACCGCTACCTGCTGGTCCCCATCCGTTTCTCGTCCTGAGAGGTTCTCCACATGGTCACCCACATGGGTCTGGTCGGTCTGGGCAAGATGGGCAACAACATGCGCGAGCGCCTGCGCCGCGCGGGCATCGAGGTCACCGGGTACGACCCGCGACCCGAGGTGTCCGACGTCGAGTCGCTCGCCGCGCTGGTCGACGCCCTCCCCGGACCTCGGCGCGTGGTGTGGGTGATGGTCCCGGCCGGCGACCCGACCCGGGGCGTCGTCCAGGAGCTCGGGACCCTGCTGGGCGACGGCGACATCGTCGTCGAGGGCGGCAACTCCCACTACCCGGAGGACCAGGCACGCGCGGCCGAGCTCGCCGAGCGCGGTGTCGGGTACGTCGACGTCGGTGTCTCCGGCGGCATCTGGGGGCTGGAGAACGGCTACGGCCTGATGTGCGGTGGTGACGACGACCAGGTCGCGCACCTCATGCCGGTCTTCGACGCGCTGCGGCCGGAGGGTCCCCGCGAAGAGGGCTTCGTGCACGCGGGCAACGTCGGTGCCGGGCACTTCGCCAAGATGGTGCACAACGGCATCGAGTACGGCCTGATGCAGGCGTACGCCGAGGGCTACGAGCTGCTGTCGGCGAAGAAGGACGTGGTCACGGACGTGCACGGCACGATGCGTGCGTGGAAGCGTGGCACGGTGGTGCGCTCCTGGCTCCTGGACCTCATGGTCAAGGCCCTCGAGGAGGACCCGCAGCTCGCCGCGATCGACGACTGGGTCGCCGACTCCGGCGAGGGCCGGTGGACCGTGGACGAGGCGATCGACAACGCTGTGCCGCTGCCGGTCATCTCCGCGGCGCTGTTCTCCCGGTTCGCCTCGCGGCAGGACGACTCGCCCGCCATGAAGGCCGTGGCGGCGCTGCGTCAGCAGTTCGGCGGCCACGCCACGAAGCCGTCGGCCGAGTAGGCCGCGCGACACTGGGGTCATGTACGTCTCGCACCTGTCGCTGCTCGACTTCCGCTCCTACGAGTCCGCCGACGTCGAGCTCGAGCCGGGCCCCAACGCCTTCGTCGGGCGCAACGGGCGCGGCAAGACGAACCTCGTCGAGGCGCTGGGGTACGTCGCGACGCTCGGCAGCCACCGGGTCGCGAACGACACCCCGCTCATCCGCGCCGGGGCCCAGCGAGCCGTGGTCCGGACCCGGGTCGTGCGCGGCGAGCGCGCGTCGACCGTCGAGCTGGAGATCACCGCGGGCAAGGCGAACCGGGCCCGCGTCAACCGCGGGCAGCTCGGCCGGGCCCGCGACGTCCTCGGCATCCTGCGTACCGTCCTGTTCGCCCCGGAGGACCTGGGGCTCGTCAAGGGCGAGCCGGACGGCCGACGCCGCTTCCTGGACCAGCTCGTCGTGCAGCTCCTCCCCCGCGCCGCCGGCGTGCTGTCGGACTATGAGCGGGTCGTCCGCCAACGCTCGGCGCTGCTGAAGTCGCTGCGGGGCCACCGGGCGGCTGGGCGCGACCCGGACCTGTCGGCGCTGGAGGTGTGGGACGCCCGGGCGGCCCAGCTCGGTGGACAGGTCCTGGCCTGGCGCACGGCGCTGGTCCGTGCCCTGCAGCCGCTCGTGGCCACCGCGTACGAGCAGGTGAGCGACGCGGACAGCGAGGCGCAGGTGCGGTACCGCTCGGCGGTGCTGCCGGATCCCGGCCCGGACGGTCCGCTCCCGCACGAGGCGCCGGAGGCGCTCGAGAAGCTCCTGGCCGCCGCCATCGAGGAGCAGCGCTCCCAGGAGATCGATCGCGGGCAGAGTCTCGTCGGGCCCCACCGGGACGACCTGGTGCTCTCCCTGGGCGACCTCCCCGCGAAGGGGTATGCGAGCCACGGGGAGTCGTGGTCGTTCGCCCTGGCGCTGCGTCTCGCGGCCTTCCGCTTGCTGGGCGGCGGCTCGGAGCCCATCGAGACCGACGGCGTCTTCTGGGACCCGGACCACGGCTCGGACGCGGATCCCGTGCTCATCCTCGACGACGTGTTCGCCGAGCTCGACGTCCGCCGTCGCGAGCGGTTGGCCGAGCTCGTGGTGCAGGCCCGTCAGGTGCTGGTGACGGCCGCGGTGCCGCAGGACGTCCCGGAGGCGCTCCTGGGCGCCCGCTTCGAGGTCACGTCGGGGCAGGTGCGTCGTGTCTGACCAGGGGGCCGACGCCGGCTCCCCGGACGCGCTCGACCCGCCGGAGGGGCGTACGGAGCGCGACCCGCGTCCCGTCGTCGAACGCACGGAGCTGACGCCACGCTCCGAGGTGGCCCGCGAGGCGCTGAACCGTGCGAAGGCGGCGGCTCGCGCCAAAGGTCTGCGGCCGGGGTCGCCGTCGCGGCGTTCGGCGCTGGCCGAGCCGCGCAAGGAACCGGGCAAGGGCCCGAACGCCCGCGACCCGCGCCTCGTGTCGGACGTGGTGGCGCGCCTCCTGCGGGACAAGGGCTGGCACGAGGAGGTGTCGGTCGGCGGGGTGATCGGCCGGTGGCGCGAGGTGGTCGGTGACCAGGTCGCGGACCACTGCACGCCGGAGACCTTCGAGGACAAGGTGCTCGTGGTGCGGGCGGACTCGACGGCGTGGGCCACGCAGGTCCGGCTGCTCGTGCCCACGCTGATGCGACGCCTCGACGAGGAGGTCGGCGAGGGCGTCGTGGAGAAGGTCACGGTGCTCGGTCCGGCAGGCCCGAGCTTCCGCCGTGGACGCCGGTCGGTGCGGGGCCCGGGACCGGGTGACACCTTCGGCTGAGCGACGCTGCGGCCGATGTGGAGAAACCTGTGGACAACGTGTGGCAGCGCACACGCTCAAGAGCCCGATCGCCGCGATTTCCTGCGGATCTCCGGTAGACTTGGCGGGTGTCCCCGGGTGTCGATCCGGGTCCGTGGAGAAGCGTGCGACCGGCCCCGCTGGGCCGGTCGACGACTGCTCGGGCCTCGATGGTCCCCCGGCGGCGCACGGCACCGACCCGCAGCCGGCACACCCGTGCCTGTCCCTGTGCTGCGGCCCGGACCCCTCGGTCCGGGACACCCCGTCGCGTGCCTGGACGACGAGGAGTGCTACAGCCTGTGGCTCAGCGATCCGACAGCAGCTACGACGCCGGGAACATCACCGTCCTCGAGGGCCTCGAGGCAGTCCGTAAGCGACCCGGCATGTACATCGGGTCCACCGGCGCGCGAGGTCTCCATCACCTCGTGTATGAGGTTGTGGACAACTCGGTCGACGAGGCTCTCGCCGGCCATGCCGACACCATCGACGTCACGCTGCTGGCGGACGGCGGGGTGCGCGTCGTGGACAACGGCCGCGGCATCCCGGTGGCGATGCACCCCACGGAGGGCCGGCCGACGGTCGAGGTCGTCATGACGATCCTGCACGCGGGCGGCAAGTTCGGGGGCGGCGGGTACGCCGTCTCCGGCGGTCTGCACGGCGTGGGCATCTCGGTCGTCAACGCCCTCTCGTCGCGGGTCGTCACCGAGGTGCGCCGTGACGGTCACGCCTGGCGCCAGGAGTTCGCCGACGGCGGCGCCCCGGTCGGTGAGCTGCAGCAGCTCGAGGCGACGGACGAGACGGGCACGACGCAGACGTTCTGGGCCGACGGCACCATCTTCGAGACGACGGACTACGACTTCGAGACGCTCCGGTCCCGCTTCCAGCAGTACGCGTTCCTCAACAAGGGCCTGCGCATCACGCTCACGGACGAGCGCACCGAGCACGTCTCCGGCCCCGACGAGATCACCGGCGTGCCGACCGACGGCGAGGCCGCCGGGATCGAGGGTGCGGACGCCCCCGCCGTGGACACGGTCGAGTCCCCGGACGACGAGGTGCACGACGCCGAGTCGGACGGCGGCGCGGTCCGGACGGTCACGTACAAGTACGACCACGGCCTCATCGACTACGTGAAGCACATCAACGCGGCGAAGCGGTCGGAGATCATCCACCCGGAGATCATCGACATCGAGTCGGAGGACACCTCGGCGCAGATCTCGCTCGAGATCGCCCTGCAGTGGACCAGCGCGTACAGCGAGTCGGTCCACACGTTCGCCAACACGATCTCGACGACGGAGGGCGGCACCCACGAGGAGGGCTTCCGCGCAGCGCTGACGGGTCTGGTGAACTCCTACGCGCGGGACAAGGCGATCCTCAAGGAGAAGGACGAGAACCTCACGGGTGACGACATCCGCGAGGGGCTCACCGCGGTGCTGAGCGTCAAGCTGGGCGAGCCGCAGTTCGAGGGCCAGACGAAGACCAAGCTGGGCAACACCGAGGCCAAGACGTTCGTGCAGCGCGTCGTGCGCGAGAAGCTGGTCGACTGGTTCGACGCCCACCCGAACGAGGCGCGGGACATCATCCGCAAGGCGATCTCGGCGTCGCAGGCGCGGATCGCGGCCCGCAAGGCGCGCGAGGCGACACGGCGCAAGGGGATCCTCAGCTCGGGCGGGATGCCCGGCAAGCTGAAGGACTGCCAGTCGAACCGCCCCGAGGAGTGCGAGATCTACATCGTCGAGGGCGACTCCGCGGGTGGTTCCGCGGTGCGCGGCCGCGACCCGCACCACCAGGCGATCCTGCCGCTGCGCGGCAAGATCCTCAACGTGGAGCGCGCCCGGCTCGACAAGGCGCTGTCCAACGCCGAGGTCCAGGCGCTGATCACCGCGTTCGGCACCGGCATCGGCGAGGACTTCGACATCGTCAAGCTGCGGTACCACAAGATCGTGCTCATGGCCGACGCCGACGTCGACGGCCAGCACATCTGCACGCTCCTGCTGACGCTGCTGTTCCGCTACATGCGCCCGCTCATCGAGCAGGGGCACGTGTACCTCGCGCAGCCGCCGCTGTACAGGCTCAAGTGGACGAACGCCCCGCACGACTACGTGTACTCCGACCGGGAGCGTGACGCGTTCCTCCAGCAGGGCATCGCCGCGGGCAAGCGGATCCCCAAGGAGAACGGCATCCAGCGCTACAAGGGTCTCGGCGAGATGGACTACACCGAGCTATGGGACACCACGATGGACCCGGAGCACCGCACGTTGATGCAGGTCACGATCGATGACGCTGCCGCGGCGGACGAGATCTTCTCGGTGCTGATGGGCGAGGACGTCGAGTCCCGCCGCAGCTTCATCCAGCGCAACGCCAAGGACGTCCGGTTCCTCGACATCTGACCGGAGCTGGGCGTACACGATGTGAACGTCCAGTTGTACAGAACCTTCAGGACTGATTGAGGCAGGACCCGCGCCCGGGCGGCGCAGGAAGAAACGGAGACACGGTGACGGACGAGACACCCGGCCCCGAGAACGACGGACCCGCGCAGATGCCGGCAGGCGACGACGTCGCGCTGGCCGCGATCCAGCACGGCCGCGTCGAGCAGGTCGACCTGCAGCTCGAGATGCAGCGGTCGTACCTGGACTACGCGATGAGCGTCATCGTCGGCCGGGCGCTGCCCGACGTGCGCGACGGCCTCAAGCCGGTGCACCGCCGCGTGCTCTACGCGATGTACGACGGCGGCTACCGGCCCGACCGCGCGTTCTCCAAGTGCTCCCGTGTCGTCGGCGACGTCATGGGCAAGTTCCACCCCCACGGCGACACGGCGATCTACGACACGCTGGTCCGCCTCGTCCAGGACTGGGTGCTGCGGTACCCGCTGGTCGCGGGTCAGGGGAACTTCGGCTCGCCCGGCAACGACCCGGCGGCCGCCCCGCGGTACACCGAGTGCCGGATGGCGCCCCTGGCCCTCGAGATGGTCCGGGACATCGACAAGGACACCGTCGACTTCCAGGACAACTACGACGGCCGGACGCAGGAGCCCGTCGTCCTGCCGTCCCGCATCCCGAACCTCCTGGTCAACGGCTCGGCGGGCATCGCCGTCGGCATGGCCACGAACATCCCGCCGCACAACCTGCGGGAGGTCGCCGAGGGTGTCCGGTGGCACCTGGCCAACCCGGACGCCTCCAAGGAGGAGCTGCTCGCCGCGCTCATGCAGCGCATCAAGGGGCCGGACTTCCCCTCGGGCGCGCAGATCCTGGGCACCAAGGGCATCGAGGAGGCCTACCGGACGGGCCGTGGGTCGATCACGATGCGCGCCGTGGTCAACGTCGAGGAGATCCAGAACCGGATCTGCCTGGTGATCACCGAGCTGCCCTACATGGTCAACCCGGACAACCTGGCCACCAAGATCGCCGACCTGGTCAACGACGGGAAGATCGCCGGCATCGCCGACATCCGGGACGAGACCTCCGGCCGCACCGGTCAGCGCCTGGTCATCGTCCTCAAGCGCGACGCCGTCGCCAAGGTCGTGCTGAACAACCTGTACAAGCACACCCAGCTGCAGGACAACTTCAGCGCGAACATGCTCGCGCTCGTCGACGAGGTGCCCCGCACGCTCAGCCTCGACGCGTTCGTGCGGCACTGGACGCAGCACCAGATCGAGGTCGTGCGCCGCCGCACCGCCTACCTGCTGCGCGAGGCGCAGGACAAGATCCACATCTACGAGGGCTACCTGCGCGCCCTCGACGCGCTCGACGCCGTCATCGCCCTCATCCGCCGCTCCCCCGACGCCGACCAGGCACGGTCCGGGCTCATGGAGCTGCTCGGGATCGACGAGACGCAGGCCAACGCGATCCTCGCGCTGCAGCTCCGCCGTCTGGCGGCGCTGGAGCGGCAGCAGATCCTCGACGAGCACGCCAAGCTCAAGGCGGAGATCCTCGAGTACGAGGACATCCTCGCCAAGCCGGCGCGTCAGCGGGAGATCGTCGCGACCGAGCTGGACGAGGTCACCGAGCGGTGGGGCGACGAGCGCCGCACCACGATCCTCCCCTACGACGGCGACATGTCGATCGAGGACCTCATCCCCGAGGAGGACGTGGTCGTCACGATCACGCACGGCGGGTACGCCAAGCGCACGCGCACCGACTCCTACCGTGCCCAGCGCCGTGGCGGGAAGGGTGTCCGGGGCGCCACGCTGCGCCAGGACGACATCGTCGACCACTTCTTCGTGACCACGACCCACCACTGGCTGCTGTTCTTCACCGACGCCGGCCGGGTCTACCGCGTCAAGGGCTACGAGCTGCCCGAGCAGGCGCGGGACGCGAAGGGCCAGCACGTCGCGAACCTGCTGGCGATGCAGCCCGACGAGAAGATCGCCCAGGTGCTGGCCGTCCGGGACTACGACGCGGCGGAGTACCTCGTGCTCGCCACGCGCCGCGGGCTGGTCAAGAAGACGCGCCTGAGCGACTACGACTCCCCGCGCAGCGGTGGTCTCATCGCCATCAACCTGCGCCAGGACGACGACGGCACCCCGGACGAGCTCGTGGCCGCCCGCCTGGTGAACGCCGACGACGAGCTCATCCTCGTCTCGCGCAAGGGTCAGTCGATCCGGTTCCCGGCCGACGACGACACGCTGCGCCCGATGGGACGTGCGACGTCCGGCGTGACCGGCATGAAGTTCCGCGAGGACGACGAGCTGCTCAACGCCGACGTCGTCACGCCGGGCACCGACCTGTTCGTGGTCACGGAGGGCGGGTTCGCGAAGCGCACCCGGATCGACGACTACCGCCTCCAGGGTCGCAACGGCTACGGCATCAAGGTGGCGAACCTCGTCGAGGCGCGGGGCGACCTCGTGGGCGCTCTCGTCACGGACGCGGACACCGAGGTCCTGGTCATCATGGAGCGTGGCAAGATCGTCCGGTCGCGGGTGGACGAGGTGAACCTGACGGGTCGGACGACCCAGGGCGTCACCTTCGCCAAGCCGGACAAGAAGGACCGGATCATCGCGGTCGCCCGGAACGTCGAGCGTCGCGAGGACGAGGTGTCGGTTAGCGTGGAGGAGCAGGCCGCTGACGGCGGCCCGGTCGGGGCCGCCGAGGCGACCGCGCCCGAGCAGGACGAGACCGGGGACGGGAACATCTGATGGCCAGCGACAAGAACGCGGGGCAGGCAGGGACGAAGACGGCGGAGGCTGTGGACTCGACGCAGCAGATGTCGCCCGTGCCGGCAGCCCCGACCACGTCGGGCGAGGACCGCGTCCCGGCGCCGAGCAACGGCAGCACGTCCGCCGCGGCGAAGGCCGACGCGAAGCCCACCGGTGAGCCCGTGGGCGAGGTGAGCGTGGCCGAGCCGGCCTCCTCGACGGAGGGCACGATGTCGGGCACCACGACGGGCACGACGTCGAAGCCCGCGCCGGCGGACACCACGCCGGCGGAAGCAGCCTCGGCGGAGCAGGCGCCCACGAACGGTTCCGCCGTGAAGGACGGTGCCGTCAAGGCAGCGGCGGCGGCCCTCGCGGCGGCGCGCAACGCGGCCAAGAAGGTGCAGTCGGCGGCGTCCTCGAGCACCGGTGCGGAACCGCCGGACGCGGCGTCCTCGGGCTCGCAGAGCGCTCCCCCGCCGCCGCCCTCGACGGGGACGACGCAGAGCGCCTCACGGCCGGAGATGCACTACTCCGCCGGGGGCGTGCACGGTGCGGCGCAGCCTGAGGCGTCGCCGGCGGGTGCGCAGTACGGGGGCGCGCAGTACGGCGCCGCCACCGGTGCGCAGCCCACGCTGCAGTCGGCGGCCAGCCCGAGCGAGGGTCTGGGCAGCCCGCGTCGGGTCCGCCTGTCCGTGTCGCGGATCGACCCCTGGTCGATCATGAAGCTCGCGTTCCTGCTGTCCGTCGCGATCGGCATCATGATCGTCGTCGCGACGGCTGTGGTCTGGTACTCGCTGAATTCCCTCGGGACGTTCGCGACGATCCAGGAGTTCCTCATCGAGACGATGGGGCCGCAGACGATCAACATCACGCAGTTCGTCGAGTTCGAGCGCATGATCTCGCTCTCGACGCTCATCGCGCTGGTCAACATGGTGCTGTTCACGGCGATCGCCACCATCATGGCGATCCTCTACAACATCACCGCGGCGCTGGTCGGCGGCGTGCACCTGACCCTCACCGACGACTGAGGCGGGACGCACCCGGCGCGACGGACGTCACACCGCGGCGACCGCCCGCGGTTTGGGACCGGAGCGCCGGGTACGGTAATGTTCCGTGCTGCACGCGTTCATCGGACACGTGCGGAGGGGCTATAGCTCAGACGGTTAGAGCGCTTCCCTGATAAGGAAGAGGTCGGAGGTTCAAGTCCTCCTAGCCCCACTCCCTGGCAGACGCGGAGGTCCAGCATGAAGAAGCTGTTCGTGATCCTGCTCGCCGCCCTGGCCGGGTACGTCGTCTGGCGGCGCCTGTCGGCAGACGCCGCCGACCGCGACCTCTGGACCGAGGTCACCGACTCCCTCGACTGACCCCCCCGGGGCCATGGCGCAATTGGTAGCGCACCTGCTTTGCAAGCAGGGGGTTAGGGGTTCGAGTCCCCTTGGCTCCACCCGAGAAAGGCCGCTGACCGACGGGTCAGCGGCCTTTCGTCGTCACAGGCCTCCTGCTACGGGGTGTGGATGTCAGGCCAGGGGTAGCTGCTCACCTCGCTGCCGATGTGGAAGCTGGGGTGCGGCGGCTGGTTGTAGCCCGTGTTCTGCCAGGCGATCGCCACGCGGTACTGCGGATCGTGCATGAGAGTGGGGATCCGCAGGTCCGTCTCGTACGGCGTGGAGTAGATCCGGAGCGCCGACGAGTCGTCGGTCCGCCAGACGACCTCTTCGCGCCAGTCACCGAAGAGGTCACCGGAGAGCGCCGGGTTCGACTTCGTGCCGTTGTTCGTGCTCACCCCGGAGGCGGTCAGCAGGCGTCCGTCGTCGTAGTCGTCGACGTGGGTGCCGTCGAGCAGCTCGCGCTCGCCGTCGTCGTCCCACCATGCCAGGAAGTTCGCCGAGCTCGGCTTGGCCCCGACGGTGTCCCCTGAGGCGTTGCGCAGGCCGGACACGTTGGACGACCAGTACTCGGCGCCCGGATTGGCGGTGGTGACGTTCGCGGCCACGCCACGGCCGTTGTCGCCGTCCGGGCTGGTCTGGAACAGCACCGTGCCGTCCGAGCCGAGGAGGCTGGAGGACGGGGCGCTGCTGCTCTCGTGCGGCATGTAGACCTCCTGCCCGGGCCGGCCGGGCACGAGGTCGGAGACGTGGAGCGCGTCGCCGTGGCCCATGCGGGAGTTCCACAGCGGGTCGCCGTCGGAGCCGATCGCCATCGCGCCGTAGACGACGTCCTGGCGACCGTCACCGTCGAGGTCCGCGATCGAGAGGCTGTGGGCGCCCTGGCCGCGGTACTGCGAACCCTGGTCGTCGGAGTCGAAGACCCACCGGGTGGTCAGGTCCTGCCCGTCGAAGTCGACCGCCCAGATGACTGAGCGGGTGTAGTAGCCGCGCGCGAAGACCATGGACGGGCTGGTGCCATCCAGGTACGCGGTCCCGGCCAGGAACCGGTCGACCCGGTTGCCGTAGCTGTCGCCCCAGCTCGAGACGTCGCCGCGCGGCGGCTGGTAGTCGACGGTGTCGACCGCGGCGCCGGTACGGCCGTCGAAGATGGTCAGGAACTCGGGCCCCGACAGGACGTAGCCACCCGCGTTGCGGTGGTCGGCGCCGGCGTTCCCGATGACGCTCCCCTGGCCGTCGCGCGTCCCGTCGGCGGTCTTCATCGCGATCTCGGCGTCGCCGTCGCCGTCGTAGTCGTAGACCTGGAACTGGGTGTAGTGGGCGCCAGAGCGGATGTTGCGGCCCAGGTCGATCCGCCAGAGGCGGCTGCCGTCGAGCGTGTACGCGTCGATGATCGTGTTGTCGGTGTACCCGGACTGGGAGTTGTCCTTGGCGTTGTCCGGATACCACTTGACGACGTACTCGTAGTCGCCGTCACCGTCCAGGTCGCCGACGCTGGCGTCGTTGGCCGTGTAGTTGCTCCCGGGCCGGTCGATCGGCACGTCGAGGTAGCCGCCCGCGGTGAACCGTGCCTCCGTGGCCGCCTGCGCCCCCTCGGACCCGCCGGTCACCGGGGCGACCGCATAGCTCGAGCTCGACGAGCCGCCGGTGTCGCGGTAGTTCGTGGCGCCGGTGAGCGGGGAGGAGTTGAGCCGCTGCCCGTCCCGGTAGACGTTGAAGGCCACGTCCGGGTCGTCCGTGCCGAGCAGGCGCCAGCTCACCAGGTTGCCGTCGCTCGTCGGTCGGACGCTCACGCCCCGGGTCAGGGCCTCGACCTCGTAGGCGCCGTCGCCTCCGGGCTGGTCTGACCCGCCGGGCGTGACGTCGAGGTAGTCGATGTTCGCCAACCCGTCCGGGCCGGTCGCCTGCAGGCGGACGGTGTTGACGCCCGCGTCCAGCTCGACGGTGACGCGCTCGGTCGCCCAGGTCGTCCATGCGCCGGTGGCGGAGAACTGCGCGGTCCGCACGGACGTCCCGTTGACGACGACCTCACCGGGCCGGCTGCTCGAACCGGCGTGGGCGTAGCCGACGTCGAGAGTCGTCGTCCCCGCCGCGGCGGCGTCGACCGAGAACTCGACCCCGGCGCCGACGGCGTTGTCGGTGTTGCAGAAGCCGGTGCCCGAGTGCCCGGCGTGGTTGGCCTCGACGAGGCCTTCGCAGAGTGCCGGGGCGTCCTCCGCCTCGTGTCGAGACGGTGTGGGGGCGGCGGTGACCTCGGCCTCGACGTAGTCGATGTTGGCGAGCCCGCCGGCGCTGGTCGCGGCCACGCGGATCGTGGTCGCGCCGCCGGTGACGGGAACGGTGACGGTGCTGGTGGTCCAGGCGTCCCATGCTCCGGTCGGGCCCAGCGCGACGGTGCCGACCGTCTCGCCGTCGACGACGACGTCGGCCGGCCGGTCGGTCGTGCCCCCGTTGGCGTACCGGATGCCGAGGGTGGCCGTGCCGCCGGATCCGGCGTCGATCGTGACGTCGAGGGTGGCTCCGACGGCGTTGTCGGAGTTGCAGAAGCCGGTGCCGGAGTGCCCGGCGTGGTTGGCGTCGATCGTCCCGGCACACACGGTTGGGGCGTCCTCGGCCTCGTAGCGGACCGGGTCCGCGTGGGCGGTGGTCAGCGTGCCGACGCTCGTCGCGGCGACCGCGACGCCGGAGAGCGCGGCGACGAGGACGGCTCTGGTTGTTCTTCGCCTGGACATTGCTTCACTCCTTCGTGAAAGGGCGCGGCCGCGGCGTTGCGGCCGGAGGGCTGGCATGTCGCAGCGGCGAGAGCGGGCTCCGTCGCCACGAGGTCGGATCGGATTGAATCCATCCAACCGCCGATTCACGATCGTAGGGCAGGCGCTTTCCGGCGGATGGTGGTGCGCGACCGCTTAAACGGTTCGGGCACCCGGCGCCAGCAGCACGAGAGCCCCCGTCCTGGTCAGGACGGGGGCTCTCGGCGTTCCGGACGGGCGGTCTACTTCGTGCCGTCGTTCTTCGGGTCGGTGGCCTCGTCGGCTGCCTCCACAGCCTCGTCGGCCTTCTGCTGGGCGGCGTCCGTCGCCTTCTTCGCGCCGTCCGCGGCGTCGTCCACCGCGTCCTTGGTCGCGTCGGCCGCGGACTTGCGAGCCCTGGAGGTCCGGGCAGCCGTCTTCTCCTTGGCGTCCTCCGTGGCCTGGGCGGCCCGGCTCGAGAGCTTCTCCGTGGCCTCCTTGCCCTTGGCCACGGCCGCACCGGCGGCCTCGCCCACGGCCTCGGCCGCGTCGCCGACCACGTGCCGCGCGTCGCGCGCCACGCCGTCGAAGTCGGGTGCGGTGGACTGCTCCCAGGGCTCGGCCCACGGGTCGTTCTGCGGCTGCGCCCGGCGGTAGAACGCGTACCCGGCGGCGGCGGCACCGCCCGCGACCAGCGTCCAGACGAACGTCTTGCGGCGCCGGGACTTGCGCTGGGCCTTGCGCGCCGACTTCTCGGCCGCCTTCGCGGCCTTCTTGGCGGCCTTCGCCGCCTCCTCGGTCGTCAGCGCCGCCTTCTTGGCGGCATCGTTGAACACCTCGACGAGCTTGGGCAGGTACTCGTCCACGATCTTGTCGTGGGCGCTGTCGACGAGCGGGCCGGTCCTGCCGGCGGCCTGCTCGACACGCGGCGCGGCGGCCTGAACACTTTCGCTCCACGCCTGCTCGACGCGTGGCCGGAGCCACTCGACGAACGAGTCCACACGCGGGGAGGCCCAGTCCCGGGCCTGCCCTGCGGCGTCCTTGGCGCTGTCCGCGGCACGGGAGCCCGCGCCGACGAGCGCGGCCGTGACCTCCGCGGCGGAGTCCTTGACCTTGGCGGAGTCGATCTTCGGGGTCTGCACCATGCGACCACTGTGCCACTCGTCGCGCCGGGTCGCACCGCTACACGCCCGGTGGCGTCCATCCGGGTCGCCGGTGAGAGGATGGGGCCATGTTCGCAACTCTCCACACCTCTGCCGGTGACATCCGCCTCGAGCTGTTCCCGAACCACGCGCCGAAGACGGTCGCGAACTTCGTCGGGCTGGCCCAGGGCACCAAGACCTGGACGGACCCGCGCACGGGCGCCGAGCGCAACGACCCGCTGTACGACGGCGTCATCTTCCACCGGGTGATCGACAACTTCATGATCCAGGGCGGCGACCCGCTGGGCACCGGCACCGGCGGCCCCGGCTACACGTTCGACGACGAGATCCACCCGGAGCTCGCGTTCGACGAGAAGTACCTCCTCGCCATGGCGAACGCCGGCAAGCGGCGCAACCCCGTGACCGGTGAGGTCGAGGGCACCAACGGCTCGCAGTTCTTCATCACCACGACGGTCACGTCCTGGCTGAACGGCAAGCACACGATCTTCGGCAAGGTCGCCGACGACGAGTCGCGCGCCGTCGTCGACGCCATCGGTTCGACCAAGGTGCGCCCCGGGGACCGCCCGGTCGAGGACATCGTCCTCGAGCGCGTCACGATCGAGGACTGAGGAGCCCCACCATCAGCACCCCGCAGCAGCCGCCCGCGGGCCGGCCGGGCGAGGCTCCGCCGGTCTGCCCGCGGCACCCCGACCGGGTCGCCTACGTGCGCTGCCAGCGCTGCGGGCGACCGACGTGCCCGGAGTGCCAGCGCCCCGCGCCCGTCGGTGTGCAGTGCGTCGACTGCGTGGCGCAGGCGGCGAAGGCCTCCCGCAGCGCCCGGACCGTCTTCGGGGGGACGGTCCGCGGGGGGCGCCCGGTCGTCACGCTGACGATCATCGGCCTGTGCGTGGTGAGCTGGGTCCTCCAGCTCGCGACGGGGGGCGCCTGGACGCAGCAGTGGGCGTTCGTCCCCGTGTTCGGCGACGAGGAGCCGTGGCGCTTCCTCACGGCGGCGTTCCTGCACTCCACCAGCCCGCTGCACATCCTGTTCAACATGTACGCGCTGTGGCTGGTGGGACCGTTCCTCGAGCAGGCGTTCGGGCGGGGGCGGTTCATCGCCCTCTACCTGCTCGCGGCCGTCGGTGGGTCGGTGGGCGTGCTGCTGCTGGCCGATCCGCTGAGCACGAGCTGGCTCACCCCGGTGGTGGGTGCCTCGGGTGCCGTGTTCGGCCTTTTCGGCGCCATCATCCCGGTGCTGCGCCGCATGGGCCGCAACGCCGGGCAGATCGTGGTGCTGATCGCGATCAACATGGCGCTGCCGTTCTTCATGGACAACATCGCCTGGCAGGCGCACGTCGGCGGCCTCGTCGTCGGGCTCGTCATCGGCGCCGGCTACGCCGCCGCACCGCGGGAGCGTCAGAAGCTCGTGGGCTGGGCGCTGCCTACCGCCGTCGGCGTCGTCCTCGTCGCCCTCACGGTGTGGAAGTACTCGACCGCGGTGTCCCTGCCGATGCTCTGACGGCGGACGCCGTACGAGTTATCCCCAGAGATATGCACAGGTGTGGAATCACACCGGTGGGACTTGTACAGCCCAGGTCACTTCCAGCGTGTGGTCAGGGAGAACCCGGCGATGATGAGGACGAACCCGACCAGGAGGTTCCAGTTGCCGAGCTGCGGGACGGGCAGCCCGAGGTTCTGGCTCGTCAGGTAGTAGATGACGATCCACGCGAGCCCGGCGAGCATCAGTCCGAGCATCGTGGGCACGAGCCAGCGGGGGTTGGCCGACGACTTCGGGACCGCGGGGTCGGACTTCTTCTTCTCGGGCTTCGACTCGGCCACGGGGCTGACTCCTGTGAGGGTGTTTTGCGACGTTCGAGAGGGATTCTCGACCGCCGACGACGGGTTTTTCGTCTAGCGTAGTGGCCACCAGCACCAGCACCAGAACCGGCACCATGAGAGAGGAGGCCCGCGATGTCACCACGGATCCGCTCCGCGATCTCCGTCGCGGGCGTGCTCGCCCTCTCCGGCGTGCTCTTCACCGCCAGCGCCCAGCTCGCCGGCGACCAGGACACCCGGCACCGCGACGACCTGGCCTCCGTGATCGCCGCGGAGTCGGCGCGCGTCGAGGAGCTGAGCGAGCAGGCGAACCTCCTGGACGACGAGGTCGACCAGCTCGGCGACGCCGTCGACGTCGACGTCCCGCGGCGTGACCCCGCGCTGCGCGCCCAGGAGGCGGTCGTCTCCGGCGCCTGGCCGGTGGCGGGCGGCGGGCTGAGCGTCGCGCTCGAGGACGCGCCGATCTCCGCGCTCGACAACCCGCAGGTGCGGCCCGACGACCTGGTGGTGCACCAGCAGGACGTGCAGCACGTCATCAACGCCCTCTGGGCCGGGGGCGCCGAGGCGATGACGCTGCAGGGCGAGCGCGTCACGTCCACGAGCGCGTTCCGGTGCTCGGGCAACATCCTGCTGCTGCACGGCAAGGTCTTCTCGCCGCCGTACGTCATCGAGGCGATCGGCGACCCCGACCAGCTGCAGGCGGCGCTCGACGCATCCCCCGGGATCGGGGTGTACAAGCAGTACGTGGACTGGATCGGGCTCGGCTACGACGTCCAGCAGCACGACGGCCTGGAGATGCCCGCGTACACCGGGGGTGAGGGGCTGCAGCACGCCACGGTGCCCGAGGGCACGGACGTGTTCTCGTGAGACATGCGCGGGGGCACCGGGGCGGTGCGCTCAGCGCGGCGGTCGGCGTCGTCGGTGAGCTGCTCATCACCGCCGGGGTGTTCCTCGGGCTGTTCGTGGTGTGGCAGCTGTGGTGGACGGACGTCCAGGCCGAACGGGTCCACACCCAGGTGCTCGCCGACCTCGACTGGCCCGAGCCTCCCCCGCTCGAGGTCGACGACGGACCGGCGATCGCGAGCGAGCACCGCGGCGAGCCGCCCGTCCTGGACGAGCCCGCGGACGAGACCGTCTTCGCCGAGCTCTACGTGCCCCGCTGGGGCGACGACTACGTGACCCCGGTCGCCCAGGGTGTGGACAAGGCGCGGGTGCTCGACCGGCTCGGTGCCGGCCACTACCCGGGGACGGCGATGCCCGGCGACCTCGGCAACTTCGCCACGGCCGGCCACCGCACCACCTACGGCAAGCCGTACCACCAGGTCGCGGACCTCCAGGAGGGCGACCCGCTCGTCTTCCGCACCGAGGACACCTGGTACGTGTACCGGAAGACGACGCACGAGATCGTGTGGCCGCACGAGGTGGACGTCATCGCGCCCGTGCCCGGCCTGCAGGCGGGCGACCCGGTGCCCGAGCTGACCGAGCGCTTGCTGACGCTGACCGCGTGCCACCCCATGTACTCCGCCGCCCAGCGGTACATCGTCCACGGCGAGCTGGACTACTGGGCCCCCGTCGAGGAGGGCACACCCATCGAGCTCATCGAGGTCGGCGTGCAGGTGCGCGGCGTCGAGGACGGGGAGGCGTGATGTACGGAGCGTTGTGGCGTATCCTCCCTGGACCCGCATGGTTCCGGGTGCTGGTGCTGCTCGTGGCGTTCGTGGCCCTCGTCTGGGTCTGCTTCGAGTGGGTCTTCCCCTGGCTCTCCACCTACGTCCCCATCAACGACAACACCGTCGAGGCACACCCATGACCTCCATCCTCGTCGTCGACAACTACGACTCCTTCGTCTACACGATCGTCGGCTACCTCGACCAGCTCGGGGCCCGCACCACCGTCGTGCGCAACGACGCCGTGCCGGAGCCCGATGCGGACGGTCGCTTCTGGCACGACGACGGCACGCCCTTCGACGGCGTCCTCGTCTCGCCGGGACCGGGCACGCCCAAGCACGCGGGCTCGTCGGAGGACGTCATCCGTGCCTGCGCCCGGTCCGAGACGCCGATGCTGGGCGTCTGCCTGGGGCACCAGGCCCTGGCCGAGGTGTACGGGGCGACGGTGTCGCACGCCGCCGAGCTCATGCACGGCAAGACGAGCGAGGTGGAGCACCAGGGCGTCGGCGTGCTGGACGGGCTGGGTTCACCCTTCACGGCGACGCGCTACCACTCCCTCGCCGTGGAGCCGCACACCGTGCCCGCCGAGCTCGAGGTCACCTGCACCACGGCCGGTGGCGTCATCATGGGCGTGCAGCACCGCGACCTGCCGCTGCACGGCGTGCAGTTCCACCCGGAGTCGGTGCTGACCGAGGGCGGTCACCGCCTGCTGGCCAACTGGCTCGCGGTGTGCGGCGACCCGGCGGCCGTGGAACGGTCCGCCGGGATGGCGCCGCTCGTCCACCAGGGCTGAGCGGCGCCGTCCGCGGCGTGCGGCAGGGCGTCAGCCCTCGTCGCCGGGCGTCTCCCCGTCGCCGCCCAGGCCGAGGCCGGGGCCGTCGTCCTCCGGCGGTGCCGGGGTCGCCTCACCGGCGCTGCAGTCCTGGCCCTCGGCACCCGTCGAGACGATGATCGTCACGTCGGACCCGATCTCCAGCTCGGTCCCGGCCGGCGGGTCCTGCCGCGCCACGAAGCCCGGGCAGTACTCCTCCGACGACTCGGTCCGCTGGACCGCGGTGAGGTTGGCCTGCCCGCCCAGCGCGGACTCGGCGTCCTCGGCGCTCATCCCCTCGACGTTCGGCACCTGCACCATCTCGGCCTCGGGCTCCTCGCCGATCGTGAGCTCGACGGTGGTGTCCTGGTCCACGGTGCCGCCCTCGGGCGACTGGTTGACGACCTTGCCGACGTCGTTGGTGTCCTGCACGGGCTCGCTGCTGATGCGGACGTTGAGGCCCAGGTCCTCGAGCGCGGCCTCGGCGTCCTCCTGGTCCTGCCCGATGAGGTCGGGCAGCTCGACCTGGCCGTTGGACCAGACGATGTCCACGGTGTCGCCCGGGTTGACGGCATTGCCGGGTGCGGGGTCGGTCGAGATGACGTCCCCCTCGTCCACGCTCGAGCTGGCCTGCTCCTCACGTTCGCCGACCTCCAGGCCGGCATCCGTGATCTGCTGCTCGGCCTCCTCGAGGCTCCGGCCGGTGACATCGGGCATCGAGAAGGTCTCCGGCCCGCCGGAGAAGTAGACGAGCACGGTCGAGCCCTCCGCGACCTGCTCGCCGCTGGCCGGGTCGGAGCGGGTCAGGGTGTTCTCGGGCTCGTCGGACTCGTCGTCGACGCGCTCGGAGTACACGAGCCCTGCCCCCTCCACGAGCCGCTGCGCCTCCGTCGGGCTCATGTTGGCCGTCAGCTCGGGCACCGCGACGAGGTCCGGCTCGTCCTCACCGCTGGTGAGCCAGAAGAACAGGATCGCGGCGAGGGCCAGCACGCCGACGCCGATCAGCGTCCACATGAGCCACTTGCGGTTGCCCTCGTCCTCCTCCTCGCCGGGCGGGACGGCCGTGCCGACGGCGGTCTGGTCGGTCGGGAGGCCGGTCTGGCCCCAGGGCGACGGGTCGCCGGCGGGCGACATCACCTGCGTGCCCTGCGGGTCCCCGAGCACCTGGGTGGCACCGTAGGCGGCGGCCGCACCGGCCGCTGCGGCGCCGAGCGCCGGGGCCATGATGTTGCCGCCGCGCACGGCCGACTCCAGGTCGGAGCGGAACTCGCCGGCCGACGAGTAGCGGTCGTTGCGGTCCTTGGCCAGGGAGCTGAGGACGATGCGGTCCAGCACCTCGGGCACGTCGTTGGCGATCTCGCTGGGCCGCTGGGGCTGCTGGCCCACGTGCTGGTAGGCGAGCGCCACGGGCGAGTCCCCCACGAACGGCGGGCGCCCGGTGAGCAGCTCGAAGAGGACGCAGCCGGTGGAGTAGAGGTCGCTGCGGGCGTCGACCTGCTCGCCGCGCGCCTGCTCGGGCGACAGGTACTGGGCGGTGCCGATGACGGCCTGACCCTGCGTCATGGTCGCCGCCGAGTCGGCCATCGCCCGCGCGATGCCGAAGTCCATCACCTTGACGGCACCCGTCGGCGTGATCATCACGTTGGCGGGCTTGATGTCGCGGTGCACGATCCCGGCGTGGTGGGAGTACTCGAGCGCGCTGAGGATGCCCACCGTGATCTCGACGGCCTCCTCGATCGGCACGGCGGCGCCGTCGGCGAGGATGTCGCGGACCGTGTGGCCCTCCACGTACTCCATGACGATGAACGGGATGTGGACCTGCTGCCCCGAGGCGTCGGTGGAGGTGTCCTCGCCCGTGTCGTACACCGCGACGATCGCCGGGTGGTTGAGCGCGGCGGCCGACTGCGCCTCACGGCGGAACCGGGCGAGGAACGAGGGGTCGCGTGCGAGGTCGGACCGCAGCACCTTGATCGCGACGGTGCGACCGAGGCGCGTGTCATGGCCGATGTGCACCTCGGCCATGCCACCGCGGCCGATGAGCTCACCGACCTCGTACCGGCCCGCGAGTACTCGGGGCGTGTTGTCCACCACTCAGACGTCCTTCTGGGTCGTTGTCGCACCGGCGGGGTGCGACGGGTCCGGGAGCATCATCCCAGAACCGGGATCGGTCATCGCCCGCAGACTCGCGGGTCGTGTCGCCAGCACGACGCCGGCGAGGAGCGGCAGGGCAGCAGCGTCGCCGTCGTCCCCGCCGAAGAGTCCGCTCATGAGCGTGGCCAGGAGCAGCACGCCGAGCAGCCCCAGCAGGGCCAGCAGCGGCCAGGAGAGCCGGCCCAGCGGCCCACCCAGCCGTTGGCCCGTGGTGGTCGAGCTGCGTTCCGGGCGCGCCGAGGACCGGTTCGAGGCCCGGGACGCCGGCGTGCGCGTCGGGTCGCTGCGCGTCGCGGCACGGCTGGGCGGCCCGCCACGCGGCGGCGTCGGGCGTGCAGGTGCGCTGGAGCGCAGGTCGCGGCGCGCCGGGTAGCTGCGGGGCACCACGGGTTCGGGCAGGTCCGGCGTGGACGACGACGGCGCGGCGGCGGGGCGCTCGGCGTGCGCCGCGGGGTCGAGCGGCCGGGCCGGCGGGGCGTCGTCGGGCCGCGCGTGGCGGACGGGTGCGGGCCGGCCGGTCCGGGCGGCACGGCGTGCGGCGCGGGAGCGTGCGCCGAGAGGGTCCTCGGCGATCTCCCGGGCGAGGACGTCGAGCTCGTCGGCCAGCGCGGCGCCAGAGGCGGGCCGCTTGTTCGGGTCCTTGGCGAGCATGCGCATGATGACGTCGTCGAGGCCCGGGTGGACGCTGGACGGCAAGGGCGGCACGGCGCTGTTGACGTGGGCGACGGCGATGTCGACCGGGGTGGACCCGGTGAAGGGCCGCTTGCCGGCGGTGGCCTCGTACGCCACGATGCCGAGCGCGTAGAGGTCGGAGGCCGCCGTCGCGGGCTGACCGACGGCCTGCTCGGGCGAGAGGTACTGGGCCGTGCCCATGACCATGCCCGTCGCGGTCATCGTCGCCTGGTTGGCGGCCAGTGAGACGCCGAAGTCGGTGATCTTGACGTTGCGGCTGTCGTGCTCGAGCAGGATGTTGCCCGGCTTGACGTCCCGGTGGACCACCTTGGCCCGGTGGGCGTGGTGCAGGCCCCGGGCGGTCGCCGCGAGGATGGGCAGGAGCTTGCGGGGTGCGACGACGGGCTCACGCTCGAGCAGGTCCGCGAGCGGTTCGCCGAGCACGAGCTCCATGACGAGGTAGCCGGCGCCGTCCTGCTCGCCGTAGTCGTACATCTGCGCGATGTTCGGGTGCGAGAGCGCCGCGCTGTTGCGCGCCTCGGTGCGCAGGCGCCGGAGGAAGTCCTCGTTGCCGGTGAACTCCTCGCGCAGCACCTTCACGGCGACGTCGCGGCCGAGGTAGCCGTCGTCGGCGACCCAGACCTCGCCCATGCCGCCGACGGCGATCTGCCGGGTCAGGTGGTAGCGCTCCCCGAGGGAGAGCCCGATGGAGGGCCTCATCCGTTCAGCACCGCCTCGATGACGGCCTTGGCGATGGGGGCGGCCACGCGCCCGCCGGTCGCCTCGCCCCCGAGTGCCCCGCCCTCGTCGACGATCACCGCGACCGCGACCTGCGGGTCGTCCGCGGGCGCGAACCCGGTGAACCACACGTGCGGGGGTGCGCTGTTGTCGCCGTGCTGGGCGGTGCCGGTCTTGCCGGCCACGGGCACGCCGGAGATCTGCGCGGAGGTGCCCGAGCCGCTCTCCACGACGCTGACCATCATGTCGGTGAGCGCGGAGGCCGTCTCGGTGGAGACGGCGCGCCCGAGGCTGTTGGTGCGCGTCTCCTCGACCACCTCCAGCTCGGCGTCGCGGACCCGGTCCACCGAGTACGGCTCCATGAGCTCGCCGCCGTTCGCGATGGCGGCGGACACCATGGCGACCTGCAGCGGGTGGGCGAGCACGCTGCCCTGCCCGATGCCGGAGAGCTCGACCTGGTCGGTGGACATGGCGTCCACGTCCGGGTCGTACTGGCTGGCCGACGTCGTGAACGGGATGTCGTGGGTGCTGCCGAAGCCGAACTTCTCGGCCTGCTCGTTCATGGCCTCGGCGCCGAGCTCGCCCGCGAGCCCGAGGTAGGCGGTGTTGCAGGAGATCCGCAGCGCCTCGGCCAGGGTCATCTCGCCGGCCGACGCGCAGGAGGTGCCGGCGAAGTTGCCGACGTCGGTGCTCGTACCGGTGAGCGTGTAGGTCGACGGCGCGTCGATGACGGAGTCCGCCGTGTACTCGCCGCTCTCCAGGGCGGCCGCCGTGGTGACGAGCTTGAAGGTCGACCCCGGCGGCTCCAGGGTGTTGCTCGCCCGGCTGAGGAGCGGGTCGTCCTCGTCGTTGAGCAGGTCGAGGTAGGCCTGGTTGGCCTCGGCCGTGTCGTGGCTCGCGAGGTCGTTGGGGTCGAACGTCGGCTTGGACACCAGCGCCAGGATCCGGCCGGTGGACGGTTCGAGGGCGACGACGGCGCCGCGCTGGTCGCCCAGGGCGTCCCAGGCCGCCTGCTGCGCCTCCGGGTCGATGGTCAGCTCCACGGAGGACCCCTGCGGGTCGGAGCCCGTGAGGATGTTCTGGACGCGCTCCACCCAGAGGGCGTCGGCCGACCCGGCGAGGAAGTCGTTCTCGGCCCGCTCGATGCCGGAGGTACCACTGACCAGCGAGTAGTAGCCCGTCAGCGGGGCGTAGAGGCGGCCCTGGGCGTACTCGCGCTGGTAGTTCCACTCGTCGTCCACCGGGACGGAGTCGACGATGGCCTCACCGCCCACCACGATCGGCCCACGGTCGGTGCCGAACTGCGCGTAGAGGGCGCGGGCGTTGCGCGGGTCGTTGTTCAGCCGGTCCGCCGCGAAGAACTGGATCCACGTCGTGGAGACGAGGAGCGCGAGGAACATGACCATGACGATCCCGGCCAGACGGCGCGTGGTCGTGTTCACCTGCTCTCACCTCCTCGGTGCTCGGGCGGGACGTCGGTCCCGATGTGCTCGGTGGGGGCGGCGTCCCCCGGGGCGCCGTGCGGATCGCGGTCGACGACCCGGCGGCGCGGCAGGTTGCTGCCGGCCGCGGGTGTCCCGTCGGCCGGTGTGCCGCCGTCGGCCCCCGACGGGCCGACGAGGATCGGTTCCGACTCGGGTGCCGGGGCGCCCGCCGAGACCTGCCCGCGGACCGGCAGGTCGGAGGGTCGTCGGGCGCTGTCCGATATCCGCAGCAGCAGGGCGATGACGATCCAGTTCGCGAGCAGGGAGGAACCGCCCTGCGCCATGAAGGGCAGCGTCAGGCCCGTCAGCGGGATGATGCGGGTGATGCCCCCGATCACCACGAAGACCTGCAGCGCCATCGCGAAGGCGAGGCCGCCCGCGAGCAGCTTGCCGAAGCCGTCGCGCACGCTGAGGGCCGACTTCAGGCCGCGCTGCACGATGAGCAGGTAGGTCAGCACGACGGCCGCCAGGCCGGTGAGACCGAGCTCCTCGCCCAGCGCCGCGTAGATGAAGTCCGAGAAGGCGTAGGGGATCTGGAAGGGGCGCCCCTCCCCCCAGCCCGTGCCGAACAGGCCGCCGTTCGCCATGGAGAACTGGCCCTGGACCAGCTGGTACGAACCGCCGACCTCGCGGTCGTAGTACTCGGCGTCGAACGGGTGCAGCCAGACGTCGATGCGGGCTCCGACGTGCGGGAACAGCCGCGCCGCGGCGAGCGCGCCCGCCGCGAACAGCGTCAGGCCCAGGACGATCCAGCTCGAACGGGCCGTCGCCTGGTAGAGCATCGCGACGAAGAGGCCGAAGAACAGCAGCGACGTGCCGAGGTCACGCTGCAGGATCAGCACCGCGAGCGAAGCCGCCCAGATCAGCAGGATCGGGCCCAG
Source organism: Isoptericola halotolerans (assembly GCF_003003075.1). Classification (GTDB taxonomy): domain Bacteria; phylum Actinomycetota; class Actinomycetes; order Actinomycetales; family Cellulomonadaceae; genus Isoptericola; species Isoptericola halotolerans_A. The sequence goes on along the minus strand of NZ_PVTX01000002.1, from coordinate 367,476 downwards.
GTCGCGCAGCCGAGGGAGCTGCAGGCCGAAGATCTTGGGCCCGGCGAGCGCGAGGGTGTCCCGGTTGGTCACCAGGTAGCCGGCGAAGAACACCGCGAAGGCGATCTTGGCGAACTCGGCGGGCTGCAGCGAGAAGCCGCCGACGCTGATCCAGATCCTCGCCCCGTTGATCTCCTGGCCCAGACCGGGGATCAGGGGCAACGCGATGAGCACCAGACCGACGACCATCGCGGTGTACGTGTAGCGCCGCAGCCACCGGTGGTCCTTGAGGACCCACAGCAGGGCGAAGGCGACGATGGCGCCGAGCAGCGTGGCCTGCATGTTGCCGGCCGCGTCCGCGGGGGCCATGCCCGTGGCGTCGGAGATCTCCAGACGCCAGATCATGGACAGGCCGATGCCGTTGAGCAGCACCACCGCGGGCAGGATCACCTGGTCGGCCCACGGGGCGCGCAGGCGAAGGACGATGTGCGCGACCAGTGCGGTGGCCGCGAGCAGCATGCTGCGGAACCAGAACTGGTCGGGCAGCTCGCCGCGGATCGACAGCCCGACCATGGCGAAGCCACCGATGCCCCCGCCGAGGGCCAGGATCAGGAGGAACACCTCCGCGATGCGCAGCGGCCGGCGCTGCCGGGGTTCAACGGTGGAGCTCGGGGACGTCACGCCTCGGCCCCCTCGTCCTGCGCCGCGGGGTCGGACCCGGACGCGGGGCTCGCCGACGGCGAGGGGCTCACGCTCGGCTCGGGGGTGGGGCTCGGGGTGGGGGTGGGCAGCGCCTCGTCGATGAGGCGCTCGGCGCGCTCGAGGGCCTCGGCCTCCGACGTCGCGCGGATCGTGCCGTCGAGGCGCTCGCTCCAGTAGGCCGGGAGCTCGTCGACGGGCGTGCCCGTCAGCCGCACCGGCTGGGAGAGGGTGAGCGGGCCTGCGTCCTGGGGGATCCCCTGGTAGACGGCGACCTGACCGTCGGCCACGCCGACGTAGAACTGCTCCTGGGTCCAGCCGTACGCCCACCAGGCGCCGTAGCCGAGACCGCCCAGGACCACGAGTACGACGAGGACGCCGATCCAGGGACGCCGCTTCGGCGCCGGCCGCGCGTCGTCGTCCTCGTCGTCCTCCTCCTCGTCGTCGTCACGACGGCGGGAGCCGTCCTCGGGCGCGTCCGGCGCGGGACGGGCGAGCTCGGGTGCCATCTCCGACGCCGCGGCGCCGACCACCTGGGTCGAGGTGGAGACCGGCGAGGCCTCGTCCGCGTCCGGGTCGACGACGTCGGCCACGACGACGGTGATGTTGTCGGTGCTGCCCGCGGTCATCGCGAGCGTGACGAGGAGGTCGGCGGCCTCGTCGGGAGACTCGCACTCCGCGAGCACCTGCGTGATCTGCTCGATGGGCACGAAACCGGACAGCCCGTCCGAGCAGAGCAGCCAGCGGTCGCCGGGCCGCGCCTCGCGCACCGACATGTCGGGCGTGAGGTCGACGTCGAAGTCGCCCAGGACCCGCATGACGACGTTGCGCTGGGGGTGGGTCTCCGCCTCGTCCGGGGAGATGCGCCCCGTGTCCACCAGGTGCTGGACGAACGTGTGGTCCACCGTCACCTGGTTGAGCGCGCCGTCGCGCAGCAGGTAGGCGCGCGAGTCGCCCAGGTGGGCCATCGCCAGCGTGTTGCCGGAGCGCAGGAGCGCGGTCACCGTGGTGCCCATGCCGGCGAGGTCCGGGTCGACCTCCGAGGCGTGCACCAGGTCCTGACGCGCCTGCTCGACGGTCCGCTCCAGGTCGGCCAGTGCCTCCTGAGGGCCGTGCTCCGACTCGTCGAGCGGCGCGAGGGCGGCGATCGCGAGGCTGGACGCGATGTCGCCGCCGGCGTGACCGCCCATGCCGTCGGCCACCACTAGCAGGTTCGGGCCCGCGTAGGCGGAGTCCTGGTTGTTCTGCCGCACGAGGCCGACGTCGGAGCGCGCGGCATACCTCAGGGCGAGGGTCACGAAGGCGTCACCCCTGCAGCTCGACGACGGAGCGGCCGATCTGCACGCCGACGCCCGGGGCGAGCGGGATCGGCGAGGTGACCTGCTGGTCGCCGATGAACGTGCCGTTCGTGGAGCCGAGGTCCTCGACGTACCACTGGTCCCCCTGCGGGAAGATGCGGGCGTGACGCGACGAAGAGTAGTCGTCGTCGAGCACCAGCGTGCAGCTCGGGGCGCGGCCGATGAGGATCGACGACGTCGACAGCGGCAGGGTGGTCCCGGTCAGCGGACCCGCGGTGACCACCAGCTTGTGGGGCCCGGAGCTGCGCGCCGGGGCGGGGCTGCTCGCGGCCGGGGCCGGTGCAGCGACCGGTGCGCCGCCGTCGTCGGCCCGCTTGCGCGAGCGCGGGGAGCGCAGAGCGAGGTCGCGGCGCAGCACCGCGACGGCCGAGAGCACGAACACCCAGAGCAGCACCAGGTATCCCAGCCGCAGCAGGGTGAACGTCAGCTCGCTCATCCTCGGTCGATCACCAGTCCTCGTTCGATCGGCCGGCCGACGTACCCGTCCAGAACATGATCCTGGTCCGGCCGATGGTCATGGTGTTGCCGTCCAGCAGCGTGGCCGCCGGGACCTGGTGGCCCTCGACGAAGAGGCCGTTGGTGGACCCGAGGTCCGTCGCGACCACGCCCTCGGGCGCGACGCGGATCTCGAGGTGGCGGCGGGAGACGCCCGGGTCGTCGACGACGATGTCCGCCTCCGCGTCCCGGCCGATCACCGTCACCGGACCGGTCAGGAGGTAGCGCTGCCCGTCGATGTCGATGAGGGGGTGGCGGGTGCTCGGCGCCGGGTTCGTCGCCGGCGCGACGTTGCCGCGCACCGTGGCCGAGCGGAGCTGGAACCGACCGCCCGTCAGCTCCTCGTGGTTCTCGAAGGAGACGCTCACCGGACCGACGAACGCATAGTGCTGCGACGCCGCGTACTCGGTCAGGTTGGTCGCGAGCTCGTCGGCCAGGGTCTCCGCACCCCACGACTGCACCTGCGCGAAGTCGTTGGGGCTCAGCTCGATGGTGAACTCGTTCGGCGCGACCGTGCGGTCGCGACCGACGACGGCGGCACGGTCGTCGATCTCGCGCCGCAAGCGGCTGGCCAGCTCGACCGCCTTGACCTCACCGCCACGCCCGACCTTGGCGAACGCGTTGTTCATCAGCCGCTCGACGCTCTTCTCGAAGCGGTCCAGCGCTCCCATGCCACCTCCTCTCGTCCACCCGTGCTTGTCGCGGGCAGACTATCCAGATCGTAGGCAGGGGTGCACCACCCGCGCCCGTAAACCTGTGGATTTCGTGCGAATCCCTCGGGTAGACCCGTGCGCCGAGGTCACGAGCGTGTCACGACGTGCAGGTGGGGGCGCGTCGGGCCGGATCCGGTGGCTGACGGCGCGACGGCGGTGTGACGCAGGTCCCTCCCCCACGGGCCGGAACGGGTTGGGATCCGAGGGCCGGCGCGTGCTAATCTCCTACGGCACGCGCGAGTGGCGGAATAGGCAGACGCGCACGGTTCAGGTCCGTGTGCCCGAAAGGGCGTGGGGGTTCAACTCCCCCCTCGCGCACGTGAGGAGGGTTTCGGCTTCAGAGCCGGAACACCTTCGGAAAGTCCCGGTCAGGTTCTCCTGGCCGGGACTTTTTGCGTTCGGTGGGGCCGTCGGGGCGGGTTGAGTGCCGGGGGACGGCGCCCTTGCTGGTGGACGCAGCGTCAAGGGTGTCGCGGGGCGTTCATGGGCGTGGTGGGTCGTCACGCGGGCCGGTTGCGCGGTGGCAGGTCGTCCTCGTTGTCGCCGGAGGTCGTGTGCCGGCCGGGCGGTCCGCGGCGATGCAGGCCCGTGGAGCGGGTGGTGCGTTCCAGTGGGCCGGGTGTCGGGAGGTTCGCCGAGCTGTTGAGCCCATGGTTCGGGCTGGTCGTGGCTGGCGGCCCACTTGAAGAGCTCGACGGTGTCGTAGCTGGTGAGGTAGAAGGCCAGGAGCACTGCGGTCGAGTGCTGGTCGAGGACTCGTCCGTGGCTTCGCGCAGGCAATGCTGTCACGATGCCTTCCGTGACGAAAAAGTCGAGCGCACGCCGACCCTGGACGCTGCTCCTGATTCTCGGCGGGTGCCTGCTCGGCGCGGCGGCAGCTGCCGCGATCATCGAGGGGTACGTGTCAGACGCGCAGGGGCGCGGCGGCAACCCAGCCCTCGCGCTCACCCTGGCCGTCGTGGCCGTGCTCGTGACGACGATCGGGGTCGTGGGATACGTCCGGTCGCCGCATCGGACGGAGGGGGCTTCTGCACGAACAGGTGACAGGCGGAGTCACTGAACTCCAGTGAGCATCACTGAGCTGCACTGACGACTGCCCGGTCCTCGCTCAGCTCTTCCGCGCACCCAGGACGCAGAACTCGTTGCCCTCCGGGTCGAGGAGGGTCACCCAGGACTGCTCGTCCTGGACGGCGTCGGCGCGCCGGGCACCGAGGGAGAGCAGTCGGGTGACCTCGGCCTCCTGGTCGTCGGGGCGGAAGTCGGGGTGGAGCCGGTTCTTCGACGTCTTGCCTTCCGGCACGGGGACGAAGAGCAGCCCCGGCATCTGGTCCGGCGCAGGGCGGACCTCGATGATCTCCTCGGTCTCGTCGACCACGACCCAGCGGAGAGCCTCGGCCCACCAGCGCCCGAGAGCGACGGGGTCGGACGAGTCGACGATGATCTGTTCCCACTCCAGTGCCATGGGCGTGAGCATAGGCGGGCCGGCTGGGCGCGAGGATCGGGTGCAGGCGGAGACTCTGCCCCGATCAGGCGTGGAGTGCTGTGGCCCTGCTCGGGCCGGTGGGGACCTCCGTCGCCTCGGCGCCGTCGTACGGCGCCCAGGCCGGCTCGCGCAGGGCCGGGCAGTGCTCGGGGGTCGGATGGTTCGCCATGTCGACCACGCGGTCGAGGGCGTCGCGTGCCGCCGCGAGGTCCTCCATGGCCGCGGTGATGCGGCGGCGCTCGGCTGCGAGCAGCTCGAAGATCTCGGGTGACCCGTGCCCGGTATCGACGCAGGGCAGGATCCGCAGGATGGTCCGGCTCGGCAGACCCGCGGTGAAGAACTGCTGGATCATCCGCACTCGCTCGACGGCGGACTCGGGGTAGGTGCGCTGGCCGCTGGGGGAGCGCTCCGAGGTGAGCAGGCCCTGTTCCTCGTAGTACCGGAGAGCTCTGGTGCTGACTCCCGCGCGGCGCGCGACCTCGCCGATCCGCATCTGCGTCCTCCCTGTGATCTGTGCCTCGTGGCGTCCCCCTTGCCCTTGACGCCAACGTCAGGTTTTAGCGTAACCGATGCCGGGCCGGATGCGGCGCGGAAGACCTCATCGAAGACCTACGCAGGAAGCAAGGGACCCATGAACGTCACCGATCAGATCGCCCTCGTCACCGGAGCAAACCGCGGTATCGGCCGCCAGTTCGTGCTCGAGCTGCTCGAGCGCGGCGCGAGCAAGGTGTACGCGGCGGCACGCCGTCCCGAGAGCCTCGACTTCGACGACGCCCGGGTGGTGCCGCTGCGGATGGACCTGCTCGACCACGGGTCCGTCGTCGCGGCGGCGGCGACCGCGCGCGACGTGACCCTTCTCGTCAACAATGCCGGGATCTCGACCGGTGCCGCCCTCGTCACGGGCGACCTCGCCGAGGTGCGCCGCGAGATGGACACCCACTTCTGGGGCACGCTCGACGTCACCCGGGAGTTCGCCCCCGTGCTCTCGGCCAACGGAGGGGGCGCGATCGTGAACATCCTCTCGGCGCTCTCGTGGTTCGTCGCCCCGGGCACAGGCTCGTACTCGGCGGCCAAGGCCGCGGAGTGGAACATGACGAACGGTGTGCGCACGGAGCTCGCGGCGCAGGGCACCCTCGTCCAGGGAGTCCTCCTCGGCGCCGCCGACACGGACATCGCCGCCGGGTACGACGGGCCCAAGATCGACGCCCGCGAGGTGCCGCGCCGCTCGCTCGACGGCCTGGCGGTGGGCTCGATCGAGGTGATCGTCGACGACTGGACCGCGATGGTGAAGGCGTCGCTCGCCGGCGACCCGGCCGCCTTCTACGCCCAGATGAACGAGCTGCTGGGCGCGAGCTGAACGAACCGGCCGGAGCGCGGTCGAGCCGGGCGGGTCCCGACCCGCGGCGATGTCGGGGTCCGTCAGGCTGCCCGGGCGAACCAGTCGGTCGCGAGGTGCGCGACCGCGGTCGGGGCGTCGTCCGTGATGAAGTGTGCCGCGTCGTCGACGTAGGCGAACTCGACACGGTCGGCGTAGCGCTCGGGTTCCGGGCAGATGCGGGCCATCAGCTCCTCGGTGGTCGGGTGGTCCCGCCGGCCGAACACGACGAGCGTCGGCACGGCGAGCCTCCGACGGCGGTACGCGCCCCGCATCATGCGCAGGGCCTCGGGCAGGATCATGCGTCGGCAGAGCGGGCGGACCGCGCCGTCGATCTCGGGACGGGACAGGGGGGCCAGGTGTGCCTCGACGGTCGTCTCCGCCATCGGGCGGGCGACGTACCGCTCGGAGAACGTGCCGCGCAGCGACGACCCGGGCCGGTGCCAGATCAACCCGGGCAGGTGCTGGAAGGCCGGCGCCAGCCGCGGGCTGAACGTCAGGAACCCCGGCCACACGGAGAGCTGCACCGCCGTGCGGACACGCTCGGGGTGGTCGTAGGTGAGCTGCATGGCGGTGATCGCTCCCATGTCGTGGGAGACGAGGTGCACCCGCTCGACATCGAGCTCGTCGAGCAGGGCGAGCAGATCGTGCAGCCGCGTCTCCCGTGACATGCGCGGGTCGTCGGCGGTCGTCCAGCCGGCCCCGCGCAGGTCGGGGCAGAGGACGCGATAGCCCTGCGCGGCGATGATCGGCGCGACCGTGCGCCACTGCCACCAGTGCTGTGGAAAACCGTGCAGCAGCAGCACCGCCTCACCGTCGCCGGTCTCGGCGAGGTGGGTGTGCAGGCCCGGTGTCTCGACGACCCGATGATCGAATCCGGGGGCCTCCGGTAACGGCGGGGACCAGGCCAGGGCGGGGTGGGACATGGCGACCTCCTCGGTGCGCCTCGTCTTACTATGTTCATAGTAGACCTGCCCTGAGGAGGTGTCGATGCCCCCCGCGACCCGTGACCGTGGACTCGAGGCAGCCGTGGAGCTGCTCGGCGCGGAGGGTGTCCGCGCGCTGACCCATGCGCGCGTCGACGAACGCGCCGGCCTCCCACCGGGATCGACCTCGAACTGGTTCCGGACCCGCCGGGCGCTGCTCGGTGGAGTGGTCGACTGGATCGCCGAGCGCGAGCGTGCCGACTTCGCCCCGGCGGCGCTCGCGGTCTCGGACGTCGCCGAGCTGGCCGAGGGCCTGTGCGCGATGACCGAGCAGCAGGCCGGGCCGTTCGCCGTGCGCACCCGTGCCCGCTACGCGCTCTTCCTCGAGCTCGCCGACGACCCCGAGCTCGGCGCCCCGTTGCGGCAGCAGCGGCGACAGTTCGAGCGGTGGACGGAGGAGATGGTGAGAGCGGTCGGCATCGCCGACCCGCAGCCCGCGACGAGGGCGCTCATGGCGCTCTGCGACGGCCTGCTCCTGCACCGACTGACCGTGGACCCGGAGCTCGACGTGCGTCCCGCCGTCGAACGCGCTGTGCGCGCCCTCGCGGAGTCCTGACGCCGTGGATCAGGCGTCGCGGTCACCGACGGGGGCCAGCACCCCCGAGATCAGCAGCTGCACCAGCTCGTCGGCGTCGTAGCGCGGGTCGGCCGCTGCGCCGATGCACAGGTTCCCGACGCCCTTGAGCACCGTGTACGCGTCGGCCGGCGAAGCGCTGGCGCCCCGCTCCGCACGGGCCGCGTCCAGGAGCGAGCCGCAGACCGGGACGAGGCGATCGACGAAGTACCGGTGCAACGCGTCCGGTCCGGCGTCGTCGGCGTGCAGGGCACCCGCGAGGCCGTGCTTGGTGACCAGGAACTCGACGAACAGGGCGACCCACGCGCGCAGCGCGACCTCGGGCGTCGGGCTCTCCGCGAGCAGCCGCGGCCCTGCCTCGGCGCAGGCCTCGACCTGGTGCCGGTAGACCGCGACGACGAGCTCCGCGCGGGTCGGGAAGTGCCGGTAGAGGGTTCCCACCCCGACGCCGGCCTTCGCCGCGATCTCCCGCACCGGGGCGTCGACACCGGAGGTGACGAAGACCGCGGCCGCCGCCTGGAGCAGGTCCTCCTGGCTCCGGCGGGGCCGCCCCGCCGGCCTGGCCCGCGCGGCAGGCTGCTGCTCGGGACCGGGGTGAGACATGGGCCCTCCTGGGGTCGACGACGCAGGCTTGCGTTTCGGAACAGCGTTCCGTATCGTGGTGGAACAGCGTTCCGATAACCAGTATCGCAGAGCGCCGCACCCCTCAGGGAGGAACCTGTCATGACCACCTCGATCGTCGACACCCTGGACGGCATCGTCGGCACCGGCACCCCGGTCGTCTCCGTCGCTCCCCTCGAGCTGTCAGCCCCGCACCGACCCGTCCCGCTGGAGGTGCGTGTGTCCGCCCCGGCGTCGGGCACGAACCTCCCCGTCGTGCTCCTGTCCCACGGCAACGGGTGGAACCTCGACGGCTACGCGCCGCTCGCGGCGTTCTGGGCGTCCCGCGGCTTCGTCGTGGTCCAGCCCACGCACCTGGACTCGCGCCGCCACGGGTTCGGGTTCGACCACCCCGTGTTCCCGACCATCTGGACGGAGCGGATCGCGGACCTCACCCGCGTCCTCGACCAGCTCGACACCCTCGAGGCCGCGGTCCCGGGCCTCGCCGGCCGGGTCGACCGCGACCGGGTCGCCGCCACCGGTCACTCCTGGGGCGGGCAGACCGCCCAGACGCTCCTCGGTGCACGGATCCTCGACGAGTCGGGTCGGGTCGGTGAGGACCGGTCCGACAGCCGCGTCACGGCGGGCGTCCTGCTGGCGGCGACAGGGCTGGGCGGCGACGAGCTGCACCCCTTCGCGCAGGAGAACTTCCCGTTCATGCGCCCCTCGTTCCAGGAGCTGACCACCCCGACGCTGGTCGTCGCCGGCGACCGTGACCAGTCCAAGATGTCGAGCCGTGGACCGGACTGGTTCACCGACGTCTACACGCACAGCCCCGGTGCCACCGACCTCCTCACCCTCCACGGCGCCGAGCACGGGCTCGGCGGGATCGCCGGGTACGAGGTGGCCGAGACCACCGACGAGAGCCCGGAGCGGGTCGCCGTCCTGCAGCGTCTGACCACGGCCTACCTCCGGACCGCGCTCGGCGTGGACGAGGACGCCTGGCCCGCCGCGCGGGCCGCGTTCAGCGGTGCCCCCGACCCGATCGGGCGCGTCGACCGCAAGTGAGGCAGGAGGGCCGGCCTACGCCGCGTCCGCGACGAAGCGCTCCAGGGACCGCGCCGGGTGGCCGGTCAGCCGGGACACCGTGTCGGTGACGAGGGCGAAGTGCCCGGCGCGTACCCGCTCGTAGGTCAGCGCGGTCAGGTCCCGCTCGAAACCGCTCAGGCCCTCCAGCGACCCCTCGGTCCCCGGGTCGGTGTAGCGGACGGTCCGGCCCAGGGCCGCCGAGAGGCGTGCCGCCGTCCGGGCCGGCGGCACGGCCTCGGGGCCGGACAGCTCGTAGGTCTGCCCGACGTGCCGCTCGTCCGTCAGCGCCAGCTCGGCCACCTCGGCGATGTCACGCGTGTCGATCCACGCCATGCGGGCGTCCGGGTGCGGGAACGCGAACCGGCCCTCGGCGATCTGCTCGCCGAAGAACCGGGGGTCCGTGAGGACCTGCATGAACCATCCGGGCCGCACCATGGTCCACGACCGCCCGCTCTCACGGACGGCGCGCTCCACCCTCGCCGACCAGCCCTCCGAGCCCGACTGCTCCGGGTCGCGCTCGGAGAGCAGCACGACGTGCGTGGACGCCGGGGTGGTGGCCAGGAAGGACGCGACGAGATCGGGTGCGTCCTCGCGGAGCGGGACGACGACGAACACGGCGTCGACCCCGTCGGTCGCGCGAGCCCAGCCTTCCGGCCGGTCCCACGAGAGCTCGACCGGGACCACCCGGTCGTGGTCCACGAGCGCGGGGTCGCTGCTGCCGCCCCACAGCTCGACGTCGTCGCGCGGTGCCAGCCGGTCGGCCAGCGCCGAACCGGTCTTGCCGCGGACGCCGGTGATCAGGATGCGCATCGTGGGACCTCCGTGGGGGTGCGGGTCAGGAGTCGGTGGTGGGCGGTGTGATCGCGGTGACCCGGATCTCGACCCGCATGCCGACGGCGCCGAGCGCGGCGACGCCGATCTCGGTCCAGACCGGTGCACGCTCGCCCATCCGGAGCCGGAACTGCTCGGTCATGACGGACGTGTGCTCGTCGCCGATCTCGTCGGTCGCCGTGGGGACGTGGAAGCTGTCGACGGCGACGACGTCGCGCCACGTGGCACCGGCCAGCGCCAGGGTCCGCTCGACGTTGTCGAAGGCCTGGACGATCTCCTCCCGCAGGTCCTCGGGGAAGTGGAACTCGTCGTCCCAGCCCCCCTGGCCGGAGAGGTGGACGGTGTCGCCGATCCGGACGGCCTGCTGGTAGTGGAGCTGCTCGCGCAGCATGTCGCCGTAGCCGGGGGTGACGAAGAACTGGGGCTCGATCATCGCTAGCTCGCTCTCATTGGTTCAAGCATGAACTGAAAGGACGATCCGAACGTAGCACGGTTCACTTCATGCCAAAAGTAATCTAGGGTGAGGGCATGCCCCAGCCGACCCAGGACGAACAGGTCGACGAGGCCGTCGACGGCGGGCAGCGCTGGCTCTCGCCGAGCGAGAAGGAGGCGTGGACCGGCGCGGCCTCGTTGATGCTGCTGCTGCCGGGCCGCCTCGACGCGGCGGTGCAGCGTGCGGCCGGCCTGAGTCTCTTCGAGTACCTCACGCTGAGCCACATGTCGGAGGCCGAGGACCGCCGCCTGGTCATGAGCGAGCTGGCCTACCTCACCAACGGCTCGCTCCCCCGGCTCTCCAACGTCATGAAGAGGTTCGAGGCGCGCGGCTGGGCGCACCGGTACCCGGACCCCGAGGACCGTCGCTGCACGATCGCGGCGCTCACGGACGAGGGTTACGCGAAGGTGGTCGAGGCGGCCCCCGCCCACCTGCGCTCCGTGCGCGAGCACGTGCTCGACCCGCTGACCGCCACCGACCAGCGGGCGCTGGCCCGGATCGCCGCGAAGCTGCGCACCCGACCGGAGGACTTCCCGGCCCCGTGAAGCGGTGAGCGTCACGCGGTCGCCCACAGGAGGTTGTGATGAGCGAGTCAGGCCCTCGGCAGGTGCACGCGCCGGACGGCGCACGGATCGCGGTGTGGAGCAGCGGCTCCGGCCCACCGTTGCTGCTCGTGCACGGCACGATGTCGGACCATCGGCGGTGGCGCATCACCGACCTCCTCGCCGGCGACCGGACCGTCCACGCGATGGACCGGCGCGGTCGCGGCGGCAGCACCGACGGTCCGCGCTGGGCGCCCGAGCGCGAGGTCGAGGACGTCGTCGCGGTCGTGGACGACCTGGCCGCCGAGGCGGCGCAGCCGGTGGACGTGCTCGGGCACTCCCTCGGCGGGTACCTGGCGCTGCGTGCCGCTGCCCGCACGCCCCACGTCCGCCGTCTGGTGCTCTACGAGCCGGCGCTCGTCGAGCACCCCCCACCGGCCGACGTCGTCGCACGCCTGCAGGTGGCGTCCGACGAGGGCCGGTACGTGGACGTCGTCGACCTCATGATGCGCGAGGTGCTGCACATGCCCGACGACGAGATCGCCGCGCTGCGCGACCAGCCGAGCTGGGCGGCCCGGGTGGCCAGCGCCCCGACCGTCCCCCGCGAGGAGAGCGTCCCGCTGGTGCTGGCACCGGGTGAGGCGGCCGCCGTCACGGCACCCACCCTGCTGATCCGTGGCGGGGACAGCCCCGCGTTCCTCCAGGACGCGGTGCGCACGGTGGCCGAGTCCGTCCCGGACTGCGAGGTCGTGGCGCTGGAGGGCCACCGGCACGTCGCGGACCAGACCGATCCGGAGATGTTCGCGGCCGTCGTCCGCGACTTCCTCCTGCGGTGACGTCCCCGGCCCGGCGACGTCCCGCACGGGCAGCCCCGATCAGTGGAACGTCGTCGCGTAGTACGTCTGCCGGTCGACCTCCTCGACGGTGACGTCCCGCGTCCGTTCCAGGTGCCGGCGCAGGTTGTCGGCGAACCGCAGCCCGTCGTCGTTGAACCGGGACACGTCGTAGGCGCAGACCACGCGGTGCTCGGCGAGGTGGGCGACGAGCGCGTCGATCATGTCCATGAACGTGCGCGTCGCCCGTCGTCCGGGGTGCGCGAGCGTGTAGCCGATGTACCAGACGGCGCCGCGCGCCGCGTGCTCCGGGTACCGGGCGGCGAAGAACTCGGGACTGACCCACGGCACGGCGGCGAGGTCGGTCGCCAGGGTCGTCATCCCGACGGGCTCCCCGGCGTCGTCGTGGGCGAGCAGCTTGAGCACGCGGGGGTCGGCCATCTCCTCGTCGAACTCCTCGCGGTGCAGCACGTGACGGGCGGCGGCCCGCGTGCGCAGCGGCTCGAAGGCGTCCAGGTACAGCTGCCAGAAGCTCTCGGCGACGTCGCCGCCGAGCGTCGGCTCGAACGTGACGTCAGTGGCCATCGGCGATCGCCTCCCAGCCGGCCCGCCGGAAGGTCGCGACGACGACGGCGCACACGGGCAGCGAGTCGCACGTGATGCCGGTGATCAGGCGGCCGCTCGGGTGGTAGATGCCCCCGCGCGACGCGGAGAGGTCCTCCAGGCTGTGGATGAGGTCGGTGGCGACCTGCTCGTGCGAGGGGCCCTCGTGCTCGACGAAGAGCCCGGCACCGCTGCCGTCGTCACGGAGCGACCAGGCGACGCCCGCCCACGCCTCGTGCCCGGGCAGCGAGGCGTGCGCCTCCGCGTACACGCAGTACAGCGCGTCCCCGTGCTCGCCGACCAGGGCGTCCTCGGCGTCCACCTCGAGGATCGTGCTGCCGGGCGGGACGACGGAGCTCAGTCGGATGAGGTTGAAGTCACCGACCCCGGCGGCGACCAGGGCGGCGTCGAAGGCTGCCAGCGTCGTCCGGCCGGTGCCGGTCCCCTTGCTGATGCGGATGGTCAGGTTGGCGCTCATCGGTTCCTCGGTGGTCGGGATCAGTTCTGTCTGGGGCGCCGCGGCCGGCGACGGAGTCCAGGAGGTCCAGCACCGGGCCCAGGAGGGCCTGGGGTGCCGTGCGTTCCTTGGCGAGGAAGACGGTACGGCCCAGGCGGAGGTCCTCGCGCTCCTGCATGCCGACGGAGGAGCCGGTGTAGACGACGAGCGGGACCTGCCGCAGGCGCCCGTCGCGCCGCAGGTCGCTGACCAGCGCGTTGCCGGTGCCGTCCGGCAAGGAGAGGTCGAGCAGCAGGAGGTCCGGCTCCACCCTGGCGAGCGCCTGCCGTGCCTCCTCGACGGAGCGGGCCTGGGTCACGGCGAGCCCGCCGCTCTCGAGCACCGTGGCCACGACGCGACGCAGGTCGTCGTCGTCCTCCACGACGAGGACCTGCTCGTGGTGCGGGTGCCGCCGGGCGACGTCGCGCACCGTGCCGGCGAGCTGTGCCGGGTCGACGGGCTTGACCAGCCAGCCGTCGGCCAGCGAGGCGGCCTCCCGGGCGTCGGCGGGCCGGGTCCCGGACACGACCACCACGGGCACCCGTGCCGTCGCGGCGGTGCGCCGCACCTGCGCCAGCACCTCGGCGCCGTCGGTGCCCGGCATCGCGAGGTCCAGGACGATCGCCGCCGGATGCTCCGCGGCGATCAGCTCGATCGCCGTCCGGCCGTCCGTGACCCCGAGGACGGTGAAGCCACGTTCCTCCAGGACGGTGCTCAGGACGTCGACCACGTAGGGGTCGTCGTCCACGACGACGACGCGCGGCGGGCCTGCGGCGTCGATGTCCTCGGCGGTCTCCTGAGCGGCCAGGGACGACGGCGGAGCGTGGGTGCGCGTCGCGGGTTCGCCGTCGGCGGTGCGCGGCCCGGACGGCGCGCGGTGCGGGTCGACGCGACGCAGGGTGAAGCGCAGGCTCGCCCCGGTCCCCTCGCCGTCGCTCACGGCCCACATCCGGCCGCCGTGGCGTTCGACGATGCTGCGGGCGATGGGCAGCCCCAGGCCGGTGCCGCCGCGCTCGCGGGCGTCGGAGGCGTCGACCTGCTCGAACCGGCGGAAGACGGCTTCCAGCTTGTCGGGCGGGATCCCGCGGCCCTGGTCGTCGACGCGCACCTCGACCATGTCCCCGACGGGCACCACGCTGGTGCGCACCGCGCTCCCGGGCGGGGAGAACTTCACCGCGTTGGACAGCACGTTGACCAGGGTCTGGACGATGCGGTCCGCGTCGGCGCTGACGACCTCGGCGGACGGGTCGTGGTCGAGCGTGACCCCGGCCTTCTCGGCGAGGATCGCGACCTGCTCCTCCGCGGAATCCAGCAGCGTCTCCACCCGGTGGTCCGCCAGGTCCAGCTGCGTCGACCCGGCCGCCATGCGTTCGATGTCGAGGATGTCGTCCACGAGCCGGCCGAGGCGCTCGCTGCTGGTCAGCGCGATGTGCACCATCCGTTGCGCCCGCTCGGGGTCGTCGCCGAGGACGCCGCTGTCCAGCAGGCCGAGCGAACCGCGGATCGACGTGAGCGGGGTGCGCAGCTCGTGGCTCACCACGGAGACGAACTCGTCCTTGATGCGCTCCATCTCGCGGCGCTCGGTGACGTCGCGGAAGACGACGACCGCCCCGCGGATCGTCCCGTCGTCGCGCAGCGGGCTGGCGGTCACCTCGACCGGCACCTCCTTGCCGTCGAGCCGGAGGTAGACGTCCTGCTCGGCGGTGGTGGTGACGCCGTCGCGCACGGCCTCGGTGATGTAGCAGCCCTCCACGGGGTAGGGGGTGCCGTCGGCGTCCGTGGCGTGGAAGGTGGCGTGCACGTCGCACCCGACGAGGTCGGCCGGCGTCGCGCCGAGCGTGCGGGACGCCGCCGCGTTGATGAAGGTGAGCCGCCCCGCGGCGTCCACGCCGTAGATGCCGTCCGCGACGGACTCGAGCGTGCGCTCGCGCTCGCCGGCCAGGGCGCGCAGCTGCGCGGTACGGTCCTCGACCCGGCGCTCCAGGCCGTGCCGCAGCGACTCGTTGTCCACGACGACGAGGATCTGCCGGATCACCACCGCGGCCAGCACCGCCACCCACAGGGCGTCCGCCACCCACGGGACCCCCTCGCCCGACCGGACCACCCGGACCAGGGCCGCCGCGAGGAACAGGGAGAACGTCACCACGGTGCCGAGCACCGGCGAGCCGTCCCCCGGACGCCGGCTGTCGATCGGGCTCCCGGACGCCGCGGGGTGGCGCGCGGCGACGGCGATGGCGGCGTACCCGCCGATCCAGCCGAGGTCGACGGGGCTGCCGAAGGTGAAGCCGCCGCTGGCGGAGAACAGCGCGAACGCGACGTCGGCGACGGCGTAGAGCACGAACCCGCTGCCCACGAGGACCAGGGGGACGCGTTCCTCGGCGCTCGACCGCGTCATCACGAGCACGGCGAGCGTGGCGAGCAGCGCGTCCACCACGGGCAGGGCGTAGGCGCTGACGGCGGGCTGGGCGGTCCAGTCGCGCCCGCCCAGCACGACGGCGAACACGGCGATGTACAGCACCGACCCGCCGACCACGACGCTGTCGAGCAGCATGCGCACGATCTCCTGGCCGCGCGGTCGCACGGTGGGGAACAGGGCGAGGCCCACGACGCCCAGCGAGAGGGCGGCGATGTAGGCGATGTCGCCCGTCGAGGGGTCGCCGACGGCGGTGGCGTAGACGTTGCCCAGCAGGCCCACGATCCCGCCGAGGGACAGCGCTCCCCAGGCGCGACGACGTCGTCCGGTGGAGCGCACCGCGCGCCAGCCGCAGCTCACGGACGCGAAGACGGCGGCCGCGGCGAGGGCGGACTGGGACACCAGCTGGCGGGTCGCGGCGTCGAACGGACCCGCGAGCACGACGGCGAGCACGAGCATCACCGCCCCGGCTGCCCAGCACCAGCGGAGGAACAGTGCGTGCGCTCGTGCTGCCGCGCGTCGCGCCTCAACCATGGCCCGAGCGTAGGTGGCGGATGCCGATGGCGCCCGGGCGGGGTAGCGTCGGCCGGGTCCGGTCACGGGGGGACGGAGCAGATGGGAACGAGCCGACGCTGCGTGGTGGTGGTCGACGACGACCCGTCGATCCGCGAGGTCGCCGCCCTGTCGTTGTCCGCCGTCGGCGGGCACGACGTGCGCACGGCGGGCGACGGGGCCGACGGCGTCGAGCTCGCTCGTCAGGTGCGGCCGGACGTCATCCTGCTGGACGTCATGATGCCCACGCACGACGGCCCCACCGTCCTGGCCCGGATCCGGACGATCGACGTGCTGCGGGACGTCCCCGTCGTCTTCCTCACCGCGAAGGTGGGGGCCCAGGACATCCGCAAGCTCGACGGCCTGGGCGCGGTCGGGGTGATCACCAAGCCCTTCGACCCGCTCGCGCTGCCGCAGCGCCTCGCCGACGTGCTCGGGTGGGACGAGTGAGCGGGTCGGGGAGCGGTGTCCCCGAGGACGACGCGCTGGACGACGCCGTCGCGCGGCTCGCCCGCAGCGCTCGGCAGCGCAACCTCGGCCGGGCGGACCGGGTCCTGGAGCTGCTCGCGCCCTCCGGCGCGTCCCCCAGCGCGACCCCCGGCGCGACCTCCGGCGGTGCGGCGCCCGACCCGGCGGACCGCGACGAGGCAGCGCTGCTGTGCCACTCGATAGTCGGCTCGGCGGGGACGTTCGGGGACGACGAGCTCGCCGATGCCGCCCGGCACGTCGAGTCCGCGCTCCAGGACGGTCACCGGGACGGGATGCCGGCGGCCCTCGACCGGCTGCGCGCGACCGCGAGCGCCCTGCGAGGGCTCTGACACGACGCGCCACCGGTCGGGATCTTGAGGTGATCTTGAGGTGATCCTGATCGGAACGGCAGCCCTCCACGAGGTCGGGTGCTCAGCATCGAGGTATCGATGCCTCACTAGCCCGCGGAGCCGGACATGCCCGTACTGCTCTCGCACGACGCCGAGCCGACGTCCGCCGACGTCGGAGCCACCGTGCTGCCGTGGTGCCGGCCATGACCGGCCTCGATCCGCTCGCCGCCGTCGCGCGGGCGTGGCAGGACCTGATCGACGGGCTCGAGGGCGACGCGCCGGCGGTCGACCGGTTCGCGACGATCTGGCTCGAGCTGCTGCCGCGGCGGCTGACGTCCTGCCGACGGGCCCTGGCCCGCGGGGACGGCGAGCTGGCACGGGTGCGGCTCCTCAGCCTCCACAGCTCGGCGGTCATGCTGGGTCTGGAGGACCTGGCCCGGTCCACGGCGCGTTGCCAGGCGGCCCTCGACGAGGACGACCCCGGGCTGGAGACGGCGCGCGCCCTGGCCCGCGACGTCATGGTGGACGCGCAGGAGGCCGCGGCCCTGGTGTCGGCCGCCCTCGGTCAGGGTCGGTGGTCGAAGCGGTAGCCGACGCCGCGGACCGTCCTGATCCACCGCGGTGAGGCCGGGTCGTCGCCGATCTTGCGCCGCAGGTTGGCCATGTGGACCTCGACGCTGCGGCGGTCGGCCGGGGTCACGGGAGTACCGGTGTCGTACTCGTCGCCCCACAGGACCCGCACGAGGGTGTCCTTGGAGAGCACCCGGCCGGGCGCGTTGACGAGCGCGGCGAGCAGGTCGAACTCGCTGCGGGTCAGGTGGACCTCCACGTCGTCGACGTGGACGGTGCGGCCCGCCGGGTCCACCAGCAGCCCGTCGGCGTCCGCCGTCACCGTCAGCGCGGAGGCCGCACCGTCGGGCAGCGGCCGGGCCCCGGCGTGCGGTGCGTGGGCGGCGGCCGGTGCCGCGGCCGGGGCGGCGGCGGGCGGGACGTCGCGGCGGTGCCGGCGCAGGATCGCCTCGATGCGTGCCCGCAGCTCCCGTGGCCGGAACGGTTTGGTCTGGTAGTCGTCGGCGCCCGCGTCCAGGCCCATCAGGGCGTCGATCTCGTCGGTGCGCGCGGTCAGCATCACGACGTAGGTGTTCGAGACGGTGCGGATCTGGCGGCACACCTCGATCCCGTCGATGTCGGGCAGGCTGATGTCGAGCGTGGTCAGCAGGGGGTCGATCCGCGTCACCAGGTCGACCCCGCTGCGTCCGTCGACGGCGGTGTAGGTGGTGAACCCGGCCTGGGTGAGGACCTCCTCGAGCAGCGCACGGATCTCGGCGTCGTCCTCGACCACGACCGCGGTGCGGTCGGAGGCGGCGGCCGGGTCACGGGGGCGGCCCGGGTGGGGTCCAGCGGTCATGCCGCCACGGTAGTGGCCGGTTGCCCGAAGCGCACGGGTGCCATGCCTAGCCGTCCTCCCGGACGCCCGGCGCGGCCTCGTCCAGCGCGGTCCTGAGCGCGTCGAGATTCTGCCCGGCGAGCTCCTCGCCGAGCGTCGCGGCGCCGTCGTCGGAGCCGACGCCCCCCGGGGCGGCCGACGGCGAGACCACCGTCCCGGCGACCTCTCCCGCACCGATGACGCCGCCGTCGAAGGGCACGACGCTGTCGAGCCCGAGCGTGTTCCAGTGGGCCGGGACGGGCTCGGGCCCGTCGGGCACGGCGGGCTCCCAGAACAGCGCGAGGACGTAGCTGTGCCCGACCTCGAGCCGGGGGGTGCCCTCCGCGACGACCGGGACCTTCTCGCCCTCGTCGAGCGTCCATCCGCGGGCGACCAGCGGGAAGCGGCCTTCCGGAGCGCCGCGTGCCGGCTCCTCCGCCGACCAGACGACCTCGTCGAGGTGAAGGCTGACCTCGCGCGGCACGGTCGTCTCGCCGCTCTCCGCAGGGTCCTCGTCCTGCGGCACCTCCCGCTCGGCGACGACCGTCGCGACGACGACGTGGTCCGCGGACGCGACCCAGTCCGCCGCGGTGTCGTCGGGGTACCGCTCCGAGAGCCCTGCCGCGTCGGCGGGTGGGGTGGCCTCGTCGGCGCAGCCCGCCGTGAGCAGCGTCGCGGTGAGGGCGAGCGCGAGGGCCGTGACCGACCTGGTCATCACGCTCCCCTCCCGTGGCCGACCGGCTGGTGCCGGGCGCGCGCACGGTGACGCCGGACGGCGGCACGGTTGGCGCAGCGCACGGAGCAGTAGCGCTGACGCCCGTTCCGGGTGACGTCGACGACGACGGCGGCGCACGGGTCGCCCGGCTCCTCGCCCGCGGCGCACCGGTGCAGGCGGTGCATGCCGCGGGTGGTGAGGTGCAGGGCGGTGCCGACGCTGATGACGGCGTGCAGCACCCGCGGGAGCGACTGGTCCTCGTCGCGGTAGTGCAGGTGCCAGCCCTCGTCGTCGTGGTCGGTGAGGCGGGGGTAGGCCGCGGCGGCGGCCATCTGCGCGTTGAGCCGCCGGGCACGCTCCTCCGGGTCGGTGGCGTCGACGACGGCGAGCCAGTCGTCGACGACGCGGCGGGTGCGCGGGTGGTCGTCGGGCGCGACGGGGAACGTCATCGTCATGCCGAACTCGCGGGTCCGCGCCTCGATGCCGGCGCGGTCGCCGGGCCAGTCGTCCGCGAGGGAGGCGGCCAGGAGCACCGCGTACTCGCCGTAAGGGTTGAGGTGCACAAGACCATGACACCACGCTGGACCGCATGACGACACTCGAGGCGCACGGACAGGCGCACGGACAGGCACACGACCACCGGAGCACCGCGGCGTCGCCGCACGAGCACGGGTGGGTCGTGGAGTCCGGCCACACCGTCTCCACCGGCCGCATCCTCTACGTGCGGTGCGCCGGGTGCGGCGTGCGGCGCGTCGACCAGCAGGACGACCGCCGTCGTCCGCCGGTCGCGCTCAGCCGCGAGACGGCGCGGTAGGTTGCCTGCGCAAGCCTTGCTCGGACGCCGGTGTCACGACGAGAGGACCGCGATGACGGCACGGTACGACGTCGACCTGCCCGACGGACGCACGCTCGTGGTGCACGACACCGGCGCGCACACCGACGCGCACCGCGACGAGCCCGCCGTCGTCTGGCACCACGGGTCGCCCCAGTCCGGGGCGCTGCTCGCGCCGGTGGTCGCCGCGGCGGCCGCCCGTGGCCTGCGCGTCCTCTCCCCCGCGCGCTCCGGGTACGGCGGTTCGACCCCGGCGCCCGGACGGTCCGTGGCCGACGCCGCGGCCGACGTCGGCCACGCCCTCGACGCGCTCGGCGTGCCCGCCTGCCACGCCGTCGGCGCCTCCGGCGGGGGGCCGCACGCCCTCGCGCTCGCGGCGCTGCGACCCGACCTGGTCCGCGGCGTCGTGACCCTCGCGGGCGTCGCCCCGTACGACGGCACCGACGCCTGGTTCGCCGGCATGGCCGACGACGGCGGGCTCCGGGCCGCGCTCGGCGGCCGGGCCGCGCGCGAGCGGTTCGGCGAGACGGCCGAGTTCGACGAGACGAGCTTCACGGAGGCCGACTACGCGATGCTCGCCGGCTCCTGGGCCGGGCTCGGGGACGACGCCGTACGCGCCGGCCAGGAGTGGCCGGGAGGCCTGGTGGACGACGACGTCGCCTTCGTCCGGCCGTGGGGTGCGGCGCTCGCGGACGTGACCGCGCCCGTGCTGGTGGTCCAGGGTGGCGCCGACCGGGTGATTCCCCGCCACCACGGCGAGCTGCTGGTGACGGGCCTGCCCGCGGGCGAGCTGTGGCTGCGCCCGCGCGACGGGCACGTCAGCGTCCTCGGCGCCCTGCCGGTCGCGTACGACTGGCTGCGCGCGGTCTGACCCGTCCGCGGGTGAAACAGCGGGTGAACTTGCGCCCTGGGAAACCGATCTCTAGCATGAGAAACCGGTTCCTGATGGAGCCGACCTCATCTGGGTGTCTCGCTCCAGCGTCGGAGCCAGGCACGACAGGGGCTTCTCGATGAGGCCACGCGTCACCCGGGCAGTGCTGCCCGACGGCGGACGGTCCGCCTGGCGCGTCGCACCACCCGCCATGCCCGATTCGATGACGAAGTGAGGCAACGATGAGAAGAACAGCCGCCAGACGGCTCACCGCGGCAGGAGCCACGATGGCCCTCGCCGGGACGATGGGCATCACCGCCCTGTGGATGGCCGACGCCCAGGCCGCCACCGGCAGCGCCACCGGGTTCGCCACCCAGAACGGCGGGACCACCGGCGGCGCGGGCGGGCAGACCGTCAGCGCCAGCACCGGCACCGAGATCCACCAGGCGCTCTGCTCCCGTGCCAGCAGCGACACCCCGATCATCATCGAGGTCGAGGGCACCATCAACCACGGCAACACCAGCAAGGTGTCCGGGGACAGCTGCAACACCGCCGACGGCGTGATCGAGCTCAAGGAGATCAGCAACGTCACGCTGGTCGGCGTGGGCAGCGGCGCGCTCTTCGACGAGCTCGGCATCCACATCCGCTCGTCGGACAACATCATCCTGCAGAACCTGCACGTGCGGAACGTCAAGAAGTCGGGCTCCCCCACCTCCAACGGCGGCGACGCCATCGGCATGGAGAGCGACGTCAGCAACGTCTGGGCGGACCACCTCACGCTCGAGGCCTCCGGCGGCGAGTCCGAGGGCTACGACGCCCTCTTCGACATGAAGAACGACACCACGCACGTGACGCTGTCGTACTCGATCCTGCGCAACTCCGGGCGCGGCGGGCTCGTCGGCTCCAGCGACGGCGACACCGGCAACGGTCCCGTCACGTACCACCACAACCTCTACGAGAACATCGACTCCCGCACGCCCCTGCTGCGGGCCGGGACGGCGCACACCTACAACAACCACTTCGTGGGGCTGACCAAGTCCGGGATCAACTCCCGCCTCGGCGCGGAGGCGCTGGTCGAGAACAACTACTTCGAGGACTCCAAGGACCCGCTCGGCACCTTCTACACGGACGACATGGGGTACTGGGAGGTCAGCGGCAACATCTGGGACAACATCACCTGGTCCTCGGACGGCTCGGACAACCACCCCGCCGGGCCGAACCCGACGTCGACCACCTCGGTGTCCGTGCCGTACTCCTACCAGCTCGACGACGCCCAGTGCGTCCCCAACCTGCTCGCGGCGACCGCCGGCGCGAACAAGGGCCTCCAGGTCTCCGACGGCTCCTGCTCGCCGCAGAACCCCGACCCCACGCCGGACCCGGACCCGACTCCCGACCCGGACCCCACGCCGGACCCGGACCCGACTCCCGACCCGGACCCCACGCCTGACCCGGACCCGACTCCGGACCCGGACCCGACGGACCCGACGGACCCGCCCAGCGGCGAGAACCTCAGCATCGGTGCGGGCTCGGACGGCTCCTCCAAGGGTGACGGCACGAGCTACGGCAACGTCCGTGACGGCGACATGAGCACCTACTGGTCGCCGTCGGGCTCCACCGGCCGGATCTCGGTCAAGTGGGGCACCGACACCACGGTGTCCTCGATCAACATCCGCGAGGCCGCGGGAGCCGAGGGCAACATCGGTGCGTGGCAGGTCGTCAACCACGACAACGACGACGTGCTGGCCACCGGCAGCGGCGCCGGCGTCATCGACGTCCCGACGACGTCGCTGAGCAAGATCGACTTCGTCATCACCTCCTCGAGCGGCACCCCCCGGGTCGGCGAGTTCGAGACCTACGCCGGCGACCCGGGCACCGACCCGGCACCGGACCCCGACCCGACCGAGGACCCGACGCCGGACCCGGACCCGACCGACGAGCCCCAGCCCGGCGCTGACACCCTCTACGTGGCACCGGGCGGTTCCTCCGGAGCCTCCGGGACGGAGTCCGACCCGACCACGCTGACGGCGGCGATCGACCGGGTCGACGCGGGTGGCGAGATCTTCCTGCGGGGTGGCACGTACGACCTGGCCGACACCGTGACCATCGAGCCCGGCAACGACGGCACCGCGGGCGACCGCACGCTGCTCTCCGCCTACCCGGGCGAGACGCCGGTGCTCGACTTCTCCGCGCAGGCGGAGGACTCCTCGAACCGCGGTCTCGCCATCGGTGGCGACTACTGGCACGTCTACGGGCTCGTCGTCCAGCACGCAGGGGACAACGGCATCCTGCTCGGCGGCAACCACAACATCATCGAGCGCGTCGTGACCCGGTACAACCACGACACCGGGCTGCAGCTCTCCCGCCTGATCGCGGGCGCGCCGTCGGACCAGTGGCCGTCGCACAACCTCATCGTCTCGAGCGAGTCGCACGACAACGCCGACTCGGACGGCGAGGACGCCGACGGGTTCGCGGCCAAGCTCACCTCCGGGCCGGGCAACGTCTTCCGCGACACGGTGGCGCACCACAACATCGACGACGGCTGGGACCTCTACACCAAGTCCGAGACCGGGCCGATCGGCGAGGTGACCATCGAGAGCTCGCTCGCCTTCTCCAACGGCACGCTGTCGGACGGCTCGCAGGCCGGCAACGGTGACCGCAACGGCTTCAAGCTCGGGGGCGAGGACATCGAGGTCGACCACGTCGTCCGCGACTCGTACGCGGTGGACAACGGCAAGCACGGGTTCACGTACAACAGCAACCCTGGCTCGATGACCATCACCGGCAACGTGTCGATCGGCAACGAGGAGCGGAACTTCAACTTCGACGAGGGGTCGCACACCTTCAGCGGCAACGTGTCCTGCGACAGCGGCTCCAGCGACCGCTACTCCGGCACGGACGCCGGCGGCAACTCCTTCTGGTCCGGTTCGAACGGGTCCGCGTGCGGTCAGTACGCGGGCAACCTCGCCTGGTCGTTCGCGGCCGACGGCTCGCTCGACGTCACGTTCGGGTAGATCCAGGCGCAGTAGCGTGATTCGGGGGGCGGGGGCACGAGGGGTCCAGCAGCGGGCTTCTCGGGCCCTCGCCCACCACGACGCGCAGCGTTCGTCCGTCAGTCGGGCAGCTCGGGCACCTGGCTGCCTGCTGCGCGCACGCGGGCGAGTCGCTCGTCGTCCTTGCGGGAACGTGCTTCGTCGCGCGACCGGTAGTCGGCGGAGCTGTTGACGTGCGGGAAGGGGCGGCCCGGTAAGGCCATGCCGAGGGCGCGGCAGATCGGCTCCCAGCCGTCGCCCGGCTGCCACTCGACCAGTCGTTCGGGCGGGACCAGTGCTCGGACCTCCTGGAGCCGGCGGTGGTAGCCCTCCTTGACCGCGTGCGGATCGGTGATGTCGGTGAAGACATCACGGAAGAGAACCCTGAAGAGCGGGACCATCGGGTCGTCGGCGTCCCTGGCGAGCATCTCGCTGGTGCGGGGCAGGACGGTCGACGCCATGCTGCGGTACCAGACCTCCGGGTCGCCGCGGTGCGACAGCAGCACCGGAACGTCCGGGTTGGCAGCGGCGAGATCACGCCAGCAGTTCGAGAACGGCGCGTCCACTCCCGCGGCGTACCCGGCGAGAAGATCGTCCCAGTCGGGCATGTCGCCGTCGATGGCTCGGACCCA
The DNA here is from genome assembly GCF_003003075.1 of Isoptericola halotolerans. Lineage (GTDB taxonomy): Bacteria > Actinomycetota > Actinomycetes > Actinomycetales > Cellulomonadaceae > Isoptericola > Isoptericola halotolerans_A. The sequence continues at coordinate 343,039 of NZ_PVTX01000002.1, read as the reverse complement.
GGTGGCAGCGTGCTCGGGGTGGGCGAACACCTCGCTCATGTGGTAAACCGGCGCGTCCAGGAGGAACGCCAGCGCCTCCCGCAGCGAGGACGTCCCGGTGCGGGGCAGGCCCGCGCCGATCAGTCGTAGGGTCACGGCGGCAGTCTAGGCGCGGCTGCCCCTGTCCTCCGGGCGCGCCCCGGCTGATGGCTGTGGTGGCGTACCTGCTGGTGGAACCCGGCGGGTAGCAGCACGTCGGAGGACCTCGCCGTCTGGCGTGGCGACGCCATAGGCTCGGGCCATGAACGCTGACAAGGCTTCGACCGGCTCCTCGTCCGCCCTGACCCGGAGCTTCCTGACGATCGCGCTGGTCGAGGGCGCGCTTCTGGGCGCGGCGGTGATCCTCCTCGCACTGGACGTCATCCCGTTCAACGTCTTCCTCGGGGTGATCGCCGTGTGCGTGGCGGGCACGGGCATCGCGTTCCTGCGGGTGATCCGCGGGGCGCAGCGCACCGCCTCGTCCGACGCCGGACCGGACTCCGGCACGGGCGCACGCAGCACGAGCCCCGGCTCGACGATCGACCGGTCGAACCCCTTCACGCGCTAATAATGCGCATCATCTCGTTGACCTGAGTCGCGGGGCCTCCGGAGACTGCCGGTGCCGGGCACGTCCCGGCGCCGGTGGCGACGGTGCCGCCGGTCCTACCGACGGAGGTCACCGTGCACCCTCACCGCAGACGAAGCCGTCTGACCGGCCGCCTGGCGGCCGTCACCACCTCGCTGACGATCGCGCTCGCCGGAGCTCTCGTGGCGCCGTCGACCGCCGCAGCGGCCGACGCCGAGCCGGCGCTCCCCGAGTTCGCGTTCTCCGGCCGGGTCATCGACAAGGCCGAGATGGACTACAACCCGACGAACGAGTTCATCTTCCCGAGCATCTTCCACGCCGGTGAGCACCTCGCCGACCCGCTGGGCGAGTGGTACCTGTACTACGCCCCGCACGACTCCCCCGGCGGCATCTCGCTGCTGTACGCCGACTCGCTCGACGGCCCGTGGACGGAGTACGCCGAGAACCCGCTCATCGACAACGAGTGGCCGCCGCACTACGACCGCGTCTCCCACGTCTCCTCCCCGGACGCGGTGTGGGACGACGCCACCGGTCAGGTGCTGCTGTACTTCCACGGCGAGAACTCCACGACCCGCTGGGCGAGCTCGGCCGACGGCGTCACGTTCGACGACTCCGGCGTCGCCGTGACGAACGCCGACGGCGGCCCCGGCACCACCGAGACGTCGTACGCCCGGGTGTTCCCCCACCCGGACCCGGACTCGGCGTACCGCTGGGGGATGTTCTACATGCAGAACCGCACCGACAACATCCGCCGCATCAAGATGGCGGAGTCGGTGGACGGCAAGAGCTGGGACGTGCGGGCGGAGCCGGTCGTCGTCCCCGACGCCGCGACGGGGCAGAACGTGTCGGGCGGCAACCTGCTGACCTGGGAGGGGCAGCACTACCTCGCCTACCACGGCTCGTCGGGCGTCACCTATGCCCGTGCGATCGACCCGACGGTGACCGAGATCGGCCCCCAGCGGGTGCTGCACCGCTCGTCGGGGGTCGGGGACGACGTCGGACGCGTCGCCGCCCCGGAGGTGGTCACCGAGGGTGAGGACACCTACCTGTTCTACGAGTCGGGCGACCGGCTCGGCGCCACGATCGCGTACGCGACCAGGGTGGAGCCGACGCCGCCCGACCCCGACCCGCTGCGGGAGCAGTGCAGCGGCGCGGCGTCCGACGAGTTCGACGGCGCGGTGCTCGACGGCGCGCTGTGGGACGTCGTGAACCCGGGCGGTGCCCGGCACGAGGTGGCCGACGGCGCGCTGACCGTCCCCACGTACGGCACGGGCGTGGCGGGGGCGCCGTTCCCGGTGCAGGCCGTCCCCGACGGGCCCTGGGAGGTCACCACGGAGGTGGACGTCGACCCGCGCGAGCGCTACCAGCAGGCGGGCCTGATCCTGCACACCGCGGGCGACACGTACGCGAAGCTCGACTACGGGTTCGGGTCGAACGGCCTACGGTTCTCGTACATCTGGCGCCAGGACGGCGCGGAGCGGAACGCGTCGATCGACACCCCACCCGTCCCGGCCGGGACGGGGACGACGGTGTGGCTGCGCCTGACGAGCGACGGGACGAACGTCCTCGCCGCGGCCTCGACGGACGGGCGGGAGTTCGCGACCATCGGCCGTCCGGTCCCGCTGGCCGAGCTCGCCCCGACGGGCGTCGGGGTCTCGGCCCTGCGCGGGGCCACCGCGGCGCCCGAGATCGAGGCGACGTTCGACTGGTTCCGCTGGACGCCGACGGCGCAGGAGTCGGCCGCGTGCGACGCCCCGGACGACACCTGGGACGCCACCGCGGTGTACGACGACGGCGCGACGGTCGCGTACGACGGCGCCACCTGGGAGGCGCTCTGGTGGAGCAGCGGCGACGTGCCCGGGGCGAGCGTGCACGGGCCCTGGGCCGAGCAGGGGGCCGCATCGGGCTGCGGCACGGCGTGGACGGCGAGCGCCGTGCACCACTCCGGTGACGTCGTCGTGCACGCCGGGCACGAGTGGTCCGCCGCGTGGTGGACGCGTGGCCAGGAGCCGGGGGCGTCGCCGTGGGGTCCGTGGCAGGACGAGGGAGAGTGCGCCTGACCCGAGGGTGAGCCGGGCGCTCGGATAATGCGCAGGGAGGGGCCCTCAGCCGCAGCAGGACGCGGCTGGGGGCCCTTTCGTCGGCGCGATAATAATGCGCATAATCGTCTTGTTGCCGACTCCTCGGCCCGGGCAGACTCTCGACCACGTCATCGCCGGCGGATCGAGGAGGATCGGATGCCGAAGCGTCGCATCACCCAGGCCGACGTCGCCGCCATGGCCGGCGTCAGCCAGGCCACCGTGTCGTTCGTGCTGAACGACCGGCTCCCTGCCGGCGTCCGCCTGAGCGCCGAGACCCGCCAGCGGGTGCTCGACGCGATCCGCATCACCGGCTACTCCGCCAACCCGGTGGCGCAGCGCCTGGCCGGTGGCCGCAACCAGATCATCGGTGTCTTCACCTACGAGGCCACCTTCCCCGGCGGCGGGCGGGACTTCTACGGCCCGTTCCTCGTCGGGATCGAGCACGCGGCCGAGCAGCTCGGCATCGACATCCTGCTGTTCACGAGCGCTCGCGTGGTCGAGGGTCGGCGTCGGCTGACCCGGGACGGCTGGCAGCGGCTCGGCATCGCCGACGGCTGCCTGCTGCTCGGCCAGCACGAGGACCGCAGCGAGCTGCAGCACCTGCTCGACACCAACTACCCGTTCGCGTTCATCGGCAAGCGGTCCAGCGAGGGCGGGCGGCTGCCCTACGTCGGCGCCGACTACACCGGGGCGACCCGCCGGGTGGTCGAGCGGCTCGTCGGCCTCGGGCACCGCCGGATCGGCTACGTCGGGGCGCTGGGCACCGACCAGCCCACCACCGACCGCTGGGAGGGTTACCGCGACGCGCTGCGCGACGCCGGGCTCGGCGCCCGCCTCGTCCCCGAGGAGGAGCCGGACGAGATCGTCACGGCCGTCGTCGAGCAGGGCCTCACCGCCGTCGTCCTCTCGCCCGAGCGCGACCCCGAGGAGCTGCACGACGCGCTCGGCCGGCATGGGCTCGACGTCCCCCGCGACGTCTCGGTCCTGCTGCTCGGCCAGCCGCACCACCGGCTGCGCCGGCCGCAGGAGTGGTCGGGCTACGCGATCCCGCGCGAGGAGATGGGAGCCCGCGCGCTCCTGCTGCTCTCCCGGCTGGTCGCGGGCGACGACGTCGGCGACGAGGAGCTGCACCGGCTCCTGGAGTGCACCGAGGTCACCGGTGGCACGGTCGGCCCACCCGCGTCGCAGCGCGCGCCCACCGGCACCGACGGCTCGCTCGTCCCCTGAACCACCGCACCACGACAGAACGGAAGCACCTGTGCCCACCACCCCGGACGTCACCACCGACGTCACCACGGACGTCCTCGTCGTCGGCGGCGGCCTCGGCGGCGTCGCCGCGGCGCTCGCCGCCGCCGACCGCGGCGCCCGCGTCGTCCTGACCGAGGAGCACCCGTGGATCGGCGGCCAGCTCACCTCCCAGGGCGTCCCGCCCGACGAGCACCCCTGGGTCGAGGACTTCGGCGTGACCCGGCGCTACCGGGCCGTGCGCGACGGGATCCGTGACGCGTACCGCCGCCGCTACCCCCTGACCGCGGCGGCGCGGACCCGGGCGGCCCTGAACCCGGGCGCCGGCTGGGTGTCGAAGCTGTGCCACGAGCCGCGGGTCGCCGTCGGCGTCCTGGAGGAGATGTTGCTGCCCGCCCGGGCCGCGGGCCGCCTCACGCTGCTGGAGCGCGTCCGGCCGGTCGCCGCCGAGACGGCGGACGACACGGTGCGCTCGGTGACGCTGGAGTCGGTGCTGGACGGCACGCGGACCACGGTGACCGCGGGCTACGTGCTCGACGCCACGGAGACGGGCGAGCTCCTGCCCCTGACGGGTACCGCGTACGTCACCGGGTTCGAGTCCCGGGAGACGACCGGCGAGCCCAGCGCCCCGGCCGAGGCGCAGCCCGGCAACGTCCAGGCCCTGAGCGTGTGCTTCGCCGTCGAGCACACCGACGGTGACCACACCATCGACAGGCCGGAGCGCTACGAGTTCTGGCGCAGCTACCGGCCCGGGCCGTGGAACGGCGAGCGGATGCTCTCCTGGCACGCACCGAACCCCCGCACGCTCGAGATGGACGTGCGCAGCTTCACGCCCAACCCCGGCGACGACGCCGGTGCGGTCGTCGCGGACCAGTCGCGCAACCCGGGCGACGGCAACCTGTGGACGTTCCGCCGGATCCTCGCGCGCGACCTGTTCGAGCCGGGCTTCCTCGCCAGCGACGTCTGCCTGGTCAACTGGCCCGCCATCGACTACTTCCTCGAGCCGGTGCTCGACGTCCCGCGCGAGGTGGAGCTCGCCCGGATCGAGGACGCAAGGCAGCTCAGCCTCTCGATGCTCTACTGGATGCAGACCGAGGCCCCGCGGCCCGACGGCGGCACCGGGTTCCCGGGACTGCGCCTGCGGCCCGACGTCATGGGTACGTCCGACGGGCTCGCCCAGGCCGCCTACCACCGCGAGGGTCGCCGGATCCGCGCCGTCACCACCGTGACGGAGAACGACGTGTCGTACGCGGTGCGGGGCGACCGGGGCGCCACCCGCTACGAGGACAGCGTGGGCGTGGGTATGTACCGCATCGACCTGCACCCCTCCACCGGCGGGGACACCTACATCGACGTCCCCTCCACCCCGTTCGAGATCCCGCTCGGCGCGCTGCTGCCCGAGCGCACGACCAACCTGCTGGCCGCCGCGAAGAACATCGGCACCACGCACATCACCAACGGCTGCTACCGCCTGCACCCCGTGGAGTGGAACGTCGGCGAGGTCGCCGGCCACCTCGCGGCCTTCTGCACCGAGCGCGGCGTGCGGCCCCACGACGTGCACGCCAAGTCCGACCTGCTCGCCGAGCTGCAGGAGGAGCTCACGGCCGCCGGCGTCGAGATCCGCTGGGCCGACGGCGCACACCCGTACTGACCCCGTCCCCCCGACGGCGCACCCGTGCAGCACCCACCGCCCATCCAGTTCGAAGGAGCACTGATGCACACCATCCGACACCGCGGCCTCGCCGCGGGCATCGCCACCGCGGCGGTCCTCGGCCTGGCTGCCTGCGGGTCGTCCGACCCGCAGGCGGCGGGCGAGCCCGAGGCACCGGGCGAGCCCGTCCCGCTGACGATGACCGTCTGGACCGCCGACGAGGCGCAGCTCGCCCTGTTCCAGTCCATCGCCGACGCGTACGTCGCCGAGCACCCCGAGCTCGTCTCGGAGGTCACGTTCGAGGCCATCCCGTTCGACGACTACACGACGTCGCTCACCACCCGCCTCGCCGGCGGCAACGCCCCCGACCTGGCGTGGATCCTCGAGAGCTACGCACCCGAGTTCGTGCAGAGCGGCGCCCTCGTCGACGTCGGCCCGGTGCTCGAGGGGACCGACGGCTACGCCTACGACGACCTCCTCGAGAGCTCGCTGGCGCTCTGGCAGCAGGACGGCGGCCTCTTCGCCTACCCGTTCTCCAACAGCCCGTTCGCCCTGTTCGTCAACACCGACCAGGTCGAGGCCGCCGGCCAGCCGTCCCCCGCGGAGCTCGTCGGGTCCGGGGAGTGGACCTACGACGCCGCCCGGGACATCGCTGCGGCGGCGGCCGAGGAGTCCGGCAAGCAGGGCCTGGTGGTCCGGGACTTCGACTACAAGGTGTGGGAGAACCTCTCGACGATCTGGGACGGCTGGGACGCCGCACCCTGGAGCGCCGACGGCGCCACCTGCACCTTCACCGACCCCGCCATGGTCGACGCCATGACGTGGATCCACGACGCGACGTTCGACGACGGCGCGATGCCCGGCCCGGGCACGACCGCCGACTTCTTCGCGGGCGACGCCGCCCTGACCATCACCCAGATCTCGCGCGCCTCCTCGCTCGACGACAGCTTCGCCTGGGACGTCGTGCCGCTGCCGGCCGGGCCCGAGGGCCGGCAGAACGTCATCGGTCAGGCGGGCATCGGCGTCTTCGCCCAGGGGGAGCACCCCGACGTGGCCGCCGACTTCCTGGCGTGGTTCACCAACCCGGAGAACGCCGAGCAGCTGGCCGCCTACTTCCCGCCGCCGCGGGAGTCGCTGCTCACCGCCGAGGTCCTCGGCGCGGCCAACCCGCTGCTCAGCGAGGACCAGCTCCAGGCGGTCGTCGTGGACGGGATCACCGACGCCGTCACCAAGCCCGCCCACCCCAGCTTCGCCAAGCTGCAGGACACGGTGCGCGCCGGTCTCGACCCGCTGTGGACGGCGGACGCGGACGTCGAGGCGGTGCTCGCGGACGTGTGCACGTCGATCGACCCCGTCCTGGCCGGCTCATGACCTCGACACCGGTGGCCGCGCGGCCGCGGGTGCGCACCGCGCGCACCCGCGGCTCCGCGGCGCAGCGCGACCGCGCCGTCGGCTACCTGATGGTGGCGCCGCAGGTGCTCGGCACCGTCGCGTTCGTCATCGTGCCGCTGGTCACCGTCGCCTGGTACTCCCTGCACGAGTGGAACGTGCTCGCGGGCACGTTCGTCTTCAGTGGCGCGGACAACTACGAGCGGATGCTCGCCGACCCCGGGCTGCGGGACTCGCTCGTCGCGAGCCTGTGGTTCTCCGTGGGCCTGGTGGTCCTCAACGTCACGCTGGCACTGCTCCTGGCCGTGCTGCTCGACCAGAAGCTGCCGGGCACGACGACGTTCCGCACGTTCTTCTTCTCGCCCGTCGTCGTGTCCCTCGTCGCCTGGACGATCGTGTGGGGCTTCCTGCTCCAGGACGACGGCGGGATCAACGGGTTCCTCGCGTCGGTCGGCGTCGAGGGACCCAACTGGTTGCGCAGCGGACCGACGGCGATGCTCGCCGTCATCGTGGTCCAGGTCTTCAAGAACGTCGGCCTCAACATGATCCTGTTCCTGGCCGCGCTGCAGAGCGTCCCCGAGGAGGTCCAGGAGGCGGCCCGGATCGACGGCGCGGGTGCGTGGCGCCGGTTCCGCTCGATCACCCTGCCCCTCATCAGCCCGACCGTGCTGCTCGTGTCGATCCTCACCGTGGTGGGTTCGCTCGAGGTGTTCGCGCAGATCGACGTGCTGACGGGCGGCGGGCCCGGGAACTCCACGACGGTGCTCGTCTACTACCTGTACCAGCAGGCCTTCCGGTTCAACGAGTTCGGCTACGCGAGCGCGATCTCCGTGCTCCTGTTCGTCATCGTCCTGGCCCTGACCCTGATCCAGTGGCGGACGCGAAAGAGGTGGGTCCACGATGAGGTCTGACGTCACGTCCGCACCGGTGGCCGGTCCGGCGACCGACCCGCCGGCGCTCGCCGGGCCGCCGCCCGCCGTCGGTGACGTGCCGGCCGCGCGCCGCCGTCGTCGGCCGCGCGCCGTCCGTGGGCTGCTGGTCGCCCTGCTGGTGGTGCTGAGCGTCCCGTTCGTGTTCCCGACGTGGTGGATGGCGACGTCGAGCCTCAAGCCGATGAGCGAGATCCTGCGGATCCCGCCCACGCTGTGGCCGCACGAGGTCTCCTGGGACGCCTACGCCGACGTGTTCGCGCTGCAGCCGTTCGCGCAGCAGTACTGGAACAGCCTGTACATCGCGGCGCTGGTGACGGCCGGGACGATCCTCGTGGCCTCGCTGGCCGGGTACGCGTTCGCGCGGATCTCGTTCCCCGGGGCGAACGCGCTGTTCGTGCTGGTGCTCGTCGGGATGCTGGTCCCGGCCGAGGTGACGATCGTGCCGCTGTTCCGCATGGTCAACGCCCTGGGCCTCGTCGACACGCACTGGCCGTTGATCGTGGTCCCGATCTTCGGCGCACCGAGCGTGCTGGCGACGTTCATCATGCGGCAGTTCTTCCTCGGGCTGCCGCGGGAGCTGGAGGAGGCCGGGCGCATGGACGGGCTGGGCCGCTGGGGGATCTTCTGGCGCATCGCGTTCCCCCTCGCCCGGCCGGCGGTCGCCGCCGTCGCGATCTTCACGTTCCTCAAGTCCTGGAACCTCTACCTGGAGCCGATCGTGTACCTGTCGAGCCGGGAGAACTTCACGCTGCCGCAGGCCCTCACCCAGTACGTGGACGCCTACGGCGGGCCGATGTGGAACGTGCAGCTCGCGGCGACCACCCTGACGGTGATCCCCGTGCTCGCCGTGTTCCTCGTGGCGCAGCGGCAGTTCGTCCAGGGCCTCGCGCACTCCGGTCTGAAGGGCTGAGCGGGTGACACGTGCCAATGATGCGGAATCGTTGCCGTTCTGCGACGGTTTCATCCTGTCGTGAAGCGCTTTCCGTCCGGTACGTTGCGGCTCGTGAGGCGCAACGGAGCGAGAACCAGGACGAACGGGCGACGGCTGGCGGCCGTCACCGCCGGCTGCACGGCACTGCTGCTGACGGGCTGTGCGGGCGCGGACGACCCCGGAGCGGGTGAGGCGTCCGCGAGCGCCTCCGCCGACACGGCGCCGGCGGTCGAGAGCAGCTGCGGCGGCGGGGTGTCGGTCGAGTGGCTCGGCACGCCGGAGTCCGAGGACATCTACACGGCCGTCACCGTGGTGCGCGTGTCGGGCGACGGCGGCACCGCGGTGCAGAGCGAGTGGAGCCGGGGCGAGGACGCCGGTGCACGCGCCGAGGGCGGCGCGACCGAGGACCAGGAGGCGATGGTGCGGGACGCCGTCGCGGGCGGGCTCCTCGAGGCCACCGGGGCCCCCGCGATCGTGGAGACCGACTCCCTGCTGGTGGACGTCGACAAGGGCACCTACGTGCTCTACGCGTACGCCGAGCGCACGACCGGCAGCGCGACCGTCAGCTGCGGCGACGGCAGCAACGCGGTGGACGCGGACGTGACGTCGTTCGAGGAGGTCGAGACCGGCGTCGCCGACTGCAGCACCTCGCCCGACCCGGTGACGGAGTACGTCGCCGCCGACGCCATCACCGACTACTGCGGGCGGGCGTAGCGTCCGCAGGCACGGAAGAACCCGCGGGGTGGAGTGGTCTCCTGCCGTGCTGGACGATGGCACGGCCCCCGCGGGTCCCGGTGGTCACGGGACTCAGCCCGTGACCACCTCGCTGGTCCGAAGAGTCTTCACTGCTCGGATCACCTCCTTTCAGTTCGTAGGCACGACGCTATGCCCGACGGCGCGGCACGCCAAGGGTTTTTCAGCGTGCAGATCCGCTCGGGCCGCCGCCCGGACCGCGCAGCAGGTGCTCCCACTCGAACGGGTAGTCGTCCAACCACTGCTCGAAGGAGCGTGCAGGGCGCCCGACCAGGCGGGAGACGTCCGGCGAGACGTGCGCCAGCTCGCCGGCCGCGATCGCCGTGTACGACGACACCCAGCCCGCCAGCTCGACGTCCGAGGCCCCCAGGCCGGCCCGGGACGCGTACGCCTCGTCCAGCGTCTCGTCGTGGTAGGTGATCTGGCGGCCGGTCGCGAGCGTCAGCAGCGCCGCCACCTGCGTGAGGCTCAGGGCGATCGGTCCCGTCACGTCGTACGTGACGCCGTCGTGCCGTCGCGGGTCCTCGTCGAGCAGGACGGCGGTCGCGACGTCCGCGACGTCGTCGTGCGCCACCGAGGCCACGCGACCGTCACCCGCCGGGCCGCGGATGACGTCGTCCGCACCGACGAAGCTCGCCAGCGACTGGTGGTACAGGTTGTCGCGCAGCACCGTCCACCGCAGGCCGCTGCGGCGCAGGTGCTGCTCCGTCGCCCAGTGGTCGCGGGCGAACGTGAACGTGGCGTCCGGTGCAGCGCCGACGAACGAGATGTACACCAGCCGTTCGACCCCGGCGGCGACGGCGGCGTCGATCGTCGCGGTGTGCAGGGCCACCCGGTCGGCCGACTCCCGGGCGCTCACGAGGAAGACGGTCCGTGCGCCCTCGAACGCCGCGCGCATCCCGGCGGCGTCCTCGTAGCCGTCGGCGACCGCCACCTCGCACTCCGGCAGCGGGCGGCCGTCGCCGAGCCGGGGCGCCCGGGAGCGTTCGCGGAGCACCAGTCGCTGGTGCGCGCCCTCCGCGGCGAGCCGGAACGCGAGGCGCGAACCCAGCCGTCCGGAGGCGCCGGTCACCGCGATCAAGCCGTCTGCGGACCACCTCATGCGGCAACGCTACGCGGACGAGCCGCGACCCGCCCGGTCGCGCCCGGTCTGCGACCATGTGCCCGTGAGCTCAGAGACCTTTCGTGTGATGACCGTCTGCACCGGCAACATCTGCCGGTCCCCGATGGCGCAGATCGTGCTGCGTGACCGGCTCGCGGCGGCAGGTCTGGAGGACCGGGTCGTGGTCGACTCGACCGGTGTCAGCGACGAGGAGCACGGCAACCCCGTCGACCCCCGGGCGCGCCGCGTGCTGGCGTCGCGCGGCTACCCGACGGGCGACGGCCACCGCGCCCGTCAGGTCCGGGCGGACCAGCTCGGCGACCGGGACCTGGTGCTGGCCATGACCGCTCGGCACGCCCGGGCGCTGCGGGCCCTCGCCGACGGTACAGACGCAGACATCCGGATGTACAGATCGTTCGACCCGAGCGCCCCGGCGGTCCCCGCGGGCGGGAGCGAGTCCGTGCTCGACGTCGACGACCCCTGGTACGGCGACCAGGACGGCTTCGAGACCTGCCTCACCGAGATCGAGGCGGCCGCCGACGGCATCGTCGACCACGTCCGCGCCGCGCTCCGCGAGAGCTAGCGGACCGCCGCGTCGAGCAGGCGGCTCCCCCGGCTCAGGCCGGCCGACGGCCGGCCTGCCGTCGCCCGGAGAACCAGCGACGCCAGCCCCGCGGCTCCGGCTCCGGCGCCGGGCCCGCCGCCGGCGGGACGTAGGCGCGGAACCAACGCGCCACCTCGAACCAGACGACGTCGCGCACCGCGGGTGCCGACAGCGTGACGTCGTGCAGGGCTCCCTCGATCCGGGCCAGCGTCGTGAGCCGCCCCAGCTGGGGGACCCGGGCCGCGATGCCGACGACGTCGAGCACTGTGTCCGTGCGCATCATGTCCTCGCTCCAGCGCACCGGCGGCGTCGAGCGGGCCGAGAGCAGCACCAGGATCGGGATGTCGATGGTCAGGCCGCGGGCGACCCGGTCGTGGCCCGAGAAGATCGCGGCCAGCCAGGCCGGCGTCACCCGCCACCCCGCGTCGGGCCGCCACGCCGCGTCCAGCTCCCACGCGCCGTCGTGCCGGGCCGAGATGGACCGTGCGTAGAACCCCAGGTCGACGTTCACCAGGTGGCTGCGGGGTGCGATCGCCGCCTGCGCCCGGATGCTGGGCTCGAGGACCAGCCGGCCCACCTTGCGGGTCTGGAACTCCAGCCAGGGGCTGTTCAGCACCAGTGCGTCGGCGCGGCCGGGGCGGTGGTGCGCCCACAGGCTGAGGACGAGCCCGCCGGTGGAGTGACCCATGAGGACCAGCCGCCGGTCGCTGCCGGCGCCCGGGCCGTGACCGATCTCGGCGAGCGCCGCCTCGATGTCCTCGTCGTAGGTGCGCAGCCGCGTGATGAACCCCGGCGTGTGGTGCGGGCGCAGGCTCCGGCCGTACTTGCGCAGGTCCAGCGCGTGGAAGCGCACGCCGAGCCCTTCCCAGAAGTCCGCGAGGTGCGTCTGGAAGAAGTAGTCCGTCCAGCCGTGCACGTACAGCACGTCGACGCCCGCGTCGGCCGACGGCGGAGCGTCACGCCGCCGCCGGACCAGCGTCGCGACGACCTCGCCCTCGAAGTCGGGGGCGAGCGCGAGCGTGCGCTGCTCGAACCCGTCCAGCACGTCGGGCACCCAGCCCGCCTCCGGCGCCGGCCCGGGGCCCGGAGCGGGCGCCGGGAGCGGCGTGCTCATGCCGCGACCAACAGGTCAGGGGTCGACAGGAACGTCACCGGCACCTCCGGGACCGTGGCGTGCAGCCAGTCGGCGAAGAGACTCATGCCCGCCTGCTCGCTCGGCACGTGGCCGGCGACGACCAGCCCCGTGCCGTCCAGGTGGGCGAGGTCCGCCGCGTACGACGCCGTCTCCCACTCGTGCGCCTCCCCCACCACGACGGCGTCCACGCCGGCCGTGCGCAGCAGGGAGCGGTGGCGGGCGAACCCGCGGAAGCCCAGGTCGAGACCCACCCGGCGCACCGTCCGGTGCGGGTCGCCCGCGAACCGCGTCTGGGTCGAGCCGAGCGCGGCGGCGACGTGGCGGGCCAGCTCGCGGACCGTCGTCGGGCGCACGTCGCACCACGCGACCCCGCGCGCGGCCGCCTCCGGGTCCAGCGTCCAGCCGAGCGCGCGGGCGGTGCCGGCGTCGATGCCGTCCGGGCGCCGGTCGTGCCACGCGTCGTGCATCCGCCAGACCGCGAGGCCGTGCTCGCGGACGAACGCGGCCTTGGCGGCGTGCACCGGGTCCCCCTCGTGGGCGAGCTGCGCCGTCGCGGCGCCCAGGTGGTCGTAGAAGAGCGGTTCGTGCGTCACGACGACGTTGGCGCCCACCGCCACCGCTCGCTCGAGGACCCCCAGCGTGGCGAGCGTCGTCACCGCGACGCCCCGCACGACGGCTTCCGGGTCGCCCGCGTCGAGGCCGTCCACGGTGGTGGGCCGCGCCGGCACGTCGAGCGCCGTCGCCGTGCGCGCCACGAGCTCGGCGACGGTCCAGGTCATGAGCGCGACACTACCGGCGCCGCTGACGCCAGCGGGAGACCTCGCGCTCGACGTCGCGGGTCGGGGTCACGACGGGCGGGCCGCCCGTGAGCTGCCGGCGGGCGTCGATCACGCGGGCGTTGAAGTCGGCGACGATCTCGCGCACCCGGTGCTCGTCGTGCTCGCGGTCCAGCGTCTCGTCCATGGCGGAGTGCTCGGCGCGGAGCTGCGCGGCGGGCAGGACGCCGCTGATCTGCTCGCGCTCGACGAGGTTCCGCAGCCACCAGTCCGGGTCGTGGGTCCCGCCGATGCCGGGCAGCGGCTTGCCCTGCAGCGGCAGGTCGTCGAACTCGCCTCGGCGGATCGCCTGGTCCACGACGGTGTCCACCCACCGGGCGCGGTCGTCCATCCGGGGGCGGGGCGGGGCCTCGTCGGCAGGCGGGTCGGCACGGCCGGCCCGCTGGTCGGCGTGCTCGGCGCGGTCGGCGCGGTGCCGCCCGCCGGCCGACCGCTGGGCCCGCTCGCGGTCGATCTCGCGGTCCACGCGGTACTGCGCGGCCCGGCGCGCGGGGTCCTGCGCCACGGCGGGGCGCTCGCGGGGAGCATCGTCAGGCTCTCGGCGGTGGGCGACCATGCGGTCACGTTACCCAGCCGGGGGACGACGGACATCCCGGGACGGCGGCCGCCGACGCCGACGCCGGGCATGATGGGCGCCATGAAGGTCTCGCGCCGCAGCCAGGTCCCGCCGTTCGCCGTCATGGAGGTGCTCGCCGCCGCCAACGCACGCCGGGCCGCGGGCCACGACGTCCTCAACCTCTGCGCCGGCGAGCCCTCCACGGGCGCCGCCGACGTCGTGCGCGAGCGTGCGGCGGACCTGCTGCGCCGCGCCGACCTCGGCTACACCGAGGCGCTGGGCGTGCCCGCCCTGCGCGCGGAGATCGCCGCGCACTACCGGCGCTGGTACGACGTGGAGGTGGACCCGGCCCGCATCGCCGTGACCACCGGCTCCAGCGGCGGGTTCGTGCTCGCGTTCCTCGCGGCGTTCGACGTCGGCGACCGCGTCGCGCTCGCCCGTCCCGGCTACCCGGCGTACAAGAACATCCTGGCCGCGCTGGGCTGCGAGGTCGTCGAGCTGGACTGCGGCCCCGAGACCCGCTACCAGCCCACCGTGTCGCAGCTCATGGAGGCGTACTACGGCGGCGGCCTCGACGGGGTGGTCGTCGCCTCCCCCGCCAACCCGACCGGGACGATGATCGCCCCGGCCGAGCTCGACGCCGTCGCGCGCTGGTGCGCCGAGCACGAGGTACGGCTGATCAGCGACGAGATCTATCACGGCATCGCCTACAGCCAGGACGTGCAGCAGGCGACCGCGGCCACCCACACGGACCGGGGCGCCGTCGTCGTGAACTCGTTCTCGAAGTACTGGGCGATGACCGGCTGGCGCCTCGGGTGGCTGGTGCTGCCCGAGGAGCTCGTCGGTCCGGTCGACGCGCTGGCCGGCAACGTCGCCCTGTCTCCCCCGGCGCTCGCCCAGCACGCCGGGATCGCGGCGTTCTCCGCCGAGGGCTACGCGGCCGCGGCGGAGAACGTGGCGCGCTACGCGGCGTCGCGCACCGCGCTGCTCGACCGGGTGGACGAGCTCGGGTGGCGACCGGTGGCTCCGGCCGACGGCGCCTTCTACCTGTACGGGAACGTCTCCCGCTTCGGTCTGGACGCCGTGACGTACTGCTCACGCCTGCTGGCGGAGGCCGACGTCGCGATCACGCCGGGGACGGACTTCGACGGCGAGCGGGGCCGCGACTGGGTGCGGTTGTCCTTCGCCGCGGCCCCCGACGTCGTCGCGCGCGCCGTCGACCGGATCGTGGCCTGGCAGGCCACGCTCTGAGGCGGACGCCTCAGCGCACGGCCAGCGGCGTCCGGACCTCGAGGTGGTCGACGACGAGCTCCGGCGTGACGGTGGTGCTGGTCGTCTCGCTGAAGCCGGTCTCCGTGAAGGTGCTGCTCTCGGCGTACGCCGGCTCGGCGTAGGCCTGCTCGGCGTACTTCGCCCCGCGGCGGGCGTCGCGGCGGGCGCGGACGATCATGAGGACGGCCTGCGCCCCGATGACCATCCAGGCGACGTTCGCGGCGACCGACGGCCACACGCCGTGGACAGCGGCGACGAGGAACAGCATCGAGGTCGCGCAGAGGTTGGCGGCCTGGAACTGGATCGAGTTGGGTGCCCAACGACCTCGGGACACCTGGAAGTAGGCGACGAGGCCGACGATGGCGCCGACCCAACCGAGAGCGGTGACCACGGACAACAGGTACGGCAACATACGAGCCTCCTCACGGGGGTTTCAGGTGGGATGACGCCGGCCTCGGACCACTGACTCCGGCGGGCGCCGAGAGCAATGTTGCGGCACGAAACACGTTCAGCACAATTGAATGTTTCTGCAGATGCCGCTTAGCATCGCTACATGGCCACCGACCCACGAAGGCTTGCCTTCCTCCTTGCCGTGCACCGCGCCGGCGGCGTCCTCGCCGCGGCAGATCTTTTGCATGTGACCCCCTCTGCCGTGTCCCAGCAAATCGCTCGTCTGGAGGCCGAGGAAGGCTTCCCGGTGCTGGACAGAGGGCCGCGCGGCGTCACGCTGACACCCGCGGGCCGGGTGCTCGCCGACGTCGCCGAACGCATCGAGGCCGAGCTCCTCGAGGCGCGCCAGGAGATCGCGAACCTCGGCGAGGGCGTCACCGGGACGGTCAAGGTCGGCGCGTTCCAGTCGGCGATCCGCGCGGTCGTCGCTCCCCTGCTCGCGCCGCTCGCCGAGGAGCACCCCGGCGTCACCATCGACGTCCGCGAGCACGAGCCCGCCGACTCCGTGCGGATGCTGCGCGCCGGCGACCTCGACGTCGTCCTCCTCGAGCACGACGGCGACGTCGACGCCCCGGCCCCCCGCGGCGCCCACGACGTCCCGCTGCTCGACGAACCCTGGCGGCTCGTGGTGCCGGTCTCCCTGCCCACGCCGGAACGCCTCGACGACCTGCGCGACCTGCCCTGGGTCGGCGCCCTCGGCGGGACCGCGGCCGACCGTGCGCTGCGGCGCCTCGGCCGCACCCTGGGGACCACCATCGAGGCACGGCACGCCTACTTCGACTTCGACACCGCGCTCGCGCTCGTCGCCGCCGGTCAGGGCATCGCCATGCTCCCGGCGCTCGCCGTCGAGAGCGGCGAGGTGCCCGACGGCGTCGACGTGGTGGCGATGCCCGGTCTCGGTTCGCGCCGGGTCATCATGCGGCACCGGGCCACCCGGCACGAGCCGGGCCCGGCGGTGCGGGCGGTCGTGGACGCGATGGTCGACGTCGCCCGCGGCCTCGAGCTCACCTGACGTAGCACCCCGCCCGCCGAGGTGGTGCGGTTCCGGCCGAGGTAGTGCCCCGTTCGCCGAGGTAGTGGGGTTCCCGCCGAGGTAGTGGCCCGTTCGTCGAGGTAGTGCGGTTCCCGCCGAGGTAGTGCTCGCTGGCCTGGAGTGCGGGCGTGGCGGTTAGCATGCCGGGATGAACCCGACGGTGCCGTTCATGCCAGCCTGGTACGACGTCGCGTGGACGGTGATAGCGCTCGGCGTGCTCGCGATGACGCTGGTCGCCCTCCACGCCTGGTGGCGCTCGCCCCGGATGGTCGGCGGCACCGCCGTCGGGTGGGCGATCGTGATCCTTGCGCTCCCGGTGGTCGGGCCGGCGCTGTACCTCGCCATGGACACCGATCGACGGTGGGCCGACGACGACGCCTCGTCGCGCTGAGGGCACTACCTCGGCCCACCGGCCACTACCTCGGCCCACCGGCCACTACCTCGGCCCGCCGGCCACTACCTCGGCCCACCGGGCACTACCTCGGCGAACGGGGCACTGCCTCGGCGGTAGACTGCGCGGACAACCGCACAGCCGCTCGAACCGTGACGGGAGAGCCCGGCCCCCCGGGGCCGGCGCCGAAGGAGCAAACCCTCCCCGGGAATCTCTCAGGCCCCTGTACCGTCACGGCGAGGCAACTCTGAAAAGTGGCCCCCGCCTCGGCGGAGGCCCACCGACGGTGCAAGCCGGCGCGCCCCGTACAGGCGGACCGGCAAAACTCTCAGGTCCCATGACAGAGCGGGGAGGGTCCCAGTCCACCGACCCTCGGAGCGCTCCTCGTGACCCACTCCCCCTTCGACCCGGACGTCTTCGCCGACCGGCACATCGGCCCGCGCGGGCACGAGACGGCGGCGATGCTGGACCAGCTCGGGTACGCCGACCTCGACGCGCTCGTCGACGCGGCCGTGCCGGCGACGATCCGTGAGCGCGAGCCGCTCGACCTGCCGGCGGCGCGCAGCGAGGCGGAGGTCCTCGACGACCTGCGGGCGATCGCCGCGAAGAACCAGGTCAAGCGCCAGATGATCGGCCTGGGGTACTACCCGACCGTCACTCCCCCGGTCATCCGGCGCAACGTGCTCGAGTCGCCGGCCTGGTACACCGCGTACACGCCGTACCAGCCCGAGATCTCGCAGGGCCGGCTCGAGGCGCTCCTCAACTTCCAGCAGGTCGTCGAGGACCTCACCGGTCTGGCGATCGCCGGGGCGTCGCTGCTCGACGAGGCCACCGCCGTCGCGGAGGCCGTCGCGCTGATGTGGCGGGCGTCCCGGGCCAAGCAGGGCTACGTGGTGCTCGACGCCGAGCTGTTCGGCCAGTCGATCGCCGTGACGCGGGGCCGCGCCGAGGCGGTCGGCCTGCCCGTCGTCGTCGTGTCGCTCGAGGAGGGCCTCGACGCCGGGCTCGCCGCCTTCGAGGCGGACGGCGGCACCCTCCCCGAGGGCAACCTCGTCGGGGTGGTGGTCCAGCAGACCGGTGCCTCCGGACGCGTGCTCGACGTCCGTTCGGTCGTCTTGGAGGCCAAGGATCGCGGCGCCCTGGTCACGATGGCCACCGACCTCCTCGCGCTGACCATGCTGGTCTCCCCCGGCGAGCTGGGCGCCGACGTCGCGGTCGGCTCGGCGCAGCGGTTCGGCGTCCCGCTGTTCTACGGCGGTCCGCACGCGGCGTACATGTCGGTGCGCAAGGGTCTGGAGCGCCAGCTTCCCGGCCGCCTCGTCGGGGTGTCCGTCGACGCCGACGGCGCGATCGGGTACCGCCTGGCGCTCGCCACGCGGGAGCAGCACATCCGGCGCGAGCGGGCGACGTCGAACATCTGCACCGCGCAGGCGCTGCTCGCCGTGGTCGCCTCGATGTACGCGGTCTACCACGGGCCCGAGGGCCTCCGGGCGATCGGCGAGCGGGTGCACGGCCGGGCCGTGGCGCTCGCGGGCGGGCTCCGTGCCGCCGGCGTCGAGGTGGTGCACGGCGCGTTCTTCGACACCGTCCGCGTGGCGGTGCCGGGCCGAGCCGCCGCGATCGGCGCCGCGGCCGCCGAGGCGGGATACAACCTGTACGTCGCGGACGCACACCATGTACAGATTGCCTGCGACGAGACGACCACCGAGGCCGACGTCGAGACGCTGCTCGGGTTGTTCGGCGCCGCTCCCGCCGACGCCGCCGACGGGCTCGGGCTCGACGACGCCCTCCTGCGCGGCAGCGGGTACCTCCAGCACCCCGTCTTCCACCGCCACCGGTCCGAGACCGCGATGCTGCGCTACCTGCGCCTCCTGAGCGACAAGGACCTCGCGCTGGACCGCACGATGATCCCGCTGGGCTCGTGCACGATGAAGCTCAACGCCACCGCGGAGATGGAGCCGATCAGCTGGCCGGGCTTCGCGGACCTGCACCCCTACGTCCCGGCCGACCAGGCGCTGGGGTACGCCGAGCTGATCGCCGACCTCGAGGAGTGGCTGGCCCGGATCACCGGGTACGCCGCGGTGTCGGTGCAGCCCAACGCCGGTTCGCAGGGCGAGCTGGCCGGGCTGCTGGCGATCCGCGCCTACCACGAGTCCCGCGGCGAGCAGCACCGTGACATCGTGCTGATCCCGGCGTCGGCGCACGGCACCAACGCGGCGTCGGCGGCGCTGGCGGGCCTGCGGGTCGCCGTGGTGGCCACGGCGGACGACGGCGAGATCCAGCTCGACGACCTGCACGCCAAGCTCGCGCAGCACGGCGACCAGGTGGCGGGGATCATGATCACCTACCCCTCCACGCACGGCGTCTACGAGGAGCACGTCCGCGAGGTGTGCGGTGCCGTACACGATGCTGGTGGTCAGGTGTACATCGACGGCGCGAACCTCAACGCGCTCGTCGGGCTCGCGCGCCCGGGCCGGTTCGGCGGCGACGTGTCGCACCTGAACCTGCACAAGACGTTCTGCATCCCGCACGGCGGCGGCGGCCCCGGCGTCGGCCCGGTCGCCGTGGCCGAGCACCTGGTGCCGTTCCTGCCCGGCGACCCGACGCCGTCGGCCCACGCGGACGACGACGGGGGAGTGCCGCCCGTCTCCGCGGCCCCGCACGGGTCGGCCGGGATCCTGCCGATCTCCTACGCGTACCTCGCGCTGATGGGCCCGGACGGTCTCACGGCGGCCACCCAGAACGCCGTGCTCACGGCCAACTACGTCGCCTCGCGCCTCGCGGGCCACTACCCGGTGCTGTACACCGGCGCCCACGGCCTCGTGGCGCACGAGTGCATCCTGGACCTGCGCCAGATCACCCAGGAGACCGGCGTGACCGTGGACGACGTCGCCAAGCGGCTCGTGGACTTCGGCTTCCACGCGCCCACGATGGCGTTCCCCGTGCCGGGCACCCTCATGGTGGAGCCGACGGAGTCCGAGGACCTCGGCGAGCTCGACCGGTTCGTGGAGGCGATGATCGCCATCCGCGGCGAGATCGACGCCGTCGCCGCCGGCCGCTGGGCCGTGGCGGACTCCCCGCTGCGCCACGCGCCGCACACCGCGGCCAGCCTCCTGGGCACCGACTGGGACCGCCCGTACACGCGCGACGAGGCGGCGTTCCCCGTCGCCGGGCTGCGCTCCGCCAAGTACTGGCCGCCGGTGCGCCGGATCGACCAGGCCCACGGCGACCGCAACCTGCAGTGCTCGTGCCCGCCGATCGACGCCTACGCCGAGCCCCTCGGCGAGAACTGAGGACGCCATGACGGAGAAGAAGACGCCGCTGCACGCCGAGCACGAGGCGCTCGGCGCGACGATGACGGACTTCGGCGGCTGGATGATGCCGTTGCGGTACACCTCGGACCTCGCGGAGCACCGCGCCGTGCGGGAGGCCGCCGGCCTGTTCGACCTGTCCCACATGGGCGGCATCGCGGTGACCGGCCCGGACGCGGGAGCGGCCCTCGACCACGCCCTGGTCGGCAACCTGTCGAAGCTCCGCCGCGCGGGCGCCCGGTACACGATGATCTGCGCCGACGACGGGGGAGTGCTGGACGACCTGATCGTCTACCGCACCGGCGAGGACGAGTACTTCGTCGTGGCCAACGCGGCGAACTCCGAGACCGTGCTCGTCGCGCTCCTGGAGCGGGCGGCCGGGTTCGACGCCCAGGTGCGCGACGTCTCCGCGCGCGACGCGCTGATCGCCGTGCAGGGCCCGCGCGCCGCACAGATCGTGCGGGAGGTCCTCGCCGAGGACTCCGAGATCTCCGGTGGCACCGCGTTCGACGAGCTGAGGTACTACGCCAGCCTCGGCATGCGGTTCGGCGAGGAGGCCGTGCTCGTGGCCCGCACGGGGTACACGGGCGAGGACGGGTTCGAGATCTGGGTCGCCGCGCCGCACGCCGTGGCACTGTGGCGCGCGCTGCTCGCAGCGGGGGAGCCGCGCGGGCTCGTGCCCGCCGGGCTCTCCGCCCGCGACTCGCTCCGCCTCGAGGCGGGGATGCCCCTCTACGGCCACGAGCTCGACACGACGACCACGCCGTACGACGCCGGCGTCGGCCGCATCGTCAAGCTGGACAAGGTGTCCGACGACGGCACCCCGGTCGAGTTCGTGGGCCGCGCCGCGCTGGCCGCCCGTGCCGAGCGCGCGCCGGAGCGGGTGCTGGTGGGACTGCGCGGGACGGGACGGCGGCCCGCCCGCGCGGGCTACCCCGTCGTGCAGCCGGAGGCCGTGCCGTCGCCCGACGGGTCCCTCGGGCCTCGGGTCGGCACCGTCACGTCGGGTGCGCCGTCGCCCACGCTCGGTCACCCGGTGGCGATGGCGTACGTGAGCCCGGAGGTCTCCGCCGAGGGGACCGAGCTGGCCGTGGACGTGCGGGGGAGGGCGGAACCCTTCGTCGTCGTCCCGCTGCCGTTCTACCGGCGCGAGCGCGGCTGAGACCCGGCGCACCGCGCCGCCGTCCGACACAATCGAGCCAGCCCTACCCCACGACAGGAGAACTTCTCATGGCCGACTTCCCCACCCACCTGCGCTACTCCGTCGAGCACGAGTGGGTCGACGACGCGACCCCCGCCACGGTGGGCGTGACGTCCGTCGCCGCCGACGCGCTCGGTGACGTGGTCTATCTCGAGCTCCCCGAGGTGGGCGCCACGATCGAGGCCGGCACGGTCATCGGCGAGATCGAGTCCACCAAGTCCGTGTCCGAGCTCTACTCGCCGGTGTCCGGCACGGTCGTGGAGGTCAACCAGGCCGCGATCGACGACCCGGCGGTGGTGAACTCGGAGCCCTTCGGGTCGGGGTGGCTGTTCAAGGTCGAGGTGACGGGCGCCGGCCAGCTCCTGTCCGCGGAGGAGTACGCGCAGCACGCAGGGTGAGTCAACCGTGATCCAATCGTGATAATCGGGTTTCGGTTGCTTGACGCAACACCCCGGCAGGGCGCTGGCCTGCGGAGATACCGCCCCGCGGCCGCCCTGACGCGGGCCGTGGGAGCGCTCCGACTCCGGTTGCATCCCCGGCTCGCGTGTGGCCTGCGTCATGAACCGTCACCCGCACTCTCTCCACTCATGACGGATATCCCCGAGCCGGTCATGGCGACTGGCGGCCGTCATGGAGGAAGAACGATGAGTGCAATCGAGATGGACCGTCTGACCCTTGACCCTGGCCTGACGGTTCGTGAGCAGGTCGTGCTGTCCAACCTGTCCGAGGAAGTCACGCTCGAGCAGATCGCCAGCAAGCTTTTCGTCACGCGAAACACCGTGAAGTCTCAGGTGCGGAGCGTCTACCGCAAGCTCGGGGTCTCGACCCGGGCCGATGCCGTCGCCTGGGCCCGCAGCACGGGCATGCGCACGACCTGACCGGTTGACGACGTCTTGCCCCGCCACCACTCGGGGGATGTTGGTGGCGGGGCACACGTCTCTTCGGGGCCGGATGGCAGACTCACCGCCATGATCCGTCGCCTCGTCGTCGCCGCCGCCATCGTCGACTCGCTCGACCGGCCGGCGCGTCTCCTCGCCGCCCGCCGGTCCCAGCCCGCGGAGCTCGCCCGGAGGTGGGAGTTCCCCGGTGGCAAGGCAGAACCGGGGGAGCGGCCCGACGAGGCGTTGCACCGTGAGCTCCACGAGGAGCTCGGCGTCACCGTCACGCTCGGGCCGGAGGTCCCGGGGCCCGACGACGGCGCCTGGTTCATCACGGAGCGCCACGTGCTGCGCCTGTGGATGGCCACGCTCGCCGGCGGCGAGCCGGCACCGCTCGTCGAGCACGACGAGCTCCGCTGGCTGGACGCGGACACCCTGTGGGACGTCGACTGGCTCGACGGTGACGTGCGGATCGTGAAGCTGCTCGCCGACCGGCTCGTGTCCTGAGGTCCCGCGTCTCCTGAGGTCGCGTCTACAGAGGGCGTACGCCGACGGCGGGAGCCGACGTCGGCACGGGACGCCCGGTGCGGGCGGCGGCCCGCTCGAGCCACCGCTCGGCCTCCGCGTGGCTGCGCAGGCGCACGACCTCCACGTGAGGCGCCTGGACGGCCAGCCGCTCGTCGAGACCGTCGAGCGTGCGCCGCGTCCGCCACGCCCAGCGCACGATGTGGTCGCGGTCGGTGCAGAAGGTCCGCAACGGCGGCTCGATGTTGCCGTTCCACAGCACCGTGCGGTGGCGCCGCCGGTCCAGGGTGCGCCGGACCACCTGGCGCATCCGCAGGCGGACCGGCAGGTCCAGCCACACCAGGAGCTGGACCCGCTCGAGCAGGAGCGGCCGCACGGCGCGGTACTGCCACTCGGTGACCCAGGCGTCGGTCGCGACCAGCGCGCGGACGTCGTCGAGGAACGTGGGCCGCGGCGTCCAGCTCGGACCGTGGAACAGCCCGTCCAGCTCCGTGTGCGGGACGTCGAGGATCTCGCCCAGTCGGGCCGCCAGCGTCGTCTTGCCGGCCCCGGAGGTGCCGGCGACCAGCACGCGGCGGGGGATCGCAGGCTCGGGCATCCCGTGATCGTAGCGGGCGGTGCGCGACCCGGGCCGGTGCGAGCCGCGGGCCGGTGCGAGACTCAGGGCGTGGCACCCCTGGCACCCTTCGAGTACCCGGTCGAGATCGAGCTCCTGCTCGTGTCCCCCGAGCACGCCTACTTCGGGCGGCCGCGTGACGGCGCGGCAGACGTGCCGACGTCGTACCCCGAGGCCGCCGAGGTCGTGGCCGGCAAGGGTCTGGTGGGGGACAGGTTCTTCGGCAAGGCCGCCCACATGGACGCAGCGGTCACGCTCTTCGCGGCCGAGGCGCTGGAGGAGATCGCCCGCGAGCTCGGCACCGGTCCGCTCGACCCCACGCTCACGCGACGCAACGTCGTGCTGCGCGGAGCCGAGCTGGCACCCCTGGTCGGAGAGGAGTTCACGATCCGTTCCGGCGACGGCGGTGACGAGGACGCCGTGACGCTGCGTGGTGGACGCCCGGCGCACCCGTGCGCCTGGATGGACCGCGTCCTGGCGACCGGTGTCCATGCCGCGATGCGGGGACGCGGCGGCGTGCGCTGCATGCCGCTGACCGACGGGGTGCTGCGGCGCGGCCCCGCCGTGCTGGTGAGCCCGGTCCGGCTCGACCCCGCGCGCGCCGGCGTCGCGGTCCGGCGCCCGCGGCTGCCCTGAGCGGCGCGGGCTAGGCTGGGCCCATGAGCGACTTCAAGGTGAACCCGGCCCCGCAGAACGACACCCCGGGCGCGATGCTCGGGCGCGTGATCGTCTCGTTCGTGCTGTTCCTCGCCGGCCTGGTCCTCATCGGTGTCGGCGCCACGGCCGACCCCGCGATCGCGCCGTACGTGTTCGGCGGGGGCATCGTGGCCGCGTCGCTCGCGTTCGGCCTGCCGATGATCGGCGCCAGCAAGGGCTGAGGCCCTCACCGACGCCGATCGCCGGTCTCGCCGCGAGGAGATCGCCGCTGGTCAGCCGTTGCCGGCCTCGATGGCCTCGGGGCGGGAGTCGTGGCTGACCTCGATCCGGCGCGGCTTCGCGTCCTCCGCCACCGGGATGGTCAGCGTCAGCACCCCGTCGGCGTACGACGCCGTGATCCGGTCGAGCGCCAGCCCCCGGCCCAGCGTGAGCTGCCGGGCGACGGTGCCGGACGTGCGCTCCCGCAGGAGCCACTGACCCTCGCCGGAACGTGGCGTGCGCTCGGCGCGGATGGTGAGCGTGCGGTCCTCGCACGAGACGTCGATGCTGCCGGGGTCGATCCCGGGCAGGTCGACGGCGAGGACGTAGTGGTCGCCCTCGCGGAACAGGTCCATCGGCATGGCCGGGGCGTTCCTCGACGTGGCGAGCGACCCGAAAAGTCGGTCCATCTCCTGGAACGGGTCCCAGTAGGTAGCCATCGCGCATCACCTCCTCGACGAGGGCCGCGCGGTGCGGCCCCGACCGCGATCAGCGCGCCGGTCCGTCCGGCGTCGCCTGGCTACACCTCCTGATTTAGCACTCTCGGCCGCAGAGTGCCAAGAGGGGTCGTTTCGCTCTCGGCGAACATGCTGCTCCGCCCGCCATCACAGGTCCCAGCGCTGGTTGGCGGCACCCCAGCAGCCGTACTGCTGCAGCCGGGTGCCGTTCGCCGTCGACCTGCTCGGCAGGTCGAGGCACTTGCCGGAGTGCCGGGCCACGAGCTCGTAGCCGCCGCCCGCCTCGCGGAGCTCCCACTGCTGGTTGGTGCCGCTGCCGCACGTGTACTGGATGATCGCCGCGCCGTCGGCCGTGGAGGCACCGCTGACGTCGAGGCACTTGCCGGAGTGCTGCGCCACGAGGTGGTGGTAGCCGTTGCCCAGGTCTCGTAGCTCGAACCGTTGGTTCGAGCCGCTGCCGCAGGTGTACTGCACCACCTCGGCGGCGTTCGCCGTGGAGGCGGAGACCACGTCCACGCACTTGCCGGACACCTCGCTGACGATCTGGGTCACCGTGCCGCCCGGCCCGCCGCCGGAGACGTCGTCGCCCCACCCGTACCGCAGCCGGTCCGCGCCGGTCTGGTTGCGCAGCGTGAGGTCGAGACCGGTGCCGGTGCCGCTCTTCGCGTACATCGAGTACCAGTCGTAGCCGATGGTGCCCGGCTTGCCGCCGAGGGCCGGCCAGTAGGTCGCCCCCATCCCTTCGTCCCGCATGACCTGGGTCACCGCGCGGACGTGGCGCACGAAGTTGTCCGTGCTGCCGGCGTCGGCGTAGTCGCGGCCGTCGTTCATCGGTGCGCCGAACTCGGTCACCACGGCCCGCGAGGCACAGTCGCCGAGCCGGTACCGGACGTGATCCACCCAGCCGTCGTAGGTGTTGCTGCCGTACATGAACGCGTAGTGGTGGAACGAGAACAACGTGTCCGCGAACCGGGAGTCGGCGCACAGGTCACGCAGGTCCTGGCTGTACCCGGTCCCGCCGATCAGGACCCGGCTCGGCACGGCGGAGTAGTGGTAGTCGAGCCAGTCGGCAGCGACGTCTCGCCACGCGGTCGAGCTGTATCCGTGCGGCTCGTTCATCGGCTCGAAGTACACGAGGCCGTTCGAGCCGTACTGCGACGTCACGGTGGACCACATGGTGTTCCACGCGGCGTAGTCGGTGATGCGGCCGTCCGACGCGGCGCCGTCCTCCCAGTACGCCAGGACGACCTTCCAGCCGCGGGCGGTCGCCGCGTCGATGGTGGCGCGGTAGCTGTTCCACCAGGCCGTGCCGACCGTGTGGGTGTTGACCGGCAGGCGGACGGTGTCGACACCGAGCGTGCTCTCCATGTCGTCGTACAGGGCGTCGGCCTTGGCCTCGACGGTCGCGTAGCTGTCGGAGCTGCTCAGACCGTCCAGGACGAGCGGACCGGTGACGAAGTTGTCGCCCAGCACCGCCCAGTTCATCCCTCGGAACTGGCTGGTGGCGGCGGCAGCGGGTGCGGAGGACACGGTCACCGCGGCGATCGGCAGCAGCACCAGCGCGGCCAGTCCTGCCAGTAGTCGGGTCAGGAACGTCTTCATCATCAGGACCTCTCGTGCGTCGTTGCAGGGGAGCTGGTCAGGTCGACCGGGTGGCGTCCAGATGGCACCGACCGCGTCGACTGAGGACGCACGCTAGTGCACGAGTGATCGCGACGGCATGCTTCCAGGGCACACTCAATCCGAAACGAGCACTATCGATCACCGCCTGGCCCGACCGCGGTCCGGGCCAGGCGGCTGCTGTTCCCTCGCGGCACCGGTCAGGCGGTGCTGCGGACCTCCTCGAGGAACCGCCGGGTGCGTTCGCGCAGGCCGTCGATACGCCGTTCGACGACGGCGGCGCGCGCCACGTCGTCGTCGAACCCGGCCTCCGCGAGGGTGGGGCGCCGGCGTACGTTGCGCGAGCAGCGGAAATCCGTGCAGATCAGGGTGCCGATGGTGTTGCCCTTGCGGCCGGGCGCCCCGGCCCGGCGCGCCACGTAGAGGGACGTGTCGTTGCCGTCGGCGACGTCCTCGCACCAGGCGCACATCGCCGCCCGGCGGCTGCTGGTCTCGGGGGCGCGCAGGATGATGCCGACGGGCTCGCCGTCGACCTCGGTGACCGCGTACGCGGCCAGCGGCTGCTTGCGGTCGCGCCAGCCGAGGTAGTCGAGGCGGTCCCAGCGGACCTCGGCGAGCTCGGGAAGGATCATCCGCTGCCGCTCGCTGCGCGTGGCGTTGACGAGGCTGGCGCGGATCTGCTGTTCGTCCAGGGGGTTCATGGGTCGGCTTTCGGGAGCAGGGCACCACCCGCGACCGACCTCGGCGGGCGCCTGAGCGCGTCAGCCGTGGGTCGGTGGATCGGGTGGAGGAGGGCAGGGCGGAGCCAGGTCCCCTCCGCGCACGACCCGTATCGGGTCAGCGGCAGGCGGCCTGGGTCGACGGGTTGCCTGAGCAGGCCCTGAGGGCCACCCCGCTCCCCGCGACGACGCGCTGCATCTCTCGCTCCTCGTACCGATCCGTCGGTCCGCCCGTGCGACGGCCCCGCCCACCATGGTGGCACAGGGCCGCCGCCCCGAGCGATGAGATTGCTCACCCCCGCGGGGCAACGCTCGGGGCGACGGCGGTGCCGCGGCTCAGAGGCCGGCGCGGACCGCCTGCGCCGCCGCGACCAGGTGACGCAGCGACGGCTCCACCTCGGCGTACCCGCGGGTCTTCAGCCCGCAGTCCGGGTTGACCCACACCACGTCCGGGTCGATCGAGCCCACCGCGAGCCGCAGGAGCTCGGTGACCTCGTCCACGGACGGGACCCGGGGGGAGTGGATGTCGTAGACGCCCGGTCCGACGCCGCGCGCGTACCCCGCGGCGTGCAGCTCCGGCACGACCTCCATGCGCGAGCGCGCCGCCTCGATGGACGTCACGTCCGCGTCCAGCCCGTCGATCGCGCCGATGACCTCGCCGAACTCCGAGTAGCACAGGTGCGTGTGCACCTGCGTGGAGGCGCCGGCCCCGGCCGTCGCCAGCCGGAACGCCCCGACGGACCAGCGCAGGTAGTCCGGCTGGTCCGCGCGGCGCAGCGGCAGCAGCTCGCGCAGGGCGGGCTCGTCCACCTGCACGACGGCGGTGCCGGCGGCCTCGAGGTCGCGCACCTCGTCGCGCAGGGCGAGCGCCACCTGGTTGGCGGTGTCCGCCAGCGGCTGGTCGTCGCGCACGAACGACCACGCGAGGATCGTCACCGGCCCGGTCAGCATGCCCTTGACCGGGCGCGCCGTGAGCGACTGGGCGTAGCGGGTCCACTCGACCGTCATCGGCGCCGGCCGCGTCACGTCGCCCCAGAGGATCGGCGGGCGCACGCAGCGCGAACCGTAGGACTGCACCCAGCCGAGGTCCGTCGTCGCGAACCCGTCCAGCAGCTCGGCGAAGTACTGCACCATGTCGTTGCGCTCCGGCTCGCCGTGCACCAGCACGTCGAGGCCGATCTCCTCCTGGAGCGCGACCACGCGGGCGATCTCCGCCCGCATCGCGGCGGTGTACGCCTCGTCGTCGAGCTCGCCCTTCGCCCAGGCGGACCGCGCCGTGCGGATCTGTGACGTCTGCGGGAACGAGCCGATCGTCGTGGTGGGCAGCGGCGGGAGCCCGAGCCGCTCGCGCTGGGCGGCGACCCGGTCGTCGTGCGCACCGCGGGCGAAGTCGCCCTCGGTCAGCGCGGTCAGCCGCTCGCGGACCGCGGGGACGACGACGCCCGCCGCGGCAGCGCGCTCGGCCACGGCCGCGCTCGCCGCGTCCAGCTCCGCGCGCACCGCGTCCGGCCCCTCGGCCACGGCGCGGGCCAGCACGGTGACCTCGCGGACCTTCTGGTCGGCGAAGGCCAGCCAGCGACGCAGCGCGGGGGAGCGCCCGGCGCGGTCGGCGGCCGGCCCCTCCCACGTCTCGTCGTCGGCGTCGTGCGGCACGTGCAGCAGCGACGTCGAGGTGCCGACGGCCAGGGCACCGGCACCCAGCGAGCGGAGCGCGACGAGCCGGTCGAACCGGGCCGCGAGGTCGGCACGCCACACGTTGTGCCCGTCGACGACGCCCGCCACGAGGGTCTTCGTCGCCAGGCCGGGGACGGTCCCGTCCGGTCCGGACCCCGTCGGGACGGCGCCCTTGACCAGGTCGATCGCGATGGCGTCCACGTCCGTGGCGGCGAGCAGGGCCAGGCCGTCACGGGCCGTCGTCGTCCCGGCGCCCTCGGAGGCGCCGGTCGTCAGCCCCCCGAACGGGGTGGCCACGAGGATGGCCGGACGCTCGGCCTCGGCGTCGAGGCCGTCGTCGTCGGACCGGGCGGTGAGCTCGGTCGCCAGCGCGCGGTACGCGGTGGTGATCGCGGCGTCGACCCGCTCGGCGGGGGCGTCGACCGTGTCCGAGACGAGGACCGGCTCGTCGAGCTGCACCCAGGGCGCTCCGACCGCGGCCAGCGCTCGCAGCAGGTCGGCGTAGGCGGCGACGACGTCGTCCAGCCGGTCGAGGGGGTGGAAGCCCTCGCCCGCGTCGTCGGCCGCCTTGGACAGGGCGAGGAAGGTCACCGGCCCCACGAGGACCGGGCGCGTGGTGATGCCGGCCTCCTGGGCCTCGGCGAACTCCCGCACGATGCGGTGGTCGGCGAAGGAGATCGGGGTGGTCTCGCTGATCTCCGGGACCAGGTAGTGGTAGTTCGTGTCGAACCACTTGGTCATCTCGAGCGGCGCGTCCTCGCCGCGCCCGCGGGCGACGGTGAAGTAGCCGTCCAGGTCGAGCGAGCCGTCCTCGTCGTCGATCAGGTCCCGGAACCGGGCGGGGACGGCGCCGAGCAGCGCCACGACGTCGAGCACCTGGTCGTAGAACGAGAACGAGCCCGGGACGGAGCCGTCCTCGGGGTCGAGGCCGAGCGCGACGAGGCGCTGCAGGGTTTCGCGGCGCAGCGCGCCGGCCGTCACCTCGAGGGCGACGGCGTCGGTGCGGCCCGCCCAGAACGCCTCGACGGCGCGCTTGAGCTCGCGGCGTCGGCCGATGCGGGGGTAGCCGAGGATGGTGCCGCCGGGGAACGCGGCGCGCGATGCCGGGGTGGTGGGGGTGTCGGTCGTGGTGGTCATGAGCACTCCTGGTGTCGGTCGTCCCGCGTCGTGCCTCCTGCGGTGCAGGCGTCAGACGGCGGGAGCCTCGGTCGGGATGCCCGGTACCAGCGGCCTTCTGGCCAGGTCAGGGACGCCGTGCGGCGTCCGACCGCCGAGGTGGACACCCTCGAGCAGGTCCAGAGCGGGTCGGTACTTGTTGAACGTGTACACGTGCAGGCCGGGCGCGCCGGCGTCGAGCACGCGCTGGGCGAGCTCGACGGAGTACGCGGTCCCGTAGGCGTGCTGCGCCTCCGGGTCCGGCAGGGCGTCCAGCGCGGCCAGCAGGTGCCGGGGCGCAGGGACGCCGGTGAGCTCCTCGACACGACGGAGCCGGCGCGGCTCGGTCGTGGGCATCAGCCCGGCGAGGATCGGGATCGTCACGCCGGCCGCGCGGGCCTCGGCGACGAAGTCGGTGTAGCTGTCCGCGGCGTAGAACAGCTGGGTGATCGCGAAGGACGCGCCCGCCTGCTGCTTCTCCAGGAGGCGCTGCACCTCCTGGGCGCGGGTGGTCCCCGCCTGGCGGTTGCCGTCGGGGAACGTGGCGACGGCGACGGTCAGGGGTCGTGCCGCGCCGCGGACGGCGGCGGCCGGGTCGGCGGCGCACCGCCGCGCCTCGACCTCGCGCAGCAGGGCGACGAGCTCGATCGAGGAGTGCACCCCGTCCGCCGGCGGGCGCCAGTCGGGCTGGTCGCGCGGCGGGTCGCCCCGCAGCGCGAGGAAGCTGCGGACCCCGGCCTCGAGGAACTCGTCGACGACGTCGGAGACGTCCTCGCGCGAGGCGCCCACGCAGGTCAGGTGCGCGATCGGCAGGACGGGCGTGCCCTCGAGGAGGGTCGCCACGACCTGGCGGGCGGTCGCGCGGTCGCCGCCCCCGGCGCCGTAGGTCACCGAGACGAAGTCGGGGTCCGCCGCGACCAGGCGGCGTGCGGTCTCCCAGAACTTGGGGGCGGCCTCGGGCCGCCGCGGCGGCATGAGCTCGAAGCTCACCGTCGGGCGGTGCCGTGGCGTCAGGGATGCCTCTGCGACCATGCGTCACTCCATCGGGCCTGGTGTTGAGCACCTTCGTCCTCGGGAGGCTTCCGTCGGAGAACGGGTTGCTGCGGCGTCGTCGAGCCAGGACTCTCGGCCGCTCTGGATGGTGAGACTCGATCGTAAGCCGTGACCGCGATGCGGTCGAGCCTGACCACGAAGTGAGACACCAGGTCGAACGCAGCGGGCCGCGCCCCCGGGGGAGCGCGGCCCGCTGCGTTCGACGGTCGGTGACCGGGTCAGCGACCGATGCTGGACAGCTCCGCCGCCATGATGATCCGCCGGCGCTCGACCGGCTTGAGGACCTTGTCCTGCACGAGGTCCCTCGTCACCTGCTTGACGTGCCGCAGGAACGCCCGGTGGGTGCGGTAGTCGTCGTCCTCGGCGATCACGTCGTTGAGGGTGCATCCGTCGCCGGTGTCCACGTTGGCCACGGTGCTGTCGTTGCCGTCGATCACCACCGTGGGCCGCACGTCGGAACCGACGCACCGGTCACCGTCCCGCGCGACCACCGTGAAGACGACGCCGCCGGTCCGCGACGCGTTGCCCGCGCCGTCGGTCGCCCGGTAGCGCACGACGTGGTCGCCGTCGGACCCGACGACGAACGGAGCCGCGTAGCGCTGCCACGTGCCGCCGTCGACCTGGAACTCGGTGCGGTCCACGCCCGAGCCCTCGTCGGACGCCGCGAGCGTCACCGTCGCACGCCCGACGAAGCTCCCGCGGGCGTCGCGCTCCCCGCTGACGGACGCCGTCACCTCGGGGGCGACGGTGTCCTCCGGCACGTCCGACGCGACCGTGAAGGTGACGGTCCCGGGCGCCGAGACGTTGCCCGCGACGTCGGTCGCCCGGTAGGAGAGCGTGTGCTCGCCCGGGGTCGGCACGGTGAGCCGGGACGCGTAGCGGTACCAGGTCCCGCCGTCGAGCTGGTACTCGACGGACGCGACGCCGGAGTCGTCGTCCGTGGCGTCGAGGGTGATCGACGCGCTGCCCACGTACTCGCCGGCGTCGTTGCGCGCGCCGTAGAGGGCGTGCTCCACCGTGGGCGCCTCGGTGTCGCCCGGCTCGGCGGCCACGACCGTGACCGTCACCGACCCGACCTCGGACACGTTGCCGGCGGCGTCCGTGGCCCGGTAGGAGACCGTGTGCTCGCCCGGCTCGTCGAGCACCAGCGCCTCGGTGTACCCGGTCCAGCCCGCCCCGTCGAGGTCGTACTCGACGGTCTCGACGCCCGAACCGTCGTCGGACGCCGTGAGAGCCACCGCGGCGGAGCCCAGGTAGGCGCCGTCCGCGTCCTGCTCGCCGCTGACCTCGGGCTCGACCACCGGGGCGACCGTGTCGCCCCCACCGTCACCCGCGACCACGGTGAACGTCGTGACGCTCTCCGGCGAGACGTTGCCGGCGGCGTCGGTCGCCCGCGCCACGAGCTCGTGCTCACCGGGCTCGTCGACCACCACGGCCTCGGTGTACTCGGTCCAGCCCGCGCCGTCGAGGTCGTACTCGACGGTCTCGACGCCCGAACCGGCATCGGTGGCCGTCAGGACCGCGCTCGCGGACCCGACGTACGCGCCGTCGTCGTCCTGCTCGCCCGAGAGCTCGGTGGCCACGGTCGGCGCGGTGGTGTCGTCGCCGCCGCCGTCGCCCTCGACGACCGTGAACGACGTCGTCCCGACCTCCGAGACGTTGCCGGCCTCGTCCGTCGCGCGGTACGAGACGGTCTGCTCGCCGGGCTCGGTGAACTCCACCGGCGTGGTGTACGGCATCCAGTGACCGTGCGCGTCGTACTCGATCGAGGCGACGCCCGAGCCGGCCTCGTCGTCCGTGGCGGCGAGCGAGAGCGTCGCGGACCCGACGTACGCGCCGTCGTCGTCCTGCTCGCCCGCGACCTCGGCGGTCACGGTCGGCGCGGTGACGTCGTCGTCGCCGCCGTCGCCCTCGACGACCGTGAAGTCGATCGACTGCGGCTCGGACGTGTTGCCGGCCTCGTCCGTCGCGCGGAACTCCACCGTGTGCGTCCCGACGGCGTCGACGACGAACGGCTCGTCGTACCCCTGCCAGCCCGCACCGTCGAGGTCGTACTCGACACCGGCGACGCCGGAGCCGTCGTCGGTCGCGGCGAGCGTCACGGTGGCCCCGTCGACGTACGCGCCGTCGTCGTCCTGGTCGCCCGTGACCTCCGCGGACACGGCGGGCGCCGTGGTGTCGTCACCACCTCCGCCACCGTCCTCGGTGACGACGAGCTCGCCGGCCATCGCGCCGTGGCCCGGGATCGCGCAGAAGTAGCGGTAGGTCCCGGGCTGGAGGTCGACCTCGACCTCGTAGAGCCCGCCGTTGGCGTCGAACGGGCTCGCGAGGATGTCGAGGTCGAGGTCGTGGTTGTACCCCTCCGTCGTCGTGTCGAACGTGAGCGTGTGGCTCATGCCGATCGTGTTGCCGGTGTCCTGGCTGTTCTCGAACACGATCGTCGCCGGTCCGGCGGTGGCCGTCGTCGGGAACGTCAGGTAGTCGCTGATGCTGTTGCCCGCCGTCCAGGTGAGCGTCTGCTCGGCGGCCGCCTCGGCCGAGGGCGCGTCGGCGGCAGCGGCAAGGGCGCTCGGCGGTACGGGACTCGTCGGTGGTGGGGCGGCCGCCGCCGGGGCGGCGACGACGGTGGCTGCGGTGAGCGCGGTGACCACGGCGGCTGCGAGCCGCCCGGCCCCGCGCGGTCGCGCGGTACGTCGATCCATGGATCTGCACTCCTCGTGCGTCGGGACTCCGGAAGATGAGGTGGCCGCCCGTGGCGGCCGGTCGGCCGGGCCGGCCGGTCGGTGACGTCCCGCACCGACCGGCCCGGCTGCGGCCTACAGGTCCGCCACGCGGACGTCGCGGAACTCGATCAGGTCGCTGGCGCCGTGGTTCTGGAGCCCGATGAACCCGCTGTCGAACTGGCGCAGGTCCGTCGGGGGGTCGCCCTCCCGGGAGGACTCCTGGCCGGGCGTGTTCTCGAACTCGTTGATGACCACGCCGTTGCGGATGATCGTGTACTCCTGGCCGACCACCCGGATCTCGTACTCGTTCCACTCGCCCTTCGGCTTCTCGCCGCCGGTGTCGAGACCGACCGGGTCGAAGTTGTAGACCGAGCCGGTCTTCTGCGGCTCGCCCGTCGGGCCGTCGTAGATCTGGATCTCGTGGCCGCAGGAGATCGCGACCCACGCCGCGTCCTGCCCGTCGGCGCACTCGGCGTCGCCGGGGTCCGTCGGGTCCGGGAACCGGGTGAACACGCCGGTGTTGGCGAAGTGGTCACCCTCCGACACGTCGCGGTAGAGGAGCTTCACGGAGAAGTCCTCGAGCTCCTCGGCCTCGTACCAGAGCATCCCGAGACCGCCGCTGGAACGCAGCGACCCGTCGGGCTGCAGGTCGAACCTGCCCCCGGGCGCCTGCTCCCAGTCGAACAGCGAGTCCCGCGTCCCGTCGAAGATCGTGCGGTAGCCGCCCGGCTCCACGCCGATCTGGGAGCGTGCCGCCCAGTCCACCAGGTCTCGGCGCTCTCGCCGCGAGATCTCGCCGTCGTCGAACAGGCCCCTCGACACGGACTTCACGTGCCGCAGGAACTGCTGGTGGGTGCGCCACTCCTTCTCGTCCTGGAACAGGTCGTTGATCGTGCAGCCGCCCAGGTCGACGTTCTCGACCCCGGAGTCCGTGTCGCCGAAGAAGACCGTGTCCCGGTCGTCGGGCAGCGTGCACGTCGTGGCCGCGTCCGCCGTCGTCCTCGACTTCGTCCCGTCGGCGTAGGTGACCGTCAGCGTGGCCTCGTAGTCGCCGACCCGCGGGTACGTGTGCTCCGGGTTCGCCCGGGTCGAGGTCGTCCCGTCACCGAAGTCCCAGTGGTAGGACACGCCGCCGGACCGCTCTCCCTCGAAGGCCACCGTCAGCGGGTCGCCCTGGATGCTCGCACCGGTCGCGGTCGCGGCCGGGGTGGGTGCCCCACCCGTGTACGAGATCCGGAGGAGCTTCTGGTTCGGGTCGAGGCTGAAGAACCCGCTCGCGTAGTCGAGCATGTACAGGGCGCCGTCCGGACCGAACTTCGCGTCCATCCAGCTCTGCAGCAGCTCGTCGCCCCGGCCACCCGGGATGATGTGCCGCAGGTCCTCGGCGAAGGCGGGCGCACCCTGGTCGGGCACCTGCTCCGGGTCGATCGTCACCGCGACGCGGTTGTTCGAGTTCGACTGGTCGCCGAGGAACCACTTGCCCTCCCAGTACGACGGCCAGGCGACGTCGCTGTCCGGGTCGACCTGCGACGAACGGTACGTGGGGCCCGTCATGACGGCCTGCCCACCACCGCTCAACCACGGGAACGTGTAGGTGGCCTCGTCGTCCTCGTACGACGGGATGCCGTCCTCGCCCTCGGGAAAGACGGGGCCACCACCGCTGGGGGAGTACCAGATCATGTTGTCGCGCACCGGTGGCACGTCGACCAGACCGGTGTTGTGCGGCGAGGTGTTCTTCGGGGCGTCGCAGTCGTACCAATCGGTCAGGACGCTCGCGTCCTCGTCGCTGCGGTCGCGGTAGGGCTGCTTGTCGCCCATGCAGTACGGCCAGCCCTGGTTGCCGGCCGAGGTGATGATGGTCGCCGTCTCGTACTTCGCCGGTCCCAGCTCCGGGTCCGGCGATCCGGCGTCCGGACCGACCCACGCGGCGGTCAGCCAGTCGGTGTCCGGGTCGATCTGCAGGCGCGAGATGTTGCGCACGCCCATCACGTAGATCTCGGGCCTGGTCTTGTCCGCGGGGTACTCACCCACGGGGAACAGGTTGTCGTCCGGGATCGTGTACGTCCCGTCGTCCTCCGGGTGGATCCGCAGGATCTTGCCGTTGAGGCTGTTGGTGTTGCCCGAGGTCCGGCGCGCGTCCTGGAACCCGAACCCGGCGTACTCCTGCGTCCAGTTGTTGGCGGAGTACCCGTCGGACCCGCCGGACGAGGTGTTGTCGCCCGAGCCGACGTAGAGGTTCCCCGCGTCGTCGAACGCCATGCCGCCGCCGGCGTGGCAGCAGCTGTGGATCTGCGCCTCCCACTCGAGCAGGTCGACCCGGCTGTTCGGGTCGATGCGCGGACCGTCGGGGTCGTAGGTGAAGCGGGAGACCGTGCGCATGCCCACGCGGCGCTCGGTGTCGATCGACTCGTGGGGCATCCAGTAGACGTAGAGCCAGTTGTTGTCGGCGAAGTCGGGGTCGGGCACGATCCCGAGCAGCCCTTCCTCGTTCTTCACGAGCTCGCCGCCGCTGCCACGGTTGCCCATGACGTCGAGCGTCGTCAGCAGCGACGCCTGCCCGGTGTCCGGGTCCCACTGGTGGATGGTGCCGCACCCCAGCCCGACGTCGGGGTCGTCCCACGACGGGACCGGCCCGGAGGGGCACGCCCCCCGGCCGACGTAGAACGCGGTGCCGTCGGCCGCCACGGTGAGCCCGTGCGGCTCGCCGACCTGGTCCAGCTCGCCCTCGGAGTTCTCCGCGGTGAGCCGGTCGATGCGGTAGTTCGAGGCGATCGTCGCCTGGCAGTCGCCGCGGACCACGCCGGTGGTCCACTGCAGGGCACCGAGCAGGTGGTCGCGGAACGCGTCGTCGGACCAGCTGTCGGCGGTGCCGCCCATACCGGTGTAGAAGGACCGGCCGCCGTCGTAGTCGTGGCACCAGGACTGCGGCTGGAAGGGGGACGTCCCCGGGCCGGAGTCGGCACCCGGCTCGAGCTGGGCGACCGTGTGCACCTCGCCGGACGGGTCGTCCGCCCAGCTCAGCCACCGGTCCTCGCGGTCCCAGGTCAGGGGGAGGTCCTTCGTCGCGGGGTGCTGGCGGTCGACGAGGTCGACGGTGCGTTCCTCGACGGGCAGCTCCGGTGCGGGCTGGTCCACCGACTCGGCGTCGAGCAGCGCGATCTCGGCGAGCTGGAGGAGGTCGTCCCCCGCGGTCTCGCTGAACTCGAACCGGTACCACCCGTAGGCGGTCCCGGACTCGGCGTCGAAGTCGCGGGCCTGGAAGCGCTGGGGGAAGTCCTGGTCGGTGCGCGAGTCCACGTCCTCCCACACCTCCCCGTCCTCGGAGCCCTGCAGCGTCCACGACTGCGGGTCACGGCCGTCGAAGTCGTTGGCCGACGTCAGGGTGTAGCGAGCGATCTCGGTGGGCTCCTCGAGCTCCAGCGTGACCGTCGCGCTCGGTTCGAACGCGAGCCACTTCGAGCCCGGGTCCCCGTCGACGAGGTTGCTCGCGCTCTCGTCCGGTGGGTTCTCCGCGGTCGCGGTCACTTCGGCGACATCCGCGGGGTCCGGCTGCGCACCCGCGATCCGGGCACCGACGAGGCCCGTGAACCACTGCGACGCCTCCTGCGCCCGGGCGGCGTCGCGCACACCCAGGTATCCGCCGCCGTCGCTCACGAAGCCCCGCAGCGCCGCCTCCTGCGCGGCGTCGAGCTCGACACCCTGCGAGGAGAGCTGGACGACGCCGCGGTACTCGGCGAGCGACGCGTCGGTGAAGACACCGGGGTCGGAGGACGTCTCCACGGTGAACCCGTTCGCGGCGCCGATCTCCGCCAGCGCGGCCGTCGCCGCGGTGACGGGGTCGTCCTGCGCGTCCGGCGCACCGTGGAAGACGAGGACGCGGGCGCCACCTGCGCCCGCCACCGCGGTGCGCGGCGCGCCGTGCGGTGCGGCGGTGACGTCGGGGGTCGCGGTGGCCGGCTGGGCCGCGGCGGGGACCGTGGTCATGCTGACGACGAGCGCTGCGCCCGCCAGGCCGACGGCCATGGTCGTGGGCGCTCCCGGCCGGGCCCGCCCTCTCGTTCTCGTTGCTCGTGCTGCTAGCACTCTCCAACTCCTTCGTCATCGGTGCGGTGCGTGCGCCCGGGGTGGACCCGGGTGTCGAGCGCCTCTCGGTACCCCCGGGTCAGGGGGCGGTGTCGGGCATGGCGTGCTCCTCGTGCGAGCCGTGGTCCTGGAAGCGGTCGATCGACGCCTGGGCGCCGGGCGGCATGCTTCCGTCCGCGTTGCGGACGAGGAAGATGCCCGCCATGCCGCCGTCGGCGTGGAACTGGACGTGGCAGTGGTACATCCACGCCCCGGGCCCGACGCCGAGCCCGGCGACGACCTGGAAGCCGAACGAGTCCCCGGGATTGAGGTCACGGTTGTCGACGACCTGGCTCGGGTCGTCGCGGTTGGCCAGGAGGCCGGTGCGGTTGTTCACCCAGCGGTGGGCGTGCAGGTGGAACGTGTGGAACGTGTTGCCGTGGCCGATGCAGATGAACTCGACCCGCTCGCCGAGGTTCGCCTCGAACATGGGGGTGTCCGGAGCCATCCGGTTGTTGATGAGCATGTCGTTGAAGACCACGGTGAACTGCCGCTCGGGGAGCACGTCACCGACGCGGCGGACGACGAGCGCGCCGTAGAGCCCGGCCGCGATCCCCGGGG
This sequence comes from Isoptericola halotolerans, assembly GCF_003003075.1. Lineage (GTDB taxonomy): Bacteria > Actinomycetota > Actinomycetes > Actinomycetales > Cellulomonadaceae > Isoptericola > Isoptericola halotolerans_A. Next base: position 304,543 of record NZ_PVTX01000002.1, on the reverse strand, counting down.
TGCCGTGCGGGCCCCAGGCGTGGTCGTGGTAGTGCCAGTAGCCGGCGCTCCCGGGCATCCAGATGCCCCGGTCCCGCCGCGGGGCGACGGTCGACCAGACGTAGGTGCGCGTCTCGCCCGGTTCGTTGAAGGAGTCGTTGAAGGGGCTGCCGTCGCTGTCGACGTCGTAGTTGACACCGTGCGGGTGGATGGACAGCCGCTGGTCGGTGGTGTTGACGAGCGTGATCTCCAGCGTCTCGCCCTCCCACATCTCGAGGATCGGGCCGGGGACGGTGGCCTCGCCGGGCTCGAACCCGTAGCCCACGGTCTTCGCGTCGATCCGCTCGGCGTACATGGTGATGCGCCGGACCTGGTCGGTCGTGGCGTCAGCGGCGGCTGCCGGGGCGGCGGTGACGAGCCCGTCCGCACCGAGCGCCACCGCGGTCACCGCGCCCGTGGCGACGGTGCCCGCCGCCCCGGTGAGCAGTGCCCGTCGTGACAGCGCCGTCAGACGTGGCTGGGTGGTCGGCTCACTCATCGGTCTCCCTCTCGACGGCAGGCCGTCGAGCCGGTCACGACGTCGTCGCGTCGGGGCCGACCCGCGCTCCGTCACGCGATCGTCGGTCCGGGCGCCCGCCCACCGTGGCCGGCGCCCGTGGCCCCGCAGGTTTCCAGGGGCAATGAAAGACAGCACAACCCACGGGCGTCGAACTGTCAAGCGTTACGCAGAAGTATTATCAAACGCGGCAGAAGTAGCGTTGGACGAAACACCTTTTGTCTTTGATGCGCCAGATGGACGGGCGCGAGAGGGCTGACCGGTTCGCCGGGGCCTAGGCTGCGGGCATGGACACCGAAGAGCGCCTTGCCGTCTTCCTCGACTACGAGAACCTCGCGCTCGGCGCCCGGGAGCACCTGGGCGGGATGCAGTTCGACTTCCAGCCGATCGCCGACGCCCTCGCGGTGCGCGGCCGGGTGGTCACGCGGCGCGCGTACGCGGACTGGTCGTACTTCGACGAGGACCGGCGGATGCTGACCCGGCACCAGGTCGAGCTCATCGAGATGCCCCAGCGCATGGGCGCGTCCCGCAAGAACGCCGCCGACATCAAGATGGTCGTCGACGCCATCGAGATGGCCTTCGAGCGGGAGTACATCTCGACGTTCGTCATGTGTACAGGAGACTCCGACTTCTCCCCGCTCGTGCACAAGCTCCGCGAGCTCGACAAGCGCGTCATCGGTGTCGGGGTCGAGAAGTCGACCTCGCGCCTGCTGCCCTCCGCCTGCGACGAGTTCCTCTTCTACGACCGGCTCGAGGGCGTCGAGGTGCCCGACGAGTCCGAGGCCCCGCAGAAGAAGAGCCCCGCCCGTCGCTCCGGCTCCGGCCGCTCGAGCAGCGCGCGCGCCACGACCGGCCGCGCCAAGGCCGGGGCAGTCGCGGAGGAGCTCCCGCCCGCCGAGGAGGCTGCGCCGACCGCGACCTCGGCCACGGCGTCGGGGACGACGTCGGGCGGCAGGACCCGCCGCAAGAAGCCCGAGATCACGCTGCCCGAACCGGTCGACGTCCCGGACCGGGCCCCGGAGCCCGCCAACGACGAGGACGACGACGCCCCCACCGGCGAGCCGCCCACGATGGAGGTCAAGGTCGCCCAGACCCTCGCCGGGCTGCAGGGCTCGGCGTCCGGCTCGGTGACCGCCTCGCAGCTCAAGCGCACGCTGGTACGCAAGGAGCCCACGTTCAGCGAGTCCGACTACGGCTTCCGCACGTTCGGTGAGTTCCTGCGCTACCTCGCCGACCGGGACGTCATCGTGCTGAGCGACGGCCCGTCCTCCGGCGACCCGGTGGTCGAGCTCCCCGAGCAGCCCGACAGCGCCAAGGCGTTCGACCTGCTGCGCGCCGTCGTCCAGGAGGCGGGCGGCACCGCCGCGCTGTCCGGTCTCAAGAACCACGTGCGCAAGCGCCGCCCCGACTTCTCGGAGAAGGCGCTCGGCTACGGCGGCTTCCTCCAGTTCTGCAAGGCCGCCGCCGCGGCCGACGCCGTCCGCCTCGCGTGGGACGACGACGCCGAGGACTATCTCGTCAGCCTCGGCTGAGGGGACAATGGGCCGGTGACGTACCGCATCCTCAAGCTCGTGCTGTCGCTCCTGGTGTACGTGTTCCTGCGTCCCCAGGTCACCGGCCTGCACAACGTGCCCCGCCGCGGGCCCGTGATCATCGCGAGCAACCACCTGTCGTTCATCGACTCGATCATCCTGCCCCTGGTGGTCCCGCGGCACGTGACGTTCATCGCCAAGGCGGAGTACTGGACCGGGCGCGGGCTCAAGGGCCGGGTGTCCCGGTGGTTCTTCACCACGATGGGGCACATCCCCGTCGACCGGGAGGACCCGCGCGCCGGACAGCGGTCCCTCGAGGACGCGCTGCAGGTGCTCCAGCGCGGCGACGCGTTCGGGATCTACCCGGAGGGCACGCGCTCGCGTGACGGTCGGCTGCAGAAGGGCCACACCGGCGTGGCGTGGCTCGCGCTCACCGGGGCGGCCCCCGTGGTGCCCGTCGCGCTGCGCGGCACCGACAAGGTCCAGCCCGTCGGTGCGCGCCTGCCACGGCCGGTCCGCGGCATCCGCGTCGAGTTCGGCGTACCGATCGACCCGTCGCGCCAGATCGCGGCGGGCACCAGGCCTGCCCAGGCGCGACGCCGGCTCACCGACCAGGTCATGAGCTCGATCCACGAGATGAGCGGTCAGGAGCTCGTCGCCTGACGGCACGCCGGGTCGGAGTGCCGGCCGTTCCCCCGGGCGGGGGAGGCGCCGCGACCTCCCGCTGGGCAGACTGGCGGGCATGGTGGTGAGCACGGCGAGCGGCCGACGGCGGCACACCGGCGTGCGGCGCGCCGTCGCGCCGCTCGTGGCCGGGTCCACGGTGCGTGCCGGGATCTACCTGGTCATCGGTGGTGTCCTCGCCGGGGCGTACCTGACGCTCGGCGCCGGGTTCGTGCAGATGTTCGCCTCCGCCGACGTCCCGCGGGTGGCCGCGGTGGTGCTGGCGCTCGTGACCTTGGCGATCGTCGCCGCCCCGCCGTTCCTCGCGCCGGTGCGCACCCTCCAGGTGCTCGCCGTGCGGACGTTCCTCGACGTGGACCCCCGTGACCTGCCCGAACCGTCCGGCTCGCCGAACGCTGCGACCCGGTGGCGCGGCGCCGCCTGGTTCGCGCTGCACCTCGCGCTCGGCGCCGCGGTCACGGTGGGCCTGCTGGTCGCGGTGCCGGTGGCCACCCAGCTCGTGCTGTCCGCCGGTGGCGTCGACCGCTCGTTCCTGCGGGGTGTCACGCCGCTGATCAGCGACAGCCCTGCCGCCTGGCTGACGCTCGCCGTCGTCCTGCTGCTCGCGCTGCCGTACCTCGTGGCGCTCGCCCGCCGGGTGCTGCGGCAGGCCGCCGTCCCCCTGCTCGGCCCGGACCAGTCGGCCCGCATCGCGGAGCTCGAGGCCGCCGCCCGCCGGTCCGCCGAGCGCGGCCGGCTCGCCCGCGAGCTGCACGACTCGGTGGGGCACGCCCTGACGATCACCACGCTGCAGGCTGCCGCGGCCGCGCGGCAGATCGACACCGACCCCGACGCCGCCCGCCGGGCGCTCGCCGCCGTGGAGGAGACCGGGCGCTCGGCGATGGCGGACCTCGACCACGTGCTCGGCCTGCTGCGTGGCACCTCGGGGGCGCCGGACGCTCCGGCCCGGGGCGGGACGCCGTCGCCACCGGCCGGCCCCGTGCGCGACCTGCGTCACGTCGGCGACCTGGTGGCGGACACCCGGCAGGCGGGCACGGAGGTCGCGTCGTCGGCCGACCCGGACGCGCTCGGGTCGCTCGTGCCGCCCGCCGTGTCGCGCGAGGCGTACCGCATCGTCCAGGAGGCCCTCACCAACGCCGTCCGGCACGCGCCCGGCGCCCCGGTGGACGTCCGCCTCGAGGTGCGGGGCCGCACGCTGGAGGTCGAGGTCACGAACCCGGTGCCGGCGTCCGAGGGCTCGGCCGAGGCACGGCCCGCCGCGGGGACCGGCACCGTCCCGGGCCGCGCGGCGGGCGGGCACGGCCTGGCCGGCATGGCCGACCGGGTGCGCCTCCTCGCCGGCGAGCTGGTGGCCGGGCCCGACCCGGACGGTACGGCCCGGTGGGTCGTCCGGGCGCGGCTGCCCCTGGGTGCGCGAGGATCGGGCGCATGAGCACCCCCGGCGGTGACACGCCCGTCCGCGTCGCGATCGTCGACGACGAACCGCTCGTGCGGGCGGGGCTCCGGGTCGTCCTCGACGCCGAGCCCGGTGTGACGGTGGTCGGCGAGGCGGAGGACGGCGCCGGTGTCCCGCAGCTCGTCGCCGACGCACGGCCCGACGTGCTCCTGATGGACGTCCGCATGCCGCGCGTCGACGGGATCGCCGCCACCCGCGCCGTCGTCGACCGGGCGTCCCACGGACCCGCGCCCCGCGTGGTGATGCTCACGACGTTCGAGAACGACGACCACGTGCTCGACGCCCTGCAGGCCGGCGCCCAGGGGTTCCTGCTCAAGCGGGCCCGGCCGGCGGAGATCGCGCAGGCGGTCCGGCTCGTCGCGCGCGGCGACTCGCTGCTGTTCCCGGACGCCGTGCGCCGCCTCGCCGCCGGACGTCCGCCGTCGGGCGACGCCCTGGCGTCCGCGCGTCTCACCGACCGCGAGGGGCAGGTGCTGCGACTCATGGCGGACGGGATGTCGAACGCGGAGATCGCCGGCGAGCTGTACCTCGGCGTCGAGACGGTGCGCACCCACGTGGGCAACGTGCTGGGCAAGCTCGGGGTCCGCGACCGGACGCAGGCCGTGGTGCGCGCCTACACGTCCGGGTTCGTCAGCGCCGGCTGACCTTCCCCCGCACGGGTGAGGGCGCTGGTCGCGGCGGGTGATCCGTCCGGCGGCGGCGGCGGCGAGGCTCGAGGCATGACCACACACCACACGACACAGCACCCGTCGTCGCCGACCGGTGGGACGCTCCGCCGCCAGCCGTCCCACCGGGTGGAGAGCCTCGCCGTCCTCTGGTGGGTCGCCGGGCTCGTCGTCGCGCTCGTCCACCGGTGGGCCGTGGGCTCGGCCGCGGGGGCGCCCGAGCCGCTCAACCACGGCCTGCTCCGCGACGTCCCGGTCGACACGCTGGCCACCGGCGTCGCGGTGTTCGCGGCCGTCGGTGCCGCGCTCGCGGCCTGGATGCGCTGGAGCCGGTCCACCGCGCGAGGACCGCGCGTCCTCGTCGCCGTCGGCACCGGCGTCGTGCTGCTCGCCGCCGTCCTGCTCGTCGACGCCACCGTCCTGGCCGGGCTCGGCTACCTGCCCGCGCTCCTCGTGACGTCGCTCTTCAGCGCCGAGGTGCGCGCCTCCCTCGACCACTACGTGGCACCGGACTTCCTGTTCCAGACGGCGGTGCTGTGCGGTGCGGTGCTCCTCGCCGTCGCCGCGGTGCGCTCCACCCGCCGCAGCAGGGGAGCGTGCGTGCGCTGCGGGCGTCGGCACGACGGCGTCGCCGCGGCCTGGACGACTCCTCCCGCGGCGGCGCGCTGGGGCAGGGTGGCGGCGCTCGTGGCCGCGGCGGTCCCGGCCTTTTACGGCCTGACCCGCATCGCGTGGGCGCTGGGGATCCCGCTGGGCTACTCCCGCGACTCCGTCGAGTCGATGCGCGGGCTGGACTTCCTCGGCCCCGTCGGCCTCGGGACGTTCGCCCTGCTCGGCGCGGTGCTCACCCTCGGCCTCTACCAGCGGTGGGGCGACGTGTTCCCGCGCTGGATGCTCGGCCTCGCCGGCAAGCGGGTCCCGGTGGGCCTCGCGGTCGTCCCCGCGACCGTCGTCGCCGTCACCGTGCTGCCCGCCGGGACCTCGATGATCGCCCTCGGTCTCACCCAGGGGGTGCTCGGCCTCGGTGCCGAGACGTGGGGGGCCGTCGGACCGGCCTTCCTGTGGCCGCTGTGGTCGCTCGCGCTCGGTGCGGCGACCTACGCCTACTGGTTGCGCCGCCGCGGCATCTGCCCGGCGTGCGGGCGAGGGTGAGTCCTACCGACCTACGATGAGCCGGCAGGAGGGTGAGGAGGCCGCCGTTGGACGCGACGCCGGGCGAGATCTGGACGATCGGGCACTGGAGCTGCCCGCGTGCGGCCTTCCTCGAGACCTTGCGGGCCGCGCACGTCGAGCTGGTGGCCGACGTGCGGCGGATGCCCGGGTCGCGCCGGAGCCCTCAGTTCGACGCCGAGGAGATGACCGGCTGGCTCGCGGACGCGGGCATCGGGTACCAGCACCTCACCGAGCTCGCCGGACGCCGGCCGAAGCAGCGCGACGTGGATCCGGACCTCAACGCCGGGTGGCAGAACGCGAGCTTCAAGAACTACGCGGACTACACGCTCACCGCGCCGTTCGAGACCGGCCTCGAACGGCTCGCCGCACAGGCCCGGGAACGGCCCGTCGCCGTCCTGTGCGGCGAGCCGATGCCCTGGCGCTGCCACCGGCTGCTCGTCGCGAACACGCTGGCGGCGCGCGGTTGGCGGGTGGTCCACCTCCTGCACGGTGGTCGCCCGCAGGCCCACGAGCTCGGGCGCTGGGGCGCGACGCCGGCTGTGGGCCCGGACGGCGTGGTGACCTACCCGCGGGAAGCGCAAGGACCCGCCTGACCGACGGTGCTCGCGGACCTTGCGGCTGCGGCGGAGCATGTTTTCACCCGGCCCTCCCGGTCACGACGAGCACGTGGGGGCGCACCCTCAAGAGATGGAGACCACACCACCCCTGGCGGACCGCGTGTTCGAGACCGGGGTCGCGATGATGGAGGGCCTGGCCGTCTACCTCGGCGACCGGCTCGGCTGGTACCGCGAGCTGGCGGCGTCCGGCCCGCTCGTCCCGGCCGAGCTCGCGGCGAGGACGCACACGCACCACCGCTACGCCCTGGAGTGGTGCGAGCAGCAGGCCGCGGCCGGCTTCCTGACGGCGCACGACGCCACCGGGGACGGCGGGGAGCGACGCTACGGGCTCGACGCCGAGGGCGTCGCCGTCTTCACCGACATCCGGTCCACGGACTTCCTGGCGCCGTTCGTCCGGCTGGTGGCGGCGTCGGCGATCCAGCTGCCGGCACTGTTGGAGGCCTACCGCGAGGGGGGCGGCGTCTCGTGGCAGCAGCTCGGCGACGACGCACGCACCGGCCAGGCGGACATGAACCGGCCGTGGTTCGAGCAGGTGCTGCCCGGTGAGCTGGCCGGTGCACCGCACCTGCACGCGGCGCTCGGCCGCCCCGGTGCCGCCGTCGCGGACGTCGGGTGCGGTTACGGCTGGTCGACGATCGCGCTGGCCCGCGCCTATCCCGAGGCGAGGGTGGTGGGCATCGATATCGACGGCCCGTCGGTGGAGCGCGCCCGCGCCCACGCCGCCGACGCGGGGATCGAGAACGTCGAGATGGTGCACAGCGCCGGCGAGGAGATCGAGGGCGGCCCGTACGACGTCGTGTTCCTCTTCGAGTGCCTGCACGACATGCCGTACCCCGTCGAGGTGCTCACCGCGGTGCGGCGATCGCTCGCCGACGGCGGGACCGTCGTCGTCATGGACGAGGCCGCGGCCGACGAGCTCACCGCCCCCGCCGACCTCGTCCAGCGAGCGTTGTACGGGTTCAGCGTGCTGTGCTGCCTGCCGGACAGCCTCAGCCATCCCGACAGCGTCGGCACCGGCACCGTGATCCGGCGCGACGTCGTGGAGCGGTACGCCCGCGAGGCCGGGTTCGGGCGCGTCGACGAGCTGCCGATCGAGGACTTCGGGTTCTGGCGCTTCTACGAGCTGCGCTGAGCCGGGGCTGCGGGCCCGCGAAGCCCTATCGTGGCCAGATGCTCCCTGCGCCCACCGCACGCCTGCGCTTCCGTGAGATGACCGGCGACGACGTCGACGTGATGGCCGCCCTTCTCGGTGACCCGGTGGTGATGGCCTACTACCCGGCGCCGAAGTCGCGCGCCGACGCCCTGGCCTGGATCGCCTGGAACGAGGAGGGCTATGCCCGGCACGGGCACGGCCTGTGGATCGTGGAGACGGCGGACGGGGAGTTCGTGGGCGACTGCGGGCTGACGTGGCAGCAGGTGGGCGGCGAGGCGAGGCTCGAGGTCGGGTACCACGTGCGGGCGGACCTCCAGGGGCAGGGCTACGCCACCGAGGCGGCCGCGGCGTGCCGGGACCTGGCCCGCGACTCCCTCCGTGCGGCCGAGCTCGTGGCGATCGTCCACCCGCACAACGCGGCGTCCCGGCGGGTGGCCGAGAAGATCGGCATGCGCCACCTCACCGACGACCGCACCGGGCCCCTCACGGTGCGCACGGTGATGGGCATGGCGCTCTGAGCTCCGCGACTACTGCGGCCGGGTGCCCTCGGGTGCCGTCTGATCGACGTCCGCCCACACCTCGGTCAGCTCCGCGACGAGGCCGTCGCGCACGGAGACGAAGCCGGCCACCTCGAAGTGCTGCCGCTCGCCCGCTGTGGTCCCGGTGACATGGGCACGTGAGGCCGCGCGGCTGCCGTCGGCGACGACGTCGAGCAGCTCGAACCGCTCGAAGCCCGGGTACTCGGCGTTGAGGCGCACCCAGCCGTCCCGGTCGAAGGTCTCACCGGTGTGGACGAGCCGGCAGGAGAAGTCCGGGTGGAGCAAGGCGGGCAGGTCCTCCCAGCGGTGACCGTCGATGGTGTCGGCGAGCTGTTCGACCAGTGCTCTCGGAGTCATGTGCCGAGGGTGCCAGGCACCCCCGACACCGCGGCACGGGCGCCGGGGGCCGCGCCGGGGCGTCAGGAGCCCGGCACCCCCAGCACCCCCGGCACCTCCGCCAGCCGCTCGGCCAGCTCGTGGCCGTCCACGCCCGAGACGGTCGGCACCGCGGCTCGTCCGCCGGCGCCCTCCAGGTGCGAGCCCTCCGGCCCTGCCGTCGCACCGCCGTCGGGCGGGTTGCCCGCGAGAACCTGCTCGGCCGGGCGGAGCCGGCGGATCGCGACCGCCGCCACCTGGTCGGGCCGGCGCTCGACGGCGCGGGCATAGATGCCGCTGTCGTGCTGGCCGTCGTCGCCGACGAGCAGCCAGCGCACGTGGGGGAACCAGGACATGAGGAGCTCGAGGCTGGCGTCCTTGTGCGCCTGCCCGCTGCGGAACCACCCGGTCATCGTGGGACCCCAGTCGGTGAGGAGCAGCGGGCCCGGGGGATAGGCGTTGCGGGCGAGGAAGGCTCGCAGCGTGGCAGCCGTGTTCCACGCGCCGGTCGAGAGGTAGACGAACGGGCTCTCCGGGTGCGCCTTGCCGAGCCGCCGGTAGAGCTCGGGCATGCCCGGTACCGCCCGCCGTTTGCTGGAGTGCCGCACGAACGTGTTCCACGCCGCGAGCAGCGGGCGGGGCACCGACGTGACCATGGTGGTGTCGTCGATGTCGCTGATCACGCCGAACCGCGTGTCCGCGTCGATGATCAGCAGCGGGGCGTCGGCGCTGTCCTCCGGCGTCGGCGCGCGCACCGGCTCGGCGGCGCGCTCCGCCGCCGTCGGCGCCCCCGCGTCGCTCAGCCGGGCGCGCTGCCAGCCCGGCGGCAGCGGAGGGTCTTCCGGCACGTCCACCTGGACGTCGACGTAGCCCGCCCGGTCGCTGTGCACGACCTGCTGCGCACCCCCGACCTGCACCAGGACGCGTCGGTGCGGGGCGGGCACCGTCAGGTAGTGCCGGAACCCCCGGCGCCCGGCACGGTAGGCGTTGTCCGCGGCCACCCGGCCGGGCGGCGCCAGCAGCACCCGCGCGAGGACCCGGACCCGACGCGGCGAGCCGTACCCGGAGTACGTCTCCATCCGTGGCCGCCAGCCGACGCGGCGCAGCAGCCAGCCCGCTGCCTCGTAGAAGCGGTCCTCGATCACGGCGGCCAGGTGCGGCCGCTGCGACGGGTGCGGGGTCTCGGTCATCATGCGCTTCATCCTCCGATCGCTGACAGGCCGAACGCGCTCGCGAACCCGAGCACCGTCACCAGCCCGGTGACGGGACCACCGAACTGGGACGCCTCGGGGATCATCGTGTCGACGAGCATCGTGAGCAGGGCACCCGCGGCGAAGGCCTGGACGACGGCGAGGATCTCCGGGGGAGCACCGGCCAGGGCCGCGTACCCGATCCCGGCAGCGACGGCCGAGACCAGCGTGGTGCTGCCCCACAGGGAGAGCAGCCGGACGGTGGACATGCCGGCCTGGCGCAGACCGACCGTCGCGGCCATCGCCTCGGGCAGGTTGGAGACGAACACCGCGACGAGCACCGCGATGCTGACGCCACCACCCCCGACCAGCGTGGACCCCAGCACCACCGACTCCGGGACGCCGTCGAGCACCGTGCCGAGCGCGATCGCCCCGCCCGCCCCGCTGCTCTGGGCACCGGTCGAGCGTTTGCGGTGGTCTCCCCCCGAGCGGTCGATCAGCAGGTCGCCGACGAAGAAGGTCAGGGCCCCCGCAGCGAGTCCCGCGAGCAGCAGCCAGCCGCCGGCGGACTCCGAGGCGTCCTCGACCAGGTCGTAGGCGACCGCGCTGATGAGGACGCCGGCGCCGAACGCCATGATCAGGCCCGTCAGCCGCCGGCTCGGCGTGCGCCAGAGGACCAGCAGGGCGCCCAGGACCAGCGACGAGCTGCCCACGAGTCCCCACCAGAAGCCTTCCACGCCGCTATCAGACCAGGTCGCGAGGCTGGGCGCACGGTGCGACGATCTCCGGCATGGATCTCTCCGCGTTCACCCGGCCCTCGCCGCGCACGTCCCTGCCGCGCACGCTGACGCGGATCGGCCTCGGTCTGGCGCTCGCGGGTGCGGGCATCACGCACCTCACGGTGGCGCGCGAGGAGTTCCAGGCGCAGGTGCCGGGCTGGTTCCCGGTCGACGAGGACGTGACGGTGCTGGCGTCCGGCGTGGTCGAGATCGTCATCGGCGGCTCGCTGGTGGCCCTGTCGCGGTGGAAGGTGGCCGTCGGGTTGATCGCCGCGGCGTTCTTCGTGGTGATCTTCCCGGGCAACGTGGCCCAGTGGCTCGAGGGCAAGGACGGGTTCGGTCTCGACACCGATGCCAAGCGGCTCGCCCGGCTGCCCTTCCAGGCGGTCCTCGTCGCGCTCGCGCTGTGGTCGACGGGCGCGTGGTCGGCGCTGCGCGGCACCGACCGCGGAGACTCCCGCTCCGCCGGGTGAGTGGGGCGCGCCCTGCTTAGCATGCGGCGATGAGCCACAAGGACCTGCCCGACGGCGAACACCAGACTCCTGCGGGGGTCTCCGACGCGACGGTCGAGGCGCTCGGCATGCTCAGCGAGGCGCTGGAGACGGTCGAGCGTGCCCGGGGCCACCTGTACACGTTCCACCAGCTCACGGGCGAGGCGGACCTGGCCCTCGGCGACGCCGTGGACAAGCTGCGCGAGGCCGGTCACGAGGACGTCGCGCGCCGGATCTCCGAGGACCTCGTCGGCCGCAACGTCATCGCCGGCCGGTGGACCTTCCAGATCGTCGAGGACTACGACGACGGCTACTGGCAGGCGTTCCGCGAGCACGAGCGCAGCGCCCGCGAGGAGCTCGCCGGCGGCGTGCGGCACCTCGCCGAGGCGCGCATGAAGCAGGACCGACGGACCCATGGGCGCCCCGGGCACGAGGCGGGCCCGGCGGACGCCGGGACCACGACGAAGGAGTCGACGCGATGACCAAGTACCTGATCTCGTTCCCCAGCGGCGAGATGGACCTGTCCGACGGCGGCCTGCAGGCCGCCGCGGACGCCGCGCACGCGGTGGTGGCCGAGGCGAAGGCCGCCGGTGTGTGGGTGTTCGGCGGGGGGATCGACGAGTCCGTGCCGCCGGTGAGGGTGGCCGCCGACGGGACCGTCACGGAGGGCACCTACCCCCAGACGCGGCACCTCGAGGGCGGCTACACGGTGCTGGAGCTGCCCACGTACGAGGCGGCGCTGGAGTGGGCCGCCAAGATCGCGGAGGCCTGCCGCTGCGCCCAGGAGGTGCGGGCGTTCGGCGACGACCCCGCCAGCTGACGGCTAGGCCTGGGGAGATCGACGACGGTTGCGGAACCACCGCCAGGCGGCGGCGGCGAACGGGAGGTAGCGCAGGATTCGTGCCATGACCTCACCCTCGGGCGGAGTCCGTCTCGTCGCCACCCGGTGCCGAGCGGCCGGTGCTACGCGGCCGAGGGCCGGGCGACCACGGGGCACGTGGCGAGGTGGTCGTCGACCAGCCCGCACGCCTGCATGGCCGCGTACGCCGTCGTCGGGCCGAAGAAGCGGAAGCCCTCCTTCTTGAGGGCCTTGGCGAGCGCCTTCGACTCGTCGGTGGCCGCCGGCACGTCCTGCCAGGTGGCCACCCGCTCGGCGCGGGGCGGGGGAGCGAAGGACCAGAACAGCTCGTCGAGGGTGCGTCCGGAGTCGTGCAGAGCCAGCACCGCGCGCCCGTTCCCGATCGTGGCCTCGATCTTGGCGCGGTTGCGCACGATCCGGGCGTCGCCCAGGAGCCGCTCGACGTCGTCGGGCGTCATGGCCGCCACGTGCTCGGGCTCGAACCCGCCGAAGACCTCGCGGAACGCGTCGCGCTTGCGCAGGATCGTCAGCCAGGACAGACCGGACTGGAACCCCTCGAGGGCGATCCGTTCGAGCAGCTCGGCCTCGCCGTGCACCGGGTGGCCCCACTCCGTGTCGTGGTACGCGGCGTAGAGCACGTTGCCGTCGCCGAAGCAGCGCGCGGCGGGGGCCGGTGTCGTCTCCTGGGTCATGTCCCCAGCCTGACGGAAGGGACCGACACCCGGCGCGAGCCGTCCACAGGCCGACAACGCCCCCCTCCCGCTGTGGGTGCACGACACGCCGGCGGGCCCGGTCGGCCCCGCGGCGTGTCGTGCACCCACAGCGGGAGGGGGGTGTGGCGTACGGTGCGAATCGGTTCGACGATCAGCGAGCGTATCGGTGTGATCACGGCTCGATCAGGGCCCTTGCGTGACGCGCACCACGCGCGCTACTGTCGAACCGGTTCGCAAAGAGGAGACCGACGAGAGAGTTCGAGGAGGCACGGTGGCCACCATCGGGGACGTCGCCAGGGTCGCGGGTGTCTCGCGCAGCACGGCGTCGTACGCGCTGTCGGGCAAGCGCACCATCTCCGCGGACGTCCGCCGTCGCGTCGAGACCGCCGTCCGCGACCTCGGCTACACGCCGAACGCCGGCGCCCGGGCCCTCGCCACCGCCCAGACGCGCGTCATCGGGCTGCTCGCCCAGTTCCTCGAGGACGAGTTCGCCCCCGCGATGCTGCAGTACATGCTCGGCGTCTCCAACACGGCCCGCGAGCTCGGCTACGACATCCTGCTCGCCACGGAGGCCGACGGGCGCAACGCGCTGCGGCGCATGACCGACTCGCGCATGGTCGACGGAATCGTGCTGCTCAACGTGGCCGAGCACGACGACCGCCTGCCGATCCTGCGCGAGGCCCCCCAGCCGGGCGCGCTCGTCGGGCTGCCCGCCGACTGCACCGGCGTCGACGTGTTCGACCTCGACTTCGAGGACGCCGGCCGCCTCATGGTGGACCACCTGCACCGGCTCGGGCACCGTGAGCTGGTGCTCGTCTCCCAGCCCGAGCACGTGGTCGAGCGGGGCGGCGCCTACGTCTGGCGCCTGCAGAACGCCGCGATCGAGGCGGCCCGCACGCGCGGCATCACGCTGCACGCCGAGTTCGGCTCGGCGCACCAGCCGGAGGTCGGCCGCGACCTGCACGGCCTGCTCGACGCCTACCCCCGCGCCACGGGCCTGCTCATCAACAACGAGGCGGCCGCGGCCGCGCTGCCGACCGTGCTGCACGAGCGCCGGCTCACCGCGCCGGCCGACCTGTCCGTCGTCGGGCGCTACTCGGACGAGTTCGCCCGCACCTTCTCCCTGCCGTACTCCTCGATCGAGAGCGCACCCGACCGCCTCGGCCGCATGGCCGTGCGCGAGCTGGTGCGGCGTATCGAGGGCCAGGCGGGGGCCGACGAGCCGCACGTCGTCCGGTTCGTCACGCCCGAGCTGGTCGACCGGGGCAGCACCGCCGCCCCGCGAGGGGACTGATTCCGCACCACCTTCCGAGGTGGCTCTCGCGCCGCCTGTTAGCGAACCGGTTCGACACCGGTGGAGACCTCAGCACACGAAGCACCGCCCCGGCCGCCGACGACGTCGGACCGGCCCCGTTCAAGGAGGAACTGCCATGCAGCACACCCGGCGCAAGCCCACCAGTCTCGCGGCCGCGGCCGCTCTCGCCGTCGTCGGCGTCAGCGTCCTCGGCGCGTGCTCGTCCGACGACGGCGGCAGCGGGTCCGGTGACGGATCCACCGACGCCGCCGGCGGCACCTACACCTGGTGGGACCCGTACCCCCAGCACGACGGCTCGTCCGACTGGGAGGCCCGCGTCCAGGCCTGCGGCGAGGAGGCCGGCGTCACCATCGAGCGCACCGCCTACGACACCACCGCGCTGACCAACCAGGCGCTGCTCTCGGCGCAGGAGGGCACGTCCCCCGACGTCATCCTCATCGACAACCCGGCCGTCTCCACCCTCGCGGACACCGGGATCCTCACCACCGTCGAGGAGTTCGGCCTGGACACGTCCGCGATCGACCAGAACCTCCTGGACGCCGGCGTGGTCGACGGCGAGGCGTACGGCATCCCCATCGGCGCCAACACGCTCTCGCTCTACTACAACGCGGACATCCTGTCCGACGCCGGCGTCGACCCGGCGTCGATCACCGACTGGGACTCGCTGACCGCGGCGCTCGCGCAGGTCACCGACGCGGGCCACAAGGGCATCACCTTCGCGGGCATCGGCACCGAGGAGGGCTCGTTCCAGTTCCTGCCGTGGTTCTGGGGCGCGGGCGCCGACCTCACCGACCTCGACTCCCCGGAGGCCGTCGAGGCGCTCGAGCTGTGGAAGGGCTGGCTCGATCAGGGCTACGCACCCAACACCGTCATCAACAACTCCCAGAACACCGTGTGGGAGGAGTTCCTCACCGGCGACTTCGCCTTCGCGGAGAACGGCACCTGGCAGGTCAACAGCGCGGCCGAGGCCGAGTTCGAGACCGGCATCGTCCAGCTCCCGGCCCAGGACGGCGGCGTGGCCCCGGCCCCGACCGGCGGCGAGTTCATCGTCGCGCCCGTCCAGGAGGACACCGCCCGCTACGAGGTGACCCGCCAGATCGTCGAGTGCATGACGACGCCGGAGGGCTTCGTCGAGACGGCGAACACGTTCGCGTACTACATCCCGCCGACGGCGGAGGGCCAGGAGCAGCTGCTCGCCGAGAGCGGCGAGGACGCGGACCTCGAGCCCTGGGTCGAGGCGGTGCAGAACGCCAAGGGCCGCACCAGCGACGGGCTCGGCACCGACTACCCGGTGATCTCCGAGGCGCTGTGGACGGCGGTGCAGAACGCGCTCTCCGGCGCGGCCACACCGGCCGAGGCGCTCGAGACGGCGCAGGCGGACGCCGAGGCCGCCACCAGCTGACGAACGGCAACCCCGACGAAGGACCTCTCATGACCAGCACCCCGACAGACGTCGGGTCGCGCGGCACGCTGCGCGGCACGGCGGGCACCACGCCCGCCGTGCCGCCCGGCGGCCGGCGCCGACGGACACCGAGCCCGAGCCAGTGGGCCGCGGTCGGCTTCGCCGCACCGCTCCTGGTGTACCTCGTGCTCTTCTACGCCTACCCGTTGTGGCGCAACATCGACCTGTCGGTGCACGACTACACGATCCGCGCGTTCGTGCAGGGCGACGCCGAGTTCGTCGGGCTGCAGAACTACGTCGACGTCTTCAGCTCCGCGACGTTCCCGACCGCCCTGTGGAACACCTTGGTGTTCACGTTCGGATCCATCGCCTTCCAGTTCACGATCGGCCTCGCGCTGGCCGTGTTCTTCCGGTCGAGCTTCCGGCTGTCGGGCACCCTGCGCGCGATGTTCCTCGTGCCGTGGCTGCTGCCGCTGATCGTGTCCGCCTCGACGTGGGCCTGGATGCTCAACAGCGAGAACGGCGTCGTGAACTCGGTGATCACCGCGTTCGGCGGCGAGCAGATCAACTGGCTCACCTCGCCGGACACGGCCCTGCTGTCGGTGACGATCGCCAACATCTGGCTGGGCATCCCGTTCAACCTGGTCATCCTCTACTCGGGGCTGCAGAACATCCCCGGCGAGGTCTACGAGGCCGCCGCCCTCGACGGCGCCGGCGCCTGGCGGCAGTTCTGGTCCGTCACGTTCCCGCTGCTGCGCCCGGTCTCGGCCATCACGATCCTGCTGGGGCTGATCTACACGCTCAAGGTCGTCGACGTCATCTGGGTGATGACCACCGGCGGCCCCGGCGACTCGTCGACCACGCTGGCGATCTGGTCCTACCGCGAGGCCTTCGGCACCGGCCAGCCGGACTTCTCGCCGGCCGCCGCCGTCGGCAACCTGCTCATCGTCATCGCGCTGGTGTTCGGGTTCCTGCACCTGCGTCTCCAGCACCGACAGGAGGCCTCGTCATGACCGAGCGCAAGGTCTGGTGGAAGACGGCCCTGGGTCTGGTCTTCACCGCGCTGATGCTGTTCCCCGTCTACTGGATGGTGAACGTCTCGTTCACCCAGACGCGGGACCTGCGGGCCGACCCGCCGCACTGGTTCCCCTGGGACCCCACCTTCGAGGGCTACGAGGCGGTGTTCAGCCAGCAGCTGCCGGCCCTGGGCACCAGCCTGCTCATCGGGCTCGGCTCGGTGATCCTCACCGTGGTGATCGCCGCCCCCGCCGGCTACGCGCTCGCGCTGCTGCACCTGCGGGGCGGGCGCACGCTGAACTTCCTGCTGCTGGTCGCCCAGATGATCCCCGCCGTCGTCATGGCGATGGGCTTCTACGCCGTCTACAACAACCTGGGCCTGCTCAACACGGTCCCCGGGCTGATCGTCGCGGACTCCACGGTGGCGGTGCCGTTCGGCGTGCTGCTCTTCACCGCCTTCATGGCGGGCATCCCGCGCGAGCTCCTCCAGGCGGCACGCGTGGACGGCGCCGGGCCGTGGCGCACGTTCGTCTCGATCGTGCTGCCGGTGAGCCGCAACTCGATGCTCACCGTGTCGCTCTTCGCGTTCCTGTGGGCGTGGTCGGACTTCATCTTCGCCTCGACGCTCAACCGCAACGGTGACCTCATCCCGATCACGCTGAGCATCTACAACTACATCGGCAACAACACCACGCAGTGGAACGCGATCATGGCGACCGCCGTCGTCGCCTCGATCCCGGCGTCGATCCTGCTCGTGGTCGCCCAGCGCTACGTCGCGGCCGGCGTGACCGCCGGCGCCGTCAAGGACTGACAAGGACTACTTCGTGACCAACACCCTCACCAGCAGCGGCGTCCGGGCCCGTCCGGTCGCCCCCGGCGGCACCCGCCGCGGGCTCGGCATCGGCGAGCTGCTGCTCGACGGCGGATTCTGGGGGCGTCTCCAGGAGACCAACGCCCACGCCACCCTGCAGCACTGCCTCGACTGGATGGAGCGCCTCGGCTGGCTCGCCAACTTCGACCGGGTCAGTGACGGAACAGCCGGGACGTCGGGTGTCCCGCGGCCCGGGTGGCAGTTCTCCGACTCCGAGGTCTACAAGCTGCTCGAGGCGATGGCGTGGGAGCTCGGGCGCACCGGCGACCCGGCGGTCGGCGCGCTGTGGGACGAGCTCGTCGACCGGGTGGCGGCCGCCCAGGACGACGACGGCTATCTCAACACCTGCTACGGCCACGGCGGCCAGCCGGCACGCTGGTCCGACCTGTCGGCGGGGCACGAGCTGTACTGCACCGGCCACCTGCTGCAGGCCGCCGTCGCCCGGTGGCGCACCCATGGCGAGGACCGGCTGGTGGAGGTGGCGCGCCGCGCCGCCGACCAGGTCTGCCGGGAGTTCGGCCCGGACGGCCGCCCGGGGATCTGCGGCCACCCCGAGATCGAGGTCGGCCTGGCCGAGCTGGGCCGGGCGCTGGACGAGCCCCGCTACACCGCGCAGGCCCGGTTGTTCGTCGAGCGCCGCGGCCACGGGACCCTCGCCCCGATCGCCCTGCTCAGCCCCGCCTACTTCCAGGACGACGTCCCCGTGCGCGAGGCGGACGTGTGGCGCGGGCACGCGGTCCGTGCGCTGTACCTCGCGGCGGGAGCGGTCGACGTCGCGGTCGACACGGGCGACGACGAGCTGCGTGCCGCCGTCGAGCGCCAGTGGACGCGCTCGGTGGAGCGCCGCACCTACCTCACCGGGGGCATGGGCTCGCGGCACCAGGACGAGGGGTTCGGCGACGACTGGGAGCTGCCGCCGGACCGCGCCTACTGCGAGACGTGCGCCGGCATCGCCTCGGTCATGGTGTCGTGGCGCCTCCTGCTCGCGTCCGACGACGTCCGGTACGCCGACCTCGTCGAGCGCACCCTGTACAACGTGGTCGCGACGTCGCCGCGGACCGACGGTCGCGCGTTCTTCTACGCCAACCCGCTGCAGCAACGGGAGCAGGGCGCCCCGATGCAGCCCGACGCCGTCAACCCGCGCGCCGAGGGCGGGGCGCGGGCGCCGTGGTTCGACGTGTCCTGCTGCCCCACCAACGTGGCGCGGACGCTCGCGTCGTGGCACACCTACGCGGCGTTCGTCGACGACGCCGACGGCGACGCTGCGGGCACCACGACCGTCACGCTCGCCCAGTACGCGAGCGGCGACGTCCGCGTGGCGGTGGGCGAGGGCGAGCTCGCGCTGCGGGTGGACACGACCTACCCCGCGTCGGGCACCGTGCGGGTCACGGTGCTCGAGGCTCCCGACCGTCCCGTGACGCTGCGCCTGCGCGTCCCGGCCTGGGCCGACGGCGCGACGCTCGCGACGTCGTCCGGCCCGCTCCCCGGAGCGGATGCCGGGGTGCCGCGCGCGGTGGCCCCCGGCTGGGCCGAGGCGTCCGGGGCGCTCGCGGTGGGCGACGTCGTCGTGCTCGAGCTGCCCGTGGCGCCCCGCCTCACCTGGCCGGACCCTCGCGTCGACGCCGCGCGCGGCACGGTCGCCGTCGAGCGGGGACCGCTCGTGCTCTGCCTGGAGTCGGTGGACCTGCCCGCCGGCGTCGCGCTGGACGAGGTCCGGATCGACGTGGCGGCGGGCGTGCGGCCGCACGCCGACGGCGCGCTCGTGCGGGCTCGCAGGCTCTCGCTGCCCGACGACGGCACGGGAGCACCGCCGTTCACGTCCGGGCCGTCCCGGCCGCAGCCCGACGGCGCGACGGCGGACGGGTTCGACGTCCCGCTCGTGCCGTACCACCGCTGGGCCGAGCGCGGCCCGTCCACCATGCGCGTCTTCGTGCCGGAAGGAGATCCACAGTGACCGACCACCCCACGCCGCCCGTCCGGGCGGACGGAGACCGACTCGTCTGGCGCGGCGGCGGCGAGGTCCTCGTCGTCGAACCCTGGGGCCGCGACTCGGTGCGCGTGCGCGCCACCGTCCTGGGCGACGTCGAGGACACCGACTGGGCGCTGCTGCCCCCGGACCCGGAGGCGCACGACGACGCGCGGGTCGAGATCCGCCCGGACGGCGCCACCCTGGCCAACGGAGGGCTGCGGGTCGAGCTGACGACGTCGTCGTGGTTCCACGAGCCGGTCGGCTACGAGGTGTTCCGGTGCGACCTGGCCTTCTACGACGCCGCGGGGCGGCTGCTGTTCCGGGAGCTGGGGCGCGGCGGGTCGCTCGACCTGCGGGCCCGGCACTTCCGGCCGCGCGCCGGGGGCGACGGGCACGAGCTGACGGTGGCGTTCGAGGCGGACCCGGACGAGCGGCTCGCCGGCATGGGGCAGTACCAGCAGCACGTGCTGGACCTCAAGGGCTCCACGTTCGAGCTGGCCCACCGCAACTCGCAGGCCTCCGTGCCGTTCGTGGTCTCCAGCGCGGGGTACGGGTTCCTGTGGCACGACCCGGCGATCGGGCGGGCGACGTTCGCCCGCAACCGCACCGAGTGGCACGCGGAGTCCACGCGGCAGCTCGACTACTGGGTGACGGCGGCGCCGACCCCGGCCGCGATCTCGCGCAACTACGCCGACGCGACGGGGCACGCCCCGATGATGCCGGAGCGCGGCCTCGGGTTCTGGCAGTGCAAGCTCCGCTACGCCAGCCAGGAGCAGCTGCTGGAGGTGGCGCGCGAGCACCGCCGGCGGGGGCTCCCGCTCGACGTGATCGTCGCGGACTTCTTCCACTGGCCGCACATGGGCGACTACCGGTTCGAGGACGAGTTCTGGCCGGACCCGGCGGCGATGGTCGCCGAGCTCCGGGAGCTCGGCGTCGAGCTCATGGTGTCGGTGTGGCCGCAGGTGGCGCTGTCCTCGGAGAACTTCGCGTTCCTGCGGCAGAACAACCTCCTGGTCCGCACGGAGCGCGGGCTCGACGTGCAGATGTCCTTCGAGGGGCCGAGCGTCTTCCTCGACGTCACGAACCCCGAGGCGCGGGCCTGGCTGTGGGAGACGTGCCGGCGCAACTACGGCGAGCACGGGGTCCGCACCTTCTGGCTGGACGAGGCCGAGCCGGAGTTCGGCGTCTACGACTACGACGCCTTCCGGACGCACCGGGGCTCGTACCTGCAGGTCGGCAACGTGTACCCGCAGCACTTCGCGCGGGCCTTCGCGGACGGCCAGCGGGCCGACGGCGAGACCGAGGTGGTCAACCTGGTGCGGTGCGCGTGGGCCGGCAGCCAGCGCTACGGTGCGCTCGTCTGGTCGGGGGACATCTCCTCGACGTGGGAGGACCTCGCCCGGCAGGTCACTGCGGGCATCCACATGGGCGTCGCGGGGATCCCGTGGTTCACCACGGACATCGGCGGCTTCCACCACGGCGACGTCGCGGACCCGGCCTTCCACGAGCTGCTGGTGCGCTGGTTCCAGTTCGGCGCGTTCTGCCCGGTCATGCGGCTGCACGGCGACCGGCTGCCGTACGAGAAGGTCACGGCGGCCGACGGCTCGCGGCGGCTCCGTTCCGGTGGTCCGAACGAGCTGTGGAGCTTCGGGGACGCGGTGTACGGCGTCCTGGAACGGTACGTGCACCTGCGCGAGGCGCTGCGCCCCTACGTCCGCGAGGTGATGCGCGCCGCACACCTCGACGGCCAGCCGGCCATGCGCGGCCTCTTCCACGACTTCCCCGACGACCTGCACGCGTGGGAGGTCGACGACCAGTTCCTGCTGGGGCCGGACGTCCTCGTGGCGCCCGTCCTGGAGCCCGGGGCCCGCGAGCGGGAGGTGTACCTGCCCGCCGGGGCGTCGTGGGCCGACGCCGCGACCGGCGAGGTGCACGACGGCGGCGCCTCCGTCGTCGTGGACGCCCCGCTCGACGTCGTGCCCGTGTTCTTCCGCGACGGGGCGCTGACGCACCTCGTCGGACGGACGGCGGGGACGACGTGACCCGCGCCGGGCTGCGCGGTCGGCTGACCGCCTAGACCTCAGCGGACGACGGCCGCCTGCCGGCCGTCGTCGAACCGGTTCGATAGCGAAAGGAGGCAGGAACGCCACCGCCCGTCGGGCGGGCTCGAACGACGACGTCCGAGCGTGCGCAGCACGGCGCGGACGCACCACCAGAAGGAAGGCACTCGATGATGAGCACGACACCTTCGCGGGGCAGACCACGACGGACCACCGTCGCGCTGTCCACCGTCCTGGCGCTCGCCGCCGGGTCCGGAGCCGCTGCGCTCCCTGCCGCGGCCGACGAGGTCCCGGCACCCGACCTGCACTACACGATGGAGGACGTCACCGACGGCACGGTGCCGGACGCCTCCGGCAACGGGCTCGACGGCACGATCTCCGGCGACACCGCCGTCGTCGAGGGTGCCGGGGGGACCGCCGCCCTCGACCTGCTCGGCGGGCACGTCGTCATCCCCCGCGGCGCCCTCGCCGGTGCCGCGGACCTGACCGTCTCCGCCCAGGTGCGCTGGGACGGCGAGGGCGGACCCTGGCAGCGGGTCTTCGACCTCGGCACCGACACCAGCCGCTACCTGTTCACCACACCGTCGAACGGCGGGGACCTGCGCACCGCGGTCACCGGCGGGGGCGCGGGCGGCGAGGCCCAGGTGACCGGCCACGGCCCCCTCGAGGCCGGGGACTGGGTCACGCTGACCGTCACGCTCGACACCGCGGCGGGCGCGCTCACCACCTACCTCGACGGGGTCGCCGTGGGCTCGGCCGACACCTCCGTGGCGGGCACCGACCTGCTCACCGACGCCGCCGCGCAGGCCGGCTACATCGGGAAGTCCTTCTACCCGGACCCCGCGTTCGACGGCGCCGTGGACGACTTCCGCATCTACCGCTCGGCGCTGACCGCCACCCAGGTGGGCGAGCTGACCGAGGAGCTCGGCGGGACGGTCCCGACGCTGGGGTCGCTGAGCACCGACACCTTCGAGGTGCGCACCTCGGCCGGGACCGCGCCGGACCTGCCCGCGGCCGTCCGGGCGTCCTGGTCCGACGGCTACGATCGCGACGTGCCGATCGCGTGGGACGACGTCGACCCTGCCCAGTACGAGACCTCCGGGTCGTTCACGGTCGCCGGGGACGCGGCCGGGACGCCGGTGACCGCGGAGGTCACCGTCACCCGCGGTGAGCTGGTGGTCGACCTCGGTACCGACACCGGCGAGTTCCAGGGCGGCGCGTCCGGCCTGCTGTACGGCCTGTACGGCGAGGGCATGCCGACCGACAACCTGGTCGAGGGCATGGGCGTGCAGTCCGTGGCCACCAAGGCCCAGGACGGCGCCCAGCACCCCGGGTCCGACGCCCTCGAGGTGCTCGAGCCGCTGGCCCGCACCACCGGCGGGGACGTGTACCTGCGCGTCACCGACTGGTACCGCGGCTTCCCCTACCAGTGGCCGTCCCCCGACCAGCCGGACGCCTCGCCCGCGGAGAAGCTCGACAGCTACCGCTCGGTGCTCGACGAGCAGCTCGACATGATCGAGACCCTCGACGCCGACACCCGCGAGCACCTCGTCATCGAGCCGTACAACGAGCCCGAGGGCAACATGTTCGGCACCGGGCAGTGGAGCTACGACCGCACCTCGTGGCTGACCGACCCCACCGACTACTTCGCCGCCTGGGACGAGACCTACCGCACCATCAAGGAGCGGTTCCCGGACATGCGGATCGCGGGCCCCGGCACCAGCCGGCTGTACACCCAGGTCCAGGGCTTCCTCGAGCACACCGTGGCCGAGGACACCGTGCCCGACATCATCACCTGGCACGAGCTGACGCACCCGCAGGCCATCCGTGAGTCCGTGGCGGAGTACCGCGAGTGGGAGGCCGAGATCTTCGCCGGCACCTCCTTCGAGGACACCGAGCTGCCGGTCAACGTCAACGAGTACGCGTTCAACTACCACACCTCGGTCCCCGGCCAGATGGTGCAGTGGATGTCCGCCATCGAGGACGCCAAGGTCCAGGCGATGATCGCGTTCTGGAACATCAACGGCAACCTGTCCGACTCCGCGGTGCAGACCAACCGGGGCAACGGCCAGTGGTGGCTGTACAACGCCTACAGCCGGATGACGGGGCACACCGTCGAGGTCACCCCGCCCTACCCGGGCCAGAACTACAGCCTGCAGGGTGTGGCGACGCTGGACGAGGAGCAGCGCCAGGCGCGCGTCATCCTCGGTGGCCAGGACGGCACGGCCCCGATCGACCTGGTGAACGTCCCGTCCGACGTCTTCGGGGACGACGTGCGGGTCACGGTCCGCGAGATCCCGTGGACCGGTCAGCTGGGTGACTCCGCCCAGCCGCGGCACCTGGCCGACCTCACCGTCCCGGTCGCCGACGGCACCGCCACGGTGGCCTTCGACGGCGCGCAGCTCCCCGAGCTGGACGAGTCCAGCGCGTACGAGCTGATCATCACACCGGTGGGTGCCGGCGAGACCACCGCGTCGACCCCGACGCTGTGGCAGGGCAGCTACGAGGCGGAGGACGCCGAGTACACCGGTGACGGCTACTCGCGCAACGGTCCGGAGGGCTCGCCGCAGGACGTCGGCAAGTTCTACACCTCCGGGGGCTTCGACGTCGGCGGCCTGCGGACCGGCTCCGACGGCGTCCTCGACTTCGAGGTCACGGTGCCGCAGGACGGCACCTACGACCTGTCGGTCTTCGCCTCCAGCCTCAACACCTACGAGCTCGTGGCCGAGCAGGGCCCGACCAACGTGTTCCTGCGGGTCGACGGCGACGCCGAGCAGGAGATCTTCCTGCCGCTCGGCTACAAGTGGGTGGTCTGGGACCACGCCGACACCACCGTCGAGCTCACCGAGGGCACGCACACCATCTCGCTCGCGGCCCAGAGCCTCGACGGGTCCGGTGCCACGCAGGGTGACGCGCTCATCGACCGCATCACGCTGGCGCTGCCGAACCCGGAGGCCGAGACCTCGGTGTACGAGGCCGAGACCGCGGTCATCGACGGCGGGACCACCACCTACGAGGCGGCCGACGTCTCTGGGCCGGGCGCCGTCGAGCTGGCCGAGGGCGACTCCGCGACGTTCTGGGTCTACTCGCCCGTCGACGGCGAGGCGCTCCTCGGGGCGGACGTCGTCGGCGCCGCCGGTGACGGCACCCTGACCGTCAAC
Organism: Isoptericola halotolerans; assembly: GCF_003003075.1. Classification (GTDB taxonomy): domain Bacteria; phylum Actinomycetota; class Actinomycetes; order Actinomycetales; family Cellulomonadaceae; genus Isoptericola; species Isoptericola halotolerans_A. Next base: position 279,987 of record NZ_PVTX01000002.1, on the reverse strand, counting down.
GACGAGGACGTGCTCGACCTGAACGCGTCGCGGGAGGTCGCCGTGCACCTGGCCGGGGGCGTCAACAAGGTCGTCGTCACGGCCGGTCCCGACGGCCTCGTGCTGGACCGCCTGACCGTGGCGCCCGGCACCGGCGCCCTGGAGGCCACCGCGTACCAGGCGGAGGACGCGGAGCTCGCGGGCGAGGCGACCGTCGCCGAGTACTCCCTGGCCGAGGGCGGCTCCGCCGTCACCGGCGTCGGGGGCGAGCCCGGCAACGGCAACACGCTCACGTTCCGCGTGGCCGCCGCCGAGGCCGGGAAGCATGCCGTGGTCGTGCGCTACTCCAACCCGGAGCAGGTCGACGGCACGCACTACAACCCCAACCCCGTCGCCCGGTACGCCGACATCTCGGTGAACGACGGCGAGGCTCGCCGGGTGGCGTTCGTCCCCACGTTCCACGAGAACAACTTCTGGGAGCGCACGGTCGTGCTCGACCTCGCCGAGGGCGAGAACACGATCTCCCTGCGTGCCGAGGAGATGCCGAACTGGGACGGCGAGACCTACGCCTCCGAGACCTGGCCGGCCGACTACCTGCTGCGCTCGCAGTGGGCGCCGATCGTCGACCGGATCACCGTCTCGCCGCTCGCCCGCTCGCAGGCGGCCGCACCGGCGAGCCCCGTGGCGGTCGACGTCGCGACCGAGTGCCGGGGCAGGAAGCCGTTCGTCGTGGTGACCGCGACCAACACGTCCGACGCGCGCACGGACGTCACGGTCGCGGTCGGCGGCGACGTCCGCACCCGGGACGTGCTCAAGCCCGGGAAGACCTGGAAGCTGCCGTTCGCGGCGGCGGGCCGCACCGTCGAGGCGGGCGAGGTCACCGTGACGGCCGGCGGCGTCACCACCGCGCACGCGCACGAGGCGGTCGGCTGCCGCTGACCCGGTCGCACGCCCGGAGGGTCCGGTCCCTCGAGCAGCCAGCTCGAGGGACCGGACCCTCCGGGCGTCGTACGGCAGCCGTCAGGACCGGGTCAGCACCAGCGCCGCGCTGTGCCCCCCGAAGCCGAAGGCGTCCACGAGGGCGACCTCCGCCGTCGTCGCCCGGGGCGCCGTGACCACGTCCAGGTCCACCTCCGGGTCGAGGCGCGTGGTGTGCAGCGTGGGCGGGACGACGCCGTCGCGCATCGCGCCGAGCGCTGCCAGCACACCGAGCGGGCCGGAGCCGCCGAGCAGGTGGCCCGTCGCCCCCTTGGTGGCCGTCACCGGCGCTGCCACGCCGACCGAGCGCAGGGCGCGCGCCTCGTTGAGGTCGCCGGCGGGCGTGGACGTCGCGTGCGCGTGCACCAGGCCGACGTCCGACGGCGTCACCTGCGCCGAGCGCAGCGCGAGACCGATCGTGCGGGCCTGGTTCACGGGCTCGCCACCCACGATGTCGTGCGCGTCCGACGTGAGCGAGAACCCCTCGACGGCGCCGAGGATCGTGGCGCCGCGCGCCCGGGCGTGCGACTCCTCCTCGAGGACGACCATCGCGCTGCCCTCGCCCATGACGAACCCGTCGCGCGTCGCGTCGAACGGGCGCGAGGCGGTCTCGGGGTCGTCGGTGCGCGAGGACATGGCCCGCGCCCGCGAGAACGCGGCGATGACCAGGTCGAGGACGCTCGCCTCGACGCCCCCGCAGACGTACACGTCCGCCTCGTCCGCGAGGATGGCCTGGCGCCCCATGCCGATCGCCTCCGAGCCGGCGGCGCAGGCGGTGACGGGGGCACGGGCGCCCGCCTTGGCGCCGAGGTCGATGGACAGCCACGCCGCCGGGCTGTTGGCCATCACCATCGTCACGGCGTGCGGCGACACGCCCCGCTGCCCGCGTTCGTCGAGGAGCGTGTGCTGGGCCAGGGTGGTGCCGTACCCGCCGTTGGCGGTGCCCACCGCGACGCCCAGCCGCTCCGGCTCCACGTCCGGGCTGCCGGCGTCGGCCCACGCGGCGCGTCCGGCGACCAGGGTGAGCTGTGCGACGCGGTCCGTGCGCCGGACCTCGCGCACCTGCAGCGCGTCGGCGAACACGTCGTCGACGCGGGCCGCGACGTGCACGGGCAGTCCCTCGGCCCAGGGCTCCTTGAGCGCCGACACGCCGTTGGCGCCGTCACGCAGGCCGGTCCAGGTCTCGGTCGCCGTCAGGCCGAGGGGTGTGACCGCCCCGATCCCGGTGATGACTGCTCGTCGCACGTGTGCTCCCCATGTTGTCGTCAGGCGCCCCCTGCGCGATGGTGCGCATGTTTTCACGGGCAACGGGCGGGCGCCACAGCGTCCCGCCACCTGCTCGGACGCATCCGCGAGAGGTGCTCGGGGCGAACACGGGGAGTGTCGGCGGCCGCCGGGTCGCCGCTCCCGCCGGGCAGGGTGCCCGGCGTGTGGACAGGAGGTGCTCAGCATGATCGTCCGTCGTCGTACGACCCGCGGCCTGACCGCGCTCGTGATGTCCCTCGGGCTCGCCCTGGGGCTGCTCGCCCAGCCGGCCGCGGCCACCTCGGACCCGTCGCCCGGGAGCGCGGAGGCGGCCGCCGGGGAGGTGGTCGGTGTCTCCGGGCTGGACGTCGAGCGCTACCTCGGCACCTGGTACCAGATCGCCGCCGTCCCCGCCGTCTTCGAGCTGCAGTGCCGCCGGGACGTCACCGCGGAGTACACGCTCGTCCGGGAGGGCGTGGTCGGCGTGCGCAACGAGTGCCGGACCTGGTTCGGCCGCACCAGCTCGGTGACGGGCGAGGCCAAGGTGCTCAACTCGCCCGACAACTCGGAGCTGAACGTCTCGTTCCTGCGCCTCGGTGGCCGGTACGTGCACCTCGGCGGCGCGAACTACGTCGTGACCGGCCTCGGGGCGGACTACGACTGGGCGGTCGTGGGGGACCCTGACCGGACGAGCGGCTTCATCCTGTCCCGGACGCCCGATCTCACCGAGGCGCAGCTCGACCAGGCGCGGACCGCGGTGACGGACGCCGGGTACGACCCGTGCGAGTTCCGCCTGACGGTCCAGTCGGACGGGCAGAGCGAGCGGGGCCGCCTCTGCTGATCCTGCTCCGGGGCGTGCGGGCGCCCGCCGGGTCACCCCACCGGCGTCAGCGCTCGCACGCCTCGGTGAAGGCCGTCAGCGCGACCGCGTCGAAGAGCACGAACCGGACCTCGTCCACGGCGCCCGGATTCTCCGCGTCCCAGGTCCGTACGGCGTCGACGGCGACACGCGCGACGTCGTCGGCCGCCCAGCCGTAGACGCCGGCACCGACGGCGGGGAAGGCGACGCTGCGGGCCTTCGCGTCGGCCGCGGCCCCGAGCGAGGCGCCGAAGCACGAGGCGAGCAGGTCCGGGTCGGTCTCCCCGCGGTGGCGGTTCGGGCCGACCGTGTGGACCACCCAGGCGGCGGGCAGGTCGAAGCCCGGCGTGACGACGGCGTCGCCGACGCCGAGCCCGTCCGGGAGCGTGGTGCGACGCAGCGCGCGGCAGGCCTCCAGCAACCGGGGTCCGGCCGCGGCGTGGATGGCGCCGTCGACGCCGCCACCGCCCAGCAGCGTGCTGTTCGCGGCGTTGACGATCGCGTCGACCGTCGTGGTGGTGATGTCGTTCTGCTCGACGTCGATGCGCATGTCGTCCTCCGGGTGGTCGGCCGGTGCGTTCCTTGTCGACGCTAGTGCGTCTCGCGCCCGTCCGGCACCGGACCCGTCGACTCGCGGACCATGAGCTGGGGGCTGATCGCCGTGCGGTGCACGGGCCGGTCCGGGTCGGCGAGCCGCTTGGCGAGCAGGTCGACGGCGGCGCGCCCGACGGCGTCGCGCGGCGGGCGCACCGCGGTCATGGCCGGGCTGAAGAGGCCGGCCACCTCGTCGTCGTAGGAGATGATCGACAGGCCGCCGGGGACGGCCAGCCCGCGTTCCATCGCCCGCTGCGCCACGATCGACGCCTCGGGGTCGGAGTGCACCAGCAGCGCCGTCGTGCCCGAGCCGACGGCCGTGGCGACGATCTCGTCCACGACCCCGGGGAACTCGGGGGAGTGGCGGTCGGGGGCGAGCCGTTCGAAGTGCTCGTCGGTGGTCAGGCCCAGGTCCGCGCAGGCGGCCCGCCAGCCGGCGGCGACCTTCCGCGACGTCGGCGACTCCCGCGACAGCACCAGCCCGACCCGCCGGTGGCCCAGGTCGGCCAGGTGGTGGACGGCCATGAGCGCCCCGAGCGCGTGGTCGGACACGACCGACTCGAGCGCCTCGCGGTGCGGCGCCAGGGTCGCCTCCCGCTCGACCAGCACGTGCGGGATCCCGGAGTCGACGAGCCACCGCGCCACCTGGGAGCCGTGGCCGGCGTCGACCCGGGGCGCGAGGATCAGCCCGCGCAGGTTCTCGGTCTGCGCGAGACGCTCCAGGGCGGGGCGCTCGTCGGCGGCCTCGTAGGACGACCCGCGCAGCACCACGCGCAGCCCGTGGCGCCGTGCCTCGTCCTCCATGCCCCGCACCACCCCGGGCCAGTAGTAGTCGAGCGAGGGCACCATGACACCGACGGTGCCGGTGGTGCCGGTGGTGCTCGTGGTGACAGGTCGCTCCCCGACCTGCCCCGTCGCGTCGGGGCGCTCGTCGTCGGGGCGGGCAGGCGGTGTCGTGACCGGAGCGCTCCCGGGAGCACCGCCAGGTGTCTCCAGCGGCACGGCCCCGCCGTGCACCCGGCGCAGCAACCCCTCCCGCTCGAGCTGGGCGATGTCGCGGCGCACGGTCACCGCGGTCACGTCGAGCTCGGCCGTCAGCTCGGCCACCCGGAGCACGCCGTCGTGCCGGAGCGTCGCGAGCAGACGGGCGCGACGCTCCGCGGGCAGGGTCGCTCGGGGTGCGGGCTCGGTGCTCACGGATCCTCCTCGGTGCCGGCATCGGTGCTGGTGGTCAGGGTCCCATGCCGCTCAGCCCGTCGGCGTGATCGCTTGTGATCGCTCACGACTCTTCCGTGGACAGTCGCGCCCCGTCGACCGTATCTTCACGGGTGAACGCGCCATGAGCGGCCCGAAACGATCAACAGCGATCATCGGCCGGGCGCGTACTTCAACGGGGAAGGAAAACCATGAGATCACCATCCGTGCCACGCGCCGGCCTGGTGGGACTGCTCGTCTGCGGTCTCCTCGCGCCGTCGCTCGCCCTGGTCGGGACGGCGTCGGCGGCCGAGCAACCGGTCCCGACGGACGCCACCGAGATCGTCGTCGACGGCGACGACGTCGCCGCGGACAACGTCAACGGCCTCACCTTCAAGGGCTTCGGCGTGCTCAGCGCGAACTCGACGAGCGCGGTGCTGCTGGACTACAAGTCCGAGCACCCCGAGAAGTATGCCGAGATGCTGCAGATCCTGTTCGGCGGCGACCGCCCGATCATGGGGCACGTCAAGATCGAGATGGGCGACGACCGCAACAACTCCACCGGCTCCGACGTCGCCACGATGCGCACGCCGGACGAGCCGGCCAACGTGCGGCGGCACCCGGGGTTCCAGCTCGCGGCCGACGCGAAGAAGGTCAACCCCGACCTCAAGGTGTCGATCCTGCGGTGGAACGCCGTGCCGTGGGCGGACACGAACGACAAGATCTACGACTGGTACAAGAACACGATCCTCGCGGCCTACCGCGAGTACGGCTACATGGTCGACTACGTGAACCCGGGGGTGAACGAGCACGCCGCCGACCTGGCCTGGACCACGGAGTACGCCGAGCGCGTGCGCACCGACTCCACCGGCTACGTCAGCGACGACGCCGACCTGGCCGGGTTCCGCCCGGGCGAGGCCGACCTGTTCCACCAGATCGAGGTGGTCATCTCCGACGAGGTCGGCACCGGCACCTTCGGCGACGAGATGGTCGCCGACGCCTCGCTGCGGGACGCCGTCGACGTCGCCGGGTTCCACTACAACACCAACGACGACGGCGCGGGGAACTTCACGCGGCTCGCGGAGGAGTTCGACACCGAGATCTGGAACTCCGAGGCGCAGGCGACGTTCAGCAACTCGGCGTTCCGGCCGCACAACAACACCGCCGACCCGACGGTCGCCGGCACGGGCCTGGGCGGCACCGGCAGCTCCCTGGAGATGGCGAACACCATCGTCAAGGGCTTCGTGAACTCGCGTCGCACCCACTTCGTGTACCAGCCGGCGATCGGTGCGTTCTACGAGGGCGGGCAGTACTCCTTCAAGGAGCTCGTCAGCGCCCGTGACCCGTGGTCCGGCTGGCTCCACTACGACGCCGGGCTCGCCGTGCTGCAGCACTTCACCAGCTTCGCGGACACCGGTTGGGAGAACGAGGACAACACGGCGGGCGTCTGGCGCGCCGTGCCGCAGGCGAGCACGACGACCGCCACGGGCACCAACCCCGTCGTCGGGCGCAACGGCGGCCCGAACTACCTGACGCTCGCCGCGCCCGACCGCTCCGACTTCTCCACGGTGCTGGTCAACGACTCGGAGGAGCCGCGCACCTACCGCATCACCCCGCAGGACCTCGACCTCGGCAGCGACCCCACGCTGGCCGCCTGGGAGACCCGGGCCGCCGACGACGGCGAGGCGTTCGACGCCCGCTACAAGCAGCAGGTCGCCGACCTCACGGCCGACGACGACGGCGGGTACACCGTGACGGTCGAGCCCTTCTCGATCATGACCGTCACCTCCCTCGACGTCACGGGCGACGCGTCCTGGACGACCCCGCTGCCGGTCGAGGGCGAGCGCACCGTGCTCGACGCCGGCGCGCAGGGCGGCCAGGACGACGGCGTGCTGTGGTCGGACGACTTCGACTACACGGACCGGACCGTCCCGGTCATCGGCGCCGACGGCGATCCCACGGGCGCCACCGAGGACTTCACCGCCTCCCGCGGCGGCGACACCGGCGCGATCCCGCTGTTCACGTGGGACCGCAACGGTTCCTTCGAGGCCTACCTGGCGGACGACGGCGAGCGTGTGCTGCGCCAGCAGGTCGACCGCGCCGGGACCGGCGTCGGCGGCGCGTGGAACGGCGGCGATCCCATCACCGCCGTCGGCGACCGCCGCTGGACCAACTACCGGGCCACCGTGGACGTGCGCTTCGAGCGCGCGGCCGCGAGCGACAACTACGCCGTGCTCGGCGCGCGCTCCAGCGGCGGCGGCAGCTCGCACAACCTGAACGGCACGCCCTACGGGCTCCGGCTCGGGTCCGACGGCGGCTGGCGGCTCGTGCGGTTCGGTTCCGTCGTCGAGAGCGGCAGCCTCGACGGGTTCGACGCCGCGGCGTGGCACGAGCTCTCCCTGCGGGTGGCGGGCGACGAGATCACGGGCTGGGTCGACGGCGAGCGGGTGTTCCGCTGGAGCGACCCGTCGCCGATCGGGTCCGGCTGGGTGGACCTGGCCAGCGGGTTCCACTGGACGCAGTTCGACGACCTGCGCGTCGAGCGTGTGGCCGACGAGCTGCCGTACTACGGCGAGTACCTCGACGGTCTCGAGATGACCGACCTCGCCGACCCACCGGCCACGCAGCTCGTCTACGACGGCCCGTGGAAGCACGCCAACGGCGGCTCCATGTACGAGTACATGCGGTCCACCTCCACCAGCCAGGGCGAGGGGGCGTCGCTGACGTACACCTTCACCGGTTCCGGGCTGGACGTGCTCGGTCCCAACGACGGGTCCGCGCGGCTCGACGTGACGGTCGACGGCGAGCCCGTGGCCCGCAACCAGCCGACCCGGCGCTCCGGGCAGTTCCAGCAGGCCTACGAGCTGCGCGGCCTGCCCTGGGGCGAGCACACCGTGACCCTCACGGTGATCTCCGGGACCCTGCTGGTCGACGCCGTCGGGGTGGCCTCCACCCCCGCGACCGACACCGCCGGCACCGAGGCGCTCGCCGGCGCCGTCGCCGCGGCGGAGGACGTGGAGCGCGACGCCGACTTCACCGACGCCGACTGGGCGCTGCTGCAGGCCACGATCGCCGCCGCGCGGGACGCGGTCGCCGACCCGGCGGGCTACCGGCTCGACGGTCAGGGTGCGGCACAGCTCGTCGAGCGGCTGCGCACGGCGTCGGCGCCGGTGGCCGCGCGGATCGTCGGCCTGGAGCCGGTGTCCACGGCGACCTACGTCGGGGACGCGCCGTCGGACCTGCCGACGACGCTGGAGGCCGAGCTCACCGACGGCACCACGCGCGAGGTCCCGATCACCTGGGAGCTCGACGGGGTCTCCTTCGACGAGGCGTGGGCGACGGCCGCCGTGCCGGGCTCCTACGGGTCGGCCACGACGACGGCGCGGGTCGAGGTGGTCCCGGCGGGCACGGTGGCGTTCGCCGACGTCAACGGCACCGCGGGCGGTCCGCTCGGCGAGGACTCGCCGTCGTACCTCGCGATCGACGAGCTGGTGGGCGGCCTCGCCAACGAGGCTCCCGACCAGGTGCGCGCCGACGGCGAGGCCTGGGGGCACTGGGCGCAGAACGCAGCCGGCACGCGGGACATCCAGTACAAGGGGATCGTCGCGGGGGACTACTCGAAGACGACCACCACCGGCATGTACACGGCCAACCAGGTCGGGGCCGAGGTGTCGTACACGTTCACCCTGCCGGCGGGGCCGCACACCGTCGCGGCGGGCAGCCACTCGTGGTGGCCGGGCAACGGCCGCAGCGCCGACGTGGTGCTCGACTACGACGGCGCGAGCCACCCGGTCGGCTCGGTCACCCTCGACGCGGGCAACCCGAGCGAGGTGCTGTCCTACGACGTCGAGCTGGCGGAGCCCGGCCCGGTGACGATCACCCTGCGGGCGACGAACAACCAGTCGCCGATGCTCTCCTGGGCCGCGGCGGTCGGGGAGCCGGCGCCGGAGCACCCGGCGTGGGACGCGACGGCCGTGTACGACGCCGGTGATCGGGTGACGCACGAGGGGGCCGTGTTCGAGGCCACGTGGTGGACGCGCAACCAGGAGCCGGGCACGTCGCCGTGGGGGTCGTGGCAGGAGGTCGCCGAGACCTCGGACGGCACGGCCGTGTGGACCCCGTCGCGGATCTTCGTCGCGGGTGACGTCGTCGAGCACGACGGCGTCCAGTACGAGGCGCAGTGGTGGACGCGGAACGCGGAGCCCGGCGGCTCGCCGTGGGGCCCCTGGACCGTCGTCGACTGACCCGCTGGACCACGAGCGTCCCGGTCCGTCCCGCATCGAGCCACGATGCGGGACGGACCGGGACGCTCGTGCGTTCTCGGCGGGCGGCGCGCAGGGGCTCGGCCCCGGCGGGACCTCCTCAGCGGCGCACGGGGCCCGTGGACTCGCGGACCATCAGCCGGGGGCTGATCGCCATGCGGTGCACCGGCCGCGACGGGTCGGCCAGCCGCTTGACCAGCAGGTCCACCGCGGCGTGCCCGACGGCGTCCCGCGGCGGCCGCACGGCCGTCATGGCGGGGCTGAACAGGTTGGCCACCTCGTCGTCGTAGGCGACGATCGACAGGTCGCCCGGCACCGAGAGGCCGCGGTCCATGGCGCGCTGCGCGACGGCGGACGCCTCCGGGTCCGAGTGCACCAGCAGCGCGGTGGTCCCCGAGCCGAGCGCGGTGTTCACCACCTCGTCGACCACGCCGGAGAACTCGGGCCGGTTCCGGTCGGGCGCCAGGCGCTCGAAGTGCTCCGCGCTGGTCAGGCCCAGGTCGGAGCAGGCGGCCCGCCAGCCGGCGGCGACCTTGCGCGACGTGGGCGACTCGCGCGACAGCACCAGACCGACCCGCCGGTGACCCAGGTCCGCGAGGTGGTGCACGGCCATGAGCGCGCCGAGCGCGTGGTCCGAGACCACCGACTCGAGGGCGTCCCGGTGCGGCGCCCGTGCGGCCTCGCGCTCGACGAGCACGTGCGGGACGTCGGACGCCCAGAGCCACTTCGCGACGTCGTGCACGGTGGTGCCGTCGATGCGGGGTGCGCAGATGATGCCGCGCACCCCGTCCGCCTCGACGAGGCGGCGCAGCGCCGGCCGCTCGTCCGCGGTGTCGTACGACGAGCCGCGCAGCACGATCCGCAGCCCGTGGCGGCGGGCCTCGGCCTCCATGCCGCGCACGACGCCGGGCCAGTAGTAGTCCAGCGAGGGGACCAGGACGCCGATCGCCGCGTCGGCGCCCGGCGTCACGACGGGCGCCGAACGTCCGGCGGGGTGCCGGTCGTCGGGCTCCTCGTCGCGCGCGCCGTCGTGCGCGGCGGCGGCGACGGCCCCGCCGTGCACGCGGACGAGCCTGCCCTCGCGCTCGAGCCGCGCGATGTCGCGGCGGACGGTCACCGGGGTGACGCCCAGCTCGGTGGTGAGGTCGGCGACGCGGACCACGCCGTCGCGCTCGAGGGCGGCCAGCAGGTGGGAGTGCCGCTCCGCGGGCAGCGGCGAGCGCTGGGACTCCTGGGTCACGGCGTCTCCTTCGGGGTCGGGTCGGCCATGCTGACGACCACGCGCAGCGCGGTGCGGCCGGTGACGTCGAGGTCGAGGCGGGTGAGCAGCGCGCCCCAGACGCCCGACAGCATCGGGTCGTCCAGCTCGCGGCGGATCAGGGAGGCGGGGACCTCGGCGGGCCAGCGCAGCTCGACCGGCGGCGCGCCGTCGAGCGGCCGGACGACGGCGCGCGCCGTGTCGAGGTCGACGTCGCCGGCGAGCAGGAAGCGCACGGTCGTGCCGCCGTCGTCCGGGGTGTCCAGGTCCCACGCGTCGTCGACGACGGCGCGGGCGACGTCGCCGACCCGCTCCAGCCGCGCGGTGCGTCGCCAGGACCGCAGGCCCTCGTGCGGATAGGCGCCGGCGAGGCCCAGTGCGAGACCGGTGGCGTCGTCGGGCGGGCCGACCGGCTCGACGTCGCGGGCGGCGAACTCCTGCCCGGCTCCCTGGGCCACGCCGGCGACCTGCGGCACCGAGTGCCACGAGGACTGCATGGTCCAGAGGTCGTAGCGGTCCGGCCCGAAGGTCTGCGCCGTGTACGTGGGCCGCCCGGCGTCGACGATCACGGGGACGCCGTCGGAGGCGACGACGACGGAACCGACGTCGTTGTGGTTGTGCGCCTCGCCGTTGTGGCCGCCCTTGACGGCGAGCGTCAGCCCGGCGGGGGTGCCGGCCTCGGGCCGCACGAGCAGCACCTGGGTAGAGGCCCACCAGGTGGTCCGGGGCAGGGGCGCGGTCGCCCCGGCGGCCAGGGCGTCGCGCCACGCGGTGTCGGTCAGCCCGCGCAGCAGCCGGCCCAGCCCGGCCCCGGCCTCGGCGGCCGGCGCGGCGGGTGCGCCGGGCCCCGACGCGAGCCGGGAGACCGCGTAGGCCGCGGCGTCGGCGTCCCCGACGGCCCGGGCGGCACGGTGCAGGGCGTGCCAGGGGTGGACGTCGGTGGGGCGCGCCTGGGCGTCCGCCACGGAGAGGTACCAGTCGCCGCCCAGGTGCATGCGGTGCGGGAACGCGACGGTCTCGCGCAGGGCGGGCGGCACGACGCCGGGGGCCAGCGCGTCGAGCGCGCCCCCGGTCGCGTGGCGCAGCAGGTCGAGCGACTCCAGCGCCCGGCAGGCGCCGTTCCACCAGTAGCCGTAGCCCTCGTCGATCGCGCCGTCGTCGGGCAGCGAGGCCACGTACCGGTCGATGCCCTCGACGCAGAGCTCCACCGTCCGCAGGCGGGTGGTGGCGTCGTCGGGGCCGTCGAGCAGGCGCAGCGCCGCGACGAGCACGTTGCCGTGGATCCACGGGTTCCAGTTGTGCACGCGCCCGTCGAGCCCGAGCCAGTGCCAGTCGCGCCGGCGCAGGAACGGCTCGATCACCCGGGTGCGGGCCTCGTGCCGGATGCGCCCGCGCAGGCCGGGGTACCGCTCGTCGAGCAGCGCGCCGAGCACGTGGTCCGCCCAGGCGAGCTGGCCGACCGCCTCCCCGGCACCGAGGTCGAGGTAGGGGTCGGTCACGGTGGGCAGGACGGCCCCGTGGACCGCCCGGGTGTCGTCGTGCGCGGGCCAGCACCAGGAGCTCTGCTCGCAGAGCTGCCAGATCCCGTCGGCCGCCTCGTCGACCCAGCGGTCCTCGAGGGTGGTCGCCGCCGCCAGGACGGCCCGGGAGAGCCGGTGCTGGCGCGCGAACACGAGCTGTTCGTGGGTGTCGCGGTCGCCGTCGCGGTGCAGCCGGGCGGCGGTGCTGGCCAGGGGCTGGGGCCACGGTGTGCCGAGGTCGGCCCGGGCGCGCGCGACGACGGCACCGGCGGTCGGGTGGACGACGCCGGTGCGCGGCTCCCACACGGAGCGGTCGGTCGCCGGGGCCACGGGCAACGCGTGGTCGGCGGCACGGAGCGCGGCGGCGAGCGTGGTCCGGCGCAGCGCCGGGGCGAGGGCCGCGGCGAGCGGCCCGGTGAATCGGTCGGTCCCCATCTCTCCCCATCGAGATCAGTCACAGGTCATACGCACAGCAAAACGATCGGAAACGATCATCACGGTACAGCAACGCGGTTGACATGGCCAGAACCTGACCTCTTTACTTCGAACATGTTCGGTCACTGCGGACCGGGCGATCGCCACGACGGCGATCGACAGTCGACGAAGAAGGACGGCATGAGCGAGTCAGCGACGATCCACGGGATGCCCGGTGCCACCGGCGTGCACGGCTCGCCGGCCGCCGTGGACAGCTGGGACCGTGACCGGTGGGCCGCCCACGCCGACCACCTGCTCGCCGCCGTCGCGCCGTACACGTCTCCCGGCGGCGCCCGCGTGACGCTGCCCGGTCCCGAGGGCGGCTACGGCCGGGCGATCGACGGGCTCGAAGGCTTCGCCCGCACGTTCCTGCTCGGCGGCTTCCGCCTGGCGGGCGAGCGCGGCGACGACCCCCACGGCTACGCCGAGCGGTTCGCCGCCGGCCTGGCCACCGGGACGGACCCGGCCTCGCCCGAGCGCTGGCCGCGCCTTGCCGAGCACGGGCAGGCCAAGGTCGAGGCCGCCTCCATCGCGCTGATCCTCGACCTGACCCGCCCCTGGATCTGGGACCGGCTCGACGCCGTCGTCCAGGAGCAGGTCGTGGACTATCTCGCCGAGGCCGTCGGCGACGACACCTACCCGCGCATCAACTGGGTCTGGTTCCGGCTCGTGGTCCAGACGTTCCTGCGGGGCGCCGGCGGCCCGCACGCCCTCGCCGAGATGCGCCAGGATCTCGCCACCCACGACACCTTCGCCCGTGCCGACGGCTGGCTCGCCGACGGCGCCGAGCGTTCCTTCGACCACTACAACGGGTGGGCGCTGCACCTCTACCCGACGCTGTGGGCACGCATGGCCGGCGCCCACGACCTGGCCGCCGAGCGCCGCGAGCACGACGTCGCGCAGCTCGACCGGTTCCTCGGCGACGCGCTCGCCCTGGTCGGGGGCGACGGCTCGCCGCTCGTCCAGGGCCGCTCGCTCGCCTACCGCTTCGCCGCCGCCGCACCCTTCTGGGTCGGCGCCATGGCCGAGGTGCCCAGTCACTCGCCGGGCCGTCTGCGCCACGCCGCGAGCGCCGTCGTCGGCCACTTCGCGGGCCGCGGCGCGCCCGACGACGACGGCCTGCTCACGCTCGGCTGGCATCACGCCTGGCCGCGGATCGCGCAGGCCTACTCCGGGCCGGGCTCGCCGTACTGGGCGAGCAAGGGCATGCTCGGCCTCGCGCTGCCCGCCGACCACCCCGTGTGGACCGCGCCCGCCGAACCCCTGCCCGTGCAGACCGGCGACGTGCTGCGCACCGTCGCGGCACCCGGCTGGATCGTCAGCGGCACCCGGGCCGACGGCGTCGTGCGCGTCGTCAACCACGGCACCGACCACGCGCTGCCCGGCGCGCAGGGGGGCGACTCCCCGCTGTACGCGCGGCTCGGCTACTCGACCGCCACCAGCCCGTGGCTCGACGAGCAGAGCTGGGACTCGCCCGCCGAGCAGTCCGTGACCCTGCTCGACGCCGACGGCCGCGCCACCCACCGCACCGGCTTCGAGGTGCTGAGCGGGCCCGAGGTGCGCGGCCACGGCGACTCCGCCGTCGCGGTCGCGGCGTCGCGCGCGGCCGCCCACTGGCTCGACCCCGAGCCCGGCCAGCGCGACCACGGCTCCGGCCGCCGCGGCACCGCGACACCTGCCGGCACCCTGACGACCGTCTCGCTCGTGCGCGGCCCGTGGGAGGTGCGGTGCGTCCAGGTCGACGACGTGCCCGACGGCGCGGCACCGGTCGCGCTGCGCGTGTCCGGCTGGCCCACCGTCGCCGGCGACGGGCTCGACTCGCGGCTCGAGCCGCTGGTCGGGGACTGGACCGCCGGCACGGTCGAGCGCGACGGGGCGAGCCCGCTCGGCGAGCACGCCCGGGTCCCGGTGCTCGACGCCGCCGTCGAGCCCGGCCGGCGGCTCGCCGTGCTCCTGACCCTGCGCGGCACCGCGCCCGACCCCGTGCCCGCACCCGACCCCACCGCGGCGGACGATCCCGCCACCCTGACGCTCGACGGCACCGACGCCGTCGTCCGCTGGCCCGACGGCGTCACCACGTCGACCCGTCTGGACTGACGACCCCGCATTCCTGCCACGACGGCCCGACGGCGGGCCGTCCACTCGAAGGAGAGAGCACCGATGAAGCGCATGATCCCCACCGCGGCCGGCACCGCCGCGGTCGTCCTGGCCCTGACGGCCTGCAGCAGCGGCAGCGGCGGCGACGAGCCCGCCGCCGCGGCCGAGGGCCCGGTCACGCTGACCCTGGCCGGGTGGAGCCTGTCGACCACCCCCGAGTTCCAGACGCTCGCCGACGCGTACCACGAGGAGAACCCCGACGTCACCGTCGAGCTCGCCGAGTACGACGCCACCGAGTACGACACGCAGATGATCGCCGACCTGGCGGCCGGCTCCGCCCCCGACATCTACGTGCAGAAGAACCTCAAGAACTTCTGGACGTACCAGGACGGCGGCCAGCTCATGGACGTCTCCGACGTCACCGAGGGGCTCGACCCGGCGACCGGCGGCGTCGACTTCTACGAGGTCGACGGCTCCAGCTACGCCGTGCCGTACCGGCAGGACTCCTGGGTCCTGTACTACAACAAGGACCTGTTCGAGCAGGCCGGCGTCGCGGAGCCCGACGGCTCCTGGACGTGGGACGACTACGCCACCGCCGCCGAGGACCTCACCAGCGGTCTCGAGGAGGCCGGCAGCGACGCCCTCGGCACCTACCAGCACTCGTGGCAGTCGGTGGTGCAGGGCTTCGCCCTGGCACAGACCGAGGGGGCCGACCTCACCAGCGGTGACTTCGGCTACCTCGAGCCGTTCTACGACCAGGCCGTCGCGCTGCAGGACGCCGGGGCGCAGGCCGACTTCGGCACCGTCACCACGAACCAGCTCACCTACCAGGCGCAGTTCGGCACCCAGCAGGCCGCGATGATGCCGATGGGCTCCTGGTACGTCGCCACCCTGCTCGCGCAGCAGGAGTCCGGCGAGGCCGACGAGTTCGAGTGGGGCATGGCACCGATCCCGCAGGCCGACGCCTCCACCACCGGCACCGACGCCACCCCGGTGACCTTCGGCGACCCGACCGGTCTGGGGATCAACCCGGCCCTCGACGAGGAGAAGGTCGCCGCCGCCAAGGACTTCCTGGCCTTCGCCGCGGGCGAGGGCGGCGCGCAGGCGCTCGCCGAGATCGGCATCACGCCGGCGCTGCTGAGCGACAGCGTCGTGGAGACCTACTTCGGCCTGGACGGCGTGCCCACCGACGAGCTCTCGCAGTTCGCGTTCGCCACCCACGACACCCGCCCGGAGAACCCGGTGGACGCCGACACCGCCGCCCTGCAGAACATCCTGGGCGACACCCACTCGGAGATCATGTCCGAGTCGTCGTCCGTGGCCGACGCCATCGAGGGCGCGGAGTCCCGCGCCGCCGCTGAGGTCGGCTGACCCACCGGCCCGGCCGAGCCACCGGCTCGGCCGGGCTGACCCCGGGCCCAGGCCCGGCCGGGAGCAGTCCCGCACTGGTCCCCACCTCCCCGGGGGTGCCGCCGCCCGCGCGGTACCCCCGGGCCCACCCGCCAGACACAGGAGTCCCTCATGGCGACGACCGCCGTCGACGACCGCCGCAGCGGTCCACCCGGCCCCCTCCCGGACGCGCCGCCCGGCCCCCGCCGACGCCGGCCGGGCAGCCGGCTGAAGCGGCGCAACACCCTCATCGGGTGGAGCTTCATCCTGCCGAACTTCATCGGGTTCGCGCTGCTGACCCTCATCCCCGTCGTGACGCTGTTCTACCTGTCCCTGACGGAGTGGAACGTGTTCGGCGGGGCCGAGTGGGTCGGCCTCGACAACTTCACGCGGCTGGTCGGCGACCCCAGCTACCGCACCGCGCTGTGGAACACGATCTACTACTCGGCCGTGCACATCCCGGCCACGCTGGTGGCGTCGTTGTGCCTGGCGCTGCTGCTGAACCGCAAGCTGCGCGGGGTCGCGTTCTTCCGCACGGTCGCGTTCTTCCCGTACATCACCTCGATCGTGGCGATCGCGGTGGTCTGGAACATGCTGTTCAGCCCGGAGTACGGGCCGATCAACCAGTTCCTGTCCTTCCTCGGGGTCGAGAACCCGCCCGGATGGACCACGTCGGCCGACTCCTCGATGCCCGCCGTGATCATCGTCGGCGTGTGGCGCGAGATGGGCTACTACATGCTGCTCCTCCTCGCCGGGCTGCAGACGGTGCCCCCCGAGCTCTACGAGGCCGCACGCGTCGACGGTGCCGGGGCGTGGTCCCGGTTCTGGAACGTCACGCTCCCGTGCCTGCGCCCCACCATGTTCTTCGTCACCGTGATCCTCACGATCAACAGCCTCAAGGTCTTCGACCTCATCCTCGTGATGACCGACGGCGGCCCCGGCCAGTCGACGCTGGTGCTGAGCCAGTTCATCTACGCCAAGGGCTTCGAGGAGAACCAGTTCGGGTACGCCTCCGCCGTCGCCGTGACGCTGTTCTTCCTCTGCATCACCGTGACGATCGTCCAGTTCCTCTGGAACCGAAGGAGGGACGCCTGATGGCTGCCGTCTCCCCGCCCGCGGCCGGCGCGTCGGCCACCCCGCTGCGGCCTGCCCAGGTGCGCGCCCGGTGGCGGCGCCAGGCGTCCCGCGTGGCCGGCTACACCGCCCTGGCCGTGGCCGCCGCCGGCATCCTGCTGCCGTTCGTGTGGATGGTGATCTCCTCGCTGAAGGAGAACAACCAGGTCTTCACGGTGCCGCTGCAGTGGATCCCCGACCCGTTCGTGTGGCAGAACTACGTCGACATCTGGGCGAAGTCCGACATGACGACGTGGATCAAGAACACCCTGGTCCTGTCGGTGAGCGTGACGTTCCTGCAGGTCCTCACCGGGAGCTTCGCGGCCTACGGGTTCTCGAAGATGCGGTTCCCGGGACGCGACGCGCTGTTCCTGCTGTACGTCGCCACCATCGCGGTGCCGTGGCAGGCGTACATGATCCCGCAGTTCGTGATGCTCTCGAACGTCGGGCTGTCCAACACCCTCTGGTCGATCCTGGCGCTGCAGACCTTCAGCGCGTTCGGCGTGTTCCTCATGAAGCAGTACTACGAGTCGATCCCGGAGTCGCTGAGCGAGGCCGCCCGGATCGACGGCATGAGCGAGTACGGCATCTGGCGGCGGATCATCCTGCCGCTGTCCACGCCGGCCATCGCGAGCCTGACGCTGCTGACCTTCGTCAACACCTGGAACGACTACCTCGGACCGCTGATCTACCTGCGCAGCCCCGACCTGTGGACGCTGCAGCTCGGCCTGCAGACGTTCGTCGGGCAGTACAACGCGGAGCACGCCCTCATCATGGCGGGCTCGGTGATCTCCGTGCTGCCGATCGCCGTGATCTTCCTGTTCGGGCAGAAGTTCTTCGTGCAGGGCATCGCCACGGCGGGGGTCAAGGGATGAGAGCGAGCCCAGAGGGGCACCGGATGAGCGCGAGGAGCCCCCGCGCCGGGACGCCGCGCCGTCGGCTCGTCAGCCAGGAGACGTACGAGACGGTGTTCGGCACCGTGTACGTCGGGCTGGCCACCAACGCGATGCTCGTCGTGGCCTGCCTCCCGGTCCTCGTGCTGCTGGCCACCACGGACCCGCGCGCGTCCTGGCCGGCCCTCGCGGTGGTCGCCCCGCTCGTGGCCCCCGCCCTCGTCGCCGCGTTCGCCGTCTTCTCCGCCCTGTCGGCCGACGGTTCGACGACGGCGGTCCGCACCTTCTGGCGCGCCTACCGGCGGCACGCCCGGCGCGCCCTGGCGATCGGGGCGATGACCAGCGCCGTCGTCGTCGTGCTCGCCGTGGACGTCGCCGCCGTGTGGGGTGCGCGCATCGGCGCCGCGGCGATCCCGGTGTTCGTCACCCTGCTGGTGCTGACCGTGCTCACCGCGCTGATGGCGCTCGTCGCCGTGCCGGAGCTGCCCACGGCGCGGCTCCGCGACCTGCTGCGCACCAGCCTCTACCTGGCGGTGCGCCGCTGGTACCTCAGCGTCGCCGCCCTGGCCGTGCTCGGCATGCTCCTGAGCATCGTCGCCACCCGGCCGGCCGTCGGCCTCGGGTTCGTCGCCGCCCCGCTGCTCTTCGTCGTCTGGGGCGGGTGCCGGTTCGCCCTGCGGTCCGCCCTGCCCGACGGCGAGCACCGGCGGGCGCCCGGCGTCGCCGCCTCCTGAACCACCCCGACGGCGCATCCTGGTGCGCCGGAAAGCGAGATCGACCCATGCCCTCCATCGACGTCCGCGCCGCGGCGACCGACTCCTCGTCCGGTGCGGCTCACCCCGTACCGGGTGACCTCGCAGGCGCCGTCGCCGCTGCCGTGGCGACCGTCCGACGCAACGCCGCGGCCTTCGGTACGCGGTACCCGGACTCCACCACCCGGGAGAACCTCTACCCGCTGCGCCCCGCCACCGCCGAGTTCGCCGAGGGTGCCAACCGCGACTGGACCACCAGCTTCTGGCCGGGTATGCAGTGGCTCGCCGTGGAGCTCACCGGCGACGCGGACCTGCGGGCCTCCGCGCTGGCGCACGCCGCCGACTTCGCCCGGCGCGTGCACGCCGGGGAGGACCTCGACACCCACGACCTCGGCTTCCTGTACACGTTGTCCAGCGTCAACGCGTGGCGGCTGGCCGGCGACGCCGCCGCCCGCGACGCGGCCCTCGCGGCCGCCGACCACCTCATGACGCGGTTCCTGCCGTCGGCGGGGATCATCCAGGCGTGGGGTGACCTGTCCGACCCGGCCCAGCGCGGGCGCACCATCGTCGACAGCCTCATGAACATGCCGCTGCTGACCTGGGCCACCGAGACCACCGGTGACGCGCGGTACGCGGACGTCGTGGCCCGCCACGTGGTCCAGGTGCGCACCCACCTGCTGCGGGACGACGACTCCACGTTCCACACGTTCTACTGGGACCCGGAGTCGGGGCAGCCGTTGCGCGGTGCCACCGAGCAGGGTGCGGGCGACGACTCCTGCTGGGCCCGGGGCCAGGCGTGGGGCATCTACGGGTTCGCGCTGCACCACCGCACCTCGGGTGACGTGGATTCGCTGCGTGCCGCCGAGCGCTGCGCCGACTACTTCCTCGCGCACCTGCCCACCGACGGCGTGCCCTTCTGGGACCTCGTCTACACCGACGGCTCGGACGCACCGCGCGACTCGTCGGCCGCCGCCATCGCGGCCTGCGGGCTCCTCGAGCTGGCCTCGGTGTCGCACGACGCCGGGACCGCGGCGCGCTACGAGTCCGCCGGACGGGAGATGCTCGCGGCGCTCGTCGCCGGGTACACCCCGGGGCCGGACCAGGCGTCCGACGCGCTGCTGCTGCACGCCGTCTACGACGCCCCCAAGGGCAAGGGCGTCGACGAGGGCTGCCTGTGGGGCGACTACTACTACCTCGAGGCGCTGACCCGCCTCACGCTGCCGGGCTGGGTCTCGCCCTGGTGGCCCGCCACCCCGGCCGACGACGGCACCGACGGAGGGAACGCATGATCCTCGACCAGTTCCGGCTCGACGGGAAGGTCGCCCTGGTCACCGGCACCAGCCGCGGCCTCGGGCAGGGCGCCGCGGTGGCGCTCGCGGAGGCGGGTGCCGACGTCGCGCTGCTGGACCGCAGCGAGCCCACCGAGACGATCGCGCGCATCGAGGCACTCGGCCGCCGGGCGTTCAGCGTGCGGCGCGACCTCGCGACGGCGACGCCGGCGGAGCTCGACGCGGCGGTGGCCGAGGTGGTCGCGGAGCTCGGGGAGGTGGACGTGCTCGTCAACAACGCGGGCACGATCCGCCGTGCCCCGGCCGCGGAGCACCCGGCCGAGGACTGGGACACCGTGCTCGCCGTGAACCTCGACGCCGTCTTCCACCTCTCGCGGGCCGTGGGCCGCGGCATGCTCGAACGCGGCGCCGGCTCGATCATCAACGTCGCCTCGATGCTGTCGTTCCAGGGCGGCATCCTCGTGCCGGGCTACGCGGCGTCCAAGCACGCCGTCGTCGGCCTGACCAAGGCGCTCGCCAACGAGTGGGCGGGCCGCGGCGTCAACGTCAACGCCGTCGCGCCCGGGTACATGGCCACCGACAACACCGCCCCCATCCGCGCCGACGAGGCGCGCGAGCAGTCGATCTCGGCGCGCATTCCGGCCGGCCGGTGGGGCACCCCCGAGGACCTCGCCGGGATCTTCGTCTACCTCGCCTCGCCCGCCTCCGCCTACGTGCACGGCGCCGTCGTCCCCGTCGACGGCGGCTGGCTCGTGCGCTGAGAAACGACCGAAGGAGCACCACCATGGAACAGCGTTACGCCACGAACCCCACCGAGATCCCCGGCCTGACGACGCAGGGCCTGCGCGAGCGGTTCCTCGTCGAGGACCTCTTCGTGCCCGGCGAGGCACGGACCGTGTACACCCACCACGACCGCATCGTGCTCGGCGGCGTCCTGCCGACGGGCGAGCCGGTCGCCCTGCCGAACCCCGACGAGCTGCGCGCGGAGTACTTCCTGCAGCGGCGCGAGGTCGGGATCGTCAACGTCGGTTCCACGGGCTCGGTGACTGCCGACGGCGAGACGTACGAGCTGCCGCACTGCGCCGTGCTGTACATCGGCAGCGGCACGCGGGACGTGTCGTTCGCCGGCGACGGGGCGGCGTTCTACCTGTTCAGCGCCCCCGCGCACACCTCGTACCCGACGGTGCTGACCCTGCCGGGCGAGGGCAACACCCTCGAGCTCGGCGACCAGGTGACGTCGAACCGTCGCTCCCTGGAGCAGGTCGTCCACGCGAACGGCGTGCAGTCCTGCCAGGTGGTCATGGGGGTCACGCGCCTGCACGACGGTTCCATGTGGAACACGATGCCCGCGCACACCCACGACCGGCGCACCGAGTGCTACCTGTACTTCGACCTCGACGCCGACGCCCGGGTGCTGCACCTGTGCGGCGAGCCGACCGAGACGCGCCACCTCGTCGTCGCGGACCGTCAGGCGATCATCTCGCCGAGCTGGTCGGTGCACTCGGGCGTGGGGACGTCGTCGTACGCGTTCGTGTGGGCCATGGCGGGGGAGAACCAGGACTTCACCGACATGGACGCGGTGCCGCCGACGGACATCCGCTGAGGGAACGCCCCTCGGCACGAGGGAGTACCGCCCGCGCCGAGGTAGGGGGTCGCGCGCCGAGGTAGTGCGACTCGCGCCGAGGTAGGGGGTCGCGCGCCGAGGTAGTACCGCTCGCGCCGAGGTAGTGGTCAGGCCCCGTAGACCTTGCGCTCGTCGGGCATGAGGATCCAGAACACGATGTACGCCAGGACCTGCGGGCCGGGGATGAGGATCGAGAGCGCCGTCAGGAGGCGCACGAGGCCCCGGCTCCAGCCGAAGTAGTCGGCGATGCCGGCGCAGACCCCGCCGATCACGCGGCCGTTGCTGGGGCGGTAGAACCTACGGGGCTGCTGGACGGTCTGGGGATTGCTCATGCCTCCACGCTAGGCACGACGGCGGTACCTCGGTATCCGGTGACCCCCGGATTCGACCCCGGGTCACCCTGAGGTCGCCGATCCGACCGGCACTCCGTGTTCTGACCGGCATTCCGAACTGCCGGTCAGAACACGAAGTGCCGGTCTGAACGTCTCAGTGGTCGGGTCGGGCTTCGCCGACGACCGGCCGGCGGGCCAGCAGGTCCTCCGGGACGAGGTGCGCTCCGACGACCCCGCTGAGCAGCTCCGGGTCGATCGGCGCACCCCGGCGCAGCACGCTGATCGCGCCGGTGGGCTCCAGCAGCGCGACGGCGACGTCGTCGTAGCGCGCCACGCCCGCGAGCCGGAGCCGGGACGCCAGCTCGGCGGGGGAGACGTGGGCGCGGCGCAGCTGCTTCTCCAGCACGCGGCCGTCGGCCAGGAGCAGCACCGGTTCGGAGGAGACCGCCCGGGCGCCGAACGGCATCGCCCGCAGCCCCCCGGCGACGGCCTGGAGGCCGACGAGAGTCAGCAGCGCCACCAGCCCGCCGCCCAGCACCGCGACCTCGCCCAGCGCGGCGCGCCCCAGGACGGCGCCGAACGCGATGATCGCCACGAGGTCGTAGCTGGACATCGCTCCGAGCATCCGTGGCCCGAGGACCCGCACCAGGAGCACCATCGCGAGATACATCCCGATAGTGGCCAGGACGACGGCGAGCGCCTCCGTCGGGGTCAGCCAGAGCAGGTCTCCGAGCGGGTCGGGCATCGGCGGATCTCCTGGTGTCGGGTGCGGGGCACCCCGAGGATCTCATCCTGGCACCGGCACGGGGCCGACGGCGGGACTCGCGCGTGCAAGATCGCGCCGGCTGGGCACACAGTCAAAGCATGGGGAGCAGAGCGCACACCGGCGGGCTCGCCGCCACCGCCGCCGTCGTCGTCGCCGTCGTGTCGGCGCTGGCGGTGGCCGGGTGCGCGGGTCCGGGCGCGACGGGCACGCCCGAGCCCGCGGACGTGCCCGACTACCGGTGTGCCGACGAGCCGGTCCCGCCGGCCGTGCTGGACGGTGGCCGCTCGGCCGCGACGCTCGGCGAGCACGGACAGGCCGCGCTCCGGGGCGAGGAGGTACCCGCGATCGAGCCGGCGGACTGGCTCGTGGTGTCGGAGTCGGACCGATGGGTCGCGCTGATCCGGGAGCTCGACGCGCCGCAGGTCCGCGGTGCCGGGGACGTGCGCACGCACGAGATCCTCACGGTGCAGCGGGACGTCGCGGCGGACGCGGCCTCTGGGTGGTGGCTGAGCATGTCCGGGGAGTGCACCCTCCGGCGTGATGTCGGGGAGGGGGTCGCGACGCTGACCCTGGATCCGGACCACGCGCCGGACCCGGCGTCGACGCAGGTGGCCGTGCTCGTGACGGAGCAGAGCTGCAACTCGGGCGAGGACGCGGAGGGCAGGGTCATGCTGGTCGAGCTGACGGAGTCGAGCGACGTGGTGGACCTGGTCGTCGTCGTCGCGCCCAGGGGCGGCGACCAGAGCTGTCCCTCGAACCCGGCGACGCCGTTCGTCGTCGAGCTGGACGCGCCGTGGGGCGACCGGGTCGTGCGCGACGCCGCGGTCGTGCCGCCGCGCGAGCTCGAGCCCGCCGGATAGGTCAGCGTTCGGCACTTCCTGCCTCGTTCGGCAGTTCAAGCTGCCGAACGAGGCAGGGAGTACCGAACGGGCTCACCAGCCGCCGGGGTTGAGGATCTTGCGGATCCGCTTCTCGCTCACGGCGCCGTCGGTGCCGAGCTGCTGGGCGAACAGCGACACGCGCAGCTCCTCGAGCAGCCAGCGGACCTCGGCGAGCTCGGCCTCCCGCGCAGGGTCCGCGGCGCCGGCGGTGTACGCGGCCCGGGCGCGGTCGTACGCCTCGGTGACGTCGTGCACCTTCCAGGCGAGCTCGGCGTCGCGGTGCGGGTTCGACTGCGCCTTCTCCAGCCGGTACGACGCCGCCCGCAGGTAGCGCACCAGGTGCGGCACGCGGCGGGGCGGGGTCGCGGCGACGAACCCGTCGAAGACCAGCCCGGCCACGTGGTCGCGGATGTCCTGCAGCGTGTTGAGCAGCGCGAGGGACGACGACGCCCGTACCTCGCCCTCGACGGTCCGCCATGCGCTGAGCGCGGCCACCACGTGGCCCACGATCCGGTGCACCTCGTCCTCCAGGTGCTGCCGCAGCAACGCCACCGCCTCCTTGTACGACTCGGCGTCCCTGATCTGTACAGCGACCGGTCCGCCGGTCGGCGTGCCAGGTGCCTTGTCCCCGTCCGGGCTGGTCAGCGCGATGACCGCGGCCAGCTGGAGGTCGGCGACGAGCGCCTCGGTGTTGCGGTACGGCGCCGCGGCGAGCGTCAGCGACTGCTTCGACGTCCACCGCGAGGTGATGCGCGCGGTCGCCAGCGCCGCCTCCGACAGCAGCAGCCGCCGCACCCCGCGCTCGTGCGCCGCGTCCTGCGCAGCGGCGTCGGCCAGCACCCGCAGCGCCACCGAGGTGCCGGTCCGCCCATCGCGCTGCGCACCCCGCTCCTCGACCAGCGCCGGATACCCCTGCACCACGACCCCGCCCCCGAGGTCGGTCGACACCACCCGAGGCAGCCCCCCGTCGACCAACGACGCAGGCCACGTCGACAGCCCGGTCTCCTCCGCCACCACAGCGCCCGAGACGCCCGACGAACCCCGAGTGGTGCTGGACGGGCCAGCGGCACCGGACGTACCGCCGTCGGGCACGGAGGTTGGTGCGCCGCCGTCAAGCCGTAGCGGAGGGCCCCCTGGGGCCCGTGAGCGAGGCGGCGCACCAGCATCCGCGCCCGACGGCCCCGATCCCGACCCAGAAGCAGCCCGCGCCGCCTCCTCGAGCGCGACCCCGACAGCCCCCTTCACGGCCGCCCGCACCGCAGCTTCCGCCTGCGGGGCCAACCGCTTCTGCAGCGAGAGCAGGTCCTTCGACTCGTCGAGCGGCACGGGCGTCACGGGCTTCGAGAGCTTCCCCCGAGCCTTCCCGCCCTTGCGCCCGGCTCCCGATGCGCCGGCACCGGCGGCGTCCTCGACCCGGAAGGTCATGCGCAGGTGGCCCGGGAGCCGCTCGACGCGCTCGGCGTCCCAGACGTCGTCGGGGATGACGACGTCGCGCAGCTCGCGCACGGCGCGCGAGAACTCGACGTGGAACGGCGACGCCATGTCACCGGCCCGCGTCATGTCCTCCCACGCGGGCGTGTTCTCCCGCAGCCAGTGCGCGACGGCGGCCCCGACGTCGGGCGCAGGGACCAGCTCGCGCCGCACGGCCTTGGGCAGCGAGCGGATGGTGGCGACGCAGAGCTCGTCGAGCAGCCCGGGGACCATCCAGTCGAAGCCCTCGGGCGCGACCCGGTTGAGGATCGACAGCGGGACGTGGACGGTGACGCCGTCGGCGTCCGTGCCGGGTTGGAACTGGTAGGTGAGCGGCAGGGTGACGTCGCCCTGCGTCCACGTCTCGGGGAACTCGGTGGTGTCCACGGCGGCGGCGTCGACGAGCTGGTCGAGCGTGAAGGTCAGCAGGTCGGGGTCGTCGCGCCGGGCCTTGTTCCACCAGGTGTCGAAGTGCCGGGCGCTGACCACGGACGCCGGCACGCGCTCGTCGTAGAACGCGAAGAGGTCGTCCTCGCTGGCGACGAGACCGCGCTGGCGGGAGCGGGCCTCGAGCTCCTCGGCCTCGGCGAGCAGGCGGCGGTTCTCGGCGAAGAACCGGTGGTGGGTGGTCCACTTCCCCTCCACGAGGGCGTGCCGGACGAACATCTCCCGGGCGGCCTCAGGGTCGACCTTCGCGAACAGGACGGGCCGGTCGGCGACGATCGGCACGCCGTAGAGCAGCACCTTCTCGGTGGCCATGGCGGCGCCCTGCTTGCTGGACCAGTGCGGGTCGGCGTAGGTGCGCTTGGCGAGGTCGCCGGCGAGCTCCTCGGCCCACTCGGGCTGGATGCGGGCGACGTCGCGGGCCCACAGCCGGGAGGTCTCCACGAGCTCGCCCGCCATGATCCAGGCGGGTGGCTTCTTGCTCAGCGGCGAGCCGGGGAAGATGGCGAACCGCGCGCCGCGCGCCCCGAGGTACTCGTTGCGGGCGCGCTTGGCGGCCTGCCGCAGCGCCCGGGCGCGGGCCTCGCCGCGCAGGTGCGCCACGGAGGACGCCTTGACGTCGCTGGTCTCCTGCATGCCCACCTGGGAGAGCAGCCCGGCGAGCAGTGACCGGTGGACGGTGTCGCCGTCCCAGACGTGCCGCCAGTCGTCCGCGTTCTCGGGGTCGGCGGGCTGCGCCGCCCGTGCCGGGCGGGACAGGTCGATGCCCAGCGGGCCGGACATCTGCCGGAGCTGTGCGACGACGTCCTGCCACTCGCGTACGCGCAGGAAGTTGATGTACTCGGCCCGGCACGTGCGCCGGAACGCGGAGGACCCCATCGCGTGCTGCTGCGAGCGCAGGTACTCCCACAGGTTGAGGTAGGTGAGGAAGTCCGACGTCGGGTCGGTGAACCGGGCGTGCAGCTGGTCGGCCTGCGCGCGGGACTCCGCCGGGCGCTCGCGCGGGTCCTGGATGGACAGCGCGGCGGCGATGATCGCGACCTCGCGGGCGACGCCGTGCTTGGCGCCCTCGATGATCATGCGGGCCAGGCGCGGGTCCATGGGGAGCTGCGCGAGGGTGCGTCCGACGTCGGTCAGCCGCGCTTCCCTCGTCCCGCTGCCGTCGCGCTCCTGCACCGAGAGCGCGCCGAGCTCGGTGAGGAGCTGGACGCCGTCGCGCACGGCGCGGGTGTCCGGGGGCTCGACGAACGGGAACTTCGCGACGTCGTCGGGCGTGGTGACGACGCCCACGGAGATCATCTGCAGCAGCACCGACGCGAGCGAGGTGCGCAGGATCTCGGGCTCGGTGAACTCCGGCCTGCTCTCGAGGTCGTCCTGCGCGTAGAGCCGGATCGCGACGCCGTCGGCGACGCGGCCGGAGCGGCCGGAGCGCTGGTTCGCCGAGGCCTGCGAGATCGGCTCGATGGGCAGGCGCTGCACCTTGGTGGCCTTGGAGTAGCGCGAGATGCGCGCGGTGCCGGGGTCGACGACGTAGTGGATGCCGGGCACGGTCAGCGAGGTCTCGGCGACGTTCGTGGACAGCACGATGCGCCGCGAGGAGTGCTGCTGGAACACGCGGTGCTGCTCGGCGGCGGACAGCCGCGAGTACAGGGGCAGGATCTCGACGTGCTGCGGGTGCTTCGGGTCGCGGGCGCGCTCCTTGAGGTGGCCCTCGAGGGCGTCGGCGGCGTCGTGGATCTCCCGCTCGCCGGAGAGGAACACGAGGATGTCGCCGGGGCCCTCGCGCATGAGCTCGTCGCACGCCTCGACGATGCCGGTGACGAGGTCCTTCTCCTCGCCCTTCTTCTTCTGGGGCTTGTCCGGGTCCGTGTCGGGGGAGAGCGGCCGGTAGCGGATCTCGACGGGGTAGGTGCGCCCGGTGACCTCGATGACCGGGGCGTGGTCCGGCAGGACGTCGACGACGGCGTCGGGCGCCCCGCCGCCGCGCGCCAGCGACGCCGGGGAGAAGTGCGCCGCGAACCGCTCCGAGTCGATCGTCGCGGAGGTGATGATCAGCTTGAGGTCGGGGCGGCGCGGCAGCAGCCGGGACAGGTACCCGAGCAGGAAGTCGATGTTGAGGGACCGCTCGTGCGCCTCGTCGATGATGATCGTGTCGTAGGCGAGCAGCTCCGGGTCGCGCTGGATCTGCGCGAGCAGGATGCCGTCGGTCATGACCTTGACGAGGGTGTCCGCGCTGGAGGTGTCGGTGAACCGCACCTGGTAGCCGACGACGCCGCCGAGAGGCTGGGGCCGAGCTCCGTTGATCTCCTCGTTGACCCGCTCGGCGACCGACCGCGCCGCGATGCGTCGCGGCTGGGTGTGCCCGATCTGGCCGGCCCGGCCACGGCCGAGCTCGAGGAGGATCTTGGGCAGCTGGGTCGTCTTGCCGGAGCCGGTCTCGCCCGCGACCACCACGACCTGGTGCTTCTCGATGGCGGCGGCGATGTCCTCGCGCCGGGCGGAGACGGGTAGCTGCTCGGGGTACGTGATCTCGGGGACGACGACGGCGGCTCGCGCGGCCGCTGCCCGGTCGAGCTGGTCGCGGCTCACCCGCGCCGGTCCGCGGCCGTTCCGCCCGCCACGGTCCCGGTGGCCGCCGGTCCGCGACGCGCCGGACGTCCGCGCCCCGCGGCCGCGCCGCCGTCGGGCGCCGTCCTGGCCGGTGCGCTGCCCGGCCTGCTGGCCGCCGCGCCGGTCCGCGCGGTCGCCACGAGCGCCGCCGTCGTCGGCGGGCTGCGGGGCGGGGGATGGCTCAGTGCTCACGACGTCTCATTCTCCCAGCCCCCGCAACCTCATTCGGCGGTCGGTGCCGACGGCGCGAGCAGCGCCTCCGCGGTGGCGCGGGCCTCGGTCAGCGCGGACGGGTGGCCGCCGGCCGTCGAGAGCACCAGCGCGCCCTCGTACAGCAGGTGCACGGACGCTCCGGACGTCTCGGGCGAGGGCAGGCCCGCGCCGGCGGCGAGGGCGACGAAGAGTCGGCGCATCCAGTCCTTCTCCTGGCGGACGACGTCGCGGGTCGCCTGGTCGCCGGCGCCCACCTCGGCGTAGGCGTTGACGAAGGCGCACCCGCGGTCCTGTCCGGCGTGCCACTCCTCGAGGGCGTCGAAGACGGTGAGCACGCGCCGTCGGGGGTCGGGCTGCGCCGCGAGGTGCTCCAGGACGTGGTGCTGCCAGCGCGCGCCGCGGCGGGTGAGGTACTGCGCGACGAGCCGGTCCTTGGAGCCGAACCGGTCGTAGAGCGTCTTCTTCGTCGTGCCGGCCTCGAGGGCGACGAGGTCGACGCCGACGGCGCGGATGCCGCGGGCGTAGAAGAGCTCGCTGGCCGCGTCGAGCAGGCTGTGGCCGGCCGGGGTGAGCTCGGGCTCGGCGAAGACGGGGACGGGGGTCTCGGTCGTGGTCGTCATGGTGCGCTCCCGGAGAAGAGGGTACTGCGAGTATACAGACCGGTGTGGTTATGTCGCTGGCATGGGACGAGACACCGTGGCAGCCGTCGGACTGGTCGTGTTCTGGAGCTCCGGCTTCATCGGGGCGGACCTGGGCACCCGTGACGCGTCGTCGCTGACGCTGCTCGCCTGGCGCTACCTGTTCGCGGGCGTGCTGGCCGTCGCGGTCCTCGCCGTGCTGTCCGCGCGCCGGCGCCGCGTGACCCACCGGCGCGCGCGCCACGCCGTCGTCGTCGGCCTGCTCACCCAGGCCGGTTACCTGAGCGGCATCGTCGGAGGCGTCGCCCTCGGTGTCGACGCCGGGACGGCGGCGCTCGTGGCCGCGCTGCAGCCGCTGGTCGTGGCGGTCCTCGCCCACGCGGCCTGGGGCGAGCGCACGACGTCGGGCCAGCGCGTCGGGCTCGCCCTCGGGCTGATGGGCGTGCTGCTCGTCGTCCTCGGCGACCTGGGACAGGGGACCGCGCCGTGGTGGGCGTACCTGCTCCCGCTCGGCGGCATGCTGTCGATGTCCGTCGGGACGGTCCTGGAACGCCGGGCGCCCGACGGCGGGGACCTCCTGGGCGACCTGGCCGTGCACACCCTCGCGGCGGGAGCGGCGCTCGTCGGCATCGCGGCCGTGACCGGCCGCATGGCACCGCCCGAGAGTGCGCCGGGGTTCTGGGTGGCCGTGGTGTGGCTGGTGCTCCTCGCCACCGTGGGCGGGTACGGGTGCTACCTCGTGGTGCTGCGGCGGAGCGGGCCGCAGGCCGCGAGCACCCTGCTCTACCTCACGCCGCCGGTCACCGCGGCCTGGGCGGGGCTGCAGCTCGGTCAGGTCCCCGGGCTGCTCGCCGTCCCGGGGGCGCTCGTGTGCGCGGCCGCCGTCTGGCTCGTGGCCCGCCGGGACCGGCCTCGTCAGCCGGTGCCGGGAGCGGCCCGGGCGTAGCGGCGGGCCAGGACGCGCACGTGCTCGACCAGCTCCGGCGGTTCGGTGACGTGGAAGTCGAACCCGAGCATGCCGCTCCACACGGCGACGGTCTCGACGCTGTCGCCGCCGGTCACCAGCACGGACCGCCCGTCCGGCAGCGCCTCGACGGTGCCGACCGCGGGGTTGATGCGGGCCAGCACCTGCTCCGCCGTGGCGTCCACGACGATGCGGGCGTGCACGGCCCACCCGGTCCGGGCGACCTCGCGGACCACGAACTCGGTGAGGTCGCCCGGGAACGGTGCCGGGGTGAACCTGCGCCCGCCGGGGGTGCGCAGCCGGAGCCAGTCGACGCGGTACGGAGCCCAGCCGTCGCCGGTGGCGGCGCGGGCCACCAGGAACCACCGCCGCTGCCACGCGACGAGGTGGTACGGCTCGAGCTCGACGGGCTCGCCCTGGTAGAAGGCCCGCAGCCCTCGGTGGTCGCGGATCGCGTCGGCGACGGCGGTCAGGGTGTCGGGATCGACCGGCGGGTCCTCGACGTCGGAGTCGGTGTTGGCGGGGCCGGCCGTGCTGGCCGAGCGCAGGGCGGCGAGCCGGCGTCGCAGGCGGTCCGGCATGACCTGCTCCAGCTTCGTCAGGGCGGACTGGCCGGACTCCTCGAACCCGGCGGTCCCTGTCGCGGAGCGGAGGCCGACGGCGACGGCGACGGCCTCGGCGTCGTCCAGCAGGAGCGGGGGCAGGCGCGCGCCGGCGCCGAGCCGGTACCGGCCGCCGGGGCCGCGTACCGAGTCCACGGGGTAGCCGAGCTCGCGCAGCCGGGCGACGTCGTGGCGGACGGTGCGGTCGGTGACACCGAGGCGTGCGGCGAGCTCGGCGCCGCTCCAGTCCGGGCGGGACTGGAGCAGGCCGAGCAGCGCGAGCAGGCGGGCCGAGGTGGCCGTCATGAGGTTCCTCCGAGATCATCGCGACCGGTGCAGAATACCGGAGCGAAACGTTCCTGAATCCCTTCTAGCGTCGGAGACAGCAGCAGGGCACGAGCCCCGCGCCGACACCGGGAGAGTCGCCATGGACACCACCACCGAGCTCACGATCCGCCCCTTCGCCGTCGAGGTCCCGCAGGCGGACCTGGACGACCTGCACGAGCGCCTCGAGCGCACCCGCTTCGCCCCCGCCGCCCCCGGCGACTCGTGGGAGTACGGCACGCCGGAGTCCTACCTGCGCGACATGGTCGAGCGGTGGAAGGACTTCGACTGGCGCGCCGTCGAGGCCCTCCTGGCGGCCTACCCGGGCTTCCGCACGGAGATCGACGGCCAGCCGATCCACTTCCTGCACGTCCGTTCCGAGCACGCGGACGCGACGCCGCTGCTGCTCGCCCACACCTACCCGGGCTCCGTGCTCGACTTCCTCGACATGATCGACCCGCTGGTCGACCCGGTCGCCCACGGCGGCCGGGCCGAGGACGCCTTCCACCTGGTGATCCCGTCCGTGCCCGGGTTCGGCTTCTCGACGCCCCTGGTCGGCGAGAGCTGGACGACGGCGCAGGTCGCGCGGGCGTACGACACCCTCATGCGCGCGCTCGGCTACGACGCGTACGGGGTGCACGGCAGCGACAACGGCGCGCTCGTCGGCCGGGAGCTCGCCGTCGTCGACCCGGAGGGGTTCCTCGGGGCGCACGTGCTCCAGCTCTTCTCGTTCCCGTCCGGGGCCGAGGGCGAGATGGACTCCTTCGGCCCGCGGGAGTACGCGGCGCTGGAGCACATGCAGTGGTTCCGGTCGGTGGGCGCCTACAACACCATGAACGCGTCGCGGCCGCAGACGGTCGCCGCGGGTCTCGCGGACTCGCCGGTCGCGGTGCTGGCCTACCACGAGCTCTTCGAGAGCTTCGGCAACGGCACGTCGCTCGTGCGGCCCGAGCAGGTGCTGGCCCAGGCGACGCTCTACTGGTTGACCAACACCTACGCGACGGCGGTGCGCCAGTACCACGCCGAGCAGCGCGCCCAGGCGGAGCCCGTGGTCAGCACCGGCCGGATCGGGGTGGCCGTGTTCGCCGACGACTTCCAGACGATCCGCAGCCTCGCCGAGCGGGACAACGCCCGCATCGAGCACTGGTCGGAGCTCCCGCGCGGGGGCCACTTCGCAGCGCTCGAGGTGCCGGACGACGTCGTCGCCGACCTGCGGGCGTTCTTCGCCTGAGGCGGGCGGTTCAGTAGGAGTAGCTGCCGGCGGACAGGCCCATCGCGCCGATGAAGAAGACGAAGAACAGCACGTAGGCGAGGACCGCCAGGACGCCGAGCGCCGTGAAGATGATCGACAGCCACAGCCCCCACTTGCCCAGGGCGTTGTCGTAGCCGACCTTCTTCGACTCCGACAGGGCCATGGCCGAGACCACGATCCCGGCGGGCGCGATGACGAACGCCAGCACGAACCCGATGATCCCCATCGTCTTGCCGGGCGGGTCCGGGGCGTAGGCCGGCTGGTACCCCGCCGGGTAGCCGGGCGCCGCGTAGCCCTCAGGCGGGTAGCCGGGCTGGCCGTACGGCTGCTGCTGGCCGTATCCGGGCTGCTGCCCGTAGCCCTGCTCGGTGCCGGGCTGCGACGGGTCGTGGTGCGGTGTGCCGCCCTGCGGCTCCCCGGCGGGCGTGCCCGAGGAGTCGGGGGTCGAGTACGGCTGCGGCGGCTGGTACGGGTCGGTCATCAGGCCATCCTCCCGGACCGAGGGCGCGCGCACCAGGGGCAGTCTTCACCACTCAGCACATCCGTGATGGGATCGACGGGTGTTCTCGCGACCTCGCACCCCGCTCGACCTGTTCCCGCGCCGTGTCCGCGTGCACGCCGTCCGGCAGCTCACCGGTTCGATGGTGCGCACCACGTTCCGGGACGTCGACGGCGCGGACCCGGCGGCGCCGTCGTCCCTCGCCGCGCTGCGAGCGCCGGGTCCCGACGACCACGTCAAGGTCTTCCTGCCCGACCCGGCCACCGGCCGGCTGCACCCGCCGACCGTCGCCGCGGACGGCGGGATCCAGCGCCCCGCTGGCGTCGTGTCGATCTCGCGCGAGCTCACCGTGCGCGCCCAGCGGACGGTCGACGGGGTCGCCGAGGCGGACGTCGACTGGGTGCTCCACGGCGACGACGGTCCGGCGTCGGCCTGGGCGTCCCGGGCCGCCGTCGGCGACGAGGTGGTGCTCGTCGGCCCGAGCGTCAGCACGGGCGTGCCGGACGGCGTCGACCGGCTGACCGTCGTCGTCGACGAGACCGGCCTGCCCGCCGCGGCCCGCTGGGTGGCGGCCCTCGGGCCGGACGTCCGCGTGACAGCGGTCGTGGAGATCGGCGACGACGTCGACGAGTCCTTCGTGGAGGCCGAGCTGGGCCACGCGGACGTCGAGATCCTCTACCGCACCGACGGCCCGGGGCAGCTCGCCGAGGCGGTGCGCTCGCTGGGCGGCCTCGAGGACGGTGAGCTGCTGGTCGCGCTCGGCGAGGCGGACGAGCTGGTGCCCGTGCGCCGCCACCTGCGGCACGAGGCCGGCGCGCGCCCGGATCAGCTCGTGATCGCCGGGTACTGGCGCCGCGGCACCGTCAACCTCGACCACGACCAGCCGCTGGACCCCGCGGACCCGGACTGACCGGGCGCACGGCGGGTGTCGGTGGGTGGCCGCATGCTGGAGGCATGGAGCACTCGACCGCACCACGCACGTACCCGCACGGCGTGCCCTGCTGGATCGATCTCGAACCGCCGGACGTGGATGCGGCGCTCGCGTTCTACGGGGCGCTGTTCGGCTGGACCTTCACGGAGAAGCTGCCGCCCGGCGTCCCCGGCCGCTACGTGGTCGCGTCCCTCGACGGGACGGACGCCACCGCCGTCGCCGCCGTCGCGACGCACGTCCCCGCCGACGGCGCGCTCGCCTGGAACACCTACCTGGCGGTGGACGACGTGGCCGCGGCGGCGGCGCGGGTGGCCGAGCTGGGCGGGACGGTCGTCACGCCGCCGGAGACGGTCGGCCCGCCGGACCGGCCCGCCGGCCGGATGGCCCGCGTCCGCGACCCGCAGGGCCTCCCGAGCAGGCTGTGGGAGGCCGGCACCCGGCTCGGGGCGCAGGTGGTCAACGCCCCGGGCACATGGAACTTCAGCGTCCTGATCACGCCCGACCCGGCCGCCGCGCTCGCGTTCTACGGGCCCCTGCTGGGCTGGGAGGTCGACCCGGAGCTGGCGGCGGGCATGGCGCGCGTGCCCGGGTACGGCCGGCACCTGGCCGGCACGAGCGACCCCGACATCTTCGAGCGGCAGGCGTTCGCCCCGCCCGGCTTCGCAGACGCCGTCGCACCGATCGAGTCCGACGACGGCCCGGCCCGCTGGTCGGTGGCGTTCGCGGTCGAGGACCGGGACGCCGCCGTGGCGGTGGCCGAGGACGCCGGGGCGACCGTGCTGTCCACCACGGAGACGCCGTGGACCAGGGACGCGGAGGTCCGCGACCCGCAGGGTGCCGTGCTCGTGCTGTCGCAGTTCAGCGCGCCGGACGGCGCCTGAGCCGGGAGTCCGTCAGGGGCGACGGGCCTGCACGAACACCACCGAGTCGCCCAGGATCGGCATCCGCTCGAGCGTGCGCGCGTCGGCGAGCCCGGCCTCCGTGAGGAGTCGCTCGATGCCGCCGTCGGCGTTGTCCGCGTCGTGGGTGCCGCTGCCCGGTCCGTGGCCGGGCCGGCGTCCGTGCGTGCCCGGCCGGTGCCGGTCGCGCCCGCCGTCGCGCGCCGAGGAGGGCCCGTGCCCGTGCGCGCTGGCGTGGTCGCCACCGAAGTCGGTGACGGTCACGCGCCCGCCCGGCCGTAGCACCCGAGCGACCTCCGCGGCGAGACGCTCCTTCTCCTCCGCGGGCACGTGGTGCAGCGCCAGGGACGAGACGACGTGGTCCTGGCTGGCGTCCGGCACGGGCAGGCGGTGGGCGAACCCGCGCACCAGCGTGACGTCGCCGCTGCGCCGACGGCGGAGCTTGCGGGCCGCGCGGCGCAGGGACTCGCCGTCGGGGTCCAGCCCCGTGACGGCCGCGTCCGGGACGGCGCGCAGGACCGCGCGGGACAGGTTGCCGGTGCCGCAGCCGACGTCGAGCACTCGCTGACCGGGGCCGATCGCGGCGAGCTCGACCGTCCGGCGGTACAGACGGTCCAGGCGGCGGAACCGGGCGGTGAGGTCGTACCAGGGCATCAGCCAGCCGCGGGACATGCCGGGCAGGAACTCGTGGTCGGACTCGTCCGGGCGGACGTCGTCGAGCATGCGGACTTCGCGGGGCATCAGGCCTCCAGAGGGTGCGGGCGGTCCCATGCTCCTCTGCGGACCCGCAGCGAGGAAACGGTGTTGCCGGACCGGCAAGCGTCGCTCTCGTCGCGGCCCCCCGGCGCCGCCGACCGACCGTGCTCGGGCTGCGCCGCGTCCTGGCCAGGCAATTGATGGCTTCCAGGACTCACGCCGGCTCTCGGAGAAACTCTGGACGGACAACCCTGGTCAGCTCGTCGTGCAGGCTCGCACGCACCACGCCTTGCATCTCCGCACCCAGGGTGTCGCGTACCAACAGGTACAGGTGCTCCAGGATCTCGGGCCGGTTCTCCAGTTCCGCAGCATCCGCCGTGCGAGAGGCCAGGCCCCGCAGGATCAACACCCGCGCGAGCGTCGAGACCGCGAGGCCCGCATTCTCCGCCTCGGCGGACAACTCGTCGAACTGTTCGCCGCTCAGGCGCACCGACAGCACGCGTGGAGCGATGCCCTCACTGTGCGGGCGGGCGCCCACGGCATCGGTAGGCAGCGGCTCGTGGCGTGTCTGCTCAGCCTCGGCTGCTACCTCCTTGATGAGGTCGCGCACGTTGTCGCTCATCGCTTCTCCTTGTTTACCTCTCGGTCCTTGCTCTCGTACACGGCCACCTCGTCGGGGTTCGAGCGCCACGCGCTCGCGCCCCACACGAACCCGGAGCCCTCAGGGTCAGGAACGGTGACCACCGTGATGACGAACCCCGCGGTCTCGGACCACCCGATGGTCCGGTTCGACATGCCCTTCCTCCCCTTGGGGTCAGGGACGAACCACACGGCCTCGGGATCGCTGTATGCCTCGTTCGCCCAGTCAGGCTCGATGTTCGTTTCCCGTGTCTGGCCTTTGCGGCCCTGGCGGTCGCGGATGTGCTCGGTTGCGTGCCGCCAGTCGGGGAGGATCACCACATGCACTACAAACTACTACAGCCACTCTCTGTCGTACAGGCATGACGTGGTATGGCAGGTGTCTTCGGGATGCTGTGGCATCGCGCGTGGAGCTGGCTGTGTGGGAGTGCGGCGTCCGGGCGGCGGAGTCCTGTGAACTGGGCGTGGAGCCGGACCGGCAATCGAGACCGGAGGAACGCCCGCCGGTGGACGGATCCGTACGATGACGGCATGCCTGTGGATGGACCGCCCCCGCCCAGCACCGCGTACCTCGACCACGTCGTCGACGAGACCGAGGAGCGCCGTCGCGTCGCCCTCGCCGCGCAGGCCGCGTACCCCGTGTCCGTGGACGACGGCGGGGCGCCGCCCGCGCTGCGGGCCGCGGTGGAGGAGGCGGTCGCCTCGCTGGGGGACGACCTGACCAGGGTCGTGCAGACGTTGCACGCGAACCCCGAGACCGCGTTCCAGGAGCACGAGAGCGCCCGGCTGCTCGTGGATCTCCTCGCGCAGCACGGCATCGCGGCGCAGCTCGGCGTGCACGGCGCCGACACCGCGTTCCGCGCCGAGCTGACGGGCCCTGGCCCGGCCGTCGGGCCGACGATCGCGATCTGCGCCGAGTACGACGCGCTGCCGGTGATCGGTCACGCCTGCGGCCACAACGTGATCGCGGCGGCCGGGGTGGGGGCGTTCCTCGCGCTGCACGGCGTGATGTCCGGCCCGGACGCGCCGTCGGGCCGGGTGGTGCTGCTCGGCACGCCCGCCGAGGAGGGGCGCAGCGGCAAGGAGGTCATGGCGCGTGCCGGGGCGTTCGACGACGTCGACGCCGCGATCATGGTGCACCCGTACGGCGTCGACGTCGCGGACCAGGTGTGGCTGGGTCGGCGGCTGCTGACCTGGACCTTCACGGGACGGGCGGCGCACGCCTCGGCGCAGCCGTTCATGGGGCGCAACGCCCTGGACGCGGCGAACCTGGCCTACCAGGGCGTCGGCCTGCTGCGGCAGCAGATGCCGCCGTCGGACCGTGTGCACGCCACGATCGTGGAGGGCGGCACGCGGCCCAGCATCATCACCGAGCGTGCGGTGATGCACCTCTACGCCCGCTCTAAGTATCCGGACACGCTGCGCGACCTGTCGCGCCGTCTGGACGACGTCGCCCGGGGCGCCGCCCTCATGACGGGGACCGACGTGCAGATCGAGTGGGACGACGGCGCCCACCCGTCGCTGCCCGTGCGCACCAACCAGGCGCTCACCCGGCGGTGGGTGGCGGCCCAGGAGGCGCGGGGCCGCGACGTGCTGCCGGGTGGCGTGGTGTCCGAGACGTTGGCCGCGTCGACGGACTTCGGCAACGTCAGCTTCCGCGTGCCGGGCATCCACCCGCTGATCCAGGTGTCCGACCCCTCGGTGGCGTTGCACACGGAGGCGTTCGCCGCGGCGGCGGGCGGGCCGGCCGCCGAACGAGCCGCCGTCGACGGCGCCGCGGGGCTCGCGCAGACCGCGCTCGACTACCTGTGCGATGCCGCGCTGCGCGAGGCCGTCGACGAGGAGTTCGCGGCTGCCGGCGGCGCGATCGACGTGCCCCGCTACTTCGACTGAGCACGGCCAACCCTGGGCGCCGAACGTCACGGTTCGGACCGGTTTGGGGCGCGATACCGGTCCGAACCGTGACGTTCGGCCCGCGTGCGGCGGGGTGGGGCGGCTCAGGCCGTGGTGACCTCGATGCGCTGCGGCGTCGTGCCCGCGAACACGCCGGCGACGGTGACCGTCAGGACACCGGCTTCGTAGGAGGCCGTCACGGCAGCGCCGTCCACGGCCTTGCGCAGCGGGACGACGCGGCGGAACTCGCCGTAGCGGACCTCCGAGTAGCGGCGGCCCTCGGCGTCCTCGTCGCGGTGGTCCTTGCGCTCGCCGCGCACGACGAGCTGGCGGCCCTCGACCTCGACGGTGACGTCCTCGGCCGGGTCGATGCCCGGCAGGTCGAAGCGGGCCACGAGGTCCTCGCCCTCGCGGTAGACGTCGGCGGGTGCGGTCTGACGCTCGGGCGTCCGGCGCTCCGCCGTGGCCAGCGGCAGCCGGCGCGGGTCGCGGATCCGGACGTCGGCGAACGTCGGACGGTTCAGGGTGGTGATCATGCTTCCTCCTCAGGGTGGGTGCTGCTGAGGGGTGCAACTTGAGTCGTGCCGACTCAATTTCCGGGTTCGCCCACGGCGGACGGTCCGCCGTCCGCCCCGGGGCTCGCGGGACGGCGCTCAGAAGTCGCGGGCCGTCTCCGCGTCCGAGGAGCCGATGCGCCGCAGGTGCACGCGGCGGGCGAGGCGGATCATCGGCCGGGCCAGCATCTGCAGGCTCCCGAGCAGGAAGAGCACGATGCCCACGGTCTCGGTGGACGGGCTGAAGAACAGGACGCTGCCCACCACGAACCAGAGACCGATGAGGATGTCGTTGGCGATGCTGGCGGACTCGTAGCGGTGGCGGACGATCAGCTCGTCGCCACCGAGACGCAGGCGGAGGCTGTGGTCGTCGTCGGGCATGCTCCCACTCTCGTCACCGACCTTCCTGGACGCATCCGAGGGGGCAGGATGGGCGGCATGAGCACCCTCACCGCCGCCGAGCTCACCGCGGTCTACACCGAC
Source organism: Isoptericola halotolerans (assembly GCF_003003075.1). Taxonomy (GTDB): domain Bacteria; phylum Actinomycetota; class Actinomycetes; order Actinomycetales; family Cellulomonadaceae; genus Isoptericola; species Isoptericola halotolerans_A. Next base: position 241,377 of record NZ_PVTX01000002.1, on the reverse strand, counting down.
CTGCACGCCCACCCCGAGCTCGCGTTCGCCGAGCACCGCACGGCGGGCCTAGTCGCCGAGCGGCTGGGCGCGGCGGGATACGCGGTGCACGAGCGGATCGGCGGGACCGGCGTCGTCGGCGTCCTGGCGAACGGCGACGGCCCGACCGTGCTGCTCCGCGCCGACATGGACGGGCTGCCCGTCGCCGAGCGCACCGGCCTGCCGTACGCGTCGACGGACACCGCCACCCTGCCGGACGGGCACGAGACGCGGACGATGCACGCCTGCGGGCACGACGTGCACGTCACGTGCCTGCTGGGCGCGGCCGCGCACCTGGCCGCGCACCGCGAGGAGTGGTCGGGCACGCTCCAGGTGCTCTTCCAGCCGGCGGAGGAGGTCGGCGCCGGCGCGGCCGCCATGGTCGAGGACGGCCTCTACGAGCGCGTCGGCACGCCCGACGTCGTGCTCGGGCAGCACGTCATGCCGCTCCCGGTCGGGACGGTCAACCTCACGCCCGGCACCGCCATGGCGGCCGCCGACTCGATGCGGATCGTGCTGCACGGCAAGGGCGGCCACGGGTCCAGCCCGGAGGGTGCGGTCGACCCGGTGCTGATGGCGGCCGCGACGATCCAGCGGTTGCAGGGCATCGTCTCCCGCGAGGTGGGGGCACGGGAGGCGGCGGTGGTCACCGTCGGTTCGGTCCGTGCGGGCACGCAGGCCAACATCATCCCGGACCGCGCGGAGCTGCTGGTCAACGTCCGCACGTTCGACGAGGCCGTGCGCGAGCGGGTGCTGGCCGCCATCCACCGCATCGTGGACGCCGAGGCGGTGGCGTCGGGCGCTCCGCGGTCGCCGGAGTACGAGCAGGTCTCGACGTTCGGGCCCACGGTCAACGACCCGGGGGCCGCCGCGCGGACGGGAGCCGCGCTCGAGCGCACCCTGGAGGCGCGCCGGACGACGATCGAGGCGGCGGGCGGCCGTCCCGCCGTCGTCGCGCTCCCGCCGTTGGCCGGCTCGGAGGACGTCGGCGAGCTCGCGACCGCGGCGGGCGTCCCGCTCGTGTACTGGTTCCTGGGCGGGTCCGACGCCGCGCTGTTCGAGGGGTTCGACCCGTCGACGGCCAGCATGGGCAACCTGCCCGAGGCGGTGGCGCCGAACCACTCACCGTTCTTCGCGCCGGTGCCTGCGCCGACGCTCGAGCTGGGCGTGGACCTCCTCGTCGCCGCGGCGCGGGAGTGGCTCGGCCGGCAGCGGCCGGCCTGAGCTCCTACTCGCCGGCGTTCTCCGTCTGGCCGCGCAGCGCCTCGATCTGCTCGTGCAGCTCGGTGAGCGCGGTGACGACCTCGGGGCTGGCGTCGGCGTTCTCGATGACGTAGCTCACCTCGGCGGAGGCGGCCTCCAGCGCGACCTGGGCGTCCGCGAGGGCCACGACGGCACCGTCGGACGACTCGGCGGCCTTGTCCAGGGCCGCGCGGGCCTCGTCGGTGGCGGCCTGTGCAGAGTCGACGGCGTTCGTGACGTCCTCCCCGAGTCCTGAGGTGAGCTCGGAGGTCTGGTCCGCGAGCTGCTGGAGGTCTGCGTCGAGGCTGTCGGCCTGGACCTGGGCGTCGGCGATGTACTGCTCGACGTCGTTCGGGACGGAGCAGGCGCCGAGGGTGAGGGTGACGGCGAGCAGTCCTGCCGCGGCGGCGCGGCCCGGTGCTCGACCGGTCGTGGTGCTGGTCGTCGTTGACGTCATGCCCCGATTGTGCCCGGCGAGTCGCGCATTGTGTGTGGTCGTGGCCACAGAGTCGGTGGAGATCTTGCGCACACTCACGTCACACGGAAGCGGAGGCGGGCGCCGGGCGGCACCTGGCCGGCGAGCCACAGGGCGGCCGCGGGCACCGCCGCCACGACGGGGTAGCCGCCGGTGAGCGGGTGGTCGGCGAGGAAGAGCACCGGCCGGCCGTCGGGCGGCACCTGCAGGGCCCCGGTGACGCAGCCCTCGCTGGGCAGCTCGGCGTCGACCAGAGCGGGTCGCCGGTCGAGCGGGGTGTCGCCGGCCAGCCGGAGCCCGACCCGGTTGGACCGCGGTGTGACCTCCCACTCCTGCTGCGTGAGCAGTCGCAGTGCGCCGGCGGTGAACCAGTCGTCGCGCGGGCCGAGCACCAGCGGCAGCGTCACGACCTCTCCCGGTGCCGGCAGCGCGGCAGGGTCGGGCGCCCCGGTCTCCCCGGTCTCCACGGCGGCCGACGGCGGCGGTCCGGCCGGCAGCAGCGTCCCGGCACGCAGCGGATCGGGCCCGAGCCCGGCGAGGACGTCGGTGGCGCGCGAGCCAAGCACGGCCGGCACCTCGAGACCGCCCCGCACGGCCACGTAGCTGCGCAGCCCGCGCGGCGGGGTCCCGATCGACAGCTCGTCGCCGTCGGCGAGCGCGAACGCCCGGCCGAGGTGGTGCGGCCGGGCCGGACCTCCGCCGTCGGGCACCGTGATCAGCGGGGCCGGCGCGCCGGTGACGGCGACGACGACCGCGCCGTGGGCCCGCAGGCGCAGGCCACCGAGCGTCTCGAGGGCGGCGGCACCGACGGGGTTGCCGACGGCGCGGTTGGCGGCGCGCAGGCTGCGGGGGTCGGCGGCTCCGGAGGCCGCGACGCCGAGGTCGGCGTGGCCGGGCCGGCCGAGATCCTGCACGAGCGTCTGGAGGCCTGGCCCGACCACCTCGAGGCCGCCGCGTTCGGCACTTCCCGCCTGGTTCGGCACCTCGAGCTGCCGAACCAGGCGGGAAGTGCCGAACGCGGCACCGGCGCCGCGCACCGACTCCCGCACCGCCTCGAACCGCACCCGGTCGCCGGGGACCCACAGCGCCGGCGGGTCGCGCCGCACGTCCCAGGTGACGACGGCGGTGCGCCCCACGAGCTGCCACCCGCCCGGGCTCTCGCGCGGGTAGACGCCCGAGTGCTCCCCGGCGAGGGCCACCGCACCCGCCGGCACGCGGGTGCGGGGCGTGGTCCGGCGCGGGACCACGAGCCCCGGGTCGTCGCTCACCAGATAGCCGAACCCGGGCGCGAACCCCACGAACCCCACCGTCCACCGGGCGTCGGTGTGCCGGCGCACCACCTCGGCCGGGCTGCACGCCAGGTGCGCCGCGACGTCGTCCAGGTCGGCGCCGTCGTACACCGTGGGGACCACCACCAGGTGCCCTGCACCCTGCGCGCCCGACGGCGGGACCGCAGCCCGCGCGCGCAGCTCGGCGGCGAGCGTGGCGGCGGGCACGACCCGGGGGTCGAACGGCACCAGCACCGTCCGGGCGCCCGGCACCGGCTGCCCGACGCCGGGCACCGGGTCGGCCGCCAGCGAGCGGTCCAGCGCGGCGGCGGCGCGCAGGTCGTCGACCTCGACGAGGAGCGCGTCGTCCCGGGCGACCCGCACCCGCACGCTCATGCGTCGTGGACGAACGGCCGGAGCCGGACGCCGGCGCCGACGAGCGCGTCCCGCACGCGCTCGGCGATGGCGGCCGCACCGGGGGTGTCGCCGTGCACGCACACCGAGTCGGCCCGCACGGCCACGTCGGTGCCGTCCACCGCGGTGACGAGGCCGGTGGTGACCATCCGCAGCATGCGCGCGGCGACCTCCTCGGCGTCGTCGAGCACCGCACCGGGCTCCCCGCGCGGCACGAGCGTCCCGGCCGCGGTGTACGCGCGGTCGGCGAACGCCTCGGCCGCCGTCGGCAGGCCCGCCGCGGCCGCCGCGGCCAGGGCGACGCTGCCCGGCAGGCCGAGCATCACCAGGCCCGGGTCCACCGCGGCGACCGCCGCCGCGACGTCCACCGCGACCCGCTCGTCCGTGGCCGCCGTGTTGTACAGCGCCCCGTGAGGCTTGACGTACCGCACCCGGGTGCCCTCGGCGACGGCGACGGCCTGCAGCGCGCCGAGCTGGTAGACCACGTCGGCGCGCAGCTCGTCGCTGGGGACGTCCATCGCCCGGCGACCGAAGCCCGCGAGGTCCCGGTAGGCGACGTGCGCCCCGACCATGACCCCGCGCACGACCGCCTCGCGGACGGTGCTGCGCATGGTCGCCGGGTCGCCCGCATGGAACCCGCACGCCACGTTGGCGCTGGAGACGACGGCGAGCATCCGGGCGTCGTCGCCGAGGCTCGACCGCCCGAAGCTCTCGCCCAGATCGCTGTTCAGGTCGATGCGCGGAGGCGTCGTCGCAGGGTGGACCGTCATGGGTCCAGTCTGCCCGCTGCCCGCCGGTTCGAGGTGACCGGGTGGACTTGCTCCGGAGCACTGGCGGGGCACGCCGCGGTGCCGCAGAGTGGACCCCGGGGGACGTTGCCCGCAGCATCTGGACACGTGGATGTGCAAGGATGCGTCGTGCAGCACAGCGGCTGGTAGAAGGGTTTCCGCGTGGCGGTCGAGAAGAACGGTGACCTGGGAGAACGTGACGCCCACGGCGTCGACGGCTCCGTGCCGCGACGCGCCACGCCCGCCCAGCGCGTCCACCCGATGCTCCGCACCCTCGGCGCAGGCGCGGCGGCGCTCACCCTGGCGGCCGGCATCATGGCCGGCTCGGTGGCCGACCTCCCCTGGAACGACTTCGCCGAGCACCCCGCGTTCTCCGCGCCCGTCGAGGCGGACCCTGTGGTCGTGGGCGTCGTCGGCGCCTCCACCTCGACCGGCCCGACGACGCTGGGTCAGCTCCTCGACATCGTTGAGCGCGCCGAGCTGGCCGCCGTCGACTCAGGTCGTGCGCTCGACCCCGAGGTGCAGCAGGCCGCGGCCGAGCTGGGCTCCCTGCTGAGCATCTACGTCGCCCAGCGGGACGCCGCCGTCGCGCCGCGCGCCGGCGCACCGGAGCAGCGTGACGACGTCGCGGGTCCCGTGCCGGGCGACACCGACACCGACGAGCCCGCCGCGCCGGACCCGGCGGACGAGCCCGGCCAGCCCGACGGCGGCGAGCCGATCGTCGACCCGGACCTCGGCGACGGCGAGCTGCGCCCGCCCGCCGAGGCCGACGAGCCCGCGGGCGACGACGGCGGCTCGGTGCGCCCGCAGGACGTCGCAGACGTGGGGACGCCCCAGGTCGAGTACTCGGACGCCACGCAGGACGACGCCGACGAGCCGCGGCCGACGGCGGAGCTCGAGCCGATCGAGCCCGTCGACGTGCCGAGCCTGCAGCTCCCCACGCTGGACGAGCTCCTCGACGGCGACGGCACGGGCGACGGTGACGAGGCGCTCCGCGTCGCGAGCCCCGTCCTCCCGGACGACGCCGGCGCCGCGGACGAGGGCGACCCGTCCGACCGCGCGAGCGCCCCGGAAGTGCCAGGGACACCCTCGGCAGGCCCCGACGCCACCGACGGCCCCGACGACGAGGCCCACGGTGCCCCGGACGGCGCCGGTCACGAGCACGTGCACGACGCCGTGACGTTCGACGACGTGGTCGTCGCGGCGACGCGCCTGTCGACGCTCCTCGACCCGGCGTCGGCGGGCTACGTCGTCGACATCCGCCCGCCGGTCACCGAGCTGGCCGACGGGACGTTCGTGCTGAACGACGGCACCCCGGCCACCGCGGACGGGCTGCCGCTGGACGCCGTGACGAGCTCGTTGTCGGCGGCGCTGCGCTCGGTCGTCGACCAGCACGCGTCCTCGACGGCGGGCTACAGCAACGGCATGATCCCGGCCTCGGTGCTGTGCGCGATCCCGTGGGCGCCCGGTCACATGCTCCGGTGCGACGCCGCCCTCCAGCTCGAGGCGCTCAACGAGGAGTACCGGGCGCGGTTCGGCACCGACATCCCCATCACGGACTCCTACCGCTCCTACGCCGCCCAGGTCGCGGTCCGGGCCGCGAAGCCGCACCTGGCCGCGGTGCCGGGCACGTCGAACCACGGCTGGGGACTGGCGCTCGACCTCTCGACCCCGATCTCCGGCGGCCGGTCCGCCGAGTACGCGTGGCTGCGGGTCAACGGTCCCGACTACGGCTGGGACAACCCGGCGTGGGCACGGCTGGACGGCAGCAAGCCCGAGCCGTGGCACTTCGAGTTCTTCGCCGCCGGCCCGATCCCGGACCGTGCGACGTCGACCGACGACTTCGACACCGACGGTGGAGCGTCCACCGGGGGGTCCGCCACCGGTGGGTCGTCCGGCGGCGGCTCGAAGGGCGGTGCGGGCGACGGTCAGGGCGCGGGCGGGGGCTCGGCGGACTCCAAGGACGGCAAGAAGAAGGACGGCGGCACGAACGGCACCGGCGACAAGACCGGTACCGGCGGCAAGGGTGGCAAGGACGGTGGCGACTCGAAGCCGTCCCCGAGCCCCAAGCCGAGCCCGAAGCCGTCCCCGGGCCCGTCGGAGCCGTCCGAGCCGAGCCCGACACCCAAGCCCTCGCCGAGCCCGTCGCCCAAGCCGACGCCCGAACCGTCGCCGAGCACGCCGCCCGAGCCGACGCCGACGCCGGAGCCGTCCGAGCCGGAGCCCGAGCCGACGGAAACGACGGAACCGGCGGAGCCGACCGAGCCGACCGACCCGACTCAAGAGCCGGCCCCGGAACCGACGAAGTCTGCGCCCACGACGACGGAGCCGACCTCGGAGCCGACGTCCACGGCCCTTCTCGACCCGGCACTGGAACTGCTCGGTGCCAAGGACGACGACCCGGAGGGCGACTCCGGCGCGGACGAGGAACCGGGCGACCAGTGACCGGACAGCAGTCCTCCGGCGACCCCCGCCGGTTCCTGGACGAGGGGCGCCTGCGGCGCAGCCCGCGGCGATGGCGCGACAAGCAGGCCGTCACGCGCTATCTCGCGACGCTCGCCATGCCGCACCTCCTCGAGCCGCTCACCGAGCGCGAGCTGACGGACCGGCTCGCTGACCTCGCCGACGACCCGGTCGGCCTGCGCCGTGCCATGGTGGACCTGGGCCTGGTCTCCCGGACGCGGGACGGCGCCGAGTACTGGCGCACGGAGCGGACGGAGCACGACGAGACGTCGGACGCCGCGGCCACGGCGCAGCGCGTGCTGGGGGAGGACCGTTGACCGGGCCGGAGGCGCAGGAGCGCGCCCGCCGCGGTCTCGAGGCGGCCGGTGTCGACTTCGAGATCACGCGGCACGGCCGGGTCGGCTCGCTCGCCGAGGCCGCCGCGGCCCGTGGGCTGGAGCCGCACCAGGTCCTCAAGACGCTCGTGGTGCGCCGGGGGGACGGCGATTTCCTGTTCGTGCTCGTCCCGGGCGGGCGCACCATCGCCTGGCCGAAGCTGCGGTCGCTGCTCGGCGCGAACCGGTTGTCGATGCCGGACGCCGACGTGGCCCGGGAGGTCACGGGATACGAGCGCGGAACCATCACTCCCTTCGGCGCGACCACGGACTGGCCGGTGGTCGCCGACGCGTCCGTCGCCGGTGCGGGGCGCGTGTCCGTCGGCGCAGGGGGTCACGGCGTCGCCGCGACGCTGGACGCCGACGACCTGGTCCGGGTGCTCGGCGCCGAGGTCGCCGACGTCACCGACCCGGACCCACCACCCGGGTCGGAGGACCGCGGGTAACGATCGTCCGGCAGCACTGGACGAATCCATCAGACCGGTGAACACTCGACCATGGCCTTCGACGGGGGTAGAAGGGCCACATCGGTCGCCGACGGCACTACGGGAGCCAGCAACCCCATGGATACCGACCACACCACCGAGCTCGAGCACGATCCCGGGTCCGGCATCTCCTGCCAGCACCAGGAGGACAGCACCTACCTGACCCTGTGGGGCGAGGTGGACGCCGCGCTGCGTGAGGCGGCGAGCGACGCGATGTCCACCGTGGTGGCTCGCCCGCCGGGCATCCCCATCGTCCTCGACGTCCGCGACGTGACGTTCCTCGACTCGTCGGGCGTCGCCTTCATCCTGCAGATCTACATGCTCGGCCAGGAGACCGGTTCGCCGGTCCAGCTGCTCGAGCCCTCCGCCGCCGTGACCGAGGTCCTCGACATGGTCGGGATGGGCGGGCGCATCCCGATCATCCGCCAGGAGCAGCCCGCCGGTACCTGACCGGCCGGTGGGGGCACCCCGCGCTCAGCCGCGCCGCTCCCGGGTGGTGGCCCGCAGGACGAGCTCCGCCGGTGCGGTGACGTGCCGGGGAGCGTCCGCCGCGCCGTCGGCCCCTCGCCCGGGGCCGCGTGCGACGGCCACGTCGAGGAGGCGCAGCGCCTCGGTGGCCAGGTGCTCGTGGCCGGGGTCCACCGTGGACAGCGCGGGCACGGTGAGCTCGGACGAGGCCAGGTTGTCGAACCCGACCACCTGGACGTCGTCGGGCACCCGCAGGCCGGCTTCGGCGAGGCCTGCGAGGACGCCGGCGGCGAGCGTGTCCGTGACGGCGAGGACGGCGTCGAACGCGATCCCGTCCCGCACGATCCTGCGGACGGCCTCGCGGCCGGAGGCGAGGTCGGCCGGCGCGCGGACGACCAGCCCGGGCTCGGCCGCCGCCCCGGCGTCCTCGTGGGCGAGCGCCCAGCCGAGGGTGCGCGCCGGCATCATGCCGGCGTCGGCGGAGGGTTCGGCGCCGCCGACGACGGCGATCCGGCGTGCCCCGGTGGCCAGCAGGTGGGCGGTGGCGAGGCGGGCGCCGCCGACGTTGTCCATCCGGACGTGGTCGTAGCGGGCGGGCATCTGCTGCTCCCCGAGGAGCACCAGGGGCACGGACGTGCGCAGGTCGTCGAGGTCCGCGGCGGTCATCCCGACCACCGACAGCAGCACGCCGTCGTAGAGCTGCCAGCGCGCCCGGGTGACGGCGGCGAGCTCGGCCTCGCGGCTGGGTCCGGTCTGCTCGACGACGAGGTGGCGGCCCTCCGGCGCGAGGAGCCGGGCGAGCCGGGCGGCGAGCTCGCCGAAGTACGGGTGGTCGAAGAAGGGCACGGCGAGCGCCACGGTGTCCGTGCGCCCGGCCCGCAGGTGGCGGGCGGTGAGGTTGAGCTCGTAGCCGAGGTCGGCGGCGGCCCGCTCCACACGGGTCCGGGTCTGCGTGCTGACACGGCGCCGTCCGGTGAGGACGTTCGAGACGGTCATGGTGGAGACGCCCGCGGCGTGCGCCACGTCGCTCATGGTCGGCCTCACGCCCGTCACGGTATCGGTCAACCCCTTCCGTCCAGCGCGATTATATCGATAAACTCCTGCCCATGGATCAGACGACAGCGATCATCGACCTCGACCTGCCGGGCCCGCGCATCTCCCGGCACGTCTACGGGCACTTCGCCGAGCACCTGGGCCGGTGCATCTACGGCGGCTTCTTCGTGGGCGAGGACTCCGACGTGCCGAACGAGCGGGGCATCCGTACCGACGTCGTCGAGGCCCTGCGCGCGCTGAGCATCCCGAACCTGCGGTGGCCGGGAGGGTGCTTCGCCGACGACTACCACTGGCGTGACGGCATCGGCCCGCGGGACCAGCGGCCCCGCATGGTCAACTCGCACTGGGGCGACGTGGTCGAGGACAACTCGTTCGGCACCCACGAGTTCATGGACCTGTGCGAGCTGCTCGGCACGGACGCCTACATCTCGGGCAACGTGGGCTCGGGCTCGGTGGCCGAGATGAGCGAGTGGATCGAGTACCTCACCCGTGCCGACGACTCGCCGATGGCCGACCTGCGGCGTCGGAACGGGCGCGACGAACCGTGGAAGGTGCCGTTCTTCGGCATCGGCAACGAGGCGTGGGGCTGCGGCGGCAACCTGCGCGTGGAGCAGTTCGCGTCGCTGGCGCGGCAGTACTCGACCTATGTGCGCAACCACGCGGGCAACGAGGTGTACCGGATCGCGGCCGGGGCCTCGGACGCCGACCTGCACTGGACCGAGGTGCTCATGCAGTCGTTCGACGCGCTCGACCGCGCCGAGGAGGCGGACGCCCCTGCCGGGCCGTTCCAAGCGGTCTCGCTGCACTACTACACGATGACCGGCCCGTGGGCGGACAAGGGCTCGGCGACCGAGTTCAGCGAGGACGAGTGGTACCTCGCGCTGGAGCGGGCCGGCTACATGGACCAGCTGCTGACCCGGCACGGGCAGGTCATGGACCGCTACGACCCGCACCGGCGCGTGGGCCTCGTGGTGGACGAGTGGGGCACCTGGTGGAACGTGGAGCCGGGCACGAACCCGGGGTTCCTGTACCAGCAGAACACCCTGCGCGACGCGCTGGTGGCCAGCGTCCACCTCGACGCGTTCCACCGGCACGCCGAGCGGGTGGTGATGGCGAACATCGCCCAGACCGTCAACGTGCTGCAGGCGATGCTGCTCACCGACCCGGAGTCCGGCGCGCTGGTCAGGACCCCGAGCTATCACGTGTTCGAGATGAACACGGGCCACCACGACGCCGACTCCCTCGACGTGCACCTGCAGGGCGTCCCCACCCGGACCGGGGAGAAGAGCGAGCTGCCGCTGGTCTCGGCGTCGGCGTCCACGCGCGGCGGCACCGCGCTGGTCTCGCTGACCAACCTCGACGCCCAGGCCGGGCGCACGGTCGTGCTCGACCTGCGCGGTCGCGACGTCGTCGGCCACTCCGCCCGGGTGCTCAGCGCTCCCGGTCTCGCCACGCACAACACCCCCGAGGCGCCCGACGCCGTCGCTCCGGTGACGCTCGACGCCGTCCGCCCGCACGACCGCGGCCTGGAGGTGACCCTCCCGGCGCACTCCTACGTCACGGTGAGCCTCACCCTCGCCTGACCCGCGCGGTGGTGGGCGCGATCTCTGGCCCGATTCGTCCTTGTGAGCGGCATCTCCGGCCCAGAGATCGCGCCCACCACAGCGGCGGGATGTCGGGGTCGGGTGGCAGCATGCCGGCATGAGCGTCGACGCCGTCACGGTCCGCGCCGCCCGTCTGCGGGCCCAGCGCCTGCGCGAGCCGGACCTGCCCGACCTGCCGTCCGCCGTCGGGCACCTGCTCGCCGTGCAGGGGCAGGAGCTGCGCCCGACGCTCTGGGGGCTCAGCCGCCGCCTCGCGCCCGGCGCGCGCACCGGCGAGGCCCCGCAGGTCACGGAGCCCGTGGCGCTCCGGGCGCTCGACGAGGGCGCGTTCCTGCGCACCCACGTCCTGCGCCCGACCTGGCACCTCGTGCGGCCCGACGACGCCCGCTGGCTCCTCGAGCTCACCGCACCCCGCGTGGCGCGCACCATGGCCTCCACGGAGAAGCAGTGGGGCCTCGGCGACCCGACGGCCGCGATCGACGCCGTGGCCGACGAGGTCGCCCTCGGGGCGCGCACCCGCCCCGAGCTCGCCGCGGCGCTGGTCGCGCGTGGGCTGGTCGCCGACGACGCCCCCGGCATCGTGGTCACGCACGTGCTCATGCACGCCGAGCTGCGGTGCGTGGTCGTCAGCGGCCCGACGGCGCAGGGCCAGCACACGTACGTGCCCTTCGACGAGCGCGTCCCGCCCGGGTACGGGCCCCTCGGCGGACGGTTCGACCGCGAGGCCGCCGTGCTGGAGCTGTGGCGGCGGTACCTGCCCGGCCGTGCCTACGCGACGGCCAAGGACCTCGGGCAGTGGTGCGGGCTCACGCTCGCCGAGCTGCGCGCCGGGCTCGCCGTCCTCCTCGACACCGGCGAGGCCGTCTTGGTCCCGGGGCGCGACGGCCTCGACGGCGCGGCGCTCGTCAGCACGCCGGAGCTGCACGACGCCGCCACCCGCCCGACCGTCCCGCAGCAGGACGTGGCGCTCCCCGCCGCGGCGCCGCCGTCGGGCCCCGTGGTGGACCTGCTGTGCGGGTACGACGAGGTCCTGGCCTCCTACCGGGAGACGCGCGGCGTGCTCGGCGACCCGCGAGCGCCCGAACCCGGCCGCATCGGCGCGTTCGTCCACACCGTCGCCGTGGACGGGCTGCTGGCCGCCCGCTGGCGCTGGCCCGCCCGGCCCCCGCACGACGGCGAGGTCGAGGTGCAGTGGCAGCGCGACCCGGAGCCGTCCGAGCGTGCCGCCGTCCGGCAGGCGGCGACGGCGCTCGCGGCGTACCTGGACGCAGCCGTGGCAGGCTAGGCGGGTGCAGAACTGGGCAGGCAACCTCGACTACGCGGCGCACACCCTGGCGCGCCCGTCCACCCTCGACGAGCTCGCGACGGTGCTCGCCGCCGCGGGCCCGGTCCGGCCCCTCGGGTCGCGGCACTCGTTCAACGACATCGCCGACACACCCGGCACGCACGTCCAGGTGGACCGGCTCGACGACGGACGCCCGGCCGTCGACCTCGACCCCGCCACCGGCGTCGTCTCGGTCAACGCCGGGCTGCGCTACGGGGAGGTCTCGCGCGCGCTGCAGCTCCAGGGCCGTGGCCTGGGCAGCCTGGCCTCGCTGCCGCACATCTCCGTGGCCGGGGCCGTCGCCACCGGGACGCACGGGTCCGGCGACAGCAACCAGTCGCTCGCCGGCCCCGTCGTGGCGCTCGAGATCATGACCACCGCGGGGGAGCTGCGCCGGGTCAGCCGGGCCGACGACCCGGAGGTGTTCCCGGGCGCCGTCGTCTCGCTCGGTGCGCTGGGGATCGTCACCCGGGTCGAGCTGGAGACCATGCCGAGCTTCGACGTCCGCCAGGACGTGGCCGTCGACGTGCCGTGGGAGACGGTCCTCGGCAGCTTCGACGCCGTGAGCGGCGCCGCCTACTCCGTCAGCCTCTTCACCAGCTGGGAGGCGGCGGCGGTGCGCCACGTGCTGTTCAAGTCGCTGGTGCCCGCGGGCACCGTGGGCGAGCGCCCCGCGGCGGTGCCGGGCCTGCGGTGGGCGACGGAACCGGTGCACCCGCTGCCCGGCGTCGACGCCGCCGCCTGCACCGAACAGCTCGGCGTGCCGGGGCCGTGGCACGAGCGGCTCAGCCACTTCCGGCTCGAGTTCACGCCGTCGTCCGGCGCGGAGCTGCAGACCGAGTACCTGCTGCCGCGGCGCCACGCGGTCGCGGCGATCGAGGGCATGCTCGGGCTGGCGCCCCGGGTCGCGCCGCTGCTGCAGACCTGCGAGATCCGCACCGTCGCCCCTGACGACCTGTGGCTCAGCCCGTTCGACGAGGACTCCGTGGCGCTGCACTTCACCTGGCACCCGCGCGGCGCCGAGGTGGCGGCGGTGCTGCCCGCGATCGAGGAGCTCCTGCTGCCGCTGGGCGCCCGGCCGCACTGGGGCAAGGTCTTCGCGATCGACCCGGCCGAGCTCGGCGCCCTCTACCCGCGGTTCGGGGACTTCAAGGCGCTGACCGAGCGGTTCGACCCGGGCGGGCGGCTGCAGGGCGGCTACCTCGGCCGGTTGCTCGGCTGACCGCTGGACCGCCGACACGTTGCCTGTGCGTGCGGCATCGCGCATGATCGCAGGTGACGTGGTTTGACTCGAGGGCGATCGACGCGGAGGCTGTGGGACTCGTGAGCACTGACAACACGACTGCGGCACCACGCGAGCAGTTCACCGGGCAGGTCGGCTTCATCCTGTCGGCGATCGGTTCGGCGGTGGGGCTGGGCAACATCTGGCGCTTCCCCGGCGTGGCGTACGAGAACGGCGGGGGCGCCTTCATGGTCCCGTATCTCGTCGCCCTGCTGACGGCGGGCATCCCGATCCTCTTCCTGGACTACGCGCTGGGCCACCGGTTCCGCGGGGGCGCGCCGCAGGCGTTCCGCCGCGTGAAGGGGTGGCTGGAGAGCCTCGGCTGGTTCCAGGTGATGATCTGCGTGCTCATCGCCGTCTACTACGCCGCCGTGGTCGCCTGGGCCGCGAGCTTCTTCGTCTACTCGTTCGGCCTGGACTGGGGCGACGACGCCGCGGCGTTCTTCGTGGGCGAGCACCTCCAGCTCGCCGACGTCGGCGGGGCCGACCCGTGGCTCACGTTCGACTTCGTGGCCGCCGTCCTCATCCCGCTCGTCCTGGTGTGGGTCGCCGTGGTCGCCGTGCTGGCCGCCGGCGTGGTCAAGGGCGTGCAGCGGGCCAACGTCGTCTTCATCCCCCTGCTGATCGTCGCGTTCGGCATCCTCGTGGTCCGCTCGCTGTTCCTCGAGGGCGCGGTCGACGGCCTCAACGTGCTGTTCACCCCGGACTGGAGCGCGCTCGGCGACCCGTCGGTGTGGATCGCCGCCTACGGTCAGATCTTCTTCTCGCTCTCCGTGGCGTTCGGCATCATGATCACCTACGCCTCGTACCGCCGTCGCCGCTCCAACATGACCGGCCCGGGGCTGGTCGTGGCGTTCTCGAACTCCGGGTTCGAGCTGCTCGCGGGGATCGGCGTGTTCTCGGCACTCGGGTTCCTCGCGTCGCAGCAGGGCGTGACGGTCGCCGACCTCAACTTCCAGGGCGTGCTGCTGGCGTTCGTGACGTTCCCGACGATCGTCACCGAGATGCCGGGCGGCGCGTTCTTCGGCGCGCTGTTCTTCGGGTCGCTGGTGATGGCCGGATTCACCTCGCTGGTGTCGATCCTGCAGGTGGTCTCGGCCGCCGTCCAGGAGAAGTTCGCGCTGTCCCGCCGGGCGGCGACGCTCGGGATGGGGCTCACCCTCGGCGTCGTCTCCGTGCTCGGGTTCAGCACCACGACGGGCCTGATCCTGCTCGACACGGTGGACGCGTTCGTCAACAACATCGGGATCGTCGCCTCGGCGATCTTCATGTGCGTGTTCGTGATCTGGCTCTACCGCAGCGGGCCGGAGCTGCGCCACCACCTCAACACGGTCTCGACGTTCCAGGTCGGTCGCTGGTGGTACGTCTGCGTCGGTGCGATCGTCCCGGTCATGCTCATCGTGATGCTCGTGCAGTACGTCATCACGCGGATCAACGAGCCGTACGAGGACTACGACACCACGTACCTGCTGTACGCGGGCTGGGGCTCGGTGGCGCTGCTGTTCGTCGGTGCGATCGTGTTCTCGCTGCCGCGCTGGCGGAGCCGTGAGGAGTTCACCGCGTGGCCGCCGTACCCGCCGGTCGACGCCGCCACCGAGCAGAAGGGGTTCATCCGATGACCACCGAATCGATCCTCATGATGGCCGTGGCCATGGTGATCATCTGGGGCGGCCTGATCGTCAGCATCGTGGCGTTGCGCGCCCGTCCCGAGCGCGACGACCTCCCGCCGGGCGGCGTGGACGACCACCGCCAGGACGCGGGGATCATCGAGCACGACACGTAGGCCCTCACCCGCCCCGGACCGTTCCGCCGACGCCGGGGGTCCGTGCCGAGGTGGCAGTGCACGCTGCCATCTCGACACGGACCCCCGGCGTCGGCTCTTTCCGTGCCGGCGTGACGCACCTCATGCCCCGCCGGTTTGGTCGCCGTAGGAATAGGTATGCATACTCCTGCATAGACGCCGACCGCCCGACCGGGTCCCGGCGTCGTCCCCTCCCGCGACCCTTCGGAGACCGTCATGCGCGCCCGCCCCGTCACGTCCCTGTCCGCGCTCGCCGTCGGCGTCCTCGGCGCCGCCCTGCTGACCGGCTGCACCACCGCCTCGGAGGATCTCGGGTCCGCGTCGGGCGACGCCGCGGCGCAGGACGGCGCCGCCGTCCAGGGCTTCGACGTCTCCGGCGTCGAGGCCGACGCCGACCTGGCCGCCCTGGTCCCGGCGGACGTCGCCGAGGACGGCGTGCTGACCGTGGGCGCCGAGCTCTCCTACGCACCGGCGGAGTTCGTCGCGGCCGACGGCGTCACCCCGGTCGGGTTCGACGTCGACATCGCCGGCGCGGTCGCCGCGACGCTGGGGCTCGAGGCCGAGGTGGAGCCGTCGACGTTCGACGCGATCATCCCCGCCGTCGGCACCAAGTACGAGGTCGGCGTCTCGGGCTTCACGATCGACGCCGAGCG
The DNA here is from genome assembly GCF_003003075.1 of Isoptericola halotolerans. Taxonomy (GTDB): domain Bacteria; phylum Actinomycetota; class Actinomycetes; order Actinomycetales; family Cellulomonadaceae; genus Isoptericola; species Isoptericola halotolerans_A. The sequence continues at coordinate 225,665 of NZ_PVTX01000002.1, read as the reverse complement.
CCTGCAGGTCGCGCACATGGTCAGCTACTTCGACGCGGGCTCCCAGCTCGCCGTGGCGGCCGGCAACCCGGACGGCATCGACCCGGCCGACCTGTGCGGCGTCGTCGTCGGCGTGCAGACCGGCACCGTCCAGCAGGGCGAGCTCGAGACCGTCTCGGCCGACTGCGAGGCCGCCGGCTCCGAGGCCGTCGAGGTGCTGCCCTACGACTCGCAGGCCGACGTGACCACGAACCTCGTGGGCGGCAAGGTGCAGGCGATGTACGCCGACTCGCCCGTCACCGCGTACGCCGTGGACCAGGCGGACGGCGAGCTCGAGACGCTCGGCGACATCACCGACGCCGCCCCGTACGGCGTCGTCGTGGCGCAGGACGACACCGAGCTGGCCGAGGCCGTCCGGGCCGCGCTGCAGCAGCTCATGGACGACGGCACGCTGACGGCGATCCTCGAGGAGTGGGGCAACGCCGACGGCGCGCTGGCCACCGCCGAGCTCGACCCCGGCGTCTGACGTGCCCGCCCAGACCGCGCTGCCCGAACCGCTGCGCGCCCGGCCGGTGCCCCGGCCTGGCCGCTGGGTGTCCGGGGCGATCGTCCTCGTGCTCGCCGCGATGGTCGTCAACGCCCTGGTCACCAACCCGAACTTCCGGTGGGACACCGTCTGGCTGTACCTGCGCGACGTCAACGTGGTGCGCGGTGTCGGCTGGACCCTCGTGCTGACCTTCGGGTCCATGGCCATCGCCGTCGTGCTGGCGGTGCTGCTCGCCGTGATGCGCCGCAGCGACAACCCCGTGATGCGGTGGGTCGCCTGGTGCTACATCTGGTTCTTCCGTGGCACCCCCATCTACACCCAGCTCGTGTTCTGGGGCCTGATCTCGGTGCTGTACCCGCGGCTGAGCCTCGGGGTGCCGTTCGGCCCCGAGCTGCTGGTCTTCGACACCCGCACGGTGATCACGGCGTTCTGGGCGGCCCTGGTCGGGCTGGCCCTCAACGAGGCCGCCTACCTCGCAGAGATCGTGCGGGCCGGGCTGGGGTCGGTCGACGCCGGCCAGGCCGAGGCGGCCCGCGCCCTCGGCATGCCGGAGAGCAAGATCCTGCGGCGGATCGTGCTGCCGCAGGCGATGCGCGTCATCGTGCCGCCCACCGGCAACGAGACGATCTCGATGCTCAAGACCACCTCCCTGGTGGTCGCCGTCCCGTTCACGCTGGAGATCACCTACGCCACCAGCGCGATCGGTTCGCGCACGTTCGAGCCGATCCCGCTCCTCATCGTGGCAGCCCTGTGGTACCTGCTGATCACCTCCGTGCTCATGGTCGGCCAGCACTACCTGGAGCGGTACTACGGGCGCGGGGTCGCCGGCGGTCCCGGCGGCCGACGGCGGAACCGACGGCCGAGCAGGCAGGCCGCGATCCGCGCGGCCGGCACCACCCGTGACGACCCGTTTGCCGAGGTGACCCCATGAGCGACGTCCAGGCGACCCCCATGGTCGAGGCCCGCGGCGTGCACAAGGTGTTCGGCCACGGCGCCGAGGGTCTGCACGTGCTGCGCGGCGTCGACCTCGCCGTCCCGCGCGGCTCGGTGACGGTGATCCTGGGACCGTCCGGCTCCGGCAAGTCCACGCTGCTGCGCTGCCTCAACGAGCTGGAGCAGATCACCGCCGGCTCGGTGCACGTGGACGGCGAGCTGCTCGGCTACCGCGAGGACGCGCAGGGCGTGCTGCACCGCCTGCACCCCACGCGGATCGCCGCCCAGCGGTCGCGCATCGGCATGGTGTTCCAGCGGTTCCACCTGTTCGGGCACCTGACGGCGCTGGAGAACGTCATGGAGGCACCCGTCCAGGTGCGCGGGCTGTCGAAGCGCGCGGCGCGCACCCGCGCGCTCGAGCTGCTCGACCGGGTGGGGCTGACCGACCGGGTCGAGCACTACCCGGCGCAGCTCTCCGGCGGCCAGCAGCAGCGCGTGGCGATCGCGCGGGCGCTGGCGATGGACCCCGAGCTGATGCTGTTCGACGAGCCCACCTCGGCGCTCGACCCCGAGCTGGTCGGCGAGGTGCTCACGGTCATGCAGGACCTCGCGGCGTCGGGCATGACGATGGTCGTGGTGACGCACGAGATCGGGTTCGCCCGGGAGGTCGCCGACCACGTGGTGTTCATGGACGACGGCGCGATCGTCGAGCAGGGGCCCCCGGCCGAGGTGCTGGACCGGCCGAGCGAGCCGCGGCTGCAGGAGTTTCTCGCGCACGTGCTCTGAGGTCGTCGTCCCGGCCGGCAGCGCCCGTCAGAGGCGTGAGCAGGCCGAGCCCCAGTCGGTGTGCCCGAACGTGACCTTCTTCCAGATGTGGCCCGAGTACCCGGTGCTGGTGGTCTTCGTCTTGGAGATGCTGCGCGTCATCCCGCTGCTCCAGGTGGAGGACGGTCCGGTCAGCCAGGTGCTGCCGCGGTAGCAGCCCGAGGCGGACGACGAGATCTGGTAGATCCGCAGGAACCCCGAGACGCTGCCGGAGCCCCGGTACTTCCACGAGGCGTAGATCCGCCCGCTGCTCTTGTACACGCAGGCGGTGCCGGGGCCGTGGGTGCTGCTGCACGACGTGCCGCTCGACAGCGCCAGGGTCCGGACGTCGCCGGCCGGGGCGTCGGCCGCGCCGTCCTCGGCCGTCCCCATGAGGCGCTCCGCCTCCGGGGACGAGCAGTCCTCCACGAGGTCCACGCGATGGGTGGCCAGGTCGTCGGGCGCGCCCATGGCGCGGTTGTAGTCGACGTCGACCTCGTCGGAGATCTCTACCTCCTGCAGCTCGCAGCCACGTGTCGCGGCGTCCGCGTCCCAGTCGGTGGCCTCGGCCTGCGCCCGTTCCTCGGCCGCCCAGGACTCCCAGACGTGGTCGGGGCTGCCCGGTTCCGGCACGCCCGGCAGGTTCTCGCTCGCGGCGACGGCGGCGGGTGCCGACGTCGGCGCGAGGGCCAGCCCCAGCACGAGGGCGGCGGCGCCGAGGAGCACGCCGGCGCGGCGGTGGACGGTCCTGCATCGGCTCATGTCGTTCTCCTCGCCCTGTCGGGCGTCGTCGAGCGCGTCGTCTCCGGCGTCGTCCGGGGCGTCGTCGCCTCGACGTCGGGCCCGGAAGACGCTGACGGGTGGTGGTCCGGCGTGCACGAGTTGGGTGAGAGCGTACCGGCCGGGCCCTCCACCGCAACAGATCGTGCCCTACCGTGTAGGCATCGCAGCCCTGCCGGCAATGACAGGGTGATGGGTGAAAGAAGGTTGCGGAGCGTGGAGGACGCCGAGGCGCAGGAGCGGCTGACCGGGCTGTGGGTCGATCACCACGAGCAGGTCACGCGGTTCGTGGCGCGCCGCGTCGCGCCCGAGCTGGTCGACGACGTCGTCTCCGAGGCGTTCCTCGTGGCGTGGCGCCGACTCGACGACGTCCCGGCCGATCCTCGCCCCTGGCTCTTCGGGGTGGCGCGCAACGTCCTGGCGACGCACCTGCGCACGCACGGCCGCTGGCGCGCGCTCACCGTGCGCATCGAGCAGCAGCCCACCCCGACCCAGGAGGGGACCGACGACGTCGCCGCGGACCGCGCGGACCTGCGCCAGGCGTGGGAGCTGCTCTCCGACGGCGACCGCGAGGTCATCGCGCTGGTCGCCTGGGACGGGCTGACGACGGTCGAGGCCGCCCGCGTGCTCGGCTGCCGGCCCACCACGTTCTCCGTGCGCCTCACCAGGGCCCGCAAGCGTCTGCTCGCGTTCTCCGAGGTGCCCAGCGAGACGGCCGAGGTCCTGCAGAAGCTCCAGGAGGCGCGATGAGGTCCCCGATGCTGGCCGACCTCGCCGAGCTGGACCCCGCGCGTGAGCTGCACGCCCCGGGCAGCGCCGAGGACGACGCCCTGGCGCAGATCCTCGCGCAGTCGCGTGTGGCCCCCGCGGGGGAGCGTCGCCCGGGGGCCCGCCGTCCGGGGCGTGCGGCCGCCGTCGCGAGCGCCGCAGCCGCCGTCGCGGTCGCCGTCGTGGTCACCACGGTCACCCTCGACTCCCCGGCCGCGTACGCGTCGTGGACGCCGGTGCCCGCCGCGCTGCCCGCGGCGGAGCAGGAGCTGCGCGCCGAGCAGTGCGGCACCGGCGCGGCCGAGATCGTCGAGGGCCCCGACGGCCCCGTTGTGCAGGAGTCGCCCGTCGAGCCGGTGCTGACCGACGTGCGCGGCGACTACACCTACGTGGTGCTGGCCGGGGACGGTGCCTACTCCGAGTGCTTCGTCACGAGCACCGACGGCGAGCCCCCGATGGTCGTCACCTCGAGCGCCGCCGGCGTCGACCTGCCCGCACCGGACGCGCGCGAGCTGACGACCCTGCAGAGCGGGACGGCCTCCTGGTCCGAGGGGGACGGCACGGAGGGCGCGCTGACGTCCGCGTTCGGCCAGGTGGGCGAGGACGTCACGGCCGTCGAGCTGACCCTGACCACCGGCGAGGCCGTCGAGGCCTCCGTCACCGACGGCTGGTGGGCGGTGTGGGCACCGGGCGGGTCCGCGCTCGCGACGAGCGCCGAGGTCACCTACGCGGACGGCACGACGGCGCAGGTCGTCGTCGGGTAGCGGGGGCGTCCGGGTGCCGGCCCGGGCCACCGGGCCCCGGCTCACGGGGAGGCCAGGTGGCGCCTGAAGAACGCGACGATCCGTCGTCGGGCGTCGCGGGTGGCGTCCTCGTCGTACCCGGTCCCCGAGACGCGGGCCAGGAACCTCAGCAGCAACGTCTGGTCCGTGGGGTCGTGGTCGTTCATGAAGCCGTGCCCGACACCGGGATAGATCTTGACGTCGTGGGGGACGTCGAGCCCGGTCAGCAGCCGGTCGAGCCGCGCGCCGGCCCGGCCACCCAGCGGGGAGCGGTCTGCACCACCGAAGCTCCCCACGATCGGGCAGGCCTCGGCCAGCCAGTCCGCGGCGTCGGACGGGCACCCGCCGTAGTTCACGCTGGCACCCGCGAACCCGCGGTGGGCGGCCAGCGCGAGGGCGTACCCGCCACCCATGCAGAAGCCGATGACCCCGACGACTCCCGTGCACGCCTCGTGGTCGCTCAGCCATCCCCGGGCCGCTTCGATGTCGTCGAACGAGCGGCCCCTGCGGCGGACCAGGTCTCGCATGACGGTGCGGAGGCAGCCGAGTCGGCTGCCCCAGTAGTAGAGGTCGGGCGCCACGGCCAGAAAACCCTCGCCCGCCAACCAGTCGGCCTGGGCACGGAGGTCGTCGCTCATCCCGGTGACGTCGTGGACGACCACCACCCCGGGCCAGGGCGGTGGCACGTCCGGGGTCGCGCAGTAGACCGGCATCGTTCCTCGCCCGGTCTCGATCTCGTGGTTCATGGCCGGGCTCCGTCCGCCACGGGGGCGGTGTCTCGTGGCGGCCGCGCCGTGGGAGCCGACCGCGGCAGCGTGAGCGTGAAGCGGCAGCCGCGTCCGCCGTCGGGCAGGACGACGTTGTCCACGTCCACGCGGCCGCCGTGCGCCTCGGCGACGGAGCGCACGATGGACAGTCCGATCCCCGCGCCGCCCCCGCCGGGCGTGCGGGCGGCGGTGCCGCGCCAGCCGGCCTCGAAGACGCGGGGCAGGTCGGCGTCGGGGATGCCCCCGCAGGCGTCGGTCACCTGGACGACGACGGCGTCCTCGCCGGGCCCGCCCGTCGAGACCCGGACGCACACCGTGCCGCCGCGCGGGGTGTGCCGCACGGCGTTGCCGACCAGGTTCCCCAGGGCCCGTGACACCTCGCGGGCGTCCACGTCCGCGACGACCTGCTCGGTGACCTCGCCGGTCAGCCGGACGCCGGCGGCGCCCGCCAGCGTCCCGGCCGCGGCCAGGGTGTCCGACGCGAGGTCGCCCACGTCCGTCGGCTCGCGCCGGAGCTCGAGCGTCCCGGACTGCAGGCGCGACAGCGCGAGGAGGTCGTCCACCATGTCGCTCATGCGGCCGTTCTCCGCGAGGATCCCGGCGGCCGCGTCGGCGGGGGAGGTCACCTCGTCCTCCATCGCCTCGGCCAGCGCCCGGACGGCGGCGAGCGGCGTGCGCAGGTCATGGGAGACCCAGGCGACGAGCTCGCGCCGCCGCTCCTCGACCTCGCGGTCCCGACGGCGGGCGGCCAGCGCGGCCGTGCGCTCGGCGGTGAGCCGGTGGGTGCGCACCGCGAGGGCCGCCCCGACGCCGAGCGCCACCGGGACCGTGGCGAGCAGCAGCCACAGCACGGTCACGGAGTCGGCCTCCGAGAGGAACATCGCCCGCGCGCTGGCGTACACGCCGGCCGCGACGGAGGCGACCACCACCAGGGGTGCCAGGACCGCCGCGACGGAGGGCCGTCGTCGTCCCACCGCGACGACCGCCGCCGCACCGAGAGCGCCCACGGCCGCCGCCACCCCGGCGGCGAGCGCGACGCCGGCGAGCGGCGTCATGCGGTGCTCCCGGTGTCCCAGCGGTAGCCGACGCCGAACACGGTCACCAGCCGGACCGGCCGGGACGGGTCCGCCTCGACCTTCTCGCGCAGCCGGCGCACGTGCACCGTCACGGTGGAGCGGTCCCCGAACTCCCAGCCCCACACCTCGCGCAGCAGGGTCTCGCGGTCGTGCACCTGGCCGGGGTGCGCGAGGAACCAGGCGAGCAGGTCGAACTCGCGGGCGGTGACGGGCAGCTCCGCGCCGCGGCGCAGCACCCGGTGGGCGGCGACGTCCAGCTCCAGGTCGCCGTCGCGCAGGGTGCCCGACGGCGGCTCGGGGGGCGCGCTGCCGGGCCCGGCCGGGTGCGGCGCCAGCGCGCCGGCGCGGCGCAGCACGGACTGCACGCGCAGCGTCAGCTCGCGGGGGCTGAACGGCTTGGTGACGTAGTCGTCGGCGCCGACCTCGAGCCCGGCGATCCGGTCCTCCTCCTCGCCGCGGGCGGTCAGCATGAGGATCGGCAGCCCGGGGCGGTCCGCGCGCAGCCGCCGGCACACCTCGATGCCGTCCAGGCCGGGGAGCATCAGGTCGAGCACGACGGCGTCGGGCGGGCGGGTGGTCGCGGCCGCGAGGGCGTCGAGGCCGTCCACGGCGCGCTCGGCCGACAGACCGGCGCGCTCCAGGTAGGCCACCACCACGTCGGCGACGGTGGCGTCGTCGTCGACCACGAGGACCCGGACCATCCGCCCAGCCTAGGGCGGCGGCGGGTCGACGGGCGCGCCGGGAGACCGCAGGCAGGCAGCCGTCAGGAGACGGTAGGACGCGGGCCCGCGGGCGTCGGGGCGAGCCGTGATGACGGATGTCATGGCAGGCCCGTGAGGGGGCCACGTGAACCGGTGCACCCAGGCACTGCCCATCGCGCGAGAGCGCCCCGAAGATGGGATCACGTCCGCACGCCACGACCTGGGAGCACCTGATGATCGAGAACCTGCAGTCCTTCACCGAGTCCCTGCCCCCGCTGCTCCAGTGGGTCGGCGTGATGCTGGCCGGGGCGATCCCGTTCGTCGAGTCCTACGGCGGCTCCGTGCTCGGCATCCTCGCCGGGGTGAACCCCGTGGTCGCGATCGCGGCCGCCATCGTCGGCAACGTGATCTCCATGCTGATCTTCGTGCTGACGACCTCCCGCGTGCGGACCGCCGCCGTCGCGCGGCGGGACAAGCCGGACTCGCCGCGCCGCGCGAAGCTGCGCGAGCGGTTCGACCGGTTCGGGGTGCCGGGCGTGAGCCTGCTCGGCCAGACGGTGCTGCCCAGCCAGATCACCGCCGCCGCCATGGTCTCGTTCGGCGCCTCGCGCAACGCGGTGATCGGCTGGCAGATCGTCTCGATCATCCTGTGGGGCGTCGTGTTCGGCGTGCTGGGGATGGTGGGCTCCGACCTCGCCGGGTACGGCGTCTGAGCGCGTCGCAAGGGGCCACCCCGGCTGACCGGCTCTGCCGGTCAGCCGGTTCCCTCGTCGACGGTGCCGCGGGAGACCCTCGCGAGCAGGCGCCGGGTGCGACAGCCCGCGGCTACTCCCCGGCCTCGCAGGCGACGCCGTTGCCGTTGGGGTCCAGACCGTTGCGGTAGCCGGGCTGGCCCTGCTGGATGGGGGCCGCACCGGCGTCTCGCGCGCCGTTGCAGTCCCAGTACCACCACTGGCCGCCGCCCTGCTGCTCTTGCTGCTGCTGCTGCTGAGCCTGCTGCTCCTGGGCCTGCTGCTCGGCGTCGGCGATCTGGTTCTCCCGGTTCGTGAGCTCGGCGTCGCGGTCCGCGACCGCCGTCTCCCGCTTCTGGAGGTCCTTCTCGAGGCTGTCGAGAGCCTTGGCGCGCTCCTCGAGCGCGGCGCGGTCGGCCTCGACCTGTTCCTGGGCGATCTCGGCCGCCTCGACATCCCGGGTCGCGTCGGCGACCGCCTGCCGGGCGTCCGACGTCTGCACCATCGAGAACATGACGCCCAGGATGATCCCGAGCGCCAGGCAGGCCACGGCCACACCCGCGACCATCAGGGACGGTGGGCGCCGCCGGCGGGCCGGCCTCCCGGTGGCACCGTCGCCGGCACCCCGGGTCGGGGCGGGGCTGCCGGCCGGACGGCCGGGCGCGGGCGTGCCGAGAGGCGGCACCGGCGTCGTGGCGTGCTCGACCGGGTGCGGTCCTCCCGCGGGCGGGCCGGGCGGCGGCGCTGTGGGTGCGGCCGGGGCGGGCGCCGGTGGCTGTGCGGCGGGCCGCACGGCGGGTGCGGGTGCGGATGCCGGCGACGCCGTCGCGACCGGCGCGATCACGGTCGTCGCGCCGACGTCGTGCGTGGCGGAGGCGGCGGGGGCGAACGACGGAGCGGGTGCGGCCGCCGTCGGCTCCTCGATCCAGTACTCCCAGCCCGGCGGTGCAGGGGGCCAGGAAGGGTCTGGAGACCAGCCGGCGTCGGGCCGGAACCCGGGAGGGACCTGCCAGCCTGGAGGGGGGTTGAACCGCACGGACATGGGACTCCTTCGAGATCGCGCGGCCCCTACTATGGCGGACGCGACCGCCCGAGGTCCATGTCGGGGGCCACTGGTAGACCTGTCACATGTTCCTGCTGAGCGACGGCGACGGCGCTGAGGTACCGCCGACGGGCGGCGCGGAGCCGCGGCTCGTGCACTCGGCGAGCGACCTCGTGGTCGCCGCGGAGTGCGAGCACGCGCTGCTGCGGCGCCTCGACGAGGTGCTCGGTCGTACGCCCGGACGACGGCGCGAGCGCGACGAGATGCTCGAACGCACGGCAGCGCTGGGTGAGTCGCACGAGCGGGCCGTGCTCGACGAGTTCGTCGACCGGTTCGGCTGGGCGTCGGGCGACGGCCCTGGTGGTGTGGTGGCGATCGCGCCGCCGGGCCGCATGGAGCACGACGAGCTCGTCGCCGCGCACGCACGCACCCTCGCCGCCCTGGGGCGGGACGCCGACGTCGTCTTCCAGGCGTCGTTCTTCGACGGCCGGTTCCACGGCCGGGCGGACTTCCTCGTGCGCGACGGCGGGCCCCGCTACGCGGTGTGGGACACCAAGCTGGCCCGGCGTGAGAAGGTCCGCGCCGTGCTGCAGCTCGCGGCCTACGCCGACCAGCTTCTCGCGGCCGGCGTCGACCCGACGCCGCACGCCCACCTGGTCCTGGGTACCGGGGAGGTCACGGACCACCTGCTCGCCGAGGTGCTGCCCGTGTTCCGGGCGCGTCGCGAACGGCTGCTCGAGGTGGTGGAACGGCACGTGGCCGCCGACGCCCCGGTCGAGTGGGACGCGCCGGGCCACACGGCCTGCCGTCGGCTGGGCCAGTGCCCGGACTGCGCGGCGGCGGCCGAGGCGCACTCCGACGTCCTGCTCGTCGCCGGGGTCTACGGGACGCAGCGTGCCCGGCTGGGGGAGGCCGGCATCACCACGATGGAGGCGCTCGCCGCGGCGACGTCGCCGCCGGACGGGATGAGCGCCGACCGGTTCGCCGGGCTCCGGTTCCAGGCCGGGCTGCAGCTCGGCAGCGAGCCCGGGCACGGTTCGGTGAAGATCGAGACCGACGACGGCCCCGACGAGCTGCGGTGGGCGTTGACCGATCCGCGCTCCGTCGAGCGACTGCCTCCGCCCAGCGAGGGCGACGTCTTCTTCGACTTCGAGGGCGACCCCCTGTGGACGCCGTCGGACGGCGCGGGTGCCCCGGCGGCGTCCGGCATCGACTACCTGTTCGGCTGGGTCACCCGGGACCTCGACGCCGAGGGTCGGCCGGCGTTCCACGCCCTGTGGGCGGACTCGCTGGCCGAGGAGGCCCGCGCGCTCGTCGAGTTCGTGGACGACATGGCCGAGCGTCGCCGCCGGTGGCCGGACATGCACATCTACCACTATGCCGCCTACGAGCGGACGCACCTGCTCTCGATCGCCGCGCGGCACGGCGTCTACGAGGAAGAGGTCGACGAGCTGCTGCGGGCCGGCGTGCTCGTGGACCTGTACGCCACGGTGCGGGCCGGCCTGCGGATCTCCCACCGCTCCCGGTCCATCAAGAAGCTCGAGCCGCTGTACATGGGTGACGAGGCGGCACGCTCCGGCGTCACCGACGCGGCCACCTCCGTGGTGGAGTACGCGGAGTACTGCGACCTCGTCGCCGCGGGCGCCCGGGACGAGGCCGCCGCACGGCGGGCGGAGATCCTCGACTACAACCGGTACGACTGCCTCTCGACCCTCCGGCTGCTCGAGTGGCTGCGCCGCGCGCACGACGAGGTGGTGGGGCCGGTCCAGGTGCCGGTGGCGGCCCCGCTCGCCGTCCCGGAGGAGATCGCGGTCGACGACGCCCGTGCCGCCCGCGACCGGCTCGAGGCCGACGTCCGTGCCGCCGTCGAGCACGCGCACCCGCACGACCCGGGGGACGTCGCGGCCGTCCGGGCGCTCAACCTGCTCGGCGCGAGCGTCGGGTACCACCGGCGCGAGGGCAAGCCGTTCTGGCACGCGCACTTCGCGCGGCTCGAGCTGCCGCCCGACGAGTGGCCGGGCCGCCGGTCGGCATCGGTGGTAGCGGCGTGCCGGGTGCTGCGCGACTGGGAGGTCGAGCCCGGCCGCAGGACGCCGTCGCGCGTGCTCGAGCTGACCTGCCCGGCGGTGGAGGGCTCCGAGCTGCGCGTGGGCGTCGGCGCGTTCCTGCTGTACGAGGCGCCCGGGCCCGCCGCCGTCGGGGAGCTCGGGCCGCGCGCGGTGCGGGGCTGCCACGGCAGGGTCGAGATCACCGCGGTGCGCCGGGTGTCCGACGACGGCGGCGAGCGGGACGTCTTCACCGTGCGGGAGGCCGTGGGCCGCGGACACGAGCCGTACGCGGAGGCACCGTCGGCGATCTCCGTCAACGGGTTCGTCCAGGCGAAGCCGCAGGAGGCTGCGACCGCCGAGGCGGCAGGAGCGGCCCTCGCTGCGTGGCAGGCCGGGGAGGCGGACGGCATGGCGATGGCCGACCGGCTGCCGCCCGGCCCCATGACCGACCTGCTCCAGCGGCGCGTCCCGCGGGTCACCGGTGGCCTGCCGGTGCCGGCGCTCGCCGCCGACGGGGAGCCCGACGTCGTGGCGGCGGTCGAGGAGGCCGTGCGCCGGCTCGACCGGTCCTACCTCGCGGTGCAGGGGCCGCCCGGGACGGGCAAGACCTACCTGGCGTCGCACGTCATCGCGGCGCTGGTGCGCAGCGGCTGGCGCATCGGCGTGGTGGCGCAGTCGCACGCCGTGGTGGGCAACCTGCTGCGCGGGGTGCTCCGGGCGGGCGTGCCGGCCGAGCAGGTCGCCAAGAAGTCGTCGTCGGGGGACCCGGACGACGTGCCCTGGCAGGCGATGTCGCCGGAGCCGCTGGAGCGGTTCTCTGCGTCCGCCGGCGAGGCGGGAGACGGCTGCGTGGTCGGCGGGACGGCATGGGACTTCGCGCACGAGCGCTGGCCGGACTCCGGGCTGGACCTGCTGGTGATCGACGAGGCGGGCCAGTTCGCCGTCGCGAACACCGTCGCGGTGGCACGCGCCGCCTCACGGCTGCTGCTGCTCGGCGACCCGCAACAGCTCCCGCAGGTCACCCAGGGCACGCACCCCGACCCCGCCGTCGGGGGGTCGGCGCTCGGATGGCTCGCCGACGGGCACGAGACGCTCCCGGAGGGGCTCGGGTACTTCCTGCCGGCCTCGCGCCGGATGCACCCGGACCTGTGCGAAGGCGTCTCCGACCTGGCCTACGACGGCCGGCTGCACGCCCACGCCACCGCGCGCGGCCGATCCCTCGAGGGCATCGCGCCCGGGGTGCACGAGGTGCTCGTGGCCCACGAGGGTCGCGCGGTGGCCTCCCGGGAGGAGGCGGACGAGGTGGTGCGGCAGGTGCGCGCCGTCCTCGGGCGGAGCTGGGTCGAGGCCGCGGGCGGTGCGCCGCGGCAGCTCGGGCCGGCGGACGTCATCGTGGTCGCGGCCTACAACGCGCAGGTCTGGGTGGTGCGGCGCGCGCTCGAGGCCGCCGGCCTCGAGGACGTCCCCGTCGGCACGGTCGACAAGTTCCAGGGGCAGGAGGCGCCGGTGGCGATCCTGTCGATGGCGGCGTCGTCCCCGGAGGACGTGCCACGCGGCATGGGGTTCCTGCTGAGCCGGAACCGGGTCAACGTGGCGGTCTCGCGCGGGCAGTGGTGCGCGATCGTGGTCCGCTCACCACGGCTGACGGACTACCTGCCGACGTCCGTGCGGGATCTCGAACAGCTCGGCGCGTTCCTCCGCCTCCTCACGCCGAGGTAGTGCGGCTCACGCCGAGGTAGTGGGTCACGCGCCGAGGTAGTGGGTCACGCGCCGAGGTAGTGCGGCGCACGCCGAGGTAGTGCCGCTGCCGTTCAGATGTCGAACCCGCCGTCGAACCCGCCGCCGTCGCCACCGAAGAAGCCTCCGCCGTCTCCTCCGAAGAAGCCCCCGAAGAGCCCTTCGTCACCGGCCGCCTCGGCACCACCCGCGTCCGCCCCGGCCTCGGTGGTACCGGGATCCGCGCCCTCGGCTCCGGCGTCGCCGCCCTCGGCCCCGGCGTCGTCACCGGCAGCCGCATCCTCGGCGACAGGTGTCGTGGGGTCGCCGAACATCGGGCCGAACATCGCGTTCGCGACAGCGGAGCCGATGACCACGCCGGCCACCGTCCCGAGCAGGCTCGAACCGACCATCGCGCCGAACCCGGGCGCTCCCGCGCCGCCCTGCCCGCGGAAGGTCTTCTCGAGCGTGCCCGGGCTGCGCATCTCCGCGCGGGTCGCCATCCGGGCCAGGGCCTGCGGGTCGTCGGACGTGGCGCGCTCCGACGCCGGCACCGTCGCCCCGACCTCGGCCAGCACGCGCTGCCGCTGCTCGGGCGTGAGCTGCGAGAACGCTTCGGCGTGCGCCTGCTCGACGGCGTCCGGCGGGGCGGTGCGGAGCAGGTAGCGGTAACGGTCGATCGCCACGTCGTCAGGGTGGCGTTCGGTCGCCGGGCCCGACGCGGCCGGGCCGGACGGCGTCGTGCTGCGTGCCGTCGTCGGCCGCTGCTGGGAGGACCCGGCCTGGTAGGCCTGGGTGGGGGACTGGTAGCCCCGCGGGGTCCCGCCACCGGTCATGCCGGGGATGTCGGGACGCTCGTCGCGTGACCTGCCGAGGAGTCGGTCGAGGAAGCCCATGTCGGTGGAACGACCGGTACGACGCCGCGGTTCCCGGCCGGGCGGACGGGCTGGGACCGCCGCGGGGACGAGAAACGGCCCGCACCTGCTGCCGTGAGGCAACGGGTGCGGGCCGTTCGCACGAGGAGAGGGCCGCCGTCAGGCGACCGTCACACGCGAGATCAGACGGGGCGAACGTTCTCCGCCTGCGGGCCCTTCGGGCCCTGCGTGACGTCGAACTCGACCTTCTGCTCCTCCTCCAGCGAGCGGTAGCCCTGCGACTGGATCGCGGAGAAGTGAACGAACACGTCAGCGGTGCCGTCCTCGGGGGCGATGAAGCCGTAGCCCTTTTCGCTGTTGAACCACTTCACAGTTCCGGTGGCCATGGGGTACTCCTTCAAGAGTCGGCGACCCCGACTGTCGGGGGCGCTCATCACGGTGTTCGTCGTCAACTCTTGAAAGACCAAGGTCCGCCGACTGGCTGCGTCAATCCTGACGACACAACCTCGTCGACGCAGGACGGGTGACCGTCCCGGTACGAGCAACACACTGCAACAGGCTCAACCGTACGCGAGCGCGCGCCATCGCACCAGCACAAGACACAATGTTGTGCATGACTGTTCCCAGTATCACCCTGAACAACGGTGTCACGGTCCCGCAGGTCGGCCTCGGAGTCTTCCAGGTGCCCGACGACGGCACGCAGGCCAACGTGGAGCAGGCGCTGGAGCGGGGCTACCGGCACATCGACACCGCCGCGGGCTACTACAACGAAGACGGCGTGGGTGCCGCGCTGCGCGCGTCCGGCCTCCCGCGCGAGGAGCTGTTCGTCACCACGAAGCTCCGCAACGGGGACCAGGGCTACGACTCGGCGCTGCGGGCGTTCGAGGACTCGCGGCGCGCGCTGGGGCTCGACGTCGTCGACCTCTACCTGATCCACTGGCCCGTGCCGAGCAAGGACCTCTACGTCGAGACCTGGAAGGCGTTCGAGAAGCTCCTGGCCGATGGCGCGGTGCGGGCCGTCGGGGTCTCGAACTTCCTGCCGGAGCATCTGGACCGCCTGGTCAGCGAGTCGGACGTCGTGCCCGCGGTCAACCAGATCGAGGTGCACCCCACCTTCCAGCAGCTCGACGTGCAGGCGGCGTGCCGCAAGCACGGGATCGCCGTCGAGGCCTACTCGCCGCTCGGCCGTGGCGCCGATCTGGAGGCCTCCGCGGTCGAGTCGACCGCCTCCGCGCTCGGCGTGACGCCTGCCCAGGTGGTGCTGCGCTGGCACGTCCAGCAGGGCACGATCGTCATCCCGAAGTCGCTCTCCGCCGAGCGTCAGGCCGCCAACATCGACGTGTTCTCGTTCGAGCTGAATGAGGAGCAGATGGCTGCCGTGTCGGGGCTCGACTCCGGCGTGGCCGGTCGCACCGGATCCGACCCGGCGACCGCGGACTTCACCCAGTTCCGCGCCTGAGCACGGGGGCCGACCGCCGGGGCCGGGCCCGACGATGTGAGGCACATAACAGGTTCGTCACGATCCATCGGATGTGGCGCATCTGACACATCGCCGTCACACAATCGGGTTAGGTTCAGCGCCACTACATGCGGCATTGAGTGGCCGTAGGGAAGTCCGACCCCGAAGGGGAAGCACATGAATCGACGCATGACGGCTGCCAAGGGCATCGCCTTTGCGGCAGTCCTCAGCCTGGGCCTGGCGGCCTGCAGCTCCGACACGGAGCCGGAGGGCGAGTCCACCGCCGACGAGATGTCCGACGAGGAGATGGCTGACGCCGAGCCCCTGACGATCGGCACGATCCTGCCGGTCACGGGCACCCTCGCGTTCCTCGGCCCGCCCGAGATCGCCGGCGTGGGCCTCGCCGTCGCCGACATCAACGAGGCGGGTGGCGTGCTCGGCAACGACGTCTCCGTCGAGTGGGGCGACTCCGGCGACACCACCGACCCCTCGGTGGCCAGCTCGACGGCGACCGACCTCATCAGCAACGGCGTCTCGGCCGTCATCGGTGCCGCATCCTCCGGCGTCTCCCTGTCGGTCGTCGACACGTTCGCCGAGGCCGAGGTCATGCAGATCTCGCCCGCCAACACGGCGGCCGACCTCTCCGGCTACGGCGACTTCTTCGCCCGCACCGCCCCGCCGGACACCGTCCAGGGCGCCGCCCTCGGTTCGCTGATCCTCGACGGCGGCCACATGGACGTCGCGATGCTCGTGCAGAACGAGGCCTACGGCACCGGCCTGCGCGACCACACCCAGTCGGCCATCGAGGCCGGCGGCGGCTCCGTCGTGTACGGCGCCACCGGTGGCGGCGAGGAGTTCCCTCCCGGTGAGACCAACTTCGGTGCCCAGGTGACGGCTGCGCTGGCCACCGAGCCGGACGCGATCGTCATCATCGCCTTCGAGGAGACCGTGGCGATCGTCAACGAGCTCGTGGCGCAGGGCTGGGAGTTCGACGGGACCACGTACTTCTGCGACGGCAACCTGTCCAACTACGGCGACCAGTTCGACGAGGGCACGCTGGCCGGTGTCCAGGGCACGCTGCCCGGCGCCCAGGCCGAGGACGACTTCAAGGAGCGCCTCACCACCTGGTACTCGGAGAACGAGGGCGGCGAGCTGGCCGACTTCTCCTACTCCGCCGAGTCGTACGACGCGACGATGCTCGCCGCGCTGGCCGCGGTCAAGGGCGGAGCGACGGACGGCCGGACCATCGCCGACAACATCCGTGCGGTCTCCGGGTCCGAGGGTGGCACGGAGGTGAGCTCCTTCGCCGACGCGGTCGCCGCACTCGAGGCCGGTGAAGAGATCAACTACCAGGGCATGTCCGGCACCGGCCCGCTGAACGAGGCGAACGACCCGTCGTCCGCGTTCATCGGCATCTACGAGTACGACGACTCGAACGAGTACTCCTTCGTCCGGGAGATCGAGGGCTCGATCGAGTGACGCTTCACGGCTGACCCCTGGGTCGGCGAGGTGCGACGGCGGCCCGGTCATCTACGCGATGACCGGGCCGTCGTCGTCGTCCCCCGAGGTAGTGCCCCGCTCGCCGAGGTAGTGCCCCCGCTCCCCGAGGTAGTGCCCCGCTCGCCGAGGTAGTGCCTGGCTCGCCGAGGTAGTGCCCCGCTCGCCGCAGTAGCGCGGCCGCGCTGCGGTCGCGCCGTGGAGAGGTGTCGCTCCGACCGCACCCCCAGGTTGCACGGTCCACATCCAGGCCCGACGGCGGCACACCGGTGGGTCGTCGCGCGCGAGCCTCGCCGCATGAACGAAGAGATCCACACCGCAGCGATCCGGCGGATCACCCGGATCTTGGCCACGATGAGAGCCCCGGGCTCGCCGGTGCGTGCGATGCACTCGGCGAACCGGGCAGAGGCACCGGCGCCGCCCCCTGCTCTGGACATCACGCACACCGACGGCGAGGCGTTGTCGAGGCACGTCGCACAGGGGCGGATCGAGCGCCTGGGGCGCTCGCTCTACATCGAGAGGCGCGACGCCACGGCAGGTGGCGACCACGAGCAGTACGAGCAGTCGATCCTGCGGGAGGTCCGGCGCGTCCTGGAGAACGGTTGCGGGTCAGCATGGTTCTCCCACTCGACCGCCGCGCTGCTTCACGGCGCCTGGACGTACCGGATGCCGCGACTGGTGCATGTCACCCACGCGGTGAACCCCCACGTCGACAGCGACGAGGCGTCGATCGTCCGACGGCACCACACGAGCCTGCCGCAGCGAGACCGCGACCAGGTGGGCGGCGTCCCGGTGACGACGAAGGAGCGCACTCTGGTCGACTGTGTTCGGACCCTCCCGACAGCGGCCGCCCTGGTGGTCTGTGACTCCCTGTTCCGGGGCGGGGCCGACCCTCGCGAGGTCGACCGCCTCATGTCCACATCCAAGGGAAAGCGCGGCATCGTCCAGGCGCGGCGCATCCTCGAGCTGTGCGACCCTCGTGCAGGGTCCCCCGGGGAGTCGGTCGCGCGGCTTGCCGCCGTCGATGCCGGCCTCCCGCGGCCGGAGTGCCAGATCGAAGCGCCGACCAGGTCGGGGAGCTACTACGTGGACCTCGGTTGGGAGGACCTGAAGGTCGCGGTGGAGTTCGACGGCGACGTCAAGTACAGCGGCGGTGAGTACGGCGATCCGGAGGCAGCGCGGCGGGCCGAGCTGGCGCGCCAGCGGGCGCTGGAGCGGGAGGGCTGGATCGTGATCCGCGTCCGTTGGGAGGACCTGGCAGACCTCGACGAGCTGGGAGCGCGCGTGCGCGCGGCCTACTGGGCTGCGCTGTGGCGCCGTCGGGCAGCGTGAGGCCGACTACCTCGCCGGTGCACGTACTACCTCGGCGGTGCCCGCACTACCTCGGCGGTGCCCGCACTACCTCGGCGCGCGAATGCCTACCGGGGAACGCCGAACCGCGCAGAACGCACGCGCGGGTGCGCCGTCGTCGGGCCGCGGAACGACGACGGCGGACGCCCCGGTGTCCCGGGACGTCCGCCGTCGCGCCGTACTACCTCGGCGTGGCCGCTACTACCTCGGCGCGGCCGCTACTATCTCGGCGGGGTCGGGGTGTCGGCGGCCGGGGCCTCCGACTCCGGCTCCGCTTCCGACACCGACACGGCCTGGGCCTCGGCTTCGGCCTCCGCGGCGTCGGCAGCGACCGCGGCGTCGTCCACGTCCTCGGCGAGCGTGCCGAGGTACAGGGAGATGACCTTGGGGTCCGCCTGCAGCTCGCGGCCGGTGCCGGTGTACGCGTCCTTCCCCTGGTCGAGCACGTACCCGCGGTCGCAGATCTGCAGGCAGCGGCGAGCGTTCTGCTCGACCATGATCACCGAGACGCCGGCCTTGTTGATCATCCGGGTGCGCAGGAACGTCTCGTCCTGGCGGACGGGCGACAGGCCTGCGGACGGCTCGTCGAGCAGCAGCACCGACGGGTTCATCATGAGCGCGCGCGCCATGGCGACCATCTGCCGCTCACCGCCGGACATGGCGCCCGCGCGCTGCGAGCGCCGGTCGTGCAGCACGGGGAAGAGGTCCCCGATGAACGACCAGCGCTCGTCGAAGATCTTCGGCCTGAGGTACGTCCCCATCCGCATGTTCTCCTCGACCGTGAGCGAGGGGAACACGTTGTTGTTCTGCGGGACGAACCCGACGCCGTTGGCGACGAGCTGGTTCGCCTTCATCCCGGTGATGTCCTTGCCCTCCAGCGTCACCGTGCCGGAGTACACCTTCACCAGGCCGAAGAGGGCTTTCAGCAGCGTCGACTTGCCGGCGCCGTTGGGGCCGATGATGCCGACGAGCTCGCCCTTGGCGACCTCGAGCGAGCAGCCGTCGAGGATGTTGACGCCGGGGATGTAGCCGGCGACGAGGTTGTCGGCGTGCAGGAGCAGGTCCTTCTGGGGCACGCCGGCAGCCGACATCTTCTCGCCGGGAGCCGTGGTGGTGGCGCTCATCGCTTCTCCTCCTCTGCCTCGAGCCGGGCCAGGACCTCGGGGTCCAGCAGGGCGTCGTCCCCGAGGTCGGTGTCGTGGTGGGCGCCGAGGTAGGCGTCCACCACGGCCTGGTCCTTCATCACGCTGCCGGGCGGCCCCTCGGCCACGATGCGGCCCTCGGCCATGACGACGACCCAGTCCGAGATGTGGCGCACCGCGTGCATGTCGTGCTCGACGAACAGCACGGTCATGCCCTCGTCGCGCAGTGCCTGGACGTGTCCCAGGAGCGACTGCACGAGCGCCGGGTTCACGCCGGCCATCGGCTCGTCGAGCATGATGATCGTCGGGTCGGTCATCAGCGCCCGAGCCATCTCGAGCAGCTTGCGCTGACCGCCCGACAGGGAGCCCGCGTAGTCGGCGGCCTTGGTGTCGAGCTTGAACCGGGCGAGGATCTCCATCGCCTTGGCGGTCGTCTCGGCCTCGTGCTTCTTCCACAGGAACGGCAGCCAGGAGAGCGCGAGCTTCTCGCCGGGGTTCGACGGCGAGGCCAGCAGCATGTTCTGCAGCACCGTGAGGCGCGAGAGCGCCTTGGTGAGCTGGAACGTGCGGACCATGCCGGCCTTCGCCACGGCGGCGCCGCTCTTGCCGCTGAGCGACCTGCCCTGGAAGCTCCACTCGCCCGTGTTGGGGCGGTCGAACCCGGTGAGCAGGTTGAACAGCGTGGTCTTGCCGGCGCCGTTGGGCCCGATGAGGGCCGTGATGACGCCCTCCTGGACCTCGAGGTGGTCGACGTCGACGGCGGTCATGCCGCCGAACTTCCGGGTGACGTGGTCGGCCACCACGAGGGGGTTCGGCTTGGCCGCGCCGGGGACGTGCTCGACGGAGCGCAGCACCTCGGCTGCAGCTGTCGTGGTGTCGTCAACGGACATTGAACGCCAGCTCCTTCTTGTTCCCGAGGATGCCCTGTGGTCGGAAGATGACCAGAAGCATCAGGGTCACACCGACGAGCATGCCGCCGATCTGCTCGACGTTGGTGGTCGTGATGACGTCACCGACGCCGGTGTTCTCGGCCAGCGCCCGCATGCCGGTGCGCATGAACATGTAGGCCGCGAAGAAGATCATCGATCCGAGCACGGGCCCGAACACGGTGGCCGCGCCACCCAGCAGCAGGATCGTCCAGACGAAGAACGTCATGGTGCGACCCATCGAGTCGGGCACGATCGCCGCGGGCAGCGCGAAGATCACGCCACCGAGCGCGCCGATGGCACCACCGATGACCAGTGCCTGCAGCTTGTAGGAGTAGACGTTCTTGCCGAGCGCGCGCACGGCGTCCTCGTCCTCGCGGATGCCCTTGAGCACGCGGCCCCACGGGCTGCGGGTGATGAGCCAGACGAACACGAGCACGAGGGCGACGAGGCCCCAGGCCACGATGCGCGTCCACCAGGAGTCGGAACCGGTGTTGATGTACTCCAGCGGGCCCAGGGCGAACCTGCCCTCAGGAAGGAACGAGAGCTCCTGGAACGGTTCCTTGTAGTAGCGACCCTGGAGGCCGGACGCGCCGCCCGTCCACTCCTGCCACAGGGTGGAGCGGCCGAACCAGCGGACGATCTCCGCGGCGGAGATGGTCACGATGGCCAGATAGTCGCCGCGGAGCTGCAGCGTCGGCATACCGAGGATGAGGGCGAACAGCACGCCGGCCGCGATCGCGACCAGCAGTGCCAGCCAGAACGAACCACCCGTGGTGAGGGTGATGCCGAACCCGTAGGCGCCGAGCAGCATGAAGCCTGCCTGGCCCATGTTGAGCAGACCCGTGTACCCGAAGTGCAGGTTGAGGCCGATGGCGGCCATCGCGTAGGCCGCGGTCGTCGGGGCGAGCAGCTCGCCCATCGACTGCGTGAGGATGCGGAGGAATTCTTCCATGATGCGTCTCCCTTCAGCCGATCCGCTCGCGGCGGCCGAGAATGCCCTGCGGCCTGAACAGGAGCACGAGAATGAGGATCACCAGCGCGGAGGCGTACCGCAGGTCGCTGGGGATGAACAGGTTCGACAGCTCGACCACCTGTCCGATGAGCAGCGACCCGACGAACGCGCCGAGCGCGGTGCCGAGTCCGCCGAGGGTGACCGCGGCGAACATGAGCAGCAGGAGCTGCACGCCGAGCTGCCAGTTGAAGGAGCCGAAGGACACGCCCCACATCAGGCCCGCCAGTGCGGCGAATCCGGTCGCCATGATCCACACGATGCGGATGATCCGGTCGGGGTCGATCCCGGTGGCCGAGGCCAGGGCGGGGTTGTCCGACACGGCGCGCGTCGCCCGCCCGATGCGGGTGCGGGTGAGGAACCACGCGATGCCGAGGACGCACACGAGCGCGACGACCATCGACAGCCAGGACGCGGTGCTGAGCGTGATGCCGGCGATCGTCAGCGGCTGCGGGTTCCGCGAGAGGATCCGCTCGGAACCGCCGCCGATCATCAGCTGGATGACGTACTGCAGCGTGATCGAGAGCCCGATGGAGACGATCATCAGCTGCATCACCGGCACGTTGCGCTTGCGCAGCGGGCGCCAGATCGCAGAGTCCTGCGCGAGGCCGGTCAGCGCGCAGACCGCCAGGGTCAGGAGCCCGCCGACCCAGATCGACATGCCCATCTGATTGATGGTGATGAAGCCGACCGCGGCACCGAGCGCGAACTGCTCGCCGTGCGCGAAGTTCGACAGCCCGGTCGTGCCGAACACGAGGTTCAGCCCGATGGAGGCGAGCGCGAGGAGCAGCCCGAACCGGAGCCCGGAGCCGATCTGCTGCCAGACCTGCGCGAAGGTGAGCGCCCGTTCGGACGCGTCGCCCTCGGGCGCTGCCGCCACCCCGTCGCCGTCGTCGGTGGTGGTCGAGTCGGCGGGGGCGCCGTCGGACGCCTCGCCCGACGGGGTGGCCGGCGCCTCGGCGCCGGGCCCGACCCGGAACGCGGCGCGAGCGGTGCCGCCGGACTGCGCGGTGACGGTCACCTCGGTCTCGGCGCCCTCGGGGAGCTGCTGGTCGTCGGGCAGCGTGGCCGGGTCGATGGTGACCGTGTACTGACCGACCTCGGGGGCGGCGACGGTCGCGGGACCGTCGGCGTTGGTGGTCAGGTCCGCGGTGAATCCGGCTCCGGCGACGGTGATCGCCACGTCGCTGATGCGGTCGTTGTCCGCGTTCAGCACCAGGACGGCTATGCAGGCTGTCTCGTTGTCGGGTTCGCAGGGTGGCTCGTCGGTGCTCGCCGTCGCTGGTGGTGCGACGAGCATCGCCGGCAGGAGCACGAGCGCGATCGCCGCGAGCAGGCGGCTCCATCGGCTCGTGGTGGTGGGTCGGTCCGCTGTCATCGGACGGGGTCCTCCGTCGGGTCATGGTCAGATGCCCCGGGTCACCCCGGGACCGGCCGCACCGACCTCGACCATGTAGGCATGCTGAAGCCCCCATTGACCGGCGAGCGGTACGAACGTGCGGGAAGTGTAACGGCGCACTGTGACGTGGACGACACCCCCGTGTCACACGCGCATCACGCGAACGGGCGATATCGGGGCAACGTGCGGGTCTGGCGGTGCAACGGGCGGAAACCGTTGCAGAGACGTGACCATCGTCCGGCCCGGGCCGGACGGCGGAGGCCCAGCCCCGCTGTCCGTGCCGCGCCGTAGGCTGGCCGGGTGCCCGACGACGCCACCGCCGCCCAGACCGAGCCCGCCGCCCCCGAGAACCTCGTCCGTCCCGCCGTGAGCGCACCGGTCGCCGACCGCCGTCCGGCGGAGCGCACGCACCACGGCCACACGTTCGTCGACGAGTACGAGTGGCTGCGCGCCAAGGACGACCCGGAGGTGATCACCCACCTGGAGGCCGAGAACGCCTGGACGCAGGCGCAGCTCGCGCACCTGGCGCCCCTGCGCGACCGGGTCTTCCAGGAGATCAAGGACCGCACCCTGGAGTCGGACCTGTCGGTGCCGGTCCGCCAGGGCGGCCACTGGTACTACGTGCGCACCGTCGAGGGCAGGCAGTACCCCCTGAACGCCCGTGTGCCGGTCTCCGGGCCGGAGGACTGGACCCCGCCGGCGCTCACGCCGGGCGAGGTGCCCGCCGGCGAGCAGCTCCTCCTGGACCAGAACGCGGAGGCCGAGGGCCACGACTTCTTCTCGCTCGGCTCCTTCGCGGTCTCCGGGGACGGGACGCGCCTGGCGTACGCCGTGGACACCACGGGCGACGAGCGCTACACCGTGCGGGTGCGGGACCTGGTGACCGGCGCGGACCTGCCGGACACGATCGAGCAGACGTTCCCCGGCGCGGTCATCAGCCCGGACGGGCGCTACGTCTTCTACCCGACCGTCGACGACGCGTGGCGGCCGTACCGGATCTGGCGGCACGAGGTCGGCTCCCCGGCGAGCGACGACGTCATGGTCTTCTCCGAGCCCGACGAACGCTTCTGGGTCGGCGTCGGGCTCTCGCGCGACGACCGGTTCCTGCAGATCGAGCTGGGCTCCAAGAACACGAGCGAGTCCTGGATCCTCGAGGCGGACGACCCGACGGGGGAGTTCCGGGTCGTGTGGGAGCGCCGCGAGGGCGTCGAGTACACGGTCGAGCCCGCCGTGCTGCCGGGTCGAGGCCCGGCGCTGCTGATCCTGCACAACGAGCGGGCGCAGAACTTCGAGCTGGTCGCCGCGGACGTGCCCGCACCGGGTGCCGGGCCGGCGGACCCGGCGGCAGGCGCCGTCGTCGTGCCCCACGACCCGGACGTGCGCCTCGAGTCCGTGGACGCGTTCGCGACGCACGTGGTGCTGGGCGTGCGCCGCGACGCCACGCCCCGGGTCGCCGTCGTCGCGCTCGACGGGCTCGTGCCGGGCGTCCCGTGGACCGCTCGCGAGCTCGAGTTCGACGAGCCGCTGCACTCCGCGGCGCTGGGCGCCAACCCCGAGTTCGCGACGCCGGCGCTGCGCGTGCACGGCACGTCGTTCGTCACGCCGGCCACGGTCTACGACGTCGACCTGGCCACCGGCGAGCGGGTGGTGCGCAAGCGGCAGGAGGTCCTCGGCGGCTACGACCCGGGCGACTACGCGCAGAGCCGCGAGTGGGCCACGGCCGAGGACGGCACCCGCGTGCCCATCTCGCTCGTGTGGAAGCGGGACGCCGTCACGCTGGACGCCGCGGGCACCGGGGCGGACCCGGCCCCGCTGCTGCTCTACGGCTACGGCGCCTACGAGATCAGCATGGACCCGTACTTCAGCGTGCCGCGCCTGTCGCTGCTCGACCGCGGTGTCGTGTTCGCCGTCGCGCACGTGCGGGGCGGCGGCGAGATGGGGCGCGCCTGGTACGAGGGCGGCCGGCTGGACCGCAAGCGCAACACGTTCACCGACTTCGTGGCGTGCGCGAAGCACCTGGTCGGCACGGGGTGGACCACGCCGGAGCGCATGGTGGCCGACGGCGGCAGCGCCGGCGGGCTCCTCATGGGCGCGGTGGCGAACCTGGCGCCGGAGATGTTCGCGGGCGTGCTCGCCGGGGTGCCGTTCGTCGACGCGCTCACCTCGATCCTCGACCCGTCGCTGCCGCTGACGGTCGTGGAGTGGGAGGAGTGGGGCAACCCGCTCGCCGACCCGGAGGTGTACGCGTACATGCGCTCGTACTCGCCGTACGAGAACGTGCCCGACGACGCCTCGCACTACCCGCGGATCCTGGCGGTCACGTCGTTGCACGACACGCGCGTGCTGTACGTCGAGCCGGCCAAGTGGGTGGCGCGCCTGCGGGCGGCCGGGGCGCCCGCGCTGCTCAAGATCGAGATGTCCGCGGGCCACGGCGGGGTGTCGGGGCGCTACGCGCGCTGGGAAGAGATCGCGTTCGAGCACGCCTGGACGCTGGAGACGCTGGGGCTCGCCGACCACGTCTGACCGACCGAGCCGTTCGAGCCGTTCGAGCGCCAGGTTCGAGCACTCGAACCACAGGTGAACATCAGGTGAACTCTCACCGAACAGTTCACCTGGAAGCCACCTGACGGACCGAATCGGACGAGCGCGGGCCCCACCATGGGACCCGTGACCGAGACGCTCCTCCTCGTGCTCGTCGTCGTGACCGCTCTGGCCTTCGACTTCACGAATGGTTTCCATGACACCGGCAACGCGATGGCCACCTCCATCGCGACCCGCGCGCTCAAGCCCAAGGTGGCCGTGCTGCTGTCCGCCGTGCTCAACATGGCGGGCGCGTTCCTGTCCCTGGCGGTCGCCGCGACGATCGCCAAGGGGCTGGTGGACGCCGGCGCGATCAGCCTCGAGGTGGTGTTCGCCGGACTCGTGGGCGGCATCGTCTGGAACCTGCTCACCTGGTTGCTCGGGTTGCCGTCGAGCTCGTCGCACGCCCTCGTCGGCGGCGTGATCGGCTCCGTCCTGGCCGCCGCAGGCACCGCCGGTGTCCTCTGGTCGGGCGTGCTGTCCAAGGTGCTCCTGCCCGCGCTGCTGGCACCGGTCATCGCGATCGGCGTCGCCTCGGTGGGAACCTTCCTCGTGGCCCGGCTGACGCGCGGCGTCTCGCAGGACGTCACCTCGCGCGGCTTCCGCTGGGGCCAGGTCGGCTCGGCCTCGCTCGTCTCGCTCGCGCACGGCACCAACGACGCGCAGAAGTCGATGGGCATCATCCTGCTGGCGCTCATCACCGCGGGTGCCGTTCCCGCGGACTCCAGCGTGCCGTTCTGGGTGATCATCTCCTGCGCGTTCTTCATGGCGCTGGGCACCTACCTCGGCGGCTGGCGAATCATCCGCACTCTCGGCAAGGGCCTCGTCGAGATCGACAGCCGCCAGGGCATGGCCGCGGAGACGTCGTCGGCCGCGGTGATCCTGCTCTCGAGCCACTTCGGCTTCTCGTTGTCCACCACCCACGTGGCCACCGGGTCGATCCTGGGCTCCGGCGTCGGCATGCCCGGTGCAAAGGTGCGCTGGGGCGTCGCCGGCCGGATGCTCGCCGCCTGGGGCCTGACGCTGCCGGCTGCGGGCATCGTCGGCGCCGTCTGCTACTGGATCCAGCACGTCATCGGCGGGTTCTTCGGCACGTTCCTGGTCTTCGCGCTCCTGGTCGGCACCTCGATCGCCATCTGGGTGGCCTCCCGGCGCAAGCCCGTCGACCACAGCAACGTCAACGAGGAGTGGGACGAGGCCAAGGGCGCCCGCCTGCGCACCTCGGTGGCGACCACGGGCGAGGTCGGCGAGCCGCAGGTCGGCCCCGTCGTCGAGGAGCGCCTCGCCTCGGCCATGACCCCGGTGATCTCGGCGACGACCCCGGGCGGTCCGGGCACCAGCGGCAAGGGAGAGCAGTGATGAACGGTCTCATCGAGTGGAGCGCCCTCGGCCAGGTGGTCGTGGCGGGCCTCCTCATCGGGGCGGGCATCCCCGCACTCTTCGCGCTCGGCCTGCGTCTCGTGGCCGGGACGTCGGAGACGCCGGAAGCCCCGGAGCGCAGCAGCGGCACGCCCCGTGAGACCAAGGGTCCGGTCGTCATCGCGCGGCCGTCGCCGGCCCGGCTCGTGGGCGCCCTGCTCTGCTTCGGCACGGTCGTGGGCGCCGTGGGCGCCGGTCTGGTCTTCCTCGCCGCGGGCGGCCACAGCTAGCAGCGCCTGAGCGGCCGACGGCGCCTCGTCGGCCGGTCCCCGCCACGACTCGCCGAGGCGTGGGACGTGGGCCGACGGCGTGCTCGCGTCCGTCTATGATCCTGCGCGTCAGGCCGCAGGCCTCGCCGATGGTGCATGCGCCAGGAGCCGGGTCCGACGCCGTCGACCGAGCTGCGCGTGGGACCAGGTTCTTCCGGTGGGTCGGCGACCTGCCTGCACGACCGCGCGCACCCAGGGGGACGCCCGTCACGGGGCCGACATCGGAATCGACCTTCTGGAAGGATCTCCATGCGCGCACTTCTCCGGCTCGCCGCCACCTCGGTGGCGGCCGCGTCTCTCCTGCTCGGCACCCTGGTGGCCCCGGCTGCCGCGGCCGGCTCGCCGATCGACGTCACCTCGGTGTCGGTCAAGCCCAGCTACGACGGCGCCGCCATCTCCGCGAAGACCAAGTACTACCAGTTCACCACCAGGGCGAGGGTCGGCACCCTCACGGGCTGGGCCGACATCTACGGTGACGTCTACCGGGGCAGCAAGAAGGTCGCCTCGAAGGTGGACCTCGGCTACGCCTACTCCGGCGGCAAGAGCCTCACGGGCTACATCAAGGCGAAGTCGTCCTGGGGCCGCGGCACGTTCCAGGTGAAGAACGTCCGCGTCGTGTACGAGGGTGAGACCTATCGCGACACCAGCGTCTCGGGCGGCAAGTTCACGATGAAGTCCGCGATCGCCGGCAAGCTCAAGTACGGCCACGTCATCCAGGTCAGGGCCGACGGCAAGCGCAAGACCGTCAAGGTCGGGGTCAAGCAGTACACGGCCACGAAGGCCTGGGAGCCCTACGCCGGCAAGAAGGTCAAGATCCAGTACAAGGCCAACGGCACCTGGAAGACGAAGAAGATCGTCCGGCTGAAGTCGAACGGTCAGGTGACCTACCAGTTCTCCTCCGGCAAGCGCTACAAGTACCGCGTCCTCGTGCCGCCGAGCAGCACGGTGGTCGGCGGCCGGACGGTGGGGACGCCGCGCCTCTGAGCCCGGCCACCTGACACCGGACACGCCCGGCGAGCGGGCCCGGGGCAGGAGCGCACCGCACCTGCCCCGGGCCCGCGCGCTCGTGCCGGGTGGTCAGCCGCGGAGCTCGGCCTTCGCGGCCAGCACCCGCGCGACGGCGGCGTCCACCGTCGCGGCGAACTCCCGGTCCTCCTCGGCCCGGGCCACCAGCGCCTCGGCCATCGCGGGCACGACCGTCGGGTCGGCGGAGGCCAGGATCAGGTCCGCTCCGGCGTCGACCGCCTCCACCGCTCGCTCGGCGGGGGCCAGGTTCTCCACCGCCGCGGCCGCCGAGACGTCGTCGGTGACGACGACGCCGTCGAATCCCAGCTCGTCGCGCAGCAGATCCACGACCGCGGGCGAGAACGTCGCCGGGTTTTCCGGGTCGATCCGGGTGTACACGGCGTTCGAGAGCATGACGAACCGTGCTCCGGCGTCGATCCCCTCGGCGAACACCTCGACCGAGGCCGAGTCCGCGGTCACCGTGTCGTCGGTGACGCGCTCGGTGGTGTCCGTGTTCTGGGTGACGTACCCCAGCCCGGGGAAGTGCTTGATCACGGGCTCCACGCCGGAGGCCTGCATACCGGCGGAGAACGCGGTCGCCGAGCGCACCACGGACCGCGCGGTGTTGCCGTAGTTGCGCGAGAAGTAGCCGATCGGCGCGTTGGCCGACTGGTTGTCCGCCGGCACCAGGTCCATCACGGGCGCCAGGTTGAGGTTGACGCCCGCGTCCGCGAGCTCGGCGCCCCACGCGGTCGCCTCGTCCTCCAGCCGGTCGGGATCCCACGTCGCCTGCTCCGTCGCGGGCGGAAGCTCCGAGAACCCCGGCCCGCGCAGCACCTGCACCGATCCGCCCTCCTGATCGGTCGCGACGAGCATCGGCGTCGCGTCGGCGTCGCGTGCCAGGCCGGTCGCCGACTCCACGAGGGCGCGCGCCGCCTCGACGCCCGCCTCGCTGCGGCCGTGCAGGAACACGTTGCCCACGTGGTGCTCCTCGATGGCCGTCCGTGTCGCGTCGCCCACCGTCGCCGCCTCGGCGGGGGTCCCCACCATGAGCATCTGGCCCACCTTGCGCTCCAGGCTCCACCCGGCCGCAGGGTCCAGCGCGTCCGGGGTGCCGCCGTCGGGCACCGTGGTGGGCTCCGTGCCGGGCGACGGTCGCGCACCCGGGGTGCCCGACGGCGAGGGGCCGGCCGCGCTGCCCGTCGCGGGCCGCTCGGGGGCGGGCGTCGGCGCGGGCTGGCTCCCCGGGCTGCTGCAGGCGGTGACGGCCGCGCAGGTGAGCGCGACGAGCGTGACGGTCCGGCGCCGGGTCACGGTCCGGAGGTCGGCGCGGAGTCCCGGTGCGCGAGCGTGGACAGGGCCTCCCGCCAGTGCTGCTCGGAGCGGGTGGCGTGGTCGGCGGTGTCGATGTTGTGCTGCTCCACCGTGACCTGGGTGCCGCCGTCGTCGGCCACGAGCGTGATGCGGACCTCGTGGTAGCTCTCGGGGACGTCGGGGAGCTCGCTCAGCGGCGAGTAGTGCGTGAAGTGCAGCAGGTGCGGGCGCTCAGCGGCGATGACCTGGCCCTTGTCGGCGAACGGGCGGCCGAAGAAGTGTCCCTCGAAGGTGATGGGGCTGCCGGGCCGGAAGTCCGTCTCGATGTTGGCGCCGAGGACCCAGCGGGCTCCGGGGTGCATCAGCTCGTTCCAGACCCGTTCCGGCGGCTCGGCGACGTGGGTCGTGGCGGTGGCGGTGAACCCGGTGGTGTGCTCGGTGGTCATGGCGGCTCCTGGACTGGTCATGCGGGCGGGCCGCCCCGTCGCGGCCTGTCAGCACGACGGTAACGCGAGCCTCGAGACCCGGCCGAATCGGCTGTCGCCTCCACTGGCGCTGATCCTCTGGTCGTCACTTCGTGTTGTGCCCGGCAGTCCGGACTGCCGGACAGAACACGAAGTGACGATTGCATCCGTTTCCCCAGGTCCAGGCCGTCCACAGATGTCGGCATGCGGCCCTGCCCGTGCCGCGCGCCGCGGCAACCTGGTCGCGTGACCCACGACGACGCAGTGCTCATCGCCCGCGAGCACGATCGCCGCGGCCTGCGGCGCGGGCTGCTGAGCGGCGACCTGGAGCGGGTGCGCCGGGGCGCCTACCGTGCGGCGACCTCGGACCAGAGCGGTCTCGCGGCGGCGCGGCGGCTCACGCTGGACCGCCTCCACGCGGTCCACCGGCAGCTCCGTGCGCGCCACGTGTTCAGCCACGAGAGCGCGGCCTTCCTGTGGGGCGCGCCGCTGTGGCGGCTCCCACGGCGGGTGAACGTGCTGGTGCCGTCCAGCCCGAGCAGCCGCGCCGCGACGGACATCGTGCGACGGCGCGGGGTCCCGGACGAGCGCGTGGTGCTGCGAGGCCTGCCGGCGACGCCGCTGCTCCGGACGGTCGTCGACTGCGCGCTGACGCTCCACCCGCTGGACGCGCTGGTGATCGCGGACTGGGCACTGGCCGATGGGCTGTCTCGCGAAGCGGCACTCGAGCTGTTGGCCCGGCCGCGGCGACGCAACGGTACGGCGCGGGCGCGATGGGTCCTCGAGAATGCCGACCCGGGTGCCGAGTCGCCGTGGGAGACGTGGATCCGCTACCTGGCCCTGCGGGCAGGGCTGCCCCGGCCCCGCACGCAGCTCCCGGTCGAGGTGGACGGGCGCTGCTATCGCGTGGACCTGGGCTGGGCGGAGCACCGGGTGCTGGTCGAGTTCGACGGCCGGGTCAAGTACGTGGACGGCTCTTTCGGCGACCGCTACGACGCGGATCGCGCGCGGTTCGAGGACAAGGTGCGCGAGGACGCCATCACTGCGCGGCTGGGCGTGCGGCCGCTGCGGTTCACGGCGAAGGACGGTCCGGACCCGGCCGCCGCGACGGCCACCCTGCTGAGGGCGTTCCCGGTGCCGCTGCGGGGATCGCTGAAGGTCAATCCGCTGCTCCCGCTTCCGGGCGCCTCGTACTGATCGTCACTTCGGTTTCTGTCCGGCAGTCCGGAGTGCCGGACAGAAACCGAAGTGACGATCAGTCACCGGGCCAGGGCGTCGGCGACGGCGGCGACAAACGCGTCGACCGCCTCTGCCGGCGTGTCCCAGGAGCACATCCAGCGGACCTCGACGCGATCGGGCGTCTCCCCCGGTGCCCAGTCGTAGAACCGTGCCTGCTCGCGCACCCGGTCCGCCGCCGCCCTGGGGAGCGTCGCGAACACGGCGTTCGCCTCGACGGGCCGCGTGATGCGCACGCCGCCGACGGCGGCACCACCCTCGGGCGCGGCACCTGCCCTGGGCGCATCCCCCTCGGCAGGTGCCGGGGCGAGCACCCCGGACGACTCCAGGCCGGCCCGCAGTCGCGCGGCCATCGCGTTGGCGTGCACCGCGTTGCGCCACCACAGCGGCTCGGCGGCGGCACGCGCTATTGCGCCCGCGGGACCGGCGCCGGCGGGACCGGCGCCGGCGGGACCGGCGCCCGCCCGGGCGCCCGACCCTGCGCCCGCGGGACCGGCGCCCGACCCTGCGGCCGCGGGACCGGCGCCCGCCCCGGCGGCGCCCGGCGTCACCGGCGCGGCCGCCGCCCCGCCCCCCACGGGCGCTCCCGGCTCCCCGAGCAGCGCGAGCAGCTGTGCCGAGACGAACCGCGTCTTGGACGCCAGCTGCATCGTCGACTTGCGCAGGAACGGGACCGCAGCGGCCGCGCGCTCGCGCAACGCTCCGCCGTCGTACCCGGAGCCGGGCACCACGGGCGCGTCCTGCGGCGCGAGCACCACGACGGCCTCGCCGATCATGCCGCCGATCTTGGCGGCACCGAGCGAGACGACATCGACGCCGAGGTCGGTGGTGAGCGCGCGCAGGGAGCAGCCGAGCGCGGCGGCGGCGTTCGCGAGCCGCGACCCGTCGACGTGCACGGCCATGCCGAGCCCGTGCGCGGTGTCGACGAGCGCCCGCAGCGCCTCGACGGGGTAGACGGTCCCGAGCTCGGTGGACTGCGTCAGGGACAGCACGCCGGGGTGGGCACGGTGCACGTCGTGACGCTGCCCGGCCCACCGTTCCACGTGGAACGGCTCGATCCGCCCGTCGGCGGAGGGGCAGGGGAGCATCTTGAGCCCGCCGACCCGCTCGGGCGCGCCGTTCTCGTCGGTGTTGACGTGCGCGACGTCGGAGGTCACCACGCCGCCCCAGCGCTCGGACAGCGCCATGAGGGAGACGACGTTGGCGCCCGTGCCGTTGATCAGCGGGTACGCGAGCGCCCCGGGACCGAACACCTCGGCGACCCGGGCGTCGAGCCGGGCGGTCCACGGGTCGTCACCGTAGGCGACGGCGAACCCGTCGTTGGCGGCGGCCACCGCGGCGAGGACCTCGGGATGGGTGCCGGCGTAGTTGTCGGAGGCGAACGGGGGGAGGCTGGTCACCCGCTCAGCGTAGGCACCGGCGCCCGCCCGCCGGGACGCCGCCCGGGTGACGTGTCGAGATCCACAGTGCGGCCGGAACGGCAAGGAGGGCCTGAGCGTCTTAACCTCAAGGGCGGGTGTCGACATGCCCGTCGCGCCGGGTCCTGCCCCAGGAGCCGGCGAATCGTCGTCGTTCCGGCGCAGTGCGCGGCCGGATGTCTGGAGCTCGAGTGTCTGGAAACGCCACCACCAGGTTCGCCAACGTCGCGCTGTTGTCCGTGACGAGCCGGCTGCCGTCGCGGGTCACGACCTCGGCCGACGTGCAGGAGCGCCTGGCGCCCGCCCTGTCGCGCCTCAAGCTCCCGACCAGCCTGCTCGAGCGGGTCGCGGGGGTCGAGGCGCGGCGCAACTGGGGCCCGGGCGAGGACGCGAACACCGCGACGGTGGCGGCCGGGATCGAGGCGCTCGGCAGCGCGGGCGTGGAGCCGGACGACGTCGGCCTGCTCATCAACACGTCCGTGACGCGCAAGCACCTGGAGCCGTCGGTGGCGGTCGGTCTGCACCACGGGCTGGGGCTGCCGAGCTCGGCGGTCAACTTCGACGTCGCGAACGCCTGCCTGGGCTTCATCAACGGCATGAGCATCGCCGCGGGGATGATCGAGTCGGGGCAGGTGCGGTACGCGATGGTGGTGGCGGGCGAGGACGCCGACGACATCCAGGACGTGACGGTCGAGCGGCTGCTGCGGGACGACGTCGGGCGCGAGGACTTCATGGCCGAGTTCGCGTCGCTGACCCTCGGCTCGGGCTCCGCGGCGGCGGTGCTGGGCCGGGCCGACGAGCACCCGGAGGGCCACCGCGTGCTGGGCGGCGTGACTCGTGCCGCGACGCAGCACCACCTGCTGTGCGTGGGCAGCACGGAGGGGATGTTCACCGACGCGCAGGGGCTGCTCGAGGGTGGCCTGGAGCTGGTGGTCGACGCCTGGAAGGACGCGACGGCGGACTGGAGCTGGGGCGGGATGGACCGCTACATCACCCACCAGGTCTCGCGCGTGCACACCAACGCGATCGTG
The DNA here is from genome assembly GCF_003003075.1 of Isoptericola halotolerans. Taxonomy (GTDB): domain Bacteria; phylum Actinomycetota; class Actinomycetes; order Actinomycetales; family Cellulomonadaceae; genus Isoptericola; species Isoptericola halotolerans_A. The sequence continues at coordinate 192,595 of NZ_PVTX01000002.1, read as the reverse complement.
GAGGCCGTGGGCCTGGACCGCTCGGCGGTGCCGACCACGTTCGGCCACCTGGGCAACGTGGGGCCGGCGTCCGTGCCGCTCACGCTGGTCGAGCAGCAGGACTCGCTCTCCGCGGGCGACCGCGTGCTGCTGATGGGCGTCGGCTCGGGCATCAACACGGCGATGATGGAGCTTGCGTGGTGAGCTCGGGCGCCAGCACCGTCCCGCCGGGCCTGCCCGGCCTCGATCCACGGTTCAGCCACGTGCTGCGCGTGCCCGACGGCGGCACCCCGGCGGGCGTTCCGGCGTCCGACGGCGGTGGTCCGGCCGCGCGCGGGCCGGTGACCGAGTGGCACTACCTGGACAACGGGCCGGAGCTGGCCGCCCGGGGGATCGAGCCGGTGGGCACGGTGCTGGCCGTGCACGGCAACCCGACGTGGTCCTACCTGTGGCGCGACCTGCTGAACCTCGCGACCGAGACGGCCGTCACGGAGGCCGCGGCGACGGGGGAGCGTCCCGGCGGCGTGCCGGACGCGTGGCGGGTCGTCGCCGTCGACCAGCTCGAGATGGGGCTGTCGGCCCGCAGCGGGCGGGCGCGGTCGCTGCCGGAGCGGGTGGCGGACCTGGGCGCCTTCACCGACGCGCTCGGCCTGGACGGCCCGGTGGTCACGCTCGGGCACGACTGGGGCGGCGTGGTCTCCCTCGGCTGGGCCGTGGACCACCCCGACCTGCTGGCCGGCGTCGCGCTGCTCAACACCGCGGTGCACCAGCCCGACGGCGTGCCGATCCCGGCGGCGCTGCGGCTCGCGCTGGCGCCGCCCGTGCACCGGCTGGGCACCAGCACCACGCGGGCGTTCCTCGAGACCACCCTGGCGCTGGCCCACCCGCGCCTGCCCGCCGACGTGGCGGGCGCCTACCGGCTGCCGTACCGGGCTGCTGCCGACCGCGGGGGGATCGAGGGGTTCGTCGCGGACATCCCCGCGACGGCGGAGCACCCGAGCAGGCCGGAGCTCGACCGCATCGCGGCGGGCGTCGCCGCGCTGCAGGTGCCGGCGCTGCTGCTGTGGGGGCCGCGCGACCCGATCTTCTCCGACCGCTACCTCGACGACCTGGTCGGCCGGCTGCCGCACGCCCGCGTGCACCGGTTCGAGGGCGCCGGGCACCTGGTCGCGGAGGACGTCGACTACGCGGGGCCCGTGCTGGGCTGGCTGGACACCGAGATTCGGCCGCTCGACCCGCGCGCAGATGTCAATCCCGAAGTGGAGGGCCCCCTGGGGCCCGTGAACGCATCTGCGCGCGGGTCGAGCGGCCGAAGCGCCACGCTGACCGACCCCGCCGCCGTGCCGCCGCGCGGCGACCGTTCGGCCTCGCCGTCGGGTACCGCGTTCCGGCCGATCTGGGCAGGGCTCGACGAGCGCGCCGCCGACGACGCGACGCGCTCCGACCCGGCCGTGCTCGACATGTCGGGCTCCGGCCCGGCCACGGTGACCTGGCGGGCGCTGGACCGGCAGGTGCGACGGATCGCCGCGGGCCTGCACTCGATCGGGGTGCGTCGCGGCGACCGCGTCTCCCTCCTGGTCCGGCCCGGACCGACGCTCACGGCCCTGGTCTACGGGTGCCTGCGCATCGGTGCGGTGGTGGTCGTGGCGGACGCCGGGCTCGGCGTCCGCGGGCTGACCCGCGCCCAGCGTGGCGCGTGGCCGCAGTACCTGATCGGGCAGACGACGGCGCTCGCGGCCGCCCGGGCGTGCGGCTGGCCCGGGGTGCGGATCGCTGCCGACCCGTTGGACGCGGTGCGCCGGCGCGCGCTCGGCGTGGACCACGAGCTGGTCGACGTCGCCCGTGCGGGCGAGGGCGTCGACCTGCCGCCCGAGCCGGGTCCCGACGACGAGGCGGCCGTGCTCTTCACGTCCGGCTCGACCGGGCCGGCCAAGGGCGTCGTCTACACGCACGCCCGGCTCTCCGCGCTGCGGGACGTGCTGGCCGAGCACTTCGGGGTGACGGCCGGGACGGGCCTGGTCACCGGGTTCGCGCCGTTCGCGCTGCTCGGCCCGGCGTTGGGCACGCGGTCGGTCACGCCCGACATGGACGTGTCCGCGCCACGCACCCTGACCGCCCGGGCGGTGGCCGACGCCGTGCGCGCCTCCGACGCACGCATGGTGTTCCTCTCCCCGGCGGCGATCCTCCACGTCGTCGACACCGCCGGAGCGTTGGACGCCGCGGACCGGGCCGCCCTCCAGCGTGTCGAGACCTTCCTGTCCACAGGGGCGCCGATCAGCGCCGAGCTGCTCGGATCGGCGCAGTCGCTCATGCCGGGCGCGCAGGCGCACACCCCGTACGGCATGACCGAGTGCCTGCTGGTCACCGACATCACGCTGGACGGCATCCGCGAGGCCGCGTCCGCGCCGGACACCGGCGTGTGCGTCGGCCGGCCGATCGTCGACGCGGCCGCGGGCGGGGTGGCCATCAGCCCGCTGGACGCCGACGGCGCGGCGACCGGGGCGCCGTCGTCGGGCACCGGGATGGAGGGCAACGAGGTGCACGGTGTGCTGGGCGAGGTGCTCGTGCATGCCCCGCACCTCAAGGAGCGCTACGACCGGCTGTGGCTCACCGACGCCGCCGCCGAGCGGGACACGCCGCCGGGGCACTGGCACCGCACCGGGGACGTCGGGCACCTGGACGCCGCGGGGCGCCTGTGGATCGAGGGGCGGCTCGCGCACGTGCTGACCACGGCCGAGGGGCCGCTGGCGCCGGTGGGACCGGAGCAGTCGATCGAGCGGGCCGAGCCGGTGCGACGCGCCGCGGTGGTCGGCGTCGGCCCCGCCGGGGTGCAGCAGGCGGTCGCCGTGGTCGAGCTGGTGGAGGCGGCCCGGCGGCCGGGGCTCGCCCCGCGGGACGTCGACGCGGCGGTGCGGGCGGCGTCGTCGGTGGCGCTCGCGGCGGTGCTCGTGGTGCCGCGGATGCCCACGGACGTGCGGCACAACTCGAAGATCGACCGGGCGCGGCTGGCCCGCTGGGCCGACGGCGTGCTGGCCGGCGGGCGCGTGGGCGCCCCGTGACGGTCCTGGTCACGGGCGCGTCGGGGCTGCTCGGCGGTGCGGTGGCGCGTGTGCTCGTGGCGCGCGGGGAGCAGGTGCGCACGCTGCAGCGCAGCCCGTCGGGCGTGGCGGGGGCCGAGGACGTCGCCGGGTCGGTGACCGACGCCGCGACGGTGGCGCGGGCCGTGGACGGGGCCGACGCCGTCGTGCACCTCGCGGCGAAGGTGTCGCTGGCCGGGGACCCGGCGGAGTTCGAGCGCGTCAACGTGCACGGCACCGAGCTGCTGCTGGACGCCGCCGAGCGGGCCGGCGTGCGGCGGTTCGTGCAGGTGTCCTCGCCGTCGGTGGCGCACGCCGGGGTCTCGCTGGTGGGCGTCGGCGCGGAGCCGGCCGACCCGGCGCGGGCGCGCGGCGAGTACGCGCGGACCAAGGCGGCGTCGGAGGTGCTGGCGCTCTCCCGGGACCGGGGAGCCGGTGCCTCGCGACCAGGGGCCGACGGCGGCACCCCGGACGGGCGCGGAGACTTCCGCGTCGTGGCGGTCCGGCCGCACATCGTGTGGGGGCCGGGGGACACCCAGCTCGTGGAGCGGGTCATCGACCGCGCGGCGAGCGGGCGGCTGCCGCTGCTGGGTCACGGGGCAGCGCTCATCGACACCACGTACCTCGACAACGCGGCGGACGGCATCGTCGCGGCGCTCGACCGGCTGGGTGATCGGCCCGAGGCGGTCCGGGGCCGGGCGTACGTGCTGACCAACGGCGAACCGCGCACGGTGGCCGACCTGCTCGCCGGCATCTGCCGGGCCGGCGGCGTCGAGCCACCGCGGTGGCGCGTGCCCGCCGGCCTGGCGCGGACGGCCGGCGGGCTGATCGAGGCCGTGTGGCGCGTGCGGCCCGGTGCCGACGAGCCGCCGATGACGCGGTTCCTCGCCGAGCAGCTGTCGACGGCGCACTGGTTCGACCAGCGGGCCGTGCGGGCCGAGCTCGGGTGGCGCCCCGCGGTGTCGATCGACGAAGGGATGCGGCGGCTGGCCGCGCACTACGGCGGGACATCCTGACCATCCGGACCTCGCGAGCGAGGAGGGCCCACCGACGACGAAGAGCGTCGGCGCCCGCCGGCGTGGTACGTCTCCGTCGCGACCCGCAGCGGTGGTCCCGGGGAGCGGAAGACGTTCAGTCGAGGATCGCGGTGGCCTCCACCTCCACGAGGACGTCCGGTGCGAAGAGGGCTTCCACGCCGAGAAGCGAGGCCGGCGGCATGGGCAGGCGCAGGCCGACCTCGTCGGCGACGGACTCGACGCCGGCCATGAAGGCCTCCATCTTCTCCGGCGCCCATGCGGTGACGTAGAAGGTCAGCCGCAGCACGTCGTCGAACGTGGCACCGGCACCGGTGAGCCCGTGCGCCGTGGCGCGCAGCGCGTGCGCGACCTGACCGGCGAGGTCGCCCGGGGCGAGCGGGGTGCCGTCGGCCTGGAGTGCGACCTGCCCGGCGACATGGACGTGCCGGCTACCTGTCCCGACGGCGACGTGGTGATACGGCGTGGGCTGCAGCATGCCGTCGGGGGTCATGAGCTGAACGGACATCGTGGTCTCCTGGGTGAGCGATCAATTAGGTATACCCTGGATACCAGGTACATCACAGACACTTCAAGGAGACCAGGTTTCGTGGACGACACCACCGCCACCCCACCCGGCGAGCTGCGCATCGACCCCTCGCACCGGGACGTGCTCGACCAGGTGCTCGACAAGTGGTCCGTCAGCATCCTCGACCAGCTGTGCGAACGGCCGTGCCGGTTCAACGTGCTGCGCCGGGCGATCCCGGGCATCACGCAGAAGTCGCTCACCGCCACGCTGCGACGGCTGGAGCGGAACGGGATCGTGGAGCGGCGCGTCGTCGCGGACCGCCCGGTCGCCGTCGAGTACCGGATCAGCGACCTCGGCAAGACCCTGCGCGAACCGGTCGACGTCGTCCTCGCCTGGGTCACCACCCACCGGGCTCGCATCGAGCGGGCACGCGAGCAGTTCGACGACGCGGCCGAGACTGCCGGGTCCCTCCAGGCGTGAACGCAGGCCACTGCACGGAAAGGACGTGCGCCGTCGGCCTGCCGGACGGCAGGATGCGGGGATGCCGCTGCACCTCCGCCCACCACGCCCTGACGACGAGGCCGCGCTGCGCCGTCTGCACGACGAGCTCGCTGCCGACGGCTTCACGTTCTTGCTGGCCGACGGCACGTGGGACGAGGTGCTCGCGCAGGTCCGGCGCGAGTCCGCCGGCACGGACCTGCCGCCCGGCCGGGTGCGGGCCGACTTCCTCGTCGCCGAGGTCGACGGCGAACCCGTGGGTCGCGTCTCCATCCGGTACGCGCTCAACGACTACCTGCGCGAGGTCGGCGGGCACGTCGGCTACGGTGTCGCGCCCGCGCACCGCCGTCGGGGGTACGCCACCGAGATGCTGCGGCAGTCGGTGGCGCTGCTCGCCGACGCCGGCGTGGACCGCGTGCTGGTGACGTGCGACGAGGACAACGCGGGGTCCGCCGCCGTCATCGAGGCGTGCGGCGGCGTGCTGGAGGACGTGCGCGCCGTCGAGGGCGAGGCGCCCAAGCGCCGGTACTGGATCGACGCCCGGGCCGCCGTCGCCTGACGCGCTCGCCGTCAGACCGTGAGGTCGACCCAGACCAGCCGGTGGTCGCTGCTCGGGAACGGGTAGGTGCCGGTCAGCGCGGACAGCGGGTCGTCCTGGGTGGGCCAGAACACCCCGGCGTCCTGGACCCGGAGCCGGTGCTTCGACGGCAGCACGTAGTCGGCGCGCAGGTTGCCGGGCGCGGTGTCGGCGAAGTCAGCGGTGTCGTAGGCCGGGTCGCCGGTGTGGGCGTCGTTGGCGCCGCCCTGGAGCGCAGCCGCCTCGACCGCACCGGCCGACGTCGGCAGCGGGTCGACGATGCGCCGGTGGTCCAGGAGCTGGTCGATCGCGACGTCGTAGGAGTCGCCGTCGTGCGGGTCGGCGTTCTGGTCGCCGAGGATCACGAAGGGTGCGCCGGGGTGCAGACCGCCGCGGCCGCCGTCGTCGTCCTCGATGTAGCGCGACGCCGTGCCGGGGGTGACGTAGTCCGCCCAGAAGCGGATCTCGTCGTGGTTGCGGCGGCCGTTGCGGTCCTCGGGGCCGTCGAAGGTGGGTGGCGTGGGGTGCGAGGCGAGCACGTGCACCGTCTGGCGCCCGACGCGGATCGGGACGTCCCAGTGCGACTTGCTGGACAGGCGCACCACGTCGAGCTCCTCGGCGCTGAACCAGTCGGCGGGTGCGGGCGTGGCCGGATCGTCCGGCAGGAGCGCGCCCGGCATGTCCTTCCACAGGAAGTGCTGGAACGTGCGCACGCGGTCCGTGGCGATCGGGTACTTCGAGAGCACGACCATGCCGTACTGACCCTCGAACGCTCCGAAGCCGAAGGCGTCGTCCCCGCCGCCGACCGTGCCGTCGTTGTTGAGGTCGAACCCGCTCGGCACCCCGGTGTTCGACGGCGCGGAGTAGGCGTAGCGGTAGGTGACCGGATCGGCGCCGCCCTGGCTCACCTCGAGGTAGTTCTCGCGGAAGAGGTCGACGGCGGTGCCCGCGGCGTCGAAGTCGAACTCGTTGAGCAGCACCACGTCGGGATTCGCGCGCTGGATGACCTCGGCGACCGTGGCCGCCTGCGCGTCGTCGCCCGTGGCGAGGTCGGCCTGCAGCTCGCCCGCCGTGGCGCGGTTGAGCGACAGGTTGTACGTCGCCACGCGGAGCTCGTCCTTGCCGTGGCTGCCGGCGTGCCCCTGGCCGTGGCCTTGGCCGTGGTGGTCCGGGTGGCCGACGGCGGCCGGCGCGAGCGCGGCCGACAGCGCCACCGCGAGGGCGGTGGCGGCGGACAGGGTGGTGCCTCGTCGCATCGTCATGCCGTCACGCTAGCGCCGGCCTGTGACGGCCGCCTCAACCGGCGGTGAACAGTGCGTCCCGGGTCCGCGGTGCCGCGCGGCCGGTGCCGCTCGGCACCGCGGACCCGGGAGCAGTGTCGTCAGCGACGCCCGGACAGGGAGTACCGGACGAGCTGGCCGTCGGGCGGGCTCGTCTCGTCGGGCGGCAGGACGTTGACGGTGGCGAGCAGGTCGCGACCGTGCAGCTCGACGTCGCCCGGCAGCGGGACGGACACGACCTCGGTGGCGCCGTGGCGGCCGACCTTCGAGATCTCGCCGCCGAACAGCTGGGCCACGTAGACGGTGCCCTTCTTGTCCACGGCGATCCCGGTGGGCGAGAGCAGGTCGTCGGCCACCGTGTGTGCCCGGCCGTTCCACGGCGACACGACGACGACGGAGCCGCGCGCCCCGAGGGAGTCGTCCTCCGGGCCGCCGGGCAGCAGCGACACGTAGAGCAGGCCGAACGGACCGACCTCGACGTCCGTGGGGACGGGTTCGAACCAGTACTTGTGCCCGACGACGCAGCTCGGCAGACCCTGCGCCTCGGCCGCCGCGGCGGTGATGCGGACGGGCTGCGCGGGCAGCACGGCGGCGGTGCGGACCTTGCCGCGGTGGTCCACGGACAGGATCGCGTTGGCGGCGGCGTCGGCCACGTAGGTGGTGCCCCGGTGGGTGGTGGTGGTCGCGTACGGGTGGGACTCCACGATGCCGGTGTACTGGGCGGGGATCTCGGGCGGGACGTCGGCGAGGCACGACTCCGGCACGGTGCGGAAGCCGTACGTGACGCTGCCGTCGGGGTTCTTGGCCGCCTCGTAGGCGCCCACGTCGGCGAGGACCGTCGGTTCGCCACGGGGGTTGCCGCGCTTGTCGAGGTGCAGCTGCTTGACCGTCTGCGTGGCACCGGTCTCGGCGAAGGTGACGGTGCGGTGGGTGTAGCTGAGGCCGCCGACCTCCGCGCCGTCGTCGGAGGCGTAGAGCACGGAGGCCTCGCCGCGGCGGTCCACCGCGGTGAGCAGGCCGGCGAAGTTCTGGCTGACGAACGTGGTGCCACGGGGGCCGACGGCGAGGCTCAGCGGGGTGACCAGGCCGGACGCGATCGTCGTCGACGACGGTGGGCGAGGGTCGTGGGACCCGTGGGACCCGTGTGCCGCCGCGGGGGTGGCGGCGAGGACCAGCGCGGCCACGACGGCCGCGCAGGAGGACAGGGTGCGACGCATGAGCAGACTCCTGGGATGCGCAGGGGTAGGCGCGGCCGGGTGGCTCGCGGGTGCGCTCGACGCGATCCTGCTGCGGGTGCGCGACACGGCCCGAGGGCCGAAGCGTGTGCCGCGTCCGCTGTGACGCGTCACTCCGAGAACGAGTCTGCGCCGGGGGTTCCTGATACGCGCGTGGGGGAGCGGGTGACTTTCGGGTGGCTCAGTCGCGCAGGGGCGAGCCGACCACGGTGAAGTCGAACCCGCCCATCTCCCCGGAGAGCAGCGGCCGTGCCGCGGCGATGGAGGCCTGGACGCTCGCGAGCTGCAGCGAGGCGCGGTGGGCCTCCGTCGACGTCCACAGCTCGGCGACGTAGACGGTGTCGGGGTGGTCGTCGTGGACGCCGACCTCGTAGAGCAGGCAGCCGGCGTCGGCCAGCTCCTGGCTGCGGCCGGTCAGGTGGGCCACGAGCTCGTCGCGCTTCCCGGGGGCGGCACCCAGCGTGCCGACGTTGGCGTAGGTCATGGTCGCGACGGTAGCGGCGGGGTGTGACAGCTGCGTCACACGGACGCGGTCCACGCCCTGAGCAGGTCTGCGGGCCCGATGGCGGTGACGCCGTCGACGTCGACACCGCTGCGCGAGACGGCGACGAGCGGTGTGTCCTCGGTGGCGCCCGGCAGCTGGTCCCGATGGCGGTGCAGCCGTGCCAGGTCGCGGTGGTCGAAGGCTCGGTGCTCGAGCCACTTCACGGAGCCGACGAAGGTGAGGGTCTTCGCGACGCCTGGCCTGTCCGCTCCCACGAGGTCGATCTCCGGGTCGTTGGTGCGTGTCCAGTAGCCGCCGACGGCGCCGGTGTGCTCGAAGAGGCCGGGCCCGACCGAGCGCCACAGGGCTTCGCGGATCAAGGGCGCGACGGCGCGCCCTCGCCAGGAGGTCCAGCCGTTGCGGACGCGTTCGAGCAGCTGGTCGCCACGGCCCCGCTCGATCAGCGGTATCCCGGGGCCGACGAAGTGCAACCAGAAGCGCAGGTACGGGTCGTCGACCCGGTAGCGCTTCTCCTTGCTGGGGCGGGTGGACAGGGGTGTGTCGGCGGCGACGACTCGCCGTGCGATCAGGAGGTCGAGTGCGCGCTTGAGCGAGGCTGTCGGCAGTCCGGAGGCCCGGCCGATCGTGGTGAACGTGCGTTCCCCGTGCCCGACGGCGCGGAGCACGGTGCGTGCCTGCGCCTCGGTGGGGAGTTCCGCGGCCAGGCTCCGCTCACCGCTCACGATCAGTGCCGATGTCGCGTCGGTGAGCGCCTCACCGAGGTAGGCCCACAGGTCGGCGCCCGACGGCCAGGCGTCGAGGACCAGGGGGAGTCCCCCGGTGACGAGGTAGGCATCGAGGGCCTCTGCCGGGCCCAGCGAGAGCAGTTCCGCGACGTCGGCGGGGTTGAGCGGGGGGACGACCATCTCGGCCGCGCGCTGAAAGAAGGGTCGGCCGTACGTGTTGATCTGCTCCATCGTCGCGAGATCCGAACCCACCAGGACGAGGAGCACCGGGAGGCGCGAGAAGAGTCGGTCGAAGGCGCGTTGCAGTGCGCCCTCGAACGACGGGTCCGCCCGCACGAGGGAGGGCATCTCGTCGAGGACGACGACGCTCGGCCGGTCTGTCGGGAGCGCTGCTGCCAGCATCTGGAAGGCATCGGTCCAGGTCGCAGGCGGTTCCGAGGGCGTCGCGGCCGAGGCGTCGGGAAGGTCTGACGCCGACAGCTCAGCGGTGAAGTCGGCGAGGTCCGTGGCCGGCGGGCCGCCGGCAGCCGTGAAGAAGAGGCTCGGGACGCCGGCACGGTCGACGAACTCCTCGACGAGTCTCGACTTGCCGACGCGCCGCCGACCCCGGACGAGGACCGCGCGACCTGGTCGGTCGGCGTCCTCGGCCGTGCGGGCGAGGAGCCGGTCGAGGACGTCGAGCTCCGCGGTGCGGCCGACGAAGGAGCGCATGATGACCTCGCTAAACTTTCGGACGTGATACTTCCAAAGTTGATAGTCTCATATCTGGAAGCCTCGCGCCTGGATCAACCCGCGCGGTCCACGAGCACGGCCAGGCGGACGCGGTTCGTCCCCAGCTTCTGGCAGGCCTTGCTCAGGTGGGTCTTCACCGTCGCCTCGCCCATGAACAGCCGCGCCGCGATCTCGATGTTGGACAGGCCCTCGGCCGCGCAGTGCGCGATCTCCAGCTCGCGGTCGGTCAGCCGGGCCAGCATCTCTTGTGCCTCGCGCTGGCCGCGCGCCGTCGGGGCCGCCGCCACCTGCTCCATCACCACGCGGGCCGCGCGGGCGGACAGCGCGCCGTCACCGGAGGCCACCGCCTGGACGGCGGCGACGAGCTCGTCGGGCCCGGCGTCCTTGGCGAGGAAGCCGGCGGCACCGGCGTGCACGGCGTCGAGGATCGTGGACTCGGTGTCGAACGACGTCATGGCGACGACGCCGGGCGGGTCCGGCAGCGCGACGACGGCCGCCGTGGCGCGCACCCCGTCCATACGCTCCATGCGCAGGTCCATGAGCACGACGTCGGGGTGGTGCGCCTGCACCGCCGGCACCACCTCGTCGCCGTCGGAGGCCTCTGCGACCACGTCGATCCCGCGCTTCGTCAGGATCTGCCGCAGGAAGCTCCGGACCATCGTGTCGTCGTCGACGACCAGCACCCTCACCACGGGACCGACGGTACTGCCCACCTGCGACATCGCACCGGCAGAGCCCGCAGGACGGTCTACGGGGCCGGGACCCACGGCAGATGGGCACGCACCAGGAACGTGCCGTCGTCCTGCCATCCGGCGTCGAAGCTGCCGTCGAGCGCCTCGCAGCGTTCGCGCATCCCGACGATCCCGGCGCCGCTGCCCGGCACGGCGTCGGGGGTGAGCGCCGACGCCGGCGGGTTGCGCACCGTGATGTCGATGCCGTCCCGCGGCCTGGCCCGGACCTGCACCGCGACCCGGGTGCCTGGCGCGTGCTTGGTGGCGTTCGTCAGCGACTCCTGGACCACCCGGTACACGGTGCGGGTGAGTGTCGCCGGTGCGTCGTCCCCGTCGGAGACGAAGACCGTCGCCACCAGGTCGACGCCGCGCTCCCGGGCCGACTCGAGCAGGTCGCCGAGGTCGTCGAGCGACCATGAGCGGGCACCGTAGTCGTCCGCTCCCTCACGCAGCGAGGTGATGAGCGTGCGCATCTCCTCCAGCGCGTGGTGCGCCGAGGCCCGCATCGACCGGGCGGCGTCCCCGACCTCGCCGTCGTCGGAGGACACCTCGAGCACCGAGGCCTGCAACGACATCAGCGAGAGCTGGTGGGCGACCGTGTCGTGCATCTCCCGGGCGATGAGTTCGCGTTCCTCCTGGCGGGTGAGTTCCGTCTGCAGCGACTGCGACTGCTGCTGCCAGGTGGCGGCCCGGCCGGCCTCGGCAGCGGCCACGGCGCGCGCGGCGTCGGCGTCGGCGTCGGCGCGGGTCGCCAGGCGCCGCAGGAGGCCGACGCCCACCGCGAGGCCCAGGGCGAGCGCCCCGAGGATCGTGTAGCCGAGCGGCGACATGTACGTCGTCGGGCCGCCGTCCTCGAGGGTCGCCGAGAAGATGACGTTCTCCGCGGTGCGCGAGCCGTCACGCCAGAACGTGGCGACCAGCGCGGCCGCGGTAGCCGCGCCGCACAGCAGGCTGCGACGCCAGTCGGTGCGAGCCACCACCCAGGGCAGCGCGATCAGCGGGGCGACGGCGCCGAGCGGGCTCACGATGCCGACCACGGCCGTCGCGAGGCACACCACGACGGGGTACCGCTGCCGCCACACCATCGCCGTCGCCACGCCGCCGGCCACGAAGAACCACAGGACCTCGACCGCCAGCCCGGCGCCCGTCATGACGTCGGGCGCAGCCATGGCCCAGCCGGTGACCGCGCAGAACCAGGTGACGACGACGGCGCCGACGGTGCCGAGCACGTTCCGGACGGTGCGGCCCGGCCGACGCGCGGGCCGGTACGGGACGGCCAGGCCCGGGATCGGGTGCGATCCGGGCGGCGGGAGCGGCGGCGGGGCGCCGTATCCCGTCCAGCCACCGGCCCCGGGCGGTGGTCCGCCGGGCGGGGACGGGGGCGGTGGCGGGTGCATGCGGTGAGCGTACGAGACACCTCCGACGCCGGCGTCCGCTGTCCGGGTCGGTCCGGCCGTGCGGGCTCCACCGTTCGGCTCGGTGGGTCGACCTGATCGGGGGATCCGTGGCCGGGGTGGTACGGCGCAGGATCGTGCCGTTCGCCACCGACCACACCGCTCAGGGAGACATCATGTCCATGCAGCACCCCGACCCGTCGCAGCAGCAGCCCTCGTCCTTCGGCCCGCCGCCTGCCGGCTCCGCGCCCGGCGGTGCCACGCCGTCGGGCCCCCAGCCGCCGTACGGCCAGCAGCCGCCGTACGGCCAGGCGCCGCAGGGTTGGGCCCCGCAGCCGCCGGCGCCCGAGAAGCGCAAGAACTGGTTCGCCCGGCACAAGGTGCTCACCGGCCTCGGCGCGCTCGTCGGCATCTCGATCGTCGGTGCCTCGCTGGGCGGCGGAGACGAGTCGACGGTGGCCGACGACGGTGTGACGGTCGTCGAGGAGACGGCGGCGGACGCTCCGGCAGACGAGGGTGGGTCGGCCGACGAGGAGGTCGCGGCCGAGGAGCCCGAGGCGGCTGACCTGCCGGGCCTGGGCGACCCCGTGCGCGACGGCAAGTTCGAGTTCACCGTCACCGAGCTGGAGGACGACGTGAAGCAGATCGGCGACGACTTCCTCAACGAGAAGGCCCAGGGGCGGTTTCTGCTGGTGCACGTGACGGTGGAGAACATCGGTGACGAGGCGCAGTACTTCGACGGGGACTCCCAGGAGCTCGTCGACACCAAGGGTCGGACCCACTCCGCGGACACCGGGGCGGCGATCTACCTCGACGACTCGAACAGCTTCCTCAACGAGATCAACCCCGGCAACTCCGTGGAGGGTGTGGTCGTGTTCGACCTGCCGAAGAAGGCCACCCCGGCGACGCTCGAGCTGCACGACTCGATGTTCTCCGACGGCGTCGAGGTGGCGGTGGAGTGATCGCGTGCGCGGGCGGCCGTGCCGCGTCGGCCCTGGGAGAGACTCCGGGGCCGACGCCGGGCGGTTGCGATCGGTATCGCTGCTCGTGGACAGATCGCCTCGGCCAGGAGCGGCCGGTGACTAGCGTGCCCCGTGCCGTTCCAGGAGAGTTGCCAGCCCCGACCACGCGTCGTCGCCGGCAGAGAGCTCCCGTGCACGGCGTGCGGCATCGTTGAGATCGATCACCAGCCGAGTAGCTTCGTCGCTGCGTTCCTCGACGTAGCGCTGGTCGAGGAGGAACGGTGTCTCCTCGACGGCATGCATCGCCATCACGTCGAGGAAGACGGTCAGCGCCCGGGCGGCTCGGCGGGTCTGCACGTTGTCGTCGGGCTGCCGGAGCTCCTGGTCCTCAGGGCGCGTCCGCGGCGCTGACTCTGCATCGCCGCCTTCCAAGCTCGGCACGACGACGTCGAACCGGCCCTGCCAGAGCTTGCTGAAGGCAGCATCGTCGAAGAGATGGACCAACGTGCCGATCGCTGACGTCGGCTTGCCCGGTGACTCGATCGAGGCGCGCAGTCCTGCCACCTCGTAAGCGAAGCGCAGCAAGTTCTCGTCGGTCATGGAGGCCCCGATCACGACGAGGTGCTTCGTCATCATGAGGGACTGGACCAGGGAACCGACCGGCTTCCAACGGCTGTCGTAGTGGACGAAGGAACTCCGCGAGAGCACGATCGAGGCTGGATGGTCCACATCGCCATGCATCTTCAGCAACCACGGCCGCCCCGGTGTCACGCGATCCCAGGGGAGAACACGGATCGGTGCTTCCGCCTCCTCCTCTCGATGCGCTGCCGACACCGCGGCCTCGTACAGCTGGTCGTAGTTGGTCGTGGCGGCCTCGGTCACGTGCATGCTCGCCATCAGCGCATGACTGAGACTCGGTCGAGGCGCCCGACGGCGAAGGACCTCGACGACGTGCTGTCCCAGTGCCAACTGAGATGCGGCCGGCTCGAGCGTGGAGCGATCTGCGACGGTGACCTGGATGAGTTCGGCCTGCTCGAGAGGGCCGAGCCGGTTGATCTGATCCCTCATGTCCTCCAGGCCGAGGGTGGTCACGAGCTCGGACAGCAGGTCCTTCCACGACGGCATTCCCGCGGCGATGCTGACACCTGCGCCGAAGAAGAACGCGACGTCGCCGGCCGCTACGCGCCGACCCAGATCGCGAGCCTGAGTCGCCAACGGCGATGACAGCCCGTCGGCGATGCCGAGCGCCCGACGGCGGTACTGGAGTGCCGAGTAGTCCCGGGAGTCCGATGCGACCACTGCGATGTCCACACCTTCGCGACGAGCGGTCGCATCGAGAGACTCGAGCAGGGAGCCGATCACCTGTCCGCGGACGAGCCGATGGCCACCACGGCCGGTGCCGATGACAGGGATCGCGATGAGGGGAAGCTCGCGCCCGGCATGGTGGGCACCACGTCGCAGGGCCTGCCCGCCCTTGCTCACGATCGTCTCGACGGCGCGCCGAGCCTTCTCGCCGACACCCTGCGGGGTCGATGCGATGGAGTCGAAGAACCAGATTTCCGGGGTCGCGTCATCGTTCAGCCGATGTCGGGAGCGTTCAACGGCGTCTTGTCCCCAGGCGTCTGGCCTCAGGTACTCCCAGGGCGTGGATTCGTCGAGCTCGGCCGCCGGACGCCACCAGTCACCCACCGAGAACCGGGAGTCTGTCGGGATGACGCGTGCATCCGCACTGAGAACTTCGAGCCTGCCGTGGACGACGAAGAGGTGACCTGGCGTCATGTGGGAACGCTAGAGGGCATCGCCCGGCAGCGCTCTACGAGGCATTGCCGAGGCTGTCCTGACGACGGCCGAGACCAGCCGGTCGAAGACCACTCCGTGTCTGGTTCTGCTACGACTGGCGGTACCGGTGTTCCATCCACACCACAACGTCGAAGACTCGCAACGCGGAGATGTCGTCCCCGATGCCCGCCTCGCGGCGCAGTGAGAGGAGGTGCCGATGAAGTGCGCATTCATCGGCACGGAGAGCGTTGGCGAGCCATGTCCAGAAGGAGCCGTCCGGGGAGACGGCGTCTCGGACGACGGAGTCGTAGACGGGCACGAGTCTGGGACGTTTTCGGGCGAGGAGCTTTCCCGCCGTGACCCAGCCCACCCCGGGCAGCCTCTTCAGTTGCGACCAGAGCTGCCATGCGGGCCAGTCCTCGTCAATGAGCGACGGATCGACGTCCACGAGGTCGAGGGCTCGGGGCACCCTCGAGAGAAGGGTGGCGAACTCCCTCTGACGATCCTCGAGCAACTGGAGCGCTGCACGCGGGGGCACCTGGACCGAAAGCAGAGTGACGGCGACGAGGTCGGCAGGGACGAATCGATCGGCCACAGCGATCTCGTCACCCCCGCCGAGAAACCTCTCGAAGCGGCTACCTGCCCATCCGGAGTCGTTCGTCAACCGGCCGAAGTACCGGTGGAGGTGGTCAATAGCCTCCGCTCGGCGAGAGTCGCTGAGAATCGACGGCAGGGGGACTGTCGTTGCGGTGTGGGCAGCCAGCTGGTCATGTGGGGTCGTCATGAGGCGTCAATTTCTGGTGTCGCCTCGTCGCTGACGGCGTGGCGAGGTGGGGTCCAACGCAGGGTGACCGGAAAGAGGTCGCCTTCGTCGGGGTTCCAATCGAAGACCTCGAGGAGGCCGCTCCCGGCGACTACTTCGCCGTCCGCGCCGAGCGCGATCTGCGAGACGACACCCATGACGCACCGGCCGGGGTGGTCGATGGCGAACTGGACCTCCCCTGCCGTCACCATGACCTTCTGTCCGTTGCCCTGCGTACCCTTGGCCTCGAGGTATCGGATCTCGCCGTCGCGTCGCGCCACCGCGTCGTAAGGGTGGCCGATCCGGGTGTCCTCCACCTCCCAGCCGTCCTGACGGAAGTGCTCCTCGACGAGTTCCTGCGCATAGTTCTCCACGGACATCCGTGCCTCGCCAAGAGCTTCGAAACCCTGGCCGTCCGTGCGCTGTGGCCTCGAGGCCAACCTGTCGGGCCGATGCATGCGAGCAGTCCGACGCAGGTGAGCGTTCCACAGTTCGTCGATGGTGATGACCGCGGAATCAGGCGCGTCGACGCCCGAACGCATGAGGTTGTTCCAGCTCACCTCAGGAACCTTGGCGAGGAGATCAGCCGTCGGGAGCGGGTCGTCCAGGGGCGTGAGTTGGTCCCAGACGACCTCGACATAGTGCGCCTGCCGTGAGGGGTCGTCGTAGTGCTCTTCCTCGAAGACCTCAGTCGTGGTCCAGCCGCTCGCGATGATGCCCCGTGGCTCGGGCCCTTGTCGGAGGAGGTATGCCCGCTGTCCGAGGGGGATACTTCTCCGGTTCCCTACTGACCATTGGCCCTCGGTGAGGCCGCCTGCCTCGGTTGCGGCGAGCTCGTCGTCCCAGTTGTCGCCGAACTGTGGATATCGGGCAGGGTTCCATGTCATCAAGACGGCAACCATCGAGACTCCTCATTCGTTCGGCGACCGCTCGACCCTATGGAGATCTGAAGCGCCCTGGTGGGATTTCTCCCGAGCTCCGCGGGTGAAATCAGAACGAGCAGGCGGCTCGCTGACGCCCATCTCGCTACCCCGCGCTCGCAGCTGCCGGCAGCAGCCCGCTCCGCCGTCCGTTCCACAGCACCGCCAGCTCGTCGCGTGCCCGGGTCGCTGCCACGTAGAGCAGGGATCGTTCGCGCAGCTCGGCGTCCGCGCGGTCAGCCTCGGGCAGCGAGGACTGGCCGACGCCCCAGCCGCCCTCGTCCGGCGAGACGCCGAACAGCACGACGCGCTTGAACTCCATGCCCTTGGAACGGTGCATGGTCATGACGAGCACGCTGCCGGTGCCGGTGGCTGCGTCGTCCTGGACGAACTTCGCCTTTACCTTGCGCTCGCTGAGCGCGTGGACGACCTTGTCGCCGATGGTCTTGGTGCGGACCAGCACGCCGAGGGTCTCGGGAGCATCCCCCTGGTCGAGCCACTTCCCGACGACGGCACCAGCGCTCTCGTACTCGTCGACGAGCGAGGTGGCGCCCACCTCGACGGGCGCAGGGCCGGTGCGTGCGGAGCGGTAGCCCGTGACGGTCGCGTCGTCGGCCTCCATGTCGACCCACTCCTCGCCGGAGAGCACCCCGACGGCGTACCGGAGCACCTGCGCCGTGGTCCGGTAGTTGAGGGTCAGCCGGCGGGAGCGGCCGCGCACGTTGATGCCGTAGCGGGACAGCACGACCTTCTGGCCGTAGATGCGCTGCTGGGAGTCCTCGGCGAGGAAGAGGTCGTCGGGTCCTTGCGCGGCGAGCGCACGGAGCAGGACGAGTCTCGACGGCGCGAGGTCCTGCCCCTCGTCGACGAGGACGTGATCGGCGAGGCGCGCGGTGCCGGCGGCCGCGACGGTGTCGAGGTGTGCGGCGGCGATCATCGCCTTCTCGTCCCAGTCGGTCGACCCGGCCGCGTCCGCGGAGGCGCGGTACGCCGCGACGACGTTCCAAACGGCGACGCGCTGGGCGCGGCTGAGGGGGACACCGCGACCTGGACGGCGCACCCGCAGGTAGTCGTCGCGGCTGACGATCCTGTTCGGCACGACGACGGTCGCGTACTCGGCCACGAAGAAGGCCTGGCTGCGCAGCTCCGGTGCGAGGTCCGCCCCGTGCGTCGAGATGGCGGCGTCCCAACGCGCCGCCGCGGTGGGCTCCAGGACGTAGGGCGAACGAGCTCCCAGCACCGACGCGACCGTCTCACCCCATGCCTGGGACGCCGCGTGCACCGACTCCGCGGTCGCCAGGACGCGACGGGCGATGGCGTCCACGCCGGCGATGTAGACGCCGGGGTCGCCGAGCTCCTTGGCGAGAGGCAGGTCCGGGTCGAGGAGTCGCAACGTCTCGCGGAGCGAGGCAGCGAGGGTTCTGTTGAACGTCGTGAGGACGACCCGGGCATCGGGGTTCGTCCGGGCGAGGTGCCGCGCACGGTGCAGCAGGACGACCGTCTTGCCGGTCCCGGCGCCCCCGGAGAGCCGGAAGGAGCCGTTGCGCGGCCGGAACGCGTAGTCGCGCTGCTCGGGGTGCAGGAAGACCCGCCACCGGCCGAAGTTGCCGTCCTCGATCGCGGCACGCAGCTCGGCGTCGTCCTCGATGAACGCGAAGTCCATCTGTGCGGCGGGCTGCTTGAGCGCGGTGAGCAGCTGCTCGTCGCTCTGCGGGTCGGGCTCGGCTGCCGGGGCGCTCAGGCCGAGCTTCTCCTTGACGGTGGCGAGGCCGGTGCCGATCGAGAGGTCCAGCAGTGCGTCGCCCTGCCAGGCGGCGGGCGCCCGCTGTGCCACCGCGAGCATCTGGTCCTCGGTCTCGGCGACAGCCGCGTCGACGGCGGTGTCCGGGTCGATCCCGAGGTCGAGGAGATCAGCGACGGCGATGCCCTGGGTCTGCAGCAGCGGGTACGTGGCGAGGTCGACGTCGTCCGGCTTGGGCTTCTGCTTGGCCGGGACCTTGGTGACCCGCTCTTCGAGGGTCGGCGCGTCGAGCTGGTCGGCCTTGACGAGCTCGGCGATGCCGTTGCGAGGGTTGATCCGCACGACGGCCGACTTCGCGTAGGAGATCGCGTCGTCGTGCTGGTAGGTGCCGAGGTAGACGTAGTGCGCCTCGGCGGCCTGACCCTGGACCTTGACCAGCACGGCTCGCCAGAAATCGTTGACCCGGCCGGTGCGGATGCGGGGGTCCGCGGAGCCGTTGATCGGCTCGATGTGGAGGCCCGGCGTCGCGTCGCTCTCCTGGAGCTTCTCGAGGAACGCGAAGGCGGCCTTGCGCACGGCGCCGTCGAGCTTGCCGAACGACGGTCCGAGGATGATCTGCGGCATCGGTGCTGCTTCTTCCGGTTCAGTGGGTGAGGGCTGCGCGGATGGCGGCGGCGTCGGGTTCGAGGATGGTCCAGCCCTCGGCGACGAGGTCTGCGGTGGTCGTCGGGTCCAGGTCGTCGGACCGCACGGTCACCCTACGGTCCGGCCACGACAGCGAGAGCGGCACTCCGTCGCCCACCTCGTCGCCGATCGTCGGTGCCTCGACGCCGTGGGCGGCGACGTCGAGGACCTCGACGAGGAGCTGGTGCTCCAGCTCGGTGGCGAGACGGGCGACCTGCCGCCACCGCGGGTGCTCGTCGAGCCGCGCCTGGAGGGCGTCCTCGACCCGGCTCGCCTCTTCGGCGGCCGTCGCGGCGTCGCCCGAGGGGGCAGCCTGCGGCCCTGCGCCCTCGAGCATCGTCCGCGTGACGATGCTGAGCGGGAGGTCGCTGCGGAAGTTGAGCAGGTTGGACAGACGCAGCCACTCGCGCCAGGAGGCCTTGTGGTCCGGTCCGAGCACGTCGGTGGCGTCGTCGAGCACCACGGCGATCTCGTAGGCGCCCAGCGCGAAGTCGCGGACGCCGATCGCGAGCCCGTCGTGGTGCCAGACGCCGCCGAACTTGGTGCCGGGAGGCAGTGGCGCGCCGTCGAGCACGTCGAGGGCGACCTGGTCGATGCCGGCGTCCGTCGAGATCACGCCGCCGGTGAGGGACGGGGCGACGAGCATCGGCATCCAGCGCGCGAGCTCCTCGCGCGCCGCCAGGTCAGGTCGCTCGATCCAGTCGAGCAGGAGGTCGAGTGCGGGACGACCCGCGAGCGCGAGGGTCGCCGGCGAGAGCCTGTCCTTCGCCTCGTTCAGCACCGCTGCCGTCGCCTGAGGATGCAGCCACGGCGCCCCTGTGGCGGCGGACGCTCCGTCGAGGTCGTCCCAGGTCAGAGCGAGCACCTGGTAGCCGACCTGGCGCAGTGCCTGCCGCTTGGCGGCGTCGTCGGCCAGGCGGTTGACGGCTGGCGACGCGTGGTACCGCCAGCCGTCGGTGAAGATCGCCGTCGGCGGGATGCCGGGACGGTCGCTGCGCAGGATGAAGTCGGGCTTGGTCCCCGCGCCGGGGACGAGCACCTGCGGCTCGAGCCGCCAGTGCGCACCGCCGGGCATGGTGACCGACCACGTGCTGCCGTTCGGGCCCGGCTTCTCGGTGAGGGTCGCGCCCAGGGTCTGGAGCCGCTCGCGCAGCACCTGGCGGAACAGCAGCTCGATGTGGGACTCGGGGTCGGTGGTGGCGGGCTCGTCCACAGTGACCGACCACGGACTCGAGGACGGGACCTCGTCCTCCGCTCCGCCCTGCGAGCGACCGAGCAGGATCGACTTGAGGTGCCGCGCCGCCGCGGCGCGGGAGACGTGGTCGACCTCGTGCAGACCGGCGTGCGGCAGCAGACAGCGCTCGCACGAGAGGCGGCCGTCCTGCTGGCAGTGGCAGTCCTCCAGGTGGGACCACGCGTCGCGCAGCATGGTCCAGACCGCCTCGTGGTCCGCGAGCTCGGCAAGGTAGCCGGTGCCGCCACGGACCACGTCGTGCAGCAGGAGCGCCTCGGCCGGGCTCCCGGCGGCGGGGCTGGGGTCGATGACGTTCGTGACCTCGAGATGGTCGGGGTCACCGCCGATCCGCAGCCGCAGCGCCAGCAGGAGCGCCGCGCGCAGCGACGGCAGCGAGAAGTCGTCGCCCAGGGTGACGGACTCGGGCAGGCGCAGCACGAGACCTTCGGTGGTGAGCGACCGAGCGAGGGCCACGGTGCGCACCTGCTCGGTGCTGGCCTTGCGGAGCGGGCACCAGGGCCGGTGCTCGGACGCCCGGTTGGCGCCGGTGGAGGTGTCCAGCTTGCCGCACTGCTCGCAGACGCGGAACATCGCCACGTCGTGCGGCTGCCCGGCGATCTCGACCGTCGCGCCCTGCGCCGACGCCTTGCCGAGGTTGAGCCAGCGGATGTGCATCTGCCGCTGGTAGCGGGCGCCGAACCCGTAGTCCTCGACGAACCACTGCTTGGCGACGCCGGCGGGGTCGACGTCGGCGAGGGTTCGGATGGTGTACCGCTCGCGCTCGCGCTCGTCGCTGCGGTCGTCGATCGTCGCCTCCTCGCGGCGGATGACGGACGAGACGCGCTGGAGCTTGACCACCTCCACCTGCTGGGCGATGTCGCTGATGCCGTCGTCCCCGCAGCGGGGGCACGACGTCGGTGCGGTCTCGGCACCGGGGGCGCCGGCGTCGGTCACGTCCGCGGAGTACCCGCAGGCCGGGCAGCAGGCCCAGGTCCGTACGGCGTCGTCGCCGCGCCCGAGGTCGAGCGCGTCGATGGCGATGGCGTACCCGCGGGCGTAGAACGTCGACCCGGGGGCGAAGTCGCGCAGGGCCTGGGCCGAGCCGCGGCTGAGCTCCAGGTGCTCGGTGCGGTAGTCGCGCGAGTCGGGGTCGATCCAGGACAGCGAAACCTCGAGCGCCACCGAGTCGTCGAGCAGCGTGTAGTTGGGCAGCAGGCCGTGCTCCTCCAGCACGCCGACCCAGTGCTCGGACGACGCCTGGCCGCGCTGGTGCTGGGTGAGGCGGAGCGCCGCCTGCGCCGTCCGCAGCGCGCGCTCGTCGTCACTGGTGGCCGCCGTGGACTCGGCCTTGACCCGCAGCCCGTCGGGGGCGTTGATCGCTGACAGGATGTCCGTCTCGCGGTGGGCGAGCGTCTCCATACGGGTGCGCCAGGTGATCGACGCGGCGTGCGCGCGCGCGGCCAGCTCGGAGGGCACGGCCTCTCCGGAGCTGGGTTCGACAGACGGAAGAGCCCAGGTCCGCAGCCGGTCCGCCACGGCGGTGGAGACCTCGGGGAACCCGGCGAGGAACCGGTTGAGCAGCGCCGGGCCCTCCGCCTCGGACACCGCGAGGAGCTCGCCGAGGAACGTGCCGGGCTCGCTGGAGCCGAGGGCGTCGGCTGCCGTGCGGGGGTGGGGCGCATCCGGGCGCCTTGCCAGCTCGTCGGCGATGGAGGCGAAGTACTGGCGGCGCAGGATCTCCTCGGCGTCGAGGTAGGTCGCCGGGGGGCGGACGGCGCCGTTGACCACGCTCGTCGGGTCGGAGAACCGGGGGAGCTGGTCACCGCGCGCGGTGACGTAGGCGAGCGCGAGCGCGTTGCCGGTGAGGCGGCCGGCCCGGCCGACGCGCTGGGTGTAGGAGGCGACCGTGCGCGGCAGGGAGGACAGCATCACGGTCGAGAGGTCGCCGATGTCGATGCCCATCTCGAGCGTCGGCGTCGCGACGAGGACGTTGGGGGCGTCGGGCTCGGGGTCGCTCGACTTGAACGCCGTCTCGTAGGCGAGCCGGACCTCGTCCTCGAGCATGCTCGTGTGCTCGCGCGCGACGACGCGGGCGGGGTCGGAGTCGCCGTACATGCTCCGGTAGAAGTTGTCGGCGAGCGCGTGCCGGCGCAGCCGTCCCGTGCACCGGGCGACGAGGCACGGGGCGCCGTCGAGCTGGTCGACGACGGCGCCCGAGGCGGGCACGGCGGAGCCGCAGTCGGAGCACTCGAGGCAGAGGTCCCCGGCGACGAGAGCATCGAGGTCTGCGCCCTGCACGACGACGTCGCGCGGGGACAGGTGGTAGGTGGTGGCGCCGGAGGAGGACAGCAGCGAACCGACGACGTCGAGGCGCGCGAGCTGCGCCAGGAGCAGGCGGGCGAGGGTCGCGGCCTCGGTGGTGTCGGTCCGCAGGCACTTCACGGTCCAGGAGGCGTACCAGCCGCGCGGGGAGGCGACGGGCTCGAGGTCCTCGCCGGCGGCCTGGGACTTTGCGCCCACCGTCGTCACGGCACCGCCGACGCGCGGGAACCCGGGGGCGCTGGACCCCTTGCCGAACCCGGGCATGCCCTCGTGCCGCTTGCGACCACCGGTGATCCACCACCGGTTGCCGTCCTCCTCGCGGAACTTCTGGAACCACTCGTGGTCGATCGCGCCCCGCAGCCGCATGTGCTCGAGCACCCCGCGCACCCAGCCGAGCAGCTCGGCCTCCGTGGGCTCGAAACCCTCGAGCACACCCTGGCGGTCCACCTCGGCCAGGGTGGCGCGTGCCGCTGAGAGCAGCACGCCCGGTTCGGCCCGCACCTCGGCCACCACGGTGCCCGTGGCCTCCAGCGTGCGCCCGACGGCGGAGCGCAGGCCGTGCTCCAGGAGCACGTCGAGCAGCAGGCGACGGCGGACCCGGCGGCGCACGCTGTGGTGCACCTGGGCCCAGGTCTTCTTCTGCCAGAAGGCGGCGAACTTCTCCCGCTCGGACAGGTCGGGCGGCAGCAGGCGGTGGCGCCGCCTGCCGTCGTCGCCCGCCTCGGCGATCATCCGGTCGACGACCGTCTCCAGGTCGACGGGTTCGTCGCCGACGGCGTGCCGCAGCACGGCGCGCAGCGTCAGGGCGTGCGAGCGGGACTGGACGAACCCGGCGCGGTGGGCGGCGTCCTGCACCGAGTCGGTGAAGACCAGCGCCTTCTTCTCGGCGGCGTCGAGGCCCGCCGTCCCGAACAGGCTGGACAGCGACACGGACAGCAACGTCGCGATCGCCGAGCCGAGGAACCGGATGCCGTCCTTCTGCCCGCACGACGGGCAGTCGTCGCCCTTGGACGGCTTGCCGCCGGCGTCGTCCATCGGGTGGGCCAGCACCGGCAGGACACCGCCGTCGGCGTCCTCCTCGGAGGGCGCGGACGTGACGAGCCGTCGCTGCCCGACGAGGAACCACCAGAGCCCCTCGACCTTCTCGCCGCCCTCGGCCCGCTCGCCCTCGGCCGGGGCGTGGATGAGCGTGCGGAAGCGGTCGTCCCCGCGCAGGTGCCGGCCGCGGATGTCGTGGTCGTGCGTGTCCAGGTCGGTGCCCGTGGGCGCCAGGGCCACGCCCCAGCCGGAGCGGCCGCAGTGCCGGCAGTACAGCGCCGGGAACGTGCGGTCTTCCGTCCCGGCGTCGTCGGGGTCGTCGCCGACGCCCTCGTCCTGCCAGCCGAACTGCGCGGCGCCCGCCGTCGTGCGGTAGAGGCGGGTGAGCTCACGGATCCACAGGTGGACGTCCACCGAGAGCGCGGAGCGGCCGCAGACCTTGCGCAGGTGCGAGAGCGCGGACAGCACGGCGGCGAGCAGCGCCTCGGTGCGTGCGGTGCGGGCCGGGTCGTTCGGCAGGCCCGGCAGCGTGCGTGCCAGGGCGGCGAGGTCGCTGGCGTCGGAGGTCTCGGTGATCAGCCACGAGACGAGCGGATGCGCCTTGAGCAACGTCAGGAGGTCCTCGGCGTCGTCACCGGCCAGGTCCGGTCGCGCCCACCCGGGCTCGACGACGTCGTCCGGCTCGGCGGAGGCCGGGCGCTCGCGGAACAGGTGGCCCACGACGGCGCGGGTCAGCGTGGCCGGTTCGACGTCGCGCAGGCGGGGCAGAGCGTCGCCGTCCCACCCCCCGAGGTCGTCACCGAGCGCGTCGACCACCAGCGGTTCGGGGTCGATCGGCGCGAGGCCGCGGGCCGCCGCGATCTCGCCCGCGTCTCCGACCCACTCGGCCAGCGGCAGCCGTGACTCGGTGACCACCGCGTCCTCGGTGACCTCCTCGCCGAACACCGTGCGCGCGAACGCCAGCATCGCCGTCGGGTCGCCCTTGTCCCCGAGGGTGGCGGAGGTCGCGACCGGGGTGACGGCGCCGAGCGGGCGGGCCACGTCGTCCTCGGTGAGTCCGGCCTCCGCAGGTGCGTCCGTGCCCGTGGGCCAGTGCGACTTGAGGGCCAGCCCGAGCCGCCGGATCAGCATGGCGACGTCGGTGCCCTGGGCGCCGTCGTAGGTGTGGAACTCGTCCAGCACCAGGTACTGCAGCGACCGGGCCGAGGACGACCAGATCTTCGCGTCCGTGTCCCGAAGCAGCAGCTGGTCGAGCATCTTGTAGTTGGTGAGCAGGATGTCGGGCGGCGAGTCCCGGATGACCGAGCGGTCGGTGATCAGCCCGGCGGGGGAGACCTTGGTGCGCTCGGGACCCTGCTGGCCGGTGTAGAGCGCGGCGGTGACGCCGCCGAGCTCCGGGTCGCCCGTGAGCAGCTCGGTGAGGCGCTTGGCCTGGTCGTTGGCCAGGGCGTTCATCGGGTACAAGATGATCGCCTTGGTGCCGCCGATCCCGGCGCGGCGGGCGCGGAGCACGTGATCGAGGATCGGGTAGAGGAACGACTCCGTCTTGCCGGACCCGGTACCCGTCGTGACGAGCGTCGGGTCCGGGCGGCGCATCGACCCGTCGGGGCCGAGCGAAGAGAGCCGTTGGAAGGCCGCCGCCTGGTGGCCGTAGGGCTTCGGATAGCCGCCGTACCAGTCGAGGGCGCCCCGCCAGCCGTCCTCGGCCGGGCGGAACGGCAGCCGCAGGCGCACGTACGGGCCGCGGAACAGGCCCGTCGACGGCGAGGCGAGGAACTCCTCGAGCGAGGCCCGGGTGCTGGCATCCGCGAGAGCGAACGTCGTGCCCAGGTACTCGAGCAGAGCGGTGCGCAGGGACTCGGCCTGGACGACGGGGAGGAGCTCGCTCACGTGCGTATCGTTTCAGACTCCCCGGGCGATTCCCCACGTCCGGGTGGGTGGGAGGCCAAGACTTCACCCGCCGGCACACCTGATCGGTTGCGGGTGAACTTGACCTTCGCGACCGGACCGAGGCCGCGTCAGCCCGCTATCGTCGCCTCGACATACCAAGAGGAGCTGTGAGATGAGCCGGACCGATCAGGGGCGCCGACGGCAGGGTGGAACCCCCGGACAGCCAGGGAGCGAGGGCGAGGACCGCGGCTTCGACCCGACCCCGATCATCGACGCGGAGCGCGAGCAGCGCGCCAAGATCGGCCGGTTCAACCTGGCGGTCGTCGGCGGCACCGGTGTCGGCAAGTCCTCCCTGATCAACGCGATCTTCGGCAAAGACAGCGCGCCCACCGGCGTGGGGATGCCCGTGACCAAGGGGATCGACTACCACCTGAACCCCGACGGATCGCTCGGCATCTGGGACTTCGAGGGGTTCGAGGCGGGCTCGGTCAAGACGCCTGAACAGCATGTCTCCGACGGGCTGAGCAAGATCGCCGCAGGTCCGCGCGAGCAGCAGATCGCGGTGGTCTGGTACTGCATCCTCGCGTCGTCCGGCCGCCTGACCGAGAACGACGTCCGCCTCATCAGGACGTTCGCGGCCCAGGGGTTGCACGTCATCCTCGTGCTCACCAAGGTGCAGCGTGCCAAGGATCGCATCGCGGGTCCGTGGGTCCCGTCCGGCCAAGCAGTGGAGATGCTCGAGTTCCTCCAGGACCCTCGTGACGAGAACGGTGACCCGATCGACCTCCCCGTCGCCGGAGCCGTCATGACCGCTGCCGTCGACCAGGGAAAGTTCGGCGGCCCGAGGCACGGCCTCGAAGACCTGCTCGCACTGACACTGGCGACCGCACCTGAGGAGAACCAGGACGCGCTCCGGGTCGTCCAGGAACTTTCCCTCCCTCTCAGGCGCGAACTGGCGCTCCGATACATCAACGCGGCGGCCGCCTCCGCCATGGGGATCGCGGCGACCCCGATCCCTTTCGCCGACGCGGTGGCACTCGCACCCATCCAGCTGACCATGATGGGTAAGGTCGCCGCCGCCTACCGGATCGACTTCAAGGTCATGCTGTCGGCGCAAGCGCTGTCGCAGCTGGGAATCCAGTACGCAGGCAGGGCGACGGCACGGAGTCTCGTTAAACTCGTACCCGGCATCGGGTCGCTCATCAACGCGGCGGTCGCCGGCGCCATCACTTACGTCACCGGGCAGTCCTGGATGCGGCTCTGCGAGGCCGTCCACACCAAGAAGGTGAACCTCGACGACGTCGAGAAGGCGTGGAAGGAATACGGGCCGACGGCTCAGCAGGTGCTCAGGTACTACGTCAAGTTTGCCAGGCCTTCTCGCGCCGCATGAGAGTTTCGCAGCGGTTCGGGGAAGTGGCCTACCCGTCGGCCGGGCGGGCGATGTCGGCTTCCGTGATGTCCATGGCCATCGGCAGGCTGAGGCTCTTGCCCGCCACCGGCGGGACGAGGGAGACGAGCTCCGCCCGAGCACGCGGCCAGAGAGCGACGCCGCCGGCCGACAGCTCCGCGAGCCCGAGCTGTGGGAGGGAGCGTCAGGGCCGTTCAACTCCTGGACCCGGACCTTTACGTCACGAGTACGGCTTCCGGGCTCCACGGGTTCGTGGGCTCAAGCCGAAGCTCCTGACCTCTGGCGAGCGTGGAGAGCTGATCGGGTGCGACGGAATGCGCCACGCCTTGACGGACCATCGCCTCGCCGCGACGTGGCGCGTTCCGTGAACGAGGAAGGAGCACCGGATGCTCCCGGCGTGACCGCATCTCGACGGGGACGACGCGACGGGTCGCGGGTCCTGCCAGGCGACGACCATGCGGCGACGGCCAGTGACGCCGCGCTCACGGCCTGGCTGCGACTCCAGCGTTGCGTTCGCACTCACGACCTCCTCGCGGTCTCTTCCAACCCGGCGACATCGCAGTCGCGCATCACGTTGGCCATAGCTGCCCCTGCCGAGTGCAGTCCCGCGGGAGATCGGACCGCCCTCCGCTACTCCTGCAGGTGGGCGATCGCTGCTGAGGCCAATGCCTGGCCGACTGCGATCAATGCCGCGACCAGAACGACCCAGCCGAACCTCCCCGCGTCCCAAGCGGATCCGTCCGGTGCCGTCGATGCTTCGACGCAGTAGAGAAGGAAGCTGTTCAGAAAGAGAGAGACGAGTGCCAGCGGTAGGGCGCCCTCCACCCTGATTACGGCGCCGAGCGTGAAGAAGTTCATGCCGACGGCCAAGAGCACCACGAGAAGTGCGACGATCCAGAAGTCGTCGTCGACGCTCGCGAGGCGGAGGTGGCCTCCCGTCGCGAAGGGCGCGAGCCAGACCCCGACGGCAGCCACGACGACCCGCGCGACGGCCTGGGTGAACAGGACGGTGAGCACCAGCGCGATCACGGCGAGGTAGACGCCCTCGAAGATCCAGCCCGTGACGAACCGTGCCGTCGAGTCCGGCGCTGCGCCGCAGAGCCCCGCAACCCACTTGCCGAGGAAGTACGGGCCGACAGCGACCGCTCCTACGAGGGCGGCGCCGACGAGGAAGACGACGAAACCCTGCATGTCGCGGTTGGATGCGGCGACGCTGAACGGGCCGACACCGATCCCTGCGCCACGGTTGCTGACTCCCCCACGCAATGGGCCGATGCTGCCCCCGACGCCGATCTTCACTCGCCCGCTCCCTCTCGTTCCTAGCGCTGTGAACAGCGAGGACGCTATCTGCATCCGAGGGCGATTGGGGTGTTATGAGTGTTTCGTGCCGGGTGAAGTCCTTCGGATCAGACCGGGCGGGCTGCTCGCGCCACTGCCCGCAGCAGCACAGGAGGTTGGTAGGTAGCAGTAGCTACAACGACTTCATCGATCGACCGCGTCCTCTTGAGCGGCGTGACACTCGCGCACGCGCTGCCACGTTTCGGCGACGGCGGTCTCCATGCGGTAGTGCCACTGCCCACCGACGTTGACAAAGCCGAGCGGCGGGTTGGACCGCTCGTAGCGGGTGTAGACCATCCGTGCCAGCGCGCCGGAGACTCCGGCGATCTGCGACGAGGTGAGGTCCATCGGGGCGAAGTCGGTGCCGCGGAGCAAGTCCCCGGCGTGCTCGGTGGCGACGTGGTCCAGGACGGCGAGCGTGGTCGGGGCGAGCCTGCCGGAGAGGTCGATGAGCTCGTCGGCGGTCCACGGAACCTCGGCGTGCCCTGACGACTCGGAGGTGGACGGGATCTCCGAGTGGCCTTCTTGCAATTCGAGGTCGGGCTCGACGGGAGGCGGTCCTGGCCAGACGCCGCAGATCGCCTCGGTGAGCACGGACGACCTGGTACGGATGTCGTCGTCGGTCCAGGCGTGAGGGTGCGGGGTGACGATCTGCTTGGTGAGAACGAGCAGGGCGAACTCCTCCAGGAGGCCGCGCTTGCCGCGCCCGGCCATGCCTCCGGACTTTATTCCGGTCGCCTCGTCATCGGTCCACGGCCGGTGGGAGAGGGACCCATTGAGCGGCTGGGTGACGAGGGTGAGGTTTCCCAGGGTGTTGACGAGCTGGTCGCGATTCGCGGCCGCTTCGGGGTCGAGGGGTGGTTCATCGTCCCAGTGGGTGCGCCAGCCCTGCGGCATGACGTGCTCCACCTGGAGCTTCGGCGGCTGGGGAAGGTCCTCGTTGAACTTGGTCCGCAGGCTCGTCTCGATGGCCCACAGGACCTCGGCGATGCGCGACTGCCGGATGTTGCCGTAGAGGCGGAGGCCGGGCAGCACGGCGTGCATCTGCTCGTCTGTCGGCCAGTACCGGGCGTCCGCAGACTGCCTGGCGAGGTAGTCGCGAACGGCGTCACCAGCAGTGTCCACGGGCGCGTCGGCCACGACCTTCAGGATGGCGACCATGAGCTGGTTGACGCCCTTCATGGTGGCGCGGGCGAGGGTGCGACGGATGACCCAGCTCTCCAGCGCGTTGAGCCCTACGGCGACCTGCGAGGCGGGGACCTCATGGTTCTCGGAGACGAACCACAGCAGGAGCGGACTGGTGGCCGCGAGCTCCATCGTCTCCACGACGCGCGAGTGGAAGGAGCCCTCGGGCGAGGTCGGATCGAGCTGCGTGAGCTGCCGGTAGGTGTCGGCGTCGCGTCGCATCGCACCGAGGAACTCCTCTGCGCCTGTCGCATCCGCCATGTGCGGCTTGGCGTACTGGGTGAAGGTGCGGAAGACCTGCTCGGTCTTCACCTCGTTCTGCATCCGCATGGTGAGCCAGTACTGCAGGAAGATGTCGATGCGGGACCGCATCTGCCGTCCCTGGGTGATCTCCGCGCGCCACCACTCGTCGTCGAAGTCGACCCAGTGGGTGTCGGGCCACTTGTCGACGTCAGCCCCGACGTCGGTGCCGACCTTGTAGACCCAGTTCTTGATGAGGTCGGCCTTGAGCAGGGGTGTGCCGCGGTCGTTGAGGGTTTCGAAGATGAGCTGGGAGTCGTCATGCCCGGTGAGGTTGATCGCGACGACGTAGAGGCCGTCCTGCAGGGTCGAAGTCAAGGCCCAGGCGCGTTGCTCCTCGGTGCCGGGTGGGAGATTGCCGTCCTCGTCGGGCTTGCCCTCGAGCCACGCACTGGCCTCGCCGCTGAAGAATCGGTGGGCCTCGAGCACTCGGTGCTCGCCGTCGGACGGCTGACTGTCGTCCATGGCCTGCTCGAACGCGACGCGGTCCTGGCGGGACGGCCAGAGCTTGAAGCGCTCGGGCTTGCCGCGGAATGCCGCGGACTTGTTCAGGGCGAGGTCTTCGAGGTCTTCGGCGAGCGTCTCGTGTTCACGCGTCGAGATGGCGGACTGCACGGCGTCGATGACGAGCTGGAGCGTCGTGGTGCGCTGCTGGCCGTCGATCACGAGGTGACGGGTGACGTCGCCGACGACGGGCGGCCGCGACTCGTAGACGATCGCGCCGAGGAAGTGTCGCTCCGGGTCGACCGCGGCCCCGGACGCGGGCGGGATGTAGCTCACCGCTACGCGGAGGATGTCCTCCCACAGCGGCGCCCACTGGTCCTCCTCGTTCCAGACGTAGGGGCGCTGGAACGACGGGATCTCGTAGTGCATCTTCCCGTCGAACAGCTGGCGCGGGGTAAGAGCGTCTGCCTTCATCGCTGCTCCTTCATCGTTGCGCTGACCGCAAGTGGCCGGGGAACCAGTTTTCGGGTGCCACGCGCATCACGAACGCGGGGACTCTGTCCTGGTACGTGACGAGAATGCCCGAGTCGTCGATCTTGAACGTGCCGCCGCTGGGCCGTGCGCGTCGCATAGCCTCGATGACAGGGCGTGCGGCGACCTCACCGATCGCCGACTCAAGGTCCACGCCACCGTCCCGGGGGCGTACGGAACCCGTGTAGTCGAGCTGGTAGCGCTGACCGGTGTGCCAGGCGTTCTCGATCTCGGCGAGCGACGGGGGAGTCGTTGCCGCAAGGTCGGGTGCCGTTCTCTGTGCCACCGAGTTGTCGGGAAGGGCGAGGGGCTCCTGGGCCTCCGTAGAAACCTGTTCCGATCGCCGGGCGTGGGCCTCGTCGTAAGCTCGCCGGACCTCCGGAGAGAGGCGACCACGGTCACCGACGGCGACCCCGTTCGCGCGTGCCCACTGTCGGATGACGGATGGCGGCACCTCGGCCGACGCCGAGGACGTGCGAGCGCTCGGGCTACGAGAGGGCGCAGCGGATGCCACTGCGATGTTGTGTGGTTCCTCGGAGTTCGGACTCTTCGGATCCTCTGCCGCGGCGACATCTTCACTGTCGCTCCGCTTGGTCGGAGCAGATTCGGCTGCCTGCTCTGCCTCGCGTTCCAGCTGAGCAAGTCGTTCGGCCGCGCGCTTCGCGTCCTGAGCACGGCGCCGCTCCTCGTTCTCCACGGCGCGCTCCTTCATCCCGTCGAGACGCTCCCAGAGGGGCTGCATGGCAGCATCGGGGTCGAGGTAGTAGGCAGAGGCCCGAACCCGCCAGAAGCTCCAGCCGAGTCGCTCGAGCACTCGTTGGCGTCGAACGTCCTCGTCCCACTTGTCGGGGCCGTGGAACGAGTCGCCGTCGCACTCGACGGCGAGCCGTTCCCCCTCGCCGACGGTCACCATGAAGTCGATGCGGTAGGCGCCGACCTTGTGCTGAGGAGCGACGTCATAGCCCCGTTCGAGCATCTGAGCGAGGACGTCACGCTCGAACTTTGACTCGGTGAGCTCGTACAGGTCGGTCGGGTCGACACGCCGTCCCGCGTCCCGTACGTGCTCGACGAGGTGGCGCCGTTGATCGTTGTGGTTGAGCGTCGACGGGTCGACGCTGTAGAAGACCCACAGCTGGTCCTGGGCTCGTGACGCTGCGACGTTTGCCCACTGCTCGTGCATCGTCCGTGTGGCGGCGAAGGAGTCGTCGTCGGCGACGACCGAGATGAAGACGATGTTGCGTTCGTCGCCCTGGAACACCGGAGGGTTGCCGACCCGTAGGTGCCGACGCTCGTACTCTTCTGTGCCGAGGCGCTCGACCAGCATGCTCTCGATGATCTGAGCCTGTGGACCGCTCATCATCGTTACGACGCCGAACGTGAGGCCGTCGTAGTGCGGGTCGGCGGAGCACTCGGCGATCTGCTCGACCAGGACTTCGGCCTCTCTTCGGTTGGTCCGGTGCGAGCCGGTGCGCACGGACGCTCCGTCAGCCACGTGGACGGCCCGGAGGGGCCCACCGATCTGCGGAACGGTGACCTCACGCAGGGGCAGCACCTTGCCGTTGTAGTAGCGGTTGGAGAACGAGATGATCTCCGGCACGCAGCGGAAGTGCTCACGCAGGAGGATCGTGGACGGGAAGGCGCGGCCGGAGATGGAGTAGAGGGACTCGTCCATCGTGAGCAGCGACTTGTCGTGCAGGTCCGCGATGAACTGGCTCTGCAGGTCGAAGATGCGGTCGGTCTTCACGCCCACAGCCTGGGGCGAGGTCTGCTTGTCGTCGCCGACGACGACGGACTTCTCACCGAGCGCGAGCACTCCCAGGGAGAGCAGGTCGCACTGGGACGACTCGTCGACGATGACGACGTCGAACGGTTCGGAGACCCTGGGGTCGAAGTTCTCCAGCACGCGATAGATCGGCATGATCCAGACCGGAACCGAGCCCATAGCCTCGGGCAGCGCTGCCCGGGCCTGGGCGAGGAATCGTGGCGCGTTCTTCCCCGTACCTTTGCCGGCGCGGCGGGTGGCCTCGAGCCACGTGCCGAGCGCCTTGCGCTGGCGGTCCTTGGTGTTCTGCATGAGGCGGAGCCGCGCTGACCTGCTGGCGAGATCAATGATGAGCAGGCGGAGGTCGGCGGCCTCCTCGTGAGCGCGTTCCATCAGGCGCGAGACGTCCGACTCGCTGTGCAGGGTCGTCAACCATGATCTTGCGGCAGCGACGGTCCAGGCCGAGGCGGCATCATGCGGGTCGCCGACGACGGAGGTGTCACCGGCGGAGGCGAGGATCGAGCGGGCCCACAAGGGTGCTCCAGCATCCGCCAGGCGGGTGAGGAGCTCGGCGCGGCGGTGGACGCGAGGGCGGACTGTCAGGAGCCTGCTCGATTCGGCCTGAACTTGTTCCCAGCGGCCCGGCTCTCTGGCCGCTAGAGCTGATCCGAGGGCTCCCCAGAGCTCCGAGGACTTCTCCTGGGTGGAGCGCTGGTCAAGGTCGACCGCCAGCTGGTGGAGTCGAGCGCTGAGCTCGCGCTCTTCCAGGCGCGCTGCCGCCGACGACAGGAGTTCCCCTGTTCGCTGCAACGACTGCACCGAACCCGCCGGATCGGCAAAGGACGTCAGCGGGGCGAGCGTCCCGGCCAGTCCTGGATGGACGGAGCTCCACCACCGGTGGACGGACACC
This sequence comes from Isoptericola halotolerans, assembly GCF_003003075.1. Taxonomy (GTDB): domain Bacteria; phylum Actinomycetota; class Actinomycetes; order Actinomycetales; family Cellulomonadaceae; genus Isoptericola; species Isoptericola halotolerans_A. Next base: position 159,070 of record NZ_PVTX01000002.1, on the reverse strand, counting down.
ACGCGTTGCGCGAGCTGCTCTGCTTCGAACTGGAAGGCCGTCCCCTGGTCGGGGAGGGGGATGTTGAAGGGTTCGTAGGCGCTGGCCATGAGTCGCCGCACCTCGACCAGCATGGCGCGGAGGCGAACAGCCCAGGCGACGAGATCGACCTGTTGGGCTGTTCTCACGGGGTATCCGCTGACCTTGACCTGGTTGCTGAGCTCCTTGAGGTCCCGTGCGCCGACCAGAGGGAGCTTCTTTCCGGCGGCGAGCCGTTCGGACCACTGCCGGAGGAGGGGAAGCTGGATGTGAGGGTCCCCGTCAGGGACCTCGATCTCGTGTCCTGCGGTCTGTGACTTCATGGCGCGCGCCTCGGCGAGCTTCGCACCCACGGCGTGGTTGTGCTCAATCGTGAAGGCCACCGCCGGGTTGCCGTGGAGGATCCCCTGAGCAAGTCGTGTCTCCCAGTCCCCGCCCAAGGTCTCGAGCGCCTGCGCCTCCTGGCGCGCAGACTGAGCGGTGGCTTCGAGGGCCGAGTGGCTCAGGCGGTCGACGGCTTCGATGCGCAGACCACCGGATTCGAGGGACGTGACCGTCGTCTGGAGCTCGTCGATACGGTCGAAGAGCTGACGCAGCTGAGCGCCTGCGGGCAACCAGTTCTCGTCCGGTAGGTCGAGACCCGCGCGCTCGGCGTCCCCAGGGTCGATCGTCTGGGCGAGGTCCTGCAGCTCGATCAGCTCGTCCGGGTTGAGCGGGATGCGCGACTGCGCCGGCACCCGGTCGGGGATCACGTCGATGCCGCGCCGCGAGGTGACCCACTCGGCAAGCTGGGGCGCGCGCACGGGCCCGGCGGGAAGCGGGTACTCGCGCTGCTCGCTGCGTAGGGCCTCGATGAGTGCCAGGTCCGTTCGGCGCAGGTTCTCGCGAACCTGGTCGATCTTGTCGCCCAGCTCGGAGATCCGCTTCTCCTCGCGCCGCGGGTCGATCGACGAGAGGGAGTCCTGCATGGATTGGGCTGAGCTGCGGAGGTCCTCCATGGCGGCGGGTGTCGATCCGAGGACGGCGACGGAGAGGTCACGAAGCTGTTCGGGGATCTTGTCCCGCAGCACCCGCAGGGCTTGATCGTTCTGGGCCGTCACCAGTACGCGCTTGCCCTGCGCCACGAGGTGCGAGAGAAGGTTGACGATCGTGTGCGACTTGCCGGTTCCGGGCGGGCCCTGCACGGTCACACCGCGTGAGTGCGAGAGCTGGCGCGCGATCCGTTCCTGGTCCTCGTTCGTCGGCAGCGGCATGAGCAGACGGCGGGCCGTGCCGTCATCGGTGTCGACGTCGTGCCCGAGGGCGCGCAGCGCATGATCGACGATGTCCTTGTCGGCGACGACGGATGCCAGAGCGTCCGGCACCCGCTCTGTCTCGCGAAGCTTGTCGGAGAGCTCGTCGTAGAACCGCTCCTGACGTAGTGGGCGTTTGCGAAGCATCAGGACCCAGCCCTCGTTGAGGACCGGCTTGCCTGTGGCGGGCGCAGGATCGGTGCTGCTACTGAGCGTCGCGTCCTGACCGAGAGGAAAGACGATCTGTCCCCGGACACCAGCGATCTCTTCAGGAGACCAAGGGTCCGGCGGAGTCTCCTGCACCTTGGCACGGAGGGCGACGAGCCCTTCGAAGCCGCTGAGGCCGGTGCCCTCGAGGGCATCGAGCTCCAGCTCGACGGTACGTTCTGGCGTGACCCGGATCGAGCCGTCGTTGTCGTCCATCTCGACGACGACCGGAGCGGTCAGCAACGGTGCGACGACGCCGACCCCTTCTCCTCGGTAGGAGATGACTGAGTGGCCCCAGACCACCTCGTACTGGTCCTGCTCCGCCTCGGCACGCAGGTGGAGGCCGTAGAGCTTGCCGTAGAGGGCTCGTGCGGCGAGGTCTGGTGTGACGACCGCGACCCAGTTCTGCCACGTGGTCGAGAGCCATGCAGAGAACTTCTCGTCGAGCTCTTCTCGGAGGATCGCCCGCTGCTCGTCGACGTCGGGGACTTCGGTGGCGGGCTCGTCCTCGTCCTCGGCTTCAAGGTCGGGCCGCGCTTCCGGTTCCTGGGCATCTGCGTCGAGCTGCGCTTCCTCGTCCGGGTCCGGGACCTGCGCGCGGAGCCATGCGTCGACAGCTTCGGGTCGAAGTCGTGGCTGGTCCGTTGGTTCAGCGATCGACCTGGCGTCCAGGAGTGGCTGGAGGTCCTCGGGAACCGTCACCTGCGCAGGTTGAGGAACGCGCTTCACCTGCAGCCACGAGAGTCGCTCCTGCGTCGGCCCCGCCAGGACCGCGCGGTGGGACGGTACGTCGGCCGGCCAGAGGGTGAACTCGTGATGTCGCACGTCCCGGACGGGCGCAGGGCCGACCTCACGCGCGACGGCTGACAGGTAGGCCAACAGGCGGGAACTCTGATCGACCACCCGGTAGTGCGCGTCAGTGTTCGTCTGGCTCACGGGTATGTCCTTCGTGCTGTTCTCATCGTGCTCGAGTGATTCGCTCTCCGACCATCATCGGAGATAGATGCCGCCGCCGTCATCAGGAGTTTCGGGCGGCTCATGCCTTCGCCTCGTCAGTCGACGAGCCAGCGAGGCGGGACTCGAAGGCGGCATAGGCCTGGCGCATGTGGGCCTCGCGGTCGAGGGTCTCGAAGGGGAGCTCGTAGGAGTAGTCGACGCCGCTGCCAGGGTGGGTGGCGGTGAGGTCCTCGTCGGAGTAGCGGCCGTCGTTGCCGCCGCGCTTGCGCCACGTGGTCAGCACGGTGTTGGGGACGATGCGGCCGTTGGCGTCGTAGTGGTCGCGGTTGCGGTCGTAGCCGTAAAGCACCGGGAACTGGGTGCGGTAGATCGTGCACAGCTCGTCGGCGGTCAGGCCCAGGGAGAGGGCGACCAGGGCGTCGATCTCCAGCATCGCCTGACGGCGGTCCTCGGCCCGGCGCAGCGGCATGTCCGGGGTCCACTCCGGCCCGACATCGCCGAGGTCGACCCAGCCGGTGCGCTCCGGTAGACCGGTCCACAAGTCCTCTCGGAACGTCGATTCGTAGCACTCGGCCCACAGATCGGCATAGGCATCGGTGACGCAGTTGAGGCGTAGGGCACGGAGTGCGATCGCCATTCCCCAAGGGCCGCTAACGACCTCGGCCAGGGCTGAAACCGTCGACATCAGGATGTTGGCCTTGGGTGCGACACGGACCGTGAAGTCCGAGAGGAGCGAAGCCAGAGACCCTGCACACACGACGAGATCACGTTGGCTGCCGCGCGGAGAACCCACGCAAGTCAGGCCGTGTGTGGGCGCACAGTCTCGCGGGATGATTGCCGGGATTAAGGTTCGCTCACCGGTGTTTGCAGCCATCTTCCGCCAGGCGATCCGATAAAATGCCCTTGACGAGATGGTTTCGGTGCGGACGGCGGTGCCGTCGGCGAGGGTGGCGGTCTCGACGTCGCAGATGTACTTCGGGTCGACCGCAGGGATGTCATCGACGGGGTTGCCGTCCGGACCGAGCACGACGTCGCGGGTCCAGTGCGTGTACGCCGCGTCGTAGGCAGCCCGGTCGCCTCGCGGCTTGTACGACGTCGCCGGGATCGCGCGAGGCGCGAGCTCCTCGAGGTCGACCACCGACCAGTCGAGGTTGCTCTTCATCGACTCGTTGGGCGTCTTGTAGGCGGGGTTCGCCACGTGCAGGTGGGGGCCTTGAAGGATGGCATCGCCCCACGAGTCCGCGATATCCCACTCCTTCCCGAAGTAGCCCTTCTTGAAGTCCGTGGTCTCGTTCCAGCCCTGGGAAAACTCGAGGGCGAGCGATCCGATGCGCGGCGCCTCGGCGACCTTGTCGAGCACCGAGATCGTCGCGCGGTTGACCGCATAGACCATGCGGGTCTGGGTCATCGGCACGTTCGCGTTTTCCAGGACGGCGTGCCAGGTGCTGAGCACCGTCTTGTCGACGCTGATGATTCGGTCGCGGTGCGGCCGCACATCCCAGCGGCCGTCCGGGTCCTTCAGGCCAGGTTCCTCACCGGTGCCGTCGTGCATAGCCGAGCGGTCGACTGTGTCGGGGTGATAGAGAGATGCCGCCTGGAGGAAGTGAGGAGTTCGCTCGGCACCGTAGACGTGTATCCCGTAGCTGACGAGGTGGTGAATCTCGAAGAGCTGCAGTTCGTTGATGAACTGCCAGTGCCGACGCAAGCGTCCGTAGGCCGCACCTCGGAGCGGTCCGGCCTTCTCGTCCGTGAAATGCGTCTCCGGGTGGATGAGTCCGACCGCCCCGGATGCCGAGTGGTGACGCCAGGTCTGCTCCATGAAGCAGCGGTAGAGATCGGGACGGAGACCCGCGAGGTGCGGAAAGTCGGGAACGCTAGATGCCGCCTCGCGCGTACCGATCGTGGCGATGAGCGAGTCGAGGTAGAAATCTCGCGCCGCCGCGTTCGCGAGCGTTGTGGATCGCAGCTCGTTGGCGCGGGCGGTCGCGATCTTGCCCTCTAGCGCGAAGGCGATCTCGTACTCGGCGAGCGACGCCGCCTCGTCGAAGTCCGGCCGCACCCACGGCGGGTTGCCCACTTGCAGGTCGAAGCCGCCCCGCGCGGCGAACACCGGCGCGAAGTCGAGCTCCCAGTGGAAGAAGCCCTGCCGCTCGGCCACCTGCTGGCACACGCGTAGCCACGGATGGTCAGCCAGCACCCGCTCGGGCGCGACCGCGCCGGCGAAGGAGAGCTCAAGTTCCTCGGTCTCGTTGAGCTGGTCCCAGTCCGCCGTGGAGGCGAACGTCTGGTCGCCACCGCGCCACGCCTTGCCGTGACCGGTAGCACCGGTCTCGGTGTGGACGCCGAGCACAGCGCGGAGCCCGGCGGTCCACTCGTCCAGGTTCGGCGGCTCCACGACGCCGGCCTCAGCCGAGTCCCCGGCGGGGTTAACCCGGGTTAACCCCTCCGTCAGCGGCCAGAACCACAGCGCGCACCAGGCGTCCATCACCAACCGCAACCGCCGGTAAGCACCCCGAGCATCGGCAAGCGCCGCCTCGATCTGCTCGCGGGTCACCTCGCCGCCGACGGGCAGGTCATCGGCGCCCCAGACATCGAGCGACCGCCGGATCTGCTGCTCGGCGATCTCGAGGCGTCGGTGCGCGAGGTCCCAGAGCACCTCGACCCGGTGGCCGAGCTTCACCAGCTCGTCGGCCTGCTTCTTCGACGGAGTGACGAGCACGGACTTGCGCCAGGCCTTGAGCCGCGCGAGCGCCTCGGGGGCGAGCTCCTTGGCTTCCTTGGCCTCGACGGCGCTGCCCCATCCTGCGGCGGGCAGCAGGAAGTGGTGGATCCGGCCGCCCACGACGCCGAGCGAGCTGGTGCGCCCGGCCGCACGATCGCCGTCGGACGGCGCGAGCGGGACGTCCGCGGGCACGGACTGGAGCCACGCCTTCTTGGCGAGCTGGTCGCGCCGGTACACGGCCCGCCGTGCGCCGATGAGGGAGTTGCCGCGCCGCAGGTGCAGGCCGAACCAGGGGGCGCTAAGCCCCTTGCCCATGGTGTCGAGCCACAGGGAGATCTCGGCGAGCTCCACGGCGGTGCCGTTGAGGTCCACCCCGTACACGTTGTGCAGGGCGATGTACGCCTTGACCTTCTGCAGCTCGCGCGCGTACTCGTCCGGCTCGATCTTCACGCCGGTCTCGGCCTGGCGGCGCCGGAGGTACGCAGCAGCGAGCTGGCGCACCGCCTCGATGGCGAATGCGCCGGACCCGAGGGCCGGCTCGCAGACGGTGAGGTCGAGGATCTCGCGAGCCGAGAGCTTGCGCGGGATCTCACGGCCCTTCCATTCCACGGACTCGGGGTCCGGGTCGTCCGGCCCGATGAGCTCGACGAGCGCTTGGGAGACGGTGAACCGGGTCAGCACCTCGGGCGTGTAGTACGACGCCGACTGCTGCCGCTCGCGCCCCGCGAGCCGGAACACGAACGTGCCCTGCTCGTGCACCACGGGCTTCGGCTCGCCGGTCACCGGGTCGTCGAACGTCACAAAGTCCTTCGGGGCGATGCCCTGTGACCGCACGACCGGGACCACCCAGGAGCCCTTCTCGGCGTTGCCGTCCTTGGCGACCTCGTGCAGGTCCTCCGTGGCGAAGAAGCCCGTGTAACTCATGAGGCCCTCGTACACCGCGCCGAGCTGGTTGATGCCGAGCTCGGCGTACGAGATGAACCCGCGGTCCTTGCCCCGCGACTCCTTGCTTAGCAGCAGGTGGCGCAGCACCTGCTGCAGGGCCGCGTTCCCGAGCCCGACGGCGTCGATCAGCGCCGTCGCCTCCGGTCGGAACAGGTCGGCCTTGAGCGGGGTGAAGGTCAGCCCGGCATCGCCCGCCTCGGGGCCGGTGCCGCCGCCGTCGTGCCCCGTGTCGACCATGCGGAACAGCGTGCCGAGCGAGGCGTACAGGTGCGTGCCGTGCTCGGCCGCCGGGCCGGGGAGCTCGACCAGCGTCAGCTCGCGCAGGCGGTCGAGGCTGTAGCCGCGCTCGTAGACCGGCGCGCCGACGGGCAGCACGCCGAGCTCGGGGGAGGCCTCCGCGTACAGCAGGAACAGCACGCGGTACAGGTAGCGCAACGACTGCCGCGCGAGGTTCTGCGCCTCCGCCTGCGGCAGCGGCTCGAGCCCCTGGGCGGCACGGCGGCGGACCACCTCGTTGGCGATGATCTCGATGGACAGGCGCACGCCCTCGCGCAGGTCCTTCGAGACGCCCACGGTGTGCTTGACCGACTCCTCGAGCACACCGGGCCACCAGAGGTTGCCCTCGGGGTCCGGGGCGAGCGAGGCCGCCTCGACGCACGTCAGCGCGCGGTCGGTCTCGCCACCGCGCTTGTCGTCGGCGCGCTCGGCGACGAGCTGCAGGTCGACGGCCAGGTACCGGCCCTCGGCCCAGCGGGCCTTCTCTGCCACCAGCAGCCAGCCGCCAGCCAGCACGAGCGCGTAGTCCGGCCCCTCGTCCTGGACGAACAGGTGCGAGAGCAGCCGGGCCACCGAGTAGATCTGGGTCTTCTCGTCAGCCTGGTACGGCTCCAGCAGGGTCCGGTCACCCCGTGCGGGCTTGGCCGGGTCGCCCTTGGCGAGCAGCGACTCGACGTCCTTGACCGCCACCGCCTCGACGAGCACCAGCGGTGCCTTCGCCTCCAGCCCCGTCGCGTGCACCCACTCGACCGGGCCCTCGCGCTTGGCCTGCAGGGCCGCCGTCGTGTAGCCAAGGACGGCGCGCAGCCGCTCGTACAGCTCGGGCAGCACGGCGAACCGGCCGCCCTCCTCGCCGAGCCCGGCGAGCGTCGAGAGCGATTCCGCCCGGGCCGCGACGAAGCGCGTGCGGGTCGACGGCGCGTCCGTGCCGCCGTCGTCCCATGCCTTGCGCCGTTCCAGGACCTTCGCCTGGAACGACTGCTTGCCGTCCGTGGAGAAGTAGTGCTCGCTGATCCAGTCCTCGCCGACGACGATCGCGTCACTGGCGGCCATCAGTTGTTCTCCTCGGTGCTGTGCGGCTCGGCTTCCGGCTCGGGAAGGTCGAGGCCGGGCGGGACGACGACGAGCAGCGGGCGGAGCAGGGTGCGCTCCGGCAGCATCTCGCGCGCCAGGCGCGACTCCTCGTCGATGTCGGACTGCCGGTTCGTGATGCCGGTCCGGGCGGCCCCCACCTCACGGCTGATGAGTGCGGTCGCCTCCATGCGCCAGTGCTGACTGCGTTTCAACCAGGCCTCGACCCGCTGCTGCGCGGCGAACTCGATCGAGGTGACCTGGTCGCCCACCGCGCTCTCCGCCGAGCGCACGGCCTGGCGCACGTACGGCTGGAGGCCCGATGCCCCGGCGACGCCGCCCTTGTTCGTGGCACCGAGGTGCAGCGCCTCGATCGCCGCTGCGGCGGACTCGTGCGGCTGCGGGAGCGCGAAGCCCGGGTTGTCGAGGTTCGGGAACGCCACCGTCTGGTACGACGTCGCCACCACCTGCCCGCGCACGTTGTACAGCGCGGCCTGGATGAGCACCGTCAACTCCTCGAGGTCGCCACGGACGGCGAAGACCTGGTTGCGGCCCAGCGACGCGAGCGCCCGGTCCGACGCCCACTCGACGACGGGGTGCAGGGGGCCGAGGAAGTGGGCCTCCGGCCACACCGACGTCGACTCCGCGCTGCGGGCATTGGCGAGCTCGCGGGTGCCCTGCGCCGTCGTCGTCGCCAACCGGAGCACCTCGGTGACGCGTCGGTCCGCGAGGTAGGACTGCGGGAGCACCTCGAGGCGCTGCCGCAGGTCCCGCGGGGGCTTGAGAGAGGCGACCGAGGCGTTCGCGGCCTTCTTCCACGCCACACCGTTCGAGGGCTCCTGCCCGGGTGTGGTGTAGATCTGCGTGAGGGCGTCCTCGAGGAACGCGAGGTCATCGTCGTACACCCCGGTGCGTCCGCCGGTGGGGGCCGCTGCTGGTGCGGGCGGTGCCTCGGTGCTCGCGCCGAGGTTCATGAGCCGGGCGAGCAGGCCGGCAGGGCCGTCGTCCGCCACGACCTCCTCGACCTCCTTGACGACGCTCTCCAGGGAGCGAGCCTGGCGGAGGACGTCGGCGATCGACTTCTCCTCGGCCGCCACCGAGTACTGGCCCATGAGCGAGGCGGTGTCCCCGAGCGCGTGGTGGGCATGGTGCTCACGCTCGACGAGGCGCGTCAGGACGCGCAGGTCGCCGCCGAACCGGCGCGTGCGCTGCGGGTCCAGCAGCAGCGTCGTGATCTGCGGCGCGTTCTTCTGCCCGTACCGGTCGATGCGGCCGTTGCGCTGCTCGATCCGGATGAGGGACCACGGGATGTCGTAGTGCACCAGGTGGTGGCAGTGGCTGTGGAGGTTCACGCCCTCTGACGCCACGTCGCCGGTGACGAGTACGCGGATGGGGGAGGAGGCGAGCTTGAAGGACTCGACGATCCGCTGCTGGTCGACGTCGGAGAGCCCGCCGTGCAGCACGGCCACGTTCTCCGGCTTGAGGCCGAGGTCCGTGACCAGCCGGCCCTGCAGCCAGCCCAGCGTCGCGACGCGCTCGGCGAAGACCACCGCGCGCATGTCGGAGCCCTTGCCGACGCCGATGCCGCGTAGATGGTCGCGCAGCGCGTCGTACTTCGCCGAGCGCTCGGTGAGCGAGCGGGCCGCGAGGTCGTGCAGGCGGGCCAGGGCGGTGCGCTCGGTGGCACGGGTCCCGGTGCCCGCGGTGGCTCGCTCGTCCGGGGTGCCGCCTTCGGCTGCGTCCGGCGTGACGAGCGACTCGTCGTCGTCGGAGGTCTCGGTGCCTGCGTCGAGCGCGCGCAGGCGCTTGCGCACGGACTCCTCCAGCGCGGCGGGCGACGAGAGGAACGCCTTGGCGAGGGTCCAGGGGAACAGCGTGGCACCGCCGCGGCCCGAGTACGGGGAAGTGCCGCGCGTGGGCCAGAGCCAGATGTCCTCCAGCTCGACGGCGATCTCCTCCTCGAGCGGCGAAGGGGTCACCAGGACGTTCTGCGGCTCCTTGCGCTCCGCCCAGTCCGCGCCCACCACCGAGGCGACCTCGGGCGAGTGCCGGTGGCGGCGCACGATGAGGCGCTTGACCTGCTCCTCGTCCAGCTCGACGCCGTCGGGCTTCACTGCCGACGGCTCGAGCATGCGGACCAGCGCCGCGAACGACCGCGGGTCGCCGTTGTGAGGCGTGGCCGAGGCCAGGACCATGGCGTCCGTCTGCCGGGCCAGCATCGAGGCGAGGCGGAAGTTCTGGGTCGAGGAGTTCGTGACGTTGTGCGACTCGTCGATGACGACGGCGTCCCACCGGTGACGGCGCAGGTGCGCCACGTACTTGTCGCTCTTGAGGGTGTCGATCGAGATGATGACGCGCTTGAAGAACGCGAACGGGTTGCGGTTCGCCGGGAGCTTCTGGCGGATGCGCTGGATGCCCGTGGAGTCGAGGCGCACGAACGGCAGCGCGAAGCGGGTCCACAGCTCGAACTGCATCTGCTCCAGCACGTGCTTGGGCGTCACCACCAGGATCCGCTCACCACGGCCCCGGCGGGCCAGCTCGGAGAGGATCATGCCGATCTCGAGCGTCTTGCCCAGGCCGACGGCGTCAGCCAGCAGGATGCGGGGGCGCAGGTTGTCCGGGTGGAGGGCCTTGCGCACCGCCTCGAACTGGTACGGCAGCGGGTCGGCCAGTGCGCGGTGCGCCGTCGTCAGCGCGTCCTCCGTGACCGGGACCGGCGTCTTGCGCAGCATCGCCTCCAGCCAGAGACGGGACTCGCGGTAGCGCGGGGACTCGTCCGCCACGACGGCGGCGTCGGCCGGGTCCGCGACGGCGACGTCTTCGATCGCGGTGGAGAACACGGCCTCCGTGTCCCGGACCAGGCCTGAGAGGCCGACCACATGAACGAAGTGGCCGTCCGCCGTCGGCTCCACCTGCGTGACGAGCCACTCCTCGTCGCGGATGACGACCGTGGATCCGGGAGCGGCGTCGAGCTCGGTGGTCCGTGGCGCCGTCGTCGGTGCTGTCACGCGTGTACCTCTCGGTGGTGCTTGCTACGTGGCGGGGTGCGCCCATTCTCGCCGCCCGGGACGCCGAGTGCCTCCTTCGCCCCAGCGGGAGGATCCGTTGCTCCTGGCACGGGAAGCGTAGCCGTCAAATGTAGGCAAAGTGACCGGCGCGGTGGGTGAAGTCGGCCGCCTCGCTGCGTCCGGCGGACGCCCAGAACCTCCTTCACGCAGAGGCTGGCGTGTTCACGAACACTCTGGTGCGATGCCACTCCATATAGGACTTACCCGGAGGGCGTCCGTTGTGCGGAACCGCTACGCGACCTCGGAGCTGCGGCGCGGTGAAGTAGACGCGCGCGGGAGGGTTCGCATCGATCGTGCGTGTCAACCGGTCGGAGACCCGAACGTCCAGATCGTCAGTGACAGTCAGCAACCCGGCGTCAAACGCCGCATCGTGGACCGGGCACGCAGCGAACCCGTTCGAGGCATCGAGCCGCTCACGAGCCTTGGAGTCCCGCCATGGCTTGATGTGGCTGGCGCGGAGAAGGGTCGGGCGCACCTCATCGTGCATAGCGAAGCCACAGAAGGCGCATTCGTGGGACCAGGAATCAAGGACCGAGGTAGCGAACCGATGCTGGCCCACCCTCAGCGAAGCGAGGATAAGACGCTCCGTCACGCGTTCCTCGACATCGTCGACCAGCCACTCGTGGATCTCGCGCTCGACCACGGACTCGAGCGCGCCGCCCGCAAGCTCATCTTGGCCCAGAAGCTCCAGATCGCGCCCGCTCTCCACGTCCAGGAAGTCGGGAAGCGTCGCGCTGTCGATGCCTGCCGTGCGCCCTGCGGCGAGGATGACTCGATAGAGGTCAGCCATCGCACGTGGGTCCGTCCGGAGGACAGATCCGACCAGAAGGTCGTTACTGGCACCGTGCGATCGGGACCCGTCCAGATTGTTCATCTTTGCGATGATGCTGGTCGGCGGGCGCTTCACGAGGCGCGCGAGCGACTGGACCGGCTCGGGAGCTCGGTGGGCACTGCTACTCCCGAACCTGGAGTGTTCCACGACGAACATCGCCGCGAGGCAGAGGAGTGTTTCCACCGGCACGAACGGGACCTGCTTGCCGGCCACCGGCCACGAACGCGCGAGGATGTCCTGCCATTGCTGAGCTGCCTGCGCTTGCGTCAGGTCGAAGTAGTCCGCCTGAGTGAATGCCATCGGCGACCTCCGGTTCGGCTCGTGCCACTCAGGGCAGGCTCCAGGGATCCCGGCTGCGGGGTGCCGTCTTTCGAAGGAGCCCTTCGTTGCGAAGCTGCTGGGCGGCCCAGCGGATGTCGTACTGCCAGGTGTAGAAGAGGCTTCCTGCAGCTCGAAGGTCAGACTCATGGCGTCGCCACACCACCTGCGAGACCTCGACGACCGTGCCACGACCGTTGAGCTCCTCGAGCGCCTCCAGGACCCACTCCCGAAGGATGTGCTTGTCTGCCATGGGCCCGAGCTTGGCAGCTCGGAGGGGCGCAGGCCACTCGCGTGAATGAGCTCTCGGGGTCGCGACCCACTGCAGATCAGCTACCTGCGTACAAGTGTGGGCGTCGTTCTACCTCCCGGCCCGCCGCCGCAACTCCACGATCAACCACGGATACGGATCCGCCAGCGCTGGCCGGTCAGCCCTGATCTCCTCCCCGAGCTCTCGCAACGCCCCGCTCGCCGTGTAGTAGCGCCCCCGCGTCTGCCCGTGGGCTTCGAGCAGGCCCGCCGAAACCAGCCCTCGCAGGTCGCGGCTCGCCGTCTGCTCCTCGACCCCGCTCTGCTTCACATAGGTCGGTCGAACGACGCGCAACCCGCGGACGGCGTCGAACAGGGCATCAGCGACGCGGGAATGCAGGCTGAACCGCGTGATGAGCTCGTCGAGCGCCACCCACGTTCGGTCGGCCTCGTCGAATCGGCGCTGCAGCGTCTGTGCCTGCATGTGGTGGGCGCGGAGGTTGAACTTGATCCACAGTCCGGCATCGTTCTGCGGATTCCAGGCGCCGGCGCCGGTCACCGCCAGGACGCGGTAGTAGTCGTCGGTGTTCTTGCCGAGCCATTCCTCGATGCTGGAAAACGTCGGTTCCAGCACACGGTCCTGGGCGAGCACCAGCGTCTGCAGCGCGCGTGCCATCCGCCCGTTGCCGTCCTTGAACGGGTGGATCATCACGAGGTTGAGGTGTGCCATGGCGGCGTCGACCAGGGTGTCGGTCCCGTCCGTCCGCAACGAGCCCACCAGCTCGTCAACGAGCTCCGTCACTGTCTCTGACGGCGGTCCCTCGTAGACGGTGACATCGGCCGCGTCGTCGCGCACGTAGATCGATCCCGGCCGGAACCGTCCCGGATCGACCGACAGGTCGTGTTCCATCAGCATGAAGTGCAACGACCGCAAGGTCTGGGAGTCCACGGCGAATCCGGGCTCGGGCGCCATCCTCAGGATGTACGTCATCATCCGGCGGTAGCCCAGGATCTCGGACCAGGTGCGCTGGTCTGCTGTCAGGGGAGGCTCGTCGTCGACAGCGGCCAGAGCGTCTTGGTCCGACACGGTGTAGCCCTCGATGGTGTTGGACCCTTGGATGGCGCGTGCCTGCGTGGTGCGGCGCATACCGCTCGTCCAGCGGCGCGGTGTGCGGAGCATTAAAGCGAGGGAGTCGCGGAGATCCTGGATCTCGGCGACGACTCCGGTGTCCTCGATGTCGATCTCGGGCGTCCGGTAGATGGTGGGCACGATCCGCTCCTCGCGTGACACGATGACTTAATCATAGTGTCACGGCCGCTCCCGATGACGCAATGATTAAGTCATAGTGTCATCCTGCGTTCGGCCCACCACCCGGCTGGCCCACCTGGGCGGTATCAACGCCTGACGCGCCGCTCCCCGTGTTTCGGTCGCGGTTGGGAGTTGCGTCAAGGCCCGAGCAGCGCCACCGGAACGACACCGACCCCGTCCGGGCGGCGGTAGGCATGTGAACCAGTGGTCACGACGACGGCGTCGACCAGGTCGTCGCCGAGCTTCTCGCGCAACCAGCGCAGGTGTCGAGCGTCGTCGGCGTCCACGGTGGTCGCCAGCTTGACCTCGATCGCCAGAACCTTGCCGTCTGGCCGCTGGATGATGATGTCAACCTCATGGTCGCCCTTGGCGGTGCGCAGGTGAAACACCTGCGCACGTGCGGCGTCGGAATATGTGCGCACGCTGGATGTCACGAGGTTCTCGAACAGTCGGCCGAGGACGGACTTGGTCGCCCCCTTGACCGGAGGCAGGGTCGTGGAGCCCGACTCGCCGCGCAGCAGGCGGGCCTCGTCCAGGTGCAGCAGGCGGGTCGCCAGGGCCGTGTCGGTCAGCTGGTGGGTCTCCTTCGAGGCCAGAGCAGGTAGGGCCGGATGTCCGGGCCAGGCAGGTACCGGCTCGAGCAGCCACAGGCTCTCCAGGGCCTCGCGCCACGCGATGATGGTGTTCTTGGAAGGCTGGGAGTCCTTGGCGAACGCCGCCGCAGCGACGATCTTTGTGTAGTCGGTCTGCGTGCAAGTCGCCGCCGCGTAGGCCGTCAGCCAGGACATCAGGGCGGCGGGCCGACGCACGGTATACCCCTGCTCGGGGAACTCCTTGGTCACGACGTTGTCGAGGTAGGCGTCGAGCTCGATCTCCCGCACTGGGGCGGGCAGAGTGCGCAGGTGGGGCAGTCCGGACGCGGTGATCTCCCGGACGTAGTCACGCAGGATCACTTCGGTGGCCCCCGCCAGTCCGGCTCCGCCCTCGAGCAGGTCGGCCAAGGACACGGATGGTTCCTGGAGTCTGCGCTCGGCGAGGCTCAGCGGGCGCATGCGCAGCGGCACGATGCGTCCGGCTCCGGAGTGGATCTGCGCGCCCTGGGGGACCGAGGACCCCGCAAGGATGAAGTGTCCGGGCGGGCTGCCAGCGTCCACGGCGCGTTTGACCATGTCCCACACGGCAGGCAATCGCTGCCACTCGTCGACCAGTACCGGGCCGGGCGCGCTGGTCAACACACCGGGGTCGGCGGCGACGATCTCGCGAACCTGGTCATCGGAGAGGTCGTAGACCGTACGGGCCCGTTGGCTCGCGGTGGCGGTCTTGCCCACCGCCTTGGGGCCCTGCAGGGCAAGAGCCCGCAGGTGAGGCTGAAAGTCGTCGAGGAAGCTGTCCACGACGCGCCGCGCGTACTGGCTGCTCACGCCGTCTATGCAACCTTCTCAACCAGTTCTAGTCAACGTTTCTGACGCTTCCTACTGAACTTTTCTTACCCGAGCGACTCGACGCCTCGCCGAGCCGAGGTCACCGTTCGGGTCGGCATCGGCCGCTGACGTGCTTCAACGCCATCGCCAGAGAGCGTAGGTCGGCAGCGCCGGATGCATTCGCCGACGGCGACGGCCTCACGTTCAGTCTGTGGACCAGATGCAGGGACTCGTGCGAGGCGCTCGTACTGCTGCGCGGCCGGCGTCTTGCCAGGTCATCGGCGTTCTCGCCGTTCTGCACGATGATTCTCGCCAATCCGCAGCGATCGCCGGCCACGCACCTCAGGCCCGGCCGAGCCGCACCATCCCCCGCACCCCGGCCTCCGACACCGCCTTGAACCGCGCGATCGCCGCGACCACCTCGTCCCGCTCCCGATCAGCCGCCGTCACCCGCGTGGGGTTCAGCGACGTCGAGTGCGACCACGCCGCCACGTCCGGCTCGGCCATGTAGGCCGCCGTCGCCAGGGCTCCGGCCGCCTGGATGCCGACCCACTCGGACGGAGTCGAGAACAGCGGGGTGGAGCGACACACTGCGTTGAGCTCCGCGTCGCTCCACGCCGGCCGCGTCGCCTCGACGTACCCCACCAGCGCCGCCCCGAAGCACGGGAACCCCGCCCGCACGGGCTGCAGCACCATCCGCCCGTCGGACCAGATCGGCACGGCGGGCCGCTGCCGCAACCCCTTCGCCGCACAGTGCACGGCGACGGCGCCCGCCCCGACCCGCACGTCCCCGCGCTCGAGCGACACCAGCCCCGGCGACACCCGCCGCACGTGCCCGAGCCGCACCACGTTCTCCACGGTCCGCAGCAGCTCGAGCTCCCAGCGCGCGAGCGTCGGCACGCGCGCCATGGTCGGCAGGACCCCACGATCAAGACGCAGCATCACGCCGTCGTCCTCGAGTCGCAGGAAGAACTCGTCCACCGAGGCCGCCGCGGCCCCCGCCTCCATCATCGACGCCGCCATCCCCAGGAAGATCGCCGGGTCCGGCTGCACCACGGCCCGGTCGAGCATCCACGGGTCGCGCGGCCGCACCCAGCAGATCGCGTCCGCAGACACCCCGCGCCCGAGCAGCCACACGATGGCATCGGTCGCCGTCTTCCCCGACCCGACCACCACGAACGACTCGGCCGACACGACCGACGGCAGCTCGCCCACCGGCACGCACGTCACGCCGTCGGACACCTCGAAGGGCGGCGGCTCCAGCGCGGGGATGCGTGGCGACAGGTACCGGGCGTCGACGACGCGCCGCCGGACGCGCACGTCCCGCTCGGCGCCGGATCCGAGCGCGACCACCCGTCCGTCGTCGGACACGTCATGGCCGCCGAGGAAGGTGAACCGCCCGCTGGGCTCGAACCGCTCGCGCCGCACGCGCTCGTAGTAGGCGCAGACCTCGGCGCCCGTGGCGCGCTCGCGCAGGCCGGCCTCCGGGCCGGACGTCTGGATCGCCCCGCCGAACGGCGTGGACGCCACCCCGTAGAACGGCGACGCCTGGTGCAGCCGGACGAACGGGTAGGCGTCGCGCCAGTGGCCGCCGACGTCGTCACGCCGGTCGACGAGCGTGACGTGCGCGTCGCTGTGGTCCAGCACCGCGTCGGTGAACGCCATGCCGGCGGCCCCCGCGCCGATCACGAGGTAGTCGGTCTCCAGGGCCTGCGCCATGAGGCCAGTGTCTCTCAGCGGGCCAGGTCGTGGAACGGCCCCGTCCAGGACCGCTCCACGACCGGGCGACGGTCAGTCGAAGCTGACGCGGAACGTCGCCTTCGCGTACGTGTCGTCGGCGCTGGTGGTCATGCCGGCCGCGCGCAGCGGCTCGAGGTAGCCGAGGGCCGTCGGGTCGGACTCCAGGACGGGTCGCAGCACCTCCGTGAGCCGGTCGACGTCCACGTACATCACGCCGCTCACGTCCTCGGGGCTGACGACGCTGCGGTAGGCGTCGGTGGACCCGAGGCCGCCGTCGCCGGCCAGCTCGTCGGCGTACGCGCCGTTCGTGGCGAACACGAACCCGTCGTCGGCGGGCGACGTGGCCAGCGGGTCCATGTCCGACTCGGTCAGGAGGCTGTCGATCCGGCCGGAGAGGTCCTGCAGGGCATCCGTGTCGCCGACGGTGCGCAAGCCCGCCGAGACGTCGTCCATGCCCTCGACCGCGTCGAGCGACTCCAGCCCGCGGGAGTCGACGGCGAGCACGACCTGCTCGCCGACGAGCGTCTTGAGGTCGTCGGGCAGGCGGAGGTCGTACTCCTCCTCGAGGAGCGCCACCATGCCGTCGAAGTCCGGCTGGCCGGCCCCGCCCCAGGGGTCGTCCGCGACGGTCGCCGGCTCCTCGGCCGCCGCGCCCGTGCAGGCGTCCATGAAGACGTCGATCATCATCTGCTCGTCGTCCGAGAGGTCGTCGCCGGTGATCCCGAGGCTCTCCTTGGACGCCTCCAGGCAGTACTCCTCCAACGGGTCGACGTCACCGCCGACCGGCCCCGTCGGCGCGGTCCGGCCCGTCGGTGCGGTGACGCCGGCGCCGGTGCTCGACATCAGCGCGCCGCCACCGAGCGACGACCCCATCGAGTCGTACAGCTCGCGGAACTGCTCCCAGGCGTCGTCGACGGCGTCCGGCGTGGTCGAGCCCCCGAGCGCCAGCAGGGTGGTCTCGGGCAGCGCGGTGGTCACCGAGGTGCCGCTCGCCCGGTACGGCGCGACGACGGCCTCGTCCCCGGCGGAGAGGGTCTCGAGCTCGATCCCGTCCGGGTTGACGCGCAGGGCGCCGGCCGCGGTGGTGAGGGCTTCGAGGTTCTTCAGGTCGTTCTCGGGCAGCGCGCCGTCGGTCAGCTCCGGGATCGCGGCGAGCGACCAGTCGAGGGCGGCCTCGGCGTCGGCCCAGAAGGACACGAGCCCCGGGTCACCGAGCGCTGCCATGTCCGCGGCGAAGGTCGCGTCGTCCGCGAGCGAGCCCTGCTCGGTGTCGGCCACGACGTCGGCGGCGGGCACGCCGTCGGTGACGATCGCGTACCCCTCGGTGAAGGCGACCTGGTCGGCGCCGATCGTCTCGCCGCATCCCAGGCCGGACTCGAGCGCGGGCCGCGCGGCGTCCTCGTCGGTCACGGCCAGCACCCACACCGGCTGCGGCTCGCCGTCGTCGCCCGGGACTGCGGCGAGCGCGCCGCGGTCCCCGATCCACGGGGCGATGTCGGCGTCGTAGTCGAGGTCGCACTCGCCGCTCGCGGTGACCGCCTCGGCGATGACCTGCTTGAGGTCGGAGTCCTCGTCGATCTCGACGCCCAGGTCCGCGGAGAGATCCGGCAGCCGGTCGGCCAGCCGCAGCAGGTTGATCTTCTGCTCGGCGGACGGGTCGAGGTCAACGCGCACGTACCCGATGGTGGACGCCGGCAGGGCCGCCTCGGGCTGAGCGCCACCGCCGTCCAGCATGGCGTAGGCGGCAGCGCCCGCGCCGCCGAGCACGAGGAGCCCGGCGGCGATCGAGCCGCCGATCACGAGGCCCTTGCGCGAGCGCCGCACGGGCGCCGCGGCTGCGGCCTCGGCGGGCGCCGAGTCCGCTGCAGGCGCCGAGCCCTCGGCAGGCGTCGCGGGCTCAGCAGAGTCGTCGGTCGGCGGTTCGGCGGGCGTGCCGGGGTACGGCGGCGGGTGGTCGGTCACGGATTTGTCCCCTTGGTGGTGGTTGGTGGCGGGATGCTGACCGTACCGAGCCGCCGACCAGGGCGGAAGGGGCGTCCACGGGCAGAACTACCCACCGCCCGTCATTTCACCCCGCGACGTCCCCGTCCACGTAGAACCACCGGCCGTCCTCGCGGACGAACCGGCTCACCTCGTGCAGCCGCCCGCGCGCCGAGGGCCCGTCCACACCGCCAGCCGCACCCGCACCCGCGCCAGCACCAGCACCGGCACCCGCGCCAGCACCCACCGCCGACCGGAACGTCGCGACGAACTCCACCTCGCCGTCGTCGTCGAACGGGCCACCGCCGCGCGTGGCCAGGACGTCGAGCCGGCGCCACTGCTGGTCCGGGTCCAACGTGAGCGACGACGGCCTCGTGGTCGGGTGCCACGTCTGCAGCAGATACGCCGCGTCGCCGACGGCGAAGGCCGCGTACCGCGACCGCATCAGCGCCTCGGCGGTGCCGGCCGTCCGTGCGCCGGCGTGCAGCGGCCCGCAGCACTCGCCGTACGGCAGGCCGGTCAGGCAGGGGCAGCGCGCGGCGTCGTCCATGGCGACCATGATGCCGCAGGCCCGTTGTTCACCTGGGTGAACTCGTCGCCGGTTCGGTGCGCGACCCCGGGCGGTGCAGTAGACCTGGGAGCAGTTCCGTCGACGGGGGGCTCCATGGTCCGGGTGCGTGCGCAGGTCGAGGGCCGCGAGCGCACCGTCCCGCTGCTGTGGTGGGGCGACGAGTCCCGCATGCCGGCCGAGGGCGTGGCGGGCGTGCTCGCCCGCCAGATGGTCCCGGAAGAGGCCGCGGGGGCGCTCGCGGAGCTCCTCGGCCAGGTCCGGGGAGAGCCTCCGTCCCGCGCACTGACCGAGCGGCTCCTCCGGGAGGCAGCCGACTCGCACGTCGTGCTGGGGGAGAGCCCGGAGACCTGGAGCCCGCTCGGTTCCACGGAGCTGCCGTCCCGCGGCGCGCTCCAGCCGATCCAGGACGTCCTGCACCGCACGGGGGACCTGTGGTTCGACGCGGAGTCCCACGACGGCTGGCTGTGGACCCGCCTGCTCGACACGGAGACCACCCGCAGCGGTGTGACGATCTATGCCCCCGACGCGTTCGTCGCGGTGCTGCCGCCCGGGACGACCGGCGTCACCCTGGACCTCACGGAGGACGCCGACCCCGACGGCCCGTTCGTCCAGGAGGCGGTCGAGGTGGCGATGAGACGCGGGTGGGACGGCCCCTGGGTGGACGACGGCGACGTCGCCGTCGCCTGGCGCACCTACGTGGGCACCGGCACCGCGGTGACCGACGGTGATGCGACCGTCCATCCCGGCGACGCGCGCGTGGACGTGCCGTTGTCCGTCGGGGGCCGGGCCGGCTACCTGGTGGGCCGTCTGCTGCGGCGGAGGTCGGGCAGCACCTTCACCGGCTCGCGGGACCCGAGCCGCAGCGCCCGCCTGGCGCGGCACCGCCGGGCGCTGCCGCACGTCGCGGCGGCGACGCCCGAGCTCGCCGACGCCGGTCCCCACGACCGGGCCGTCGTCGTCGTGCACGGCACGATGAGCTGCGCGATCCCGTTGGCGGAGACCGTGCTCGACGTCGTGGGCGCCGCGGGGGTCGACGTGCCCGTGCTGCGGTTCGAGCACGACACCTGGCTGCCGATCTGGGAGAGCGTGGACGAGCTGGTCGCCGGGGTGCGAGCGCTCGGGGCGGCGTCCGTGCTGCTGGTCGGGCACTCCCGCGGCGGCCTCGTCGCGCGGGACGCCGGGATCCTGCTGGCCGCCGACGGCGTCACGGTGCGCACGCTCACCCTCGGCGCACCGTTCGGCGGCACCCCGGTCATCGACGTGACGGAGCGTGGCCGCCGCGGGCTGGCCGCCGGTCTCGCCGCCCTGCGGTCGACGTCGGGTCCGGTCGTCGACGTCCTCACGCGGGCGGTGCTGCGCGAGCTGCGGTCTCAGCTGCCGGAGGGGATCCGTGACATGCACGCCCGGTCGAGCTGCCTCGGGCGGTTGCGCGCCACGCCGGGCCCGCCGTTCGTGGCCGCGGCCGGGTCGGTGGCCCCGGACGGCGTCGGCGGCGACTCGTGGGGTGCGTTCCCGGGGTTCTTCCGTGGCCTCTTCGACGGGGCGAACGACCGTGTGGTCGCCGTCGCCTCGGCGACCGCCGGCCGGGACGTCACCGCGCTCCACGTCCGCTGCGACCACTCGTCGTACGCGGGCGAGCCTGCGGTGCGCGCCGAGATCGCCGCTCTGCTCGCCGGCCTGTGAGCGGCGGCGGTCACGCGGAGAGGTCCTCCGCGACGACCTCGTCGACGGCCCGCCGTGCCACCGAGTCGAGCGGTGCGCACATCCGCTTCTCGACCAGCGCGACAGCGAGCGCCAGCAGCACCAACCCCGCGCTGACCAGCGGCACGGCCCGTACGCCGACCATCGACACCAGCAGCGCCCCGAGTCCGGAGCCGGCCGCGATCCCCAGGTTGAACAGCGACGACGAGATCGCCTGCCCCATGTTGGTCCCGCGGGGCGCGACCAGCAGCACGCGGTGGGACAGCACGGGCGGCACGGTGGAGAACGCGAACCCGAAGAGGGCCAGGCACGCCACGGCCCCCACCGGCGACTCGCCGACGGCCCACAGGCCCACCAGCGCGACGACCAGCACCGTGGCCCCGACGAGGTAGGCGCCCACGGGGCGCTTGTCGAGGAACCGGCCGACGACGACGGCGCCCACCACGCCCGCACCGCCCTGCAGCAGGAGCAGGGCCGGGATGTCGGACTGCGTGTAGCCCGCGACGTCCTGCAGGTACTGGGTGACGAACGTGATCACGCCGAACGCGCCGGTGACCACCAGCACCGTGGTGACCATGAGGAACCCGAACCGCCGTCCCGACGGGAACGGCGCCTCGCTCGCCCCGCCGGCCGACGGCGCCACGGAAGGGAACAGGGCGATGACGATGACGGTGATGATCGTGGACAGCACCGCGACGGCGACGAAGGTGACCCGCCACGAGGTGAGCTCGCCGAGCCAGGTCCCGGCCGGCACGCCCAGCACAGGGGCGAGCGAGTTGCCGATCGCGAGCCGGGCCATGGCCTTGCCGCGCTGTCCCGGCGGGAACAGCCCGGCGGTGGCGGGCACCACGGCCACCCAGAACAGCGCCTGGGCGAGCGCGGTCACCACGCGGGCGATCATGAGCTGCTCGTACGACGGCGTCAGCGCGGCCCACAGCGTGGCGACGGCGGCGACGCCGGCGCAGGCGGAGAGCACCCACCGCCGGGGGATGCTCCGGGTGACGTGCGCGAGCGGCACGGAGCTGACCAGCACCACGAGGGCGTAGGCGGTGACCAGCAGGCCGATCTGGGAGGTCGGTCGGTCGAGGTCCGGCGCCATGAGGGTGAGCAGGCCCGAGGGCAGTGACTCCACGGTCACGAAGAGGAACGTCGAGGCGGCCAGCGCGACGAGGATGATCGTGGCGCGGCGGGCGTCGACGGCAGGGCCGACGGTGTTCATCGAAACGATTCTATGCGTGCCGAGCGGGGGCGTCCCGCCCTTGTGCGACGGCCGTCCTCCGGCTCTCTTCGTCACTTCGTGTTCTGTTCGGCAGTCCGGACTGCCGGACAGAACACGAAGTGACGACCAGACGGCTCAGGGCCGCTGCCACTCGCGGGCGAGCATCCCGTAGACGAGGGTGTCGGTCCACTCGCCCTTCGACCACCAGTCGGCGCGCAGCTTGCCCTCGCGCACCATCCCGACCCGTTCGCAGAGCCGCGCGGACGCCTCGTTGCGGGCGTCGAGCTGGGCGACCACCCGGTGCATCCGGTACCGGTCGAACGCGATGCCGAGCAGCGAGCGCAGCGCCTCGGTCGCGAACCCGCGCCCGCCGTGCTCCGGGTGGAACGCCCACCCGACCTCGCCGCGGGAGACGGTGTCCCCGGTGGTCCACAGGGAGATGTCGCCCACGACCGCCCCCTCGTGCTCGACGACGAGCGCCAGCGCGGACGCCGGCCCGTCGACGCCGGTGCGCAGCTTGCGCAGCGCGAGCTGGGTCTCGGCGACCTCGCGCGTCCACGGCTCCTCGAGGAGGAACCGGGCGACCTCCGGGTCGGCGTAGTAGTCGAGCAGCGCGTCGATGTCGTCGTCCCGGTAGGTGCGCAGCACGAGCCGGCTCGTCCTGACGGGCAGGAGAGCTGGCGGCGGCGGGGTCACCTCGGTCACGGTGACGAACCCTAACCCGAGCCGGCCCCCATCACCCTGCGGGAGCGCCCCCGGCCCCGGGCGGGTCGCGGCAGCACGTAGCGTGGTGACATGGCCGATCGCCTGCGCACCGCCACCAGCCCGTACCTGCGCCAGCACGCGGACAACCCCGTCGACTGGTGGCAGTGGGGTGAGGACGCGTTCGCCGAGGCCCGCCGTCGCGACGTCCCGGTGCTGCTCTCCGTCGGGTACGCCGCCTGCCACTGGTGCCACGTCATGGCCCACGAGTCCTTTGAGGACGACGGCGTCGCACAGGTGATCAACGACGCGTTCGTGCCGGTCAAGGTGGACCGGGAGGAGCGCCCCGACGTCGACTCCGTCTACATGACCGCCACCCAGGCCATGACCGGGCAGGGCGGCTGGCCGATGACGGCGTTCCTCACCCCGGACGGCGAGGCGTTCCACTGCGGCACCTACTTCCCCCGCGAGCACTTCCTCGGGGTGCTCGGCGCGGTCCGCGACGCCTGGGCCGACCGGCGTGACGCCGTCGTGCAGCACGGCGCCGCCGTGACCGAGGCGATCGCCCGGACGGCAGGCCCGCTGCCCGGAGCGCCGCTCGACGACGAGGCGCTCGCCGGGGCGGTCTCCGCCGTCGCGCGCGACGCGGACCGCGTCCACGGCGGGTTCGGCGGGGCGCCGAAGTTCCCGCCCTCGATGACGCTCGAGCACCTGCTGCGCCACCACGCCCGCACGGGCGACGACGCCGCCCTGGCCCTGGTCGAGCGGACGTGCGAGGCCATGGCGCGCGGCGGGATCGACGACCAGCTCGGCGGCGGGTTCGCGCGCTACTCCGTGGACGCGCGCTGGGTGGTGCCGCACTTCGAGAAGATGCTCTACGACAACGCCCAGCTCCTGCGTGTGTACGCGCACCTGTGGCGTGCGACCGGCTCGCCGCTCGCCCAGCGCGTCGCCCGCGAGACCGCGGAGTTCCTCCTGCGGGACCTGCGCACCGCCGAGGGCGGCTTCGCCTCGGCGCTCGACGCCGACACGGTCGTGGACGGTCACGCCGTCGAGGGCCTCACCTACGCCTGGACGCCCGCGCAGCTGCGCGACGTGCTCGGGGACGACGACGGCACGCGGGCGGCGGAGGTCCTCGCGGTCACGGAGGCGGGCACCTTCGAGGGCGGGGCGTCCACCCTGCAGCTGCCCGAGGACCCGGACCCCACCTGGTGGGCGGACGTGCGTGCCCGGCTGCTGGCCGCCCGCGACGAGCGCCCGCAGCCCGCCCGCGATGACAAGGTCGTCACCGCCTGGAACGGCCTCGCGGTCGCGGCGCTGGCCGACGCCGGAGCGCTGCTCGAGCAGGAAGCCTGGGTGGACGCCGCCCGGGAGTGCGCGGAGCTGCTGCTCGACCGCCACGTCGTCGACGGGCGGCTGCGGCGCGCCTCCCGCGACGGGGTGGTCGGGGCGCCAGCCGGGGTGGCGGCCGACCACGGCGACCTGGCCGAGGGGCTGCTGGCCCTGCACCAGGCGACCGGCGAGGCACGTTGGCTCGACGCCGCCGGCGAAGTGCTCGACGTGGCGCTGGACCACTTCAGCGACCCCCACGGCGGCGGCTTCTACGACGTGGCCGACGACGCCGAGCGGCTCGTGGTGCGCCCGCGCGACCCGAGCGACGGCCCGGAGCCGTCGGGCCAGTCGGCGCTCGCCGGTGCGCTCGTGACGTACGCCGCGCTGACGGGATCGTCGCGGCACCGCGCTGCCGCCGAGGCAGCCGTCGAAGCCTCCGGGGCGCTCGCCCGCCAGGCACCGCGGTTCGCCGGCTGGGCGCTCGCCGCCGCCGAGGCCCTGGCGGCCGGACCGCTGCAGGTCGCCGTGGTGGGCACCGGCCCCGGAGCGGCCGACCTGGTGCGGACCGCGCGCCGCACGCCCGCTGCCGGTGCCGTCGTCGTGCACGGACCGCCCGACGCCGAGGGCGTGCCGCTCCTCGCGGACCGCCCCCTCGTGTCCGGCGGCCCGGCCGCCTACGTGTGCCGCGGGTTCGTCTGCGACCGGCCCGTGACGACGACGGCGGAGCTGGCGGCCGCGATCGCCCGCTGAGCCGGGGACTCAGAGGGCCAGGGCGCGCAGGTCCTCCAGGGAGCCGTCGAACACGTTCATGTCGATGTGCGTCTCCTCGCCGGCGTACCCGTCGAGCACGTCGCGGTCGGAGTACTGCCAGAACTCCCAGACGCGGCGCGGCACCTCCGGGGTGAGCGCCACCGAGCGGATCCACAGGGGGTAGCGGTCGTACTCCGCACCGAGGTAGACCTCCCGCACCTCCTGGGTCGTGTAGATGATGGGCGGTGCACCGTAGTGCTCCTCGAGCGCGTCGAGCATCGGGTCCAGGATGCCGCGCAGCTCGGTCACCGACGGCGGGTCCGCCGCGAAGTCGCCGTAGTACTCGACGTCGACGACGGGTGGCAGCGTGCCCGGGGTCGCCGGCACCTGCTCGATCAGGTGCGCCGCCTGGCCCGCGCCCGGGCTCTCGAAGCTGAGGAAGTGGTAGGCGCCCACCAGCAGGTCCGTCTCCTGCGCGCCGGCCCAGCTCGCGGCGAACCGCTCGTCCACGTGGCTCGACCCCTCGGTCGCCTTGATGAACGCGAAGTCGAGGTCCTGCGCGGCCAGGACCGGCCAGTCGATCTTACCCTGGTAGGCAGAGACGTCGACGCCGCGCACGTCGTAGCCGTCCGCGGCGAGCCGGTTCGGCCACAGGACGCCCTCCCAGACCAGGGCGGCCGCGACGGCGACCACCAGCACACCCACCGCCAGCGCACCCAGGGCCCACCACCGACGTCGTCCGCTGCGCTCGCTCACCGGGCGATCATGGCAGACCGCCCGACGGCGGCCGGCCCGGCGGGGCCCAGGCCTGCGACGCGCTGCGGGTGGCGGCGAGCGACCCCAGCAGCCGGAGGGCCTCCGCGCTCGACTCGTCGTGGGCGTGGTAGACCACGAGCTGCTGACCGGGGCTCGCGGGGACGTCGAAGGTCTGCATGCGCAGCGTGAGCCCGCCGACGTCCGGGTGGTGGAACCGCTTGGTGCCGTGCCCCTTGCCGCGCGCGTCGTGGCGTGCCCACCGGTCGGCGAACTCGGTGCTCTGCGCGGTCACGGTGCGCAGCACCTCGCCGATCCGCGGATCGTGGGGGAAGGCTCCGTGCAGGAGCCGGAAGCCCGCGACCGTCCTGCTCGCCACCTCGTCCCAGTCCGGGTAGAACGTGCGTGCCGCGGGATCGAGGAACACCGCGAGGACCAGGTTCGCGCCGTCGTCGAAGCCGTCGAAGAGCGCGCCGGCCAGGGCGTTGGTGGCCAGCACGTCGTAGGCGCGGCCGACGACGATCGCGGGAGTGTCCGGCCACCGGTCCAGCAGGTCGGCCAGCCCGGCGTCGACCTGCTCGGGCAGCGTCGACCGTCCCGGTGCGGGGGCGAGACCGGCGATCCGGTACAGGTGCAGCCGGGCGTCGTCGTCGAGCTGCAGCACCTGGCTCAGCGCGTCCAGCACCTGTGCCGACGGGTGGCGCTCGCGGCCCTGCTCGAGGCGGACGTAGTAGTCGACGCTCATCCCGGCCAGCATCGCGACCTCCTCGCGCCGCAGGCCCGGCACGCGGCGCACCCCCACGACCGGCACCCCGGCCGCGTGCGGGGTCACGCGGGCGCGCCGGCCGCGGAGGAAGTCGCCGAGCGGGGTCGAGGCCATGGTCCCGATGCTAGGTCGGGCCGGGCTCGTGAGGGAGGGTGCGCCGCTCCCAGGCACGGCACGTCCTTCCGGGGCCGGCGAGCGGCGAGGAGGGTCGACGGCATGACGACCCACACGACGAACACGACGAGCACGACCGAGACCTCGACCGGCAAGACCGTCCTCGTGACGGGGGCCAGCAGCGGGATCGGCGAGGCGACCGCCCGCCGCCTCGCCGCGGACGGGCACCACGTGGTCCTGACCGCCCGGCGCACCGACCGGCTCGACACCGTGGTGGCGCAGCTGCGCGACCAGGGACACAGCGCCGAGGCCCGCGGCCTCGACGTGACCGACCGGACCGCGGTGAGCACGCTGGTGGACGCCGTGGTCGCCGACCGCGGCCGCCTCGACGTCCTGGTCGGCAACGCCGGCGTGATGCTGCTGTCCCGGCTCGACGCGCTGCTGGTCGACGAGTGGGACCGCATGCTCGACGTCAACGTCCGGGGGCTCCTGCACGGCATCGCGGCCGTCCTGCCGCACTTTCGCGCCCAGGGCGGCGGGCACGTGGTGACCGTCGCCTCCATCGGCGCCCACGAGGTCGTCCCCACCTCGGCGGTGTACTCCGCCACCAAGTACGCGGCCTGGGCGCTGACCGAAGGGCTGCGGCAGGAGTCCGACCCGAGCATCCGGGTGACGACGATCTCGCCCGGCGTCGTGGCGAGCGAGCTGGCGGACCACATCACGGACCCGCTCGCCGCCTCGGCGATGGAGACCTACAGGGCGGCGAGCATCCCGGCGGACGCCGTCGCGCGGGCCGTCGCCTTCGCCGTCGGGCAGCCCGCCGACGTCGACGTCAACGAGATCGTCGTGCGACCCGCGGCGCAGCGCTGACCCGGCGCCCTCCCGTCGTGCTGCGGGTCGTCGCCGTCCCGGCCGCGATCAGCAGCACGCCCATCACCAGGCACGCCACCGCGACGATCAGAGTGAGCCCGTTGAAGGAGTCGCGGGCCACGTAGTCGAAGACGGCCGTCGACACCACGCCCGCCGCGAAGACGAAGCCGAAGGTGAGGGCCGGGCGTGCCGCCCGTGCCGGGAGGGACGCACCCACCAGGAGCACGGCGCACAGCACGACGTCGGGCACGAAGAACGGGTTGCCGAGGTGCGCGTTGTCGCGGAGGAACAGGTAGGCGAACGTCGGGACGCTGACCGCGACGGCGACGCCGCGCGCCACCGGGAGCAGACGGGATCCGGGCATGGGCGAACCTCCGGGCGTCGACCGGACGCACCGGTCGACCGTTCGTGACGGGGCCGGCGGCTCGAGCGACCGGCCACTCGACAACCTAGCGACCGACGTCGGCGGCGGACACCCCGGGGAACCCGGACGACCGGTCGCGCGTTGGACCCGGCGACCCCACCCGTCCCGGAAGGACACCCGCATGCCCGCGCCCGCCGACACCCAGCCTGCCGACGCCCGGCCCGCCGTCGCCCCGCGCGCCACCGCCCCGACCCGGCCGACCGGCCTCGGCCGGCTCTACGTCGTCGTCGCCTGGATCGAGGCCTTCACCTGGGCCGGCCTGCTCGTCGGGATGTTCCTCAAGTACGTCACCGAGACCACCGAGGCGGGGGTCTGGCTGTTCGGGCGGCTGCACGGCGGGGCGTTCGTGGCGTACGGGATCGTCGCGCTGATCGTGGCCGTCCGGTATCGCTGGGGGATCTGGCGCACCCTCGTGGCGCTGGCCGCCGCTGTCCCGCCCCTGACCACGCTCCTCGCCGAGTGGTGGCTGCGCCGCACCGGGCACCTCGTCGCGCCCCCGCAGATCCCCGGCGCGCCGGACCGCCGTCCGTAGTTTCCCCGATCGTTACCCGCCCGGTGCCCGCGGGTCGGTGGTGCTGGCTAGTGTGATGCCATCCATCTCGAACAGTGGGAGACATCACACATGCACACCACGCGCAAGCAGGTGGCCGGAGCCACGACGCTCGGCCTCGCGCTCGCCGGTGTCGTCACCGTGGGCACCCTGCCGGCCCAGGCCGCCGACCCGGTCGACATCCAGATCCTGGCCACCAACGACTTCCACGGCCGCATCCTCGAGGACTCGTTCAACGGCAGCGCCGGCGCCGCCGTGCTCGCGGGCGCGGTGCAGGAGCTGCGCGGCGAGAACCCGAACACGGTCTTCGCCGCCGCGGGCGACCTCATCGGCGCCTCGACCTTCGAGTCGTTCATCCAGCAGGACAAGCCGACCATCGACGCCCTCAACGCCGCGGGCCTCGACGTCTCGGCGGTGGGCAACCACGAGCTCGACGGCGGCTACAGCGACCTGGTCGACCGCGTCCTCGGTGACTTCGACCCCGAGACCAACCCCTACGGCGGCGCCGAGTGGGAGTACGTCGCGGCCAACCTCAAGATGCGGGCCACCGGCGACGACGCCGTCCCCGCCTCGTACATCTCCTCCCAGGGCGGGGTCGAGATCGGGTTCGTCGGCGCGGTGACCGAGGACCTGCCGTTCCTCGTCAGCCCGTCCGGCATCGAGGACATCGAGGTCACCGACATCGTCGACTCGGCCAACGCCGAGGCGGACGCCCTGCGCGCCGAGGGCGTCGACGTCGTCGTCCTGCTGGTGCACGAGGGCGCCACGTCGAGCGACTGCGCGAGCGTCACCGACGGCGCGTTCGGCGAGATCGTCACCGGGCTCGACGGCGACGTCGACGCGATCGTCTCCGGCCACACCCACCTGGAGTACGACTGCCGGGTCCCCGTCGCCGAGTGGGCGGGCGAGGCCGTCACCGAGCGGCCCGTCGTCTCGGCAGGGCAGTACGGCGTGAACCTCAACCAGCTCGTCTACACCGTCGACCCGGACACGGGCGACGTGCTCGGACTCGAGACCGACGTGCTGCCGCTGCTCGGCAACTACCCGGCCGACCCCGAGGTCCAGCAGATCGTCGACGACGCCGAGGACGTCGCGGCCGAGCTCGGTGCCGAGCCGCTCGGCGAGGTCGCCGGCGTCCACAACCGCGCGCAGCGCTGGGGCGTGGACTCCGAGACCGGCGAGGAGGTGCTCGTCGAGAACCGTGGTGGCGAGTCCACCCTGGGCAACCTCGTGGCCGAGGTGCAGCAGTGGGCCACCGAGACGGAGGAGGCCGGCTCCGCGCAGATCGCGTTCATGAACCCGGGCGGCCTGCGCGCCGACCTGACCGGCGACCCGGAGTCCGAGCTGCCGCGCACGCTGACCTACCAGCAGGCCGCCGTGGTGCAGCCGTTCGCCAACACGCTGGTCAACATGCAGCTCACCGGCGAGCAGATCAAGACGGCGCTCGAGCAGCAGTGGCAGCGCGACGCCGCCGGCAACGTCCCGTCGCGGCCGTTCCTGCGGCTCGGCGTCTCCGAGGGCTTCACCTACACCTACGACCCGGCGCTCGCCGAGGGCGACCGGATCACCGGCATGTGGCTCGACGGTGAGGCGATCGACCTCGACGCCTCGTACTCCGTCACGGTGAACTCGTTCCTGGCCGCCGGCGGCGACAACTTCCGGGTCTTCGCCGAGGGTGCCGACGCGCGCGACACGGGCAAGATCGACCTGACGGCGTTCGTCGACTACATGGCCGAGCAAGCCACGGACGAGCCGCTCGAGGTCGACGCGAGCCAGCGGGCCGTCGGGGTGTCGTTCAGCAAGAACGAGGCGCTGAAGGCGGGCAAGAAGACGGCGTTCGACGTCTCGTCCTGGTCGATGTCCACCGCCGCCGACGTCACGGACGACGAGCTGGTCGTCGAGCTCGACGGCGAGGAGATCGGCCGGTTCGCCGTCGACAGCACCGTGGGCAGCGAGCCCTTCGACGAGGTCGGGGCCGCGGCCGTGGAGCTGACCCTGCCGAAGAAGCAGGCGGGCACGCTCACGCTCGTCGGCCCCAGCACGGGCACCGAGGTCGTCGTCGGCGAGGTCGAGGCCCAGGGCGGCAAGCCGGAGTGGACGCCGGGCTCGGTGTACACGGCCGGGGACCAGGTGACCCTGGACGGCCGCCTCTTCGAGGCCATGTGGTGGACCACCGAGACCCCGGGCGCCTCGCCGTGGGGCTCGTGGCAGGAGATCGCCGAGACCTCCGACGGCACCGCCGTGTGGACGTCCTCGCGGGTCTTCACCGCCGGTGACGTCGTCGAGCACGACGGCGCCACCTACGAGGCGCAGTGGTGGACGCGGAACCAGGAGCCCGGCGGCTCGCCGTGGGGCCCCTGGCAGCTCGCCGGCTGAGCTGGGTCGCGTCAGTCCCAGCCGCAGGCCTCGCCGAGCCAGTCGAAGAACGCCGGCTGCGCCTCCTCGGGCATCGGCAGGTAGACCGGGGGCTGCTCGGCGCCGTCCACCGTGGCCAGGACGGGCACGAACGTGCCGCGCTTGTCCTCGGCCACGGCGTGCGGGTCGCACCGCTGCGGGGCGACGTCGAGGACGACGTCACCCGCGTCGTCCGGCGCCAGGGCCTCGCCGGTCCACGCCGCGGCTCCGTCGGCAGGGGCCATGAGCGTGGTGCCGGTGACCCGGTCCAGCCTGACCACCGGGCCGCCGGGCACCGGCTCCACGCGCACGCGCAGCAGCAGCACGAGGCGGTCCCCGCGCCGCTCGGTCGCCAGGTCCGGCAGCACCCGCAGGTCGGCGCCCGACGCCACGAGCCGCCGTGCGCACTCCTGGGTGTGGACGGCGGCGAGACGCCCGTGCGGATCGGTCGCGGTGAGCGCCACCTGCCGCGACGGCCCCGGCGCGGCGGCCTCGCCGAGCGCGACCGTCACGCTCACCGCGACGGTGCCCGACGCCGGAGGTGCGGCGTCGCAGTCCACCTCGCCGAGGGCGATCCGCACGTCCCGCGCCCCTCCTGGCTGCAGCGTCGCCGGCTGCGCGGAGCCGTCCGGGCCGCTCGGCCCGAACCCGCTGGCCTCCAGCCGTCCGGACAGGAGCGTGAGCGTCTCGGTGGAGCCGTTGGTCACGTGCAGCTTCGCGGTGCCGTCGGCGTACTGGGTGCGGTCCTGACGGACCTCGACCTGCAGGCCCGAGGCGACGTCGTCGGGCACCGTGGCCGGTGGCTCGTCCGGGGTGCACGCCGCCGTCGCGGCCGTGATCGCCACGGCCGCGGCAAGCGCGGCGGCCGCACGGGCGGGGCGACGCCCGACCGTCACACCGACCCCGCGTCGGCGCGGGCCGGGCGGTCGATCACCCGGGACATGACGATCGCGGTGCGCGTCTTGTCCACGCGCGCGCCCACCCGGAACGACTCGACGATGCGTTCCACGTCGGCCATCGAGTCCGCCATGATCTGCACCAGCGCGTCCGCCTCGCCGGTGACGGTGTCCACGCGCACCACCTCGGGGATGGAGCCGAAGTCCCGCTCCAGGGCGGCGGGGGAGATGTTGCCGCGGCAGAACACCTCGACGTAGGCCTCGATGCGCCAGCCGAGCTGCTCGGGGGAGACCCGCACGGTGAAGCCGGAGATCTCGCCGCGGGCCTGCATGCGGTCGACGCGTCGCTTCACCGCGGGTGCCGACAGGCCCACGGCCTCGCCGATCTCCGCGTAGGAGGCGCGCCCGTCGCGCAGCAGCAGGCCCACGATCTTGCGGTTGGTGTCGTCCACGGCCCGTCCTCGGCGTCGATGCGGTGATTCGTTGTGATCACAGTATCGAATCCTGCAAGAGTGGCCATGGATGCGCAGGATTCGGAACGTTCGGGGCAACGGCTCGCCCCCTACCGTCGCCGCATGACGTTGATCACACCTTCCGCCGCTCCCGCGGCGCCCGCGCCGCTGCCCGAGACCACCGCGACGCACCGCACCGCGACCCCGCGCCACTTCCTCATGTGCCCGCCCGTCCACTTCGACGTGGTCTACGCGATCAACCCCTGGATGGACGTCACCGTCCCCGTCGACGCCGGGTACGCCGTCGTCCAGTGGCAGGCCCTCAAGGCGGCCTACGAGTCCCACGGCCACACGGTCGACGTCATCTCTCCCGTCCCCGGCCTGCCGGACATGGTCTACGCGGCCAACGGCGGCGTCGTCGTCGGCGGCAAGGCTCTCGCCGCACGCTTCACGTTCCCCGAGCGTCAGCCCGAGGGCGTCGCGTACGAGGCATGGCTCCGCGACGCCGGCCCGGCGCGCGGACTGACCAGCCTCGGCCAGGCGGCCGAGCGCAACGAGGGCGAGGGCGACCTGCTGTGGGACGGCGAGGTCATGCTCGCCGGCACCGGCTTCCGCACCACGCGCGGCGCCCACGCCGAGGTCGCGGAGAAGCTCGGTGTCGAGGTCCTCACGCTCGAGCTCGTCGACCCGCGCTTCTACCACCTCGACACGGCGCTGACGGTGCTCAGCACCGCCGGCAGCGGGCCCGACGGCGGACCTCGCGCCGAGATCGCGTACTTCCCGGCGGCCTTCACCCCGGAGTCCCAGGCGGTGCTGCGCGAGCGGTACCCCGACGCCATCGAGGCGACCGAGGCCGACGCCGCCGTGCTCGGGCTCAACGCCGTCAGCGACGGACGGCACGTGTTCCTCACCGACCGCGCCACCGGCATGCACGCCGCCCTGCGCGAGC
Source organism: Isoptericola halotolerans (assembly GCF_003003075.1). Lineage (GTDB taxonomy): Bacteria > Actinomycetota > Actinomycetes > Actinomycetales > Cellulomonadaceae > Isoptericola > Isoptericola halotolerans_A. The sequence goes on along the minus strand of NZ_PVTX01000002.1, from coordinate 126,222 downwards.
GTGGCTTCGAGCCCGTGGGCATCGACCTGTCCGAGCTGCTCAAGGGCGGCGGCTCGGTGAAGTGCTGCACCCTCGAGCTGCGGCCCGCCCCGAGCGCCGCCGTCCCGACGCCCGCGAAGGAGGCCTGAGCATGACCACCGTGGACCTGCTGGACGTCCCCGCCGCCGCCCGCTGGATCGCCGCCCGCGGCCCCGAGCGGATCATCGCCGAGCTCACCGACGCCCTCGCGACCGACTTCCGCCGCTGGCCCGAGCTCGACAAGCGCCCCCGCGTCGCCTCGCACTCCGCCGAGGGCGTCATCGAGCTCATGCCCACCTCCGACGGCGTCACGTACGGCTTCAAGTACGTCAACGGCCACCCGGTGAACCCGCTGCGCGGCTTCCAGACCGTCACCGCGTTCGGCGTGCTCGCCGACGTGCACAACGGTTACCCGACGTTCCTCGCCGAGATGACGCTGCTCACCGCGCTGCGCACGGCCGCGACCTCGGCGCTCGCCGCCCGCGCCCTGGCCCGGCCGGACTCCCGGACGCTCGCGCTGATCGGCACCGGCACGCAGGCGGAGTTCCAGGCGCTCGGCATGCGCTCCGCCCTCGGCATCACCCACGTGCGGGCCTGGGACGTGGACCCCGCCGCGCGCGAGAAGCTCGTGCGCAACGCCCGCAGCCTCGGCTTCGAGGTGCACGAGGCGACCAGCGGCGCCGACGCCGTCCGCGGCGCCGACGTCGTCACCACCTGCACGGCCGACAAGCGCAACGCCACCGTGCTCACCGCCGACATGCTCGCCGACGCCGCACCGGGCGTGCACGTCAACGCCATCGGCGGCGACTGCCCCGGCAAGACCGAGCTCGAGGCGAGCATCCTCGCCGCGCCGGGCACCGCCGTCGTCGTCGAGTACGAGCCGCAGACGCGGATCGAGGGCGAGATCCAGCAGCTCCCGCCGGACTCCGAGATCACCGAGCTGTGGCAGATCCTCACCGGTGACGCCCCCGGACGCACCAGCCCCGACCAGGTCACCGTGTTCGACTCCGTGGGGTTCGCCGTCGAGGACTGGACCGCGCTGCGCTACGTGCACGCGGCGATGCTCGCCGACCCGGCGGCCCGCGGGCTGCTGCAGCAGGTCGACCTGATCGCCGAGCCGACCGACCCCAAGGACCTGTGGTCCCTGGTCTCCGCGGAGGTGCTGCAGCCTCTGGTGTGACGGCGCCGACGGCGCGGCCGGGTCAGGTACGCACCGGCCGTGCCGTCGCGACGTCGTCCACGACGTCGACGATGGCCATCAGGTTCGCGATGAGCGCGCCGTAGAGCGGCCAGTACCGGCCTGAGAGGTCTTCGTCGGAGAGGTCGTCCGCCAGGCGGCTGAGGTCGGAGCGCAGCTCCGCGACCGAGGCGTCAGGATCCGCCACCCGGCGTCCGGTCTCGTCGAGCAGCTCGATGAACCGGTCGCGGAACCGGGGGTCCCACTCCTGGGCGTCGTGGTGCGAGCGGCGCACGTGGCGCGCGATGCTCCGCGCCTGCGCCACCCCCTCCTCGAGCCGGACGAGGACGCGCGGATAGTCGTGGACCTCGTCGTCCGGGTGGTTCCGCCGGCGGGGGTTCCACTGCCCGGCCTCTTCCGCTCCGCGCACGAGCGACCAGGCGTGCTCGACGTCGCCGGAGATCGAGCGGGTGCGCTCGATCCAGTCGTCCTCCTCCTGCGACTCCGTCGACCGGCGCATCTGTACGGCCATGTCGCTGAGCAGCCGGCCGAGGCGCTGGTCGACGTCGTCGATCTGGTGCTGGGCGCTGCGGTCGTTCAGCGGCGGGAACACGACGAGGTTGACCAGCACGGCGACGACGACGCCGACGGCGGTGGCGAGGAGCCGGTCCGGCAGCAGGTCGATCGCCTGCTGGTCCGGGACGCCGTAGCCCGAGGTGATGACGAACAGGATGGTGGTCGCGACGGTGATCCCCTCGTCCCGCACCGCCTTGACCCGCCCCAGGACGAGGCCGACCAGGATCGCCAGCCCGAACGACCAGACGGTCGCCGCGAAGAGCTCGACGACGACGAGCGAGACCAGGATGCCCGCTGCCACGGCGATGACGGTCTGGGCGCCGCGCCAGACGGTCCGGTACACCGTGGCGTGCACGGTGAGCAGCGCCATCCAGGGCGCCAGGAACGCCTGCTCCAGGCCGAGCACCATCTCGGCGAGCGCCCACGCGACCGTGGCGGCCACCGCCGACTTGAGCATCTGGAGGGCGTCGGTCTGGTGCGCGGGCGACGCCCACCACGTGACGAGGCGGGACCAGGGGCGGGGACGGGCGGTGGGCGGCACACGACCAGTCAACCCGAATGTGCACCGCGGTTCTCGTCGACGGTGCGGCGGCCCGGGCGCCGCCACCGCGGGGCCGACTTGCCCTCCCCCTGCGGTGCCCTGCGATCATGGGCCGGCGCGGGGTAGAGACCGCACGGGATGCGCCGGTCGGCCGGCAGGGAGCGAGGTCGCGTGAGCGCGTCAGGGAGTGGTCGGGAGCGTGCTCCCGACGACGGTTCGGCCCCGCGGAGCGACCCTGCCGTCGACGACGCCGTCCAGCGCCTGCGTGCCGTGGCCGCGGCTGCCGGGCACGCCGACGGCCCCGGCGCCGCCGGATCGGCCGACCCCGATATCGTCCGCACGGCGCTGGCGACCCTGCCGCACGAGGATCAGCAGCTCCTGTGGTCCCAGCACGTGCTGGGCCGGGGCATCGACGTGGTCGCCCGCGAGCTGGGCCTCCACGTGCGGGCGGCGGCGCGGCGGCTCCGGGCCGCGGAGGACCGGCTCGGACGTGCTCTCTCCGCCGCGCACTCCCGTGCCCCCGGGCGCGAGCGGTGCATGGAGACCCGCGGCGCGCTCCACGACTACGTCACCCACCGGCTCGGCGCCGGGCGTCGCCAGTCGCTCGAGGACCACCTGTTCGGCTGTGCCGGGTGCATGCGCGCGTTCATCGACGTGCGCCACGCCGCGTGGGCGCTGCGGGACACGGCGCCGCTGCTCGCCGGCGGCCTCGCCGTCGCGGGCGCGGCCGGGCCGGTCGTCATCGGCGCGGCTGGCGCCGCGACGACACACACCGGGCTGCTGGGCTGGCTCGGCCCGCTCGGGGCGGGGATCGCGGCCGCCGGGGACTGGGTCGCCCGTGTCCTGCGGCAGCTGTTCGGCCGCCCCGTCGCCGTGACCGCCGGCGTCGGGGTCGCCGCGGTGGCCGTGGCCGCGGTCGCGCTCGTGGGCGGGATCCCGGGCGGCGGTGCCCAGGACCTTCCACCGCCGGCGGTCGCGGGTCCTTCCCAGGCGTCCGACCCTCCGCAGGAACCGGTGATCGAGGAGGCCTCCCCGACGCCCACGCCCGATCCCGCACCGGAGCCCTCGCCGTCGGGCACGCCGCAGCCCACGCCGTCGGCCGAGCCCGAGCCCGAACCCGGACCGACGGTGGAGCCGCAGCCCCAGACCGTCTGGGAACCCGAGCCGGAGCCGACGCCGGAGGAGGACCTCGCGGCCGAGCCGGACCCGACGACGGCGCCGGCCGCCGAACCGACGCGGGCGCCCGAGCCGGGAGATCCCGAGCCCGTGGAGCCCGAGCCGACGACGGCGCCCACGAGCCCACCGCCGTCGGCGTCCCCGTCGCCGGTCCCGTCATCGCCACCGCCCGTCGAGCCGGAGCCCGAGGTGCGCACGCTGACGCTCACGGTCGAGGGCATCGGGTGGTTCCGCGTGGTCGCGACCGACGGTGCGGAGATCGTCGCGGTCGAGACGGTCGAGGGCTACACCAAGGCCGAGTTCGGCTGGAACGACCACTGGCGCGTGTGGACGGCGAACGCCAGGCGCGGCACCGTCGAGGTCACCGTCCGCGGCGCGGAGGGCTCGGCGCCGGGCGCGGTCCTGCGGCGCTGGGACCACGGCTGACGTCCTCCCTCGCGGGGTGGGGCACTACCTCGCGGGGTGGGGCACTACCTCGCGCTCGAGGAGGACCAGCACCTCGTAGTGGTCCGTCTGCGGGAACATGTCGAGCAGCACGGCGCGACGCGGCCGCAGCGACGGCATCTCGGCCAGGTCGCGGGCCAGCGTCGTGGCGTGGCAGCTCGAGTACAGCACGTGCTGCGCGTTCGAAGCCTCCAACCGCCGCGCCAGCTCCGTCCCGATCCCGCGCCGCGGCGGGTTGACGACCACCAGCTCCGGGTCCGCGTCCGTGCCGAGCGCGAACCCGGTCGCGTCGCCCGCGGCGAACCGCACGTCCGCCATCGCGTCGCGCCACCACGCGGCGTCCTGCCCGCCGACGACGGCGTCCGGCGGCAGCGCGGCCAGCTCGCCCGCCGTCGTCGTCGCCGACGCCACGGCCTCCGCCGAGATCTCGATGCCGGTCACGGCCCGGCCCGGTGCGGCGCAGTGCAGCGCGAAGCCGCCGACCCCGCAGTACAGGTCCCAGAGAGACCCCGGGTCGACCTCACCGACCCACTGGCGGGCCTGCCGGTACAGGGCCGCGGCCACCTCGGTGTTGGTCTGGAAGAAGCTCTGCGGGCGCAGGTGCAGGGTCACGCCGTCGACACCCATGGGCAGCGTCTCGCGGTCGGTGAGGACGATCTCCTGCTCGCCCTCCAGCACCGCGGCGTGCACGGGCTGGACGTTGACGCTGAGCACCGCCAGGCCGGGGAGCGCGCTCTGCAGCCACGGGAGGTGCTTGCGGATCCGGGCGACGGCCTCGGTGGAGCGCAGCACGAGACGGACCATCAGCTCGCCGTCGGGGGAGAGGGTCACCAGGACGTGCTTGAGCTCGCCGCGCCGGGCGGCGTCGCGCGGGGTGACCTTGCGGCGGCGGCCGGGAGTGCCCGGGCCACCGCCCTGCGCCGCGGGCGAGAGGTCGTAGGGCCGGAGCCGTGCTCGGGTGACCAGCTCGGCCAGCGGGCCGAACGCCGCCTGCAGGGCCGGCGGGTAGAGGCCGCAGTCCGTGAGGTCCACGCTCTGCCCGGCGAACGGCCCCGGCGGGCCCACGATCCCGAGCACCGGCTCCTCGACCGTGCCGGTGACCACCATCTTGGCCTTGTTGCGGAAGCCGCTCTCGGCCCCGGTGACGGCCGGGAGCCACGTGACGTCGTCGTACACCGCGAGCAGCTCACGGACGTGCGCTTCCTTGCCGGCCACCTGTGTGGGGCGGTCGAGCTGGATCAGGGTGCACGAACGGCACCGGCCGGCGTCGTAGTGGGGGCACTGCACCGGACCATTGTCCCGCGGGTCAGCCCGGGAACTGCTCGGCGATCGACCGGACCTTCGTCACGTACGCGTCCTGGTCGATGTCGGGGATGTTGGTGGCGCGCGGGATCAGGCCGACGGCGCCGTCGATGCCCTCGCGCAGGATGTCGGCGTGCCCGGCGTGCCGGCTCAGGTCGTAGATGACATGCACGACGATCCGCTCCAGCGTGACGTCACCCCGCTCGCCCCACCACGGCACGCGGCCCGGCGCGTCCAGGGGCAGCTCGGTGATGGTGGCGTCCGCGAACTCCGCGACGCGACGGTACAGGTCGAGGATCTGCTCGGCGGACTCGTCGGCCGTCGCGTAGAAGTCCGCGTTCGGGTCGTCCTCGAGCAGGGCGTCCGAGGGCACCTCGTGCGGCGTCGGCCAGGGCCGTCCGAAGACCTCGCCGAAGTAGCCGGACTCGATGCTGGCGGCGTGCTTGACCAGGCCCAGCAGGTTGGTCCCGGTGGGCGTGCGCGGCATCCGCAGCTCCCGTTCCGAGAGGCCCGCCGTCTTCCACAGGAGCGACTCGCGGACCTCGTGCAGGTAGTGCAGCAGCATCTGCTTCGTGTCGGGCAGCGTGTTCACGCAGGGCTCCTTCGCCGTGTCGGGGATCGAGGGGTCAGACGGCCAGCAGGCCGCGGCGGGTGGCCACGGCGACGGCCTCCGCCCGGCCCGAGACCCCGAGCTTGGCGAGGACGTTGGACACGTGGACGCTGACCGTCTTGGTCGAGATGTAGAGCTGTTCGCCGATCTGCCGGTTCGACAGGCCCTGGGCCACGAGGGTGAGGACCTGCTCCTCCCGCTCCGTGAGCGTCGAGGACTCCCGGCGCGCGCCCGGGACGGCGAGGCGGGCGCGCCGGGTCCAGGCGAGCACGGTGTCGGTCAGGGGCCGGGCACCCATCTCCTGCGCCTCGTGCAGGGCCTCGGCGGCCTCCAGCTCGGCAGCCGACCGGTCTCCGACGGCTCGCAACGCCTGCGCCCAGCGGAACCGCGACCGCGCGGTCTCGTACCGGTAGCCGTACGAGAACTCGCGCACCGCGGCCTCCCAGAGGGCGGGATCGGCGGGCGTCCCGTCGGTGGCGGCGGCGAGCCGTGCGTGCTCGGCCTCGGCGCGCCGGAGCCACGCGCGGCCCTCGGGCCCGAGCACGCCGCCGCGCGGGCGCCCCCGCTCAGCGGTCTCGCGGGCCACGGCGAGCAGCGCGTCGCCGGCCTCCCGGCGCTCCGCCTGCTGTGCATCGGCGGGGCCGACGGCGGCCTCCTCCGCGGCGTCGGCCAGGGCGGCCAGGGCGAGCGCGGAGATCCAGATACGCCCGAGGAAGTAGGTGCTCCACACGGCGCCGAGGTGCGCGACGACGGCCTCGGCGAGGTCGACCGCCTCGTCGTACCGGCCGGCGTACGTCAGGGCGTCGATGCGGCAGCCGCCGGAGATCAGGGCGACGAACCCGTCGACGTCCCAGTCCTTCTGCAGGGCCGCGGTCCGCTCCAGGACCCGCTCGTCACCGCGGGCGACCGCGGCGTACAGGCCCGCGCTCTCCAGGACCATGGCCTCCAGCGCGGGGACGCCGTCGCGCCGCGGGGCCTCGGTGAGGTCGCCGCGCACGTAGCGCAGCAGCTCGGCGATCATGCGCATCGAGATGCCGGTGGAGCTGCGGGTCGTGCCCGTCTCCTCCGCCCGCGCCAGGCCCTGGTGCAGCAGCTCCTGCGCGTCGTCCAGGCGGCCCGCGTAGTACCAGGTCGTGGCGAGGTTGTACCGGCAGCGCATCTCGGCGGCGAGGCTGCCGGCGTCGATCGCGCGGTGCATCGCCGACTCGATGAGCCGGGCCGCCGTCTCCGGGTCGCCCACCTCGATCACGGCGAGGGAGGCGAGCGCGTCGGCCTCCGCCTGGGGAGCGCGTGCCCGGTGGGCCACGTCGACCGCCCGTTCCAGGAAGTCACGGGCCGCGTCGTCGGCGTCGCGGTTCATCTCGATCCGGCCGCGGACGGCGAGGGTGGCGGCGAGGTCCTCCGTCGGCTCCGCCGGGAGGGCCGCGAGCGCGAGGTCGGTCTGGCGGGTCGCCTCGGTCATGTCCTCCTCGACGTCCAGGAGGTAGCGGGCCAGCACGTGCCGCAGGCTCGCCTGGCGTCGCCGGTCGGCGTCGAGCGACTCGACCGTGCGGCGCGTGAGCTGGACGGCGCGCTGGGGCTGACCGTTGCGCGAGGCGGCCGCCGCCGCGTCGAGCGCGACCTCGACCCGGTCGACACCGACACGTGCGACGGCGTCGGGCACGGAGTCCCAGAGCGAGAGCACCTGCTCGAGGTGCCGGAGCTCCTCCGTCGGTGCGAGCAGGTCCCGGGCGCGGACGGCGGCGTCGTAGGACGCGGCGAGCGCCGTCGGCAGGTCGTGGCCCTGCTGGGCGTGGTGCGCGCGCTCCGCGGCCGAGCCGAGGTCCGGGGAGTCGAGCAGCGCCGCGAGGTAGGACAGGTGCATGGCGGTGCGCTCGCCGGGCAGCAGGTCGAGGTAGAGGGCCTCGGCGAGCAGGGCGTGCCGGAACGCCAGGTGGGCGCCCTCGACGGCGAGGACCTGGTGGGTGACGGCGTCGCGCAGGGCCGTCGCGGTGGTGGCGGCGTCGAGCCCGGGTGTGCGCTCGGCCGCAGCGCGCAGCAGGTCCTCGCGCACCTGGCGACCGGCGACCGAGGCGAGCCGCACGAGCTGCTGCACCCCCGGGTCGAGGTGCTGCATGCGGGCGTGCAGGACGTCGGCGAGCGACCACGGCAGCGTCCCGGAGGCGAGGCCGGCGGCGACCAGCTCCTCCGCGAAGAACGCGTTGCCCTCCGAGCGTCGCAGCACCTCCGTGAAGTCGGCCTCGGGCAGCGGGCCGTCGTTGAGGGCGGTGGTGAACTCGCGCAGCTCGCCGGCCGTGAAGGGATCGAGCTCGACGTGGTCCACCCGTTCGGACCGGTGCAGCTCGGCCAGCAGCGGCCGCAGGGGGTGGCGGCGGTCGACGTCGTCGCTGCGGTAGGTGAGCACGAGCAGCAGGTGCTCGGCGCGCAGCCGGGTCACGAGAAAACGCAGCACGTCGCGGGTCGACGGGTCGGCCCAGTGCAGGTCCTCGACCACCAGCACGAGCGGTGCACCGGGCCCACCGGCAGCCGCGAGGGCGCTCGCGAGCCCGTCGAGCAGCGGCAGACGTTCCGCGTGCTGGTCGTCCTGGGCGGTCCGGGGACCGGCCGGGTCGAGGAGCCGGGCGAGCGCGGGACGCTCGGCGATCAGCTCGGCCACGCAGGAGGCCACGTCGTCGTCCGTCCCGGTGGGCCGCTGGAGGTGGCCCAGCGCCTCGGTGAACGGCAGGTACGGGATGCCGATCTCGCCGAGGTCGACGCAGTGGGCGACGACGACGCGTCCACCGGTCTGCGCTGCCTGCGTGGCGAGGTGGGTCACCAGTCGTGTCTTGCCCACGCCCGCGTCGCCACCCACGAGGAGCACTCCCGGTTCACCGGCGGCCGCGCGGTCGAAGGACCGACGGAACCCGGCGACCTGGTGCTCTCGAGCGATGAGAGGGATCTGAGACGACCGGCGCACCCTCGCATCGTCCCACCCGCTACCGACAACGGCCGAGGGTAATTCGGCCGGGACCGCAGCCCGGTCCGCCGTCGTCGTCGGGCCCGGGCTCACGCCGCGCGGTGGGTGCGGTCGGTCGTGGGACGGAGCGCGGCGAGGCCGGCCTCGATCTCCGCGACCCGGCGAGCCATGCGGGCGTCCCAGGCGGCGCGGTCGGTGCGGTCCGCCACGGTGTCGATCGTGTCGGCCAGGCGGTCGACGGCCTCACGCGCTCGCGCTGCCAGCTCCGGGCGCCGCGACCGGGCCTGAACCCTGGCGGCGCGACGAGCGCGCCACCGGGCCCAGAAGGACGGCGCGCCGAACGACTGCGCCGCACGCTCGCGTCGGTAGGCCAGCTCTGCCTCGAAGGCAGGTCCCTGCAGGTTCATGATGTTCCCCTCGCCGTGCGCCGGTCGTTCCGGCATGACTCCACACTCGTGCTGAGGTGGGGCCCGGCGGATCGGCCGGTCGCCCAGTCCTGCACGGCGGGGGTACCTCAGACGCGAACCGCACGACGACTCAGGCGGCCTGAGGTGCCTCAGGGCACGGCGGCCCAGGCCTCGATCTCGACGAGCTGGTCCGGGTACCCGAGCACGGTGACCCCGAGCAGGGTGCTCGGCACGGCGTGCTCGGCGAACCGGGCCTCGACCACGTCCCAGGCGGTGTGGAGGTCGCGCCGGTCGGTGGTGGCGACGAGCACGCGGGTGCCGAGCACGTCGGTGAGGGCGGCTCCGGCAGCGTCCAGCGCGGTGACGAGGTTGTCGAGGCAGCGGGCGGTCTGGGCGGCGACGTCGCCCGGGGCGACCGTCCGCCCGTCGGCGTCGAGCGGGCAGGCGCCGGCGAGCTGGACGGGCCTGTGGCCGGCGGCGGCCGTCGCGGCGTAGGCGTACGGGGCGGTCGGCGCGAGGCCGGGGACGTCGAGCAGCTGAACGGTCATGTCGGCACGCTAGATCGGCGTCGTCGTCGGCGTCACGGAGATACCGCCGCTGTCGCGTGCTCCGTTCGGCAGTTCGCGCTCCGTTCGGTCGTTCGAACTGCCGAACGGAGCTGAAACTGCCGAACGAAGCGGTGAAGCTGCGCGGTCAGACGACGGCGGCCCCGCCGACCCGGGATGTACCCGGGCGACGGGGCCGCCGCACTCTCTTCCGGTCGGTCAGTCGCGGTGCCTGAACACCGTGACCTTCACCGGCGTCTCGACGATCGTGGTGCCGGGCACCTCGTCCGCCACGAGCTCGGTGTGCACCACGCCCTTGCCCGGCCGCTTGGCCTCGAGCGTCACGTCGTACGTGAGGCTGCCTCCGGGGGTCGGGTCGGTCGAGGTGACCACCTGGGTGTTGCCGTCCGGCAGCTCCGCCACCATGTCGCCCGCACCGGCGGCGTTCTCCGCCCCGACGAGGAAGTCCATCCCCGGGGAAGCCATCGGCTCGGCGTAGTCGAACGTGATGTCCTGCTCACCGTTGGTGCCGATCCACACCTGGAACGACCGCGCGTCCTGGGTGCCCCAGACGTACATGTCCCACTGGACCACGAGCCAGCTGTTCACCCCGTCGCTCAGGCTGCCGATCCGGACGCCCTCGGCCGCGGTGCCGTCGCCGGCCTCGCTGTTGAGGTCCGTCCAGAACGGCGCGAGCACCGAGTTGGGGCGGGCCGACGAGGCGCCGCCCGGCAGGTCGCAGCAGTTGTTGTCCTCCGACGTCCCGCCGCCGGCCACGAGGTAGCCGTTGGAGTCGACGCCGAGCGACGTATACGTGCGGCCGTTGTACTCGTAGGCCGGTACGTCGTAGGTCGTCAGCGTCTCGTCCCCGAAGGCCTCCGGCGAGATGCCGAAGCTCTCGAGGTCGAGGAACCCGGAGGCGTCGAGCGTGTCGACGCTCGGCACGCCGAGCTCGGCGGCCGCGAGGGTCGCCGTCTCCGTGTGCTTGCCCCGCAGCGCCCGCTCACCGGTGGTGGTCGCCGACACCGACTGCTCGTTGAACGACTCGTTGGTCGCCGTCACCGTGCAGGTCACGTCGTCCTTGAAGTGGATCGACTCCTCCTCGCAGGACTGCGTCAGCGCCACGTTGCCCTGGGTGGGCACGAACGCCACCGGGATGTGGCCGTCGCCCCGCTGGGTGCGGAACGTGATCTCGGCGAACTTCTGCTCGCCGCTGGCCGAGGTGTCCGTGATGGTGATGTCGAACTCCACGCTCTTGCCCGGTCGCACGGTCGCGATCCGCGGGCTGAACGAGATCTTCGTGCCACGGGGCGTGTCCGCCGTCGGGCGCACCACGAGCGTGCGGCCCGAGGTGTTCTCGAGCGTGCGGGTGGTGGTCAGCCGACCGGGCAGGGTCGGTGCGTTGATCGACGGGATGTTGAGGTCCACGGCGTGCACCGGGTCCGTGGTCAGCGCCGCGAAGTTCTCCGTGGTGTCGCTGATCGTGAACGGCGGTGTCAGCGCCTCGCCGACGTCGACGCGCCCCGCACCCATGTCGAACGGGTCGGCCGGGGTGGTCAGGTCCTCCTTGACGACGTCGGTGGTCGACTGCGTCATGATGGCGGACTTGATCTGACCGGGCGTCCAGTCCGGGTTCGCCGCCTGGAGCAGCAGACCCACGCCGGCGACGTGCGGCGACGACATCGAGGTGCCGTTGATCGCCTGGTAGTACTGATCGGACGGGCCGCTCTCCGGAACCTCCGGCGTCGGCGTCATGGCCGCGAGGATCTGCACGCCGGGCGCGGTGATGTCCGGCTTGATGAACGGGCCGGCCGGGCCGCGGGAGGAGAACGCCGCGATGACGTCGCCCTGTCCCTCGGACGGCGCGCCGTCCGTGAACGTCCCCGTCACGCCGGAGTGCTCACCGAACCACGCCATCATCTCGGTGCCGTCCGCGAGGTGCAGCGCCGGCAGGTAGTGGTTGTCGGTGGCCACGTCGGCGAGCGTGGGGTTGTAGAGGACCATGCCGGCGGCGTCGCCCTCCAGCACGTTGTAGCCCTTGAGCACGCGGGCGTTCTGACCGCGCTCGCAGAGCACGATCATGCCCTCGAAGGTGCCCTCGGGTGCCGGCTCGAGGCACATCGGGTCGGAGTAGGGCGGCTCGGAGGCGTGCACGACCGGCAGCGGCTCCTCGACCCCCTCCACGATGGAGGCCCCGTCGGCGGTGAACGTGGAACCGTCGTCCGCGGTCAGCGTGAGCGTCGAGCTGAACTCGCGCGTCTGCGTGGAGGCGGCGACCGTGGTGACCCACGGGCTGACGTGGTTCGACGTCGCCGCCCCCGGTCCGTCGTTGCCCGCGGACGCCGCGACGAAGATCCCGGCGTCGTAGGCGTTGAGGAACGCGATCTCGATCGGGTCGGTGACGGTGCTGCCGCCGGAGATCGAGTAGTTGATCGCGTCGACGTCGTCGACGATCGCCTGCTGCACCGCGGCCACCAGGTCGGAGGTGTAGCCGCCGCCCGGGCCGAGCGCCTTGTACTCGATGATCTTCGCGCCGGGGGCGACGCCCTGGATCCGCTCGAGCTCGGGCCCGATGGTCTGGACGTCCTCGACGACGTTGCCCGCCGTGGTGCCGGAGGTGTGCGAGCCGTGGCCCTCGGCGTCCCGGGCGGTGCCCTCGTACAGGTACCCCTCCGGGTCGAGCAGGTCGTACAGCTCGGTGAACGAGTACCCGCCGATGAGCTTGTCGTTGCACTCGAACGGGTCGACCGCGGCGGTCAGCGGGTTGTCGCCGTAGTTGCAGGCCACCGGCGGGCCGTCGTACGGGCTGAGGTTGCCGTCGTCGGCGAACGACGGGTGCTCCGGCCACAGCCCGGTGTCGATGTTGCCGAGCACGAGGCCGTCGCCGGCCTCGGAGGTGGTGCCCAGCTCGGAGTAGGCCGCGGGCGCGTCGATGAAGTCGGTGCTGGAGTCGGTCAACGGCTTCTCGAGGGTGTTCTCCTGCACGGCGACGACGCCGGGCACGTCGAGCAGAGCGGGGATCTCGTCGCCGGGCACGAGTGCCGCGATGCCGCCGTAGACGACGTCGAAGGTGTCCACGACCTCGGTGGCGGGGACGGCGTCGGTGACGTCGGCGGTGATCGAGCGCTCCTGCTTCTTGACGTACCCGCGGTAGCGCTTCTCCGCGGGCGCGTCCTCGGTCAGCGGCTCGCCGGTCACGGCCGGGCTGGTGGCGTCGTACTCCGGGATGGAGCCGTCGTAGGAGGCCACGGCGTCGTAGTCGTACTTGACCAGGACGGGGATCTTCTTGCTCGAGCTCAGCGAGAGCAGCTTCTTCGGTGTCTCGACGAGCGCGCTGGTCGGCGCCTTGGGGCCGTCCTCCCGCGACGTCGCGGTCGGTTGCGACTCGGTGAGGCTCAGGTCGTCCGGGTCCGCCGGCGCGGCGCCGGCCCCCGTGGCGGTGAGGGAGGTGATGACCAGCGCGGCGCCGGAGGTGATGGCGGCGAGCCGGGTTCTGGACTGGTGCTTCCGTAAGCGCATGTGAGCGCACCCTTCGTCTCGGTCCGTAACGAGACTCCCGACCCGGGGGCCACCTCGTCGTGGCCTTTCCGTCGCCGGAGGTCCCTCGCAAGATAGCCCTTCTGTGATGCAGGCAACATTCGGGCGTGTGACGGGCGTGTGACGCGGCCCAGCAGGCATCCGGGCAATCCGGGCAAAGACCTCAGGATGCACGGGCAACCAGAATCGCGCACCATAGGGCGCATGTTGTGGTGGGGGGCTGTCCTGGTCGTGCTCGGCGTCGCGCTGGCCGCAAGGTCGGTGTGGACGGCGCGGCGCGGCTCGACGGGCGCGCACGGGATGCTCATCGCCGTCGGTGTCGGTCTCGTCTTCTGGGGGCTCGTGCTCGGCGTCGTCGCCGCCGTGCGGGCGTGACATCCCGGCGACCGGCCCGGCGGCCTGACGAACCTGACGGCGTCCTCCCGCTGGCCGCCCGCTCCCGTCGGTAGGGTGCGCTCATGGTCGCCCGCTACGCCGCCGCCGTGCTCGTCTGCGGTTCCGCCATCCTCCTGTTCGCCGTGCACGTCCGTCCGCTGGGCTACGTGCCCCTCGTGGCCGGCGTCCTGCTCGGGCTGCTGGTGGACCGGGCGCTGGGCAAGCACCTCGCGCTCATCGCGGCGGGCATGGCGATCGTGTCGGCCATCCCTCTCGCGGCGGACCTCTCGAACGCCGGGATGACGCGGTTCACCGTCGCGCTCTCGTTGGCCGTGCTGGTGCCGTGGGCGCTGTCCCGGTTCGTCCTGCGGGACGACGACGGCGCGGGTGCGGTGCGCTTCCCCGTCGCCACGGGACGGCGGTGGACGCGGGGGCAGTGGATCTACCTCGCGGCCGTGGTGGTCATCGGCTACCTGATCCTGCCGCCGTACTTCCTCGGGTCCGGGGCGTACCTCAACTGGCCGTCGCTGGAGGGCGACACCGACATCGCGCGGCTGTTCGTCGGCGTGAACGCCGTCGGGCTCTGGGACGAGCTGTTCTTCATCTGCGTCGTGTTCGCCCTGCTGTGCCGGCACTTCCCGGTGCAGGCCGCCAACGTGCTGCAGGCGATGGTGTTCGTGTCGTTCCTGTGGGAGCTCGGCTACCGCGAGTGGGGGCCGGTCCTGACGATCCCGTTCGCGCTGGTGCAGGGCTGGATCTTCGCGCGGTACAAGTCGCTCTCCTACGTGGTGGCCGTGCACCTGCTCTTCGACGCGGTCGTCTTCGGGGTGCTGGTGCACGGCCACCACCCCGAGCTGCTGGACGTCTTCGTCACCGCTCCCTGACGCTCGTGCGTGCGGGCAGCGGGTCAGGAGGCGGGGCGCATCGGCGAGCCCGGACCGTCCGGCCTCACAGCCCGTCGAGGAGCTCCTGCATACGGCCGATCTCGGCGAGCTGACCGGCGCCGATGTCGTTCGCGAGCTCGTGGGCGCGCTCGTCGACGCCCTCGGTCATCACCGTGGTCGACATCGTGATGGCACCCTCGTGGTGCTGGATCATGCCGGCGAGGTAGAGCTCGTCGAACTCCGCACCGGACGCCTGCTCCAGCTCGGCCAGCTGGGCCTCGCTGAGCATGCCGGGCATGCCCTCGTGGTCGTGGCCGGCGTCGGGCTGCCGAGGGCCGGATCCGTCCCCCTCCTCGACCTCGACGGGGACGGGCAGGTCGCGTTCCTGCAGCCAGGCCGCCATCCCATGGATCTCGGCGCCCTGGGTGTCGTAGATCCGGCTGGCCAGCGAGCGGACGGCCGGGTCCTGCGCGCGGTCGGGCGCCAGCTCGGACATGTCGAGGGCCTGGCGGTGGTGCAGGATCATCCCGGTCACGAAGTCGGCGTCGGCCTGGTTCCACTCCGGGCTGCGGTCGCGCGCCTCGTAGTCCTCGGGCTGGACGGTGGTGTTGCCCTCGCCGGGACGGCCCGGCTGGACGACGACGCTCGACGGCGGGACGGCGTCGTCGGCGGGGTCGTCGGCGGTGCACGCGGCGACGGGCGCGGCGAGCAGGAGCGTGACGGCCGCGGCGGCGACCCGTGGCGGGCGCCGTCGTCGGGCACGCTGGACGAGCCTGGGCGGAGGCTGGAGGTCCACTGTCACCATCCCGTTAATTCTCGGCGCTTCGCCTGGTGACTCACGTCACATCAGGCCAGAGTGGGGTGACACTACCAAGGAGGTGTGACGCCAGTGCGTCAACTGACAACGATGCAGCGACGCCGAGCGCTGGGGGCCGGGGCGATGACCGGACTCCTGGCGCTCGGCTCGTTCGCCGTCGCGGCACCGGGCTCGGCCGAACCGAGCGACGGGTCGGAGCTGCCCGCCCAGAGCATCGCCGCTCTGGACGACTCCAGCGCCCCGGCCTCCCTCACCGACCCGGGCACCACGGACTCGCTCAACATGGAGCTGCTCGCCAACATCCCGAAGAACGGTGCCTTCGCGTCCGAGGGCTCCTACAGCTCCGACCTGGCGTTCCAGGGGGACTACGCGTTCGCCGGGAACTACGACGGCTTCACGGTGTACGACATCAGCGACCCGGAGAGCCCGGAGCAGGCCGCGCAGGTCGTGTGCCCCGGATCCCAGAACGACGTCTCCGTCTACGGCGACATCCTCGTGCTGTCCACCGACTCCTGGCGCACGGACGACTCCTGCTCGAGCTCGTCGATCTACCCCGTCGGCGTCGACTACTGGGAGGGTCTGAAGATCTTCGACATCTCCGACCCGACCGACCCGCAGTACGTCTCCGCCGTCGAGACCAAGTGCGGCTCGCACACCCACTCCCTCGCGCCGACGAAGAACGGCAAGACGCTCTACGTCTACGTCTCGTCGTACTCGCCGAACGCGCTGCTCTCCGGGTGCCAGCCGCCGCACGACAAGATCTCCGTGGTGAAGATCCCGACCAAGGCCCCGGCGGACGCGGCCGTCGTGTCGGAGCCGGTCCTCTTCCCCGAGGGCGGCTACACCAACACCTCCGGCTGCCACGACATCACCACCTACGTGAAGCTCGACCTCGCGGCCGGCGCCTGCATGGGTGACGGCATCCTCATGGACATCTCCGACCGGGAGAACCCCGAGGTGATCTCGAACGTGCGCGACACCGAGAACTTCGCGTTCTGGCACTCGGCCACGTTCAACAACGACGGGACCAAGGTCGTCTTCACCGACGAGCTGGGCGGCGGTGGCGCGGCCACCTGCAACCCGGACGTCGGCGAGACGCGGGGCGCGAACGGCATCTACGACATCGCCGACGGCGAGCTCGAGTTCCGCAGCTACTACAAGATCCCGCGGACCAACACGAACACCGAGAACTGCGTGGCCCACAACGGGTCGCTCATCCCCGTCAAGGGCAAGGACATCATGGTCCAGGCCTGGTACCAGGGCGGCATCTCCGTGTTCGACTTCACCGACTCGGCGAACCCGACCGAGCTGGCGTGGTTCGACCGCGGCCCGCTCTCCACCGAGCGGCTGATCGTGGGCGGCTCGTGGTCGGCGTACTACTACAACGGGTACGTCTACTCGAACGACATCCAGCAGGGCTTCGACGTGCTGGCGATCGACGACGCGGCCGGCGTCGGCAAGCAGAAGCCGAACACCTACAGGGAGCTCAACCCGCAGCAGCAGGTCCGCTTCCACGGCTGACGGCCCACGGCCACGGCTGACAGCCTGCGGCCACGGCTGACGGCTCGGCGCACGACGACGGCCGGCCACCCGTCGCTCCCACGGAGGGGAGCAGGGTGACCGGCCGTCGGTGCGCGCCGGACGACATCGGGGACGTCAGCTCACGTCGCGGACGTCAGCTCACGTCGCCGCGCCAGGCGCCGGTCTCGGCGCCGCGCGACTCGATGAACGACTTGAACTTCTTCAGGTCGCCCTCGACACGGCGGTCGTCGAAGTTGAGGGCGGCGCCGACCTTCTCCTTGGCACCCTCCGGGTCCCAGTCCATCTGGACGGTGACCCGCGTCTGGGCGTCGCTCAGCCGGTGGAACGTCACGACTCCCGCATGGTCGGGGCCGGTGGTGCTGCTCCAGGCGACACGCTCGTCGGGGTGCTGCTCGGTGATCCGGGCGTCGAACTCGTGCTCCGTGCCACCCACCTTCGTCTTCCAGTGCGTGGTCGTGTCGGTGAGCTGACGGATCTCCTCCACACCCTCCATGAAGTGCGGGAAGTCCTCGAACTGCGTCCACTGGTTGTAGGCGGTGCTCACGGGGACGTCGACGTCGATGGACTTGGTGACGCTTTCCATGGATCCTCCTTCGTGTCGGTGACCCCACCGTGACCCGGATGCGGGTGTGCTCGCACGTCGAGCCCGACGGCCCCGGGTCTGCGCTGGTCAGCCTCGGTTTTCGGGGTTCAGCGCCGCCGTCGGCGGAGCAGCCGCGCCTCGACGACGGGCACCGTCACCGCCACGAGGGTCAGCGCGGCCCCCGCGAACATGGCGGGGCCGGGCGCCGCCACGCCGGGGACGACGACGTCGAGCAGCAGCGCCCCGACGATCTGCCCGGCGATCATCCCCAGCGCCAGCAGCAGCACCCCGATCCGGTGGACCACGGCGGCCTGGATGGCGATGAACACGATCCCGAGCAGCCCGCCCGAGTAGAGCACCAGGTCGAGCGGCCACTGCGTGGGCAGCGTGCCGGTGGGTGGCCCGACGGCCAGCACGGACACGCCGAACGCCACCGCCAGCGCCGCCGTCCCGACCACGAAGTTGCCGAAGGTGGCCGCAGCCACCCCGGCGAACCGGTCGCCGGGCGCGGCGGCCACCCCGCGTACGCGCCCGTTCATCGCCTGCTGCCACGACTGGAACGCCCCGGCCAGGAACGGGATGACGGCGAGGCCGACGGACGGCACCGTCCCCACCGAGCCCGAGACGGCGATCCCTACCGCGACGACGGTCAGGAGCGGTCCCAGCGCCCGTCCGAGCGTGATCAGCCGCACGCCGCCCGGGGCGAGCCCGAACCGGTCGACCAGCAGCGAGCTGGTCGACTGCCCCGCCACGACCGCCACCATGAACAGGGCCACGCCGAGCGTCGCGGCGGTCAGGCCCTGGGCTGCGACGTAGAAGCCGCCGGCGGTCCCGCCCAGCACCTCCCACCACCGCAGGCGCCGGGTACGCAGGCCCGACAGGACGCGTCCGACGGCGCCGCGCGCGGCGGGCCAGCAGGCCAGGGCGAGCAGCAGCCACAGCAACCCGGACCCGAACGAGACGACCGCCGCGCCGAAGCCGCTGCCGACGTGCTCGGCGAGGGAGCCGTTGACGCGGGTCTGGAGTGCCGCACAGAGTCCGCCCACCACGGCGGCTCCGACGCCGACGATCGCGGCGGTGGAGGGCGCGGGGACGGCGGCGTCGGTCACCACGGGAGTCTACGGCGCGGGCTCCCGACGGGTCCCGGGCCGCGTGGCAGCATGACCGCGTGACGACCGAGCTGGAGCCCCGCCGGGCACGCCACGCCGCCGCTCCGCGGGACGGCTCGCCGGACGACGGCCTGCCGCCCGGAGGCCATGCGCACTCCCACGGCGGGCCCGTCCCGCCGGCCCCGTGGCGCACCCGACTGGTGCTGGCGCTGCTGGTGCTGCCCGCCCTGGTCGCCACCGCGTTCGGGCTGTGGACCCTGTGGCCGTCCCCGGCCGACGTCCCCGAACGCATCCCCGTCGTCGTCGAGGGCAGCGAGCTCGTGGTGGTCACCGTCGTCGGGCCGCTCGAGGAGACGGCGGACGAGTCCTGGCCCACCATGGAGGACGCCACGGCCGGGGACGTGGCGATCCGGTTGCCCGACGGCGGCACGTCCGGCATGCAGGCCGACCCGCGGTTCGAGCTGGAGCCCGGCGAACGCGTGACGGCGCTGTACATCGGCGACTTCGCGGACACGGTGACGCCGTACGTGTTCATGGACCACCAGCGTGACGTCCCCTTCGGCGTCCTCGCGGCGGTCTACGCGCTGGTGGTGCTGCTGGTGGCGCGGTGGCGCGGGCTGGCGGCGATCGCGGGGCTGGCGGTGGCGTTCGCCGTGTTCGTCGGCTTCACGTTCCCGGCGCTGCTGGCGGGGGAGAGCGCGATGGGCGTGGCCCTCGTGACGTCGTCGGCGGTGATGCTGGCCGTCCTCTACCTGGCGCACGGCCTGACGGCGCGGACCACCGTGGCGCTGCTGGGCACCCTGGCCGGGCTGGCGCTGACGGCGGGCATCGGCACGTGGGCGACGGGTGCCGCGCACATCACCGGGGCGTCGGACGAGCTGGCGCAGAACCTGACCATCATCGCGCCGTCGGTGGACCTGCGGGGCATCGCCCTGTGCGGCCTCGTCCTCGCCGGCATGGGCGTGCTCAACGACGTGACGATCACCCAGGCGTCCGCGGTGTGGGAGCTGCGCTCGCTCGCCCCGACGGCCCCGCGACGGGTGCTGTTCGCGCGGGCGATGCGGATCGGCCGGGACCACATCGCCTCGACGGTGTACACGATCGCGTTCGCGTACGTCGGCGCGGCGCTGCCGCTGCTGCTCACGGTCTGGCTGCTGGACCAGACACCGCTGATGACCATCACCTCGGGCGAGATCGCCGAGGAGGTGGTCCGCACGCTCGTCGGGTCGATCGGGCTGGTGCTGGCGATCCCGATCACGACGGCGATCGCGGCGGTGACGGTGCCCGGCCCGGACCCGGACCCGGGCCTCGACGCGCGCACCGCGCCCGGCTCGTCCACGATGGGGACGAACCCATCCCTGGAGGACGCCGTGCAGGACCGCCCGTGACCAGCCCCGACGCGGGCGGCGACCCGGACGCCCATCCGCGGACCGACGCTGACCCGCACGCTGGCGTCGATCCGCACCTGGACGGTCCGCGGGGCTTCTTCGCCCGCCGGCAGCAGCCGCCGGAGGAGGGCGACCTGTTCATCGACCCGCGCTCGCGGTGGGTCGACCGGTTCGGGCTGCTGCTCGTCCTGGCGGCCCTGACGGTGGCGCTGCTGTCGCTGGTCGACATCCACGCCGGGCCGGCGGCTGTCGGCGCACAGGTGGCCGGGCTGGGGACCACCCTCACGGTGGGGGCGACGCTCGCGCTCGCCCTGCGGGCGTCCGGGCTGCGGGCGCGGTGGCGCCGCTGGGGCTACGTGCTGGTGGGCGCGCTGATCGTGCTGTCCCTGGTGGTGGTCCTCGTCCTCGAGACGCCCGACGAGGTGACGTCGGCGCCACCGCTGCTCCTGCTCATCGCGGCGTGCGCCCCGGTGGTGGTGGCGCGGCGGCTGGTGCAGCACCGCGTCGTGACGCTGGCGACGCTGCTGGGGGCGGTGTCGGCCTACCTGCTGATCGCGCTGGCCTACTACTACGCGTTCCTCACGGTCGACAACGTCACGCAGGGACACTTCTTCGGCACGGAGCAGTCCACGACGTCGTTCATGTACTTCAGCCTCACCACGATCACGACGCTGGGCTACGGGGACCTGGCGGCGGTGACGCCGCTCGGGCGGCTGCTCGCGACCAGCGAGGCGATCATCGGGCAGGTGTACCTGGTGGTCTTCGTGGCGCTCATCGTCAGTCTGGCCGCCGGGCGCCGCCAGCGCGCGCTCGGCTGAGCCGGACGAGGCCCGTCTTGATAACCGTTCTCATGCGTGGTTGACTCGGCGGAGCATGATGCGAATGATTCTCGTTCGCATCCTGGTCCCCTGTCGCTGAGATGGAAAGTCACCACCCATGAGCTCC
Source organism: Isoptericola halotolerans (assembly GCF_003003075.1). Taxonomy (GTDB): domain Bacteria; phylum Actinomycetota; class Actinomycetes; order Actinomycetales; family Cellulomonadaceae; genus Isoptericola; species Isoptericola halotolerans_A. The sequence continues at coordinate 105,290 of NZ_PVTX01000002.1, read as the reverse complement.
CGTTCCCGCGCCGCCACGGCGCTCGCCCTGGCCCTGCCGCTCGCGCTCGTCGCGGCCTGCGCCACCGAGTCCGAGGACCCGGCATCCGCCGGGTCCGCGGGCAGCACCGCCGACGAGTCGGCCCCCGCGGCGCCCACCGAGGTCCAGGGCCGCAGCCCGCGCCTCGCCGTCACCTACGACGGCGGCATCAAGGTGCTCGACGCCCAGTCGTTCGAGGAGCTCGCCGACCTCGAGCTGGCCGGCTTCAACCGGCTCAACGCCGCCGGTGACGGCCGGCACGTGCTCGTCTCGACCACCGGAGGGTTCCAGGTGCTCGACACCGGCACCTGGGGCGAGGGGCACGGCGAGCACTTCCACTACTTCACCGCCACGCCGGACCTCACGGACGTGACCTACGCGGCGCAGCAGCCCGGCCACGCCGTGGTGCACGACGGCGTCACCGCCCTCTTCGACGACGGCACCGGCCTGGTGCAGCTCGTCGAGTCCGCCGAGATCGCCCATCAGGAGGGTGTCGAGGACGTCCAGCTCCCCGAGGCCCACCACGGCGTGGCCGTCCCGCTGAGCGACGGCTCGCTGCTGGTCACCGACGGCAACGAGGACGAGCGTTCCACCGTCCGCGTCCTCGACGCAGACGGCGAGGAGATCGTCGCCAGCGACGACTGCCCCGGGGTGCACGGGGAGGCCGTGGCCGAGGGCGAGGCCGTCGTCGTCGGGTGCGAGGACGGCGCGCTGATCTACGCCGACGGCACGGTCACGAAGGTCGAGACGCCGGACGACTACTCCCGCATCGGCAACCAGGCCGGCACCGAGGCGTCGCCGATCATGCTCGGCGACTACAAGACCGACCCGGACGCCGAGCTCGAGCGCCCCACGACCGTCAGCCTGATCGACACCCGCGACGCGAGCCTGGAGCTCGTCGAGCTGCCGGCCTCGTACACGTTCCGGTCGCTCGCCCGCGGCGACGACGGCGAGGCGCTGGTGCTCACCACCGACGGCGACCTGCAGGTCATCGACCCGGAGACCGCGGAGATCACCGCGTCCATCCCGGTGCTGGACGAGTGGGAGGAGCCGATGGAGTGGCAGGAGCCGCGCCCGGCCGTGCTCACGCTCGACGGTTCCGTCTACGTCACCGACCCGGCGAACGACGCGATCCACGCGGTGGACCTTGTCGAGGGCGAGGTCTGGGCCACCGGCGAGCTCGGCGTCACGCCGAACGAGATCGCCGGCGCGCTCGGCGAGCCCGAGCCCGAGCACGACCACGCGGAGGGCGAGGACGACCACGCCGAGGACGAGCACGCGGAGGACGAGCACGCGGAGGACGAGCACGCGGAGGACGAGCACGCCGACGAGGACCACGACCACTGATCCGTGCGGCGCCCCGCGCGACACCTCACGTGAGGTGGTCGAAGTCCCCGCGCACCCATGCCGCGTGCCGTCGTGCTGATCTCAGCACGACGGCGCGCGCGTCGGCCGGGATCACGCCGTCGAAGTTGTTGTACATCCGGTCGAAGGGTCGCCGGGCCACGTGCCCGGCGACCCGCAGCGCCACCGCCCCCGACAGCGGGATGCGGTTCGGGTAGCTGCGCAGGAAGCTCGCCGTGCGGTCCGGGTTCGCGAAGATCGTGTCGCCCGACAGCAGCACGCCCCGGCCGCCCGCCCCCGCGGCCCAGTGGACGACGGCGGAACCCGGGAAGTGCCCGCCCGGCTGGCTGAGCGTCACCCCGGGGAGCACCTCCCGCTCGCCGGACCACGGCACGATCGAGTCGTCCGGGCGGGCGACCCAGCCGGCGTCGGCCTCGGCGACCAGGACCGGGACCGGTCCGGCGTCGCCCGCGAGGCGCCGGCTCCACTCCACCTGCACCCCGAACATGTGCGGATGGCTCGCCGCCACGGCGACGACACCCGCGATGCCGGCGAGGTCGCGCACGGCCGCGGCGCCGTCGTCGTCCACGAAGCCCAGCGGGTCCCACAGCAGCGACCCGGCCGGGGTGCGCAGGAGCTTGGCCTGCTGCCCGATCCCGACGCCGGGCGTGGTCTGCAGCCCGAACAGGTCGGGCTCCAGCTCCTCGACCTCGATGTGCCGGCCCTCGGCGGCGAGCTCGTCCAGCGTGGTCCAGGACTGGCCCGACGCCGGGACCCACTGGCGCTCGTCGGCGCAGATCGCGCAGACCTCGGGCCGTGTCGCGTGCTCGACGGCGCAGGTCCGGCAGATCCAGAAGGACGTCATGGCCACAGGCTGGCACGGGGCCGGCCGACCCACCCGGCGGGCCGGCGCCTCCGTCGTGCGACGGATCCCGCCGCACCGCCGACTCCCTAGGCTGAGGGGATGCCGCGCCCCCACCCCGCCGAGGTGATCGCCGAGTGGTTCGGCGTCGACGCCGACTTCGAGAGAGTCCCCGCCGACCCGCCCACGGCCTACCGCCGCGACGTGTGGCTCGGCCTGGCGCTCACCGTCCTCGCCGTCGGCGGCATGGAGCTGACCCGCTCGGCGGGCTACCTCGCCCAGTCCGACGACAGCCCGGCCTGGCTGCTCTACGTGCTGGCGGGGGCGGGCGCCCTGCCGCTCGTGGTCCGGCGCCGGTACCCCCTGACGGTGCTCGCCGTCGTCTACGCGCACTTCCTGCTGGTCGGTCTGACCGTGCCGGTGGTCCCGCTGAGCCAGGTGCTGCAGGTCGTGTACTTCATGACGCTCTACACGGCGGTGGCCTGGGCCCGTGACCGCCGCGCGATGCTCATCGTGGTCGCCGTCTGCCTGGCCGCGATGTTCGGCTGGCTGTTCTGGCAGGTGGCGGTCAGCACCGGCATGCAGCAGTACGCCGAGAGCGAGGGCCTGCTCGACGACCCGCCGGGGTTCCTGTCGCCCCTCGACGCGATGATCGCCCAGACCTGGCTGACGAACATCGCCTACTTCCTCGGGGCCATCGCCCTCGGCCAGGTCACGTGGCACGCCGCCCGGCGGCGCGCCCAGCTCGCGGAGCAGGCCGCCACCATCGAGCGGCAGGCCGAGGAGCTCGGCCGCCGCGCCGTCGTCACCGAGAGGCTGCGCATCGCGCGCGAGCTGCACGACGTCGTCGCGCACCACGTGTCGGTCATCGGCATCCAGGCCGCGGCCGCGCGGCGCCTGCTGGCCAAGGACCCCGGCTCTGCGGCGGTGCCGCTGAGCACGATCGAAGCGGCCTCGCGCGACGCCGTCGAGCAGATGCGCGGGCTGGTCGGCACGCTGCGCGACATCGGGGACGACGGCGGCACGGCGGGCGGCGGGGACCGCTCGCCCGAGCCGGGGATCGCCGACATCGAGCGGCTGGCCGGCGCGGACGGCGGGCTCGAGGTGACCTACGCGCTGGTCGCCGAACCGGCGGGTGCGGAGGAGGCGGTGTCCGGGCCGATGGGTCTCAGCCTGTTCCGCACGGCGCAGGAGGCGCTGGCCAACGTCCGCAAGCACTCCACGGCGCGTGCCGCGAGCGTCACCGTGCGGGTCGACCGGCGCCCGGCCGCCGACGACGCCCGGTTCCGCGGCGGGTACGCCGAGGTCGAGGTGATCGACGACGGCCGCGCCCGGCCCGGGTCGTCGGGCTCGGGCCTGGGGCTCGTGGGCATCCGTGAGCGGGTCGCGACGCACCACGGGGTGGCGGAGATCGGCCCCCGCGTCACGGGTGGGTACCGTGTGCGCGTCCGCCTGCCCCTGCCGCTGGAGGAGTCATGACCACCGTCCTGCTGGTGGACGACCAGGCGCTGGTCCGGTCGGGGTTCCGTCTCATCCTGTCGGTGGAGGACGACCTCGAGGTGGTCGGCGAGGCGGCCGACGGCGCCCAGGCCGTCGAGGCGGCCCGCAGGCTGCGGCCGGACGTCGTCCTCATGGACGTGCAGATGCCCGTCATGGACGGGATCGAGGCGACGCGGGAGATCGTGGCGCAGGACCTGTCCCGGGTGCTGGTCCTGACCACGTTCGACGACGACGCCTACGTGTTCGACGCCCTCGGCGCGGGTGCGTCCGGGTTCCTCCTGAAGAACTCCGACGCCGAGCACCTCGTCGAGGCGGTGCGCACCGTGGCCGAGGGCCAGGCGCTCCTGTCTCCCCAGGTGACGCGCCGCGTGGTGGACAGGATGGTGGGCCGGGGCTCGGCGGCGTCCGGCGACTCACCGGCCGGTGCGGTCGGATCCTCCCCGGCCGCGGTCCCGCACCCGACCGGTGCACCGGCGTCGGCGCCCGGTGTGCAGCTCCTGACACCCCGCGAGCGCGAGGTGCTGGTGCACGTGGGACGAGGGCTGTCCAACGCGGAGATCGCGGCCGAGCTGTTCCTCGGCGAGGCCACCGTCAAGACGCACGTGTCCAGCGTGCTGTCGAAGCTGCACCTGCGCGACCGGGTGCAGGCGGTGGTCTACGTCCACCAGCACGGGGTGACGTAGCGGAACGTCCGGCATCACGCCTGGATGGCTGCACCAGCACGACGGCGGTCCGTCTCGCGGGGGAGACAGGCGATTCCGTCTGGCGGCGGATCCGCGCCGGGGCCTGGTTCCGTAGCGTCGGTGCCATGACCACGCTCGAGGTCCACGACCTGACCAGAACCTTCGGAGACCGCCGCGCCGTCGACGCGGTCTCCTTCCAGGCGCCCGGAGGGATGCTCACCGGGTTCGTCGGCTCCAACGGTGCCGGCAAGACCACCACCATGCGCATGATGATGGGCGTCCTGTCGATCACCTCGGGTGAGGTGCGGTTCGGCGGGGCACCCGTGACCCGCGCCGACCGCCGCACGTTCGGGTACATGCCCGAGGAGCGCGGCCTCTACCCGAAGCAGCCCGCCATCGACCAGCTCGTCTACCTGGCGAGGCTGCGCGGCATCCCGGCCGCGGCCGCCCGGACCGAGGCGATGGAGCACCTCGACCGGCTCGGGCTGGCCGAGCGGGCCAAGGACCACGTCGAGAAGCTCAGCCTGGGCAACCAGCAGCGCGTGCAGATCACGGCGGCGCTCATGGGCCGGCCGCGTGCCCTCATCCTCGACGAGCCGTTCTCCGGCCTGGACCCGGCGGCCGTCGACGGCATGGTCGACCTGCTGCGTGAGCACACCGCTCGCGGCGTCCCGGTGCTGTTCAGCTCGCACCAGCTCGACCTGGTCGAGCGCCTCTGCGAGCGGCTCGTCATCCTGCGCACGGGCGAGGTCGTCGCCGACGGCACGCCCGCCGAGCTGCAGGAGGCGGGCACGGTGCGCCACCGGCTGGTCCTCGACTCCGACGCCGGGTGGGTGCGCGGGGTGCCCGGCGTGCATGCCGTGGACGTCGACGGTCCGACGGCGCTGGTCGAGCTCGCCGACGACGCCACCACGCAGCGCCTGCTCGCCACCGCCCTGGAGCGCGGCCAGGTCCGCGAGCTCAGCCCCGTCCGGCCTTCCCTGGCCCAGATCTACCGTGAGGTGACGGCATGACCACCGTGAGGCAGAACTCCTCGAACGCGCCGGCCCAGGAACCGCCGGACGACGGCTCCCGGGGCGCCTGGCTCCTGGTGGCGCAGCGCGAGATCGTGACCCGGGTGATGAACAAGGCGTTCGTCATCGGTCTGCTGGTCTCCCTCGCCGTGATCGCCCTGCTCGCCGCGTTCTTCACGTGGCAGTCCACCCGGGTCGACACGTACACGGTCGCGGTGGCGGGTTCCGACGCCACGGCGGTCGCGTCGGCGACGGCGGCGGCCGAGCTGGCCGACGCGGAGGGCGGCAGCACCGAGCTCGAGCTCCTCGAGGTGGCCGACGACGACGCGGCGCGCGCCGCGCTGTCCGCGGGCGACGCGGACGTGTGGCTGCACCCGGGCGGCGACGGCTGGGTGCTGGCGGGCGAGGGTCAGCCGGACAGCACCGTCTCCCGCCTGGTGGGTACCGCCGTCGAGCAGGAGGTGCTGGCGGCCAACGCCGAGGCCGCCGGGACCACTCCGGCGGAGCTGTCGGAGGGCGCCGCGCTCACCACGGAGGCGCTGGACCCGGACGCGATGGGCGAGGACACGCTGTTCTTCGCGAGCTTCGCCCTGTCGTTCCTCTTCTTCGCCGGCGCGATCGGTTCGGGGATGATGATCGCGAGCTCGGTGGTCGAGGAGAAGCAGTCGCGGCTGGTGGAGATCATCGCGACGGCGGTGCCGCTGCGCCAGCTCCTGGCCGGCAAGATCGTGGGCAGCTCCGTGATCGCGGCGGGGCAGAACCTGCTGTTCGCGGCCGTGGGGCTGGCCGCCGTGGCCGTCAGCCCGATCGCGATCGCGCTGCCCGCGCTGTCGACGTCGCTGATCTGGTTCGTCGTGTTCTTCACGGTGGGCTTCCTCGCGCTGGCCGCGCTCTACGCGGTGGCCGGGGCGCTGGCCAGCAGGTCCGAGGACCTGCAGTACACCTCCACGCCGATGACGATGCTGGTGATGGGCGTCTACTTCCTGACGTTCACGGCCTCGGGCTCCTTCCTCACGGTGCTGTCGTACGTCCCGGTCGCCAACGTGGTCGCGATGCCGGCGCGGGTGCTGTCGGGCGACACGTCGTGGTGGGAGCCGGTGGTCTCGCTGCTGATCCTGGCGGCGTTCGCGGTGCTGGCCCTGCTGGTCTCCGAGCGCGCGTTCCGCGGGGCGCTGATGCAGACCGGCGGCCGGATCTCCTGGAAGCAGGCGCTGCGCGCGGAGGCCTGACCTGCACATGGGGTTCGTGACCAGCCGCTGGTTGGTACGTTGCCCTGGTGGCCCGACGACGTGACCCCGGCATGGTCTCCTTCGACGTCTCGTCCGACAACGAGACCGAGGGGGCCGACGGCGGCGCGCCGGCCGGCCCGCACGGCCCGCACGGCCCGGCCGGCCCCGGGCAGGGCGACGGCTGGTTCGTCCGCCGGGTCGGCCGGCCCGCCGCTCGCCGCTGGAGCGCGGTCCCGCGGCGGGCCCGGCGGATCACCGTGACCGCCACCGCCGCGGTCCTGGTGCTCGGCACCGGCGCGGCCGTCGCCGTCGACCACCACCTCGACACCGAGCACGCCGAGCGTCTGGCGGCCGCACCCGGCGGCGTCGTGGATCTGTCGGCCCCGGTGGAGCCGACCTGGGAGGTGGCGAGCGACCACGGGGTGCTGGCCGTGCTGCCCGGCGGCGTGGTCGTCACCACCGCCGGGTCGGAGGTGCTGGCGGTCGAGGCCGCCAGCGGCGCCGAGGTGTGGCGCCACGACCTGGGCGTCCAGCCCGACTGCGGCCCGCGGCAGCGGACACCCGCCGATCTGACCAGGCCGGTGGACCGCATCGTCTGCCTCAGCGGGGCACCGTCCCGGACGGTGACCGTCGTCGACGCGAGCGGTGACGTGCTCGGTCAGCGGGACATCGGGCCCGCGGCGACGACCCAGGACGAGCAGATGGCGGGCCAGGGGGACGGCCACGTGCGGGCGGCGGTGCCCGCCGCCGGCGGTGCGGTCGCCGTCCTCGAGCGGAGCGACCTGGTCCTGGACTCCGCGATCTCCCCCGCCGAGGCGTTCGCCGTGCTGGAGGAGCATCGCGCGGAGGGCACCTGGCGGGACCCCGTCCTGCGGATCGAGGACGCGCGGACCGGGGAGGTCCGGGCCGAGGAGACGCTCGAGGTGGGGCGGGACGACCTGGAGGGCTGCGGCCTGGGCAGCTGGAGCGACGAGCCGGGAGGGCAGGTCTGGTTGACCGCGCATCTCGGTGCGGAGCCCGCGGGCACGGCGCTGTCGTTCTGCGGTCTCGGCGTATGGATCGCCGCCGACGGCACGGTGCAGGACGCCTTCCCGCGGCGGACGGTCGACGGTGACCTGCTGGAGTACACCGAGGAGGGCACCCGGATCATCTCCGGCGACGACGCGGACGACGACGTCGTCCTGCCGGGGTTCGTCCTCGAGCCGCACGCCACCGACGGGACCGAGGGCCCGTTCGTCGCCCACGACGGCGACGGTGCGCTGGCTGCCTTCGACAGGTCCGGCGAGCGCCTGTGGACGAAGGACATGACGGTGTGGGACGTGCTCGCCCGCGCCGGTGGGACCGTCGTCGTGTCCGGCGAGGCCTCGGGTCTGACGGGCCTCGACCTGGCCACCGGGGAGGAGCTCTGGTCCCGGGACGACCTCGTCGAGGGCGCGGGGGGCTACGGCGTGCCGGGTACCGGCGGGGCGGTCACCGACGGCACGGTGGTCGCGGTCGTGGTCCCGGGCGATCCCCGTCTGGTCGCGCTCGACCTCGCCGACGGCAGCACCCGCTGGAGCGCGGACGGCGAGGCCGCGACCGGTCTCGTCGCGGTCGACGGTCACCTGCTCGAGCACGACGCCGGCGGCATCCCGTCCGGCGGCAGATCGGCCGCGACGGTCGAGGGGGTCCTGCGGGGCCTGGGCTGACCGGCCGGGGCCGGCCAGGAGTTCGCCCGCCGTCGGGCGGGCCTCGCGCACGGCGGCGGGCTACGTTGCTCCCGTGGCCCGACGACGTGACCCCGGCATGGTCTCCTTCGACGTCTCGTCCGACGCCGACGCCGGTCTCGAGGGGGACGACGGCGGTGCGCCCGCGGTGGCGGAGGCGCGCCCCGGGTGGTGGTCGCGCGCCGGCGAACGGTGGCACCGCGCGGACCCTCGGCAGCGCCGGCTGTTCGCGGGCGTGGCGGGCGGGCTCGCGATCGTCCTGGTCGGCGGCACGGCCGTGGGAGCCGCCGTCGCCTCGCACACGCAGACGGAGCGGCTCCGGAACTCTCCCGGGGGAGTCGTCTCGCTCGAGGGTGAGCTCGCCGCGGTGTGGCGGGTCGAGGGTGGCGGCGTGCCGGTGGTGCTCCCGGACGGGCTCGTCGTGCTGGCGGAGGGCGACGACGCGGTCGCGCTCGACGCCGGCACCGGCGAGGAGCGCTGGCGTGCCGCGCTCGGGGCGGACCCGGTCTGCGGCCCGCAGCCGCGCCTGGAGAGCGGCGTCGAGTGGGCGATGCCGAGCGAGCTCGTCACGTGCCTGCACGGACCCACCGACGAGCGCGCCGTGACGGTCCTCGACGCGGCGGGAGACGTCGTCGGGCAGCGCGAGCTCCCGGGCGCGGAGTACGGCGGCGAGGACCGCGACGTCGCACCGGCCGCCGACGGCGGCCTGCTCGTGGTGGAGCACGACACCGACATGCCCGACCGCCTCGACCACGCGACCCAGGCCGGGGCGCGGGCGGCGATCCGGCGGGTCGACCCGGAGGAGGCGAGGGTGCACGTGGAGGACGCCGTGACCGGTGACGTCCGGTTCGAGGTGCCGACCGGCGCACCCTCCGGCCGCCTCCTGGACGAGTGCGCCTTCGTGTGGGACCGGTCCGACGGCAGCTTCCCGCGGAGCTTCGACCAGGCGACCCCCTTCCGGATCGAGGTGTCCCCGCCACGGACCCTGGTGGCGTCACCGGCGCTGGTCGGCTACCAGTGGTGCGACGTCGGCGGGGCGACCACGACGACCGGGGCGGTGCTCGTCGAGAGCACGGGCGAGGACGCGGTGTTCCTCGGGGGTGTCGCAGCCGTCGAGGCGTACTCCGCCGACCGGTTCGTCGTCCCGTCCCAGGATCCGGCCAGCGGTGAGATCGGCTCGGACCTGGTCGGCGCCGACGGGTCCGTGCTCCTCGAGAGCCCGACGCGCCAGGTCGCGACGCCCGGGGCGTCGGTGGACGCCGACGAGTCCGTCGTTCTCGCGACCGACGGCTTCGGCCAGGCGCTGACCGGCCTGGACCCGGCGGGGGAGGAGCTCTGGCGCCTGGACCACGAGGCTGCCGGCGTGCTGGCGCGGGCCGGCGACGTGGCCGTGGTCGCGGGCAACGAGGACCTGGTCGGGGTGGACGTCACCGACGGCACCGAGCGGTGGCGCGTGGCGATGAGCGCTCCGGAGGGCCGGCCGTACGCCTGGCCGACGTCGGCCGTGACCGACGGCGACCGGGTGACGGTCGCGCTCACGGCGGTCACGGGTGACGACGACCAGGTGGGCGAGCTGCTCACCGTGGACCTGGCCACCGGGACCGCGCGCCGGGAGCGGCTCGGCGCCGGGACCGTGCCGTACCTCGCCGCCGTCGACGGCCACCTGCTGCTGCAGGAGCTGACCGTGCCCCCGGACTCGTGGGTGGAGGAGGCCGACCTCACCTCGGTGAGTGTGCTCGCTCCGCGCTAACGTCGAGGGGTGGGGCGGCGGCGTCGAGCCCCTGAGGGGGCCTACACGTTCGACCTCGTGCCCGACGACGGCGCGGAGGCCGCGGGCTCCCCTGCGGCCGGCCCGGCCGCACCGGCACCTTCCGACCCGCCTGCCGCCGTCGGCGCCGGACCCGCCGTGCCGTCGTCTCCCGGGCCGGGCGCCCTGTCCCGCGCCGGTCGGCGGTGGCGCGGCCTGTCCCGCGGCGTCCGGCTCGGTGCCGTCGTGGTGGCCGCGACCCTGGTGGCGACGGCGGTGGTGGTCGACGGCGTCCTCGACCGCGGGCGGTCGGCCGAGCTGCGGGCCGCCGCGGGCGGCGTCGTCGACCTGTCGGTGCCGCCGACCGAGGCCTGGCGGCTCGACGACGCGGAGGCCGGGGTGCAGATGCCGGGCGGGCTCGTCGCGGTCGCGGGCGGCGTGGCGGCCGTCCACCGCAGCGACGAGCTGCTCGGCATCGACATGCTGACGGGGCAGCGGCGCTGGACCGTGGACCTCGTGGACCGGGCCGCGGCGTGCGGGCCGGGGCTGGCCTTCTGGGCCGAGACGGTCGAGCTGACCCCGACGGCCCAGGTGGTGTGCGTGGGCGAGGCGGTCTCGGGGGAGGTGATGGTGACCACCGTGGACCCGGACGGGACGGTGCTGGGACGTCGCGCGGTCGCGGAGGACCACGACGTCGTGGTGCCCGGACCGCAGGGCACGGTGCTCACGGCGACATGGGTGGGCGAGGCCCGCGCCGTCGACGTCCAGCTCCGCGGCAACCCGATGACCGACCTGACGGTCGTGGGCACGATCGACGACGGGTACGACCTCGAGGTGCGGGCCACGGACGCCGTCACGGGTGCGGAGCGGTGGTCGGAGGTGGTGCCCTTCGGCGAGGTGATCGACTCCACCCAGTGCGTGCGCTGGAACACCGGGGGCCGCACCGTCGAGCTCGACCGCCGTGGCGACGTCGACCACATGGTCAGCGGGCGCCTGGTCGGTTTCTCCGGTTGCGGCGTGCTGGCGTACTTCACCCCGGACGGGCAGCGGCTGGACCTGACCGGCCTGGAGGACGCCGAGGGGGAGGTGGTCCGGCGCGTGCGGCCGCTGGCGGACGGCGGGTACGCGGTGTCCGCCGGGCCGTGGGGCCAGGCGTCGTGGGAGTTCCAGGTGCTCGGCGCCGACGGCCGGCACCGGTTCGACCTCGAGGGCCGGCTGCTGGACCCGCTCGCCACGGACGGGCGTCCGGACGGGCAGCGGCTCGTCACCGGACGGGGCGAGACCCGCGCCGTGGGGCCTGAGGGTGCGACGACGTGGTCGGTGCGGCTGGCCGCCACGCGCTACCTCGCCCGGGCGGGGGGCACCGCCGTCGTGCTCGACGAGCGTGACCGGGTGGTGGGCCTCGACCTCGCCACCGGCGAGGTCCTGTGGGTGCGCGAGGACCTGTTCGAGGCGTACGCGGCGCTGAGCGACGGGCCGGACGGCCAGGTGCAGTCGGTGTTCACCGACGGGAGGGTGGTGGCCCTCGTGGTCCCGACCTACACCGACACCGGGGTGGTGTCGCGGTGGCGGGCGATCGACGCCATCACGGGGGAGGACCTGTGGTCCACCGACCTGCCCGAGGACGGCTGGGGCGTCGACGTCGCCGTGGACGGCCACCTGCTGCGGTGGTGGCCCCTGGGGCTCGCGGGGTTCACCACCTCATAGGGGGCGTCACTCGCCGGCGAGCAGCAGGTAGAGGTCGCGGCGCGCCCCGGCCAGGATCGCCGCGGCGGCCGTGGCCTGCTCCGGCGTGCCGGTGCGGGCGACCTGCTCGACGGCGCCGGCGAGCGAGCGCATCGCCCCGTGCAGCTCGCGGCCCGGTCCGCGCGGGCCGGTCGGCGCCCAGGGTGTGCCGAGCTCGTCCCGGTGCGCCTCGACGTGCTCGCGGCCGGCGTCGGTGAGGGACGCGAGACGACGACCTCCGTCGTCGGCGACCTCGACGAGGCCCTCGTCCTGGAGCTGGGCGATCGCCGGGTAGACAGCACCCGGGCTCGGGCGCCAGCCGCCCTCGGAGCGGTCGGCGAGCTCGGTGATGATCTGGTAGCCGTGCTGGGGCGCCTCGGCGAGCAGGAGCAGGATCGCGGCGCGCATCTGGCCGCGGCCGCGCCGGCTGCCGCCGCGACGGCCGCCGGGGCCTCCCGCGCCGGGGCCGCGGCCGCCGCGCGGGCCGGTCTCCCAGCCGACGTCGAAGCCGCCGCGTCGTCCACGGCCGCCGCGCGGGTGGTCGCCGCGGCGGTGCGGGCCGCCGGGCAGGTCGAAGGGATCGGGGTGGGGGGTGCGAGGGGTACGCATGGTGGTTCTCCTGTCGAGCGCGGGGAGCCGGATGCTCACCCGACGTATCGAAGATACATCAACGATATATCGTTGACAAGAGATCGGCCGGACGTGGTTGGCTCGCACCTGTGACCGGCTACGACGCCCAGTTCCTCGGCCCCGACGAGGCCGTCCGCGTACCCCTGCCCACCGCCGGGCGTCCGCTGCGGCAGCTCGACCACCCCCGATTCAGCGTGCTCCTCGACCCGCAGCGCCGACTCGCCGCCGCCACGGCCTGCACCGTGGACGGGGCACGGCTCCGGCCCCTGCCCAGGTCCGGGAGCTGGCGGCTCGACCCGCAGGCGCCGCCGCACGAGCAGGCGGGCAACGAGCTCTACCGCCACAACCCGCTCGACCGCGGGCACCTGGTCCGGCGGCTGGACCCCATGTGGGGCACGATCGAGGAGGCTCGCGAGGCGGGCGAGGCCACGTTCGTCTACACCAACGCGGCGCCGCAGGTCGCCGAGCTCAACCAGTCGAAGGAGCTGTGGAACGGGCTCGAGGACCACGTGCTCGAGTACGCCGACGCCCACGACCACCGGGTCGTGGTCCAAACCGGGTGCGTGTTCCTCGGCGCCGACCCTGTCTACCGGGGCGTCGCGATCCCGCGGCAGTTCTGGAAGGTCGTCGCCTGGGCAGCAGCGGGCGACGGGCCGGGGACGGGCAGCCCCGCACCCACCCTGCAGTCCGCCGCGTTCGTGCTCGACCAGACGCCGTTGCTCACCGACGCCGAGCTGAGCACCGCGACGGGACGGGCGCTCGCCGTCGGGCACGTGCCGCCCCTCGGCCCCTTCCGCACGTTCCAGGTGCCGGTCGCCGACGTCGAGCGGCTGACCGGCCTGGGCCTCGGCCCGCTGGTGGCCGCCGACGTCCGTGGCCCGGCGCCCGACCGCCCGCTCGAGCCGAGGACCGTCTCCCACCGGCCGCCGTCGGGCTGGACGGAGCTCACCGGACCCGCCGACGTCGTCCCGTCCCCGCCGAGGTAGTGCGAACCTCGCCGAGGTCGTGGCGCCCCGCTGCCGAGCGGGACGAACCCGCCTACCTTGAACGCCATGGACGTCATGCTGGTCGCGGTCGCCTCGGTGGTGATCATCATCGCCGTCACGGCGCTCGCCCCGCGGGCGGGGGTGGCGGCCCCGCTGATCCTCGTGCTGATCGGGACCGGCATCAGCCTCCTGCCGACGACGCCGGCCATCGAGATCGATCCCGAGCTGATCCTCGCCGGCGTCCTGCCCGCGCTGCTGTACGCGGCGGCGGCGTCCTTCCCCGCCATGGAGTTCCGCCGCGAGCTCACGGCGATCGGCGGCATGTCGGTGCTGCTCGTCGTGGTGTCCGCGGTGGTGCTCGGTGCGGTCTTCGCGGCCGTCGTCCCCGGGATCGGGCTCGCCGCCGGCATCGCGCTGGGCGCCATCGTCAGCCCCACGGACGCCGTCGCCACCTCCATCATCAAGAAGCTCGGGGCGCCACGCCGCGTCGTGGTCATGCTCGACGGCGAAGGGTTGCTCAACGACGCCACGTCCCTCGTCCTGCTGCGCTCCGCCATCGCGGCGACCGCCGCGACGGTGTCCGTCTGGAGCGTGGTGGGGGACTTCCTGCAGGCGGTGGCGATCGCCGTGGTGTGCGGCGTCATCGTCGGCCGGCTGGGCCTGTGGGTACGGGCTCGGGTGCGCAACGCGGCGCTGTCCACCGCGGCCTCGTTCGTCGTGCCCTTCGCCGCCTACGCGCCCGCCGAGGCCCTGGGTGCCTCGGGCATCGTCGCCGCGGTGGCCGCCGGGCTGGTGACGGGCACGCTCGCGGCGCGGCACCTGCGGCCCCAGGACCGGCTGTCCGAGGAGTCGAACTGGCGGACGGTCGAGGTGCTGCTCGAGGGCGGGCTGTTCCTGGTCATGGGGCTGCAGATCTTCGGGCTGGTCGAGGACGTCCGGGCGGAGCACGGCTCGTTGGCGCTCGCGCTCGGCGTCGCGACCATCGGCGCGGTCGGCATCGTGCTGGTGCGCGCCGCGTTCGTGCTGCCGCTGCTGGCGCTGCTGGAACGTCGTCGTCGGCGCGCCGAGCAGGTGCGGGAGGTCGTCCACGGGATGCAGGCCCGGCTGGAGGCCGGGCGGGCGTCGTCCGAGGAGCCGGGCCGCGGCCTGACCGCGGCGGCCGTCGCGGAGGCGTACGCCGCCAGCCTGCCCGCCGGGATGGACCCACGACGACGGCGCCGCGCGGTGCAGCGCATGACCCGACGCGTGGAGGCCGAGCAGCGACGCCGGGCCGCACCCCGCACCGAGCGTCGCGAGGCCGGCATGGCCACCCGCATGGCCCAGTTCCAGCGGCGGATGCTCCGCAAGCTGGCCGACGTCGACTACCTCATGGCTGCGCCGCTCGGGCCGCGGGAGGGCATGGTGCTGGTCTGGGCGGGGATGCGCGGTGTCGTCACCCTGGCCGCGGCGCAGACGTTGCCGGCGGACTTCCCGCAGCGGTCGCTGCTGGTGCTGGTGGCCTTCGGCGTGGCCGCCGGGACCCTGCTGGTGCAGGGCGGCACGCTGCCGTGGGTCGTGCGACGCCTCGGTCTCGCGGGCAGCGCGTCACCCCGGCACGCCGAGGGCATGGAAGGGCTGCGCGCCGTCCACGACGCCGCGTCGCGCGCCATGCTCGACGACCCCGGCCTGCGGCGACCCGACGGCGGCACCTACGCCCCGGTGGTCGTGGCACGGGTGCGCGACCTCGTGCTGCGCGACCAGGAGGACCAGGTCGAGGAGGAGCAGACGCCGGAGGAGCTGGCGACCCAGTTCTTCGAGCTGCGGCTCGCGACCATCGGTGCGCAGCGCGCGGCGCTCCTCGAGGCACGGTCCGTCGGCAGGTACGACTCCGTGCTCCTGAACCGCGCGCTGGAGCTGCTCGACGCGGAGCAGATCGCCGTGGAGATGCGCGCCGAGTAGCCCCGCCGCCGAACGTCTCGGTGCCGAACGTCTCGGTGCCGAACATGTCGATCCGGACCGCTTTGCGGAGTCAAAGCGGTCCGGATCGACACGTTCGGCGGCTGGAGGCGGCGGGAGTGAGGGCGGCTCAGGCGGTCTTGATCTCTCCGCGCTGGACCCGCAGGACTCCGACCAGCAGCGGCAGGCCGACCCAGATCGCGGTGGTGACCGCGAGCTGCGCCCACTGCTCGCCACCCATCGACCCGCCCGTGATCAGCGGCATGGAGGCGGTCTGCAGGTCGAGCCACGGCCACACGTCCTGCCACGACTGCACCAGCGCCGTCAGGCCTCCCACGATGGTCGGCACCACGAGGTAGACGACGATCGCGCCCGGCGTGCTCTGCAGCGCCAGACCGAACGCCACGCCCTGCATCATCCAGATCGCGAGCATCAGCACCATGCCGGCCGTCATCGCGCCGAGGCCCCAGTCGGCGTCGGCGTCGCGGAAGGTGATGACCGCCAGGTGCGCGATCGCGGCGATCGCGACGGCGACCAGGAAGAAGGCCAGCCCGGAGCCGACGGCGGTGACCAGCTTCGCCCACACGACGCGCAGCCGGCGCGGCTCCAGCGTGAAGGTCGTCAGCCCGGTGCGTTGGGACCACTCGGCGGTGGTGGCGAGGATGGCGACGATCGGCAGCAGCATCGCCAGCGGCGTCGACGTGTTGGTGACGAACGCCTCGAACGACACGTTGCCGTCGCCCACCAGCCCGGTGACGGCCAGGACCCCGGCGGTGATCACGGCGATGGTGACGAACAGCCAGCGCACCGCCCGGGTGTCGAGCTGCTTGCGCCACTCGTACGCCGCGAGCCGGGTGAACGGCACGGGCCTGAGGTCGTGCTTCCGGGTGCGGGTGGCAGGCGCGGACTGCTGGACGGCGGTCATGCGGACACCGCCTCTCGGGCGTCGTCGGCGGTGAGCTCGAGGAACAGCTCCTCCAGCCCGCGGGAGGACGTGTCGCGCAGCTCGACGACCAGGACACCGGCGGCGACGGCGGTCCGTGCGACCTGCTCGGCACCGGCGGTGGTGGTGAACCCGCCGCCGGGCTGCGGCTCGACGTCGATCCCGGCCTCGCGGCACGCGGCGGCCAGCGCGGCGTCGTCGGTGGAGCGCACGAACGTCCCGGCGGCGCGCAGCAGGTCGTCCTTGGTGCCCTCGGCGACGACGCGGCCGCGTCCGATGACGACGAGCCGGTCGGCGACGTGCTCGATCTCGGAGAGCAGGTGGGAGGACAGCAGCACCGTGCCGCCGTCCGCCGCGAAGTCGCGCAGCAGGTCACGCATCCACCGGATGCCGGCGGGGTCGAGGCCGTTGGCCGGCTCGTCGAGGATGAGGACGTCGGGCTCGCCCAGCAGCGCCCCGGCGATGCCGAGCCGCTGGCGCATGCCGAGGGAGTAGGTGCGCACGCGGCGGCCGGCCTCGGCCGGGGTGAGGCCGACGACGTCGAGCACCTCGTCGACGCGGTGCCGTCCCACGCCGGTGAGCAGCGCGGACAGGGCGAGCGTCTCGCGGCCGGTGCGTCCGGCGTGCTGTGCCGCGGCGTCGAGCAGGACGCCGACCCGGCGGCCGGGGTTGGCGAGCGCGCCGTACGGCTTGCCCAGGATGCGCGCGGTCCCGCTGGTGGGCGGCGTCAGGCCGGTCATCATGCGCATGGCGGTGGACTTCCCGGCGCCGTTCGGCCCGAGGAAGCCGGTGACGAGGCCTGGCTCGGCGGTGAACGACACGTCGTTCACGGCCGAGACCGGCCCGTATCTCTTGGTCAGGTGCTCCACGGTGATCATGCCTCCAGGCTGCCGCGGGAGCAGGGGCCCGCGCATCGCCCGCAGGGTGGGTCCGTGTCCGCCGTCGGGCTCGTCCGTGTCATCCCTTCGGCGGATGCCGGCCAGGCCAGGCAGCGTCCGACGGCGGATGCCCGGCCGGGGCGATCGCCCTACGCTCGCTGGGTGCCCACCCCGACGGACGACCCGTACCGGCCCGACCCGGCCGTGCTCGACACCGACCCCGCAGCGCGGGACAGGGCACGCACCCGGGGGGTCTGGCGTCGGGTGTGGGGCGAGACGTGGCGGCTGGCGGTGGCGCTGGTGTTCAGCACGATCGTCTTCGGTGGCATGGCGGTGGAGGCCGAGTCGGCGCAGCAGCCGATCTCCGAGCAGCAGGTCGCCCTCGACGTCCTGGTGGGGCTGGTCTGCTTCGGCCTGGTGCTCCTGCGTCGGCGGTGGCCGACGACGATCGCCCTGCTCGTCTGTGCGGGTGCTGCCGTGTCGGTGCTCGCCGTCGGGCCGGTGGCCCTGGCGGTGGTGTCGTTGGCGACGCACCGGCAGTGGTGGCGCATCGTCGCGGTCGGGGTGGTGTACGTCCTCAGCGGCTGGACGTACGAACGGCTCTACCCGCCGGTGGACAGCGTGGGGTGGCCCGTCGCCCTGGGCGGGGGAGTCGTCCTCTACTCGCTCATGGTGTGGATCGGGGCGTACATCGGCCTGCGGCGCGAGTACCTCGCCGGCCTGCACGAGCGGATCGCGACGGCGGAGCGTGAGCAGGCGAGCCGGGTCGCGCAGGCACGGGCGAACGAGCGCGCACGGATCGCGCGGGAGATGCACGACGTGCTGGCGCACCGCATGTCGCTGGTCGCGATGCACGCGGGCGCGTTGGCGTACCGGACGGACCTGCCGCGCGAGCAGGTCGCCGAGACGGCCGCGCTGGTGCGGGACAGCGCCCACGCGGCGCTCGGCGAGCTCCGCGAGGTGCTCGGCGTGCTGCGCGGGCTGGACGGTCCGCCGGCGGGCGCGGTCGGTGGGCCCCACGCAGCCGATCCGGAGCGTCCCCAGCCCACGCTCGTCGACCTGCCGGCGCTGGCCCGCTCCACCACGGACGCCGGGACCCCGGTCCGGCTGGAGGACCGCCGGGACAGTCCGGAGAAGCTGCCGACGGCGGCGTCCCGCACCGCGTACCGGATCGTCCAGGAGGCCCTGACGAACGTGCGCAAGCACGCGCCGGAGCTCTCCGCCTCGGTGGTGCTGCACGGTGCGCCGGGGCAGGGGCTGTGGATCACGGTGACGAACCCGACCGCGCTGACGGACGCCGGCGGGGACGACGCACCGTCGGTGCCGCCGTCGGGCCTGGGGCTGCTCGGGCTCACGGAGCGGGCCGAGCTGGCCGGGGGCACGTTGACGGCACGGGCGACGGACGGCCGCTTCACGTTGCGTGCCTGGCTACCGTGGGCGCCATGACCGACTCGATCTCCGTCGTCGTGGTCGACGACGACGCGCTGGTACGCGCCGGGCTGGGCCTGATCCTCGGCGGCGCCCCGGAGGTGCGGGTCGTCGGCGACGCCGGCGACGGCGACGATGGCGTGGAGCTGGTACGCCGCATGCGCCCCGACGTCGTCCTCATGGACATCCGGATGCCGCGCATGGACGGGATCGAGGCGACCCGGCGCATCGTCGCACCCGGAGGTGCCGCGGGTGGTGCCGCGGGTGGTGCCACCGGTGGCGGTGCGAGTGATGGTGCGCCGCGGGTCATCGTGCTGACCACGTTCGACACGGACGACATGGTGCTGCGCGCCCTGCGTGCCGGGGCCGCGGGTTTCCTGCTGAAGGACACCCCGCCCGACCGGCTGGTCGCCGCGGTCCGGGCGGCGGCGGACGGGGAGCCGACGCTGTCACCGTCGGTCATGAGCCAGCTGATGGCCCAGTTCTCGGCGGACCCGGCGGACGGCGCCCGCGACGCGCGGCTGCTCGCACGGCGCCGTCTCGCGACACTGACCGACCGGGAGCGGGAGGTCGCCGCGGTGCTGGCCGAGGGTCTGTCCAACGCGGAGATCGCGGCCCGGCTCTACCTGAGCGTGCCGACGGTCAAGACGCACGTGTCGCGGATCCTCGACAAGCTGGGGGCGGCCAACCGGGTGCAGGCGGCGATCGCGGTCCACGACGCCGCGTCGGGCGGCAGGTAGAGCGCTCGCGCGCCGTCCGCGAGCTGCCCGGCCGGATGCACGGCCCGCCGGTCGAAGCTGCTTTTTTCGCACGTGTCCGGTGAGCGGGATCCGAGCCACCGCAGCGCACGCCATTCACGCTCCGCGTGAGATTCACGCACAGCGTGAGTGGCGTGCGCGACTCGCGTCAGGATTACCGCTTGCCGGACACCCCTGTTTCGCAGTGCCGCGCCCCGCGGCACGTGCGGGATCTACCAAGGGATTCGCCCGTTCCGGTCGGGCGCCTCGCTGACCAGCTCGATCACGCGGCAGCCGAAGAGCTGCGCCAGGCGACCGATCTCGTCGAGGGACCACGGGACGCGCTCCCGGAACCGGGCCGAGACCGCCGTGCGCGACAGCCCGAGCTCGATGGCGAGCTGCTGCTGGGACAGCCCGCGCCGTGCGCTCTCGAGGCGGACGGCGCCGGCCGCCACCCTGCTGAGCCCGTCGCGCGCCATCCGGGGAGCGGGTCGTGGGCGCGCGCGTCCGGTCGCTCCACGGCCACCCTCGGGGCCGCCTTCGCCGTCGTCCACGTCGAGGACCAGCTCGAGGTCGGGGACATCGAAGAATCTCCGCATGGCAGCAGTGTCGTGCCGTCCCGTCCCGGCACGGCGGTCGTCCACAGGGTCGGTCGCCGCGCGGCGCGCGGTGGGGGCGCTCAGAGGCGCTCGCGCAGCCAGGCGATGTCGGTGCCGACGTCTCCCTTGGTCTCGCAGATCACCGGCGCGCCGGCCTCGCGGACCACGCCCACCAGCAGCTCCGGGGGGATGGTGCCCGCACCGAAGTTGGTGTGCCGGTCGGCACCGGAGCCGGCGTCGTCGCGTGAGTCGTTGGCGTGCACCAGGTCGATGCGCCCGGTGATCGCCCGGACGTCCGCGACCGCGGAGGCCAGGTCGATCCCACCCGCCCAGGCGTGGCACGTGTCGAGCGTGAAGCCGACGTCCGAGCCGCCGTCGGCCTGCTGCACGGCGGCCCAGAGCTGCTCGATCCGTTCCAGGCGCCGCGCCATCGAGTGGTCGCCGCCCGCGGTGTTCTCGATGAGGACGGGGACGTCGGTCTCCAGGGAGTCGATCGCCTTGCGCCAGTTGTCGAACCCCTTGGCCGGTTCGTCGTTCGCGGTCACGTGCCCGCCGTGCACCACCACGCCCCGGGCGCCGATCTCGCCGGCGCGCGCCATGACCTGCTGCAGGAGCTTGCGGCTGGGGATGCGGATGCGGTTGTTGGTGGACGCCACGTTGATGACGTACGGGGCGTGCACGTAGACGTCCAGGCCGGCCGCCGCCGTCGCCGCACGGAACGCCTCGGCCTCGCCGTCGGCGAGCGGCGGCACCTTCCACGCCTGCGGGTCCGAGACGAAGACCTGGACGACGTCCGCACCGATGGCCGCCGCGTCCGCGACGGTGTCGGCGAGGCTCACGTGGGCACCGATCCTGAGGCTCATGGGTTCAGCGTAGGGCGAGACCCCGACGGTGGTGGCCCGGCTGCTACGGTGCCCGCAGTCGACGAGGAGGACAAATGTTCTCGATGGGCTTGAGCGGGCTGGTCATGGTGATCCTGCAGATGCTCCTCCCGCTGGTGACGGCGGTCGCCGTCGTGGTGATCGCCGTGACCATGGTCCGCGGCGGCTCGCCGGCGCGGGCGGCCGGAGCGCCGACGGACCGACCCGGCCTCCTCGAGCAGCGGCTGCACCACCTCGACCGCCTCCACGACGCCGGCCGGATCACGGACGACGAACGCGCCGAGGCCCGGGCCCGGCTGCTGGGTACCCTGTGACGCTACCCGGGTGACCGAGGACCCGGATCGCGACGGCAGGCACGCGTCGTACGCTGGAACGCATGCCCAGCACACCACCGCTCGCCTACGTCATCGCCGGCTCGGAGGCCACCGGCGGTGCCGGGATCCAGGCGGACCTGAAGACGTTCCAACAGCTCGGCACCTACGGCGTCGGCACGCTGACCTGCATCGTGTCGTTCGACCCGGAGAACGACTGGGGGCACCGGTTCGTGCCGGTCGAGCCGCAGGTGATCGCCGACCAGTTCGGGGCCGCCACGGCCACGCACGACCTCGACGTCGTGAAGATCGGCATGCTCGGCACACCCGCCACGATCGACGTCGTCGCGCGGTCCCTCGCCTCCCGGCCGTGGCGGCACGTCGTGCTGGACCCGGTGCTCATCTGCAAGGGCCAGGAGCCGGGCGCCGCCCTGGACACCGACACCGCGCTGCGCGCGCAGGTGCTGCCGCTCGCCACGGTGGTCACCCCGAACCTCTTCGAGGCGAAGACGCTCGCCGGCATGGACTCCGTGGAGACGGTCGACGACCTGGTCGAGGCGGCGCGCCGCATCCACGGCCGGCTCGGCACCACGGAGGGCGCCGGGGACGGGACGCGGTACGTCGCGGCGAAGGGCGGCGTCGAGCTGCCCGGGCCGGACGCCGTCGACGTCCTGTACGACGGCGAGCACGTCACCGTCCTGCGCACGCCCAAGGTCGGCGAGGAGCGGGTCTCCGGTGCCGGTTGCACCTTCGCGGCGGCCATCACGGCCGAGCTCGCGAAGGGCACCGACGTCCCGACGGCGGTCCGGACCGCCAAGGACGTCGTGACCCAGGGGATCCGTGCGCGCGTGGCCGCGCACACGCCGTTCGACACCGTGTGGCAGGGAGCGTACGCACCGCAGGGTGCCTGAACCCCGGCTGCTCGCGTCGCCTGCGGCACCTGCCGGTCCGTACGGCGGACGCAAACTATGTCTCAAGCGGGGTTCGGCTTAGTCTCTAGGGCGTGAGCGACAACTACGGACAGCAGAGCCCGAGCACCGGCGCGATCGAGCGCGTCGTGGCCCGGCACGAGATGCCCGACCCGTTGCGCGACGACATCCGCCTGCTCGGCGGACTGCTCGGCACCGTGCTGCGCGAGGCCGGCGGACAAGGCCTGCTCGACGACGTCGAGCGCCTGCGCGAGCTGACCATCCGCGCCTACGGCGTGGACGACGGCGGAGCGAGCCTCGAGGAGGCAGCGGAGGTCGTCGCGGGGTTCAGCCTCGAGCGGGCCGAGCAGGTGGCCCGGGCCTTCACGTGCTACTTCCACCTGGCGAACCTCGCCGAGGAGTACCACCGCGTGCGGGTGCTGCACCACCGCGAGTCGGAGTCGGGTGCCGCCATCGAGGAGTCGCTGCCCGCGGCCTTCACGCAGCTCACCGAGGAGGTGGGTCGAGAGGAGGCCGTCCGACGCCTGGGCGAGCTGGAGTTCCGCCCGGTCCTGACGGCCCACCCGACCGAGGCCCGCCGTCGTGCGGTCTCCGGCGCGGTGCGGCGCATCTCGACGCTGCTCGCCGAGCGCGACACGATGCGTCCCGGCGGGACGTCGCGCACCGAGAACGAGCGGCGCATGCTCGCCGAGATCGACACCATGTGGCGCACGTCGCCGATCCGGGCGTCGAAGCCCACGGTGCTGGACGAGGTCAAGACCGCCATGGGCGTCTTCGACGCCACCATGTTCAGCACGTTCCCCGAGGTGTACCGCCGGCTGGACGACTGGCTGCTGAACGGCGAGGCCGGGGCGCGCGCGCCGATCGCGAAGCCGTTCGTCTACCTGGGTTCCTGGATCGGCGGCGACCGCGACGGCAACCCCAACGTCACCGCGGAGGTCACCCGTCAGGCGGCCACGCTCGCCGCGGAGCACGCGCTGACCGCCCTCGAGGAGGCCGCCCGCACCACGGGGCGCAAGCTGACGCTCGAGGAGGCGACCACGCCGGCGTCGGCCGAGCTGAAGGCCCTGTGGCAGCGGATCCGCCAGCTCTCGGACGACCTGACCACCGCCGCCGCCGCGGACTCCCCGAACGAGCCGCACCGCGCGGCGGTCCTCGCGATCGCCGGCCGGATCGCCGCGACCCGCACGCGGGACGCCGACCTCGCCTACCAGCGTCCGGAGGAGCTGGAGGCGGACCTGCGCACCGTGCAGGCGTCGCTGGTCGAGGCCGGGGCGCAGCGTGCCGCGTTCGGCGACCTGCAGAAGCTGGTGTGGCAGGTGCAGACCTTCGGGTTCCACCTGGCCGAGATCGAGGTGCGTCAGCACTCGCAGGTGCACGCCGCCGCGCTCGAGGAGATCGCCGAGAAGGGCGTCCACGGCGAGCTGAGCGACCGCACCCGCGAGGTCCTCGACACCTTCCGCGCCCTCGGTGCGGTGCAGAAGCGGTTCGGTGAGCGGGCCGCCCGTCGCTACATCGTGTCGTTCACCCAGGCGCCGGAGCACATGGCGGCCGTCTACCAGCTCGCCGAGCTGGCGTTCGACGGCGCGGACGACGCACCGATCATCGACGCGATCCCGCTGTTCGAGACGTTCGCGGACCTCGAGAACTCGGTCGACATCCTCGAGGCGATGCTCGAGATGCCGCAGGTGCAGCGGCGCCTGGCGCAGAACGGCCGGCGCGTCGAGGTCATGCTCGGCTACTCCGACTCGTCGAAGGACGTCGGACCGGTCGCGGCGACCCTCGCGCTGCACTCCGCGCAGTCGCGGATCGCCGAGTGGGCGCAGCGCCACGACCTCACGCTGACGCAGTTCCACGGCCGGGGCGGCGCCCTGGGCCGCGGCGGCGGCCCCGCGAACCGCGCGGTGCTCGCCCAGCCCCCGCACTCGGTGGACGGCCGGTTCAAGCTCACCGAGCAGGGCGAGGTCATCCTGGCCCGCTACGGCGACCCGACCATCGCGGCACGGCACATCGAGCAGGTCGCCGCCGCGACGCTCCTCGCCTCGGCGCCGTCGACGGAGAAGCGCAACGCCACCACGGCCGAGCGGTTCTCGGCGCTCGCCTCCTCCCTGGACGCGACGTCGCGGGCACGGTTCCACGAGCTGGTGAAGTCCGAGGGCTTCCCGCAGTGGTTCGCCGAGGTCACGCCGCTGGAGGAGGTCGGCCTGCTGCCGATCGGCTCCCGCCCGGCCAAGCGCGGCCTCTCGGTGAACTCCCTCGACGACCTGCGCGCCATCCCGTGGGTCTTCTCCTGGTCGCAGGCGCGCATCAACCTGGCCGGCTGGTACGGCCTGGGCACGGCGCTGCGCACGTTCGGCGACCTGGACGAGCTGCGGGCGGCCTACCGCGAGTGGCCGCTGTTCGGCACGCTGCTCGACAACATCGAGATGTCGCTCGCCAAGACGGACGAGCGCATCGCCGCCAAGTACCTGGCGCTCGGCGACCGCGACGACCTGGCAGCCATGGTCCTTGACGAGCTGCGCCTCACCCGCGAGTGGGTCCTGAAGATCACCGGCAACGACTGGCCGCTGGCCAGCCGCCGCGTGCTCGGTCGGGCCGTGCAGCTCCGCTCGCCGTACGTGGACGCGCTGTCCCTGCTCCAGGTGCGCGCGCTGCGGGCGCTGCGCACCCAGGGCGCCAGCGAGGGCCTGACGATCGAGGACGGCGAGTGGGTCGACGGCGGCTACAAGGACCGCTGGCGCCACCTGCTGCTGCTCACCGTGAACGGCGTGAGCGCCGGCCTGCAGAACACCGGGTGATGACGCCGGACGCCGCGGTCGCGCTCGAGCTGGCGGTGCAGGACGTCGCGGGCGTGGCGGTCGCGGCGTCCGTGGGCGCGCGCCGGGTCGAGCTCTGCACCGCCCTGGGTGCCACCGGCGGCGTGACGCCGGGCCCCGGTCTGCTGGCCGCGGCCGTCGAGCGTGCCGCTGCTCCGCCGTCGGGCACCCCCGTGGAGGTCCACGTGCTGGTGCGCCCGCGGCCGGGCGGGTTCGTCCTGGCCGCCGGCGAGCTGGACGTGCAGGTGCGCGAGGTCGAGGCGGCCGTGCACGCCGGAGCGAGCGGCGTCGTCGTCGGTGCGCTCACCGCCGCCGGCGGGGTCGACGGGGCGGCGCTGCGCGCGCTCGTCGCCGCGGCGGGCGAGGCCGAGGTGACGTTCCACCGGGCGTTCGACCAGCTCGCCGACCCGGTCGCCGGCCTCGACGCGCTCGCCGCGGCCGGCGTCGCCCGCGTCCTCACCTCGGGCGGGGCCGCCCGCTGCGCGGACGGCGTCGAGCAGCTGCGCGCCTGCGCGGCGCACGCCCGCGGCCGGCTCGGAGGCGCGGTGCAGGTCATGGCCGGCGGCGGTGTGCGCGTCGAGGACGTCGCCGCGCTGCGTGCCGCCGGCGTCGACGCGGTCCACCTGTCCGCCAAGCGCACCGTGGCCGACGACGGCGGGCCCGGCGGCGGCGGAGGCTCCGGCTACGAGGTGACCGACCCCGAGGTGGCGGCCGCCGCGGCCGCTGCCGTCGCCGCGGCCGCTGCCGTCAGGCGGTGATGAGGCGAAGCACGGCCCCGACCGGGTCGCGCACGTCGACCAGCCGGCCGAACGCGGAGTCGGTCGGCTCGCCGAGGACGGTGCCGCCGAGCTCCGCGGCCCTCGCGGCTGCCGCGTCCACGTCGGCCACACCCAGGTAGACGAGCCAGGACGACCGGTCGGTCCGTTCCTCGCCGGCCGCGTCGTAGACGCCGGCCGTGGCCGCCTCCTGGGTGTCGTTCGTGGCGTACCGCATGCTGCCGTCAGACGGCACGAGCGTGATCCGCCAGCCGACGGCGTCGCGGTAGAACGCCGTCGCGGCGTCGAAGTCCGTCGTCCACAGCTCGAACCAGCACGGTGCGCCGGGCTCCATGACGCGCGCGAACCCGTCGTGGCCGTGCGGCTCCCAGAACGCGACGGACCCGCCCACCGGGTCGTCGGCGACGAGGAACCGACCCTGCCCGGCCGCGTCGTCGGGACCGATGAGGAGCGTGCCGTCGTGCTCCGTGACCTGCCCGGACACGGCGTCGAGGTCCGCGGTGGCCAGGTAGACCGACCACTCGCTCGGCCCGCCCGGCCGCATGCTCGGGCCGACGCCCGCCACCGGTTCTCCCCGGTGGAGGAACTGCCCGTAGCCGCCGAACTCCTCGCCGAAGCCGACGTGCTCCCAGCCGAAGAGCTTGGTGTAGAACGGGATGGCGGCGTCGACGTCGTCCGTCCCCAGGTCGATCCAGATCGGCGCGCCGTCCGGCAGGTCTCCGCGTGCGGGCATGTCGTCCTCCGTGGTGTCGGCTCGGCGCCGGCCGGCGGCCGGCGCTCGTCAGGACAGACGGTGCCCGACGGCGGAACTCATCGCCGCGCGAGCGCTGTCAGCACGCGGTCCACGCTGGAGCGGATGCCCCAGCGGTCGGCCAGGGCGTCGAGGGTCTCGGCGTCGTACGGCTCGCGCGGCAGGGCGTCGTCGAACGTCCCGACGGGTGCGTCCGAGGAGACCTGCACGACGGCGGGAGCCACCGCGAGGTAGTCGGCCGCCTCGGCGAGCTTGGCGCGCTGGGTCGGGGTGACGCCCTTGTCGCCGGCGGCGGCAGCCTCGAGCAGGCGGTCCAGGGAGCCGTACGCCGCGAGCAGCTTGGCCGCCGTCTTCTCCCCGATGCCGCGCACGCCCGGCAGGCCGTCCGAGGGGTCCCCGCGCAGGACCGCCATCTCGGCGTAGGCGGCGCCGGTCGGCACCCCGTACTTCTCGGCGAGCAGCGCCTGGTCCACGACGTCGGGATCGCGCACCCCGCGCGCCGGGTAGAGGATCGCCACCCCGGCGTCGTCGTCCACGAGCTGGAAGAGGTCGCGGTCACCCGTGACGACGGCGACCCGCGGGCCGGCGCCCCCGGTCCCGGCGGGGCTGCCGCCGTCGGCGGCGGACGCGGCGAGCTCGCGGGCGACCAGCGTGCCGATGACGTCGTCCGCCTCGAAGCCCGGCGCACCGACGCGGGCGATGCCGAGCGCGGCGAGGACGTCGACGACGACCGGCACCTGCGGGACCAGGTCCGCCGGCACCTCCTCGACGTCCGGGCCGTCGTCGCGCCGTTCGGCGACCCGGTGCTCCTTGTAGGAACTGATCGCGTCGACCCGGAAGGCGGGCCGCCAGTCGTCGTCCCAGCAGGCCACGAGGCGCTCGGGCCGGTGCTCGGTGACCAGGAACGCGATCATGTCGAGCAGGCCGCGCACCGCGTTGACGGGGCGGCCGTCGGGGGAGCGCAGGGAGCCGGGCAGGCCGAAGTAGGCCCGGAAGTAGAGGCTCGCGGTGTCCAGCAGCATCAGGCGCATGGGGCCAGCCTCTCAGGAGCCACCCACGGCGGCACCTACCAGGGCGATCCCGCCGACGACGGCGAGCACCGTCACGGCGAGCGTGCTCAGCGCGTGGAGCACGGCGGCGACGTGGCGCCCGCCCCGGAATATCGTCACGGTCTCGACGGTGGCGGTCGAGAAGGTGGTGAAGCCGCCGCAGAGACCTGTCGCCAGCAGCAGCCGCCACGGCTCCCCGCCCGGGCCGGCGAGGACGAGCCACCCCGCGACGGCGCCGATGAGCAGCGAGCCGAGCACGTTGACGATCCACGTCCCCCACGGGAACCCGGTCGGGCGGCGGGCCCTGATGCTGTCGGCGAGCCAGAAGCGGGCCGCCGCGCCGATCCCGCCGCCGAGGCCCACGAGCAGCATCCCCAGCAGCGGGGACACCGTGGCGGTCATCGGCCCCGCCCCGGGCGGGGGCCGCGGGGGCCGCGGGACGTGCGCAGGCCGGCGAGCACCCCGAGCAGCGCAGCCACGAGGCCGAGCAGCAGCGTGGCTCCGGAGTACGCCAGCGCCGTCTGCCACTGGCCGCCCGAGAGCAACGTCTCGACGTCGAGCGCGAGCGACGAGTAGGTGGTGAAGCCGCCGAGCACGCCGGTGCCCCCGAACAGGCGGAGCCGGCGCAGGCGGTCGGTCTCGCGACCGTGGACCGCGAGGGCCTCGAGCAGCCATCCGAGGGCGAACGCCCCGACGACGTTGACGGCGAAGGTCGCCCACGGCCAGCCGTCCGGCTCGGCCGGGAGGGCGAGCGACACCGCGTAGCGCAGGCCGGAGCCGACGGCCCCGCCGAGCGCGACGAGCCCGAGCAGCCGCAGGTCGCGGTGCGGGGGCCGGGGCGAGGTCACGGGCACCATCATGGCGGACGCGCCGCGCTGCTACCTCGCCGCGAGCGGCCCTACCTCGGCGAGTTCCGCCCTACCTCGGCGAGTCCCGCGCTACCTCGGCGTGTCCCGCGCTACCTCGCGGGCTCGGTGGGCAGGTGGTCGGGGAGCCCGAAGCGCGGGAACCACGTCGCCGTGTCGAGGAACGTCGTGATGCCGGTGATGTGACCGACGCCGTCGTCCTCGAGGACCACCAGCCCCCACGGCGCCCACCCGCCGTCCGGGGACGCGCGGTACTGCCCGAACGCCATCGAGCCGTTGGCCCGCACCCGCAGGCACCGCGACCCGCGGCACCCGTGCCCCGGGCCGAGCATCCACCGGGCGATCTCCCGCGGACCGGACACCCACAGCGTGTACGGCGGCATGTTCAGCACGGCGTCCTCGCGCAGCAGGGCGACCAGGGCCTCCATGTCGTAGCGCTCGAACGCATCGAGGTAGCGCTCCAGGAGCTCGTCGTCGACCGTGCCCCACCGGGCCTCGTCGCGCTCCAGCGCCTTCGTGCCGAGGGTGGCGCGGGCCCGCTGCAGCGCGGAGTTCACCGAGACCACGGTGGTGTCGAGCAGGGTCGCCGTCTCCGCCGCCGACCAGCGCAGCACCTCGCGCAGCACCAGCACCGCGCGCTGGCGGGGCGGAAGATGCTGCAGGGCGGCGACGAACGCGAGCCGGACCGACTCGCGCCCCACGGCCATCTGCGCCGGGTCCCCCTCGCGGGGCAGCACGGCGTCGTCCGCCACGGGCTCGACCCAGCGGTCCTCCGGCAGCGTCTCGCCGAAGTTCTCGATCTCGGCCGGCTGGGGGCCGCCGAGCCCCATCGGTCGTTCGCGGCGCTTGGACGCGCCGAGCGCGTCGAAGCACACGTTGGTCGCGATCCGGTAGAGCCAGGACCGCAGGGAGGACCGCCCCTCGAAGCGGTCGTAGGCGCGCCAGGCGCGCAGCATCGTCTCCTGGACGGCGTCGTCCGCGTCGCCGGCCCCGCCGAGCATCCGGTAGCAGTAGCCCGTGAGCTCCCGCCGGTACTCCTCGAGGCGCGCGCCGACGTCGGGGACGTCGCCGACACCCGTCACGGTCTGTGTCATGCCTCACACGGTAGGACGAGGTACCGACACCCGCGCGCCACGGGCAGCGCCGGCTCACGTCCGCCGACGTCGCGCCTCGTCACGCGTCCACGGCAGCACCCGCTCGACGAGCGGCACCGAGCTCGTGGTGGGCGACGAGCGCCGCACCACGGGCACGTTGCCGCTCAGCGGCCGCGCCGTCCGGTCGATCTCGAACCAGACCGTCTTGCCGGCGCCGACGGCGGCGTGCCGCCCGACCACGTCGCCCACCTGGTGCTGCTGGACCCCCCACCGCGACGCGAGCTTCTCGAGGAACTGCACCCCCCGGCCGGACAGGTCCTGGGGTTCCGGGGCACGCAGCACCGGCGGGCGGGTGCAGCCGTCCCGCACCCCGACGCGCAGCCGGCGGTCGTCCACCTCGACGGTCGCCACGATCGGTCCCCGGCCGTGCTCGAGCGCGTTGGTGAGGATCTCGCTCGCGAGCAGCATCGCCGTGCGCCGCTGCTCGCCGTCGACGTCGCACGACTCCAGCACGTCGTCGACCCAGCGCCGCGCGGGCCCGAGGTCGCTGAGAGCCTCGGCGACCTTGCGCTCGGCGGTGGCGGGCCCGTCCTCCCCGGGTGGTCCCGACGGCGCCGGGACGCGGGCGCGCACCGCGAGCACGGCGACGTCGTCGCGCTGGGCCCGCCCCACGAGCCGCCGGACGAGGGCCCGCGGCAGGGCCGCCGTCGCCTCGCCGTGCACGTCGGCGAGCGCCTCGCGCAGGTCGCGCATGCGGTCGGTGATCATCACGCCGCGCCGCTCGACGAGCCCGTCGGTGTAGAGCAGCAGCGTGTCGCCGGGCAGCAGGCGGGTGACGTGGTCGTGCCGGTCGGTGCCGGGGTCGACGCCGAGCAGCATGTCGGTGCGGGCGTCGAGCTGCTCGACCGTCCCGTCGCGGCGCAGCACCAGCGGCTGCGGGTGCCCGGCGTCGGACCAGGTCAGGGTGTACCCGCGCTCGGGGGTGCCGTCCTGCCCCGTGTCGCCCTGCGGGTGCTCGTCGTGGTCGAGCCGCACGACGACGGCGGTCGCCAGCGCCTGGGGGCCCAGGGTGGCGTTGGCCCGGTCGAGGCGGCTCAGCAGCGCGGCCGGCGACTCGTCGTGGCTCCAGGCGAGGGCCCGCAGCATGGACCGGAGCTGGCCCATCTGCGCGGCGGCGTTCACGTCGTGCCCGGCGACGTCGCCGATGGTCAGCACGGCGGTGCGGTCGTCGCGCACCACCGCGTCGTACCAGTCGCCGCCCACCTGGTCGGTGCGGGCGGCGGGCGCGTACGTCGTGGCGATGTCGAGGTGCGCGACCTCGGGCGCGTCGGAGAGCAGCGACTCCTGCAGCGTCGTCGCGACCCGTCGTCGGGCCTCCAGCAGCGCGACGCGCTCGAGGGCCATCGCCACGTACCGGCTGAGCGTGGTCTCCAGCGCGGCCGTCCCGGCGTCGTGCTCGCGCGCCTCCTCCCACACGCACACGACGACGCCGATGACGTCGTCGTCCGCGACGACCGGCAGGAACGACCGCGCGCCGGTGGTCATGAGGCCCACGCCCGCCATGGCGGGGTAGGCCTCGCCCATCTCTCGCTGGTCGCGGTAGAAGAGCGTCCGGCGCTCGCGCACGACGGCGGTGTCCGGCCGGGGGGAGTCGAGCCGCGTCGAGCGCATGGTGTCGGGGAACCCGGGTTCCTGGTGCCCGACGGTCACGTAGCGCAGGTGCCGGCGGTCCGCGTCGACGAGGGCGAGCGAGCACCAGCGTGCCCCCATGCCGGTGCCGACCACCTGGGCGATGGTCTCCTCGACCTCCTCGAGCGTCGTCACCCCGGCGAACTGCTCGGAGAGCCCGAGCAGGAACTGCGCCCGCTGGTGGGCGCGGAACGCGACCTGCTCGGCGCGGCGGGCGCGCTCCCGCTCGGCCCGGAGCCGCAGCTCGCCGGTGCAGGAGGCCGCCAGGTCGCTGAGCGTCGCGAGCTCGTCCTCGGTCCAGCGGCGCACCGCCGTGTCGAGCGCCCAGAGGGCGCCGACGACCTGTCCCCGGCCGTCCTCGACGGGGAACCCCGCGACGGCCAGCGTCCCCATCTTCTGGGAGATGTACCGGTGGGCGAAGCGCTCGTCGGTCCGGGTGTCGTCCACGACGAGCGGCGACCGCTCCGCGACGACGATCCCGGTCGCGGGGTCCGCGACGTCGATGGCCCGTTCGCGCTGCAGCGCCGCGGGCATGCCGACCGCACCGGGCAGGAGCTGCACGCCGTCGGCCAGCACGACGAAGGCGGCTGCGGGCACGCCCAGGTTGCGGTGGACGAGCCGCACGATGCGGTCGAACACCTCGTCGGCGATGGACTCGTCCGGGGCGCCACGGAGCAGCGAACCCAGGACCTTGGTCGCGGGCACGGACCCAGTATGGCCCCCATCTCCCGGATCGCGTGCCTCCTCCGGTGCCTCGACGCGTCGCGCCTCCGGCGGGGCGCGGCAGGAGGGTTCGCGCTACCCGTTGCGACCTACGTCACACCGCGCGCACACTGGGAGCAGGAACCGATACGGGGGTGGACTCGTGGTGGGAACCGCTGGAACGTTCGACGCCTTGCCCATGCTGGGGCGGGGAAAGCACCGCAACCCGAAGAAGGGCGCGTGCTTCATGGAGCTCGCGTCGTTCCTCGCCGGTGAGCGCTGGAGCGACCATCCGCAGTGCACGCATCCGCTCCTGGCGATGCTGGCACGTGCGGTCAACGACCTGACCTCGGACCAGGCGCGGCCACGGCTGTCGACCATGATCCCGTCGGTCATCGGCCTGACGAGCGACGATCCGCGCTGGGACGTCCGGATCGCGCTGCGGTCCGCCCGGACGGCGCTGCCGGTGGCACCTGCCGACCGGCAGCAGACCCTGGCCGTGGCCGTCTTCGGCGCCGAGCGCATGCTCGACGCCCTCGACGGCAGGCCGGACGGGACGCTGGGGCCCGAGAGCGTGGCCGCGCTGGCCAGCGCGCCGAAGACGGCCGACTGGGCCCGCCGGTTCTGCGCGGGGACGCACGTCAAGCCGAAGCGGTTCGTGCGCGACGCCGCGCCGTCCGTGGTGTCGACGGCGGTCCAGGGCATCAGCGAGGCGTACGTGCCCGACTCCGACGCGCGGCTTCGGGAGCTGCTGCAGGCCACCATCGAGGACGCGCGCCACTGGTCGGGGCTCGAGGAGCGCTCGCAGGAGCTGCGCGCGGAGCAGTGGGTCGACGTCGTGCGGCCCGCCGAGGTCTGAGGACCGCGCACCCCCTCGGCGTCTGGTAGACCGAGGGGGTGATCGAGAACCCCCTGGACCAGCTCTCACTGGCTGACCTGCGCCGTCGTACCTCCGTCAAGTGGCGCGCCTACCCCGAGGACGTGCTGCCGCTGTTCGTCGCGGAGATGGACGTGCCCCAGGCGCCGTTCCTCGTGGCCGCCGTGCAGCGCGCGCTGGAGCTCGGCGACACCGGCTACGACCACGGCACCGGGTACGCCGCGGCGCTCGCACCGTTCGCCGCGCGCCGCTGGGGCTGGACGCCCGACGTCGGCACGAGCCGCACGCTGCCGGACGTGATGGTGGCCGTGGTCGAGGTGCTGCGAGTCCTCACCGGCCCGGGGGACGCCGTCGTCGTCACCCCGCCCGTCTACCAGCCGTTCTACGCGTACACCCGCAACGAGGGCCGCCAGGTCGTCGAGGCGCCGCTCGACGCCGCCGGCCGCCTCGACCTCGGCACGCTCGAGTCGGCCTTCAAGGTCGCGACGGGCATCTCGGGGCACGGCCGCGGCCCCGGCTCGGGCCGCCGCGCCGTCCTGCTGCTGTGCAGCCCCCACAACCCGACGGGCACCGTCCACACGCGCGCCGAGCTCGAGGCGGTGCTGGCGCTCGCGGACCGGTACGGCGTCCGGGTGGTGGCCGACGAGATCCACGCACCCTTCACGTTCGCCGACCTGGCCGACGGCGCCACCCCGTTCACGCCGTTGCTCTCCGTCGCGGGGAGCGAGGGCGCGATCGCGGTGCACTCGGCGTCGAAGGCGTTCAACCTCGCCGGCCTGCGGGCCGCGACGGCGGTGGGTGGCCCCGGCGCGGCCGACGACCTGCGGCGCATGCCCGAGATCGCCGGGCACGCCGTGAACCACCTCGCCGTCATCGCGCACGCCGCGGCGTACACCGAGGGCGACGAGTGGCTCGACGCGCTGCGGGCGGGGATCGTGCGCAACCGGGAGCTGGTGACGGGGCTGCTGGCCGAGCACGCGCCGGCGGTGCGGGTCCACCCGGCCGACGGCACCTACCTGATGTGGCTGGACGTGCGGGATGCGGTGCCCGAGGGCGCCGACCCGCACCACCACGTGCTGCGGACGGCACGCCTGGCCCTCGGGGACGGCCGGCAGTTCGGCACCGGCGGTGAGGGCCGGCTCCGGCTGAACCTCGCGGCGTCGGCCGAGACCCTCACGGAGGCGGTGTCGCGCCTGACGAAGGCCCTCCCGCCGAGGTAGTAGCGCTCGCGCCGAGGTAGTACCGGTTCAGCCGAGGTAGTCGGGGGCCGCCTCGGCGCCGAGCGCCTCCTCGAGCGTGAGCCCGGTGTGGTGCACGTACGCCGCCAGGTCCGGCCCCACGTAGCGCAGGTGCCACGGCTCGGCCGCGTAGCCGGTCACGTCCGCGTCGCCGGCGGTGTAGCGCACCACGAACCCATGGCGCCAGGCGTGGGCCGCGACCCAGTCCGACGACGGCGTCCCCCCGAAGCGCGTGAGGTCCACCCCCGCCTGGGTCACGTCGGCCGCCAGCCCGGTCTGGTGCTCCGAGTGCCCGGCGCGGGCGGAGAACCGCTCTGCCGCCTCTGCTCCGTGCCCGCGCACGTACCGGTCGTGGAGCCGTTCCTGGTAGCCGGCGGACCGATAGCCCGAGACGAGGACGAGCTCCTTGCCGGTCGCCTTCCGGGCGGCGGTCGCCAGCCCGGCCAGCGCGTCGGCGGCCACGGGCCGCAGCCGCACACGCGACCCGGCGGTGGCGAGCGCGGGCCGGACCAGCCGGTCCGGCTCCCAGGACCGGGGCTGCACCGGGTGCCGCTTGTTGACCAGGACGGCCGGGTCGCGCGGGTCGTCGGCAGCCTCCCAGGAGGCCGTGACCACCTTCACGCCGCTCACGGCGGGCGCCGCGGACCCGCTGCCGCCGACGGCGAGACGCCAGCGGGTGGCACGGTCGTGCGTCCAGTGCCGGGTGAGCGGCACGTCGGTGACGTCCACCTCGCCGTCCGCGAGCCGGAGGACCTGGCGCGTCACCCAGGTGCCGCCGACCTGCTGCTGCACCTCGAGCTCACGGCCCCGGGCCGGCGAGACCAGCACGACGTCCCTGAGGTGCTCCCCGGCCACGCCGGACTCCGCCGGCCGCCATCCGGTGATCGTGGTGGCCTCGGGCAGCGGCACGTGCCGGGCGGCCACGGGCGGGCCGGCCGGCGAGACCTCTGCCGCGCCCGCCGTCGTCGGCCACCCGAGGGCAGCCAGGACCGCCGCCGCCAGGAGCGTGCGGGCGGCGCGACGTCGGGAGGCTGGGCGGGGCACGGACGACAGCCTGCCAGGCGTCCCGCCACCTTGGCCACACGAGCAGGCGGCTCGCTCGTGGCACGTTCGACGGGATCGGGACGGCGCGCGCTACCCTCCCAGCGTGCGCCGACGGACAACGTTCACCGTGACCGCCCTCCTCTCGCCTGCCGTCGTGCTCGCCCTGGCGGCCTGCACCGGCGCGGACCGACCACCGGCGTCCGACGCGGCCGACACGCTGGCCACGGCGCTGGCCTCCCTCGACCTGACGGGTGTCCCGGTCGCCACGAGCACGTCGGCGGACCCGCAGGCGCACCTGGTCGAGGTGACCGAGCCGCTCGTCGAGGTCGCCGAGGCGGCCGGCGTCGAGCCCACCGTGACCGTCGCCGAGGTCACCGAGGTGGACGAGGGGTCCGACGACGCCCCGCCCGCCGCCGAGGTCACCCTCGCGTGGACCTGGCCGCTCGACGGCGACCGGACGTGGGAGTACACCACCACGACGGAGCTGGTCTGGGTCGCACCGCCCGAGGGTTCCGAGGAGCCGGGCACCTGGGAGACGCAGTGGGACACCGATCTCGCCGTGCCGGGGCTCGCGGCGGGCGAGCGGCTCGCGATCGACGAGCTGCCCGCCGAGCGCGGCGACATCCTCGACGTCGACGGCGAACCGCTCGTCACCGAGCGCGACGTCTACCGGGTCGGCATCGACAAGACGCGCATCGCGTCCACGCAGTGGGCCGCGCAGGCCCGCCGCCTGGGCAAGATGATCTGGACGGATCCCGCCGACTACGTCGCGCGCGTCGAGGCCGCGGGCGACAAGGCGTTCGTCGAGGCGATCACCGTGCGCCAGGAGGACCCGGGCATCGACTTCTCGGTCGGCCGGGCGCGGGGCATCGAGGGCGTCAACGTCATCTCCGACACGATGGAGCTCGCGCCGACGTCGTCGTTCGCGCTGCCGATCCTCGGCCGGTCCGGCGAGGCGACGGCCGAGATCATCGAGGAGTCCGACGGCGAGGTCGTCGCGGGCGACGTCGTCGGGCTCTCCGGGCTGCAGCGTGACTACGACGAGCAGCTCCGCGGGGCGGACGGGCTCGTGGTGAGCGCCGTCCCCTCGGAGGGGGACGCCGAGGACGGCGAGGAGCCCCGGGAGCTCTACCGGGTCGAGCCGACCGAGGGCGCCGACGTCGGGACCACCTTCGACCCCGCGCTGCAGGTGCTCGCCGAGGAGACGCTGGCGGGCGTGGAGCCGGCCAGCGCGATCGTCGCGATCCGGCCGTCCACCGGTGACGTGCTGGCGGCCGCGAGCGGACCGGGCAGCGAGGGGTGGTCGACGGCGACGCTCGGCCAGTACGCGCCGGGCTCGACCTTCAAGGTGGCCACCGCGCTCGCCCTGCTGCGGGCCGACACCTTCCCGGAGGACACGGTCGAGTGCCCGGAGACCATCACGGTCAACGGTCGCACCTACTCCAACGTGCCCGGCTACCCGGCGTCGGCGACGGGCGAGGTCTCGTTCGCCACGGCGTTCGCGCACTCGTGCAACACGGCCTTCATCGGGACGGCCGAGGCGGTCACGCAGGCCGAGCTCGCCGCGGCCGGCGCGGACCTGGGGCTCGGCACCTCCACCCGGTTCGACCGGACGCCGGTGTTCACCGGCTCGGTGCCGGACGAGGCGTCGCAGACGGGGCACGCGGAGTCCGTCATCGGGCAGGGCAAGGTGCTCGCGTCCCCCGTGGGGATGGCGACCGTGGCGGCGAGCGTCGCCGCGGGGGAGCGGGTCGAGCCGCGCATCGTCCGGTCGGTGACGGACGCCGAGGGCGCCGAGGTGGACACGTCCGCCGAGCCCGAGGCCTCTGCGGACGCCTCCGCCGAGGCGCCGGAGGACGGCCCGGCCGGGGACGGGCTGACCGAGACGGAGGCCGCCGACCTGCTCGACCTCATGGGCGGCGTGGTCACGGACGGCAGCGCGTCGGTGCTCGCCGACGTCCCCGACGTGGTGGGCGCCAAGACCGGCACGGCGCAGTACGGCGACGGCTCACGCCAGCACGCGTGGATGCTGGCGGTCGCGGACGACCTGGCCGTGGCGGTGTTCGTCGAGGACGGCGAGTACGGCTCGACGACGGCGGGCCCGCTGATGGAGAGGTTCCTCGCGGGCCGCTGAGCCGCCGGTCAGCCGCTCATCAGCCGCTGGTCAGCGGCTCAGGAGCGGTAGCCCGCGTCGGCGCACATCCGCTTCACCACGTCGGCGGCCGACTCGACGTCGGCGGGATCCGCCGAACCGCCGGCGAGCGAGGTGGCGAACGGCTCGCGGACGGCCTCGAGGATCGAGGCGGGCCCGGGCTGCGCGTCGAGGATCTGTCCCTCGAGACGGTCCCGGATGGTGGTCAGCTCCACGGAGTTCTCGGCGGTCGCGGGGTAGGCGACCGCCGAGGTCCACCGCTTGACGCGCTTGTTGATCGACTGGCTGCCGCCGACGTGGTACGCGCGGCAGGTGGCCGCGACGTCGACGCTCTCCGCCTCCGCCGGACCGGCGGCGGCGGTGGGGGACTCGGCGGCGGGGCCGCCGCTGCCCGGCTGGGCGCACGCGGCGAGCAGGAGGACGGCGGAGAGGGCCGCGGCGGCGGCGAGGGGACGCATGGGGCGATTCGACTACGAGGTGCCACGCCCAGGCAATCCTCAGCCCCCGACTGTGCCGAGGGTCACTCCCGGACGAACCGTGCGCCGCGCTCGGCGACGCGTCCGGCACCCCGCCCGCCGTCGGCCGCCGCGTCCCAGGTGTAGACCTCCGTGCCGGTGACGAACACGTGCTCGGCACGGGAGGTCACGTCGAGCGGGTCGCCGGACCAGACGACGACGTCGCCGTCCAGCCCGGGTCGCAGTGCCCCGACGCGCTCGTCGAGACCGAGGAACGCCGCCGGGTTCACGGTGAGCGCCTCGAGCGCCACCTGCCGGTCCAGGCCCTCCTTGACCGCCAGCGACGCCTGGTGCACCAGGAAGTTGATCGGCACCACGGGGTGGTCGGTGGTGATGGCGACCCGCACCCCGGCCTCGGCCAGGCGCGCGAGGCTGGAGATCGCCCGGTTGCGCAGCTCGACCTTGGTGCGCGTGGTGAACATCGGGCCGAAGATGACCGGCACGTCGCGCTCGGCGAGCACGTCCGCGACCGCCGCGCCGTCGGTGCCGTGGTTGATCACGAGGCGGTAGCCGAACTCGTCGGCGAGCCGCAGGGCTGTCGCGATGTCGTCGGCGCGGTGGACGTGCTGGTCCCAGGCGAGCTCGCCGGCGAGCACGCGGGCCAGCGTCTCCTTGCCGAGGTCGCGGGCGAACGGCTCGCCCTTGGCCTCGGCGGCGGCGCGGGCGGCGGCGTAGTGCTGGGCCTCGACGAAGGCCTGGCGTATGACCGCGGCGACGCCGAGCCGGGTGGACGGCAGCTTCTTCTGGTCGCCGTAGACGCGCTTGGGGTTCTCGCCGAGGGCGGACTTCACCGAGACGGCCTCCGCGAGGAGCTGCTCGTCGACGGTGCGCCCGCCCCACGTCTTGATCGCGACGGTCTGCCCGCCGATCGGGTTGCCGGAGCCGGGCTTGACGACCACGGACGTCACGCCGCCACCGAGGGCGTCACGGAACCCCTCGTCCTCGATGTTGATGGCGTCGAGGGCGCGCAGCGCGGCGCCGTTCGGGTCGGTCATCTCGTTGGTGTCGTTGCCCGCCCAGCCCTCGGACTCCTCGTGCACGCCGACGTGCCCGTGCGACTCGACGAACCCGGGCAGCACCCACCGCCCGCCCACGTCGAGGGTGCGCACGCCGTCGGGCACGGCGACGTCGGTGCCGATGGCGGTGATGACGCCGTCGGTGACCAGGACGGTCCCGCCGTCGACCGGGTCGCCGACCACGGGGACCACGTAGGCGTTGGTGAGGGCCACGGAGCTGCGGGTGGTGCCCGGGGTGCCGGGTCGCGTCGAAGAGGTCATCACCCCATCCTGCCCGGTCCCGTCGCCCGGGTCACCGGTCGGACGGCAGGTGCGCGGTGACGGCCGTGCCTCCCGGTGCGATGATTCGGTCCGTGCTGCGCCCACCGTTCCTTGCCCTCGTCGGCCCGGCGTCGAGCGGGAAGTCGACGCTCGGCGAGATCGTGGCCCGTCGGCTCGATCGGCCGTTCGTCGACCTCGACGCCGTCGCGGCCGACTACTACGCGGAGGTCGGCTGGAGCATCGAGCGCCTGGTCGACCGGATCGCCGTCGTGGGGCGGGTGGCTGCCGAGCGTGAGTGGGAGCCGGCACGGACGCATGCCGTCGGGCGCGCGATCGAGTCGAGCCCGGACGCCGTGCTCGCTCTGGGCGCCGGGCACACCACCTACGTCGACCCCGAGCAGCGCGAGCGCGCGGCGTCCTCCCTCCGACGAGTGCCGCACCGCGTGCTCCTCGTGCCGTCCCTGGACCGGAGGACGGCGCTGGGCGAGCTACGACACAGGTCGCTCGCCGACAAGGGGACCGATTGGATCGCCGGGGGCCATGACTTCTTGGCCGAGTGGTATGACGACCCGGGCGCCCGCGAGATCGCGACCGGCGTCCTCGTGACCGCTGGGCAGACACCGCGGAAGTCAGCGGAGCGCGTCGTCGCTCTCGTCGGAGGAGCGCACCCGTGACCGCCGGCGGTGCCGAGACGGTCCCCTGGCGGGTGCTGCTGCCGGTGTGCGTGGGTCTCGTCCTCGCCGTCGGCGGCGCGTTCGTCGCCGGGGACGCGGGATCCACGGTCCTGACCGCCGAGCGTCTCGCCACCCACGGGGAGGCCACCACAGCGGCCGACGCCGAGGGGTCGGGCGGCCGGGAGCGCGCGGTCGAGGCGTCGGTCGCCCTGCCCGGCCGCGACCGTCGGCTCCGGCTCGACGGAGCGACCGTCGCGGACTCCGACCTGGCACCGGCGTCGGTCGGCGCGGAGCTGTCCGGCGCATGGCGTCCGGTGGACAGCGGGCCCTATGCCGGGACGTTCGACGTCCTGCACGATCCTGCCGACGTCGAGACGGTCATGGCCGTGCGCGACGTGGAGAGCGTCACCGGCGACGAGGTGACGCGGACGATCGCCGTCGTCTCGGCCGGGGTGTCGCTGACCGCGACGGCGCTCCTGGCGCTCGCGGCGGTCGTCGGGTACCGCCGTGCCCGCCGGCGGACCACCGGCACCGCCTGAGCGCTGCCGCCCCGTTCAGGCCTCCGGGACGTTCTCCTCGATCTCGCGCAGCCAGGCCGCCGGCGACGCGTCCGAGGGCATCCGCCAGTCCCCGCGGGGCGACATCGTCCCGCCCGCGGAGACCTTGGGCCCGTTGGGCAGGGCGGAGCGCTTGAACTGCGCGGCGAAGAACCGCCGGTAGAACACGAGCATCCAGTGCCGGACGGTCGCCAGGTCGTAGGCGGAACGCTCGTCGTGGGGGTAGTTCGGCGGCCAGTCCCCGACGGACGCGTCGCGCCACGCGTGCCACGCCAGGAACGCGATCTTGGACGGCCGCAGCCCGTGCCGCAGCGTCCAGTACAGCGTGAGGTCCTGCAGCGCGTACGGCCCGACCATCGCCTCGGTGGACTGCGGCGTCTCGCCCTCGCCGACGGGGACCAGCTCGGGGGAGATCTCCTGCACCACGATCTCGCGCAGCACGTCGCCCACCTCGGCGGGGAAGTCCTCGGAGTCGGCCACCCAGCGGATGAGGTGCTGGATGAGGGTCTTCGGCACGCCGGTGTTCACGGCGTAGTGCGACATCTGGTCGCCCACGCCGTACGTGCACCAGCCCAGCGCCAGCTCGGACAGGTCGCCCGTGCCCAGCACGATCCCGCCGCGGTGGTTCGCGATCCGGAACAGGTAGTCGGTGCGCAGCCCGGCCTGGACGTTCTCGAACGTCACGTCGTACACCGGCTCGCCGTCGCCCGCGGGGTGGCCGAGGTCGCGCAGCATCTGGGTCGCGGCGGGCCGGATGTCCAGCTCCTCGAACCCCACGCCGAGGGCGCGCGCCAGCCGGGTGGCGCGGTCCTTCGTCGCGGCCGACGTCGCGAACCCCGGCATGGTGATCGCGTGGACGTCCGTCCGGGGTCGCCCCAGCCGGTCCATCGCCCGGGCGGCGACGACGAGCGCGTGCGTGGAGTCCAGCCCGCCGGAGACGCCGATGACCACCTTCGGCCGGCCGATGGCCTGCAACCGCTTCTCCAGGCCCGTGACCTGGATGTTGTACGCCTCGTAGCAGTCGAGCGCGAGGCGCGCCGCGTCGTCGGGCACGAACGGGAAGCGGTCGACCTTGCGGAGCAGCCCGAGGTCGCCCGTCGGCGGCCGGACCTCCCACTCGACGGTGCGGAAGCCCGCGACCCGCTCGCCGAGCCCGCGCCGGTTGTCGTCGAAGGTGCCCTGCCGCAGGCGGTCCTGGCGCAGCCGGTCGAGGTCGACGTCCGCGACGGCGCGGCGGGGCCCGTCCGGGAAGCGCTCGGTCTCGGCCAGGAGGTCGCCGGCCTCGTAGACCATCGTCTGGCCGTCCCAGGACAGGTCGGTGGTCGACTCGCCCTGCGCCGCGGCGGCGTACACGTACGCGGCCAGGCAGCGGGACGACGCCGAGCGCACCATGAGGCGCCGGTCCTCGGCGCGCGCGATCGTGATGGGGCTCGCGGACAGGTTGAGCAGCACGGTGGCGCCGGCCAGGGCGGCCTCGGCGGACGGCGGGACCGGGACCCACATGTCCTCGCACACCTCGACGTGCACCGTGAGGCCGGCGACGTCCGCGGCGCGGAACAGCAGGTCCGGGCCGAACGGGACGTCGTCGTCGGCGAACGGCAGCCGGACGCTGCCGCCCCGGCGGTCCGCGCCGGCGGCGAACCACCGCGACTCGTAGAACTCGCGGTAGGTCGGCAGGTAGGACTTCGGGGCGACGCCGAGCACCCGGCCGCCCTGGACGACGACGGCGCAGTTCAGCACGCGTCCGCCGACCTCGAGCGGTGCGCCCACCACCAGCAGCGGGCGCAGGTCGACGCTCGCGGCGACGATCTCGGCGAGGGCGTCGGCGACAGCCTCCAGGAGGGTGTCGGCCAGGTGGAGGTCGTCCAGCGCGTAGCCCGACACGGACAGCTCGGGGAAGACCGCCACGGCGACGCCGTCGTCGTGGCAGGCGCGTGCCTCGGCGAGGATGGCGGCCGCGTTGGCGGCGGGGTCGGCGACCGTCACGGGCACGGTGCAGGCGGCCACACGGGCGAAGCCGTGGGCGTAGGCGTTGCGGAAGTCCACCCTCCGAGTGTGCCCGACGTCCTGCCCTCCGTGTTCGCCGCGGGCGGCGCGGCCCGGATATGGTCGCACCGTGGCGCAGAAACCCGCGGGCTCCGAGCCTGCTCCCCGACCTTCCCCCCGCTCGGGGGGCTCCGGACCGGACTGGACGCCCGTGCGCAAGAACCGCGGCCGCGTCGTCGCGGCGATCGTGGCCCTGGCGATGCTGCTGACGGCGATCGGGGGGACGGCCGTGAGCATCCTGGGGGCCTCGTCGGCGAGCGCCCACGACCGGCTGGTCTCCTCGGACCCCGCCGACGGCGCCGAGCTCGACGCGCCGGTCGACACGCTCACGCTGACCTTCAGCGCGGCGATCATCCCGGACGGCACCCAGGTGCGGGTCAGCACGCCGGCCGCCGAGGTCGACGCCGACGTCGCCGTCGACGGCGAGACCGTCACCGCGACGTTCGACCCGCCCGCGGAGGGCGGCGAGCACCGGGTGCAGTGGCGTGCGGTCTCCGCGGACGGGCACCCGATCGAGGGCGAGCTCGCCTACGACGTCGCCGCGCCCGCCGAGCCGAGCCCGGAGGCGTCGGAGCCGGCGGACGCCGGTGCGGCGGAGGCGGAGCTGGAGGAGTCGGGCGAGCTGGAGGGCCTCGGTGCCGCGGCACCGGAGCCGTCCTCCTCGCCCGCCGGCGGCGGTGCGGGCACCGAACCCGAGGCCGGCGGCGCGATGCCGCTGGTCTACGGTGCTGTCCTGGTGGCCCTGGTCGGGACGGCGGGCGTGCTCGTCGCCCGGTCGCGCCGCCGCCTGCACCAGTCCGTCGAGCCCGGCCGGCAGGACGGACCGCAGGGCTGAACCAACCGTCCGCGGGGACTGCGAGCCACGCCGAAGGGCGCAAAAGTCGCAGGAACGTGCGGATGTTCCTTAGTGTGTTCCCGGTCCACCGGTTCGCGCCGGACCGACCGAGAACGTGACGACGTGCGGGTCTCGTACGTCGTGATCCGGAGAAGGGATTCACATGTCGCTGAACAAGTCCGAGCTCGCCTCGGCCATCGCCGCCAAGGCCGACCTGACCAAGTCGGACGCCGAGGCTGCGCTCAACGCCCTGCAGGAGGTGCTCATCGAGTCCCTCGGCAAGGGCGAGGCCGTCAAGGTCACCGGTCTGCTGTCGGTGGAGCGCGTCGAGCGTGCCGCCCGTACCGGCCGCAACCCCCGCACCGGCGAGGAGATCCAGATCCCCGCGGGCTACGGAGTCAAGATCAGCGCCGGTTCGCTGCTGAAGAAGGCCGTCGCCAAGTGACGTCCCGCTGACCCCGGTCAGCATCTCGAGAGCCCGTCGTCCGATGCCGGACGGCGGGCTCTCGCGCGTCGTGCCGGGGGACGCTCAGAGGTCGCCCTTGCGCTCCAGGTAGCGCATGGCCACCCAGCCGAACG
Source organism: Isoptericola halotolerans (assembly GCF_003003075.1). Classification (GTDB taxonomy): domain Bacteria; phylum Actinomycetota; class Actinomycetes; order Actinomycetales; family Cellulomonadaceae; genus Isoptericola; species Isoptericola halotolerans_A. Next base: position 61,669 of record NZ_PVTX01000002.1, on the reverse strand, counting down.
GCACCCGGCCCCAGTAGGTCACCAGCCGGAACAGGATCGTCGTGGACAGCGCGATCGACGCCGGGATGCCCGCGGCGGTGAGCCCGGCGGTCAGCGCGGCCTCGACGCCGCCCAGGCCGCCCGGGGTGGGGACGAGCGCCCCGAGGGCGTTGCCGACCAGGTAGATGACGGCGACGTCGATGAGCCGGAGGGACTGCCCGAACGCCGCCAGCGACGCGTCGAAGGCCAGCACGTAGCCCAGCGACATGATGACGTTGCCGCCGATCCCCAGGGCGAGCCGGTCCGGCCGCCCGAGCATCTGCGACAGGCGGGGCCACACCTGCTCGAGGGTGGGGCGCGTCTTCTCCCAGACCCAGCGGCGGACGGCGGGGACCAGCAGGGTGGCGATGACGGCGGCGGCGACGCCCGCGATCGCCAGCAGCACGGTGATGGACGGCAGCTCGATGAGACCGCCGGAGCCGGTGAAGATCGAGAGCACCACGAGCAGCACGACCGTCACCACGAACTGGGACGCCTGCACCAGGGCCACGGTCGCGACGGCCATGGGCACCGCGACGCCGCGGCGGGTCAGCATGCGCAGGTTCAGCGCCGCGGGCCCGATCCCGGCCGGCGCGGCGAGCGACACGAACGAGCCGGCCATCTGGGTCAGGGTGGCGCGCCACACCGGCAGCCGCTTCGGCGAGAACGCCACGAACGTCAGCGCCGCCCCGAACCAGGTGACCGCGCCCAGCAGGAACGCGACGACGATCCACCACGGGTTGGCCTGGCTCACCGCGGCGGTGATCTCGTCGAGGTTCATCGTGGTGACCAGCGCGGTGATCACCACGATGAACAGGGTCAGCATGATGACGGTGCGCGCACCGAACCGGGTGATGTTCTGCGGCTGGACGTCCACCTGCGGGAGCCGTGCGACCAGCGCGTCGCGCAGCGCGTCCAGCAGGCCCTTGCGGTGGCGCACGGCGACCCGGGTGGGGGCCGGCAGCGCGACGGACTGCAGCAGCGGGCCGACGGCGGTCACGTCCGCGTCGGGCAGCGCCCGGACGGCGGAGGCGACGGCACGGTCGGGACCGACCTTGAGCGCGAGCAGCGCGAGCATCTGCGTGAGGTCCAGGCGGCGGCCGAGCGTGGTGGAGGCGATCTCGCCCTGCTCCCAGCCGGTGAGCCAGACCCGGGGGCCGCCGTCGTCGTCGCGTCCCACCAGGAGGACGTCCTGCGTGAGCGCGTGGTGCGTCAGGCCGGCCGCGTGGGCGCGCCGGAGCTGTTCCCAGGCGGCCGCGAGGACCGCGTCCCCCGCGGGGCCGTCGAGCGCGTCGTCCGGCAGGTCCCGCCACGAGACGGCGCCCTCGGCGTGCTCGGTGACCAGCACGATGGAGTCGGCGGCCTCGCCGACGCCGAGCAGGTGCGGCGTGCGGACGCCGGCGGCGGTCGCGGCGTAGGTGAGCAGCGCGGTGCGCTCGGCCACCGCCTTGAGCGACACCTGGGCGCGGCCCTCGAGGCCGCGCAGCCGCAGCGCCCGCCACGCCCGCGTCAGCATCCCCACCACGTGCCGGTCGCCGTCGAGGACGACGACGTCGCGGCGGTCGCCGTCGGGGGTGAACATCGCGTACACCCGGGTGTCGCCCGCCCGGGTGAGCGCCATCGTGGCGGGGTCGGCGAGGGTGCCCGACGACGGGAGGTCGGGCTGGTCCAGCGGCTCGCCGCGGCTCCCGCGTGCGCCGACCCGGCCGCGGTGGCGGAGCATGGCGCGCAGGGTGGTGCGTCCCGTGACCTCCCCGGCGGCGTCGACGTGGGTGACCGTGTCGTCGGGGAGCCCGCCGCCCGAGCCGTGGTCGGGTCCGTCGGTGTCGGTGTCCTCGACCTGGGCGGACACGCCCCGGACGCGGACCAGGGCGGTGGGCCGGAATCCTGCGTGCCGCACGGCGGTGACGAGGTCGCCGCCGTAGGCCCGCTCCGAGCGCACCCCCGAGGCGTACTGGACCGCCTGCCCCGCGATGCGGCCCAGCAGCAGGGCCACGAGCACGCCCGGCAGGGCCGCCTGCCCGGTGATGAGCGCGATGACGAGCGCCAGGTAGAGCACGTTCCACGACCAGCGCACCGTCCGCCGGCGGGTGCGCGGCCCGGCGGTCGTCAGCAGCCCGGCGATGGCCGCGACGTACCCGGGGATGGTGATCCTCCACGAGCCGTCCCGGAGCACGGAGAGCGTCCGGACGAGCTCGTCGCTGCCGAGCCAGTCGATCGCCAGCACGGCGAGCACGCCGAGGACCAGGCCGAGCGCCGCGGCGACGATCGACTCGACGACCTGCCGTCCCAGCCGGCGCATGCCGAGCTCGAGCAGCACCGCGACCGGCACGATGAGCGTGACGAGCCCTTCGAGCAGGGCGACGGGGACGAAGAGCAGCTCGCCGAGGAGCGTGTTGAACGCACGCACGTCCTGGGTGACGCCCTCGGTGGTGCCGTGCGCGACCACGGACAGCACCAGCACCAGGGCGACGCCCAGCGCGCTGAGGACCAGCCCGAGCAGGTCGGACGGCTTGCGGACGCGCTGCTCGGGGTTGTCGACGACGCGCACGAGGCCGGCGTCGCGGTCGGACGGACCCTCCGGGGCGAACAGCGCGCGCAGCGCGCCCGTCGGCGGCTTCGCGACGTCCCCGGGCGCGAGGGAACCGACCTCGTGCACCACGGAGCGCGGTGCAGCGGGGCCCGTGGGGGCCTCCTCACGCGCGCGGGACATGCTCGCGAGTCTAGGTGGGCGCGGCGCGGAGGGCTGGTCGAAATGTGCCGTGTCCGGGGGGTAGTGTGCCCGCACAACTACCGCACCGTCGCGGAGCAGGTCTGATGGCGTCACACCGACGTGATCTGCCCGACACAGGCGGCTGCTAGACAACTCCGTGCCCGCGACGACCCGCGGACGCATCCAGAGGAGATCAACCATGAGGTTCATTCGAGGCAACCGACGGGGCGTGCCCGCCGTCGCCGGTGCAGCAGGCATCGCGGTCCTGCTCGCGGCGTGCAGCGGCGGCGGCGACGGGGAGAGCACCGACGAGGGCGGCGGCGAGGCCGGTGGCGCGCTGACCATCGGCACCACCGACAAGGTCACGACGATCGACCCCGCCGGTTCGTACGACAACGGCTCGTTCGCCGTCATGAACCAGGTCTACCCGTTCCTGATGAACACCCCGTACGGGAGCCCCGACGTCGAGCCCGACATCGCCGAGTCGGCCGAGTTCACGGCGCCCACCGAGTACACGGTGACGCTCAAGCCCGGCCTGAAGTGGGCCAACGGCAACGACCTGACCGCCTCGGACGTGAAGTTCAGCTTCGACCGCATGGTGGGCATCGCCGCCGAGAACGGTCCTTCCTCGCTGCTGTACAACCTCGACAGCACCGAGGTCGTGGACGACACCACCGTGGTCTTCCACCTCAAGAGCGAGAACGACCAGGTGTTCCCGCAGATCCTGTCGTCCCCGGCCGGCCCGATCGTGGACGAGGACGTCTTCTCCGCCGACGAGCTGACGTCCGACCAGGAGATCGTCGACGGCAACGCGTTCGCCGGCCAGTACACGATCACGAGCTACAACTTCAACGAGCTCATCACGTACGAGGCCTACGAGGGCTACCAGGGTCTGCTCGGCCCGGCCGAGACGCCCGAGATCAACGTGTCGTACTTCGCCGACTCCTCGAACCTCAAGCTCGAGGTGCAGCAGGGCTCCGTCGACGTGGCGTTCCGCTCGCTGTCCTCGACGGACGTCGAGGACCTCCAGGGCGACGACAACGTCAAGGTCGTCGAGGGGCCGGGCGGCGAGATCCGCTACGTCGTCTTCAACTTCGACACCCAGCCGTACGGCGCCGCGCAGCCGGAGGCCGACGAGGACAAGGCCCTCGCCGTGCGCCAGGCCGTCGCGCACCTGATCGACCGCGAGGCGATCTCGGAGCAGGTCTACAAGGGCACCTACACGCCGCTGTACTCCTACGTCCCGGCGGGCCTGACCGGTGCCACCGAGTCGCTCAAGGAGCTCTACGGCGACGGCCAGGGCGGCCCCGACGCGGCCGCTGCCGAGCAGGCGCTGAACGACGCGGGCGTCGAGACCCCGGTCGCCCTGAGCCTGCAGTACTCGAACGACCACTACGGCCCGTCCTCCGGCGACGAGTACGCGCTGATCAAGGACCAGCTCGAGGCGTCCGGCCTGTTCACGGTCGACCTGCAGACCACCGAGTGGGTCCAGTACAGCGAGGACCGCACGGCCGACGTCTACCCGGCCTACCAGCTCGGCTGGTTCCCGGACTACTCGGACGCCGACAACTACCTCACGCCGTTCTTCCTCACGGAGAACTTCCTGGCCAACCACTACTCGAACCCGGCCGTCGACGAGCTCATCCTCGAGCAGAGCGTCACCGCGGACCCGGACGAGCGCACCGCCGTCATCGAGGAGATCCAGGACACCGTGGCGCAGGACCTGTCCACGGTCCCGTACCTGCAGGGTGCTCAGGTCGCCGTCGTCGGGGCCGACGTGACGGGTGCCGAGGACACGCTCGACGCGTCGTTCAAGTTCCGCTACGCGGCGCTGGCCAAGGGCTGACGGGCCGGTACGTCGCTCGTGGCTGCAGCACCTGCAGCAGGAGGCGCACTGGGACGGTACGTCCTGGTGCGCTTCCTGCTGATCATCCCCACCGTCTTCATCCTGGTCACCACCGTGTTCGTGCTCATGCGCGCCACGGGTGACCCGATCACGGCCGCCCTCGGCGGTCGTCTCACCCCGGACCAGCTCGCCGAGCGCATCCATGCCGCCGGGTACGACCGGCCGATCCTCGTGCAGTACTGGGACTACCTGTCCGGCGTCTTCACCGGCGACCTCGGCACCACCCTCAGCGACAGCCGGCCCGTGACCGAGGTGCTCACCACCTACGGCGCGGCGACGCTGGAGCTGAGCCTCTACGCCGTGCTGGTCGCGACGGTGCTGGGCGTCCCGTTCGGGATGCTCAGCGGGTACTTCCGCGACCGTGTCCCGGACGCCGTCCTGCGCGTGCTCGCGATCCTCGCGTACGCCACCCCGGTGTTCTTCGCGGGCCTGCTGCTCAAGCTGGTCTTCTCCGTCTGGCTCGGGTGGTTCCCCGTGGCCGGCCGCGTGTCGACCGCCGGCGAGATCGAGATGCGCAAGGCCGGGGCCGACTCCGGCTTCATGGTGATCGACGCCCTGCAGACCGGGGACCCCGCCGTCCTCCTGGACGTGCTGTCCCACGCCGTCCTGCCGGCCATGGCGCTCGGGCTGCTGACCGCCGGGATCTTCCTCCGGCTGGTCCGGACCAACATGATCGGCACCCTCGGCACCGACTACGTGACGGCGGCCCGGTCGCGGGGCGTCCGCGAGCGCCGTCTCGTCACGGGCCACGCCTGGCGCCCGGCTCTCATCCCCGTCATCACGGTGGCGGGCATGCAGATCGCCATGCTGCTGGTCGGCGCGGTGCTCACCGAGACCACGTTCGAGTGGCGCGGGCTGGGCTTCCAGCTCGCCCAGTACCTGCAGGCGCGCGACTTCGTCGCGGTGCAGGGGATCGTCGTGGTGATGGCGGTCGTGGTGGCCGTGACGAACTTCCTGGTCGACATGATCGCGGTCCTCGTGGACCCGAGGGTGAGGTACTGATGACTGCGCCGGAGATCACGGGCGCCGGCACCGCCGGCGCCGCGCCGGAGCACCTGCGCGGTCGCGGTGCGTGGTTCAAGCGGCTGCCCGTGGTGCACCAGCTGCGCCAGAGCGTCGGGCTGCAGCGCGGCATGCTGGTGGCGGGCCTGGTCCTCACGGTGGCCTTCGTCGTGCTCGCGGCCGGTGCCCGGTGGATCGCCCCGTACGGCTGGGCACAGCTGCGCGGCCCCGACGGCATGTTCGGGGCGCAGCAGCCGCCCAGCGCCGACCACTGGTTCGGCACCACCGTGGGCGGCTACGACGTGCTGTCGCGCGTCGTGTGGGGCGCGCAGACGGCACTGTTCGTCGTCGTCGTCGCGGTGCTGTCCTCGATCGTGGTCGGGGTGGTCCTCGGGCTGCTGTCCGGGTACTTCGGCGGCTGGGTCGACCGGCTGCTGGTGCTGGTGGCCGACGCCGTCTACGCGTTCCCCTCCCTGCTGCTCGCCATCCTGCTCGCGATCGTCATCTCCGGCGGTCAGTCGAGCATGTGGGGCGGCATCTTCGCGGCGGCGCTGTCCATCACCGTGGTGTTCGTGCCGCAGTACTTCCGGGTGGTGCGGGCGGAGGTGGTCCGGGTCAAGGGCGAGGCGTTCGTCGACTCGGCGCGCGTGCTCGGCACCGGGCACTGGCGGATCATGACCCGTCACGTGCTGCGCAACTCGATCCGCACGCTGCCCCTGATCGTGACCCTCAACGCCTCCGAGGCGATCCTCACGCTGGCCGGGCTCGGGTTCCTCGGGTTCGGGATCGAGCCGACGGCGGCCGCCGAGTGGGGCTACGACCTGCAGCGGGCCGTCGCCGACGTGACCTCGGGCATCTGGTGGACCGCGCTGTTCCCGGGCCTGGCGATCGTCGTCGCCGCGATGGGCATGACGCTGGTGGGCGAGTCGCTCAACGACCTCGCGGACCCGCGGCTGCGCTCGCGGTCGCGCTCGAAGCAGGTCTCCGGGAAGGTCGCGGCCACGTCCGTCGTCGCGGACGACCAGCAGAAGGGAGACGTCGCGTGAGCGCCGTCGCATCGATCAACGACCTGGCGGTCTCGTTCGCCACCGACGCCGGCCCGGTGCGCGCCGTCGACGGCGTGAGCCTCGAGGTCCGGCCCGGCGAGGTCCTCGCCGTCGTGGGCGAGTCCGGCTCGGGCAAGACCGTCACGGCGAAGGCGATCCTGGGGCTGCTGCCCGCCACGGCGACGACCCGTGGCGCCGTGGTGCTCACGGCGCGGGACGGCACCACCACCGACGTCGTCTCGGTGTCGGGGGCGAGGCTGCGCGAGGTGCGCGGCCGGGACGTCGCCATGGTCTTCCAGGAGCCGTCGAGCGTCCTCAACCCCGTGTACACGGTGGGGCGGCAGATCGCCGAGGGCCTGCGCGCCCACGGCAAGGTGTCGAAGAAGGAGGCGCGCCGGCGCGCGATCGAGGTGCTCGGCACGGTGGGCATCCCCGACCCCGAGGAGCGGGTGGACCACTACCCGCACCAGTTCTCGGGCGGGCAGAAGCAGCGCATCGTCATCGCGATGGCGCTCGTGCTGAACCCCGGCCTCATCGTGGCGGACGAGCCCACCACCGCCCTCGACGTGACCGTGCAGGCGGAGATCCTGGAGCTGCTGCGGCGGCTGCGGGACGACACGGGCACGGCGATCGTGCTCATCACCCACAACATGGGCGTGGTCGCGGACCTCGCGGACCGGGTCGCGGTGATGTACCAGGGCGAGGTGGTGGAGAGCGCTCCGGTCAAGGACCTCTTCAGCGACCCGCAGGCCGAGTACACCCGGGCGCTGCTCGGTGCGGTCCCGCGGATCGGCGAGGGCGTGGCCCGCGCGGCGGCGCGGCTCGAGGCACGCCCGGAGGGCTGGCACGACGCCGAGCCGGTCGTCCGGGCCGAGGGCCTGACGATCACCTATCCGGGCCGGTTCCGGCAGCCGTCGTTCACCGCGGTGGACGACGTCTCGTTCACCATCCGGCCGGGCGAGGTGCTGGGCCTGGTGGGGGAGTCCGGCTCGGGCAAGACGACGATCGCCCGCGCGATCGCCGGTCTGACCCCGGTGAGCGGCGGCTCGCTCGAGGTGCTCGGCGCGCAGATGAACGGCGCCCGCGGGCGCCGGCTGCGCACGATGCGCCCCCGGCTGGGGTTCGTGTTCCAGGACCCGGCCACCTCGTTCAACCCGCTGCTGACCATCGCCGAGTGCGTGGCCGAGCCGCTGGTGGTGCACGGGCGGGCCCGGACGCCGGAGGCGGCGCGCCGGCGGGTCGACGAGCTGCTGGAGGCGGTGCAGCTGCCCCGCTCGTACGGTGACCGGTTCCCGCACGAGCTGTCCGGCGGGCAGCGCCAGCGCGCCTCGCTGGCCCGGGGGCTGGCGCTCGACCCGGAGCTGCTGGTGGCGGACGAGCCGACGTCGGCCCTCGACGTCTCCGTCCAGGCCAAGGTGCTGGAGCTGTTCACCGAGCTGCAGGCCGAGCTCGGCTTCGCGTGCCTGTTCGTCTCGCACGACCTCGCGGTGGTCGACCTCCTCGCGGACCGGATCGCGGTGCTGTACCGCGGCCGGCTCGTCGAGGAGGGCACAGGTGCCGAGGTGCTCGGGTCACCGCGGGAGGACTACACGCGCCGCCTGCTCGCCTCCCTGCCCGTGCCGGACCCGGTGGCCCAGGCGGAGCGGCGGCAGACGTGGGAGACGCTCGCCGAGCCGTCCGTCAGGTGATGCCCAGCGCCTCGCGCCAGGCGGCCGGCACCAGCGCGTAGCCGACGAACGCGACGACGTCGAGCACGGTGTGCGCGACGACGAGCGGCAGCACGCGGTGCCGGCCCCACCGGGAGGTGTAGAACCAGGCGAACACGACGCCCATGACGACGTTGCCGACGAACGGCCCGATGCCCTGGTACAGGTGGTAGGACCCGCGCAGCAGCGCACTGGCGGCGACGATCTTGAGGCGCGTCCAGCCCAGGTCGGCGGTGCGCTCGGCGAGGTAGGCCACCGCGACGACCTCCTCGAGCAGCCCGTTCTGCAGGGCCGCCAGGATCAGCACGGGCACCGTCCACCAGTGCTCGTCCAGGGCGCTGGCCTGCACGCTGACGGTGATCCCGAGGAGCCGTCCCAGGGCGTAGAAGGCGAGCCCCGGCAGCCCGATGGCGGCCGCCAGCGCGAACCCCCAGGCGGTGTCGTGTCCGGGCCGTGCGGCGTCGAGCCCGATGCGGCGCAGGGTGCCGGGACCCCGGGCGCTGAGCAGGTAGAGCGCCAGGGCCACGGGGACGAGCGCGAACGCGATGCCGAGGAGCTGGTACGTCAGGTCGAGCCACGGCCGGGGCGAGCGGGACGCGTTGAGCGTGGCGGACTGCTCGGCCAGCGACGTCTCGGCGGTGAGCCGCGCGACGATGTTCACCAGTGCGTAGACGCCGCTCTGCCCCAGGCTCAGGCCGAGCACGATCCAGATCTCGGCACCGGTCCGACGGCGGTCGCGAGGCGTGCGCACCGGAGCGGCCGGGGCGGGCGGAACCCATCGGTCGGTGGCGGCCGGGGCGGGGGCTGAGTCGGGCACGGCGTCCAGCGTAGGCCCACCGCCACGCCGCCGCGGGGCGCGGCGTGGGCTCAGGAACGGGCCGGGCGATCGGCGTCGCTGCGGGCGTAGAGCCGGACGAGCGGGGCCGCCGTCGTGCCGTGCACCACGGTGCTGGCCGCGACGACGAGCATCCCGAGCGCGAAGACCCGCGGGTCGGTCACACCCTGGTCCCGCGCGTGGGCGAGGTAGAACACGGCGGAGACACCCATCGGGCCGAACCACCCGGCGAACGCGGCGTCGCGGCGGGTCAGGCCGAGCACGGGCGCCATCAGCAGCACCGTCGGCAGCCGGCGCACGACGAGCACCCCGACGGTGACGAGCACGACGACGGGTCCCAGCGCGGCCCAGTCCGCCCACGGCAGGGCGGCCCCGACGAGCAGGAAGAACGGGACGACGGCGTAGCGGTTCACGGCCTCGTCGATCATGTCCTGGTGCTCGCGCGTCGACTCGTCGGTGCGCGCCCCGTAGGCGATGCCGGCCACGAAGACGGCGAGCACGCCGTCGGTCCCCGCGAGCCGGGCGACGCCGAGGGCGGCGAGGGCGAGCAGGAGCGTCAGCACGAGCGACGGCCCGCCGGCCAGGTCGTGCTCGCGCGTCGCGAGCCGGCGTCCCGCGGCGGTGACGAGTCCGGCGACGACGCCGATCACGACGGCACCCAGCACCTCCCAGGTGAGGATCAGCAGCTCGTGGCCCGTGTCGCGCGCGGTGAGCGCGAGGGAGACGGCGATGGCGACCAGGGGCAGGGCGAGGCCGTCGTTGGCGCCGCTCTCCGCGGTGAGCAGCGCGCGCAGGCGGCTCGGCAGGGACCTCTCGGCGACGTCGCCGGTGACCACGGAGGCCGCGAGCACCGGGTCGGTGGGACTCAGGCAGGCCCCGACGACGGCGGCGAGCGCCAGCGGCAGCCCGAGGGTGAGGGCGAGGCCGCCCGAGATCACGGCCGCGGCGGGCATGACGACGAGCAGCATCCAGGCGACCGGGCGCACCAGCGCCCGCAGCCGGCGGGTCGGGAAGCGCAGCGCGGCGGCCATGACGGAGGCCGCGAGCAGCAGGCGGGACGACTCGAGCAGGAGGGTGTCGCGCTGGGTCTCGTCCCAGCCGAGGGCGCCGGACCCGCCCAGGACGCCGCCCTGGCCGAGCACGACGCCGAGCAGCAGGCCCACCAGGGGCTCGGTGACGGGCAGCGAGCGCAGCCGTCTGCTCAGCAGGGCCAGGACGACGCTCGCGACGCCGACCGTCGCGTACAGCAGCGGCAGCTCCAACCAGGTCACCTCCCGGGTCGTGCGGCGGTGTCCTCGCACGGTAGACGCGACCCCGTCGGGTCGCAGGTCTTGTGCCGCCACGATCGGCGTGAGACTCTACAAACAGGTTTGCAGCACAAACTACTTCGCAGGTCCCGAAAGGCAGAGAGATGACGACACCCGAGCACGACGACGCGGCCGGTCGCGGGCCGGCCGAGCACCGGGGCCACGGGCGCTCGGCGTTCGACCCCGCCGAGTCCCTGCGGCTCATCGAGGAGTCCCAGCAGCGCGCCCGTGCCGCGACGGAGCCCGACGGGCGCCTGCTCTACCTCGTCTGGGGCGTCGCGTGGCTCGCCGGCTACCTGGTGCTGTGGATGAGCGCCCGCTCGGCCGACGGCGCACCCGGCGGCGTCGCCTTCGCCGTCTTCTTCGCCCTGCTCGCCGCCGCGATCACCATCACGGTCGTGCACAGCGGCGTCCGCAGCGCCGGGACGCGCGGCCCCAGCGCCCGCGTCGGCATGATGTACGGCTGGTCCTGGGCGCTCGGGTTCGTCGCGTACCCGTTCGTCATCAGCGGCATCGCCCGCGCCGGGGCGTCCGACGAGGTGATCGGCCTGGTGGCCAACGCCCTCGCCTGCGCCGTCGTCGGCCTGCTGTACCTCGCCGGCGGCACGTTCTTCTGCGACAACCGGCTCTACGTCCTCGGCCTGTGGATCCTGCTCACCGGGGGCGTCGCCACGATCGCCGGCATGCCCGCCACGTACCTCGTCATGGCGCTGGCCGGCGGCGGCGGGTTCCTCGTCATGTGCGGCGTCGAGTCCGTGCTCGTCGCCCGACGACGCCACCGCGGCCGCGCGTCCGGCGCGACCACCGGCGTCGGACCGGGGGTGGGTGATGACTGAGCTCGACACCGTCATCCACGCCCCCGCCCGGCTGCGGGTGGTCTCGACGCTGGCGGCGCTGCCGCCCGGGGACGAGATCGTCTTCCCGAAGCTGCAGAAGCTGCTCGACATGACCGCGGGCAACCTCTCGACCCACGTGCGCAAGCTGGAGGACGCCGGCTACGTCCGGGTCGCCAAGGCGCACGCCGGGCGCAAGCCCGTCACCTACCTCGCGCTGACCACCGAGGGTCGCCGCGCCTTCGAGGACTACACCGCCACCCTCACCGCACTGCTGAAGGGAACAGGAGCATGACCGTCATCACCGTCGACGGCGTCACCCGCAGGTTCGGGGACGTGGTCGCGCTCGACGACGTCTCCCTCGACGTCGGACCCGGCGAGCTCGTGGGGCTGCTCGGCCCCAACGGCGCCGGCAAGTCCACCCTGCTGTCCCTCGTCAGCGGGCAGCGCCGACCCGACCGGGGGACGGTCCGCCTCCTGGGCGGCGACCCCCGCGACGCGGCCAGCCGGATCGGCCTCGGCGTCACCCCGCAGGAGACCGGCCTGCCCCCGACGCTCCGGGTGGGGGAGGTCGTCGACTTCGTCGGCGGCCACTTCCCGGCCCCCGTGCCCACCGGCGAGCTGCTCGACCGGTTCGGCCTCACCGAGATGGCCCGCAAGCAGACCGGCGCGCTGTCCGGCGGGCAGAAGCGGCGGCTGGCCGTGGCCCTGTCGCTGGTCGGCAACCCGCGCGTCATCCTGCTCGACGAGCCCACGACCGGGCTCGACGTCGGGGCCCGCCAGGCGCTGTGGGACGCGATCCGCGCCTACCACGCGGACGGCGGCACGGTGCTGCTGACCAGCCACTACCTGGAGGAGGTGCAGGCGCTGGCCGAGCGCGTCGTCGTCATCGACCACGGCGTCGTCCGCGCCGACGACTCCCTCGGCGCGATCCTGCGCCGGGTCGCGCTGCGGCGCGTCGTCCTGACCTGCGCCGACGACCTCTCGGCGTGGCCGGGCGTCGCGCGCGCCGAGGCCGTCGCGCCGACGGCCGGGGCCGACGGCGGCACGCGGCAGTCGCTGTTCACCCCCGACGCCGACGCCCTGGTCCGCGACCTGGTGCGTGCCGACGTCGACTTCCGCGACCTCGAGATCCGGGGCGCCAGCCTGGAGGAGGCGTTCGCCGAGATGGTGGACGCCGACGTGCCGGCCCGTCTGGAAGGAGCGACCCGATGACCACCGCGAACCCTGCATCGGCTACCCCGAGGGTCGTCAGCCCCCTCCGGCTCGCCTGGCTGCACCTGAAGTTCCAGTTCCTCGAGACCGTCCGCATCCCGATGGCCGTGATCGGCAACGCGGTGTTCCCGGCGCTGGCGATGGTGTTCTTCGTCGTGCCGCAGGACTCCGTCGCCGGCAACCCGCAGTTCGCGACGATGGCGGTCGCGGGACTGGCGATGTTCGCGGTGTGCTCGGCGAGCCTGTTCACCTACGGCCTCGGCGTGGCCGAGGACCGGGCGCTGCCCTTCGACCCGTTCGTGCGCTCGCTGCCGGCGGGTCCCGGGCCGCGGATGGTCGCCCGCGTGGGCAACGGGGCGATCTTCACGCTCGTCGGGCTGCTCCCGCTCATCGCGGTGGCGTGGCTCTTCACGTCGGCGGCCGTGACGGCGACGCAGCTCGCGGCGGGGGTCGGGATGATCCTGCTGGCGTCGGTGCCGTTCGTGCTCCTGGGCATGGCGGTGGGCTACTCGCTGACCGCCAAGGCGGCGCTGCCGGTGGTGCAGGTCGTCCTGTTCCCGCTGGCGTTCGCCGGCGGGCTGTTCCTGCCGCCGATGATGTTCCCGGCGTGGCTGGACACCCTCTCCCAGCTCACGCCCACGCGGGCCGCCCGGGACCTGCTGGTCCAGGCGCTCACCGGCGCACCGGCCAACCCGTGGGCCTGGCCGGTGCTCGTCGGCTGGACGGCGGTCTTCGCCGCGCTGGCGGCCTGGGCCTACCGCCGCGACGAGGGACGCCGCTTCCGCTGAGCCCGTCGAGCGTTGTGGGCGCGAATTCTGTGCCGCAGTATCCCCGCAAAGGGGATGAAACGGGCCAGAATTCGCGCCCACAGCGCAGGGTAGGGGCGGTGCGATCCGGGTGGGGTCAGCCGGCGCGGCGCAGGCGCAGCGAGTTCGTCACCACGATGACCGACGACGCCGCCATCGCCGCGCCCGCGATCATCGGGTTGAGCAGCCCGGCCGCGGCGAGCGGGATCGCCGCCACGTTGTACGCGAACGCCCAGAACAGGTTCTGCTTGATCACGCGCAACGTGCGCCGCGAGAGCCGCACGGCGGTGGCGGCCGCCCGCAGGTCCCCGCGCACCAGCGTGATGTCGCTCGCCTCGATGGCCACGTCGGTGCCCGTGCCCATCGCGAGCCCGAGATCGGCGGTCGCCAGCGCCGCGGCGTCGTTCACGCCGTCGCCCACCATCGCCACCGTCCGTCCCTCGGCCTGCAGCCGGGAGATCGTCGCCGCCTTGTCCGCCGGCAGCACGCGGGCGATCACCTCGTCGATGCCGACCTCGGCGGCCGCGGCGCGCGCCGCGCCCTCGGAGTCGCCGGTGAGCAGCACGGGGTGCAGGCCGAGCGCCTTCAGCTCGGCCACGGCCTCGGCGGAGGTCGGCTTGACCGGGTCGCGCAGCACGAGCGCGGCCCGGGCGGTGCCGTCCCACGCGACGACGACGGCGGTCGCCCCGTCCCGCTCGGCGTGCCCGACGGCGTCGCGCACCTCGTCCGGGACGCGCACGCCCGTCTCGTCGAGCCAGGTCAGGCGGCCGACCGCGACCCGGCGCGCGCCGAGCCCACCCGATCCCTCGCTGCCCAGGCCCGCGTGCGCCGTCCGGACCACGGCCTCGACACCGCCGCCCGCCGTGGAGCGGAAGTCGAAGACCTGCAGCGCGCCGATCGTGACGCCGTCGGCCCCGGTTCCCGCGGAGCTGTCAGCACCAGCGCGCGGTACCCCGCCGCGAGGTTCTGACAGCTCGGAGGAGGCGATCGCCTGGGCGATCGGGTGCTCGCTGCGGTCCTCCACCGCGGCGGCCCAGCGCAGGGCCTCGTCGGCGTCCACGCCCTCGGCGGGCACCACGCGCTCCAGCGCCATCGCGCCGGCCGTGACGGTGCCGGTCTTGTCGAGCACCACGGTGCCGACCCGGCGGGTGGACTCCAGGATCTCCGGGCCCTTGATGAGCACGCCGAGCTGGGCGCCGCGCCCGGTGCCGACCAGCAGCGCCGTCGGGGTCGCGAGACCCAGGGCGCAGGGGCAGGCGATGATCAGCACGGCCACGGCGGCGGTGAAGGCGAACTGCGCCCCGGCACCGGCCAGCAGCCAGCCGCCCAGGGTGAGGACGGCCAGGGCCAGCACGATCGGCACGAACACCGCCGAGATGCGGTCCGCGAGCCGCTGCACCGGCGCCTTGCCCGTCTGCGCCTGCGAGACCAGCCGCCCGATCTGGGCCAGCGTGGTCTCCTCGCCGACCCGCGTGGCGCGGACCAGCAGGTGACCGGAGGTGTTCACGGTGGCCCCGGTGACGGCGTCGCCGGGGGCGACGTCCACGGGCACCGGCTCGCCCGTCAGCAGCGAGGTGTCGACCGCGGAGGTCCCCTCGACGACCTCGCCGTCGGTGGCGACCTTCTCGCCCGGGCGGACGGTGAACAGGTCGCCCGTGCGCAGCGCCCCGACGGCGACGCGCTCGGTGACCAGGGTGCCGCCGTCGGAGCTCACGGGACGCCCGTCGGGGCCGGTGACGACCCGCTCGGCCTCCTTGGCGCCGAGCTCCAGGAGCGAGCGCAGCGCGTCGCCGGCGCGGCGCTTGGACCGGTGCTCGGCGTAGCGGCCGGCCAGCAGGAACGTCGTGACGACGGCGGCCACCTCGAGGTAGAGCTCCGGCGTGGCGCCGTGCTCCCGCGACGGCAGCAGGGAGACCTGCATGGTCATGCCGATCTCGCCGGCCCCGCCGAGCAGCAGCGCCCACAGCGACCACAGGGTCGCCGCGACCACGCCGATCGAGACGAGGGTGTCCATGGTCGAGGCACCGTGCCGGGCCGCACGGGCCGCCGCGGCGTGGAACGGCCAGGCGCCCCAGGTCACCACGGGCAGGGCCAGGGCCGCGACGACCCACTGCCAGCCGGCGAACTGCAGCGCGGGGACCATGGAGAGCAGCACGACCGGCACGGTGAGGACGGCGGCGACGCGCAGGCGCCGCCGCAGGTCGTCGCCGCGGTACTCGGTGTGCACGTGGCCGCCGGAGTGCTCGCCGTGCTCTGCCTGCTCAGGGTGCGTGTCGTGCTCAGGGTGCGCGCCGTGTGCGTCGTGCTCGTCGGGGTGTGCCACGCCGTCGGGAGCGGGCGCCGTGGACCGCGAACGGGTGACGGTCGCGGTGTAGCCGGCGGACGCGACGGCCTGCACGAGGTCGGCGTCGGTGACGCCGTCGGGGCGGCGCACGTGCGCGCTCTCCAACGGCAGGTTCACGGTGGCTTCGACGCCGGGCAGCCGCGTGAGCTTCTTCTCGACCCGGGCGACGCACGAGGCGCACGTCATGCCCTGGATGGCGAGGTCGACCTCGGCCTGCGGTGCGGCCGGGGCGGTGTGGGTGTTGTGCGGGGTACTCATGGGTGACTCCTGAGGAGAGCTGGTGCGGAGGTCACCGGCGACGGACCGGGGTGGCGGCCGTCGGGGTCGGGGCGCGGGGCGGATGCCGCCCGGCGCGGCGCGGAGTGCCTGCACGGTCCGACGGCGTGGCGTCGGACCGTGGTTCGGCAGGCTGTCCGCGAGGGAGGGCCGGGCTACTCGCCCGGCCCGAACGAACGGGCGGCGGCGTCGTGGGCGTGCTGGCGCGCCGGGGCCTGCTCGGCGTGCTGCTCCCGCAGGGCGTTCGGCTGCACGGTCAGCGAGGCGACGGCGTAGCCGGCCTCGTCCACGGCGTCGCGCAGCGCCTGCTCGTCGAGCGGCTCGTCGGAGAAGACGGTGGCCTCGGACTCGCCACCGTTCTCGAGGACGATGCTGACGTGCTCGACGCCCTGGACGTTCTCGAGCTCGCTGGTCACGTGGGCGACGCAGTTGGCGCAGGTCATGCCGGTGACGCCCAGCGTGGTGACGGTGCTCATGGGTGCTCCCTCGGTCGGTGGTGGGTGGATCAGCTGCGGACGAGGCGCCCGATCGCGGCGGACGCCTCCTTGACCTTGGCGGCCCCGGCCTCGTCGGACTCGCGGGCCGCGTCGACGACGCAGTGCCCGAGGTGGTCCTCGACGAGGGCGAGGCTGACGGACTGCAGGGCCTTCGTCACAGCGGACACCTGCGTGAGGATGTCGATGCAGTAGACGTCCTCGTCGATCATCCGCGCGATGCCCCGCACCTGTCCCTCGATGCGACGCATGCGCTTGAGGTACGCCGCCTTGTCGGACGCGTACCCGTGGGGTCCGTCGTGCTCGCCGATGGTGGCGTCGGGGTGCGTGATGGCCTCGGTCATGCTTCCAACATACCCCCATGGGGTATAAAGTCAAGGGGCGTCACCGAATTCGCGGGACGTCTCGACAGCCCGGGCGCTCGCCGCGAGGATGGAGGCATGGACGACGACGCGGACGCCGGCCCCGAGTTCGACGGCGTGCGGATCGGGCGCCCCGCCACCAGGGCGCTGTCGCGCGCGGGCTACACCACCCTCGCCGAGCTGCCCGAGCCGCTCGACGAGCTGCTGGCCCTGCACGGCGTCGGACCGAGGGCCGTCCGGCTGCTGAACGAGGCCCGCGCGGACCGCTGACGCGCGCGCGTCACTTCTTCTTGGACTTCTTGCCCTTCTTCGACTTCTTCTTGCCCTTGGCGTCCTTCTTCGAGCTCGCCGTCGAACCCTTCGCCGCGTCCTTCTTCGCCTTCTTCTTCGCGTCCGAGGTCGAGCCCTTCGACCCACCGGCCGACGCCGCGGTCCCGGCCGCCGGGACCGGCTTGCGCGCCGTGGCGGTGGCGCGTGCCGCCGTCGGACCCTCGGCGTCGGCGACCTTGGCCTTGAAGCCCGCCCCGATCCTGAACCGGGGCACGACGGCGGCCGGCACGTCGACGGTGGCGCCCGTGCGGGGGTTGCGGGCGGTCCGGGCGGGGCGCGACGTGCTGTCGAACGTGCCGAACCCCACCAGGGACACCCGCTCCCCGGCGGAGACGCCGTCGACGATGGACGCCAGGACGGCGTCGACGTGCCGCCTGGCCTCGGCGGGGCTGCTGCCCGCGCGCTCGGCGACGGCGTGGACGAGCTCGGCCTTGTTCATGCGTACCTCCGGTGTCGTCGTCGGCACGCGGCGGCGTCCATCGAGCGGGGTGTCGACCGGTGCCAGTCCATGCCCCATTGAAGCGTGAAGCCCGCAGCAGGTCACCGACCGCGCGGGCGCGCCGTCCTGACCGTGTGCTCAGTCGGCGAGCCGGATCGACGCCGCGAACTCGTCGAGGACGGGCAGCAGGGCATCGAGCTGCACGAGGTTCGAGGTGCCGTACATCACCACGACGTCGCGCCCGCCGGCACGCCACGCCCAGTTCACGGAGACGACGATCTCGCCCTCGAGCGCGTCGGCGCGCGTGTACCGGACCGCACGGCGACCGCTGCCCAGCCCGCCGACGACGTCGGTCACCTGAGGCTCGCGGGTGGCGTCCGGGTCGGGCAGGCCGAGCATCCTCTCCTCGGTGGTCTCGGGCGAGGTGGGGGCGTCGACGACCTGCACCATCTCCAGCCCCTTGTCGGGCGTGCCGAGCAGGGCGAACCGGTGCATCCCCTCGAGCATGCGCGGATAGGCCAGCAGGGCGTCGAGCATGCGACGGAGGGCTGTCTGCTCGTCGGCGGTGTACTCGAAAGCCTCGGCGGCGAGGTGCGCGACGGTCCCGGCCCACTCGTCCTCGTCCGGGTAGCCGTTCCACGGGAACGCCTCCGGGACGTAGACCCATCGGTCGGTGTCGAAGTCGACGCGGAGCGTCATGCGGGCTGCCTCTCGGGGGTGGTGTCGTCGGCCGTCGACCGGCCGGCGGGAACGTCCCGCCAGCGCAGCGAGGCCATCATCGTGTCGCCCAGCTCCGTGAGCTCGTCGACCAGCGGCGTCAGCTCCGGGTCCGAAGCGCCCGAGATCGTGAACGTCCCGACCAGCACCGCCGCACCGGGGACCGGCGGCGTCCAGACGTGGTGCACGGTGCGCACCGCGCCGCCCGGCGACTCCCCGGGAAGGTCGACGTCCGGGGCGGGCGCGTCGTGATGCTCCACCACCTGACGGCGGGCCTCACCCGCCCGGGTCACGACCGTCGTCGCGTCCGCGTCGGGTGCGCCACCCGGCCCGGCCGGGGCGAACGCCAGGGCCAGGGACACCGGTGCCCGCCACGGGACGCCGAGCGGGAGGACGACGTCGACGACGCCGCGCTCGCGTGCCGACCTCACCGTCGCGACCAGCGACCGCTCCAGCCGGCGGATACGCCCCCGCGTCCGGTCGTCGAGCCGGGTGCCGTAGTGACGCCGGACGACGGCGCGGACGTCGGCCTCGACGTCGCCCTGCGCCGGGATCAGGACGAAGCCCGGCGGCAGGATGAGGGCGTATGCCGGTGGTCTGGGGTGTGTGGGGGCCACGGTCTCGGTCACGGAGCAGGTGGCTCTCGGGTAGTGCGTGGGGGTGCGAGTCGCTGCTCGGGGACCTCGATGCCGTCGCCGGGCGCAGGTGCTGACGCCGGGGCGACGCGCCAGGAGCGCGGGAGCAGTCGGAAGGTGCCCAGGACAATGCGCGTCAGGAGGATGCCGTTCAAGCACAACATCACGGTGACGACATACCCGGCGGTGGGGGGAGGAGAATCCTCGGGCAAGAGCGACCCGGCGTGCGCACCTGTGCTGAAGAAGAGCAGGACTCCGAAGAAGAGGAGCATCCCGCGACCGATCGGTGGAATCCGCAGGTGCCCGTCAGCGGACCAACTCGTGTCTCGACGGACGCGTGGAAGCCGGATGCTGAGGAATATTGCCGCAGCATAGATGGATGCCGGGACCCAAGAGAGCCAACGGAACGCTGTAGCGAGGAGACCCAGCGATCCAAAGTTGTCGCCCATCGCTAGTGCGACGAACATCTGCACCACCACCCAGAACATCTCGGCACAGAAGCACATCGCCATGACAAACGTGAGTCTGCCGACCACGTCCCAGCGATCGAGCATCTTCTCGAGCGTCACTTGGATCTCCCTGCTGGGTCCCATGCACCGACGACATCGAACGTCGCACCATCGATCTCGGACCACCAGTCGCTGTCCTGCTCGCAGCAGGCATCGCGGACGCTCATGGTGTGCGGTTCCTACCAGAGGAACGGCTCGGCGCGAATCGTTGATCGGGGATGCCGATCGGCGTCTCGGTGGGCGCAGGATCGGGCGCGATCCGCCATGAACGCGGCACGAGCCGGAAAAGGCCGAGGATCATGCGAAGTATGTGCAAGAGCCAGGCGCCGATGATGATGTAGCTCGGGTACAGAAGGTATGCGGCGCCGGAACCTTGAGGAATAAGGAAGACTGACTGCGCGCCGGTGCTGGTGATGAGAACAAAGCCGAGGACGAAGACGGGAAATCGGCCGAACTGAGGGATCTGTATGGATCGTCCTCGTCTGCTGGGACGCGCTCTCATCCGGGGCTGGGGGATCGACAGCACGACGAGTGCGAGGTACATCATTGCTGGCACGAAAGCAAGCCAGCGAATAACAAACGATCCCGGTACCTGCTCCGTCACGAGATTGCCGTCGGTCACCATCAGCGGCAACACGAAGAAGAGAGTCTGCCCAACAAATATGAATGCGAGGATCGTGCCGAGCCTGGTGATCCAGTCCTCACGCTGAGTGATCGTCATTCTTGGAACTCCAACGGTGCGATCGTCGACGCATCGACCTCACGCCACCACGCCGCATACCGGACGGCGGGATTCATCTCGTTGTCAAGGCGGCTTCCGATGAGTTGCGCGAGATCGTGGTGGTAGCGAACGTCGCGACCGCGCCAGCCAGCCCGCGGTGCGGGATCATCGCGGCGAGGTCGTCGGCGGCGGACTCCGCGTCCGCGAGCGATCGCCCGATGCTCCGCAGCCGCGCGGACGTGTCCCGCACCGCTTCCAGGTCGAGCTGCAGCCGTTCACCCATCCGTCGTCTCCCTCGCCGATCCCCACGTCGCCGGGGGACAGCATGCCAGACCGGCGCCGTGCTGCCGATGGGCTGGACGACCCGTCTCACCTGCTGAGTCGGCTGGTCAGGCGCTCGCCGCGGCCGCCGCCCGTGCCCCGGCGGGGAGCGCCTCGAGGATGCGGTGCACCGCGTCGTCGTCGTGGGCCGCCGAGCAGAACCACGCCTCGAACACCGACGGCGGCAGGTTGACCCCTGCGTCGAGCATCGCGTGGAAGAACGGTCCGTGCCGGAACACGTCCTGCGCCTGGGCGTCGGCGTAGGAGGCGACGCCGTCGTGGGCCGCGGCCTCGCCGAAGAACACCGAGAACAGCGACCCGGCCCGCTGGATGCGGTGCGGCACGCCCTCGGCGTCGAGCGCCTCGCCCAGCCCGTGGGACACGGCGTCGGCCGCCTCGGCGACGCGCGCGTACACGCCGTCGTCCGCCAGGCGCAGCGTCGTCAGGCCGGCGGCCACGGCGACGGGGTTCCCGGAGAGGGTGCCCGCCTGGTACACCGGCCCGGTCGGTGCGAGCTGGTCCATGATCGCGGCCGGCCCGCCGAGCGCGGCCACGGGCATCCCGCCGCCCACCACCTTGCCGAAGGTGAACAGGTCGGGGGTCCAGACGTCCTCGGCCGCCTGGCCGGCGTTCTCGAAGCCCCAGTACCCGGCCTCGGAGACGCGGAACCCGGTGAGCACCTCGTCCAGGATCAGCAGCGCCCCGTGCGCGGCGGTGATCCGCCGCAGCCCGGCGTTGAACCCGTCCGACGGCGGCACCACGCCCATGTTGGCGGGCGCGGCCTCGGTGATGACCGCGGCGATGCGCTCCCCGTGCTCGGCGAAGGCCGCCTCGACCGCGGGCAGGTCGTTGTAGGGCAGCACGAGCGTCTCGGCGGCGGAGGCCTCGGTGACGCCCGCGGTGCCCGGCATCGCCAGCGTCGCGACGCCGGAGCCCGCCTCGGCGAGCAGCGCGTCGACGTGCCCGTGGTAGCAGCCGGCGAACTTGATGACCAGCGGGCGTCCGGTGACGCCGCGGGCGAGGCGGACCGCCGTCATCGTCGCCTCGGTGCCGGTGGAGACGAGGCGGACCCGCTCGGCGGCGGGGACGCGACGCCGGATCTCCTCGGCGAGCTCGATCTCGCCCACCGTGGGCGCCCCGAACGACAGCCCGCGGGCGGCGGCGTCCTGCACGGCGGCGACGACCTCGGGGTGCGCGTGTCCCAGCAGCGCCGGACCCCACGACCCGACGAGGTCGACGTACTCGCGCCCGGCGACGTCGGTGACGTACGCGCCGCGCGCGCTCGCCAGGAACCGAGGGTCGCCGCCGACCGAGCCGTAGGCGCGGACCGGCGAGTTGACACCGCCGGGGATCGCGCGCTGGGCGCGCAGGAAGGCCTCGTGGTTGTCGACCGGGGGCGTGCTGCTCACCAGTGCCGCCTCGATGTGCCCGAAGCCTGCGGTGTCCGTCATCGTCGTTCCTCCGTGGGGTTGCTGCGGCGTGCGTCGTGGGCCGGGGTCACTCGAGCCACGAGGCGATCTCGAGCGCCCAGTAGGTGAGGATCACGTCGGCCCCGGCACGCCGGATGCCGAGGACCGACTCGAGCACCGAGGCGCGCCGGTCGATCCAGCCGTTCGCGGCGGCTGCCTCGATCATGGCGTACTCGCCGGACACCTGGTACGCGGCCACGGGGACGTCGGAGCGGTCGGCGACACCGCGCAGCACGTCCAGGTAGGAGCCGGCCGGCTTGACCATCACCATGTCCGCGCCCTCGGCCAGGTCCAGGTCGGCCTCGCGCAGTCCCTCGCGGGCGTTGGCGGCGTCCATCTGGTAGGTCCGCCGGTCGCCCTGCAGCGCCGAGTCGACGGCCTCGCGGAACGGACCGTAGAAGGGGCTGGCGTACTTGGCGCTGTAGGCGAGGATCGACACGTGCTCGAACCCGGCGTCGTCGAGCGCGTCGCGGATCGCGGCGACCTGGCCGTCCATCATGCCCGACGGCGAGACGACGTCGGCGCCGGCCCGCGCCTGGGCGACGGCCATCGTCGCGTACCGCTCGAGCGTGGCGTCGTTGTCGACGACGGCCGTGCCGTCGGGGCCGTCCGTGAGGACGCCGCAGTGCCCGTGGTCGGTGAACTCGTCCAGGCAGGTGTCCGCCATGACGACGGGCCCCGGCCTTCCGGTCTCCGACTCGACCGCGGCGACGGCCTCGCGCGCGATGCGGATGCCGCGCTGCAGGATCCCGTCGGGCGCCTCGGCCTGGGTGCCGCGGGCGTCACGCACCGCCGGGATGCCGAAGAGCATCACGCCGCCGAGCCCGGCCCGCGCGGCCGCGGTGACGGCGTCGTGCAGGGTGTCCTCGCTGTGCTGCACCTGGCCGGGCATGGAGCTGATCGGGACGGGCGCGGCGATGCCCTCCTTGACGAACAACGGCAGCACGAGGTCCGCCGCGTGCAGCCGGTGCTCCGCCACGAGGCGGCGCATGCGGGGCGTGGCGCGCAGCCGCCGCGGCCGGTGGACGATCCCCGAGGTGCTCATGGTTCTCCTTCGCAGGCGGTGGTGACGGCGGCGGCGAGCGCCGCGTCGGTGGGACGGTCGGCGACGGCGGCCACGGTCAGCCCGGCCTCGCGCGCCGCCTCGGCGCTGGGTCGGCCGATCGCGACGACGGGCGCGTGCGTGCCGTACTGCGTGGCGATCTCGCGGGCCACGGAGCCGGAGGTCACCACCACGATGTCATAGCGTGCGCCCACCACGTCCGCCGGCAGGTCGCTGCGCACGGTGCGGTAGGCGGTGACGACGTCCGGCGCCCACCCGAGGGCCCGGAGCGCTTCGCGCAGCGTGGGGCGCGCCCGGTCCCCGAGCGGCAGCAGGACCCGGGTGCCGACCGGACCCGTGGATGCCGGATCCGCGGACGACGGGGCAGGGAAGGTGGCGACGAGGCCGTCCGCGGACGCCTCGCCGTCGGGCACCAGGTCGGCCGCGATCCCGGCGTCGGCCAGGGCGCGCACGGTCGCGGGGCCGACGGCGGCCCACCGGACGGGTGCGGCGGCCAGCGTCGCGCTGGTCGCGCCGGTCGGGTGGTGCTGTGCGGCGGTGAGCGCCTCGACCGCGTTGACGCTGGTGATCACGACCCAGGCGTAACGGCCGGCCAGCACGTCGGAGACTGCTGCCGCGAGCGCGTCGCCGTCGTCGGCGGGAGCCCGCTCGATGACGGGAGCGACGGTCACCTCGGCCCCGGCGCGGCGCAGGAGGCCGGCGAGCCCGGCGGCGCGCGCGGGGGAGCGGGGCAGCAGGACGGTGCGCCCGGTCAGGTCGGTCACGCCCCCTCCGGGTCGTCCGTCCCGGTGGTGGCCAGGGTCGGCTCCGGCGGAGCGGGCTCGGCCGGGGAGAGGGGTGCGAGGCGGGCGGCGCCGTCGGCCAGCAGCCGCTCGGCGACGCGGACGCCCAGGGCGTAGGCGGCCCCGTCGGCTGCGGTGAGCGTCGCCGTCGGGGCGATCTCGACGCGGGCGGTGTGCTTGAGCTGCTCGGTGCCGTCCAGGGAGGCGACGACGGCGGACAGCACCAGCACTCCGTCCTCCAGCCGGGCGTAGGCACCGATCGGTGCGGCGCAGCCTGCCTCGAGCCGCGCCAGGACGGCGCGCTCGGCGGTGACGGCGAGCCGGGTGGGCCGGTGGTCGAGCTCGGCGAACGCCTCGGCGAGCACGGCGCCGAGGCCGGGGCCGCCCGTCGTGCCGCCGTCCGGCACCAGGTCGGTGCTGCGCGCCTCCACGGCGAGCGCACCCTGGCCGGGTGCGGGGGCGACGACGAGCGGGTCGAGGACCTCGCTGACCACCTCGGTGCGGTGCAGGCGCGCAAGACCGGCGAGGGCGAGCACCACGGCGTCGAGGTCCGGGTCGGGTCCGAGGGCCCGCGCCAGGCGGGTCTCGACGTTGCCCCGGATGTCGACGATCTCGAGGTCGGGACGTGCGGCCTGGAGCTGTGCGGCACGGCGCGGCGAACCGGTCCCGACGCGACCGTTGCGCGGCAGCGTGTCGAGCGTGCGTCCGTCGCGGGCGCAGAGCGCGTCCCGCGGGTCCTCGCGCTCGGGCGTGACGTAGGTCAGGCCGGGCGCGGGGGTGGTCGGCAGGTCCTTGAGGGAGTGCACGGCGACGTCGCAGCGGTCCCCGGCGAGCGCGTCGCGCAGCGCGGTGACGAACACGCCGGTGCCGCCGAGGGAGGCGAGGGAGCCGGTCTTGACGTCGCCCTCGGTCTTGATGCGGACGAGCTCGACCGGGCGGTCCAGGAGCACCTCCAGCCGACGCGCGACGAGCCCGGACTGGGTGGTCGCCAGTGCGCTGCCGCGGGTGCCGAGACGCAGAGGGGCGGGTGCGGGGGTTGTCACCCGTCCATTGTCACGCATGGGCGCGGTGCGGCGTCGAGGGCACGGAGTGACGTGGGACCGAGGTTGACGGGGCAGAGGTGCAAGCCAGCGGCGGTTCAGAACGGAGGGTCGCCGGAGCCCACGGACGAGAGGTCGCGTGGCGCCGAGTCGCGTGGCGCCGAGTCGCGTGGCGCTGAGCCGTGCCGACTGGCGACGACGCCGCCGTCCGGGCGGGTGGTGTGGCGTCGACCGGTGGGTGAGGTCCACTCGAGGTTGCCGCCGGATGCCGGACCCTGCCGTGCCGTCCAGCCGGTCTGGTGCTTGAGCACGTGGTGGTGCCGGCACAGGTGGGCCAGGTTGTCCGCCCCGGTGGTGCCGCCGTCGGCCCACGCCGTCGTGTGGTCGAGGTCGGCGCGGACCGCCGGCACCGTGCACCCCGGGAACCGGCAGGTGGCGTCGCGGTGCCTGAGCGTGGCCTTGAGCGCCGACGGGGCCGTGTAGCTCTCCCGTCCCACCGACAGCGGGACGCCCGACTCGGGGTGGGTCAGCACGCGCCAGAGCGACGGCGCGAGGGCGGCGAGCTCGCGGGCCGTGTCCGGTGCGACCGGTACGTGGCCGTCCAGGTCCGCGGGGATGTCGGCGACGCCGAGCAGGGTCAGGACCGGCACGGTCACCGTGACCTGCGGGCGGATGCTCCGCGCGATCGTCGCGATGCCCGGCACGGGGCGCGTGCGGGCCGTACCGGGGGCTGTGTCGGGGGCTGTCCCGGGGTCTCTACCGGGGTCTCTACCGGAGTCTCTACCAGGTGCCGACGCGGGTACCGCGTCGCGGTCCAGGGTGCCGTCGTCGAGCAGCAGCGCGGCCAGGACGTCCGCGCGGCCCTGGGAGACGATGAGGCTGTCGGTCTCCGTGTGGAGCGCCGTCGCGGTGCGGGTCAGCCGGTCGTACGCCGCATGGGCGAGGGTCACGGGCAGGCGCGCCGTGAGCCAGGCCATCCCGTCGCGGGCGTCGTCGAGGTAGACCGCCCGGTGCTCCGACGCCTTCGCGGACCGGACCTCGACCGGTTCGGGGTGGACGCTGTCGCGTGCGCGCCGCGTGCGGGCGTCCACCTGGGCCGGGGTGCTGGTGGCCAGCGCAGGGGCGACGGAGGACTCGACGCGCCGGGCGTCCGCCGGGTCGAGATCGGCGAGGTGCCGGGCCAGGCGCGCCGCGTGGGCCCAGGAGCACCGGCCGGCGGCCAGCGCCGCGAACGACCGGGGTGCCTTGCGCCGCAGGGTCTGCGCCTGCTCGCAGAGGCTTCCGGCGGCGTGCTCGCCCAGGCGCAGCGTGGTCCCGACCTCGGCGACGACCGCCCGCCGCACCAGCTCCCGCCGGCGGGACGAGGAGGTCCGCCGCCGGGACGGGTCGTCGGTGTCGAGCACCGCCGACTCGGCGTCCTCGGCCAGGTCGGCGATGTCGGCCAGCAGCGCGGCCCGCCGGCCCTCCAGGGCGTTGATCTCGGCCTGGGCCGCGCTCAGGTCCGCCAACAGCTCGTCCAGGCGTGCGAGCGTCACGTCCCGGCCGGCGTCGCGCCGTCGGGCACCGGAATCCGCCCTGGTGCGGGTGTCGGCGGACCTCGTTGTCATGCACCGAGACTACCAGAGATCGAACACCCGTTCGAGTGCCCGCGAGGGCTGATCGCGCACTCGCTGCCGGTCCGCCCCGCGCGTGGAAGCATGAGGCAGACGGGTGCAGCGCGCGCCCGGGTGAGGAGCGCTCCCATGGACGCGGTTCAGCACAGCATCGCCCTGGTGGCCCACGACAACAAGAAGGTCGAGCTCCTGCGCTGGGCAGAGTTCAACCGGGGGACGCTCTCCGGGCACTCGCTCTGGGCCACGGGGACCACCGGGACGATGCTGGAGTTCGAGCTGGGCCTGCCGGTCCACCGGCTCCTGTCCGGACCGGTGGGCGGTGACCAGCAGATCGGCGCGAAGATCGCCGAGGGCTTCATCGACATGCTGATCTTCTTCTGGGACCCGCTCGAGGCGCAGCCCCACGACCCGGACGTCAAGGCGCTGCTCCGGCTCGCGGCGGTCTGGAACGTGCCCATGGCGTGCAACGTCGCGACGGCGGACATGATGATCTCCTCGCCGATGATGCGCGAGGACTACGCGGCGAGCCGGCCCGTGATCGGCGCGCGGCCCTGGGAGGGCGGCGCCGTCCCGTGACGTGCGGCCACCAGGCTTCATGAGACCTCTCTCACGGTGCTGCCACGGTGGCCTCATGGACCGTCCCTAGCGTGCGAGGCACGAGCCGCACAGCGCATCCCGCGCCCCGCGGCACTCTCACCGGGGAGCACCTGTGATGAAGAACAGGATCTTAGGGACGTTCGCCGCGCTGTGCCTGGCACTGGCGAGCGTCGGCATGGGAGCGGGCGCGGCGCACGCCGACGACGACGGCCGGGTCAGCTGCACGGGGTACGCCTCGAAGAACGCGCAGTACCGGGTGACGCTCGCGGAGCGCGACGACGACCGGATGCGGGCGGCCATGCGGGTCGACGCCGCGAAGTCCGGCCAGCGGTGGACCGTCACGGTCTACCGCAACGGCAGCAAGGCCTACCGGATCACCGAGCGGGCGAACCGTCACGGGAACATCAGCGTCGCCAGGACCGTGCGCGGGGACGACGACGACCGGTTCCGGTTCGTCGCCGTCTCGAGCAGCGGCCAGCGGGCCGCGCGCACGGTCGAGCTCGACGACGATCTCGAGTGCCGCAGCGGCGAGGGCTCGAAGGGCAGCAGGTACGGCTACTCGGTCCAGGAGTCGGGCGACGACCGCGTGACGGCGCAGGTTCGTGTCAACGGCCCGACGAAGGGCGCCCGGTGGACCGCCACGTTCTACCGGGACGGCAGCAGGGTCGCCTCGACCACCTCACGGGCGAACTCGTACGGCAACGTCACCCTCGGCCGGACGTTCGGCGCGGACGACGACCGGGTCAAGGTCGTGGTGAGGTCCTCCACCGGCGAGCGGATCTCGCGCACCGTCGACCTCGACGACTGACGGCCGGCCCGTACGCCTCGCTCCCGGCCGCCCTCGTGGCACGCCGGGGGCGGGGCGACGCCGCGTGAGACGCTGAGCCATGCCGCTGCGCTTCGAAGAGCTCGACTTCCAGACCACGCCGATGGGGGAGATCAGCCTGCGCCGCCGGTACGACCCGGCCGCGCAGCAGGACGTGTACGAGGTCCGGCTCGGTGACGAGTACCTCATGTCCAGCCTGTTCACGGTGGCGGAGCGCGAGCTCGCCACCCTCGCCCTCGCCCGGCTCGACTCACCCCTCGCCCGGCTCGACGCACCCGCCGGCGGCCTGCGCGTCCTCGTCGGCGGCCTCGGGCTCGGCTACACGGCGCTCGCAGCGCTGGCCGACCCGC
This sequence comes from Isoptericola halotolerans, assembly GCF_003003075.1. GTDB lineage: Bacteria > Actinomycetota > Actinomycetes > Actinomycetales > Cellulomonadaceae > Isoptericola > Isoptericola halotolerans_A. The sequence continues at coordinate 33,394 of NZ_PVTX01000002.1, read as the reverse complement.
GCGTCGGGGACGTGACCGTCGTCGAGTACTCGGGGCCGGTCCTGGACTGGCACCGGCGCGAGCTGCTGCCGGAGGCCGCGGGGCTCGCCACCGACCCGCGCTGCCGGCTCGTCCAGGACGACTTCTTCCGCCGCGCCCGTGCCGAGCCCGAGGTCCGGTACGACGCGATCCTGCTGGACATCGACCACAGCCCGCGGCACGTGCTCCACCCGAGCCACGCGGCGTTCTACGCCGCGGACGGGCTGCGGGCGATGTCCCGGCACCTGGCGGACGGGGGCCTCTTCGCCCTCTGGTCGGACGACCCTCCCGACGCCCCGTTCGAGGCCGTGCTCGGCCAGGTGTTCGCCGAGCGCTCGGCGCACCCCGTCGACTTCCCGAACCCGATCACCGGTGGTCGCTCCAGCAACACGGTCTACCTGGCCCGCGGCGTCACAGCCCGTTGACCGCCGCCTGGGCGTGCGCCACGATCGCGGCCAGCCCCGTGCCGGCCACCCAGCCGCCCGTCACGGCGAGCCCGGGGACCTGCCCGACGGCGGCGCTCAGCGCCGTGACGTCGGCCCGGTAGGCGGGGGTCGGCGGCGGCAGGGCGCCGTCCCAGCGCTGCAGCAGGTGGTCCTGCACCCGGTCCGCCAGCGGCACGCCCAGGAGCACCGAGGCGTCCCGTGCGGCCTCGTCCGCGGTCGGGGGGACGGTCTCCTCGCCGAGACGCCCGTACGACAGCCGCACCACGTGCATCCCCGCACCGGCCGCGCTCCGCACCCGGGCGGCGAGCCACGGCCACTTGGCGGTCGAGTGCGTCAGCGCCTTCGCGCGCACGTCCGCGGCACCGGGAGCCACCAGCATCCCGGACCCGCGCGGCGCGGCGTCCAGCTCCGGGGCGTCCACGAGCAGCGTCGCGAGCCGCACGTCCGCCCCGACCTCCGGCGTGGGGACGACGTCGGTCCACGGCGACAGCAGCGGCCCGACGGCGGGTGTGGTCACCACGAGGCGCGGCGCCGTGACGGTGTGCAGCGACCCGCGGCCCCCGGCGACCCCCGCGGCGGTGGCGCGCGAGCGCACGACCCAGCCGCCGTCGTCGGCCCGCTCGATGCCCACGACCTCCTGGCCGAGCCGGAGCGCGGTGTGGATGGGTCCGGTCGCGTCCGTGATCGGGGTGTCGGTCCAGATCTCGGCGCTCGCGGCGATCTGCCCGGCGAGCGCCTCGACGACCGCGTGCATCCCGCCGTCGATGCCGCGTACGGCCGAGCCGGCCGGGGCGGCGGCACGCAGCGCCGCGACGGCCCGGGTGAGGGACCCCTCGACGGCGAACCGGTCCTGGAGGCCGGGGGCGACGGACGCCACGGCGAGCCGGTCGAGCGGTGCCGAGTGCACACCGGTGGCGACCGGGGCGACGAGCCGGTCGGTGGCCCGCGCGCCGAGCCGGGCGCGCACCAGCGTGCCGAGGTCGTCGGCGTCGGCGCCCACGAACCGGGGCAGCACGCGGTCGAGGGAGGCGCGCAGCACGCCGGGCCAGCCGATGGCGCGGCGGACGTCGGGGGCCCACGGCACGGCCGGGATGCCGAGCACGCCGGCCCGGGGCAGCGGGAACGCGTTCCCGGCGGCGTACCCCCAGGCGGACAGGGGTGCGGGCTCGACGACGTCGAGCCCGAGCTCCTCCGCGAGCTCGGTGACGGCGGTGCCCCGGGCGGCGAAGGACTCGGCACCGAGGTCGACGGGGACGCGTGGCAGCGACTCGAACGCGCCGCCGCGCACCGGGCCGCCCAGCCGGGTCGACGACTCGAGCACCACCGTGCGCAGCCCGCGCTCGATGAGCGTGCGCGCCGCGACCAGCCCGCCGATCCCGCCGCCGACGACGACGGCGTCGACCTGCTGGCTCACAGCGAGTGGACGAGCTCGACCACGCGCGTGAGCACGGTCGGGTCGGTGGTCGGGGGCACGCCGTGGCCCAGGTTCACCACGTGGCCCGGAGCACCGGCACCGCGGGCGACGACGTCGCGGACGTGCGCCTCCAGCGCCTCCCACGGGGCGGCGAGGAGCGCCGGGTCGATGTTGCCCTGCACCGGGACGTCGCCGCCGAGGAGCTCCGTGGCCTCGTCCAGCGGGGTGCGGTAGTCGACCCCCACCGTCGGGTGGCTGATCCCCGCGTCGCGCAGCACGTCGCGCATCGCCGGGAGCAGGTGCCCCGTGGCGGTGCCGAAGTGGATGCCGGGAACCCCCAGCTCCGCCACATGCCGCAGGGCACGGGTGGACGACGGCGCCACGTGCGCCGTGTAGTCGGCGAGGGACAGCGAACCCGCCCACGAGTCGAAGAGCTGCACGGCGCTGGCGCCGGCCAGGACCTGGGTGCGCAGGAACCGCCCGGTGAGGTCGGCGGTCCACGTGGTCAGCCGGCGCCAGGTCTCCGGGTCGGCGTGCATGAGCGTGCGCGCGGCCAGGTGGTCCCGCGAGGGCCGGCCCTCGACGAGGTAGGCGGCGAGCGTGAACGGCGCGCCGCCGAACCCGATGAGGGGCGTCGAGGCGGAGCCGTCGGACAGCCCGGCGACGGTGCGCTCCACGGCCTGGGCGATCGGCGCGAGCGTCTCGTCGTCGAGGTCGCGCGCGACGAGCTCGTCGATGTCGGCGGCCGTCCGGTAGGGGCGGTCCATGACCGGCCCGACGCCGGAGACGATCTCGACGTCGACGCCGGCGAGCTTGAGCGGCACCACGATGTCGCTGAAGAAGATCGCCGCGTCGACGCCGTGGCGGCGGACGGGCTGCAGCGTGATCTCGGCGGCGAGGTCCGGCCGCAGGCAGGACTCCAGCATCCCGACACCCTGTCGCACCTCGCGGTACTCGGGCAGGGACCGGCCCGCCTGCCGCATGAACCACACGGGCGTCCGTGCCGGGCGATCACCTCGCAGCGCGCTGACCAGCGGGGACGTGGTCGTGCGCCCGTCGGCGAGGGGGTGAGAGGCGGGCAGGTTGCTGACGTTCACCGTGGGGGATGTCACGGTCAACGATTCTGCCCCGTGGGGGCACAGATCATAAAGTGGGGGCACTGTGGTTCTCCTCTCCCTCACCGCGTCCCACCACGAGCTGGACCTCGACGCCCTCGAGCGTCTGTCCACCGGCTCGATGTCCGTGGGCCGTACCGTCGTGGGCACGTGCCGCCCCGTGCAGGGCACCGTGGTCATCTCGACCTGCAACCGGTTCGAGCTCTACCTGGACGTCGACGCCCCCCTCGACGGGGACACGGTCCGCCACGCCACGCGCCACGTCGCCGAGCTCGTCGCCGAGTCCTCGGGGGTGTCCACCGACGTCGCCGCGAGCTCGTTCACGGTGCGCACCGGCTCCGAGGTCACCGAGCACCTCTTCGCGGTGGCCGCCGGCCTGGACTCGATGGTGGTGGGCGAGCGGGAGATCGCCGGGCAGGTGAAGCGGGCGCTCGCGGAGTCCCGGGCCGACGGGACCACCTCCAAGACGCTGGAGCTGCTGTTCCAGACGGCGTCGCGCACCTCCAAGCAGATCGGGCGGTCGACGGCGCTGGGCGGCGCCGGGCGCTCCCTGGTGGCGGTCGGGCTGGACCTGGCCGGCCGGTCGATGCGCCCGTACCCCGTGGCCCGCGCCGTCATCATCGGCACCGGTGCCTACGCGGGCGCCACCGTCGCGGCCTTGCGCGCCCGGGGGTGCGAGGACATCCGGGTGTACTCGCGGTCCGGGCGGGCGCAGGCGTTCGCGGCGTCGCACGGCACGGGCGCCGTCGGCGTCGACACCGAGTCGCTGGTGGAGGCGCTGGGCGACGCGGACGTCGTGGTGTCCTGCTCGGGGGCGCGGGGCGGCCGCCCCGGTCCGGCGGCGGACGCGGAGGCCTCGCTGGCCTACGTCCTCGACGCGGCCTCCGTGGCCCGTGCCCGGGAGCGCGCCGCCGCACGGGCGGGCGACGAGCCGGAGCCGGACGCCCTGGTGATCCTGGACCTGGCGCTGCACCGTGACGTGGAGCCGTCGGTGGCGGACGTCGAGGGTGTGCTGCTGTACGACCTGGCCTCGCTGACGGCGCACGCCCCGGCCACCGAGCGCGCCGTCGTCGACCAGGCCGGCCGGCTGGTGGCCCAGGCCGCCGCACGGTTCGAGGAGACCCGGCTGGGTCGCGCCGCGGACGCCGCCGTCGTCGGGCTGCTCGACGAGGCGGAGCGCCAGGTCGCCGTCGAGGTGGCGGCCGCCGTGGAACGGCTGGCCGGCGAGCTCGCGCCGCACGGGCAGGAGCCCACCGAGTCGGACCGGGACGAGATCGCCCGGGCGGTGCGCCGCCGCGCGCACGCCGCCCTGCACGGCCGCATCGTCGCGGCCCGCGCGACGGCCCTCGCCGAGGCACGGGCGGCGGAGGCCGCCGTCGTCGCGGCGGCCGAGCGGACGCTTCGCGCCGTTCCGGCGACCGATTGAACCTTTGTCGGGTTATATCGGGCCGTTCTCCGCGTTCGTGGGTAGCGTGATCGCCGAGGGGTCGCGGCTGCGGTCCCCGCGGGATCTCACCTCGGACGCGGAAGGACATTCACGATGGATGACTTTTGGAGCTATGTCTGGTTCCTCCTCTGGATCTTCCTCTTCATGGCGTACCTCATCGTCCTGTTCCAGATCCTCACGGACCTGTTCCGGGACCATCAGCTGAACGGCTGGTGGAAGGCGCTCTGGGTCGTCCTGCTGATCTTCGTCCCCATGATCACGGCGCTGGTGTACCTCATCGCGCGCGGGCGCGGCATGGCCGAGCGCAACATGGCGGCCGCGAAGGACGCCAAGGCGGCCACCGACGACTACATCAAGACGGTCGCCGGCTCGCCCGCTGACCACATCGCGTCGGCGAAGAAGCTGCTCGACGACGGCACGATCACCCCGCAGGAGTTCGAGGCGCTCAAGGCCAAGGCGCTGGCCTGAACCGACGGTCCGTGCGGTGCCGTCGACCGGTAGTTTGAGCGCCATGCGACTCGGCGTGATCGACATCGGCTCCAACACCGTGCACCTGCTCGTCATGGACGCGCGAGCAGGTGCACGGCCGGTGCCGCAGGCCAGCCACAAGACCACCGTGCGCCTGATGCGGTACGTCGAGCCCGACGGCTCGATCTCCAAGGCGGGCGTCAAGGAGCTGCGCAAGGCCGTCGAGGCGGCGGCGGCCGAGGGCGCCGAGCACGGCATCGAGCAGACGATGGCGCTGGCGACCTCCGCGCTGCGCGAGGCGACCAACGGCGCCGAGGTGCTGGCCGACCTGGAGAAGCGCGCGGGCGTGCCCATCGAGGTGCTCGCCGGCGACGAGGAGGCGCGGCTGACCTTCCTGGCGGCGCGCCGCTGGTACGGCTGGGGCGCCGGCCGGCTCCTGCTGCTCGACATCGGCGGCGGCTCCCTCGAGATCGCCACCGGCGTGGACGAGGCCCCGGACGTCGCCCTGTCCGTGCCGCTCGGTGCCGGCCGCATGACCCGGCGCTTCCTCCTCGACGCCGACCCGCCGAAGCCCGACGACGTGGAGAAGCTGCGCGAGCACGCGCGGTCGGTGCTGCGCGACGCCGTCGGACCCGTGGCGAAGGCGCCGGCGCCCGACCACGCGGTGGCCACCTCCAAGACCTTCCGCTCCCTGGCCCGGCTGGCGGGGATGCCCCGCCAGGTCATGGGAACCGGCGAGCGCTGGCGGATGCGCCACGACCACCTGGCCGACTGGGAGCCGCGCCTGGCGAAGCTGTCCTCGGCGGACCGCACCGTGCTGCCGGGCATCGGTCCGGGCCGGGCGCTGCAGATCGTGGCGGGCGCCGTCGTCGCGCAGGAGGCGATGGCCGCCCTCGGCGTCGACGAGGTGGAGATCTGCCCGTGGGCCCTGCGCGAGGGCGCGATCCTGCAGCGGCTCGACCACCTCTGACTCACCAGCGGGGCGGGTCGCCGCCCCAGGGCCGCGCCGGTGCGGCGTAGTCGTCGACCGGCAGCGCCGGGCGCGCGGACCGCACGCGGCCGTGGGTGACGGTGGTGCCCGACGGCGGCAGCGCGGCCGGCGGGTGGTCCGGCTCCCGGCCGGGCGCGTCGAGGAGCCAGGCGGCCGTGCGGGCCAGGGAGGTCGCCACGTCCCGGCCGGCGCCGTCCCGGGCGCGCTCGACGAGGGCGTCGAGCACCCCCGCGACGAGCAGGTAGCCGGTGGCGTGGTCGAGGGCCTGTGCGGGCAGCGCGCCCGGGGTGACGCCGTCGGTGGACTCGAGCAGCGCGATGCCGCTCGCGGCCTGCACGATCGAGTCGAACCCGCGGCGGCCCGCCCACGGGCCGGCCGACCCCCAGGCCGAGACGCGGGCGTGCACCGCACCGGGCGGCAGCCGCAGCCCGTGGGCCTCGATCGCACCGGGACGGTAGCCGGTCACCAGCACGTCCGCGGCGTCGAGGAGCTCCTGGGCGCGGGCGTGGTCGTCGTGGCGGCGCAGGTCGAGGAGCGTCGACCGCTTGCCCTGCCCGGTGTCGAGGTGCTGGGCGGCGATCTCGGCCGGCTCGGGCGGGTCGACGCGCAGCACGTCCGCGCCGAGCAACGCGAGCGTCCGGGTCGCGACGGGTCCCGCGATGACCCGGGTGAGGTCCAGCACCCGCGCACCCGCCAGGGGAGCAGCCGCCCGCCGGGCCGGTCGTCCGTCGGCGCGCGCCGTCGTCGCGACGAGGGGGCCGACGGCGGCGGCCCGGCCGGGTGCGCTCGCCCGCCACCCGCTCTCGCTCCGCACCCGGACCGCGACCGCCCCGGCGTCGGCCGCCGCGTCCTCGACGTCCTGGGCGGAGGCCTGCGCGAGGTGGTCGGCGAGGTCGTCGCGCGAGGCGTCGTCGGGCAGGTCGAGGATCCGCAGCAGCCGGGCGCGGTGGTGCGGGTAGTTGGCGTGGGTGCGGACCCAGCCGTCGGCCGTCGCGAAGAACCCGGAGTGGCGGGCGAACCCGGCCCAGGGTTCGCCGTCGAGGCGCAGCAGGCGGTCGGAGGCGAAGGACGCCGCCACGCGCGCCGGGTCGAGCGGGGCGTCCACCAGCGGCCCGCGCACCCCGGCGCGGCGCGCGGCGGAGCGCAGCGCCTCGAGCGCGGTGCGGGCGAGGTCGGCGACGGGCAGCGTCGCGGCGAGCCACGGCATGCCCCGACCGTATGCCACGGGATTTCACCCGTCCCGGTGGGCGAGCCGGGTGGATCCTGGGAGAGGCGGCGCCCTCATGCCACGGGCCCTCGGCCCCCGGGACCGCCGTGGCGCGAAGGAGTGCCTCATGGTCAGCACGCAGCGAGGTTTCGGCAGCTTCTCGGTCGACGACGTGGACGCCGCACGGCGGTTCTACGAGGACGTCCTCGGGATGCGGGTCACGGGCGACCGCGGGTTCCTCGCCCTGCACCTCGACAGCGGGACCACGTTCATGGTGTACCCGAAGGAGGACCACGTCCCTGCGAGCTTCACGGTGCTGCACCTCGCGGTCGACGACGTCGACGAGGTGGTGGACGAGCTGGGTCGGCAGGGGGTGGAGATGCTCCGGTACGAGTCCTTCGACCACGACGAGCGAGGGATCGTCCGCGGCTTCATGGAGGGTGGCGACGGCGCCTGGTTCACCGACCCGGCCGGCAACGTGATTGGTCTCATGGACGGTCCGGGGGCGGAGCTCTTCGGCGCGATGACCTCCTGACCGCGGCGGCCGATAGGATCGGGCGCATGGCCAAGACTGCTGAGTTCGTGCTGCGTCCGTTCGAGGGTCTCCCGGGGGAGGCCGACTGGGTCTCGATGCGGGAGATCGTGCCCTCGGCGACCGCGCCGGCCCGCACCGTCGAGGCCCACGGCGGCCGCGACGTCGTCGTCGCCACCGTGCTGCCGGGCGGCTGGGCCGCGCTCCACCGCGAGGACGGCACCGTCCTGCTCGCGGTGCAGGGCGTGCTCAGCTCCGACGACATCAGCCGGTCGCTGGCGGCCGCGCTGCTCGCGGCGATCGACGCCGAGCCGGGCACGGGCGTCCTGCCGGAGCAGCTCGAGGTCACCGCGGAGACCCCGCGCCTGCAGGACGTGCTGGACGCCTCCGTGCCGTTCGAGGTCACGGTCCACGAGGGCTACGACTACTGGATCGACTCCTCGGCCGAGATGACCGCCGAGATCAAGGAAGGCCTCGAGGAGGCCGCCGAGCAGACCGTCCCCACGGTCAAGCTCGAGGGTGTCGACGCCGCCTACTGGTGCCGGATGAGCCGCGAGTTCGTGCGGTGGGCCCGCACCGAGGACGAGGACCGCGTGGTCGACGCGATCGCCCGCCTGCACGCGAAGCGGGACTCGGGTCTGGCCGGCGGCAAGTTCCTCGGCATGTTCCGCGCCTGCGGACTCGTGGTGCCGGTGTGGGAGCTGCCGCGCGGCACGGAGGCGGACGAGCTGGCCGAGCCGGTCCAGGACCTGTCGACCCGGTTCGAGGCGGCGCTGGCCGTGGACGCACCGCTGGACGCGAACGAGCGCCGCGCGCGGGCGGGCATCATCTCCCGCCAGGTGACCCTGCGCTGACCCGCACAGAAACTTCACCCGGTCGCCCCCGACCGCGCCCCGAGGCGTGCAGGATCCCGCCCTACCCTGGGAGTAGGATTCTGAGGGAAGTTCTTTGCACTTCCGATCCCGGCGGGTCGCGCCGAGGATCACACCGACGATCGTGGCTGTGACGGCCGCACAGGCAGGGAGCTGTGAACGCGGACCAAGGGGGAACACGGACGAGCCGTGAGCCGGTGCCCGGCGAGACGGCGGTCAACCCGGGGGCACGCCGGCCGAGCATGCCCGTGGCCAAGACGCCCCGCCCACCCACCGCCCGGGGTGGTCGGAGCGTCCAGCGCGTGGCGGTCATCGTCCCGGCGAAGGACGAGGCCGAGCGGATCGCGGCGACCGTCCGGTCGGCCCGCGCCATCCCGCACGTCGACCTCGTGCTCGTGGTGGACGACGGCTCCGAGGACGAGACCCAGCACGTCGCCCGGGACGCGGGTGCCGTGGTGGTGCGGCACTCCCACAACCGGGGCAAGGCCGCCGCGATGGAGACCGGTGCCGCCGTCGTGGCCATGCGGGACGCCGACGGCCGGGCGCCGCGCCTGCTGCTCTTCATCGACGGCGACCTCGGCGACACGGCGGTCAACACCGCCCCGCTCGTCAGCCCGGTGCGCGAGGGCGTCGCCGACCTGGCCATCGCGCTGCTGCCCACGCAGCAGGGGGCCGGCGGCCGCGGCATCGTCGTCGGTGCGGCACGGCGTGCGATCCAGCGGCTCACCGGCTGGAGCCCCACCCAGCCGCTGTCGGGCATGCGCTGCCTGACCCGCGAGGCCTTCGAGTCCGCGACCCCGCTGGCGCACGGCTGGGGCGTCGAGACCGGGATGACGATCGACCTGCTGCGCGCCGGCTACGTCGCGGTCGAGGTGCCCTGCGACCTGCGGCACCGGCCGTCGTCGAACGACCTCGCCGGCCAGCTCCACCGCGCCGGGCAGTACCGCGACGTCATGGCGGCGGTCAGCGCGCGCCAGGTGCGACGGGTCGTCGACCGGATCGGCCGGATGGGCACCCGCCCCTCCCCGCGCGGCTGACCGACCCTCCCCGGCGTCAGCCGGCGGGGTCGGCGTCGTCGGCGCGGAGGGCCACGAGCGCGACGAGCGGCACAGCGGCGAACAGCATGAGCGACACGACGCGGATGCCGTAGTCGTTGGCCACCGCGCCGCCCACGCCGGCGATGAGCAGGGCGACGAGGACGGGCCGCAGGAGCGGCCACGCCGCCTCGGCCCGCGCGAGCCAGTCGGGGCGCCACCGCCGCGGGCCCCACAGCGCGAGGACGAGCAGCACGACGACGGCGAGCGCCAGCCAGGCGTCGAACCCTCCGGACAGCGACCGGTAGGCGTACCCGGCCTTGCGCCCGATCGTCTCCAGCCCCGTGCCGTCGATCGTCGACTGCACGAACGACCCGAGGTGCGACCTCTCGGTGGCCGGCCGCAGCCAGTCGAGGACCCCGATGGCGGCCACGAGCAGCACGCCGGCGCCACCGGCGACGAGCAGGCGCTGCCACGTGATCCGCGCGCCGACGACGGCGAGCACGACGACGACCATGACGGGCAGCAGCACGAGCCCGCCGCCGACGTCGGCACCGAGCGAGGGCAGCACGCTGACGACGAGCGCCACGAGCCCGACCACGGACGCGGCGACGCCGCCCGCCAGGCGACCGAGGCGGCGGGCGAGCACGGTGCCCAGGCCGGCGGCGCAGACGACGGCCGCCACCGCGTACACGGAGTAGGTCGGGTTCCCGAACCCGTAGAACCGCCCGCCGAGGGTCGGTGCGGCACCGAGCGGGCTGCCGCGGTGCAGGGGCGTGCCGAGCAGCGCGTCCAGCGTCAGCACCGCGAACGTGAGCGTGGCCAGGACGGTGGGGCCGGTCCACACCGGCCAGCGGGGGGCCAGGGCGGCGACGAGCGCCACGAGCGCCGTGCTCGCGCCCAGCGACAGCCAGAGGGCCAGGGTGATGTTCTCCCCGCGCCACCAGCCCCAGGTGGTCATGAGGAACGTCGCGGCGGGCAGCGAGGCGCCGACGAGCAGGGTGACGTCCAGCGCACGCGACCAGGCGCGGGCGGCCCGGGGCGCCCGTCGGCGCAGGCGCGGCAGCCAGAGCGCCACGAGGGCGAGGGCCAGGAGGGCGACGATCGCCGGGATGCCGGTGATCGTGCCGGTGGTGGTACGCAGCTCGTGGTCCCTCGCGGTGAGGGAGTCGAGCTCGCGGACGGTCGCCGTGGTGGTGCTGGGGCGGTCGTCGGCGAGGGTGAGCGGCGCGCCGGAGAAGTCGGCGGGCCGGGGCAGCCCGTAGGCGTCGACGAGCGTGACCGGTACGTCGAGCAGCCGCACGACGCCGAGCCACCGCGTCGAGGAGGTCGTCAGGTAGGCGGGCGCGGTGTCGGTGTCGGTCTGCACGACGCCGACGCCCAGCGCCGGCCGGCCGGGTGCCGGGTTGCCGACGTCGAGCACCATGACGGTGGTCTCGTCCGGCACGCCGGCCAGGACCCGGCGCACGGTGGTGTCGACGGCTCGCAGCGCGGCGACCCGCTCCTCGCCGCCGGCGGTCGCGTCGTCCGGCACCGGCCGGGACGTGCTGCTCTCGCCGGTGGGGTGGTAGGGGGCGGCGCCCGCGTCGACCATCGTCACCGGGCAGGAGAAGGCGTCGTCGGGGTCGGCGAGCGCCGCCTCGAGGGTCCGGTAGCGCTCGACGGTCCCGTCGGTGCCCGCGAGGGCGAGCGCGGCGCCGGGCTCGACGGCGGTCGCGCACGTCCCGCCGTCGGCCAGGGACTCGCCGAGCACGCCCAGCTGCGGGCGGAACTCGGACCGGGACTGCAGGGCGGCCAGGTCGTCCCAGCCGTCGACCTGCGCGGTCCCGTCGGAGCCGGGCTCCACGTCCCACGGGGTGCACGTCCACGTGCCGTCGACCGGCTCGCCGGTGACGGGGCTGCGGCCCGAGCTCAGGCCCAGCCAGCCCGCGGCGGGGCAGTCTCCCGAGGCCCCCGTGACGGCGGCCGTGACCCCGGTGGCGCTCGCGCCGTCGCGCAGCAGCCCCCACAGGGTGGGCGTCGCGGCGGGATCGACGTCGGCCCAGCTCAGCCCCTCGGTGCCGATGATGACGACGGGCTCGGCGTCGAGCACCTCGACCCCGGCACCGGAGACGTCACCGGCGCCCGCGAGGCCGCGGGCGGGCACGGCCGCGGCGCCGAGCAGCAGCGCCACGAGCAGGCCGGCGGCGACGCCGACGGCGACCGCCGGGGTGCGGGCCAGCAGCGGGCCCGACCGCGGCGCGCCCGCGCCGTCGTCGGGGTCCGCGGGCTCGGTGGGCTCGGTGCGGGTGGGGGGCGCGGCGGTCGCGTCCGCGTGCTCGAGCGGTCCGACGACGAGCAGCGGCGTGGCCACGAGCAGCACGTAGACCGCCACGACGATCCCGGAGTCGTTGAGCACGGTGCCGACGACAGCGACGGTCACCAGCGCCAGGACGGCGCGGCGCAGCAGCGGGTCGGCCCGGTAGGCGGCGGTCACGCCGCGCAGCCGCGCGCGCTCGGGGTCGAGCACCGCCCAGCCGACGACGGCGCACACGACGACGGCGAACGCCCCGGCGGGGTTCGCCACCGTGGCCCACGCCCCGGCCGCCTTGCCGGCGAGCACGTCGAACGCGTCGCCGTCGAGCACGGACTGGACGAACCCGCCGAGGTGGGTGCCGGGCCCGGGCAGCACCCAGTCCACGACGGACACGAGGGCGACCGCGCCGACCGTGACGCCCACCACCGCGAGGACGCGCCGCCAGGTCAGGCGCCACCCGGCCACGCCCGCGACGAGCACGGCGAACGCCGGCAGGAGCGCGAGGATGCCGCCGAGGTCGGCACCGAACGGGGGCAGGCCGTCGACGGCGGTGGTCGCCAGCCCGACGGCGGCCGCCACCAGGACGCGGGTGCGGCGGCGCACGCCGGCGTCACGCAGCAGCGCCGCCAGCCCGGCGGCGAGCACCAGCCCGGCGACCGAGTAGACCGCGAACACGGAGTTGGAGAAGCCGTAGAACCGGGCGCCCAGGGACGGCGCGGGGCCGAGCAGGGAGCCCTGCTGCAGCGTGGTGCCGGTCAGGCCGTCCACGGTCAGCACGAGCCAGGTGACCGCGGCGAGCGCCGTCGGCAGGCGCCAGGGACCGGGCGGGACGACGCGCCGCAGCGCCCAGGCCGCGAGCGCCGCGGCGAGCGCCAGCCCGCTGAGCGCCACGGCGAGCAGCGTCACCGGGGTGGTGCCGACCCACCAGCGGGTCAGGGTGGCCAGGGTCGCGGCCACGGGCAGCGAGGCGGCGACGGCGAGGACCGCGACCGCCAGGCGGCGCGACACGGCGCCCTGGGTGCCCCGCACGCCCTGCCGGGCCGTCGTCCCGGCGGCGCGGCGGCGTGCGACCAGCAGGCCCGCCACGACCACGACGTCGGCGAGGGCCAGGATGCCGACGAGCACCGGCGTCATGAGTGGCAGCGCCTCGGTGAGCACGCCGAGGTACTGGCGGTTCTCGACCGTCCGGCTCACGGACAGCCGCCGGTCGTCGCCGCGCTCCAAGGGCGACCCGGTGAAGGCGGAGGGCTCCTGGTCGGCGGACGCGTCGTCCTCGTCCTGCTCCGGGTGGGGCTCGCCGGGCGGCGTGGTGGCGCTGGCGGTGATCGCGTCGGCGAGGGTGGCCGAGAGGTCGGCGCTCACCACCACACCCGGCCACCGGGCCGAGGTCGAGCTCAGCCACGTGGCGGTCCCGCCGGGGGCGGTCCAGTCCGCCACGACCTGCAGGTCGGCCGGGCCGTTCGGGGTGTCGGAGATCCCCGCGACGACCAGCCGGCCGCCGTCGGGCAGCAGCGCGCCCAGGGAGCCGATGGCGCCGTCGAGGACGGTGAGGGCCTCGGTGCGTTCCGTCGCGGCGTCGGGCAGCTCGCCCAGGTCGACGACGGTGACCGGGCAGGCGGCGACGTCGTCCGCGGTGAGGTCCCCGGCACCGGTGACGTACCGGGTGACGTCCCCCGAGCCGTCCGCGAGGGCCACCGCCCCGCCCGGGCCCGCCGCCGTCGTGCACACGCCCGACGCCGCGGCGAGGTCGCCGAGGGCTCCCGGGTCCGCCGTCGGGCCCGTGGTGTCCTGGTCGACCAGACGGTTCCAGCCGGGCACCGTGACGGGGGTGGGCTCGGCGGCCGCGGGCAGCAGCGGCATGTCCGCGCAGCCGACGGCGGCGGCCTGGTCGCCGAGCGCCGCGAGCCCGCCGCCCTCGTCCTCCTCGTCGGGACCCGGCGCCGGCAGGGCGTCCTCGTCGACCGCCGCGGAGACCCGGCTGCCCGCCGACATCGAGAGCCAGGCGTCGAGCGGACAGGTGGGCGTCAGCGTGCGCACGGACACCGACGCGACCGACCCGCCGCCCACGAGCCGCCACAGGTTCGGCGTGCGCGCGGCGTCCACGTCCGACCACTGCAGGCCCGCCACGCCCGCCATCACCAGCGGCGTCTGGGTCGGCCGCTCGACGTCGTCGGCGTGCGCCGCCGTGGGCACCAGGCCCAGGAACAGGGCGGTCAGCAGCGCGGCGACGACGGTGAGGGGACGGACCAGGGAAGGCACCACGCCAGCCTATGCGGGCGCGCGCACCACCAGCGCTCCCGGCTCCACCCACGACTCCATGCAGCTGGCCCGGCCGAGCACGTCGCCGTCGACCTGCGCCTGCTCCCCGCCCTCGACGTCGATGCGGATGTGGCGGGCGCGCACGTGGTCGATGCGACCGATCCTGAGCTTCGCCTCGTTCTGCACGCCCATGCCCTGGGCGACCACCTCGCCGAAGAGCTGCGCCCAGCCGGCGAGACCGCCGCGGGTGTCGATCGCGGCGACGTCGAGGATGCCGTCGTCGATGATGGCGTCCGGCAGCAGCGTGATGCCGCCGGGCAGCCGGCCGGTGTTGCCGACCAGGATGCTGCGCAGCCGGGCAGCCACCGGGGTCTCGTCGTCGATGGTGATCTGCGCCTTCATCCGGCGACCGTGCAGGTGCCGCGCACCGGCGAGGAAGTACGCGACCCAGCCCATCTTCGCCTTGAGGTGGTCGTCGGCGTCCGCGACCATCGCGGCGTCGAAGCCCAGCCCCGCGATGACGAGGAAGATGTGTGCGTCCTGCTCGTCGCCAGGACCCTCGGGCGCCACGTCCTCCGACGTGACGGCCTCCGGGGCGACGTCGCCCGGGGCCGTGCCGTCGTCGGGCACGGGCGTGATGCGGGCGCGTCCGACGTCGATCCGGCGGTCCCGCCCGCCGATGACGACCGCCATCGCCTCGCCGACGTCGGCCAGCGGGATGTCGAGGTTGCGGGCCAGCAGGTTGCCGGTGCCGGCCGGGACGATGCCCATGGGGGTGTCGGTGCCGGTGAGCCCCTCCGCGACCGCCCGCACCGTGCCGTCGCCGCCGGCGGCGACCACGACGTCCGCGCCCGCGGCCAGCGCGGCACGCGCCTGCCCGGTGCCCGGGTCGTCGACCGTCGTGTCGTAGAAGAGCGGGTCGGGCAGCGCCGCCTCCGCGCAGACCCGCCGCGCCGTGTCCACGATCCGGTCGGTGTTCTCCTTCGACGGGTTGACGACGACGGCGATCTGCGGTCCGGTCCGCGGCGGACCGGACCGGGGTGCCGCCGTCGGGCGGGACGCGGCGCGCTGCCGGGTGCGCCGCATCCCCACCACCGCCGTCGCGAGCGCGGCGACGCCGATGACGAGGGCGACGATCCCGACGGTGAGTTCCCAAGGCATGGGGGCAACATAGGACGAATCGGGGCCCCGGCGCGCGAGGTAGGGCGCGTGGCCGACCGTTAGGCTGACGGGCGTGATCGACATCCGACTCCTGCGCGACAACCCCGACGCCGTCCGCGCGAGCCAGCAGGCCCGCGGCGCGGACCTCTCCCTGGTCGACGAGGCCCTGGCCGCCGAGTCGCGACGACGGTCCTCCCTGGCGGAGTTCGAGTCGCTGCGTGCGGAGCAGAAGGCGCTGGGCAAGCAGGTCGCCCGGGCGACGGGTGACGACAAGGCGGCGCTGCTCGCCCGGACCAAGGAGCTCGCCGGCCAGGTCAAGGAGCACCAGGCCGCGGCCCACGCGGCCGAGGCCGAGCTGGACGAGCTGCTGTACCGGATCCCCAACGTGGTCGACGGCGCCCCGGCGGGCGGCGAGGAGGACTACGTCACGCTCAAGACCGTCGGCACACCGCGCGACTTCGCCGCCGAGGGCTTCACCGCGCGCGACCACCTGGACCTGGGCGAGGGCCTCGGCGCCATCGACACCGCGCGGGGCGCGAAGGTCTCCGGCTCGCGCTTCTACTTCCTCGCCGGCGTGGGGGCGCGGCTCGAGCTGGCGATCCTCAACGCGGCGATGGACCAGGCCGTGGCCGAGGGCTTCACCCCGATGATCACGCCGACGCTCGTCACGCCCGACACGATGCGCGGCACCGGGTTCCTCGGCGAGCACGCCGACGAGATCTACCGCCTGGAGCGTGACGACCTGTACCTCGTGGGCACCAGCGAGGTGGCGCTCGCCGGCTACCACGGCGACGAGATCCTCGACCTGTCGGACGGTCCGCGGCGGTACGCGGGCTGGAGCGCCTGCTACCGGCGCGAGGCGGGCTCGCACGGCAAGGACGTGCGCGGCATCATCCGCGTCCACCAGTTCCACAAGGTGGAGATGTTCAGCTACTGCCCGGTGGACGACGCCGCGGCCGAGCACCAGCGCATGCTCGCCTGGGAGGAGGCCATGCTCGCCAAGGTCGAGCTGCCCTACCGCGTCATCGACACCGCGGCGGGCGACCTGGGCACGAGCGCGGCGCGCAAGTTCGACTGCGAGGCGTGGCTGCCGTCCCAGGAGCGGTACCTCGAGCTCACCTCCACGTCGAACTGCACCACGTTCCAGGCGCGCCGGATGAACGTGCGCGAGCGCACCGACGCCGGCACCCGGACGGTCGCGACGCTCAACGGGACGCTCGGCACCACGCGGTGGATCGTGGCCATCCTGGAGAACCACCAGCAGCCCGACGGCTCGGTGCGCGTCCCCGAGGGGCTGCGCCCCTACCTGGGCGGCCTCGAGGTCCTCGAGCCGGTGCGCTGACGATGACCGGTGGTACCGCCGCGGACCGGCTGCTGGTCGCGCTCGACATCGACGGCACGCTGCTGTCCTACGACGGCGACATGACGCCCGCGGTGCGCGACGCCGTGGGCGCGGTGCGCGCGGCGGGCCACGAGGTGGTGCTCGCCTCGGGGCGGTCGCTCATCGCGATGCTTCCGGTCGCGGAGCACCTGGGCATCGACACCGGCTGGATGGTCTGCTCCAACGGTGCGGTGACGGTCCGTCTCGACCCGGCCCTGCCGGAGGGCTGGGTCGAGACGGACGTCGTGACGTTCGACCCGCAGCCGGCGCTCAGCCTGCTGCGGGACGAGCTGCCGGACGCCCGCTACGCGGTCGAGGACCTCGGCGTCGGCTTCCGGATGACCGAGCGCTTCCCCGAGGGCGAGCTCGAGGGCGTGCACGTCGTCGTGCCGCTCGAGGACCTCTGGTCCAGCGAGGTCACGCGCGTCATCGTGCGCAGCCCGGAGTCCACGTCCGAGCGGTTCCACGAGCTGGTGGAGCATCTTGGTCTCGACGACGTCACCTACGCGGTGGGCTGGAGCGCCTGGATGGACCTGGCGCCCCTGGGGGTCTCCAAGGCCACCGCGCTCGAGCAGGTCCGACGGCGCACGCACGTCCAGCCGCACCGCACGGTCGCGATGGGCGACGGGCGCAACGACGTGGAGATGCTCGAGTGGGCCGCCCGAGGTGTCGCGATGGGGCACGCGGACGACGTGGTGCGGGCGGCCGCCGACGAGGTGACCGGGTCGATCGACGAGGACGGCGCGGCCCAGCTGCTGAAGTCGCTGCTGTAGCCGCCGCCGTCGCCCTCAGTCGCGGGCGGTGAGGACGACCGGTCCGTCCTGCGTGATCGCGATGGTGTGCTCGCTGTGGGCGCCGCGCGAGCCGTCGACCGAGCGCAGCGTCCAGCCGTCGTCGTCCGTGTAGATCTCGTCCGTGGTCTCGAGGAACCAGGGCTCGATGGCGATGACGAGCCCGGGGCGCAGGGGGAAGCCGCGCCCGGCGCGGCCGT
Organism: Isoptericola halotolerans; assembly: GCF_003003075.1. Taxonomy (GTDB): domain Bacteria; phylum Actinomycetota; class Actinomycetes; order Actinomycetales; family Cellulomonadaceae; genus Isoptericola; species Isoptericola halotolerans_A. The sequence continues at coordinate 15,762 of NZ_PVTX01000002.1, read as the reverse complement.
CGTTGGGCACGTGCGGGTCGCCGTGCATGGTGCGGCCCACGCCGTGCCCGCCGAAGTCGGTGTTGATCCGGTAGCCGGCCTCGCGGGCGACGGCGGCGATCGCGGCGGAGATGTCGCCGATCTTCTTCCCGGGCAGGGCGGCGGCGATGCCCGCCTCCAGCGCGACCTCGGTGGTGCGGATCAGCCGGGCGTCGGCCTCCGCGCGCTCGGTCGAGGTCGGCTCGCCGACGACGAACGACAGCGCGGAGTCGGAGACCCACCCGTCCACCGCGACGGCGAAGTCGATGCTCAGCAGGTCCCCGTCGCGCAGGTCGTAGTCGTGGGGGAGACCATGGAGCACGGCATCGTTGACGGACGTGCAGATGACCTTGCCGAAGGGGCTCGCGCCGAAGGAGGGGTGGTAGTCGATGTAGCACGACTCGGCGCCGCGCTCCTTGATGCGGCGGTGCGCGAGCTCGTCGAGCTCGAGCAGGTTGACGCCGGGCCTCGCCGCCTCGCGGACCGCCTGCAGGGTCTCCGCGACGAAGCGGCCCGCTGGCCGCATCTCCTCGATCTCCCGCGGCGTCCTCAGCTCGATCATGGTGGTCCTTCCGCTCTGGTCCGACGTGCTCGTGACATCCGACGCCCAGGGTGTCACGACGGGCGGGGAGGTCGGATCGTCACCGCATCGTAACCGTCGGGCAGCGCTCTCTCGGTTGCATGGCCTGCAAACTTGCGGTCAACTTTACAAAGGGGTCGTGAGTGCCGAAGACGGGACAAAACGGCCCAGGGAGAGTCCGACGGCGGACCTTGCCGGCGGCACGACCACACGACGTAGTGGAGGGTTGGACATGAACAGAACGACCACGGCACGACGTCGCCGGCTGGCGGCGGTCGCGACCGGTGCGAGCCTCGCACTCGTCCTGGCGGCCTGCGGCGGGGACGGGGACGACGGCGGCGGTGACGACATGGAAGAGGGCGGCGCCGGGGCGGCGGAGGACATCGACTGCGCCGCCTACGACGAGTTCGGTGACCTCGAGGGCACGTCGGTGAGCGTCTACACCTCGATCGTCGAGCCCGAGCAGACCCAGCAGGAGAACTCCTACGACGCGTTCGAGGAGTGCACCGGGGTCACGGTCGACTACGAGGGGTCGCGCGAGTTCGAGGCGCAGCTCCTGGTGCGGATCCAGGCGGGCAACACCCCGGACATCGCGTACCTGCCGCAGCCCGGCCTGCTGAACACGATCGTCAGCGACTTCCCGGACGCGATCGTGGAGCCGCCGGAGGCCACCGTGGCCAACGTCGACGAGTTCTTCAGCGAGGAGTGGAAGGAGTACGGCTCGGTCGACGGCACCTTCTACGCCGCCCCGCTCGGCGCGAACGCCAAGTCGTTCGTCTGGTACAACCCGGCGATGTTCGCCGACGCCGGGTACGAGGTCCCGGAGACCTGGACCGAGCTGATGGAGCTCACCGAGACCATCGCGTCGGAGCAGGAGGTCCTGCCGTGGTGCGCCGGGGTCGAGTCCGGGGACGCGACCGGCTGGGCCGGCACCGACTGGATCGAGGACGTCGTGCTCCGCACGGCCGGCCCCGAGGTGTACGACCAGTGGATCTCCCACGAGATCCCGTTCAACGACCCGCAGATCGTCGAGGCGTTCGACACGGCCGGGGAGATCCTCAAGAACCCGGAGTACGTCAACGCGGGTCTCGGCGGGGTCGACTCGATCGCCACGACGGCCTGGGACCAGGCCGGTGTCGGCGTGCTGGACGGCAGCTGCTGGATGTACCGCATGGCCAGCTTCTACGCCACGCAGTGGCCGGAGGGCACCGAGGTCGGTTCGGAGGGTGACGTCTACGCGTTCTACCTGCCGACCGACCAGACGGACATGCAGCCGGTGCTCGGCGGCGGGGAGTTCGTCGCGGCGTTCGACGACCGCCCGGAGGTCCAGGCGTTCCAGACCTACCTCGCCAGCGCGGACTGGGCCAACCAGAAGGCCATCGCCACGCCCGAGGGCGGCTGGTTCAGCGCCAACAACGGCCTGGACGTCAACAACCTGGCCTCGGAGTTCGACCGGGACGCCGCGGCGCTGGTCGCGGACGAGGAGACGGTCTTCCGGTTCGACGCCTCCGACCTGATGCCCGGTGAGGTGGGGGCGGGGACGTTCTGGAACGGCATCGTCGACTGGCTGACCGGTGCCTCCTCGCAGGAGGTCACCGACCAGATCGAGAGCAGCTGGCCGATGTGATCCCCCCGGTCCGGCCCGTCGGACGCCGCGCGCGTCCGACGGGCCGGGCCGGCCCTATCTTGTGCGGAGGTGAGTCGTGGACTGGTTGACGGAGTTCTTGCTCGAACCCGATACCCCGGGGCAGAAGTTCGCGGTGATGGCGGTGGCGATCCTCCTCTTCGCGGGGGTGATGAGCCTGATCCTGTTCCTGGTGGACCGGCCGCGGCGCATCCCGTCGTGGGTGGTCGCCGTCGGGTTCGTGGGGCCGGCGCTCCTGCTCATCGCGTTCGGGCTGCTGCGTCCCGGGCTGGAGACGCTCTGGAAGTCGGTCTTCAACCGCACCAGCACGGAGTTCGTGGGTGTGGACAACTACGTCCAGATGCTCACGGTCGGGACGTTCCAGAAGGTGCTGGTCGTCACGGCGGCGTGGGTCATCCTGGCGCCGTTGCTGAGCACCTTGATCGGACTGATCTACGCCGTGCTGGTGGACCGGGCACGCTTCGAGAAGGTCGCCAAGACGCTGATCTTCATCCCGATGGCGATCTCGATGGTCGGTGCCTCGATCATCTGGGGATTCGTCTACGAGTTCCGACCCGACCAGCCGGGCGTCGCGCAGATCGGTCTCCTCAACCAGGTGCTCGTCTGGCTCGGCCTGCCACCGCAGCAGTTCCTCATCGGTGAGCCGTGGAACACCGGGTTCCTCATCCTCGTGATGATCTGGATCCAGACCGGTTTCGCCATGACGGTGCTGGCGGCGGCCATCAAGGCCATCCCGGACGACATCGTCGAGGCCGCGCGGCTGGACGGGCTGCACGGGCTGGGGATGTTCCGCTACATCACCGTGCCGAGCATCCGCCCGGCGCTGGTGGTGGTGCTGACCACGATCGCCATGGCGACGCTCAAGGCCTTCGACATCGTCCGGACCATGACCGGCGGGCAGTTCGGCACCCAGGTCATCGCCAACGAGTTCTACACGCAGGCGTTCCGGCAGAACAACCAGGGACTGGCCTCTGCGCTGGCCGTGGTGCTGTTCATCCTGGTCATCCCGATCGTCGCGTACAACGTCCGCCAGATGCGCAGGTCGGAGGAGATCCGATGAGCACCACTCCCGCCGTCCCGACCTCGGTGCCCCAGACCGAGGACACCGGGCCGACCAAGCCGCGCAAGCTGAGCCGGCTCGAGAAGCGCGCGATCGCGACCAAGGGGCGCCTCACGTCACCCTGGGCCTCCCTGACCGCGGTGATCCTCGCGGTGCTCTGGACGATCCCCACCGTCGGGCTGCTCGTGACGTCCTTCCGGTCCGAGATCGACATCCGCACCAGCGGTTGGTGGACCGTCCTGCCGGGCATCTTCTCCGGAGAAGCCGAGTTCACGCTCGACAACTACGACCAGGCCCTCTACGGCAACGGCAGCAACCTGTCGGAGGTGTTCGTCAACACCTTCGTCATCACGATCCCGGCGGTGGTCATCCCGATCACGGTGGCGCTCCTGGCGGCCTACGGGTTCGCCTGGATCGACTTCCGGGGCCGCGACCTGCTGTTCGTCGGCGTCTTCGCCCTGCAGGTCGTGCCCATCCAGGTCACCCTCGTGCCGCTGCTGACCAACTACAACCAGTGGGGCATGCAGGGCTCGTTCTGGACGGTGTGGCTCTCCCACTCGATCTTCGCGCTCCCGCTCGCGATCTTCCTGCTGCACAACTTCATGAAGGACATCCCGCGGTCCCTCGTGGAGGCGGCCCGGGTCGACGGCGCGGGCCACGTGAAGATCTTCTTCCGGGTGCTCTTCCCGCTGCTGGTCCCCGCGATCGCGGCGTTCGGGATCTTCCAGTTTCTGTGGGTCTGGAACGACCTGCTCGTCGGCCTGACGTTCGCGGCACCGGAGTACCGGCCGCTGACGGTGGCGGTCGCCGAGCTGGCCGGCTCCCGCGGTGGCGACTGGCACATCCTCACGGCCGGCGCGTTCATCGCGATGGTCGTGCCGCTCGTCGTGTTCCTGCTGCTGCAGCGCTACTTCGTGCGCGGGATGCTGGCGGGGGCCGTGAAGGGGTAGAGGAATCGGTCCGGGCAGACCCGAGGCCCGCACGGTCGCGTTCACGGGCGCTGCGCGCCCTCCACTTCGGGGATGACGACCGTGCGGGCCTCTGGTCTGCCCGGACCTCCTACCTCGCGCTCACCGGCTCGCGGGTCTGAGGGGGCCTGGGCTACGCCAAGGTGACCCGGGGCGTCAGGCCGTGGGCTGGGCCGCGGAGACGGCCTTCGGGTCCGGGCCGAAGCGGTTCGGGCCGCGCGTGCCCTCGAGGATCACGAACACGAGCAGGACGATCGGGCCGACCAGCGGCACGAGGCCGATGAACCACCAGAAGCCCGAGCGGTCGGTGTCGTGCAGGCGGCGCACGGTCACCGCGAGGTTCGGCAGGACGAGCGCGAGCTGGACCAGCGCGGCGACGAAGTAGGTGGCGCCGAAGGTCGGCGTCATCGTCTCGGCGTCGATCGTGAGGCCGTTCGTGGCGCTCACGAAGATCGCCAGCACGGCGCCGACGAGGAACACGAAGAGGGCCCAGAACCAGAACTCGGACCGGCGGGCGCGGCCGGAGAAGGTGGCGTACTTGCTGAAGACGGTCTTGACGGCGGTGCCGAAGCTCATGGATGTCCCTCTGTGCGGTGGTCCGGTCGTCACGGGCGTGGCGACCGGACGCGAACCTAGGGCACGGATCACGTCCCGTCCAGGTTATCGCCGCGATTCCTTCACATCTCTCGGACGGTGGACGGCAGGCGCGGTGCGCCTCCCCGCCCCGGCGTAGGCTCCCCAGGTGCCCGACGCCACCTCTCCCGTCCCGCCCGGCCCGCCGACGTCGGTGGCCGGCGGGCCGCTGGACCGGGTGCCCGCTCCCGCGATCTTCGTGGTCTCGGGCCTGACGCTGTACCTGGGGGCGGCCGTCGCGGTCGGGCTCTTCGACACCCTCGGCGCGCCCACCGTGAGCTGGTGGCGCATCGTCCTCGCCGCCGTCGTGCTGCTCGCCTGGCGACGTCCCTGGCGCCGTCGGTGGACGCGGCACGACGTCGTCGCGGCCGCGCTCTTCGGTACCGCCCTCGCGGCGATGAACATCGTCTTCTACGTCGGGATCGACCACCTGCCGCTCGGCGTCGCCGTCGCGATCGAGTTCACCGGGCCGGTCGCGGTCGCGGCGATCACCGGGCGCGGCTGGCGTGAGCGCGGGGCCATCGTCGTCGCCGCCGCCGGCGTCGTGCTGCTCGCCGGCGTGACGTTGGAGGGCGACCTGCCGCGGGCCGACGTCGTCGTCGGGCTCGTGGCGGTCCTCGCCGCCGCCGCGTGCTGGGCCGGCTACATCGTCCTGGGCAAGCGCGTCGCCGGGGGCGGGGCCGGGATCGACGGCCTGGCGGTGGGCATGCTCGTCGGCGCGCTGGTCTTCGCCCCGTTCTTCGGCGCGTCGGTACCGACGGTCGTGCTCGACCTCCCGCTGCTCGGCTTCCTGCTCGTGGTCGCCCTGTGCTCCTCCGTCGTGCCGTACGTGCTGGACCAGGTCGTGCTGCGGCGCGTCGGCACGGCGACCTTCTCGGTGCTGCTCGCGATGCTGCCGGCGACGGCCACCGTGATCGGTGCCGTCGTCCTGCAGCAGATCCCCTCGTGGCCGGAGATCGCCGGGCTGGTCCTCGTCTCCGGCGCGATCGTCATGACGGCCGTCGGTCGCGAGTAGCGCCTCAGGGCACTAGCAGCACCTTGCCGAAGACCTGACCCGAGTCGAGCAGCGCGTGCGCGGCGTCGGCCTCGTCGAGCGGCAGGCGGGCGTGCACCACGGGCCGTACCCGGTCGTCGGCGACCATCGGCCACACGTGCTCCCCGACGGCCGCGACGACCTCGGCCTTCTCCTGCACGCTGCGCGACCGCAGCGTCGTGCCGGTCACCGTGGCGCGCTTCGCCATTAGGCGGGCGAGGTCGAGCTCGCCCGTGCGCCCCTGCTGGAGACCGATGACGACGAGCCGTCCGCCGGTGGCCATCAGGCGCACGTTGTCGCCCAGCGCCCCGCCCCCGAGCACGTCGAGCACGACGTCGGCGCCCCGGCCGTCCGTGGCCTCCCGGACCGCGGCCACGACGTCCTGGGCCCGGTGGTCGACGGCGACGCTCGCGCCGAGCTCGCGGCAGCGGGCGGCCCGCTCGGGACCGCCCGCGGTGGCGACGACCCGTGCGCCCAGGGCGGCGCCGATCTGGACGGCGACGCTGCCGACGCCGCCGGACCCGCCGTGCACCAGGAGCGTCTCGCCCCGGCTCAGGCGTCCCGTGTCCACGAGGTTGGTCCAGGCGGTGCAGACGGCCTCGGGCAGGGCGGCGGCATCGACGAGATCGACACCGTCGGGCACCGGCAGCGTCTGCCCCGCGGGCACGACGACCTGCTCGGCGTAACCGCCCCCGGCCAGCAGCGCGACCACCTGGTCACCGACACGCCGGGACGACACGCCCGCTCCGAGGCGGCGGACCGTACCCGATATCTCGAGACCCGGCCACTCGGGAGCACCGGGCGGCGGAGGGTAGAGTCCGGCGCGTTGTAGCAGGTCAGCGCGGTTGACGCCACTCGAGGCGACGTCGATCAGTACCTCTCCGGTGTCCGGTTCGGGTAGGTTGACGTCAGTTGTGGTGAGTTTCCCTGCGGGGCGTTCGCCCGATATCGTGACGGCTCGCACACACAGGGAGGCTACTCGCGCGCGGCGTCGAGTGACCAGAGGAGCCCCCTCAGGTGCGATGAACACCGGAGACAGCGAAGGCGGGACGCCTCTCGACGCTCCGAACGATCAGTGATGGAGAGAGGTCCCCATGCTCCGCAGGTTGGGCGTTCGCGGGAAGATCCTTGCGACACTCGCCGTGCCGATCTTCGTCCTACTTCTGGCCGCCACGTACATCTCGTGGGGCGCGCTGCAGGACATGATCCAGTCCAGCCAGACGTCGAGCCTGGTGGACAGCCTCGAGCTGCAGGACCGCGCCGGTACCGCGATGGCCGCGGAGCGTGCGCTGTCCGTGGCCGCGCTGAACGACGTCGAGGGCGCGATGGACCGTCTCGTCGAGGCCCAGGAGCAGACGGACGAGGCGGTCGACGCGCGCAACGACGCGCTGGCGGCGCTCGACACCGACCTCCTGAGCACCAACGTCCGCGACGCCATCAACGCGACCCTGGAGGACCGGCGCGCGGTCGACGACCTGCAGACCGACGTGATCGCCGGCCAGATCACGCCCGCCTCCGCCACCGCGCAGTACGGCGAGCTCATCGAGCGGGCGCTGAACATCCCCCGGGCGCTCTCCGCCGCCTCGACCGACTCGGCCCTCGCCGAGCGCCTGAACGCCTACGTCGCGATGGACGAGGCGATGCTGGCGAACACCTACGAGCGGCCGATCGTGGCGCTCGGGCTCGCCGAGGCCGCACGCGCCGCCGCGGCCGGCCCCAACGAGACGCCCAACGGCGACCTCATGAGCCAGATGGTCACCGCGCTGAACACCACCGACGAGCTGCGCGCCGCCGCGCAGGACCGCGTCGACCGGCTGGGCCTCGGCATCCAGCTCCCGGCGTACTCCGACGAGCTGGACGCGCTGCGCTTCCAGCTGCAGTTCCTCGACTTCTCCCGGATCAACCAGCGGGACGCGGCGGCCTGGTCCGAGCTCTCGCAGTCCTGGATCGACCAGATGCAGCCGGTGCGCGACGAGGTCCGCGCCGAGACGGTGACCTACGCGCAGGACGTCTCCGACGCCGCCCGCAACCAGGCGATCGGTACGCTGGTCGCCACGTTCGGCATCGTGCTGCTGTCGCTCGTCATCGCACTGGTCATCGCCCGCCGGATCGTCTCGCCGCTGCGGCGCCTGACCGTCGCCACGGCGGACGTCCGCGAGCGCCTGCCGCAGATGGTCGAGCAGATGGCGGTGCCGGGCCAGTCGCCCGACATCGACCTGGTGCAGATCCCGGTCGAGTCCGACGACGAGATCGGCCGCCTGGCCCACGCGTTCAACCAGGTGAACGAGACCACGATGGAGGTCGCCCGGGAGCAGGCGGCGCTCCGTGGCTCGATCGCCGAGATGTTCGTCAACGTCGCGCGCCGCGACCAGGTGCTGCTCAACCGCCAGCTCGCGTTCCTCGACGAGCTCGAGCGGTCGGAGGAGGACGCGAGCACGCTGTCGAACCTCTTCCGGCTCGACCACCTCGCCACCCGGATGCGCCGCAACGCCGAGTCGCTGCTGGTCCTCGCCGGCATCGACTCCGGCCGTCGCGTCCGCAACCCGATGCCCGTCTCCGACGTGATCCGGACCGCGTCGTCCGAGATCGAGCTCTACGACCGGGTGCGGCTCAGCCTGCACACCGACCCGCAGATGCTCGGTCACAACGCCCTCAACGCGGCGCACCTCATCGCCGAGCTGCTCGAGAACGCCACCATGTTCTCCGAGCCGCACACGCCGGTCGAGGTGTCCACCGCCCGCGACGAGCGGGGTGTCGTCGTGACCGTCCGCGACCACGGCCTGGGCATGTCGGCCGAGGAGATCGCGGAAGCCAACCACAAGGTCGCCTCGACCACCGCCTCCGACGCGGTGGGCGCCCAGCGCCTCGGCCTCTTCGTCGTCGGCCGGCTCGCCGTCCGCCTGCGCGCCGTGGTCGAGTTCAGCGCCGGCCAGGGCGGCAAGGGCACCACGGTCACGATCGCGTTCCCGTCGGAGCTCTTCCTCGCCGACGACGCGGTACCCCTGCCGCAGCCGACGGACCCGCTCGAGACCACCACGCAGCAGGCGGTGGCCCAGATCGGTCAGGAACCGGCTCAGACCGGCCTGACCACCGCGGTGCCGGCCACCGTGCCCGCCGACCCCCGGACGGCCTCGAGCCCCTCCGCCCCGGCGCCCGTCGCCGCGCAGGCGCCGGAGAGCCGGTACGCCGAGGAGGGCACGATCGACCGCCGACCGACGTCGGCGATGCCGATGCCGGCCGCCCGGCCGCAGCCGGTCGACCACCGGCAGTCCGTCCAGTCGTCCTTCGGGATGCCGCAGCCCGAGCCGCCGACGGCTCAGCCGGTCGACCTGGACGCGCTCACGGACGGGACCACGTCCACCGGCATGCCGCGTCGCCGTCGGGGTGACGAGGGGCTGCCGACCGAGTCGATCGTCCTGCCGCCCCTGGCCACGCCGCACATGGACGAGTCCGCCGCGGAGCAGACCGAGGACGCCTCGTGGTCGCCGCCGAGCGAGGTGGCGACGTCGGGCAGCTCGTTGCCGAGCCGTCAGCGTCCCTCCGAGGGTGCGCAGGAGCCGAGCGCCCACTCGGGAGCGATGCCGCTGCTGCCCCAGGACGAGCCGCCGGCCGCGCCGATCGAGCCCGAGCAGCGCACGGGACTCTTCTCGAGCTTCCGCTCGATGGAGCGGCTCGAGGAGGGCGCCGGTGACGGCACTCTCCAGCTCGACGCCGTGACCGACGACCCGGCGGACGTGCCGGTGGCCTTCAGCCCGGTCGCCGAGGAACCCGAGCCCGCCCGGTCGCCGTCCGTGGCGGCCCCTGCTCCGGCGACCGCACCGGCCCCGAGCGCGCCCGTCCAGAGCGAGCCGACCCGGAGCGAGCCGGTTGCTGCCGAGCGTGGCCGGGACGAGACGGCGGAGTCGGAGGACTCCGGTTTCATCTCCCTGCCGGCGTTCGAGGACCTGATGTCCGACCTGCCGAACCGGCGTGGCGAGGCGGCACCGGCCCAGGGGTCGCGGAAGCGTGGGCTCTTCGGTCGCAAGCCCGCCGTGGCGGAGACCGCGGCCGCGGCGGCCGACTCGGTCACCAACGGTTCACCGGCGGAGCCGGTCGGCTCGGCGCGCGGCGTCGACCCCCTGACCTCGCCGACGCTCGCCGTGAGCGCGGACTCCGCGGGCTCCGCGCCCGACCGCTCTGCGCTGCAGCCCGTCCAGGAGGCGCCGCGTCCCGACAGCGGGTGGCCGCAGGCGCCGCGCGCGGCGGAGCCGCAGCCGTTCGCCCCGGAGCGACCGGCGCCGGTGGCCTACCAGCCGCCGGTCGTCGAGGACGTCCCGCTCCCCACGCCGCGCCCGGCCGAGCCGGCGCCGGCCGAGGAACCCGCCGCACCGGCCTTCGCGGCGTCGGCGGACGAGGGCCGGCCGGTGGCCAGGTCCTACGGCGAGTCCGTGCTCCCGCTGCGTGCTACCGGGGACGCCAAGGCGGACCCGCTCGATCCCCACTACGTGCCCGACACCGTCGAGGCACGCTCCGAGTGGATGGCCTCGGCCGTCCTGTACGAGGAGATGTCCACGCTCATGCAGCGCGGCGTCTTCCAGGAAGAGAACGTGACGACCAGCAACGAGGAGCAGACGTACCGACCCACCGCGGTGGCACCGGTGGCCGCGAACGGCCTGGCCCGCCGGAGCAGGAACGCCGAGCAGCCCGCGTCCGCGGACCGGTTCTCGGCCCGCATCGAACGTGATCCGGAGCAGCTGCGCGCGCGGCTGTCGGCCTTCCAGTCGGCGACCGCCCGTGGACGTTCCGAGGCAACCGGGTGACGGGGCCTCGACGGATGACCCCCTGACCGTGAATGATGTCCCTGGATCGTCTCCGCAGCAGCGGTGACCTGCGCACTCAGCGCACCTGACGAGGAGGAAGCGTGACCCTCAGTACTGAAGCGACCAATTTCGGGTGGCTTCTCGACAACTTCGTCCGGACCGTCCCGGGCAGCCGCCACACCCTGGTGGTCTCTGCGGACGGTCTGCTCATGGCGATGTCGGACCACCTCGACCGGACCAGCGGCGACCAGCTCGCCGCGATCGTGTCGGGGATGTCGAGCCTGACCCGTGGCGCCTCGCGCCAGCTCAGTGGTGGCAACGTCCGCCAGGCCATCATCGAGATGGACAACGGCTACCTCTTCCTGATGAACGTCTCGAACGGTTCGGTCCTCGCCGTCGTGGCCGAGGCGAACTGCGACATCGGCCTCATCGGCTACGAGATGGCGCTGCTGGTGTCCCGTACCGAGGCCACCCTCACGCCCCAGCTCATCTCCGAGATGCGGGGCAGCCTTCCCGTCGACGGCACGACGCGCTCAGCGCAGGTTGGATGAGATAGAGGATGACGCACGCACCGTTCGGTTCCCTGGGTACGCACTCCGCAGACGGCTACGAGGCTTCCACGGTGCGTCCCTACGCGGTCACGGGTGGCCGCGTCCGGTCCTCCCTGTCCGACCTGCCGCTCGAGGCGTTGGTCGAGGTCATGCCCGGGGCGGTCAGCAGCTTCGGGCTCACTCCTGAGAAGCGCGCGATCCTGCAGCACGCGGCACACACGTACGTGTCGATCGCCGAGCTCTCGGCCCTTCTGAAGCTCCCCCTGGGGGTGGTCCGCATCCTCGTGGCGGACATGCAGGAGGAGGGCCACATCACCGTGCACACCTCGGCCCCGGTGAACGTCCACACGGGCCACGGCAGCAACCACTCGGGGCTTTCCCTGAGCGTCTTGGAGAGTGTTCTCAATGGCATTTCCACCCTCTGACAGCGCGGCGCCCGGGGGCTCCGGCAGTCTGGCGCCCACGTGGGCGCCGGTCTCGCCGCCGGCGGGCGGGCTGAACGCGACCACCGCCGGCGCGCCGTCACCCTTCGGCGGCGCCCGGACCAGCTCACCGGTGCGCCAGAGCGTGCTCGGTGGATCGACGCGCGCCGAGGCGGGTGCACCCCAGGAGAAGCAGCAGATGTCGAACGCCCCGCAGGCCCCCACGCAGTCGGCTCCCGAGCAGCAGGCGAACGGTGGGTCGCCCGTGGCCACCGCCCCTCAGGGGACGGTCAGCCAGCAGGCTGCCCCGACCGGACAGCCCTCGCAGCAGCAGTCGATGCAGCAGTCGTCGGCGCAGCAGACGGCTCCCGCGGCGGGGGCCAAGCCGTCCGGAGACGCCGGCGGTGCGGCGCCGACCGTCACGAAGATCGTCGTCGCCGGTGGTTTCGCCGTGGGCAAGACGACCTTCATCGGCTCCATCTCGGACGTCGAGCCGCTCAACACCGAGGCTGCGATGACGGAGCACTCGGTCGGCGTCGACGATGCGGGCGGGGTGACGGACCGCAAGACGACCACGACGGTGGCCATGGACTTCGGGCGGGTGTCGCTGCCCGGGAACCTCTGGCTGTACCTGTTCGGGACGCCGGGTCAGGACCGCTTCCTGTTCATGTGGGACGACCTGGTGCGCGGTGCGATCGGTGCCGTCGTCCTGGTGGACACCGACCGGCTCGAGCAGTGCTTCCCGGCGATCGACTACTTCGAGCAGCGGGGCATCCCGTTCGTGGTCGGCGTCAACTGCTTCGACGGTGTGGCCAAGCACCGGCTCGAGGACGTCCGTGAGGCGCTGCAGATCCCGGCGCACGTGCCGATGCTCTACACGGACGCTCGCTCCCGCGCAGCCACGAAGCAGACCCTGATCTCGCTCGTCCAGCTCGCCATGCGTCAGCTGAGGTCCGGCGGCGCCCCGAGCTGACCGGTGCGTGCCGGGGGCGGCCGGTCGGTGGGCGTCGGCCCACGGGCCGGCCGTCGTCCGTCACGGGTCGTGGCCCCGCTAGACTGCGGGGCCTGGGAGGGCTGACAGAGCGGCCGAATGTGACGGTCTTGAAAACCGTTGTGCGGCAACCCCGCACCGGGGGTTCGAATCCCCCGCCCTCCGCCGATGCCCTTGCTGGTGGGAGCCGTGCGGTCGGCTCCCGGGCGTGTCCCGGGGCCTGGCTTTTGCTCCGTGGGCCTTCCGACCGGTAGTCTGGGCGCCGCAGCAGAGGCTGAGGCCTGCCTGTTGCGAGGAGACGTCGCATAGTCTGGTCTAGTGCGCCACCCTGCTAAGGTGGTAACGGGGCAACCCGTTCGGGGGTTCAAATCCCCCCGTCTCCGCCAGGAAGACTCCGGAGCTCAACGCCCGGGGTCTTTTCTGTGGGTGAGGACATCTGTGCACGGCCACGGTGGCGTCGGTCACGATGGCGGTTCCCGGTTTGGGGATCGGCAGTCGGCACGGTAATGTTCTCGTCGGCCGGTGCGCGAGCGCCGGGATGATCTGCGCCCGTAGCTCAACGGATAGAGCATCTGACTACGGATCAGAAGGTTGGGGGTTCGAATCCCTCCGGGCGCACGCTGAGATGACGGCTCGATCCCCGAGGGGTCGAGCCGTTTCTCATTGCTGGGCCCTGTGGGGCGGTACCGCAGCGAGGCACGTCGGCGGCAGCGATCCTGACGTCGGACGGAACTGACCTGGCCCCACCCCGCCGCGGCTGAGCGGCGGAGGGCGCGCGGCGCGACGGAGCGCCGGGTGCGAGACGCTGCACGACGTACGAGAGGGTGAACGATCGCATGAGCGATCAGACCTGGACGACGATCGCCATCGTGGCCTACCTGGCTCTGATGCTGGGGATCGGCTATGCCGCGTTCCGCAGGACGAACGACCTCGACGACTACATGCTGGGCGGCCGCCGGCTGCATCCAGGGGTCGCGGCGCTGAGCGCCGGCGCGTCGGACATGTCCGGCTGGCTGCTGATGGGGCTTCCCGGCGCCATCTATCTCTCCGGCCTCGTCGAGGCGTGGATCGCCATCGGCCTGACGATCGGTGCCTGGCTGAACTGGAAGTTCGTGGCGCCACGCCTGCGCGCCTACACGGAGGTCTCGAACAACTCCATCACGATCCCGAGCTTCTTCGAGAACAGGCTCCGAGACACCTCCCGCCTGCTGCGCATCGCCGCCGGCGCGATCGTGCTGGTGTTCTTCACCTTCTACGTCTCGTCCGGCATGGTCGCGGGCGGCACGTTCTTCGAGAGCTCGTTCGACATGAGCTACACGACCGGCCTGCTCGTGGTCGGTGGCGTCACGCTCGCCTACACGTTGTTCGGGGGATTCCTGGGGGCGACGTGGACCGACGTCGCCCAGGGGCTCCTCATGCTCCTGGCATTGGTGGCCGTGCCGATCGTGGCGATCGTCGAGATGGGCGGCTGGGACGTCGTGCGCGAGGGAATCCTCGCGGCGGACACGGCGGCTGCCGCCGACCACCTGTCGTTCGTCGCCGGCGCCTCCGCCACGGGGATCATCTCGGCCCTCGCCTGGGGTCTCGGGTACTTCGGGCAGCCGCACATCATCGTCCGGTTCATGGCGATGCGTTCGCCCGCCGACGCCACGGTGGGGCGTCGCATCGGTATCTCGTGGATGATCCTGACCGGCATCGGCGCCGTCCTGACGGGCCTGATCGGTGTCGCCTACGTCAACGTCAACGGGCTGGCGCTGGAGAACCCGGAGACGGTCTTCCTCTTCCTGGCCCAGACGCTGTTCCACCCGGTCGTCGCGGGACTCGTCCTCGCCGCGGTGCTCGCAGCGATCATGTCGACGATCTCCTCGCAGCTGATCGTCTCGTCCTCCGCGCTGGTCGAGGACCTCGTGAAGATGACGACGCGGCGCGACCTCTCCGCACGCGCGCAGGTCATGCTCGGCCGTGCCGGCGTGCTCACGGTGGCGATCGTCGCCGGTCTCATCGCGATGGACCGCACGACGACGATCCTCGACCTGGTCGGGTTCGCCTGGGCAGGGTTCGGCGCGGCGTTCGGACCGATCGTCCTGCTCAGCCTGTACTGGCGCCGGCTGACCCGGTGGGGTGCGCTCACCGGGATGGTCGGCGGTGCGGTGGTCGCCTTCGCCTGGGGCCGCAGCCCGTTGTCCGACTCGCTCTACGAGATCGTCCCCGGCTTCGTCGTGGGTCTGGTGGCCGCCGTCGTGGTGAGCCTGCTGACCGCACGGCCCGGCGCGGACGTCGAGGAGGAGTTCGTCGAGGCCCGGCGACTCGCTACGGCCCCCGCCACGCCCGCGACGGTCTGACCGGGGCGCAGCTGCTGTCGACGGCCCTGCTCCGGCCCCCACGCGGGGTCGGAGCAGGGCCGTCCTCGCTCTCGCGGGACGGTCGTCGACGACACGCCTGCGCCTACCCCCGAGGGCCGGCCCCGGGGGAGTGGCGCGCGCCACGTCCTGCCGCGTTGACGGCGGGGCGGAGACGTCTGTAATGTTCTCTGAGTCAGCCCGACGGGCCGACGGACACTGAGGAGACAGCCCACGGGCTGGGTACCGGTGGCCGGGCCGGAGCTGAAAACCACATCCTTCTGGATCGGAACGTCATGCGCGCTCTGATAGAGTGGGGCGGGTTCGGAATCACCGAAATAGCACGAATCAGAGATTCGAGCGATTTGCACGGGGATATCGGAACTGCTAAGTTAGAGGGGTTGCCCCGGACGGGGTCGGGACGGTGTTCCGGTCGTGGATGGTGTGCGTCGGTTGTTTGAGAACTCAACAGTGTGCTTGATAGTCAATGCCAAATTTTGAACCTTTTTGGTTCCTTTGGACTGGATTGAACAGCTAGTCTGTTTGGTCTGGCCAGTATCGATAGGCGACTGGTGGCTCTCTTCGGGGGTCGTTGGTTGTTTTCTCTCTTTTACGGAGAGTTTGATCCTGGCTCAGGACGAACGCTGGCGGCGTGCTTAACACATGCAAGTCGAACGGTGAAGCCCAGCTTGCTGGGTGGATCAGTGGCGAACGGGTGAGTAA
>NZ_PVTX01000001.1 GCF_003003075.1 Isoptericola halotolerans | reverse complement strand
CGCAGAGGGGCGGCCCGGACGCACCGGACCACCCCTCGAGAAGCCGACCCACCGGGCCGACCGAGCTGAACGACGTCAGCCGCGGATACCCTGCGCCAGCTGCGCGTCCGCGTCCGACAGCGTCTGCGCCGCCTGCTCCAGGAACGACGCCATGCCCTCGAGACCCTCGATGGCCTGCGTGGTCCCCGTCGTGAACTCCTCGTACGACGTCTGGAACGCCCCCGAGGCCTGGTCCGTCACGAAGCCCGACGACACCAGGTTGTTCACCTGGGTCTGCAGGTTGTGCAGGATGTCGGTCATCTGCTGCTGACCGTTGCGCAGCTGCCCCGCCTGGGACCGCAGCTCGTCGTACGTCACGTTCATGTTCGCCATGACAAAACTCCTCGTTCGTCGCCTCGGCCGGCCCCCTTGCCGGCCGCCCGTCGTCGAGCACGACCCTATCCGCCGCCGCGAGCAACGGTCGATGGGCAGACCTCCCCATGCCGACCCCTCAGCCCGCGTCCTCCACGCCCTCGCCGAGCCGGCGCTCACGCTGCCTGCGCAGCTCCGTCAGGCGCCGCGACCGCTGCTCGGCGGTCAGCTCACCGACCCCGCCGTCCGGCAGGGGCCCCACCGGTCCGGAGAGACGCGCGCGGAACGCCCGGACGCCCAGCACCGCCGACGTCGCCAGCAGCACGACGGCGAGGAGACCCGCCACCAGGTGCACGGCGCCGGACACCCCCGGGACCAGGGCGGTGATCGCCGCCGGCCAGGCCAACCCGGCCGGGAGCATCGCCAGGACGGTCCGGCCGTCCACGCTCCAGCCGGCGGCGTAGAACCGCATGACGGCGTCCGTGAACGGGGTGGCGCGCACCGGCTGCAGGGAGAGGGCGACCCGACCCACGGTGGGTGGGCCCACGCTGCTGCCCCATACCGCGGTGGACGTGCGCGACAACCGTTCGCCGCGGTAGTCGCTCCGCAGCGCACGCACCGCATAGGTGAAGGACAGCACCGCGAGCGGCCACGACGCCGTCAGGACGTACCAGCCGCCCGCACCGATCGCCAGGGCGAGGACCGGCAGGCCGACGATCACCAGCCCGAGGACTCCGAGCGGCGTCGACAGGCGGTCCTCGACCCCCGCCACGAGCCCTTCGGAGTCGACGAAGGCCAGGTACGGGACCGACCCCACCAGGAGCAGGACGGCGAGCAGCCAGATCGTCGTCCAGACGAGCCCCACCAGCAGGTACCCCAGCGGCCGCAGCACCAGGGCCGCCCGGCCGGGTGGTTCCGCACCACCGACGGCCGCCGTCCCCGCCGCGCCGTTGCTGCTCTCCGGCATGTTCGTCCCCGTCCGCACGCTCGGGCCATGGTCGTGGCGCCCTCGACGCCTGCCGGAACCCTAGACCACGGGAACGCACCGACGTCGTCCCACCACGTGGCACGATGGCGTAGGTCCGCGCCCACGGCCAAGGAGCCGCCGGGCGGGCGGACGACGCAAGATGTTGACCTGCAGGCCTCGACACAGGAGCAGACGGATGGCGAACAAGAAGGACACCGATGCCCGGGCCGGCCAGGCCATGCGGCCGGCGAGCTACGCTCTCGGCGCTGCCGTGGTGATCTGCGTGCTCGGGGTCGTCGCCAACGTCGCCGCACCGAGCGCCTTCGCGGCGGTCGGCGGCTGGGTCACGGTCGTCGTGGTCCTGCTCCTCGTGTCCGTCTGGGCCGGCCTGTCGATGGTCCGGCGGACGAACCAGAACGTGGCCCGCATGGAGGACGACTCCAGCACCGGGGCCTGACCCACAGGAGCCTGACCTCCGCGGACCGCGCGGCCCGTCGTCAGGCGGACGCGCGGTCGCCCTCGTCGTCGTCCAGGAACTCGATGGAGTCCACGATCTCGTCGAACAGCACGGCGAACGGCTCCGCCGAGGGGATGTCGGAGACGTTGACGCGGACGAAGAGCATCCGGGACGGATCCTTCGGGTGCGGCATGTGGTACTCGAGCCGCATCGTGAGCACCTGGACGGCCTCGTCGCCGTCACCGGCGCGGCCCTGCGTCATCTCGACGACACGGGCGGCCGGCCGGCCGTTGCGCTGCACCGCGACCTCGCCGTCCGGGTACGCGGCGCGCAGCGCGCCCTCGTCGTCGCCCTCCGCGAGGAACGGGAGCGCCGCGGCGGGCCACTCGTCGTCCGTCATGAGCAGCGCCGCAGGGAACGGGACGCCCGGAGCGATCTCCAGCGACATCAGGTACGTGTGCACACCGGCACCCACGGCCTCGCGGGCCGTGGCGATGAGCTCCTCGACCGCCTGGCGGCGCATGCGTGCCAGCTGGTCCGCGGTGCCGACCTGCCGTCGCACGAGCTTCTTGATGAACGCCGTCGCCCGCTCGGCGGAGTCCAGCGGGATGCTGACCCATGTACCGGGCACGATCACCCGCACCTCACCGCCGAGAACCTTCAGCTCCGGGGATGCGCCCTGCGTCATGCCGTCTCCGTCTCCACCGAGAGCCCCTCGAGCAGCTCGAGCATCTCCTGCGGCATGTCCTCGAACGTCCCCACGCTGCGTGCCACCGCCGTCACCTCGACCATGTCGCGGGAGCCGGCGGGGAAGACCCCGAGCACGACCCGCTCCTCGAGCGTGCCGCTGCCGTCCTCGCCGAGCTCACCGAAGTGGGTGATCATCGCGTGCAGCCCGGTGACGTCCCCCGCCGCGACGGTGCCGTCGAACCGGCCCGCGAACGCGTAGTCGTGCTCGTCCGACTCCTCCACGGCCGCGGCGAGCCCGGCGGTGAACTCGTCCGCGGCCAGGTCCTGCTGCGCCGTGACGGTCACCATGGCGTCCACGACGCCGAGCTCGGGGCGACGGACGAGCACCGCCGTCACCAGGCCGGGGATCCCCGTCTCCGCGACCGCGCGGGCCACGTCCTCCAGCTGCCGGGCGATCTCGTCCGCGAGCTCGTCGGGCGCGACGTCGTGACCGCCCGAGGTGCCGACGTCGGCGACCAGGGCCGCCGCCGTCGACCGCGCCCACTCCGGGACCGACTCCGGCGCCTCGGTCGGCACCGCCCACCACGAGTCGGGCAGCCGGAGCTCGAACCCGGCGATCTGCCGGCTCACCAGGAGCCCGCTACGTAGCCGTCGTTGCCGAACACGTCCTGCACGGCCGTCACGCCCTTGTCGACGTTGACGGGCAGGCCCGTGATCTTGCCCCAGCTGCCCCCGGCGCCGCTGGTCGCGAGGGAGTTGCCGCCCTCGTACGAGCCCCAGCCGTCGCCGCCGCCGATCGCGCTCCCGAGCTTGGCCGCGTTGTTCGCGAGGTTCGCCGTCTGGTTGAACACGGCACCGACGGTCGCGATGGCCTGCGCGCTGCTCGTCACGCTGTCGATGCGCAGCCCGGTCTGGTTGAAGTGGCCGATCATGTCCACGACGTCGTCGTTGCCCATCGCGAAGCGGGCCGCGCCGTCCTTGTACGGCAGCGGGAACTGCGAGCCCCGCCACGACGTGAAGGCGTTCTTGTACAGCCCGTTCCGGACCATCCCGGCGACGGCCTTGTCCCCCGCCGTCCGCACGAACGGCGACTTGAGCACCTCGGTGACGCGCTGGCCCCTGGTCAGCGCGAAGGTCTTGCGCGAGCTCTTGAGCACGGCGGTGCCGAACTTCGCCTTCGCCGCCCCGTTGCTCATGCGCGACGCGGTCTGGACGACCGAGCGGGCCTTCGCGTACTTCGCGACCGAGCTGATCGCCTTGCCGCCGAACAGGCCCATCACCCCGAGGCCCACGCCGAGCAGCATCGCCCCGAAGCCGATCTCGCCCCGCGCGAACTTCACGATGTTCTCGACGATGGAGAGGATCGCGCCGATCGCCGCGAGCACCATGAGGATCTGGCCCAGGACCGGGACCCAGGAGAGGAAGATCGCCAGGATCCCCGCGATGTCGCAGATCACCTTGAAGACCTTGTAGATGCCCTTGGCGACGTTCTTGACCTTGTCCCAGGTGCTGTCCTCGAGGCCGTGGACCTTGTCGCCCGACACGACCTCCTCGATCTTCGACATCGCCGTGCCGGCCGCGCTGTTCTTGTCGCCGTGGCCGCTGTTCCAGTACGACTCCTGGACGGCGATGTCCTGCTCCAGGCCGGACACCGTGGCGTTCGCGCCCGAGGCCGCGCGGGTGGCGTCGTCCTTGTCGGCCTGGCTCGCGCTGTCGGGGAGGTCGTCCATCTGGCTCTCCGCGTTCCGCGCGACGGCGCGGGCGTCCTCGAGCTCCGACCGGAGGGTCCGCAGCTTCTCCGCTGCCGGGTCGGCCTCGTTCTTCGCGCCGCGCAACGCCGCCCCGTAGGTGCTCAGCGCCTCCCCGGTGAAGGAGTAGCGGTCACGGGCCTTCTCGATGTCCTCGCGCACCTCCCCCGCGAGCTTGCGGGTCGCCTCCATGGACTTCGCGGTCGTGCTGGTGTCGTCGACGATCTGCTGGAGCGTGCCGACCGAGCGCGTGATCGCCTCGGCCAGCTCCGTGTACGTCCGGCCCTTGGCCTCGACGACGGTCGCCTCGCCGTCGAGCTCCTGCCACTGCGTGTCACTCATCGTGGTGCCAACCCCTACTTCTTCCCGGCCGACTCTTCGAGGGCCTTCGCCAGCTCCGTGTCGATCTCGGTGAACGTGTCCGCGATCTGGGTGATGATGTCCGACAGCTTCTTGACGTTCTCGAGCATCTCGCCGCGCTTGATCTCCCACTTGTCGGCGAAGTCGTTGACGCGGTCGCGCAGGCCGTCGTGCCCCGTCGCGTCGGCGGCCGACCGCGCGTTCGCGTCGGCGTTCTCCAGCTCGTCGGTGATCGCCTTCAGGTCTTCCTTGAGCGTCGTCAGCTGGTCCATGTCGATCGACAGGTCGTACCCGGCCACGCCTCCCCCTTCGTCTCGCCCCCACGTGGCGTCTTGCCGCCAGGCAGCACGCTAGCCCAGCGGGTCCGTCACGGTCGATGGGGAGACCTCCCCATCGGCCGGGACCCTCAGTCGTCCAGCACCAGCGGCAGCTGGACCCGGGTGTGCTTCCCGCGCGCGATCCAGGCACCGCGCCCCACCGGGAACTCGCCCTTGGCCGCACGGGGCAGCGAGGTCTTGAGGATCGTGTCTCCGTCGAGGTTCTCGGGTTGCAGGAGGAGCCCGCGGCGGCCGTTCTTGACCTCGCCGAGCAGCGGCCAGGTGGCGCCCCAGCCGGCGGTCTCGGCCTCGGCCACCAGCAGGTGGTCGCTGCCGCGCACCGCCTTGGTCAGGTCCTGGATCGGCTTGTCCGCCGGCGACTGCAGGTACTCGTTGATGCCCTCGATGACGACGACGATGCCCGGTTCGACGTCGTCGTCCCGGACGGCGTCGAGCAGGTTCGTGGCGAGCGCCTTGACGTTCTCGACCCCGGTCACCACCTCCTTCCAGGGCAGCTTGTCGGCGATCGCCGACCGCCCCTGCGCGAACAGGTACAGCCGCGCATCGGGGTTCGCCCGCAGGACCGACCGCGCGATCGCGACGAGCGCGTTGCTGCGCCCCGACCCGGGCGGTCCGGCCACCACCATCGTCCCGGCCGGCTCGAAGCCCACCGGTCCCAGCGTGATGCCGTCCAGGCCCAGGACCGGCTGCCCGTCCACCCGGGGTGGCAGCTCGTCCGCCCCGTACTCGGTGGGCAGCACCCGGACCTGCGGGGCCGGCCGCACCCCGGCCTCGAGCATGGACCGGCCGAGCCGTTCCGTGGCCGCCGCCTGCGCCGAGACCGACGTCGTCCCACCGATGACCGCCACCTGCACCTCGAGACCGTCGAGCAGCGCACGCCCGTTCGGGGAGTCCGTCGTGATGACGTCGCGGGGCGCGTTGAACGCCAGGTACCCGTCGTCCGTCATCCGCAGCAGCAGGTTGCGCTGGACCATGGAGCGCACGTAGGTCGGCACCGCGCCGGAGCGGTCGGCCGTGAACACCGCGTGCATGCCGAGCGCACGGCCGTCGTTGAGGATGTCGCGGAACACGTCGAACCACTCCGCCCGGCCGGCGCCGACCTCGAAGTCGTCCCGGAATCCGGGGAACCCGTCGACCAGCAGCAGGATGCGCGGCACGTCGGCCCGCCCGGTGAGCTGGCGGTACTCCGTGATGCTCGACGCCGACACCGCGGCGAACTCCTCGCCGCGCCGCTGCAGCTCCCCGCGCAGCATCCGCAGGACGGCGACCACCCGCTCCACGTCGTCGCCCTTGGCGATCCCGCCCACGTGCGGCAGGGACGACAGCATCCGCAGCGCGCCCGCGGCGAAGTCCAACCCGTACACGTGCACCGGTCCGCCGCGCGGGGTGATGCCCGCCGCGGCGGCGATCGTGCGCAGCGCGGTGCTCTTGCCCGCGCCGCCCGTGCCGTACACGCCGAGATGCCCGTCGGAGTCGGGCTCGAAGTACACCGGCCGCTGCGCCTGCTGCTCCGGGATGTCGGCGACACCGATCAGCAGCTCGGTGTCGGTGCGCTGGTGCAGCCTGGTGAGGTCGTAGGCGTCGGCCATCGAGTCGAGCCACGGCCGCCGCGGCAGCGGCAGCCGTGCCGCGCCGAACGCCGCGGTGATCTGTGCGACGAGCCGCTGCTGGTCGTTGGGGCCGAGGTCGACGTCGTCGTCCACGCCCGCCGACGGGTCGACCGGCTCGTCCCAGCGCTCCTCCCGGCCGAAGTGCAGCCCCGCCACCTCGATCGCCGCCCGCTCCGGCTCCCGCGTGCTCCAGGCACCGGCGTAGCCGGACTGGAACGCCTGCAAGCGGCCGGGGCCGGTCTTCACGACGCCGCGCCCCGGGATCGCCGGATCGATGTGCGCGGCGTCCTTGATGTCGACGACGTCGCTGGAGTCCGACTCGTCGGCCATCCGCAGGGCCACCCGCAGGTTCGTGTTCGCGCGCAGGTTGTCCTTGATGACGCCGGCCGGCCGCTGCGTGGCCATGATGAGGTGGATGCCGAGCGACCGGCCGCGCTGGGCGACGTCGACGACGCCGTCGACGAACTCGGGCACGTCGCCCACGAGCGCGGCGAACTCGTCGATGACGATGACGAGCGCCGGCGGCGTCTCGGGGTCGCCCCGCTTCTCCAGCTCGAGCAGGTCCTTGACCTTCTTGCGGTTGAAGAGGTGCTCGCGGTGGTGCAGCTCCGCCCGCAGCGACGTGAGCGCGCGCAGGACCAGGTGCTGGCTGAGGTCGGTGACGAGGCCGACGCAGTGCGGCAGCTGCACGCAGTCGGCGAACGCCGACCCGCCCTTGTAGTCCACGAAGAGGAACGTGACCCGGTCCGGGCTGTACTCGGCGGCCATCGCGAGCACCCACGCCTGGAGGAACTCCGACTTGCCCGCACCGGTGGTGCCGCCCACGAGGGCGTGGGGACCCTGGGTGCGCAGGTCCAGGTGCTGCGGGTCGAGCCCGGCCGAGCCGACGATCGCCCGCAGCGAGCCTGCCCGCTTGCGGGGCAGCGCCTGCGTGCGGTCGTACATCGACAGGTTCTGCCGCCAGCGCTCGACCACGGCACCCGGGTCCTCGAACAGGTCGTGACCGAGCAGCCCGGGCAGGGTGACCGAGCGCGGCAGGTCGGACGAGTCCTCCACGATGGCGCCGGCGTCGAACACCGGCGCCAGGCGCCGGCCGTACTCGAGGGCGGTGGTGGGGTCCACCTCCTCCAGCTCCACGTCGTCGACCCACCGGCCGAGCCGCACCATCCCCACGCGCGGCCCGTCCTCGCCCAGGTCGACGAACGTGCGGCAGGCCGCCGGCATCGCGGCGGCGTCGGCCGAGATCCACAGGGGGAACACGCCGGCGTCCGGCCCGTTCTCGGCGAGCTGCACGAGCCGGGCACGCTCGACGTCGATGTCGTCGCTGATGACCACCACCACCGCGGGCACCGGCGACTTCGTCCCCGCCTCGACCGTCTTCTCGCCGACGTCGGCGCCACGCTCGAGCGCGGCCTCGCCGTCGTCGATCGCGCCACGGCGCTGGGCGCCCCGTCGAGCCTTGAGACGGGTGGTGACGAGCTCTTCCAGCTCGGCGACGAGGCGCGCCGCGCCGCTCGCCGAGTCGGCGAGGTGATGGCCCTCGACCGGGCTCTGCGGCGACGACGTGTGCGGGATCCACGTGAGCCACTGCAGGGACCGGGTCCACACCGGGCTGACGACGGCCGTGACCACCAGCTCGGACGGCGAGTGCAGCCCGGTGAGCTGCATCAGCGCCGCGTTGAGGCTGCCCGCCACGCGGGCGGGCGGACCGGCGAAGCCGAGCGCACCGGCGTCGTACAGGTTCTCCACCACCGGGACGCCCGCGACGTTCTCGTAGCGGTCGACCACGGCGTCCAGGCGGTCCTGGTACTCCTTGAGCAGGGCGCCCTTCGAGGCCTCCTTGACGGTGTTGCGCGACGGCATCGTCCCGATGCCGAACCGGACGTTGAGAAAGCTCCAGTGCTCGGGACGGCGCGTCCAGAGCATCGGACCGTGGCGCATCGCCTCGGCGAACACGTGCGGCGTCGCGGGGGCCTCGCGCAGCCGCACGGAGCGCTCCGTCTCCTCCTCGGCGGCCAGCGCGTCGCGCAGGCCTTCCAGCCGCTCCTCGAAGCGGGCGATGTCGCGCTCCCGGCGCCGGCGCTCCTGACGACCCCGGGTGAGGTAGTTGCCGATCAGCATCATCGGCGTCAGCGCGATGAACACCAGCGAGAGGAGCCGCTGCGTGGCGATGTACATGGCACCGCCCATGAGCATCGGCGCGAGCATCGCGAGCCATGGGAAGTCGCGCGGCTCCGCCTCCTTCGGCACCTCGGGCGACTCGAACTCCTCGCCCTTGTACCGCGCCTCGACGCGCGGCGAGCGGGTGAAGGGCACCGGCCCGGCCTTCGGCGCGACCCCGGTCACCGTGCGCGGCTGGCGCCGCTCGATCGTCATCGTCGTGTCGCCCACGACGACGCGCTGGCTGCCCTCGACCCGCAGGCGCTGCACGTGGTCGCCGTCGACCAGCACGCCGTTGGCCGACCCGAGGTCGACCACGTCGACGACGTCGCTGACGTCGAGGCGCAGGTGGCGCTTGGACACCAGCGGGTCGCTCAGGACGACGTCGCAGTCGGCCGCGCGCCCGAGCACCCAGCTGCCCTCCGGCAGGTCGATGCTGCTGCCGTCGGCGAACCCGAGGGAGGCCCGCACGTCGCGCGCACCCGGGTAGTCGAAGCCCGGCCGGTCCAGGTCGACGACGGCGACCTCCGCCCCGGAGCCGATCCACGCCTCGCCCAGCGCGGCGTCGGCGGGCAGGCGCATCGGCCGGTCCTGACCCGGCAGGCGGGCCTCCAGGGTGCGGGGCCGGCCGTCCGTGCCGCCGGGGGCACCGGACGCGGCGACCCGCGCACCGGCCGGATCGACCCGGGCCACGGTCGACGCCACCTCGCCGATGGTCGCGCCCGCGTCGGCGGTGATGACGACATCGTCGTGCGTGGTGTCGGGGCGCCGGAGCGTCACCTTGACGCGCATCGTTCTCCTCGGGTCTCGGGGGTGGTCAGGGCGTCAGGGGCGCCGGGTCAGCAGCGCGGCCACGGCGGTCACGACCGCGCCGACCAGGGCGCTGACCGCGACGACCGTCCAGTTGGTCGCGTCCGTCAGCTCACGGCCCAGCGCACGGTAGAAGTCCGCGGGGCGGCCGGTGCCGGCTCCGTCGGCGAGGACCCCGGCGGTCAGCATGACGACGAAGGCGATCGCGGCGGCACCCACCGCGACGACGAGGGCGAGCTGCCACCACGTCGGGCGGGCACGGCGTCGCTGAGTCATTCGTCCTCCGCCCCGACGTCCAGCAGCGGCAGGTCGTCGGCGCTCACGAGGCGGGAGGCCACCGCGTACTCGACGAGCCGCGCACGCCGGTTCGTGGCCAGCCCGTTGCCGGCGCCGCCGCGCAGCCCCTTGACGCCGACCCGGTCCAGCTTCTCGCACACGTTGTCGAGCTTGCGGTTGAAGCGCGTCGTGGTCCAGCCGAGCCGGGCGGCGGCGTCCACCGACGACGGGATCTCGGACAGCCCGGTGCCGTCCCGCCGCAGCATCGGCTCGCAGAGCGCCACGACGAGCTGCCGCTGGCTCGTGGTGAAGGGGATCATCCCGATGGTGGTGGCGCCGCCGTCGGGCTCCTCGGTGCGGATCTCCGCGTACGGGGCGGGTTCCAGGCGTGCCAGCAGCTCGTAGGTGGTGGGGCCCGCCGTGAAGACGATCGAGGTGGACGGGAAGACGATGGGCAGGGAGTTGCCCGGGGAGAGCCACGACTGCACGCCGCCCGCGGCGTCGCAGACCGTCACCGACAACCGCGCCCCGACGTTGCCGAGCCACCACAGGCCACCGGTGTGGGTGATCCGCAGGAAGCGCCGGTGCAGGTAGGGGTTGTCGTCCAGCTCGATGTCACCCTCGCGACCGATCTCGAACGCGCTCTGCGGGTCGGGCCGGAACCACTCCCCGGCGAACTCCACGGCCAGCTCAGTCATCGACGCACTCCAGCTGCGACTGCACCGACATGGCGCCCGACCGGTTGATGACCACCTCGACGCACGTCTGGCCGCCCTTGACCCGCGGCACCCGCACCTCGGTCTCCTCGGTCGACTGGTAGCGGGTCTCCGCGCCGATCTCGGGCACGCGCCAGCCGTAGACGTCGCCGTCCTGCGGCTCGGGGTTGGTCCACGTGAACACCACCTCGTCACCGTCCACCGTGCCCTCCAGCTCGGTGACGCCGGGCACGAGGCCCCCCAGGTTGTCGGCGGGACCACCGGGCTCGTCGACGGCCTCGGTCGCGGCCGTCTCCGGCACCGCGTCGTCCTCGGCGGACGCGTCCGGCTGGAGCGCGACGACGAGACCGACGACGGCCGCCACGGCCACGAGGCCCGCGACCACCAGGGCCGCCACGACCCCGCGGCGCCCCGTACCGGATCGCTCCCCCGGACCCGACGGTGCCCCGTCCGACGGTGCCGGAGCCGGGACCGGGGTCGACGCCGTCGCCATGGACCGGTGGACGGTGTCGCCGAAGTCGTCGGCGAGCTCGGCGCCGCCCGGTGTTGCGCGGTGGACGGCGGGCGACCCGGCGCTCGCCGCCGTCGCCGGGGAGGCCGGAGAGGATCCCGAGCGAGCCCCCGACGCCGGGACGCCCGCGGCCGGTCCCCGCGGGTCGACCGAGACGACCTCGCGCAGGCGGGTGCCGACGTCGTCCTCGTCCGCCGAGCCGTCGGCGTCGTCCCCGCCGGCGTTCTCGTGCACGACCCCGCGGTCGTCGAGCAGGTCGATCGGGGTGACCGCGAAGGACAGCTCCGTCTGCACGGCCTGCAGGGCGCGCGCGAACGCGAGCGCCGTCGGGTAGCGCGACCCCGGGCTCTTGGACATGGCCGTGCCGAGCACCCGCTCCAGGGAGGCCGGCACGTCCGTGCGTCCGGTGGGGCGCACGGGCGCCGACTCGATCCGGGCCACCAGGTCCGCGCTGGAGTTGGGGCCGCCGGGCACCTCGAACGGGGTGCGGGACGCGAGCAGCGAGTAGGTCGTGGCGGCCAGCCCCCAAACGTCCGTGCCGACGCCGGTGCCGGGCGGGTCCGCGAACGACTCCGGCGGCGACCACGGGATGGACATGCCCTCGGCGCGCCCGGCGTCGTCGAGGGTCGACGAGATGCCGAAGTCCGTCAGGGCCGGGTGCCCGTACTCGGTCACGAGGATGTTCGCCGGCTTGATGTCGCGGTGCAGGATGCCGGCGCGGTGCGCCGTCTCCACCGCGCCGGAGATCTGCACGGCGATCCGCAGCACGTCCGGCACGCTCAGCCGCTCGCTGCGGTAGCGCGCCCCCAGGTTGGGCCGCGAGCAGTACTCCATGGCGAGGAAGGGCCGGCCGTCCGCCGCGACGTCGGCCTCGTACATCGTGACGATGGACGGGTGCGTCGACAGCGTCGCCATGAGGTCGGCCTCGGCGTCGAACGCCTCGCGCTGCCCCTCCCCGGTCCACTCGTGCAGGAGGACCTTCATCGCCACCCGGCGGCGCGGACGCCGCTGCTGGTAGAGGAAGACGTCGGAGAACCCGCCGGACCCGATGAGGGAGACGTAGTCGAAGCCGTCGATCTCGGGCGGCGGGGAGGGCGGGCGCTTGCTGCTCACTCAGAGGATCCCTTCGAACGTCAGCGTGACCCCGTCGCCGAGGTCGACGACGTCGCTCGCGACGACCAGGACCGGCTCGCCGGGGTGCAGGCGCAGCGGTGGCTGCCCGGACCGCAGGAGGGTGGTGCCGTTGGTGGTGCTCATGTCGCTGATCAGCACGTGCCAGCCCTCGAGCCGCACCTCCAGATGGGACCGGGAGATGTCCTGCTGCGGGCTGGGGACGGTCACGAGCCGGGGCAGGTCGTCGCTCGCGGCGCGCGGCGAGCGGGGCCGGCGTCCGACCACGACCGGCCGGTCCAGGGCCACCCGAGGTCCGCCGGACACGGCCATGACGCCCAGCGAGGGCCGAGGCACCTGCCGCGCCTCGCCCACGAGGGCCTGTCCGCAGGTGGCGCAGTGGTCCCGTTGCGGCGGGTTGGGGTGGCCCGCGCCGCACGAGCGGGCCAGGATCGCGGGACGCCCGGGCAGCGGCGCGGACGCGAACGACGGACCGGGCAGCACGGCCGGGTCCGGTACGCCGGCAGCCACGACGTGCTCGACGGCGGGGTCGGCCGAGGTCACCGGGTCGGCGAGGGTCTCGCCGGCGACCGCCCGGAGATCGGCGATGGCCGAGGACATCACGGTGCTGCCGTCGATCTCGTCCTCGGGTGCCGGCCTGCCGTCCTCGGCGGTGCTCGGCTCGGCGGTGCTCGGCTCGGCGGTGCTCGGCTCGGCGGTGCCGGTCTCGGTGGTGCCAGTCCCGACGGTGCTCGGCTCGGCGGTGCCCGGCGAGGGCGACGCCGCGTCCTCCGGACCGTCCTCGTCCTCGTCGTCCTCCTCAGGGGGGCGGACGGCTGCGGCCTCCACGCCACGCATGACGGTGGAGCCCCACAGGTGCCCGAAGCCCGTCGTCTCCTCCACCGGAGGTTCCCCGGCCGAGGGTTCCTCGGCAGGGCTCGAGCCGGTGTCATCGGACTCCGGCACGGGCTCGGGCTCGGCGCCCGCTCCCGGGGCGAAACCGACCGGCGCGAAGGTGGCCTCCGGCACGATCGTGGCGTCCGAGGCATCTGAGGCGACTGCGGCGACCGGGGCCGGGGCGACCGGGGCCGGGGCTGCGGCCGGGACGACCGGGGCATCGGTGACCGGGACAGGGTCGACGTCGTCGAGCTCCCACGGGTCGGGTGCCGGCTCCGCCCGGCGCGGGGCCGCCGCCGCCACGGCGTCCTGCGTGAGCCGGACGCCCACCGACGCGACGAGGACCACCCCGGAGGTCAGCGGCAGCGCCCGGACGTCCACCAGGTCGGCGTCGGGCTCGGTGGTACCCACCTGCACCGCGAGGTCGACGACGTCGTCGAACGTGCGCTCGGCCCACGTGGTCACGCCGTCACCGGAGACGTGGTCACGGCCGTCCGCCCGGGCCACCGTCACCGAGGCCGCGCCGCGGGCCGCGACCTGCACCCGCCGGCCGTCCGCCACGGCGAGGGCGAACGGCGGCAAGGAGGCCAGGCTCGCACCGAAGGCGCCGGTGAGCACCTCGAGCACGGGCACGACGCCGCCCCCGTGCTCCAGGACGCCCCACAGCTCGGCCACCAGCTCGGGCGTCACCTTCTCGGGGAGCACCACCACGGTGCCGCCGCGCACGACGGCGTACGCCGGGCCGATCACGTAGCGTGCCGTCACGTCAGTGCCCCTCTCCACGGCGACCGCCGGGGCACCGTGTCCTCTTCGTCCTGGTGGTCGGCGTGCCCGTCCCGCGGGGCAGTGCTCTCCAGGGCCTCCGTCAGCCCGCTCGCGTCGACCACGACGACCGTGATGTTATCCCGGCCACCCGCCTCCAGCGCCTCGCGCACCAGCCTGTCGGCCGCAGCCTGCGGGTCCGCCTCCACGAGGAGGACCAGGGCGATCCGGGCGTCGGAGAGCTCGCCGGTCAGCCCGTCCGAGCACACCAGGAGCCGGTCCCCGGCGTGCACGGGCAGGAACCAGAAGTCCGCGTCCGGGATCTCGGGCGCGCCCAGCGCGCGGGTGACGACGTGCCGGCGCGGGTGGGTCTGCGCCTCGACGCGCGTGATGCTGCCGGCGTCGACGAGCTCCTGCACCTCGGAGTGGTCCACGCTGACCTGCTCCAGCTCGCCGTCGGCCAACCGGTAGGTCCGCGAGTCGCCGAGGTTGACGACCAGCCAGTAGGGCTCCCCGCCCTGGGCCGTGAGGGCCACCCCCGTCAGGGTGGTGCCCGCGCCCCGGCCGGGCGCCGTCTCGATGCGGCGCACGGCGTCGTGGGCGGTCCGCACGCGGCAGCGCACGTCGTCGACCCCCACGACCTCCGCGGTGACGAGCGGCCGCAGCGCCTCGACGGCCGCCGCGCTCGCCACCTCTCCGGCCTCGTGCCCACCCATGCCGTCGGCCACGAAGAACACCGAGCCGCCCGCGAGGTACGAGTCCTCGTTGAGCCGACGCCGGGCACCGCGGTGCGTCGCGGCGCCCCACAGCAACCCGATGCTCGCCAGGTCGCTCATGCCCCGCCGTCCGACCCGATCACCGTCAGACGGCGCTCGCCCGCCTGGACGACCCAGCCCGCGGTGACGGTCACGGGCTCGCCGGCGACGAGCTCGCGCACCGACCCGTCCGGGGCGATCGCGGCGCTGCCGTTGGTGCTCGCGAGGTCCGTGACCCGCAGCCCGTCCGTCGTCGGGACCAGCTCCAGGTGCGTCTTGGACACCGAGCGCGTGGCGTCCTCCACGCGCAGCAGCGTGGCGGCGGGACCGGCGTCCTGCTGCGGGTTCCTGCCCACGAGCGCCCGCGTGGTCACGTGCACCCGCCGGTCCGGCCCGATCTCCACGACCATGCGCGGCGGCACCGTCGCGGATCCCTCGCTGCGCCGCGACGAGACGCTGAACCGGGTGGCCTCGAGGTCGTCGTCGAGCGGGGCGTCGACGGGACCGACCGCGTCCGCCGGGTGCGGCGCCGGTCCTGGGGCCGGCGCCGGGGCCGGGGCCGGGGCCGGGGCCGGTGACTGCTCCGCCGGCGTCTGCTGCGGTGCTGGCTGCGGTGCCGGCTCAGGTGTCGGCGACACGCCGGGGACGCCGGTGATGACCCCGCCCGACAGGTCTCGCTGCGCGGCGGCCGGGAAGGACCACGGGTCGGTCCCCACGGCTCCCCGGGGAGCAGCCGACGCTGCCGAGGTCGGCGAGGGCTCGGCGGGCCGGTCGGCCGGCGGCGGAGCGGTGGCGGACGCGCTCTCCGAGGCCGGGGCCGCCGTCGCCGGGGCGAAGCTGCGCGGCGGGACACCGCGGACGTCCCGCACCAGCGCACGGGCGGCCTTGTCGTGCCAGCCCTGGCGCCGACCGCTCCCGTCGAAGGTGGGCGAGACGAGCACCAGCACCGTGCCGACCAGGGGCAGCACGCCGCACAGTGCCAGGACGAGCCAGCGCAGCAGGCCGCGACCGACGCCGAGGGGGCCCTCCCCGTCGACCGCGACGGTGCGGACACCCAGGAGGGCGTTGCCGGGGGTCCGGCCGGTCAGGCCGTCGGCCAGCGCGAGGCCGACCCAGCCGAGGAGACCGACCAGACCGACGACCCCGTACACCACGCCGAGGGCGGCCAGCAGCTCGCTCGTCGCCGCCTCGAGCCCCAGCGCCGTCGTCGCGGCGCCGAGCGCGGCGTAACGGTCCGGCACGCCCGTCGCCAGCGCCACGAGCACGGCGACGACACCGGCGACCAGCGAGACCGCCGTCACGTCGAGCACGTAGGCGCCGGCTCGCCGGCCCACCCCGGCCAGCGGCGGGCCGGCGTGCGCGGCCGCGCCCGCACGAAGCATGCCCGCCACGCCGTGGCGGGTGCTCTCCCGCAGCTCCGGCTCCGTCGTCGCCTCGAGCCGTGTGCTCATGGCGCCGGGCGCCCGGTGCGGGGTCGCCACGGTCGGTGTCCCGCACACCGTGCAGAACGCTCCGCTCTGCTCGGCCGCCCCGCAGGCGGTGCACGTCGTCGTCATCGATCCTCCCGCTGCTGCGCTCGTGCCTTCTGCCGGCGCGCGCGGGCCATCCTGTCACGCACCGAACGGACTCCTGCCGCGGCCGCACGTCCGACCGCCCGCGGGCCGGCCGCCAGGCCTCGCAGCAGGACGGTCCGCAGCGGCGGGGCGTCCGCTCCCCGTACCGAGCGGAGGGAGAATCGCCCCGCGACCCGACGACGCCAGGGCACCGCGTGCTGCATCTCGTGCACCAGCGCGTCGACCTCGGCCCAGTACCGGTCGACGTCGTCGTCCGTCGGTGTCTGGGCACCGAAGACGACGTGGTCGGCGCGGTGGGCGAGCCCCGTGGTGGCCGCGGCGCCGGACGGGACGCGCTCGGCGAGCAGCACGGCCCCCTCCCGCCGCGTCGCCGCGGGCGGGACCCCGGCACCGAGGTCCGTCGCGACGTCGAGCACCTCGCGCCAGCCGCCGCTCACACGGTCGACGAGCACGGGGGCCGACCGGCGCCGACCTCGCCGGCGCGCCTTGTACGCCAGCACGAGCAGCAGCGGCAGCACGAGGATCGCGAGCGGGATCGCCACGGTCACGACGACGGCGGCGACCGCGCGCCAGTCGACGCCCTCGGAGTCCTCCTCGTCGTTGTCGTCGTCCTCGACGTCGCCGGCGTCGGCCCGCGGCGGTTCCTCCGGCGACTCGGGAGCCTCCAGGACCGGCGGCTTGGGCACCTGACGCGAGCGCGGCAGGGGCTCGACCTTGTTGTCCTCGTCGGGGATCACGTCGAACGGGACCCAGCCGTGGCCCTCGAACGGCACCTCCACCCAGGCGTGCACGTCCGCGCCGGTCACGACGTACGGCGTGCCGGGCGTCCACGTCTTCTCGTCCGGGTAGAAGCCCATCACCACGCGCGCCGGGATGCCGGCGCTGCGCGCCATGAGGGCGAGCGCCGTCGCGAACTGCTCGTCGTCGCCGACCATCTCGTCCTTGGCGAGCAGCTCGTCGATGCGCGCCGCGGAGTGCCCGGGGCGCGAGGCCGGCTGGTTCTCCAGCCCGTTCGAGTAGACGCCCGTCGCCACGAGGGCGTCGCGGATGTTCGTCAGCCGCTCGAACGGCTCGGTCGCGTCCGCGGCGAACTGCTGGGCCTTGGCGGGCACCGCGTCGGCGACGTCCCGGGGGTCGGGCAGGTCGGTGTCCACGATCGGCGTCGAGGCGAGCGAGTCCTCGGACGGAACAGGGGTGACGACGGCGTCGAGCCGGTAGGAGTCGCCCGGGCGCAGCCCCGCGGTGACCAGCGCCGTCCCGGACGTGCCGTTGTAGTAGGTCGAGGCGGACAGCTCCTCGGCCCGCTCGCCGGAGAACTCGATGCCGGCCAGCTCGCCCAGGTCCGGGAGCCAGACGCCCGAGTAGCCCGTGACCGTGACGTCGACGGGGACCCGCTCGCCGTCGGCGACGGTGTCGATGACCTCGCCCGCCCGGCTGAACACCCCGGCCTCGCCCCCGCTGGACACGTCGTAGACGGTGCCCGCGTACGTGTCGAGGGTCGCGAGCCGCACCCGGCCGCCTTCCGGCATCCCGTCCACCGTGAACAGCGCCGTGTCGGCCAGCTCCTTGGTGTAGCTGCGGAACCCGACCAACGGGCTCGTGTACTGGTGCAGGTCCAGCGGCGGCGTGATGATCTCGCGCAGGGCAGTTCGCTCACCGGCGGAGATCTGGGGTGCGACGAGGACCGCGGCGACGCCGCCCAGCACGAGCATCGCCGCCCCTCCCCGGAGCCGCTGGGCGCGCAGACGCCGCGTCGCGCTCCGGCTCGCGTCCGACAGCAGCCGGTTGGCGCCCATGCGGCTCTCCGCGGCACGCCACGAGGCCCACAGCAGACCGACCACGGCGACGACCAGCCCCTGCACCAGGGGGTAGGCGGGCAGGATCGTGCCGAGCAGGGCCACACCGGCCAGCGCCACGACCACGGGGAGGACCGCCCACGCCGCGTGGCTCGCCCGCCAGGCGATCGTCCCGGCCAGGACCCCGGCGAGGAGCATCAGGAGGAACGGCACGACGGCGAGCTCGGGGAAGGACGACAGCGGCGGCACGGAGGTGACGAACTCCTTCCACCCCTGCACGGCGCCGAGCGCCAGCTCCTGCCAGGTGGCAGGGGTCGGCACGACGCCGGCCACCGTGCTCCCCGGGAGCGCGAGGGCCCCGCCCAGCAGGAAGTACGCCAGCACCGTGGCGAGCGCCGTGAGGACGACCGGCCAGCGCTGCCAGGCGGCGACCCACGCGACGATCAGCCCGACGCCGGCACCACCGAGCGCGGGCAGGAGGTAGCCGTCGGTCCCCCAGGCGGGCCCGAACCCCAGCGCGACCACGGCGAGCATCGCCGCCAGGGCGACGCCGTCGACGGCGCCCGCGGCGGTCAGCGCGCGCGGTCGCGCGCCGTCGTGGCCACGGGCCCGGGTCGTGGCGGCGCGCGCCTGCGTGCGCGACGTCCCCCCGGTGCTGCCGGTGCCCTCCTCGGGCCCGGTCCGCTCGTCAGTCATGCATCCTCCGCAGCGCGAGGGGGAGGTCGGAGAGCTCGCCGAGCGTCAGCACCTGCATGTCCGCGACCCGGCCGCGGCTCACCGTGCTGCCGGGCGCGCAGCGCAGCGCGACGAGCCGGGCGTCCACCGGCAACCGGACGGCCGCCGCCCGCAGGTCGGTGGGCGTCACCGTGCTGCCCACCACGACCGCGACGACGGAGGCGTCGGTCGACGTCCTCGAGGCGACGCGGGCGACCTCGGCCAGGCTGGTGCGGCCGGCGGCGAGCTCGAGACGGGTGAGGTCGTCCAGCAGGCGCGTGCGGTGGTCGCCGCGCACGCGGCCACGCTGCACCAGCACGGTCAGGCCGCCGTCCTCCCGGATGGCCTGGAGACCCAGGGAGCCGCACACCGAGACCGCGAGCTCGAACTCGTCGGGGTCGGCGTAGTCCTCCGCGCGGGTGGACAGGATGACCGCCAGGCGCGACCGCCGGGTCTCCTCGAACTGGCGGACCATGAGCTGGCCCGTGCGCGCGGTCGACTTCCAGTGGATGTGCCGGCGGTCGTCCCCGGGCACGTAGTCGCGCAGGGCGTGGAACGACACGTCCGAGTCGGAGATGTCGGGGGTGACGCGGCCCTCGAGGTCGTGCAGCAGACCGGTCGACGAGCCGGACAGCGGCATCGTGCGGGGATGGACGAACAGCTCTTCCGGCTCCGTCCAGACCAGCTCGCGGCGCAGCAGCCCGAGCGGGTCGGCCCGCACCGAGCGCACGGGGCCCAGCGGGATGACGGCGCGCCGCTGCGTGGGCACGGCGAAGATCTCCTCGTGCTCCGCGTCGGGGCGCAGCCGCGGCACGGGGAACGTCGCGATGCCACGGCCGACCTGCAGCTCCATGACCGCGGGCAGCATGGGCCGGGCCGAGCCGTTGCGCACGACCAGCCGGCCCACCGCCCGGTCGCCGACGACGACGCGGCGCGAGGCCACGTCGAGCGTCACGTCGTACCGGAGGCGGCCGAGCACGAAGACCACCGCGCCCAGCAAGGCCACCGTCACGGTGACGGCGACGACGGCCCACTCCTGCCAGCGCAGGGCGAGACCGGCCCACCAGGCCGCGACGGTCAGGGCGAGGACGCACCAGCCGAGCGGCGAGACGACGCCCAGCACCGGCGCGCTGCGGGCCCGCACCAGTGCTGCACCCTCAGCGACCGCTCGCCCCACGGAGGCGGCTCGCGTCCGCAGGGCGGCGGATCCACCCCACCGGCGCCCGCGTCGCGGTTCCGGTGCCGCGGCGCCGGGGTCGCCGGCGCCCGAGGGCGCGTCGGGCGACGCGGTGGAGACCTCCGGCTCGGCGGTCGTGGTGCTGGTCATCGTGGCTCCGGGGACGGCAGAAGGGACGGTGGGGGCCGGCGCAAGCGGGGTCGCGCCGTCGGAGAGGCGGTCAGGCGGTCCGGCGTTCCTGCGGCGCGGCGACGTCGGCCAGCAGGCGGCTGATGGCGGCCTCGGCCGTCGCGCCGGCGAACTCCGCCTCCGGGTCGAGCACGATCCGGTGGCACCACACCGGACGCAGCAGGTCCTTGACGTCGTCGGGCAGCACGTAGTTGCGCCCGTGGGCCGCCGCCCACACCTTGACGCAGCGCACGAGCGCGAGGGCACCACGCACCGAGACGCCCACGTGGACGTCCGCGGCGTCCCGGGACTCCTCGGCCAGCCGCGAGACGTACTCGAGCACCGCGGGGTCGACGTGGACGGCCGCGGCCAGCGCGCTCATGTCCACCACGGCCTGACCGGTGATCACCGGCTGCAGGGCCGCGCTGCGGTCGCGCACCGCGGAGCCCGCCAGGATCTCGACCGTGGAGGTCAGATCCGGGTAGCCGATCGAGGTCTTCATGAGGAACCGGTCGAGCTGCGCCTCGGGGAGCCGGTAGGTACCCGCCTGCTCGATCGGGTTCTGGGTGGCGATCACCATGAACGGCGCGCCGACGTCGTGGCCGACGCCGTCGACGGTGACCTGCCCCTCCTCCATCACCTCGAGCAGCGCGGACTGCGTCTTGGGCGAGGCGCGGTTGATCTCGTCCGCCAGGACGATGTTGGCGAAGATCGGGCCCTTGTGGAAGTCGAAGGTGCCCGACTTCTGGTCGTAGATCGTCACGCCCGTGACGTCCGAGGGCAGCAGGTCCGGCGTGAACTGGATCCGGTGGTTGGTGCCCTGGACGCTCGCCGCCATGGCGCGCGCCAGCATCGTCTTGCCGGTGCCCGGGGCGTCCTCCAGCAGCAGGTGGCCGTCGGCCAGCATGCAGGTCAGCGCGAGGCGGATCTGGTCGTCCTTGCCGAGGACGGCCTGCGCGACGTTGCCGACGATGCGGTCGAACGTCTGGGCGAACCAGGCGGCCTGCTCGGGGGTCATGGTGCTCATGGGAGTTCCTGTTCTCTCGGCCGCGCTGCAGCGGCCGTCGTCGTCGACACGGTGCCTACCAGGTGATCGTGTTGCTCCTGCCCCACCGTGTGGTGACCCACACCTGGCTGCCCGGCTGGCCGTAGTAGCAGTAGAGGTCCCGCGGCCCGGCGTTGCCCGAGCCGTCGGTCCGGGTGTTCTGGACCGGGGAGTGCCACGCCGTGCCGGAGGTGGAGAACTTTCCGGTCGAGGCCATGCACTCGTAGGTGAACGTGGTGTTGGGGTCGGCGTTGCGGATCGTGAGGTTGATGTACCGGCACGACGAGTGGGTGCAGTTTCCGTAGGGGTCGTCGCCGTACTCCCGCGCTCCCTTGGTGATGGTGACGCTCGGCTGGGGCTTCGGGTCGGACTTGGCGCTGGCGCACTTCTGCGCCGACTGCCCCTCGGTGTCCGTCGCGGTCACGCAGATCTGCTTCGTGTCGGAGTAGCCGGCGTTCACCGTCTGGCT
Source organism: Isoptericola halotolerans (assembly GCF_003003075.1). Taxonomy (GTDB): domain Bacteria; phylum Actinomycetota; class Actinomycetes; order Actinomycetales; family Cellulomonadaceae; genus Isoptericola; species Isoptericola halotolerans_A. The sequence goes on along the minus strand of NZ_PVTX01000001.1, from coordinate 699,749 downwards.
CCCGCTCTTGGCGGTGCTGGAGACGGCGCCGCTGACCCGGACCGAGATCCCCCGTCCGTTCGTCGAGGTCGACCAGCTGAACGACACCTTCTGGTCGCCACCGCTCGCCGAGACGCTCGGTGTCGGCACCGGGCCGAACGGCTTGACCGCGTTGGACCAGTCGGTCCAGGCGGAGCATCCCGCGGCGTTGCACGCGCGGACCCGGAACCGGTACGAGCTGCCGTTCGACAGACCCCCGTACCGCAGCGAGGTCGCGGTGGTCTGCTGGGAGCCCCCGCCCTCGACCGACACGGTGTAGGTCAGCGCGTTGCCGTTGGCGTCCGCGGCACCCCACCTGACGTCGGCCCTGCCGCTCATGCCTGTGCCCACGCTCGCCGTCGGCGCGCCGGGCACCGTCGGTATGCCGAACGGCGTCACGGCGTTCGACGCCGGGCTCTTGCCGCCCTTGCCGGCCTTGTTCTCGGCGGTCACCACGAAGGTGTAGCTGGACTTGGTGTCCAGCCCGGCGAAGTCGTGCGACGTCGCCGAGGTCTGGACCGTGTCGACCACCGACCCGCCGCGGAGCACGTCGACGTGGTACGTCTTCACGGCGTCACCGTTCGCGAAGGGCGCGGGCCAGCTCACCCTGATCTGTCCGCCGAGCGGGGTGTCCACCCGGGAAGCGCTCGGCGCACCCGGGGCGTCTGGCGGGCCGGCCGGGATCTCCGCCGTCGAGTACTCGCCCCAGTCAGACGGGTCCGGTGCCAGGTTCACGGCCTGCACGCGCACCTTGTAGGCGGTGCCGTTGGTCAGGCCCTCCCAGACGATGCGATTGCCTGTGACGCCGACCTTCTGCGTCTGGCCCGAGGCCGGTGCCGGGGAGATCTCCAGGTTGACCGACTGGATCGGCGAACGGTCGGTGTAGTTGGCGTTCTCCCAGGTCACCGTGAGCGACTCGTCACCGAACTCCAGGCTCGGGGCGGCGGGCGGGTCCGGCTTCTCGTCCGGGCGGGCCTCGGCGGAGGCGGGCGACGGGTCGGAGTCACCGACCTCGTTGGTCGCCACCACCTGGAAGGTGTAGGTCACGTTGTTCGTCAGCCCGTCGAGCGTGCAGGTCGTCGTGGCGCACTGGAACTCGTCGCCCTGGTCGGATCGCACGGTGTAGCCGGTGATCTCGGCGCCGTTGTTCAGCGGCGGGGTCCAGGACAGCACCACCGTCTCGGAGCGCACCTCCTCCACCGTCGGCGTCGCCGGGGCCTCCGGGACGCCCAGGACGTTGACGGTAATTCTGCCCTCGACCTCGCGGTCGGGATCCTCGGTGGCGTCCTGCACCCGATAGCGGATCACCATGGTGCCGACGAAGCTGTCCTTCGGCACCACCACCACCTGATCGCCGTCCACGGTCGCCTCGCCCTCGCCGGTCTCGACGGTCGGCTGCCCGACGAGCTCGAGCGGCCCGCGTTCCTGGAACGGGTTCGTGTCGTTGGCGAGCACCGCGACGGACACCGGCTCACCCTGGTGCGCGCCGTCCACCGTGTCCGGGTTGGCCTTGGCCAGCGGGCGGGTGGAGGCGACGACGTCGACGGCCAACGACCCGTCGACCGACGGGTTGTTGCCGTCCGTCACCGTGAACGGGACGGTGACCGACGTGCCCTTGGCCACGTCGGGATCGGCCTGCAGCGCGACGACGCTGCCGGTCAGCACGGCGCTGACCCCCTCCGGCGTGCTGCCCAGGCTGAACGTCAGGTCGTCCCCGTCGGGGTCGCTGGCGTACCGCCCGAGGTCCACGGTGCTCTCCTCGCCCGCGGCCACCTGACCAGCAGGCGCGCCGGGCTCCGGCGGCAGGTTCTCCGGCGGCAGCACCGTGATCGGCACCTGGACCAGGGCGGTGCGGTCCTCCGGCTCGCCCTCCAGCCCGTCGGTGACCTGGACGCTCACCGACGCGGGCCCCACGTAGTCCTCGTTCGAGGTGTACGTCAGGTGCTGCGCGTCCTTGACGGTCACGCTGCCGGCCACGGCGCTCGCGCTGTCCGCGTCCGCGATCTCGGGGGCGCCGCCCTCGGCGACCACGACGGCGTCTCGGAGGTCGACGTCGAGCGGCTCGCCCGACAGCACCTCGAGCGGCACGAAGTCCGGCTTGAGCCGTGGCGCGGGCCCCTCGGGCTGCTGCTCGGCGTCGTCCGCCAGGGCGTCGTAGGCCGGCGGCACCTGCAGGAACGCCTTGGCCGACAGACCGTCCTGGTCCGTCACGGTGTAGGTGAGCAGCTGGCGCTCGGCGGTGAGCTCCACGTCCACCACGCCGTCCTCGTCGACGGTGGCGGTCGACGCGTCGAGCGTCACGGTCAGCTCGCTCGCCGCACCGTCCGGGTCCTCGTCGTTGTCGAGGACCGGGACCGTCACGCTCGTCATGTCGGGCGTGACCTCGGCCGGCAGCACGATGTCGTCACGCGCGACCGGCGCGAGCAGCGGGGCGTCCTCGGTCACCTCGACCGACACCGAGCCCATCGCGCGGGCGCCCCAGGTGTCCTCCACCGCGTAGTAGAAGCTGACGGTGCCCTCGTCCCGCGGGGTCCGCAGCACGATGCGGTCCTGCTCGACCTCCGGGTCGAGCGGGGCCTCGGCCTCGATCCCGCCGGGCACGAGCCCGATCTGGTCGCCGTCCGGGTCGGAGTCGTTGCGCAGCGCGGGCACGGCGACCTGCCGGTCGGGACGCACGGTCATCACGTCGTCGGCGGCGACCGGCGGGTGGTTCTTGGCGCCGGGCAGCGAGATGCCGATGCGGACGGTGCCGGTCGCCGTCTCGCCGCGCGAGTCCTGCACCGCGTACGTCAGGGTGTCCTGGCCGCTGACGCCGTCGGTGGCCCGGAAGTCGATGTACCGGCCGTCGACGATCTCGGCGATGCCGCGGGTGGGCGGCTTGACGACGTTGAGCAGCCGCACGGAGTCGCCGTCGGGGTCGATGCCGTCGAGCGGCACCTCGACCCGGACCGTGCCCCCGGACAGCACGCGCGCCTCGACGTCCCGCGGCACCGGCGCCGTGTTCTCCTCGCCGTCGCGGATGTGGATCGTGACCTGGGCGGAGTCCTCCTGCCCGTTCGGGTCCTGGACCCGGTAGATCGCGTACGCCGTGCCGGCCTCGGCGCCGGCACGGAAGCGCAGCCGGCCCTCCGAGGCGAAGATCTCGCCCTGGCCGGGCTCGACGGTCTGCTCCAGCTCGTCGTCGAGGATCAGCTCGAGACCGTCGGGATGGGTGTCGTTGGCCAGCACCGGGATGTTGACGTAGTCGCCCGTGTGCACGGTGACCTCGTCGGGCGCCGCGTGCGGCGGCTGGAGCCGGTCGGGCGCCGGGATGGGCAGGATGCGCACCTGACCCGTCGCCGTCTCCTCGCCGTTGGAGACCGTGTACCGCAGGGTGACGGCGTCGGAGATGCGCCGCGACTCGGTCACCCGCAGCATCTGGTGCCCCAGCACGGCGACGGTCACGCCGGCGTCGTCCGGCACGTCGACGGACTGCACCACGAGCACGCGGCCGGCCGGGTCGGAGTCGTTCGCCAGGACGTCCACCAGCGTGGAGCCGCCGGCGGGCAGCAGGGCCGTGTCCGCCACGACGACGGGCGGGCCACCTGCCTCGTCCGGGTCCTGCACGTCCACGCGCACCACGCCCGTGGTCGAGCCGGGACCGTCGCTGACCTGGTAGAGCACGTCGTAGGACTTCGGCTCGTTGGCCAGGAAGGTGAACGTGCCGGCGTCGTAGTTGGGGGTGATCTCGGCGGGCGCCGCCTCGCTCACGGACGCGAGCCGCAGCGCGTCGCCGTTCGGGTCGGAGTCGTTCTTCAGGGGCTCGATGGTCACGGGCTCCCCGGCCGACACCACGACGTGGTCGCCCACCGCCACGGGCGGCTCCTGGGACTCGCCGAGCACGTCCACCCACAGGGTGCCCTCGACGACCTCGCCGCGGCCGTCACCGACCGTGAGGTTGACCTTCTTGCGCCCGGTCGCCGAACCGTCGTCCTGGAACTCCACCAGACCGTCCGGGTAGGCGCGCACCTCGTCGCCCTTGACCGTGGACGACGCCGTGGCCAGGTAGACGTCGTCGCCGTCGGCGTCGCGGAAGTACGGCAGCACCCGGATCTGGGCGGACTTGCCCTGCTGCACGCGCAGCACCGGTTCCCCGGTCTGCTCCGGTGCCGCGTTCTCGTCGTCGGGCACCACGCGGACCCGCACGGTCGCGGTGTCCGTGCCCCCGCGTCCGTCGCTGACGGTGTACTCGAAGGAGACCTGGCCGGTCGCGTCGTCGGGGACCACCGCCTGCAGCGCCTTGCCCCCCAGCACCTCCTGGATCTCCAGGCCGTCCGGCTGGTCGCCCTCCAGGGCGGCGGTGATGACGTCGCCGTCGGGGTCGAGGTCGTTGGACAGCACGTCCAGGACGGTCGCCCGGCCGGGCCGCACGCCGAACGAGTCGTCGTTCGCCTCCGGCGGGTCCTGGCGCTCGCGGTCGACGATCGTGTTGTCGACCAGCTCCGGGGTGTCGTCGTCGGCGTTGACGTCCTCGCCGTCCCCCTCGTCGGGGCGCTGGACGTCCCAGTCGTCGACCTTCTCGTACTCGTCGAGAGCCATCCAGACGGTGCCGGCCGACAGGTCGTTCAGCACCACGTTGTTCCGGTTGACCCGGTACTCGAGCTGCGTCTGCGGGTCGATGCCCTCGAGCACGCGGTCCAGGTCGCGGTCCGTACCCGGGCAGTCCCGCACGATCTGACCGCTGGCCGACCACGCCCCGTACAGGCAGCCGTCGAGCTGCACCGGGGCGGCCGGGACGCCGGAGGCGCGCCGCTCGGTCGCCGGGCCACCGTCCAGCGGCTGCTGCACCAGGCCGGTCGACGTCGCGTAGGCCACCGACTCCGCCGCCGCGCCCGGCTGCTGCAGGCGGGCTCCCTGCGCGTCCGCCACCGTGACGACGTCGCCGCCGGGGAGCCGCAACGCGCCGGACGTCCGGTCGAGGACGACGACGTCGTCGCCCACCGCCGTCAGGACGACGTCGTGCGACTCCTCGAGGAGCTCCAGCTCGATGCTGGTGGGTTCCTCGCCGGGCGCCAGGGTCCACAGCCGGTCGGTCGTCGGGACCGCCGCGAGCACGGTGCCGTCCTGGGCGACCGCCACCTCGGCGGGCCCGCCCAGCTCCACCGTGGGGTCGGCCTCCTCCAGGTCCAGCGTGGCCAGCCGGTCGAAGGCCGTGACCCACAGGTCGCCCGACTCGCCGTCGGTCACCGCCACGCGGCCACCGCCCGAGGCGACGCCGGCGCCGGCCGGGACGGCGGTGGTGGAGTGGTACTTGAGCCGGGCGACGTCCACGACGCTCGCGGCGCTGTTGCCCTCGTCCGGGACGAGGACGTCGCCCGCCTGCTGGTCGACGTCGAAGTCCGCGCTGCCCGCGAGGAGGGTGCCGTCGATCGCCTGCGCCTCGGTGTTGAACCGGCCCACGAGCCCGGCCGACTGCTTCGTCACCCACACGCCGGAGTCGTCGAGGTCGACGTCGGCGGTCGCCTCGCCGTCGTAGAGGAACGCAGCGGCCGCGACGCCCCCGGACAGCACGACGACCACCGCCGTCGAGATGCTCGTCCGTCGGTCGCCGCGCAGGCGCGTGAGCAGACTCAAGATTCCCCCTGGTTCGTGATGACCGAGCGGAGATCCTGAGCAGGTCCCGGCGCTCTACAGGCATCGCCTGCACAGAATAGCCAGGTGACACCCGCCCGGGGCAACGCATCTCGCGGACTGGGGATGGGTAGTTGTCCCCATCCAGGTCCCGGACGCTATCGCGCGAGCCGCTCCACGACCGCCCCGTAGACCCCCGGCAGCCGCCGGGCCGCCGGCACCACGCCCCGACGCAGCGGCGACGCCGCGGCCCCCACCAGGCCCGACGTCAGCAGCCGGTAGTCCCGCGTGGCCCGCCGCCACGCCCGTTCGTACCCGGGCGCGTCGTCCAGGTGGACGACGGCGGCCCGCGCCTGGGCGAACCCGACGCGCAGACCCTCGCCCGTCAGCGCGTCGACGTACCCCGACGCGTCACCGACCAGGCGTACGCGCCCGGCCGTGCGCGCCGTGGTGCGCACGCGCAGCGGACCGGCGCCGCGCACGGGACCGTCCGGCACCGCCCCGGCGAGGCGCGTGGCGAGCTCGGGGATCGTCGCGAGCTCGACGTCGAAGTCCGCCCCCGGCGGGCCGAGCAGGGCGACACCCACCAGGCCGTCCGCCACGGGCGTCACGTACGCCTCGGCGCGCGGTCCCCAGTGGACCTCCACCAGGTCCGACCACGGCGCCACCCGGTAGTGCCGGCGCAGGCCGAAGCGACGGCCCGGCACGCCCGGTCGCGCGGGTGCGCCGCCCCGCGCGGCCTGCTCCAGCCCGACCTCGCGGCGCACCCGCGAGTGCAGGCCGTCGCACGCCAGCAGCCACGCGGCGCGCACGCCGCCCGCCGTGACGCCGTCGTCGTCCTGGGTCACCGATGTGACCCGGCCCGGCACGACGGCGGCACCCGCCGCGAGCGCCGCCGTCTGCAGCGCCGCGTGCAGGGTCGTCCGGCGGACGCCCCGGCCGGGGCCGGACCGGAAGAGGTGGTCGGCCACCCGCCCGTCCTGCCGGTAGGAGATCCCCCGCAGGTCGCGCCCCGGCGGGTCGACGCCCAGCCGCCGCGCCGCGGCGAGCGTGCCCGGCATGAGCCCCTCGCCGCACGCCTTGTCGACCGGCGCGGGGCGGGGCTCCAGGACGACGACGTCCAGCCCGGCGCGGCGCGCCTCGATCGCGGCGGCGAGGCCGACCGGTCCGCCGCCGACGACCAGGACGTCGACGTCGGGACTCACCGCCGGCCCGGGTCCTGCGCCGGTTCCACCGCGGCCTCCAGCGCCCGCTCCTCGGCGGGGATCCGGAACCCGAGGAGCAGCCAGGCGTTCAGCACGGTGAAGCCGACGGCGGTGATCCACGCCGAGTGGACCAGCGGCAGCGCGATCCCCTCGAGGACCACCGCGACGTAGTTCGGGTGCGGGATCCACCGGTAGGGGCCGCGGCGCACGAGGGAGAGCCCCGGCACGACGATGACCCGGGTGTTCCACTGCGGGCCGAGCGTGCCGATGCACCACCAGCGCAGCCCCTGGCTCGCCAGGACCAGGACGAGCATCGGCCAGCCCAGCCACGGCAGGAACGGCCTGTCCAGCGCGACGACCTCGACGACGCACGCCACGAGGAGCCCCGTGTGCAGCAGGACCATCGGACCGAAGTGCCCGCGCCCGGACTCGACGCCGCCGCGCGCGAAGGACCAGCGGGCGTGGCGGGCGGAGACGACGAGCTCGGCCAGGCGCTCGAACCCCGTGGCCAGCACCAGGGCCGCGTACAGCAGGACGCTCATGCCGGCTCCTGCCCGCTCAGCAGCACCAGCTCGGCGGCGACCCCCGGGCCGAAGGCCATGAGGACGGCCCACTCCCCCGGCCGGGGCGCGCCGTCGTCCAGCGTCGCGGCGAGGACGTGCAGCACGGACGACGACGACAGGTTCCCCTCGGCGGCGAGCGTCGCCCGGCTGCGCGCGACGTCGCTCTCGGACAGCGCGAGGGCGTCACGGACCGCGTCCACCACCTTCGGGCCCCCGGCGTGCACGACCCACGTGCCGACGTCGTCCGCCGTGAGGTCGTGCGGGGCGAGGAGGTCCTTGACGTCCCCCGCCAGGTGGGCGCGCAGCAGCTCCGGCAGCTCCGGCGAGAGCACGATGCCGAACCCGGTGTCGCGCACGTCCCACCCCAGCGCGCCCGCCGTGCCGGGGTAGAGGTGGCTGCGGCTGCCCATCACCTGGGCCGTCGGCCCGGTCCCGTGGCGGACGGCGTCGCCGCCGACGACGACGGCCGTCGCCCCGTCGCCGAACAGGCCCGACGAGACGAGGTTCGCCGTCGAGGTGTCGTCGCGCTGGAAGGTCAGCGAGCACAGCTCGACGGAGACCAGGAGGGCGACCTGCCGCGGGTGCCCGGCCAGGTACTCGTGCAGGTGGGCCAGCCCGGCCGCCCCGCCGGCGCACCCCAGGCCGAAGGACGGCACGCGCCGGACGTCGGGGCGCAACCCCAGGCGGTGCACCAGGGCCGCGTCGATCGACGGTGCGCCGAGCCCCGTCACCGACGTGAAGAAGACCAGGTCGACCTCGTCGGGGCGAACCCCTGCGGCCGCGAGTGCCTCCCGGCCCGCCTGCTCCGCCAGGTCGGTGCCGACCCGCACGAAGTGGGCGTTGGCGTCGCCGAACGACGTGAGGTCCGCGTACTCGTCGATCGGCAGCGCCAGGTGGCGCGTGTCCACGCCCGAGGCGGCGTGCACCCGGTGCGCCAGCCTCCGGCGGCCGCCCTCGGGAGCGAGCAGCGGCACGATCGCCTCGGAGATCTGCTGCTGCGGGTAGACGTGCGGGGGAAGCGCGGGGGCGACGGCCAGCACACGGGACATGCAGGCATCGTGGCACCGCTGACGCCCCGACGCGCGGGGGACGGCCCGGACTCAGTCCCCGACGGCACCCGCCGCCAGCGCGGTGAGCAGGATCGACGAGTCCTCGAGCGCCTCCACCCGGTGCCGTACCGGCGGCACGACGACGAAGTCCCCGGGCGTCCCCTCCCACGACTCGTCCCCGGCGACCAGCCGCACGCGGCCGCGCAGGACCTGCACCGTGGCCTCGTCCGGGGAGTCGTGCTCGTTCATGTCGTGGCCGGCGGTCAGGACCGACACCACCTGGCGGAGCGCGTGGTCGTGGCCGCCGCGGACGGTGCGGGCGGCGCGCCCGTTCGTCTGCCGTGCCGTCGTCATGAGCTCGTCGGTCAGGGCGGACAGGGACAGCGACTCCATGGCGGGCTCCGGTCGGTCGACGTCGAGGGACGCCCTCATGCTGCCACCCGGCCTCGGGTCGTGCCCAGGTGCGAGCGGCACTAGGTTCGCGTCATGTCCGACGCCGGGAAGCTCGCGCGCGGGATGCTCGCTGCCACGCACCCCGCCCCGGCCGCGATGGTCACGCTGTTCGCCCTGGCACTGGCGCTGCGCGTCGAGCCGGAGGTGGGGCGGGCGTTGCTGGTCACGGTGACCGTCGGGGCCGGTCAGCTCTCCATCGGCTGGAGCAACGACTGGCTCGACGCCGCCCGCGACCGCCAGGTCGGTCGCCTCGACAAGCCGACCGTGCGCGGAGCCGTCACCGCGGCCACGCTACGCACGGGCGCGTTCGTCGCCGCGGCCGTGAGCGTGGTGCTGGGCTTCGCCGCCGGGGCGGGCGCCGGGCTGGCGAACCTCGGCGTCCTCCTCGGCGGGTGGACCTACAACCTGTGGTTCAAGCGGACGGCCCTCTCGTGGCTGCCCTACGCCGTCGCGTTCGGCCTGCTGCCCGTGTTCGTCGTGGCGGCGGCCGGCGACGGGCGGAGCGCGCCCGGGTGGATGGTGCTCGCCGGTGCCCTGCTCGGTGTGGGTGCGCACGTCGCCAACGTCCTGCCCGACCTCGAGGACGACCGCGCCACCGGGGTCCACGGCCTGCCGCACCGGCTGGGACGACGCGGTGCCAGCGTGGTCGCGCCGCTCGTGCTCGCCGCGGGCTGCCTGGTGACGATGGCCGGCCCGCCGGGCGGGCCCTCGGCCGCGACCGTCGGGCTCACCGCGGTCGCAGGCCTGCTCGCCGTGGCCGCCGGCGCACTGGGGCTGCTGCGACCGCGCAGCCGGGCGCCGTTCCTGCTCAGCATGGCCGTCGCCGCCCTGTGCGTGGTGCAGATCGTCGTCGCGGGCGCTGCGGTGACCGGCTGAGCAGCGACCCTCAGCGCGCCCCGGCCGCCGAGGCCGTCCCGCTCAGCTCCGCGACGGCACGGCTGATGTCCGTGCCCACGGTCCCGGCCGTCGCACGCAGCGGCCGGTAGGCGGGGACGAACACGACGGCCGCCAGGCCGTCGTGCGCCCACACCGCGGGGACCTCGCGCCCGCCGTAGACGGCGGGACCGTCGGTGACGCCGTCGGGCGTGCGCTGGACCACCCAGCGGGGTGCGTCGTCCCGGCGCCCCCACACCTCGAGCTCGGTCGGGGTGACGACCACGGCGACGGGGCTGCCGCCCATGGTCATCCACCCGCGCGCCGTCGCACCCTGGTGGCGCGCGATGTCCGGCATCTCCGCTGTGGTGAAGCCCGGCACCACGAGGCTGCCCGGACGGTGCCGCGCGGCCTGGCGGGCGCACGCGGTGACGCGGCGGACCACCACCAGCAGCGTCACGGCGACGATGGCCAGGACGACGAGCAGCGCGATCCACACGGTGGCGGCCTCGGTGTCGCCGCTGCGCAGGTCCAGGACGAGCCGCAGCGCCGACACGACGGCGATCACCAGCAGGACGGTGACGTAGGTGACGCGCTTGTTCCGGGCGTTCACGAGTCAGGGCCTCTCCGTCGACGGCAGGACGGGCACGGACACTACCGCAGCGGCGTTCCCGCCGGGAGCAGACCTGTGGACGGCCCGCCCGGCGCCCGCCCCGGCTCCCCTACGATCCTCGCGTGCCGACCCTCGCCGAACGTGCCGCGCTCGAGGTGGCGCCGTTCCGGCGTCGCATCGCCGTCGGCGGCGTGCTCGCCGTGGTGTGGGCGGTCTGGGCGAGCGGTCCCGGCTGGTCGACGCCGGCGCTCGCCGTGGCAGCGGTCGCGGGCGTCGCGCTCGGCGTCGTGGACGCGGCGACCCACCGCCTGCCGGACGCCGTCACCTACCCGACCACCGCCGTCGTCGGTCTCCTCCTCGCGGGTGCCGCGCTGGCCGGGGACGCCGGGGACGCCGGGATGCGGGCCCTGGCCGGCGCCCTCTGCCTCGGCGGGGGTTACCTGCTGCTGCACCTGGCCAGCCCGTCCGGGCTCGGCCTCGGGGACGTCAAGCTCGCAGTGCTCCTCGGCCTGGTGAGCGGCTGGTACGGGTGGCCCGTGCTGTGGGCCGCGGCGGTGCTGCCGTTCCTGCTCGGGGGCGTGGCCGCCCTGGTGCTCATCGGCGCCCGGCGGGCGACCCGCCGGACGGCCATCGCGTTCGGCCCCTGCATGCTGGCGGGGACGGCGCTGGCGCTCACGGCAGCTCGGCTCGCTGCCGCCTGACCGTTCGACGACCCCACCGTTCGACGGGCGGAAACCGCCCGCAGCGGCGAGGCTGGACCGGACCCCGACCGATGCTCGGGGCTACCATGACGTCTCTGGATACTGCCTTGGTATGACCTGAATGTCATCTGGGCAGATGCTGAGTACGGAGCATACCGTGGGACTGCCGGGTACTCCGCCCGGCACCTGACGGAAGGAAGCTCCATGAGACGAACGACCTTCAGGACGCTCGCCACCACCACGGCGACGCTCACCCTCGCGGCCACGGCGTTCACCGCCCAGGCCGCGAGCCCGACCCCCGACGCCGAGGAACCGCTCGGCGAGGCGGACCTGGCGGAGAAGTACCCCGTCGAGCTGCTCGAGGCCATGCAGGACGACCTCGACGTGACCGAGGACCGCGCCGTCGAGCGCCTGGACTTCCAGGCCGACGCCTCGGACACGCTCGACGAGCTCGACGCCGCCCTCGGCGACGACTTCGCGGGAATGTGGATCGACGCCGAGGACGACGTCGTCTACGCGGCCGTCACCGACACGTCCCAGGTCCCGACGGTCCGCCGGGCCGGCGCCCGAGCGGTCACCGCGCGGTACTCGCTGGAGGACCTCGAGCAGTGGCAGTCGTCCCTGACCGCCCCGCTGTCCGACGTCGACGGCGTGTCCGGCACCTACGTCGACCTCGCGGAGAACACGATCGTCGTCCAGGTGCACCGCGGGTCCCGCGGCGAGGCCCGCCAGGCGGCGAGGGCGGCCGGGGTCCCCCAGCGGGCGGTCACCTTCGAGCGCACCACCGAGGAGCCGCGGACCTACCAGGACGTCGTCGGCGGCAACGCCTACTACATCGGCGGCGGGTCACGGTGCTCCGTCGGCTTCGCCGTCACCACCGGGTTCGTCACGGCCGGGCACTGCGGCTCCACGGGGGCGACGACGTCCCAGCCGAGCGGCACGTTCGCCGGGTCGGTCTTCCCCGGCAGCGACATGGCGCACGTGCGCACCGCGGCCGGGAACACGCCCGTCGGCGCGGTGAACGACTACGCCGGTGGCGTCGTCGCGGTCGCCGGCTCCGCCCAGGCCCCGGTCGGCTCGCAGGTGTGCCGCTCCGGGTCCACCACCGGCTGGCACTGCGGCACCATCCAGGCCTACAACGCGACCGTGACGTACCCGCAGGGCAGCGTGAACGGGCTGATCCGCACCACGGTCTGCGCCGAGCCCGGCGACTCGGGCGGCTCCCTGCTCGCCGGCGACCAGGCGCAGGGCGTCACCTCCGGGGGGTCCGGCAACTGCAGCTCCGGCGGCACGACCTTCTTCCAGCCGGTCAACCCCATCCTCAACCGGTACGACCTGACCCTCGTGACCAACGGCGGTGGCGAGGGCGGCGGCGAGGACCCGTCCTGCACCGGAACCTCCTACTCGAGCGACGGCTCGCTGAGCCAGGGCGGCCAGGCCGTGCACCCGGACGGCAGCTACTGGAACCAGAGCGGCTCGGCACAGATCGCCGCGTGCGTCGAGGGTCCCTCGAGCGGCGACTTCGACGTCTACCTGCAGCGCTGGACCGGGAGCAGCTGGTCCACCGTGGCGCAGGGCAGCACGACGTCGAGCCTGGACTCGCTGACGTACTCGGCGTCGTCGGGCTACTACCGCGTCGTGGTCCACGCCTACTCGGGCTCGGGTGCTTACACGACGGGCATCACGGTGTCGTGACGCCCGGACCCGCTCCCGACCGCACGTGACCCGTCGGCCGGGGACGGCGCGGGCGCGAGGGGCACGTCCTCGCGTCCGCGCCGGTGGGTCAGGCGGCCCGGTCGGCCAGTGCGGTCGCCAGGTCGCCGAACGCCTGCTTCACCGGTCCGTCGGGCAGCGGCGCCAGCTCGGCGGCCGCCTCCCGCGCCCACCGCACCGCGAGCTCGCGCGTCTCGGCGAGCACGCTGTGCTCGCGCAGGTCCGCCACGACGGCGGCCAGCGCCGCGTCGTCGGACAGGTCCCCGTCGAGGCGGGCCAGCAGCGCGGTGTCCGACGGCGAGGCCTCCCCGCGCTCGACGCGGCGGCGCAGCAGCAGCACGGGCATGGTGGGCACGTGCTCGCGCAGGTCGGTCCCGGGCGTCTTGCCGGACTCGGTCCCCGAGGAGGCGATGTCCAGCACGTCGTCCGCGAGCTGGAAGGCGGTGCCCACCTTCTCGCCGTACCCGGTGACCGCCTCGACGATCTCGTCGGGGCATCCCCCGAACATCGCGCCCAGGCGCGCCGACGTGGCGAGCAACGACGCCGTCTTGTCGCTGAGCACCTGCAGGTAGTGGTCGACGGGGTCGTCCCCGGCGGCCGGCCCGGTGGTCTCGTGGAGCTGGCCGAGGCACATCCGCTCGAAGGTGTGCGACTGCAGCACCACGGCCTCCGGCCCGAGCCCGGCGACGAGCGCCGACGCACGGGCGAACAGCAGGTCCCCGACGAGGATCGCGATCGAGTTGCCCCACACGGTGTGTGCCGCCGGAGCCCCCCGTCGCACGGGGGCGGAGTCCATCACGTCGTCGTGGTACAGCGAGGCGACCTGCGTCAGCTCGACGACGACGGCCGCGTCGACGAGGCGCGGGTCCTCGCCGTCGCCCAGCTCGCCGGCGAGCAGCGTGAGGAGCGGGCGGAACCGCTTGCCGCCGGCCGCGATGAGGTGCCGCGACGCGTCGTCGGCCAGCCGGTCCGTGGAGGCCACCGCCTCGGCCAGGACGGCATCGACCCGTGCGAGCCGACCCGCGAGCCGGTCGGCCAGCTCGGGGTCGCTCACGGGGATGGCGGTCGGCAGCGTGGCAGAAGCGCCGGCCGAGGCATCAGAAGCACGGGTCACGGTCCGAACCTATCTGGCCGGACCGGCCCGCAGCGAACCGGGAGTCACGGCTGCAGCGGGCGGAACGTCGCCGCCTGAGCCGCCCAGTCGAGGGCGACCTGCGGCACGACCCCGAGCAGCACGACCCCGACCGCGCACAGCACGATCGCCACCGTCGCCGGCCCGCGGGAGGCGACCACCACCACGGAGGCCCGGGCGAGGGTGGCCCGCGCGGCGGTGAGCGTGCCCGTCGCCGGCGCGGCGTCGTCGGCCGGCGCGGCGTCGTCGGCCGGCGCGGCGTCGTCGGCCCGCGATGTCCCGGCGGCAGCAGGTTCGGCGCCGTCCTCGACGTGCTCCGGGTGCTCGGACTCCTCGGTGGGAGGCGTGAGCACCATGAGCACGATGAGCCGCACGTAGAAGAACACCGCGACGGCCGAGGCGAGCACGCCGAGCACGGCCAGCGGCCAGGCGCCGGCCGCCACGGCCGCCGAGAACACGCCGAACTTCGCGATGAACCCCGCCGTGAGCGGGATGCCGGCCATCGACAGCAGGAACAGCGAGAACGCGGCCGCGAGCCACGGCGAGCGACGGGCGAGCCCGGCCCACTGCGACAGGTGGGTCGCCTCCCCGAGGACCACGCCGTCGGCGTCCTGCTCGCGCACGAGGGTCGCCACCGCGAAGGCTCCGAGCGTGGCCAGCCCGTAGGCGAGGACGTAGAAGAGCACCGCGCCGGCGCCGGTCTCGGAGAAGCCCACGAACGCGACCGCGAGGAACCCGGCGTGCGCGATCGACGAGTACGCGAGCATCCGCTTGACGTCGGTCTGGACGGCGCCGGCGACGGTGCCGATCAGCATCGTGAGGATCGCCACGGCCCACAGCCCGACCTCGAGGTCGCGTCGCAGGGGCTCGTCCAGCCCGGCCGCCAGGGTGAAGACCACCCGCACCAGCGCGCCGACGGCGGCCGCCTTGACGCAGGCCGCCATGAAGCCGGTGATCGGGGTGGGCGCACCCTGGTAGACGTCCGGCGTCCACGTGTGGAACGGGGCCGCCCCGATCTTGAACAGCAGACCCACCGTGATGAGGAGCACCCCGGCGATCACCAGGGACGGCATCATCTCGAGCACCTGGCTCTCGGGGTGCACCAGCACGAAGAGCGCACCCTCGAGGCTCACCGTGCCCGCGAACCCGTAGACCAGCGCGATGCCGAACAGCATGATCGCGCTCGCGAACGACCCGAGCAGGAAGTACTTGAACGCCGCCTCCTGGCTCAGCAGCCGGCGGCGGCGGGCCGTGGCGCACAGCACGTACAGCGGCAGGGACAGCACCTCGAGGGCGATGAACAGCACGATGAGGTTGTCCGTGGCGGGGAAGAGCAGCATGCCACCGGTGGCGAAGAGCACCAGCGGGTAGATCTCCGTCTGCTGCAGCCCGGCCTCCCGCGCGGCGTCCTCGTAGGTGGTGCCGGGCACGGCCGCGGCCGTGGGGGCGAACGCGTCCTGGCCGGTGCGCGTCCGGTCGGCGATCACCAGCACGCCGAGCACGGCGAGCACGGCCACCACGGCCTGGATGCCCAGCGTGAACGGGGTCAGCAGGAACGTGCCGTCGACGACGAACGCGTACCCCTCGGTGGTCACGCGGTCCCACAGCAGCACCACCGACACGAGCGAGCCGGTGAGCGCCGCCAGCGTGAGCACGATCTGCGTGGTGCGGCGGCCCCGGTCGGGCACGAACGCCTCGATCAGCACGCCGACCACGCCGGCGGCCAGCACCACGAGGACGGGGGTCAGGACGGCCCAGTCGATGACAGGTGCCTCGAACTCGATCACTGGTCGCTCCCCTCGAGGGCCCCGAGCACGGGCTCGGGATCGGTCTCACCCACGTGCTCCACGGAGACGCCCGCGGGCTCGCGCACGTAGTCCAGCGCCGGTCCGGGCATCAGCCCCAGCACCACCAGCGCGGCCACCAGCACACCGGCGACCGTCTTCTCGCGGACGTCCAGGTCCTTCGCCCCGACGACGTCGGCACCCACCTCGCCGGTGAACATGCGCTGGTAGGTCAGCAGCACGTAGACGGCGGCGAGCACGACGGCAGGGACGGCCACCAGCACCGGGACGGGCCACCGGGCGAACGCGCCGAGGAAGACCATGATCTCCGAGACGAACGTGGCCAGCCCCGGCAGGGCGAGCGCCGAGAGGCCTGCCACGAGGAACGTCCCGCCCAGCACGGGTGCGACCTTGCGCATCCCGCCGTAGTCGGCGATCTGCTGGCTGCGCCGCGGGTGCCGGGCGATCGCGAAACCGGCCAGGAGGAACAGCGCGCCGGTGGAGATGCCGTGGTTGAGCATCATGAAGCTCGAGCCCGCGATCCCGAGCGACGTGAAGGTGAAGATCCCCAGGATGATGAACCCGAAGTGCGACACCGAGGTGTAGCCGATCAGCCGCAGCACGTCGGTCTGGCCGATAGCGAGGATCGCGCCGTACAGGATCGAGATCACGGCGAGCACGATGATCGCCGGTGCCGCCCACCGGCTCGCCGCCGGGAAGATCGGCAGGCAGAGCGTCAGCATCCCGAAGGTGCCCACCTTGTCGAGCACGCAGATGAGCAGCGTCGAGGTGCCCGGGGTGGCGTTCTGCGTCACGTCCGGCAGCCAGGTGTGCACGGGGAACATCGGCGCCTTGATCGCGAACGCCAGGAAGAAGGCGCAGAACATGAGCCGCTCGGCGGTCGGGTCGAGCGCCAGACCGGTGAGGTTGTCCGTGAGGAACGCGTCCTCGGGGCGCAGCCCCGTGGCCGGGTCGACCGGCACCTGGAGGTACAGCGCGACCACGGCGGCCAGCATCACGAGCCCGCCCGCGAGCGAGAACAGCAGGAACTTCACCGCCGCGTACCGGCGCTGCGCCCCCTGCCCGAACCCGCCCACGAGGAAGTACGCCGGGATCAGCATGGCCTCGAAGACCACGTAGAACAGGAACACGTCACGCGCCGTGAACACCACGACCATGAAGGACAGCAGCACCAGCACCGTGGCGAGGTAGCGCCGCAGCCGGACGTGGTCCCCGCCCTGCTCGTGCCAGGCGGCGAGGATCACCAGCGGCACGAGCCCCACGCTGAGCGCCACGAGCAGCAGGGACACCCCGTCGACGCCGACGGCGTAGCTCGCCCCCAGCGCCGGGATCCACGCGTACGTCTCGGTCAGCTGGTGGGTGCCCGCCGCCGAGGTGTCGAAGGCGAGGAACGCCCCCACCAGCAGCGCCACCTCGACCAGCGCGCCCACCAGGGCCACCGTGCGGGCCGTGCCGGCGCTGAACGCGCCACCTCCGCTCGCGGCACCCGACGCCGGGCGCCCGCGCCCCACGCCGGTCAGCACCGTCGCCGCCGCCGCGACCAGCGGCCACACCACGAGGGCAGTCACCCAGGGAAAGCCGGACATCATCATCCCTTCCACGCCTCAGCTCGCCCCCTGGCCGGAGACCAGCCAGATCACGAGCACGATCACGCCCAGACCACCCAGGGTCATCGCGGCGTACTGCCGGACGTACCCGGACTGCATGCTTCGCAGCCGCCCGCCCAGGCGTCCCACGCCCCCGGCCAGACCCAGCCACCCGGCGTCGACCGCCGTGCGGTCCGCGAAGACCAGCGACCGCGTCAGCACCCTGCCCGGCAGCATCACGAGCCCTTCGTTGACGTCGTCCTGGTGCAGGTCCACCCGAGCCGCACGCACCAGCGCCGGGGCCGGTGGCGGCGTCGTCGGCACCCGCCGCACGGCGTACTGCACGAACGCGAGGGCCGCGCCGAGGACCACGAGGACGAGCGTCAGGGTCACGATCAGCCAGATCGGCAGGACCGGCTCGTGGTGCTCGGCGTGCCCCGTCACCGGCTCGAGCCAGTGCACGAACCGGTCGCCGGCGTTCAGCACGAAGCCGAGCCCGACCGACCCGATCGCGAGCACGATCATCGGCAGCGTCATGAGCCACGGGGACTCGTGCGGGTGCCGCACGGGGGCCTCGTCGCCGTCCGCACCGTCGCGCCCCGCACCGCCCGCGAGCTCGGTGGCCCACCGCCGTCGGCCCATGAACGTCATGAAGAACAGCCGCGACATGTAGTAGGCGGTGATCCCGGCGCCCACCAGGGCGACCGTCCCGAACACCCACGGCCGCCAGCCCTCGCCCACGAACGCGACCTCGATGATCTTGTCCTTGGAGTAGAAGCCGGAGAACGGCGGGACGCCGAGGATCGCCAGCCAGCCGAGGCCCATCGTGATCGCGGTGACCGGCAGCAGCCGGGCCAGGCCGCCGAACCGGCGCATGTTCACGTCGTCGTCCATCGCGTGCATGACCGAGCCCGCCCCGAGGAACAGGCCCGCCTTGAAGAAGCCGTGCGTCAGCAGGTGGAAGATCGCGAACGCGTACCCGACGGGGCCGAGGCCCGCGGCGAGCATCATGTAGCCGATCTGGGACATCGTCGAGGCGGCCAGCGCCTTCTTGATGTCGTCCTTGGCGCAGCCGACGATCGCGCCGAACAGCAGGGTCAGAGCACCCACGACCGCGATGACGAGCTGGGCGTCCGGCGCCGCCTCCAGCAGCGGTCCCGAGCGGACCAGGAGATAGACGCCCGCGGTCACCATCGTGGCGGCGTGGATGAGGGCGGAGACCGGCGTCGGGCCGGCCATCGCGTCCCCGAGCCACGCCTGCAGCGGCAGCTGGGCCGACTTGCCGCAGGCCGCCAGCAGGAGCAGCAGGCCGATCGCCGTCGTCGTGCCCTGGTCCGCCGCGTCGGCCGAGCCGAGCACCGTGGCGAAGTCCACCCCGCCGAACGTCGCGAGCATGAGCATCATCGCCGCGATGAGGCCCATGTCCCCCACGCGGTTCATGACGAACGCCTTCTTGCCCGCCACCGCGTTGGGCAGGTGGTGGTCCCAGAACCCGATGAGCAGGAACGAGGCCAGGCCCACGCCCTCCCAGCCGACGAACAGCAGCAGGTAGGAGTCCGCGAGCACGAGCAGCAGCATCGCGGCCACGAACAGGTTGAGGTACGCGAAGAACCGGCGGCGGTCGCGGTCGTGGGACATGTACGCCACGGAGTACAGGTGGATCAGCGAGCCGACGAAGGTGATCAGCATGACGAACGTCATCGACAGCGGGTCCACCTGGAACCCGAGGTCCACCTGCAGCGGGCCGACGTCGATCCAGCTCGCCGTGGTGTGGACGCCCACCCGGTCCTCGGCGGCCACGCCGAGCATGTCGAGCAGGATCACGAGGCCGATCACGAACGTCGCCGTCGAGGCCAGCACGCCGAGCCAGTGCCCCCAGCGGTCGCTGAGCCGGCCGACCAGGAGCAGCAGCGCCGCTCCGACGAGCGGCGTGGCGACCAACCAGGGCGCGAGCGAAAGAGTCTGCATCATCGAAGTCGTCGGCCCCTCTAGCTCTTGAGCAGGTTGACGTCGTCGACCGAGGCCGACCGGCGGGCACGGAAGATCGTCACGATGATCGCCAGGCCGACGACGACCTCCGCGGCGGCCACCACCATGACGAAGAAGGCGAGGACCTGTCCGGTGATGTCGCCGTGCAGGCGGGCGAACGTCACGAGCGCCAGGTTGGTGGCGTTCAGCATCAGCTCGACCCCCATGAACACGACGATCGCGTTGCGCCGCAGCAGCACCGTGGTGGCACCGAGCGCGAACAGGATCGACGCGAGATAGAGGTAGTTGACGAGGTCCATCAGCGGTCCTCCCCGTTCTCGGCCGGCGCGGGCCGGTCCAGCTGGATGCGTTGCACCAGCGTCTCCTCCGCGGTGAGGAGCTCCGTCGCGGAGCGCTGCTGGCCGCGGATGCGCAGCACGCGCGGCACGGAGTGCTCCAGCGGGCGACCCTCCGGGTCGAGCGCCGGGGTGTCCATCGCGTTGTTCTGGGCGTAGACGCCCGGCGCGGGCAGCGGCGTGAGCTGGCGACCGGTGGGCAGCAGGGCCACCTTCGCCTCCGCCAGCGCACGCTGCGTCGGCTTCTTGCCGAGCCGGCGCCGGTGCGTGAGCACCAGGCCCGCGAGCGCCGCCGTGACCAGCAGGATCCCGACGACCTCCATCGCGACCACGTAGTCCTGCATCAGCACCCGGGCCAGCGCCACCGGGTTGGTGACGGCGTTGGCCTGGGCGAGCCCGACCGACGGCGGGAAGGTCGCCTGGGCGACGACGCCGAGCAGCACCGCGGCCAGACCGGCACCGAGCAGCAACCCGATCCAGCGCTGGCCGCGGATCGTCTCCGTGAGCGAGTCCGCGGCGTCGACCCCCACGAGCATCAGCACGAAGAGGAAGAGCATCATCACGGCGCCGGTGTAGACGACGACCTGGACGATCCCGAGGAACGGCGCCTCCTGCGCCACGTAGAGCACCGCCAGGCCGATCATCACGAACACCACGCAGACGGCGGCGTGCACGGCACGGCGGACCACGAGCAGCCCGGCGGCGGCGATCACCATCAGCGGTGCCAGCGTCCAGAAGAGGACCTCCTCGCCGCCGCTCATCGCGCGCCCCCCTGACCCACCCGCGACGACCCGCGGGCCTCGCGCTCGCGCGCCGCGGAGCGGCCGTCGATGTTGGACTCCTCGGCCGCGGCCCGCGTCGCCACGGCGCGGTCCTGGTCGGGCCGCAGCCGGTGCTGGTCGGGCGTGGGTGGCGGGGCGTCACCGGCGACGACGGCGGCTGCCGCGTCCAGCGTGGGCTCGTCCGGGCGGCGCTCACGCACCCAGTCCACCTGCGCGGCGGTGGGTGCCGTGACCTCGCCCCGGTAGTACTCCGTGTCGGTGGTGCCCTCCACCATCGGGTGCGGACCGGCGAGCATCCCCTCGGCCAGCGGCGCCAGGATGTCCTGCTTCTCGTAGATCATTCCCTCCCGGCTGGGGCCGGCGATCTCGTAGTCGTTGCTCATCGTGAGCGCCCGCGTGGGGCACGCCTCGATGCACAGCGCGCAGAAGATGCAGCGCAGGTAGTTGATCTGGTAGACGCGGCCGTACCGCTCACCGGGCGACATGTGCACCGGCTCGGCCGAGCCGTCGTTCTCCGGCAGGTCCGCGTTGTCCGCACCTTCGACGTAGATCGCGTCGGCCGGGCACGCCCAGGCGCACAGCTCGCAGCCGATGCACTTCTCCAGGCCGTCGGCGTACCGGTTGAGCTGGTGGCGCCCGTGGTAGCGGGACTGGGGGGCCGTCTTCTTCCGGGGGTACTCCTCGGTGACGGCCGGTCGGAACATCGACGAGAACGTCACGCCGAACCCGGCGACCGGGGCGAACAGCTCGCCCACCGGTCCCTTGGTCGGGCGCAGCGGCTCGTACGGCTTGTCGGTCATCGCGTCTCCTCCGCGTCGACGTCGGCCGGGGAAGCCGGGGGGTCCTGCGGTGCCGGCGGCACCGTGCGACGGGCGCGCGGCGAGGCCGGCAGCGCCTGTCCGGGCAGCGGCGGGACGGGATAGCCGCCCGCGAACGCGTCGAACCCGCCGCCCTCCGGGCCTGCGCCGTCGGCCGCCGCTCTGTCGGGCGCCTTGCGCTGCGGCCACAGCCACAGCACCACCATCACCAGGGCGAACACCACCAGGATCGCCACGATCATCTGCGTGCGGGTCACCCCTGACAGACCGGCCCAGCGGAACGACGCCAGGGCCACCAGCCAGACGAGGGCGAACGGGATGAGGACCTTCCAGCCGAACACCATGAACTGGTCGTAGCGCAGCCGCAGCAGCGTGCCGCGCACCCACACGAAGAAGAACATCAGCACCCAGACCTTGGCCAGGAACCACAGCACCGGCCACCAGCCGGTGTTGAGGACCCCGTCGCCGATCATCGACAGCGGCCACGGGGCGCGCCACCCGCCGAGGAACAGCGTCGTGGCGACGGCGGAGACGTTGATCATCGCGATGTACTCGGCCAGGAAGAACCAGGCGAACTTCATCGACGAGTACTCGGTCATGTAGCCGGAGACCAGCTCGCCCTCCGCCTCGGGCAGGTCGAAGGGCAGCCGGTTCGTCTCGCCCACCATCGAGATGATGTACACGACGAACGCGGGCGCCAGCGGCAGGAACCACCACAGGGCCGTCTGCGACTCCACGATCGACGAGGTCGACATCGAGCCGGCCATGATGAAGACGCTCACCAGGGACAGCCCCATCGCGAGCTCGTAGCTGATGACCTGGGCCGTGGACCGCACGGCGCCCAGCAGCGGGTAGGTCGAGCCGGAGGACCAGCCGCCGAGCACGATGCCGTAGACGCCGATGGAGGCGCACGCCAGCACGTACAGCGTCGCCACGGGGAAGTCCGTCAGCTGGGCCGGCGTGGAGTAGTCGGTGAAGGGGATCGTGACGCTCGGGCCGAACGGGATGACGGCGAAGACGAGCAGCGCGCAGAACACCGAGATCATCGGCGCCAGCAGGTACATGACACGGTCGGCCCGCGTCACCGTCAGGTCCTCCTTGAGCAGCAGCTTCATCGCGTCGGCCAGCGACTGCAGCAGTCCGATCGGTCCGTGCCAGTTCGGGCCGGGGCGCAGCTGCATGCGGGCCACGACCTTGCGCTCGAACCAGATCGCGAAGAGCACGCTCGTGAGCAGGAACACGATGATGAGCACGGCCTTGACGATCGTCGTGACGATCGTGTCCGCGCTGAAGTCGGCGGCGACCCCGGGGATCATGCGTCGTCTCCCTTCTCGGCCGGCGCGATCCGCACCGGCGCGCCCGGCCCGGCACCCAGGTCGTCGTGGACCCGGCACCCGCGTGACGCCGTCGGCAGCCAGACCACGTGGTCGACCATCTCCGTGATCGCCACCGGCACGGTGATCGAGCCGCGGTCGGTGGAGACCGTCACCAGGTCACCGTCGAACACGTCGAACCCGGCCGCCGTGACCGCGCTGACCCGGGCCACCGGACGCTTCGCCGAGCCCGCCAGGTGCTCCTCGCCGTCCTGCAGGGCGCCGTCGTCGAGGAGCAGGTGCCAGCTCGCGAGGACGGCGGTGCCGGCCGCCACCGCGGGAGGCTCCGGCGGGCCGGCCTGCGGGGCGTCGGCCCGCTGTCCCCGCCAGGCGCCGAACGCCGCGATCGCCCGGTGCGCCGCGAGGGGCTCGGCCGCGCCGAGGTCCACGTCGAGCTGCGCGGCGAGCGCGTCGAGCACCCGGTGGTCGGGCAGCGCGGAGGACTCCAGCGCCTGGCCGAAGGACCGCACGCGGCCCTCCCAGTTCCAGTAGGAGCCCGCCCGCTCGACGGGCGGTGCGACGGGGAGCACGACGTCGGCGAGCGCGGTGGCCTCGGTGTGCCGCACCTCGAGGGCCACGACGAACCGGGCCGCCCCGAGGGCACGGCGGGCGTGCACCGGGTCGGGCAGGTCCGCCAGCTCGAGGCCGCCCACCAGCGCACCGGTGAGCTGCCCGACGCTCAGGGCGTCCAGGATGCCGTCGGTGTCCAGCCCGGGGGTGTCCGGCAGGGTGCCGACGTCGACCCCCCAGGCCGCGGCCGCCTCGGCCCGGGCGTCGTCGTCGACGAGCGGGCGACCACCGGGCAGCAGGCCCGGCAGCAGACCGGCCTCGACCCCGCCGCGCTCACCGGCGCGCCGCGGGATCCAGGCGAGCCGTGCTCCCGTCGACTCCGCGAGCCGCAGCGCCGCGGTGTACGCGCCGGGTGCGCCGGCGAGGCGTTCGCCCACGAGCACGACGGCGCCCTCCTGGCCGAGCGCGCCGGCCACGTCCTCGAGGGTCTCGCGGTCCGCGCCGGCGGGCACCAGGCCGCCGGACGCCTGGGTGGCCAGGGTGCCGAGCCAGTCCGCCTCCGTGCCGGGCGCCGTCGGGAGCAGCGTCCCGTCCAGCCGGGCCAGTCCGCGGCTGCGGAACGGTGCGACGGAGAACACGCGCGCGCCGGCCTTCACGGCCTTGCGCAGGCGCAGGAACGTGATGCCCGCCTCCTCCTCGGCCTCCAGACCGGCGAGCAGGACCGCGGGAGCAGCCTCCAGGTCGGCGAACGTCACGCCGACGCCGGTGCCTGCCACCTCGTGCGCCAGGAACGCGGTCTCCTCGACGGAGTGCACGCGGGCGCGCTGGTCGACGTCGTCCGTCCGCAGCACCGTCCGGGCGAACCGGGACCAGGCGAAGGCGTCCTCGACCGTGAGCCGGCCGCCCGGCAGGACGCCGACCCCGCCGTCGTCGCGCGCCGTGGCCAGGCCCTGCGCGGCGATCTCAAGCGCCTCGACCCACGACGCCGGCCGCAGCTCGCCGTCCTCGCGTACCAACGGCGTCGCGATCCGGTCGGGGGCCGACTGCCACGTGAACGCGAAGCGGTCCTTGTCGGTGAGCCACTCCTCGTTGACGGCCGGGTCGTCACCGGCCAGCCGGCGCATCACCTTGCCGCGGCGGTGGTCGATGCGGATCGCCGCCCCGCACGCGTCGTGCTCGGCGACGCTCGGGGTCGAGACCAGGTCGAACGGCCGCGACCGGAACCGGTACGCGGCGCTGGTCAGCGCGCCCACCGGGCAGATCTGCACCGTGTTGCCCGAGAAGTAGGAGGCGAACGGCTGGCCCGAGGTGTCGGGCTGCGCGATGCCGAGCGGGACGTCGACCGGTCCGGCAGAGCGGCCCGCCGGGCCTGCTCCAGGCGCGCCCTCGCCGTGACCGCCGCACGGCGGCGCGAAGTCGAGCACCTGCTCGTCGAACCGGCCGATCTGCTGGTCCGCCCCGCGCTCCTGCAGCGCGATGAACTCGTCGCCGGCGATCTCCTCGCTGAAGCGTGTGCACCGCTGGCACAGCACGCACCGTTCCCGGTCGAGGAGCACCTGGGAGGAGACGTGGATGGGCTTGGGGAAGGTGCGCTTGACGTCCGCGAACCGCGACGTCGCCCGGCCGTTCTTCATGGCCTGGTTCTGCAGCGGGCACTCGCCGCCCTTGTCGCAGACCGGGCAGTCGAGGGGGTGGTTCATGAGCAGCAGCTCCATGACACCCTCCTGCGCCTTGTCGGCGACCGCGGAGGTCCGCTGGGTCTTGACGACCATGCCCGGGGTGACCGTCATGGTGCAGGACGCCTGCGGCTTGGGCATCGCCCGCACGTTGCCCTCGCGGTCGGGCATGGCGACCTCGACGAGGCACTGCCGGCACGCACCGGCCGGCTCCAGCAGCGGGTGGTCGCAGAACCGGGGGATCTCGATGCCGACCTGCTCGGCGGCGCGGATGATCAGCGTCCCCTTCGGCACGGTGACCTCGACCTCGTCGATCGTGCAGGTCACCGTCTCGACGGCCTCCCCGGCGGGGCCGCCGGGTGTCGCCTTGTCCGTGGTGGCGGTCATCGGTGGCCTCCCGCACCCGCGAGCGCCGGCGGCGCCTCGGGCGTGTCGTCGAACAGCGTGGACCGGGCCGGGTCGAACGGGCAGCCCCGCCCGTCGAGGTGCGCCTCGTACTCGTCCCGGAAGTACTGGATGCTCGAGGTGATGGGCGACGTCGCCCCGTCCCCCAGCGCGCAGAACGCGCGGCCGAGGATGTTGTCGCACAGGTCGAGCAGCAGGTCGATGTCGGGTCCGGTGCCCTCGCCCGCCTCGATGCGGTGCAGCACCTGCTTGAGCCAGTAGGTGCCCTCGCGGCAGGGCGTGCACTTGCCGCAGGACTCGTGCGCGTAGAAGTCGGTCCACCGGCTCACGGCCCGCACCACGCAGGTCGTCTCGTCGAAGATCTGCAGCGCCCTGGTGCCGAGCATGGACCCCGCGGCCCCGACCGACTCGTAGTCGAGGGGCACGTCGAGGTGCTCCGCCGTGAACAACGGCGTCGAGGACCCGCCGGGGGTCCAGAACTTCAGCTCGTGGCCCTCACGGACACCGCCGGCGAGCTCCAGGAGCTCGCGCAGGGTGATGCCCAGGGGCGCCTCGAACTGCCCTGGCCGGGTCACGTGGCCGGACAGGGAGAACAGCCCGTGGCCCTGGGACTTCTCCGTGCCCATGGACGCGAACCACTCGGCTCCCTTCGCCAGGATGCCGGGGACCGAGGCGATCGACTCGACGTTGTTGACCACGGTGGGCCGCGCGTACAGGCCGGCGACGGCCGGGAACGGCGGCTTGAGCCGCGGCTGGCCGCGCTTGCCCTCGAGGGAGTCGAGCAGGGCCGTCTCCTCGCCGCAGATGTAGGCGCCGGCCCCCGCGTGCACGGTGACCTCGAGGTCGAACCCCGACCCCTGGATGTCGGTGCCGAGGTACCCCGCGTCGTAGGCCTCCTGGACGGCCGCCAGGAGGCGGCGGTAGACGTGCAGCACCTCGCCGCGGACGTAGATGAACGCGTGGTGGCACCCGATGGCGTAGCTGGTGATCGCGACGCCCTCGACCAGGTGCTGCGGGCTGGCCAGCATCAGCGGGATGTCCTTGCAGGTGCCCGGCTCGGACTCGTCGGCGTTGACCACCAGGTAGCGGGGTCCGCCGTCGGGCGCGGGGAGGAAGCCCCACTTCATGCCGGTGGGGAACCCGGCGCCGCCCCGGCCGCGCAGGCCGGAGTCCTTGACGGCCTGCACCACGTCGGCGGGGTCCTGGGCGAGCGCGGCCCGCAGGCCCTCGTAGCCGCCGTGGTCCAGGTAGGACTCCAACGTCCACGACCGCTGGGCGTCCCAGGTGTCGGTGAGGACCGGCGTGAGCATGTCAGTCATCGGAACCCTCCGTCCGCTCGCCCGGCTCCGAGGCGTCCGGCATGCCCGGCTTCTCGTCCTGCGTCGTCGTCGGCTTGCGCTCCGCGCTGGACTGCGCCGTGCCCGTCTCCGGCGGCACCTCGGCCGCGGGCTCGCCGGCGGCGTCCACGCCGTCCGGCTCCGGGGCCGTCCAGCCCCGCTCGCGCGCGATCCGCAGGCCCTCGAGCGTGGGTCCCCCGGCGCCCGTGCCCTCGTCGGCACGTCCGTCGGGGAACCCGGCGAGCACCCGGCTCGTCTGCTTGAACGAGCACACGCTCGCCGCCCCGCGGGTCGGCGTGACGTCCTGGCCCGCGCGCAGCCGGTCGGCGATCTCCGTGGCCGACTCCGGGGTCTGGTTGTCGAAGAACTCCCAGTTGACCATCATCACGGGGGCGTAGTCGCAGGCCGCGTTGCACTCGACGCGCTCCAGCGTGATCGAGCCGTCCGGCGTGGTCTCGTCGTGCCCGACGTCGAGGTGCTCCGACAAGCGGTCGAAGATCGCGTCGCCGCCCATCACCGCGCACAGCGTGTTGGTGCACACGCCCACGGTGTACGTGCCGTTGGGGTGCCGCTTGTACTGGGTGTAGAACGTCGCGACCGCCGAGACCTCGGCCGCCGTCATCTCCAGCTGCTCGGCGCAGAACAGGATCCCGTCCCGGCTGACGTAGCCGTCCACCGACTGCACCAGGTGCAGCATCGGCAGCAGCCCGGAGCGGGGGTCGGGGTAGCGCGCCGTGATCTGCTCGGCGTCGGCCGTCAGCGCGGCCAGGGTTTCGGCGTCGTATCCCGTGCGCGACCGCGCGCCCACCGGTTCGGCCGTCATCGGTCCACCCCTCCCAGCACCGGGTCCAGGGACGCGACGGCGACGACGACGTCGGCCACCTGGCCGCCCTCGCACAGCACCGACACGGCCTGGAGATTGTTGAACGACGGGTCGCGGAAGTGCGCCCGGTAGGGTCTCGTGCCGCCGTCGGACACGAGGTGCACGCCGAGCTCGCCGCGGGGGTGCTCGACCGTCTGCCACGTCTGCCCGGCCGGGACCCCGAACCCCTCGGTCACCAGCTTGAAGTGGTGGATGAGGGCCTCCATCGAGGTGCCCATGATCTGGCGGATGTGGTCCAGCGAGTTGCCCTGGCCGTCGGACCCGACGGACAGCTGGGCGGGCCACGCGACCTTCTTGTCCGCGACCATCACCGGCGCTCCCACCGTGTCGTCCAGGCGCTGCAGGCACTGCTCGACGATCTTCAGCGACTGGTAGCACTCCTCGAGGCGCAGCACCACGCGCGAGTACGAGTCCGCCGCGGTGTCGGTCGGGACGTCGAAGTCGTACGTCTCGTAGCCGCTGTACGGGAAGGTCTTGCGCACGTCGTACGGGTGCCCGGCCGAGCGCAGCACCGGCCCCGTGATGCCGAGGGCGAAGCAGCCGGCCAGGTTGAGCACACCGACGTCCGTGAGGCGCGACCGGAAGATGGGGTTGGCGAGCATCAGGTCACCGAGCTGGCCCAGGTACCCGCGGACCTTCGGCAGCGCGGCCCGCACCTGGTCGGTGAAGCCCTCCGGCGCGTCCGTGGCGACGCCGCCCGGGCGCACGTACGCGTGGTTCATGCGCAGGCCCGTGATCGCCTCGAAGAGCCGCAGGATCTCCTCGCGGGCGGTGAACCCGATCGTCATGACCGTCGTCGCGCCCATCTCGTTGCCGCCCGTGCCGAGGCAGACCAGGTGGGAGGCGACGCGGTTGAGCTCCATCATGAGCACCCGGATCACGCTCGCGCGCTCCGGCACGTCGTCGGTGATGCCCAGCAGCCGCTCCGTGCCGAGACAGTAGGCGGTCTCCTGGAACAGCGGCGCGAGGTAGTCCATCCGGGTGCAGAACGTGGTGCCCTGCGTCCAGGTGCGGAACTCCATGTTCTTCTCGATGCCGGTGTGCAGGTACCCGATGCCGCAGCGGGCCTCGGTCACCGTCTCGCCGTCGATCTCGAGCATGAGGCGCAGCACGCCGTGGGTGGACGGGTGCTGCGGCCCCATGTTGACGACGATCCGCTCCTCGCCGATCGCCTCCCGCGCGATCTCGTCCCAGTCGCCGCCGGACGCCTCGAAGCCCGGCACGCTGGGCCCGTAGTCCTCGCTCGGCGGGCGCGTCGAGCGCGCCGCGTGCGGGGCGGGCGGGCTGTCATGGGCAGGCGCGGTCATGAGTACTGCCTCCTCGTGTCCGGCGGCGGCACCGTGGCGCCCTTGTACTCCACGGGGATCCCGCCGAGCGGGTAGTCCTTGCGCTGCGGGTGACCCGGCCAGTCGTCCGGCATCTCGATGCGGGCCAGGCCGGGATGGCCGTCGAACACGATCCCGAAGAAGTCCCACGTCTCACGCTCGTGCCAGTCGTTCGTCGGGTAGACGCCGGTGGTCGTCGGGATGTGCGGGTCCGCGTCCGGGCACGTGACCTCGAGGCGCAGCCGGCGCGCGTGCGTCACCGACGTCAGGTGGTAGACGGCGTGCAGCTCGCGCCCGGCGTCCTCGGGGTAGTGGACCCCCGACACCCCGAGGGAGAGCTCGAAGCGCAGGTCCTGGTCGTCGCGCAGCACCTGGCAGACCGGCACGAGGTGCTCGCGGGCGACGTACAGGGTCAGCTCGGCGTCGTCGCTCGGGTCCGTGCCCGGGTCGACGTCGTCCCGCCGGCGCGGGTCGAAGACCGTGACCCGCTCGACCGCGTCGCCGAACGTGACACCCTGCTCGCCGAGGACCTCCGCGAGCACGTCGACGGCCTCGTCGAACCAGCTCCCGTAGGGGCGGGCGGCGGCCGGCGGCATCGTGACCGTGCGCACCAGCCCGCCGTAGCCGGAGGTGTCGCCCGTGCCGTGCGCGCCGAACATGCCCGTGCGCTCGGCGACGAGCTCCGCCGTCGGCTCCGGCAGGTCGTGACCGCCGCGGGCGACCTCGCGCCCCTCGTCCGGCGTCATCGCAGCAGGCCGATCATCCGGGAGGTGGGCGTCGCCTCGAGCGCCGCCGCCTCGGCGGCCTTCGCCGCCTCGACCCGGTTCACGCCGAGCGGCGCGTCCTGGATCTGCTGGTGCAGCGCCAGGATCGCGTTGATCAGCATCTCGGGGCGCGGCGGGCAGCCCGGCAGGTAGATGTCGACGGGCAGGATGTGGTCGACGCCCTGCACGATCGCGTAGTTGTTGAACATGCCGCCGCTGGACGCGCACACACCCATCGACAGCACCCACTTGGGCTCGCTCATCTGGTCGTAGACCTGCCGGACGACGGGCGCCATCTTCTGGCTGACGCGCCCGGCCACGATCATCAGGTCGGCCTGGCGCGGTGACGCCCGGAACACCTCCATGCCGAACCGGGACAGGTCGAACCGCGACGCACCGGCCGCCATCATCTCGATGGCGCAGCACGCCAGACCGAACGTCACCGGCCACACGGACGCCTTGCGCAGGTAGCCCGCGAGGTCCTCGATCGTCGTGAGCAGGAAGCCCGACGGCGATTCCTCCAGCCCCATGTCTCCTCCTTCGCGGAGCGTCGGTGCCACCGCAGCGGCACCCTTGCCGAACTTCCTGTCAGACCCAGTCGAACCCGCCGCGCCGCCACTCGTAGACGAACGGCACGGTGATCAGCACCAGGAAGACGAGCATCGCCGCCAGCCCGAACCCGGCCAGGACGGCGAAGTCCACGGCCCACGGGTAGAGGAAGACCACCTCGATGTCGAAGACGATGAACGTCATCGCCACCAGGTAGTACTTGATCGGCAGGCGGCCGCCACCCATCGCGAGCGGGGTCGGCTCGATGCCGCACTCGTACGCGTCCAGCTTGGCGCGGTTGTACCGCTTGGGCCCGATGACGGCGCTCGCCGCCACCCCGCCGAGCGCGAGCACGGCCGCGATCCCCATGAGGACCAGCACCGGGACGTACGGGTTGCTCATCGGATCTCCTCGCCTGGATCGATCACGTCGGTGTCACTCCCTCGTGCCACGTCGGGTCTCATGCCACGCTCCTCCGCGCGAGCTCTCCGGTGCCGCGCTCCGGCACACGTCGTCCCTCGGCGTCCCTCTGCGGGGGCTCCTGGACCTCACGCATTCGGGACCACCCTGGTGAGCCCGGCGATGACCCGGTCGACCCAGTCACCGCCGCGGGGCTCGTAGCAGTCCGAGAGCAGCTTGAGGACGAACTGCATGACGACCCGCCGTGGCAGCCCGTACCGCACGCACAGCCGCATCACCGCGGGGTGCTCGATGAGCCGCACGAACCAGCGCCCGAGCGTGTAGTAGCCGCCCAGGTCGGCACGCATGCGGTCGGTGTAGGTGGCCAGGGTGCGCTCGCGCGCGTCGTCGGTGGTCCGGGTGCGGGCCTGCGCGATCGCGTCGGCGGCCACCCGCCCGGCCTGGAGCGCGTAGGCGATGCCTTCGCCGTTGAACGGGCTGACCATCCCGGCGGAGTCACCCACCAGCAGCGTGCCGTCCGCGTACATCGGCGACCGGTTGAACCCCATCGGCAGTGCGGCACCCCGCACCGGACCGACCTGGTTGTCGGGGGTGAAGCCCCACTCGCTCGGGGTGTTGCGCATCCACGCGGCCATCAGCGCGCGGTAGTCGTGCCCGGTGGCGGACTGGCGGGCCGGGGTGGAGCTGACCGCGCCGAGACCCACGTTCGCCGTGCCGTCGCCGAGGGCGAAGATCCAGCCGTAGCCGGGCAGGAGGTTCGACTCCCCCGGCGCGCCGTCCCACAGCTCGAGGTGGGACTCCATGAAGGGGTCCTCGTGGCGCGAGGTGACCCCGCCCGCGTGCTCGGTGCGGAAGTAGGTGCGCACGGCGGTGCCCAGGGGGCGGTCGTCACGGCGCGTGATGCCGAGCGTGGTCGCGAACCGCGAGGACACGCCGTCGGCGGCGACGACGACGGGAGCGCGGTACGTGGTCACGGGGCCGTCGGCGCGGCCACGCCCGTCGAGAGGCTGCGCCGTCACGCCCACGACGCGGTCGCTGCGCTCGTCGGTCAGCGCGCCGGCGACCCGCGTGCGCTCGACGAGCTTGGCGCCGGAGGCCTGCGCGTGCTGGACCAGCCGGTGGTCGAGCGACGTGCGGGCGCGGGCCATCCCGTAGCCGGGGTAGGTGGTCAGCTCGGGCCAGGCGAGCTCCCAGGACCGCCCGCCGGCGACCACGCGCAGACCCTCGTTGCGGATCCAGCCGTCGTCGGGCCGCGTGTCGACGCCCATCCGGGCGAGCTCGGCCACGGCGCGCGGCGTCAGGCCGTCGCCGCAGATCTTGTCGCGCGGGAAGGACGCCTTGTCCAGGAGGAGCACGTCGAGGCCGGCGGAGGCGCACCAGTGCGCGGTCGAGGCACCGGCCGGCCCGGCGCCCACGACGATCACGTCGGCGTCGTCGCGATGCGATGCTCGCACTGCCTCACCTCCCTGGACGAGAGACCCCGACTCCGTTGCCGGGGACGTCTTGTGAACTCAGTCACAACGTACTGCGCGTCACTCTAGTCACGATCCTCGGCAGATGTGTAGGAAGGTGAACCTTCCCTCGGGCCCAGGGTGGCGTCGAGGCAGGTCGCGGCATACGGTCGAACCGCATCAGCGCACCGTCCGACCCGCATCTGCCACCAGGAGGCACCGCACCATGAAGGCAACGACCGCACTCGTCATCGGCGCCGCGCTGGGCTACTTCCTCGGCACGGAGAAGGGTCGCTCGACCCTCGACCAGGCCAAGGGGTGGGCCACCGAGACGTGGAACGACCCGCGCGTCCAGGAGAAGGTCAGCGAGTTCACCAAGAGCTGACGCCACCACCCGCCGAACGTCGAGGTCCGGACCGCTTTGGTAGGCCAAAGCGGTCCGGACCTCGACGTTCGGCAGGCCACGACGTTCGACGCGCGACGACGTTCGACGCGCGACGACGTTCGACGACGTTCGGCGCACCGTCGGGGTGCGGGCCCTCAGGGACGGACGGCGCGGTGCAGGGCGACGATGCCGCCCGACAGGTTCCGGTAGCCCACGCGGGACCACCCGGCGGCCAGCATCAGCCGGCCCAGCGCCTCCTGGTCGGGCCAGGCGCGGATCGACTCCGCCAGGTACTCGTACGAGCCCTTGTCCCGCGTCACCGCGGCCGCCACGGCCGGCAGCGCCCGCATGAGGTACTCGAGGTAGACCTGCCGGAACGGCGCCCACGTCGGGTGCGAGAACTCGCAGATGACGATGCGGCCGCCCGGCCGCACCACCCGCAGCATCTCGGCCAGCGCGGCCGAGGTGTCGACGACGTTGCGCAGACCGAAGCTGATCGTCACCGCGTCGAACGCCGCGTCCGCGAACGGCAGCCGCGTGGCGTCCCCGGCCACGAACGGCAGGTCGCCGCGACGCGACTTGCCGACCTGGAGCATCCCGAACGAGAAGTCCGAGGGGACGACGACGGCGCCGGCGTCCGCGAACGGCTCGCTGGAGGTCCCCGTCCCGGCCGCCAGGTCGAGCACGCGCTCACCGGGGTGCGCGCCGACCGCCGCGACGGTGGCTCGCCGCCACCGGCGGTCCTGCCCGAGCGAGATCAGGTCGTTCGTCACGTCGTACCGCCGGGCGATCCCGTCGAACATCGACGCGACCTCGGCAGGGTTCTTCTCCAGGCTGGCGCGGGACACGTCGGCCATCGTGCCACGTCTGCCCCGCGCGGTCGCCCGGGACCCCGGCACCCGGGTGCCACGGGCGCGCGTCGGCGTATCCTGGGCCCGATGTCCGCCACGCCCCACCCGGCGCCGGTACCGCCGTCGGGCGCGTCCTCCGGCAGCCGCTCGCACGCCATCGAGCCCCAGCCGCTGGTCGTGCGCACCACGCGCATCGACCCTCTCCCCGCCGACCTCACGGCACTGGTCGACCTGCTGCCCGACACCCGGCCCCTGACGTGGGTGCGCCGCGGCGACGGCCTGGTCGGCTGGGGCGAGGCGCTGAGGCTCGACACGTTCGGACCCGGCCGGTTCGCCGACGCCGAGGCCGCCTGGCGTGCGACGCTCGCCCGCGCCGTCGTCCGGGACGAGGTCGGCCTGCCCGGCACGGGTCCCGTGGCGTTCGGCACCTTCGCGTTCGACGACGGCGGCACGGGCGACCACTTCGACGGCGCCCGCCCGGAGGGCTCGCTCGTCGTGCCGCGGGTCGTCGTCGGACGGCGGGGCGACGTGTCGTGGATGACGACGATCGCTCCCGCGGACCAGCTGGACGCCCCCGGTCCCGCGGCGCTGGCCCGGACCGTGCGCGAACCGGTCACCGACCCCGGGCGGGTGACCCTCGCCGACGGCGCCGTGGCCGCCCGCGACTGGCCCGCCGTCGTCGCCGAGGGGGTCGAGCGCATCCAGGCCGGCGAGCTCGAGAAGGTCGTCCTGGCGCGCGAGGTGCTCGCCACCGCGGAACGGCCCGTGGACCCGCGCTGGGTGCTGCGCCGTCTCGCCGACGGCTACTCCTCGTGCTGGACCTTCTCCGTGGGCGGCATGGTGGGGGCCACGCCCGAGCTGCTCGTCCGCAGCGAGAAGGGGCTCGTCACGTCCCGCGTGCTGGCCGGCACCATCCGTCGCGAGCCGGGGATGAGCGACGACGACGCCCTGCTGCACGCCGCCCAGCTCGCCCGCTCGTCGAAGGACCTGGAGGAGCACGAGTTCGCCGTCAGCTCGGTGGCGCACGCCCTCGAGCCGTTCTGCTCCTCGATGAACGTGCCGGACGCGCCGTTCGTGCTCCACCTGCCGAACGTCATGCACCTCGCGTCCGACGTCACGGCCGTGCTCGACCCGGGCGCCCGGGCGAGCTCGCTGACGCTCGCGGCGGCCCTGCACCCGTCCGCGGCGGTGTGCGGGACCCCGACCGTGGCCGCTCGCGACCTCATCCGGGAGATCGAGGGCATGGACCGCGCCCGCTACGCCGGTCCGGTCGGCTGGGTGGGCGCCGACGGCGACGGCGAGTGGGGCATCGCGCTGCGGTCCGCGGAGCTCGGCGACGACCCGCGCCACGT
This sequence comes from Isoptericola halotolerans, assembly GCF_003003075.1. Classification (GTDB taxonomy): domain Bacteria; phylum Actinomycetota; class Actinomycetes; order Actinomycetales; family Cellulomonadaceae; genus Isoptericola; species Isoptericola halotolerans_A. Next base: position 665,223 of record NZ_PVTX01000001.1, on the reverse strand, counting down.
GCGGCTCTTCGCCGGCTGCGGGATCGTGGCGGCGTCCGACCCGCAGGCGGAGCTGGCCGAGTCCGAGGCGAAGCTGGTGCCGATGTCCTGGGCGCTCGGCGCCGCCTGACGGCCCCGGCACGGCGATACGGCACAGCGAGCCGGCACGACGATGCGGCCGGCCCGGCACACGAGGTGCCGGACCGGCCGCAGGTGACCGCACGGACCGACTGCGTCCGACGGTGCCCGCGGCGGCGTCGCGTGGACGAAGGGGGGGCACGCCGCACCGCCGCGGGAGTCTGTCGGGTCAGTCGCCGAACATCTCGCGCAGCCAGCCGGGGATGTTGTCGGGCTGCGTCGGGTCGGAGGACTCGCCGCCCTGACCGGTGCCGTCGCCGGAGCCCTGCCCGTCCTGGCCCTGGCCGGGAGCGCCCGGCTGCTCGCCCTGGCCACCCTGCGACCCCGAGCCGGTCGTCTCCTCGCGCACGGCGAACGTGACGTCCACCGTCTGCGTCTGCCCGTCCCGGACATAGGTGATGGTGGCCTGGTCGCCGGCCGTGCGCTCGCGGACGTACGCGGTGAGCGACTCCGCGCCGTTCACCGAGTCCTCGTCCACCGCGACGATCACGTCGCCGGCCTGGAGACCGGCCTCGGCGGCGGGCGAGCCCTCGGTGACCTCACCGATCTCGGCCCCGCGGCGGGTGACGTCGTCGGCCGTCGCCGTCGCGTCGCCGAGCGCCACACCGAGGAACGCGTGCTCCGCGGTGCCGTCCTCGATGAGCTGGTCGGCGACGCTGGTCCCGAGGTTGACCGGGATCGCGAAGCCGAGGCCGATCGAGCCGGACTGGTTCGCACCGCCCGAGAGCGTGGCGATCGACGACGTGATGCCGACGACGCGGCCCTGCGCGTCGAACAGCGGCCCGCCGGAGTTGCCGGGGTTGATCGCGGCGTCGATCTGGATCGCGTTGGTCACGACGACCTCGCTGCCACCCTCGCCCGACGCGGCCACCGGCCGATCGAGGGCCGAGACGATGCCGGTCGTGGCGGTGTTCGCCAGGCCCAGCGGGTTGCCGACGGCCAGCACGGAGTCGCCCACCTGCACGGCGTCCGAGTCGCCGAACGTGGCGGGCTCCAGGTCGTCCGGGGCGTCCTCGAGCTGGACGACGGCGAGGTCGGTGGTCGGGTCGGTGCCCACGATCGTCGCCTCGTACAGGCGTCCGTCGCTGAGCGTGACCTGGACCGTCCCCTCGGACCCGCCGGCGACCACGTGGTTGTTGGTCAGGACGTGCCCCTCGGCGTCGAGGACGACGCCGGAGCCCTCGGACCCGCCGGACTGGCCGGCGACCTGGATCGCGACGACGGACGGCGCGACGGCGGCGGTGACGGCCTGCCAGTCGGGGTTCTGGTCGCTCGAGCTCGCCACGGGAGCCGCCTCGGACTGCTCCGGGGCGCCGACCTCGGCGAGCGAGGACGCGGCGGTGTCGTCGGCCAGGGGGCCGGTGAGCGCGTACGTCGCTCCGCTCGCCAGCACGGCGGCACCCGCCGCCGCGGCCACCACGGGGACCCACACCGACCGCTGGCGCGGCGCCCCGGACTGGTTGCCCTGCGGGTGACCGGCCTGCGGGTGCTGGGTGTGCTGGTACTGCGCCGGGTGCTGGTACTGCGGGGCGTGCCGGTACTGCGCACCGTGCGGACCGGGCTGCTGGGAGCCGGGCTGGTACGACGGCGTGCCGCCGCCGTAGGGCGCCCGGGGGTCCGCGGCGCGGTACGGCGGCTGGTGCGCGGACGGGTGCGCGAAGTCTGCGGACCGGGGCCGCTCGGTCTGACCCTGCTGCGGCTGCTGGTGCGACTGCTGGAACCGCGGCTGCGGCTCGGTGGGCTGCTCGATCGGGTGCTCGCCGTCGGACGGCCGCTGCGGTGACGTGTTGTCGGTGCTCATGTGCCCTCTCCCTCGATGTCCTGGTACCAGGGAACACCGTGTTCCTGGAGCACCCCTTGGGTGAACCTGTGAACTCCCTGGTAATCCGCATCGCCGCAGGTCAGGCGTCTACTACCTCGGCGGGTTCGGCACTACCTCGCGGCGCCACGCACTACCTCGCGGGGCGAGCCACTACCTCGCGAGGCGACGCACTACCTCGCGAGGCGACGCACTACCTCGCGAGGGTTCGCCCTACCTCGGCGTGGATGCGGGCGGTGAGGTCGCGGGACTCCTCGAGTCGGGCGGCGCGGGCCACGGGCACCTCGATCACCCGGACCCCGTGCGACGGCCCGGCCAGGACGTGCCGCAGCGACGCGACGTCGTCGACCAGCTGATGGTCCACGCCGTAGCCCGCGCAGAGCTGCGCGAGGTGCGCCCCGTGCGGGGTGCCGAACACCCGCTCGAAGGTCGCCCCCGCGGCCGGGCCGGTCGCCGCGAGCGCCCCGTGCTCGAGCGTCGCGAAGATCGAGCCGCCGTCGTCGTTCACCACGATCACGTCGAGGTCCACGGCGGGCTCGCCCGGCCCCCGCAGCAGGCCGCCCACGTCGTGCAGGAACGTCAGGTCGCCGACCAGCGCCCGCGCACGCCGGCCCGCACGGCCGGCCTCGACCGCGACGCCCGTCGCGGTGGACACCGTGCCGTCGATCCCGGCCAGGCCGCGGTTGGCGAGCACGGTCGGCGCGGGTCCCGAATCGAGGCCGAGCACGAGGTCGAGGTCGCGCACCGGGTTCGACGCACCCACCACGAGGACGTCGTCGGCACCGCTGACGGCGACGACGGCGCGCGCGACGGCGAGCGCCGCGTGCGGCGCGGTGCGCAGACCGCCCTGCACGGCCTCGTCCGTCGTGGCGGCCGCCACGACGGCGGCCGCGGCGTCGCTCGCCGCCCGCCACCGCGCGGCGAAGGCCCCGCCGTCGCGGGTGGGGGCGAACCATCGCTCGTGCAGGGCGCCGACCACGCGGGTCGCGTTGCGGGCGGCGTCGGGCCACGGGCCGCCGCCCGGTGCGACGACGGTGACCGCGACGTCGGGGCGGGCCAGCAGGCGCTGCACGGGCCGCGAGAGCGTGGGGTGCCCGAGGACCACGACGTGCTCGACGTCGTCCGCGAGACCGGCGGCTCCGAGCACCGACCGGTAGGCGACGACGCCGAGCGGTCCGTCGGCGCTGCCCGAGGAGGGTTCGGCGAGCAACGGCCAGCCCTGCGCCTCGCTCAGCCGCCGCGCGGCGGGTCCGGCACCGTCGCCCGCCACGACGAGCGTGCGCGCCCGGTCGCCGGGCAGCGCCGGGTCGGCGCCCGGACCGGCGACGGGCGGCACGACCTCGACCGTACGGCGGGACTCGGCGACCGGCGTGGCCTCGGACCCGGCGGAGCCAGCAACCGGACCGGTCCCGTCGTCCGCGGGGTGCAGCGGGTCCCGGTAGGCCAGGTCGAGGTGGACCGGTCCGGGATGCAGGTCTCGTGCGCCGCGCGCCGCGGCCACCGTGCGCCGCACGACGGCGAGCAGGTCACGCACCTCCCCGGCCCGGCCGTCGGGCGCCGGGACGTCGACGGCGGCGCGCACCGCCGTCCCGAAGATCCCGACCTGGTCGGTGGTCTGGGAGGCGCCGGTGCCGCGCAGCTCGTGCGGCCGGTCGGCGGTCAGGAGCACGAGGGGCACGCCGGAGTGGTGCGCCTCGAGCACCGCGGGGTGCAGGTTCGCCACGGCGGTGCCCGACGTCGTGACCACGGCGACCGGTCGCGCCGCCGGGGTGCCGCCGTCGGACCTTGGACCGAGGGCCGACCCGCGCGACAGCCCGAGCGCCAGGAAGCCGGCCGAGCGCTCGTCGATCCGGACGTGCAGGACGACGTCGCCGCGCGCGTCGGCCTCGGCGAGCGCGTAGGCGAGCGGGGCCGAGCGGGACCCGGGGGCCAGCACCACGTCGCGCACGCCCTGGGCGACCAGGTCCGCCACCAGGGCGCGGGCGGCCTCCACCGCGGGGCTGCCCGACGGCGGCACCCCGGTCACGCGGCACGCCCCGTCGCGAGCAGGGCGGCCAACCGGTCGTGCCGCGCGAACCACCGGTCCCGCAGCTCCGGGGACGCCGTGGCCGCGGCCAGGGCGTCCGCGTCCGGGGCCACCCGCCGCACCGGCAGCGCGCCGTCGACGGGCAGCAGCGGCTGGTCGGTGACGTCGTGCACGAGAAGCTGAGAGGTGGCCAGCCCGCAGGCGTGCGGCAGCTCGGGCAGCGCCGCCGCGAGCGCCACACCGGCCGCCAGCCCCACGGACGACTCGAGCGCGGAGGACACGACGACCGGCAGCCCCACCTGCTCGGCGAGCTCCAGGCAGGCCCGCACCCCGCCGAGCGGCTGCACCTTGAGCACGACGACGTCCGCGGCGTCCTCGCGCACCACCCGCAGCGGGTCGGCGGCGCGACGGATCGACTCGTCGGCGGCGACGGGCACGTCGGTGCCGCGGCGGACCGCAGCCAGCTCGGGCACCGTGGCGCACGGCTGCTCGACGTACTCCAGGCCGCGGGCTGCGGCGTCCAGCAGCGGGACGCGCCGCAGCGCCTCGTCGAGCGTCCAGGCCCCGTTGGCGTCCACGCGGATCGCGGCGTCGGGCATCCCGGCGTCGTCGAACGCGGCGCGGACCGCCTCCACGCGTGCGATCTCGGCGTCGACCGGCTCGACCGGTCCTGGGGTGCCGCCCGCACCGACGGTGCGCTGCGCGACCTTGACCTTGGCCGTGCGGCACCCACCGGAGGCCAGGACGATCTCCCGGGCGCGCTCCGGACCGACGGCCGGCACGGTCACGTTGACGGGGACCCGGTCGCGGACCGGCGCGGGGAACGGGTGGTCCGCGGCCTCCCGGGCCGCGCGCAGCCACGCGGCCGACTCGCCGTCGTCGTAGTCCCAGAACGGGCTCAGCTCGCCCCAGCCGGCCTCGCCGCGCAGGAGCACGCCGTCGCGGACGTCGAGGTGGCGGAACCGGGTGCGCAGCGGGGACGACCAGACGAACCGGTCCTGCCTCGTCGCGGAGAGGATGGCGGGCACGCCCTCAGGGTAGGACGAGCGGGCCGTGACGCGCGGCCGCGGGCACCGCGTCAGTCGGTGAACTCGTCGGGCAGCCTGCCGTGCACCCAGCGGCCCGGCGATCGTGCCGGCACCACCGGGACGGCCTGGGTCGTGGCGGTCGCACGGCGCAGGGCGGCGGCGTCGTAGGCGATGAGCTCGTCGACGACCTCGTCCGGGTCGGCGACCTCGGTGTCTCGAGGTGGCATCGTGTCCATGCGTCCATGGTGCCTCCCGCGTGTGCAGATTTTCAGGACGACGCGCGCGGATGCTCGGCACGCCTTGCAAGAGCCCGAGCACGCCCGGGCGGCAGGCGCACTGCACCCGTTCCTGAACGTCACCTGATCGCCCGGTCGACTCGTTCCCAGGTTCGTGTGGATACGGTCGGTGAACCAGCACCCATCACGAGGAGTGACCATGTCGATCAAGCGCCCGCTCGTCGCGCTCTCAGTGGCCGCGGTCGTCGCGCTCGCCGGCTGCACGTCCGAGACCGACGGCCAGAACCCCCCGAGCAGCCCGAGCGCCGAGGCCTCCCCCGAGGCGGGCGCCGGCGCCCCCGAGCCGGACCTCGAGGACGTGCCCGACGTCGTCGCCGAGGTCAACGGCGAGGACGTCGAGCGTGCGGAGTTCGTCACCGCCTACGAGGGCCAGCTGCAGCAGGCGGCGATGTCGCAGCAGACCACCGGCCAGGAGGTCGACCAGGACGCCCTCAAGCAGCAGGTCGCCGAGCAGCTGGTGGGCAACCGGCTGCTGACGCAGGCGGCCACGGAGGCCGGCATCGAGGCTACCGACGAGGACATCGAGACCACGCTCGAGGGCATCGCGGCGCAGAACGGGCTGCAGTCCGCGGACGAGGTGGTCGCCGCCCTCGGCGAGCAGGGCATCTCGGAGGACGAGGTGCGCGAGGACGCGGCCGCCCAGTTCCAGGTCAACGCCTACATCGAGGCCGAGGCGGACATCGAGGAGCCGAGCGAGGACGAGCTGCGCGAGCAGTACGACACCCTCGTCGAGCAGATGGGGTCCCAGGGTGGCGAGGGTGCCTCGCAGGCCGAGATCCCGCCGTTCGAGGACGTCCGCGACCAGCTCGCGCAGCAGGCCGTGGGCGAGCAGCAGGCCGCGGCCGTCGACGGCATCGTGGCCACCCTGCGCGACGAGGGCGACGTGACCATCCACCTGTGAGCGTCAGACGCGCCACCGCGTCGATCTCGAGGTTGTCGGAGTCGCGGTAGTGGAAGACCCGTGCGTCCCGGGCATCGGCGTAGGCGCGCAGGTCTCGGACCACCAACGACTCGAAGAGAAGGCCGAAGGTGTTCAGGTCTGCGAGGAGCCGATCGGCGTCGCAGGCCATCCGTGCTGCACTGTGCAGCCCGGCTGGACTGCACTGTGCAGAATGAGTCACCCCGGGCCGGCGGTCGACGGGGCGCACTACGCTGGCCCGCGTGAGCACCAGCGACCTTCCCACACCCGTCTCCGCGACGTTCGACGCCTCCCGGTGGCGCACCGTCGCCGGGTTCGACGACCTGACGGACCTCACGTACCACCGGGGCGTGGAACGCGACGCAGCGGGCGCCGTCGTGCGCGACCTGCCGGTCGTCCGGGTCGCGTTCGACCGGCCCGAGGTGCGCAACGCGTTCCGTCCGCACACCGTCGACGAGCTGTACCGGGTGCTGGACCACGCCCGCATGACCTCCGACGTCGGGACCGTGCTGCTCACCGGCAACGGGCCGTCCCCCAAGGACGGCGGCTGGGCGTTCTGCTCCGGCGGGGACCAGCGCATCCGTGGCCGCTCCGGCTACCAGTACACGACGGCCGACGGCGCGGGGCGGCCCGTCGACGGCGCCGACACGGCCGACCACGTGGACCCGGCCCGCGCCGGACGCCTGCACATCCTGGAGGTCCAGCGCCTCGTCCGCACCATGCCCAAGGTGGTGATCGCCGTCGTCGACGGCTGGGCCGCCGGGGGCGGGCACTCGCTGCACGTCGTGGCCGACCTCTCGATCGCCTGCCGCCAGCACGGGAAGTTCAAGCAGACCGACGCCGACGTCGGATCGTTCGACGGCGGGTACGGCTCGGCCTACCTGGCGCGCCAGGTCGGGCAGAAGCGGGCGCGGGAGATCTTCTTCCTCGCGCGGGAGTACTCGGCGGACGACGCCGAGCGCTGGGGCGCCGTCAACGAGGTCGCGGACCACGAGGACCTGGAAGGCCTCGCCGTGGAGTACGCGCGGACCATCGCCGGGAAGTCCCCGCAGGCGGTGCGCATGCTCAAGTTCGCGTTCAACCTGGCCGACGACGGGCTCATGGGCCAGCAGGTGTTCGCCGGGGAGGCGACGCGGCTCGCCTACATGACCGACGAGGCCGTCGAGGGTCGGGACGCGTTCCTCGCCAAGCGCGACCCCGACTGGTCGGGCTTCCCGTACGCCTTCTGAGCGCCGTCAGGGGTTGACGTCCAGCCCGCCGGACGTCGGCAGCAGCTCGACCCAGGTCGCGCCCGGCTCCAGCTCGACGGGCTCGCCGCCCGCCACGAGCTCGACCGGGTCGCGCACGGACTCCTTGGACCACTCGGCCTCGAGGACCCTGCCGCCGCTCGCCACGAAGGCCGTTCCCGAGCCGACGAGCTGCGTCTCCGGCACCGGCGCGCCCGCCGGGTCCTTGAAGCTCGTGTCCACCACCTCCACCTCCAGCACCACCACGTTCGCCGCGGCGTGCCGCTCCCCCGACGCCGCCATCGACGGGTCGGCACCCTCGCGGCGCAGCCAGGCACCGGCGTCGGCGTCCCAGTCCCATCCGGCGGTCTGGCGCGGCGACAGGTGGACGTCCAGCGAGGACCGCTCCGCGCCGTCGGCCACGGCCGTGCTCCTGCCCTCGGCGGCGAACGCGAACTGGGCCGGCGGGGGTGCGGTGCGCTCGCCGTCGGCCTGCGCCAGGAACGCCTGCGGGTCGCCGATCACGTTGTGCGGGGCAGCGGCGCCGGGGTCGCGGCGGAACCCGGGATCGCCGGCGTCCATGATCACCGACTGCGTGCCCGCGGCGCGGACGTCGTCGATGAACGGCTGCTGCGCGCCGGAGTAGGCGAGGATCCCGTCCAGCGGCGCCACGATCGCCGGGTCCATCGGGCGCACCGAGCGGACCGGCTCGACCGCGTCCGGCACCCGCGAGTGGTAGACGGCCACGAACCGGGTGACGCCGCCCTCGATGACCTGTTCCCAGACCATGTCGGCGGCGTCGAGCCCGGTCTGCGGGCGCACGACCGGGTCGTTCTCGATCTTGACCGCGAGCGCCGGGCGGGCGGCCACCTCGTCCGTCTCGACGCCGGTCAGGGGCCACACGATCGGCGCGTCAGGCGTGGGCGGCGCGGCCTTCTGCGCCTCGACGGCGGCCGGGACCGTCGTCGTCGGTGCCGGCTCCGGATCACCACCGCAGGCGGTCACGAGCAGCGCGATCAGGGCGAGCGCACCCGGCGCCGCCCGCCGCGCGAACCGTACGGTCATCGACGCTCCCTCACGACACGTCCCACGAGCCGGAGCCCCGCGGCACCAGCTCGACCCACGTGTTCCCCGGTTCGAGCAGCACGTCACCGCCACCGCGCAGCGATAGCCGCAGCGGCGCCTTGGTCCCCTTCTTGGACCACGTGACCGGCACGGCCCGGCCCCCGCCCAGGAGCATCCCCCTGCCCCGGTCGACGAGCTCCGCCTTCGGGACGGAGGCGCCGCTCGGGTCCCGGTAGCCGGTGCTGGTGACGTCGACCTTCAGCAGCAGCACGTTGCGTGCCGTGACGCGCTTGCCCGAGGACATCGACGCCCTGCCGTCGTCGCTGCGCCGGTAGGCCCCCCCGGCCCACGTCCACGTGGTGCGCTGCGCCGGGGAGAGCCGCACGTCCGCCGTCCGACCCTTCTTCCCCTCGGCCCGGGCCGTGGCGTCCCGGCGCTTCGTCGCGTGCTCGAACTCGGCCTTCGGCGGTTCGGCGCGCTTGCGGTCGGCCTCCCGCGCGAACGTCTTGACGTTCCCGTAGACGTTGTGCGGCGCGGCACGCGAGCTGCTGCGCCAGAACCCGCGGTCGCCGTCGTCGTTGGTCAGCAGCTGCGTGCCGGACCTCTCGACCGCCCGCAGGAACGGCGGCTGCCCGCCGGACGCGGCGAGGATGCCCCGCAGGGGCGCCACCGTCGCGGGGTCCATCGGGCGCACGGAGCGCACCGGACCGACCTGGCGCGGGTAGGTCGAGTGGTACACCGCGACGAACCGGCTGATGCCACCCTCGACGACCTGCTCCCACACGACGTCCGCGCGGTGCAGCCCGGTGTGCGGCCGCGACGCGGCGGAGTTCTCGATCTTCACGGCGACCGCGGGCCGCTCGGGGACCTTCGTGGTGCCCGTCCGCACGCCCGTCAACGGCCAGCGCGGCGGTTCGGGCTCCGGCTCCGGCTCGGGGACGACGACGGCGGGCGGGGCGATCTTCGCCCGCGACACGACCGGGGCCACCGTGACCCGCGGGGCGCTCTGCGGGTCCGTCCCTGGTGCGCACCCGGCGGCGGCGAGCGCCAACGACGCCGCCAGCACCGCGGACGCTGCTCTCCTGAGCGTCATGGCACCTCCTCGTCCCCACAGGATGCACCACGGGTGCACGGGAGGCCCGTATCCCGTCCGGCGGGGTCGGCCAGCGCGGGGGGTGCGAGCAGGGCCGGGTGCGAGCGGGGCCGGGTGCGAGCGGGGCGGCGCACCGGCCGTGCGGGCCGACGCCGGACGCGGCCTATCGTGAGGCCGTGAGCACCCCCGACCTCGCCGCGCTCGTGGACGGCATGCGCCGTGCGCTGGACGGCGGCCCACCCGTCGCCCCGCTGCCCCGCCTCACGGCGCACGTGCCGCCGTCGGGCACCGCGCTGGTCGTGCGGACCTCCGGTTCGACGGGGACGCCGCGCGAGGTCGCGCTGAGCGCCGCGGCCCTGCGGGCGTCGGCCGCCGCGACCGCGGACCGGCTCGGCGCCCCCGGCCGCTGGGTCCTCACGCTGCCGGCCACGCACGTGGCGGGCATGCAGGTGATCGCCCGGTCGCTGCTGGCCGGCACGCCGCTGACCGCCGCGGGCGGCGGCCCGTTCACCCCGGGCGGCCTGGCCGACCTGCTCGCCGGACCGCTGGCCGGTGACGACCCGGTGCACGTCTCGCTCGTGCCCACCCAGCTGCACCGCGTCGTCGAGGCGGCCGACGGCGGTGCACCGGCCGCGCTCGACGCGCTCGCCCGGTGCGGCGCCGTCCTGCTCGGCGGTGCCGCGACCCCGCCCCGGCTGCTGGAGCGCGCCCGCGACGCCGGCGTCCCCGTGGTGCGCACGTACGGCATGTCCGAGACGGCCGGCGGCTGCGTCTACGACGGCGTCCCGCTGCCGGGCGTGCGGGTCCGCCTCGCTCCCGTCGACGAGGAGGCCGGCGTCGTGGAGATCGCCGGTCCGGTGCTCGCGACCGGCTACCTCGGGGACGACGTCGCCACGGCAGCGGCGTTCGTCGACGGCCCGGACGGGCGCTGGTTCCGCACCAGCGACCTCGGCGCGGTCGACGGCGGCGTGCTCCGGGTGGTCGGCCGCGCGGACGACGTCGTGGTCACGGGCGGGGTGAACGTCGCGCCGGCCGCGGTCGAGGCGGTGCTCGGCGAGCTGCTGGCCGCCGAGGTGTGCGTCGTCGGCGTGCCGCACGACGAGTGGGGCCAGGAGCTGGTGGCCGTCCTCACAGCCGCTGTGGGTGCACGACGCGCCGTGGGACCGAGCGGCTCGACGGCGCGTCGTGCACCCACAGCGGCTGAGGAGTGGGGAGATCGCGCACAGCTGGCGCGAGTGCGGTCCGCGGTCGCCGCTAGACTCGGGCCGGCCGCCGCACCCCGCCGCATCCTGCGGGTGGAGGCCCTGCCGCTGCGCGGGCCCGGGAAGGTCGACCGTGCCGCCGTCGTCGACCTGGTGCGCGCCCACGCGGCGCGCGACTGAGAGGAGCACGCATGGCCACCACGGCCGAGTGGGTCGCCGGAGCGCGGCCCCGCACCCTGCCCGCCGCCGCCGCGCCGGTGGCGATCGGCACCGGCGCCGCCGCGCAGGTCGACGCGTTCGCCTGGCTGCCCGCCGTGCTCGCCCTCGGCGTCGCGCTCGCGCTGCAGATCGGCGTCAACTACGCCAACGACTACTCCGACGGCGTGCGGGGCACCGACCTGGACCGGGTGGGCCCGCTACGCCTCACCGCCTCCGGGACCGCCCGGCCGGGGCAGGTCAAGGCGGCGGCGTTCGGGGCGTTCGGGGTCGCGGGGGTCCTCGGGCTGGCACTGTGCGCCGTGAGCGGGCACTGGTGGCTGATCGCCGTCGGCGCCGTCTCGATGCTCGCCGGCTGGTACTACACCGGCGGCAAGCGGCCGTACGGGTACGCAGGGCTCGGCGAGGTCGGGGTGTTCGTCTTCTTCGGGCTCGTCGCCACCCTCGGGACCACCTACACCCAGGCGGACCGGATCACGTGGCCCGCGCTGCTCGGCGCCGTCGGGGTGGGACTGATCGCGTGCGCGCTGCTCATGGTCAACAACATCCGGGACATCCCGACCGACGTCGTCGCGGGCAAACGCACCCTGGCGGTGCGGCTCGGCGACCATCGCGCGCGGCGGGTCTACGCGCTGTGGATCGTGGTGCCCGTGCTGCTCGCCCTGGCGTGCGCCGCCTGGAACCCGTGGGCCTTCCTCGTGACGGTGCTGCTCCTGCCGGCCGTGCTGCTGGTGATCCCGGTGATCGCCGGAGCGCGGGGCCGGGCACTGGTGCCGGTGCTCGCCGGCACCGGGATGTTCGAGCTCGCCTACGGGGTGCTGCTGGGGCTCGGCCTGGCGCTCTGAGCGTCCCCGGCGGGGCTCCGGGCGCTACCGCTCGTTGCCGGACCGGTCGACGTCCGGGTGCTCGGTGCCGGAGCGCCCGTCCGTGTCGAACGCGGAGTCCTCGGCGGCGGCGTCCTCGTCGATGACCTTCCCCAGGCCCTCCTCGCCGGAGCGGCGGCGCTCCGCACGCTCCGCCATCCACCGTGCGGCCGCGTCCTTCTGCTTCGCCAGCAGGATGTACGACACCGCGAACGCCACCACGATCCCCACGAGCAGCAGCAGCCAGCTGCGCAGCCCCACCAGATACCCGGCGCCGAGGGCGGCGACGAAGACCAGGAGGCGCAGCACGGTGTAGGTCACGAGAGGCACGGATCCAGGATACGGCCGCGCGACGTCGGCCCCGGACCGCGCGATTCGGTTGCGGCCGCAGGGCGAACTAGGCTGGAGGAATGTTCCGCGTACTGGTGGGCCTCGTCGTCGTCGGCCTGTTGGTCTACAGCCTTGCCGACCTCGCCGGGTCGGAGGAGGAAGACCGCGGCGGCCTGCCCGCGTGGCTCTGGGTCGTCATCATCGTCCTGCTGCCCATCTTCGGGCCAATCGTCTGGATCGCCACCAAGATGTCGCGCCGGCGTGGAGGTTCCGGTGGCCGGGGAGCACGTCCCGGTCGCGGCCCGCGCCGCCCGTCCGGTCCGGTCGCGCCCGACGACGACCCCGACTTCCTGTGGCGGCTCGAGCAGGAGAAGCGCCGTCAGGAGCGCCGCGAGCGCGACGACGACCCCCCGAAGTAGTCCGCGCCTCGCCGAGGTAGTGCGGGGTTGCGCGAGGTAGTAGCGCTCGTGCCGAGGTAGTACCTCGCGGGTCGAGGTAGTGCGGGGTGGGTCGGGTTCCGCCGGGTGTCGGGTCCCGTGCACGGTCGCGTTCACGGGCGCAGGGCGCCCTCCACTTCGGGACTGACGACCGTGCACGGGACCCGACACCCGGCTTCGACGTTCCCGCCCGGCGCTACCCCACGCCGTCGGGCACTACCTCGGGGCGATCGCTGCTACCTCGGGGCGAGCGCCACTACCGCGGCGCGTTCGGTACTACCTCGGCGCCTGGCCCACTACCTCGCCGAACGTCGCCCTACCTCGGCGAGCGCGCTACTACCTCGGCGGGTGGCGCGCTACCTCGCGACGAGCGCTACTACCTCGGCGGGGGCGCCACTACCTCGGCGTCAGCTGATGCCCGAGTAGGAGTGCTTGCCGTTGAAGATGAGGTTCACGCCGGTGAAGTTGAACAGCACGCAGGCGTAGCCGACGACGACGAACCAGGCGGCCCGGCGCCCCGACCAGCCGCGCGTGGTGCGGGCGTGCAGGTAGGCCGCGTACACGACCCAGATGACGAAGCTCCAGACCTCCTTGGGGTCCCAGCCCCAGTAGCGGCCCCAGGCGTCCTCCGCCCAGATCGCTCCCCCGATGACGGTGAAGGTCCACGCCACGAAGCCGATCGCGTTGAGGCGGAACGACATCGACTCCAGGGTCGTCGGCTCCGGGGTGCGGTCCAGCCAGCGGAAGCCCGGACGCGTCAGGAACGGCGATCCGGCGTCGCGGGAGTCGCGCAGCAGCTGCAGCGCCGACATCACGAACGAGACCGTGAAGATGCCCGTCGCGCCGATCGCCACCCCGACGTGCAGCACCAGCCAGTAGTTCTGCAGGGCGGGCTGCACGCCGGTCGCCGCGACGTGGAAGGAGTTCAGCCCCACCACGAGGAACAGGATGACCAGCCCGGTGACGAACGCGCCGAGGAACCGCGCGTCGCGGCGCAGGTTGAGCAGGAGGAACACCACGAGGGCGATGAACGAGCCGACCATCGTGAACTCGTACATGTTGGCCCACGGCGTGCGACCGGCGGCCACGCCGCGCATGACGATCGCCAGCAGCAGCATCGCCGTGCCGAGCCACGTCGTGGACATCGCGATGCCGGCGGCCCGACGGCGCGGCTCCGGCCCGCCGTGCGGCCCGGGCCCGTCGGTCCCGCTCGCCGGCACCCGCGGGTCGTCCGACCCGGCACCCACGGTGGCCGGGACGTCCGCCGTGGCGCGGGCGCCGACGCGCTCGTCGGTGCGCCGGCCCAGGTCGACGGCGAACGCGATCATCGCGACCGTCAGCGCGGTCGCGGCAGCCCAGACGAGCAGGTCGCTCAGCTCGGCGATCTCCATGGTCAGCCTCTCTCGGGGTCGTGCGTCGGTGCGGCACCGGAGCCGGCACCGGAGTCAGAGCCGGATCCGGAGCCAGGATCAGCGGGCCCGGCGGTCAGGTCGGGGACGGCCGCCAGCGTCCGGTCCACCTCGGGCTGCAGCCCCAGGTCGTCACCGCGGGCGAGGCCCGCGACCTCGACGTGGGTGACGCCGTCGTGCGTCCATGATCGCACCCAGACGCGGCGGCGCGGCAGGAACAGCGAACCGGTCAGGCCGACGAGGGCCGTGAGCGCGAACGCCAGCACCCAGCCGAGCGACGGGTCGTGCCGCAGGTCGAGCGCGACGAACCTCGGCACGTCCTCGCCGAGGGACACGGTCCCCAGCCCGTCGGGCAGCTCGACGGTGTCGCCCGGCTCGAGCAGGAGCTGGACGCGCTCGCCGTCGTCGTCCACCGACGGCGTGAGGTTCGCCGTGTCGAGCCGGTACACGTTCTGGGGCACGCCGTCGTCCAGGCCCAGGTCCCCGCGGTACACCTCGAGGATCAGCAGCGGGTCCTCCGGCAGGGGGAACACCGACCGGGCCGACCCGTCCGCCTCGATGACGGCCGTGGGCAGGAAGTACCCGATGAGGCCCACCTGGTCGAGCCCCGGGGAGACGTCGGGCACCTTCACCACGCCCCGTGAGGTGTACACCTGGTCCTCCGGCAGGAACGGCACGCGACCGGAGAACGCGACCTCCCCCTCGGCGTCGCGCACCGTGATGTCCGGCGCGTACCCGTTGCCCTGCAGGTAGACCTTGGACCCGTCGATCACGAGCGGGTGGTTGACCTTGATGGTCTCGGCGGAGGTCGAGCCGTCCGGCTCGGTCACCGTCACGGCCGCCGTGAAGTCGCGGGACTGGGCGAACGCGACGGTGTCGGTCGCGAACTCGGAGGTGAACGAGTCCAGCGTCATCGAGAACGGCACCAGCGACTCCGGCTGGAACCAGGCCCCGCTCTCGAACGTGTCGTAGTCCACGACCGCGTTGGCGAACCCCCGGCCCTCGGTGATGATCGCCTGGCCGCGGTAGTGCAGCATCTGCCCGACGCCGACCGCGACGACGAGCCCGAGCAGCGCCAGGTGGAACAGCAGGTTGCCGGTCTCGCGCAGGTAGCCGCGCTCGGCCGCGACGGTGGCGGCGGCCGGTCGGGCGGGGAGCTTGCCGCGCGCCTCGCGCGCCTCCTCGGTGCCGGTGTCGACGCGGAA
This sequence comes from Isoptericola halotolerans, assembly GCF_003003075.1. Lineage (GTDB taxonomy): Bacteria > Actinomycetota > Actinomycetes > Actinomycetales > Cellulomonadaceae > Isoptericola > Isoptericola halotolerans_A. Next base: position 649,972 of record NZ_PVTX01000001.1, on the reverse strand, counting down.
CGTGGGCAGCCACCGCCGTCGGCCCCGCAGGTGCGCGGCGACGGCGTCGGTCACCTCCTGCGGCGTGGCCGACGTGGTCCCGGCCGCCCGGGCGGGGAAGCGCGCGAACCGGGCCGGCGTGCGCGGCGGCCGGTGCCGGACCGCCCGCGCGTGCGCCACGGTGCGCGGCACGATGCAGCCCACCAGCGAGACGAACAGCAGCAGGTAGATCGCGGAGAACCAGGGCGAGGAGTAGACCTCGAAGAACCCGAACCGGTCGAGCCACTCGCCCGTGGTCGGGTGCTCCCCGAGGTACTCCACCACCGCGGCGGGGTCCTGGCTGCGCTGGGGCAGGATCGACCCCGGTACGGCCGCGACGGCGAGCAGCATGAGCAGCATCAGCGCGACCCGCATGCTGGTGAGCTGGCGCCAGACCCAGCGCAGCATGCCGCGCCAGCCGATCCGGGGCGCCCTGGGCGTGCCCGACGGCGCCGCGCCGGCCTCGCTCTCGCCGCCGCGCGTGCCCTGGGTGAACTCGTCCGCGATGCCCTCGGGACGGTAGGTCCGTTCGCTCATCACACCACCGTCGTGTATCCGCTGATCCAGCTCTGCAAGGTGCTGGTCAGCGTGCCCCACACGCCCGTGACCATCGCGAGGCCGATGAGGACCAGCAGGCCTCCGCCGCACCGCATGATCGCCAGCCGGTGCCGGCGCAGGAACCCGAGCATGCGCTCGGAGGACTGCAGCCCCAGGGCCACCAGCAGGAACGGCACGCCGAGCCCGACGCAGTACGCGATGCCGAGCACGACCCCGCGGCCCGCGGACGCCTCGTTGAGCGCGAGGGACTGCACCGCGGCCAGCGTCGGGCCGAGGCACGGGGTCCAGCCGAGACCGAAGACGACGCCCAGCAGCGGCGCACCCCACAGGCCGGCCCGCGGGCTGACGTGCAGCCGGCGCTCGCGCTGCAGGAACCCGATACCGCCCAGGAACGCCACGCCCATGAGGATCACGACGAGGCCCAGCACCCGGACGAGCACGTCCTCGTACCGCACCAGGTACGAGCCCACGGCTCCGGCGGCCGCCATGAGGGCCACGAACACCACCGTGAACCCCAGCACGAACAGGGCCACCCCGGCCACGACGCGGCCCCGGCCGGGTGCGCGCGCCGGCGCCGCCGTCGTCGTCCCGGACGCCGTGCCCCCGGGCGCCGTGCCCCCGGGCGCCGTGCCGGCCGGGCCCGCGTGGGCCGCGGCCAGGCCTCCGACGTAGCCCACGTAGCCGGGCACGAGCGGCAGGACGCACGGCGAGGCGAACGACACCAGGCCGGCGAGCAGCGCGACCAGGACCGCGAGCAGCAGCGAGCCGCTCACGGCCGTGGTGGCGAAGGCCTCACCCACCTCAGGCGCTCCCGTCCGCGAGCACGTCGTCGACGATGCCCTCCAGCGTGGAGCCCGCGACCTGGCCGACGACCCGCGCGGCCACCCTGCCCTCGCCGTCGAGCACCACGGTGGACGGCACGGCCTGCAGCGGCACGACGCCGGAGAGCCCGGCCACGACCTGGCCGCTGCGGTCCTCGATCGACGGGTACGGCACCTCGAAGGTGCGCTGGAACGCCAGGGCGGTGCCGGCGTCGTCCTCGGTGTTGATGCCGAGCAGGTGCACGCCGTCGTCCGCGCGGTCGTTCGCGAGCGCCACGAGGTCGGGGGCCTCGGCGCGGCAGGGGGCGCAGCCCGCGTACCAGGTGTTGAGCACGACGACGTCGCCGCTCCAGTCGGCGGTGGAGACCTCGTCGCCCTCGAAGGACGTGCCCTCGACCACGACGGCGTCGCCGCGCTCGCCCGGCTCCCACTGCTGCACGGAGCCATCGCCGGAGACGAAGCCCTGGCCGACGACGTCGCTCGCGCCGGAGTCGGCCGCGCCGCAGCCGGCGAGCAGCCCGGCCGTGGCGACCAGGACGGTGGTCGCTGCAGCCCGGCGGGTGGCGGGACGGCGTGCCATCAGGCGCCCGGCACCGGGTCGGCACCGGCCAGCAGGGCGCCGGCGGGCTCGGTGTAGTGCAGCGAGACGAACCGGTCGTCGTCGAAGGTCAGGGAGGTCAGGGACGCGAGGGCGCACTCGCGCCGGCGCGGGTCGTGCGCCAGGGTGCGTCCCTCGAACGACCGCCGGGTCGCCCAGACGGGCAGCTGGTGGCTGACGAGCACGACCTCGTGGCCGAGGTGGGCGCGGCGCGCGTCGTCGACGGCGGCACGCATCCGGACGACCTGGTCGGCGTAGCTCTCCCCCCACGACGGCCGCAGCGGGTTCCACAGCCGGGTCCAGTACCGCGGGTGCGCGAGCTGGCCGGGGTGCTTGCCGATCGAGGTGCCCTCGAAGCTGTTGCCGGCCTCGATGAGCCGGTCGTCGGTGGCGAGCTCGAGGCCGAACGCGGTGGCCACGGGCGCGGCCGTCTCCTGGGCGCGCTGCAGCGGGCTCGCGACGACGGCGACGACGTCCCGGTCACCCTCGGACAGGTGGTCGGCGACGCGCCGGGCCATCCGCTGGCCGAGCTCGGACAGGCGGTACCCGGCGATGCGTCCGTACAGGATGCCGTCGGGGTTGTGGACCTCGCCGTGCCGCAGGAGATGGACGGTGGTGGTGGCCATGGCCCCCAGTGTCCCAGATCGGGAGCGTCCTCAGGTGCTCCCCAGCAGCGCCACAGCCATGCCGTGACCAGCCTCACGCCGCCGGTCGACGCGTGCCGCGGGGCCGGGGAATAGTCCGCGCACCACCCCGGTTCATGCATTCCGATGGAGTCAGGATCGCCGACGGCGGTCCCGCCTCCTGCGTCCGCACCACGTTCGGAACCGCCAACACGAGGAGCACTTCCATGGCTACGCCGCTGCCCACGGGCCTGACCACCGGCACCTACGTCATCGACGCCGCGCACTCCACCGCGTCCTTCACCGTCCGCCACGCGGGCATCTCGAAGGTCCGCGGCACCATCGGCATCACCACGGGCACCATCACCGTGGGTGACGACCTCGACTCCACCTCGGTGTCCGCCGAGCTCGACGCCGCGTCGGTGAACACCGGCGACGAGAACCGCGACGGCCACCTCAAGAGCGCCGACTTCTGGCACGCCGAGGAGAAGCCCGTCTGGTCCTTCGCGTCCAAGAACATCTCCGTGGACGGCGACGCCTACGTGATCACCGGTGACCTGACCATCAACGGTGTGACCAAGACCGTCGACCTGCCCACCGAGTTCGCCGGCACCGCCAAGGACCCGTTCGGCAACGACCGCGCCGGCTTCGAGTCCGAGCTCGAGATCTCCCGCCGGGACTTCGACCTCACCTGGAACGCCACGCTGGAGACCGGCGGCTTCCTCGTGGGCGACAAGGTGAAGATCGCGCTCGACGTGTCGGCGATCTCGCAGAACTGATCCCGCCGTGGGGCGGTGCGCCCCGACGCCAGGCCGTGCGCCCGGCGTCGGGGCGCCGTCGTCCCCACGACCGCGGCCCGAGCGCTGCTACCTCGCGCTGGCAGCTACTACCTCGCGCTGGTAGCTACTACCTCGGCGTGCGCGGCACTACCTCGGCGTGCGCGGCACTACCTGGGCGTGCGCGGCACTACCTCGGCGTGCGCGATAGGGCCCTGCGGCCGGGTCAGGACGCCGGGACGTCCGCGCCGGGTGCCGCGACACCGTTGGCGTGGCGCGCCGCCGCGTGGAACGCCAGGATCTGCAGCTCCCCCGCCACGTCCACGCTGCGCACCACCACGTCGTCGGGCAGGTGCAGCGCCACCGGGGCGAACGACAGGATCTCGCGCACGCCCGCCGACACGACCCGCTCGGCGATCCCCTGGGCGGGCGGTCCGGGCGTCGCCAGCACCACCATCGAGACGTGCCGCTCCACGATGATCCGCTCCAGGTGGTCGACGTGCTCGACCTCGATCCCGGCCGCCCGGCCGCCGACGACGGCGGGGTCGGCGTCGAGCAGCGCCACCACCTGGAACCCGCGCGCCGCGTAGCCCGAGTAGTTGGCCAGCGCGTGGCCCAGGTTCCCGACGCCCACGATCGCCAGCCGGTGCTCCGAGCCGAGGCCCAGCGCGGCGGCGATGTACGACGACAGGGACTCGACCTCGTACCCCACGCCCCGGGTGCCGAACGACCCCAGGTAGGACAGGTCCTTGCGGAGCTGCGCGGAGCCGACGCCGGACCGTTCCGCCAGGTCGGACGACGACGTCGTCGCCACACCCTCGCGCGTCAGGTCGCGCAGTGCACGCAGGTAGAACGGAAGCCGCGCCACCGTCGCCGCGGGCACCGTCACCTCACCGATCTCGATCACGTCTTCTTCTTCCCTCCCGGGGGCCGTGCGAGCCGACGCGCCAACCGTGCCGCGTCCACCCGCCAGAACCCCTGCTGCACGCCGTCCACCTCGACGACGGGCACGTACTCGCCGTACCGCTCCACCAGAGCGGGCTCGGCATCGATGTCGATCTCCTGCCAGGTCTCCCCCGCCTCCGCGCACACCGCGGCGACCACCGCCCGTGCCTCGTCGCACAGGTGGCAGTCCGCCCTGCTGTACACGACGACCCTGGACGTCGCGTCTGGTCGGATCGCAGGCCTGCTCACGAGCACAGCGTATCGGCGCTACTACAGTGGGCGGCATGTCGTCTCATGCTGCACCCCCGGCCGGACCGACGGCGGCAGCGTTCTTCGACGTCGACAACACGATCATCCGCGGCGCCAGCGCGTTCCACCTGGCCAGGGCCTTGTACCAGCGGAAGTTCTTCGGCACCTCCGACCTGCTGCGCTTCGCCTGGATCCAGGCGAAGTATCTGGTGTTCGGCGAGTCGCGGTCCCAGATCGAGACGGTCCGGTCGCGGGCGCTGTCCCTCATCGCCGGACGGTCCGTCGCGGAGATCACCGCCGTGGGCGAGGAGGTGTACGACACGGTCCTGGAGCTGCGCATCTTCCCCGGGACCAAGCGCCTCCTGGACGAGCACCTGGCGGCAGGCGACGAGGTCTGGCTGGTCACGGCGACGCCCGTGGAGATCGGCGGACTCATCGCGCGCCGGCTCGGGGCGACGGGCTGCCTGGGCACGATCGCCGAGCACTCCGACGGCTACTACACCGGCGCGCTGGTGGGCGACCTCATGCACGGCGAGGCCAAGGGGGCGGCCGTGCGGGAGCTCGCCGAGCGCGAAGGACTCGACCTGGAGTCCTCCTACGCGTACGGCGACTCGCTCAACGACCTGCCGATGATGCGGTCGGTGGGCCACCCCTGCCCCATCAACCCCGACGCGCGGCTACGCCGGCACGCGAAGGAGGTCGGCTGGCCGATCCGTGAGTTCCGGGGCCGGGGTCAGCGCGCGGCCGGACGCGGCGTGCGCACGGCGTCGCGGGCGGGTGCGGCCTGGGTGCTCGGCCTCGTGCTGCGCGCCGCCCAGCGCAGCGTGCGCAAGCGGCTCCGGCGGTACTGAGCCGGCCGGCCGAGACCGCCCGCAGGACGCAAGGAGCCCGGCACCTCTGGCGAGGTCCGGGCTCGGTGCGTGCGGCCCGTCGTCAGACGGGCCGAGCGTCACTTCTTGTTGCGACGCTGGTGACGCGTCTTGCGAAGCAGCTTGCGGTGCTTCTTCTTCGCCATACGCTTGCGGCGCTTCTTGATGACGGAGCCCATGAGGTCCTCACAATGCTGATCGGTGGTGGAGGCCGGTTGGTCCCGACGATCCTGTTCCCTGGAAGACTCCCGGGACCAAGCACTGCCGACCAACGCGAAAAAGTCCGTCTCCCAGAGTACCCGACACGGACGCGTGCCCCGAATCGCCGCCGCGGCCGCACGCCCGGCTCAGTCGAGGAACGGGTCCAGGCCCAGCCCGGGGAAGACGTGCCGCCGGGTCGCCAGGACGGCGCGGTCCACGGCGTCGGACGGGTCGTACCCCTCGCTCCACGGCCGCCAGACCACCGGGGCCTTGCCGAGCGCCCTCGCGGGGGTCAGCCCTGACATCTCCTCCGCCGCCGTGCGCCAGACCTCGGGCAGCGGGGTCGCCGGGGCGAGCGGCACGTGGGCGGCCAGGGCCACCAGCGCGGTCCACACCAGCGGCACCACGTCGACGACGGCGTACCCTCCGCCGCCGAGTGCGACCCACCGCCCCTCGCAGAGCTCGTGCGCGAGGTCGTGCACCCACGACGCCGCCGTCAGCTGTGCGTCGATCCCCACGTTCAGGTCGGCCATCGGGTCGTTGCCGTGGGCGTCGGTGCCGTGCTGGGACACGATCGCATCCGGCCGGAACTCCCGCAGCACGAGCGGCAGGATGGCGTCGACGGCACGCAGCCAGCGCGCCGAGTCGGTGCGGGGCGGCAGGGCGACGTTCACCGCGGTGCAGTCGGCCGCCGTGCCTCCGGTGTCCGCGGGGTTGCCCGTGCCCGGGAAGAGGGAGCGACCGTCCTGGTGCACGGAGACCGTCAGGACCCGGGGGTCGTCCCAGAAGATCGACTCGACGCCGTCGCCGTGATGGGCGTCCAGGTCGACGTAGGCGACCCGCCGGGCGCCCAGGTCGAGCAACCGCTGCACCGCGGCCGCGGCGTCGTTGTAGAGGCAGAAGCCGGAGGCGGCCGCACGCCGTGCGTGGTGCATCCCGCCCGCGATGTTGACGGCGTGCTCCGCCGCACCCGTCCACGTCGCCTCGGCGGCGGCGACCGACGCGCTGACGAGTCGCGAGGCCGCCTCGTGCATACCGGCGAAGACCGGGTTGTCCTCGGTGCCGAGCCCGCGCACCAGGTCGGGCTCGCCCGTGCGGTCCGCACGCCGGACCGCCGCCACGTAGTCGCCGTCGTGCACCGTGCGCACGAGGTCGTCGGTGCTCGGCGGGATGCGCACGACCTCGAGGGAGGGTTCGTCGAACAGACCGAACGCGTCGGCGAGCCGGAAGGTGAGGTCGAGCCGGGCGGGCGCCATCGGGTGCCCGGGCCCGAAGTCGTAGGTCAGGAGCTCGGGGCTCCACAGCAGCCGGGCGACGGACATCCCGTCACCGTAGCGGAACCCGTGGCAGGCTGGGCCCGACGACTGGCGGTTGAGACGACGGAGGATCCGGTCGGTGGCGACGAGGTGGCGCGATCGCGGTGCGACGGTGCGCGAGTGGGTGGACCGCACCGCGCGGGAGTACCCGGCGCGCCTCGCGATGACCGTGTTCGGTGCCGTCATCGCGCTCTTCACCATCCTGCTGCTGCCCCCGTGGGCCACGGCGTCCGGTGACGGCGCGCGGTTCGTCGACGCGCTGTTCACCGCGGTGTCCGCCGTCTGCGTCACCGGGCTGGTCGTCGTCGACACCGGCAGCTACTGGTCCGACTACGGCCACGCGGTGATCCTCGTCGGCATCAAGATCGGCGGGCTCGGCGTCATGACGCTCGCCTCGCTGCTCGGCATGGCGGTCTCGCGGCGCATCGGGCTGACCCAGAAGCTGCTCACGGCGTCCGAGGCGAAGGTGCGCACCAGCAGCCTGGGCGAGGTCGGCTACCTCATCCGGCTCATCATCGTGGTGTCGGTGACGATCGAGGCGACGGTCGCCCTGGTCCTGCTCCCCCGGTTCCTCGCGCTGGGCGAGAGCTTCGGCTCGGCGCTGTGGCACGCGGTCTTCTACGGCATCTCGGCGTTCAACAACGCGGGCTTCGTCCCGACCACCGAGGGTCTCTCGGTGTACACGTCCGACTGGCTCGTCGTCGTGCCGATCGGGCTGGGCGTCTTCGTCGGGGCGCTGGGCTTCCCGGTCATGGCGAACGTCCTGCAGGCTCGCCGGTACGGCCGGCGCTGGTACCGCCACCTGACGCTGCACACGAAGCTCACCGTGACCACGAGCGTCGCCCTGTTCGCGGCGGGGTTCGTGATCATCGGGGCGATGGAGTGGGCCAACCCCCGCACCCTCGGCGGCCAGGACCTGGCGACCAAGCTGCTGTCCGCGTCGTTCGCCTCGATCATGCCGCGCTCCGGCGGCTTCAGCACGGTCGACACCGGCGCGATGAACCCGGAGACGTGGCTGGTCACCGACGCCCTGATGTTCGTGGGCGGCGGGTCGGCGTCGACGGCCGGCGGCATCAAGGTGACCACCCTGGCCGTCATGCTCCTGGCGATCCTCGCCGAGGCCCGCGGCGACCGGGACATCGACGTCTTCGGCCGACGCATCCCGCGCGACACGCTCCGGCTGTCCATCGCCGTGGTGTTCATCGGCGCCACGATGGTGCTGGGCGCCTGCATCGCGCTGCTGCGCATCACGGACTTCTCGCTGTCGGAGGTGCTGTTCGAGGTGATCTCGGCGTTCGCCACCGTGGGCCTGTCCACCGGGATCACCGGCGACCTGCCCGACGCCGGGAAGTACGTCCTGTGCGCACTCATGTACCTCGGTCGTGTGGGGACGATCTCCGTGCTCGGCGCGATCGCCCTGCGGGACCGACGGCGCGTCGTACGCTTCCCCGAGGAGCGCCCCGTGATCGGGTGAGACGGAGGTGCAGCGGAGGGTGGGTCCGAGGCACGAGGCACCGCCCGCAGCGGAGCCGCAGGCTCACCCGACAGCAGGATCGGGTGAGACCGGTCGGGGCGACCGGGTGACGGGAACGAGAGAGGAAACCGTGGCAGACAAGAAGGCATCGGAGCGAGATGCCGGCGTGCTCGTCATCGGGCTCGGCCGGTTCGGCTCGTCCATCGCGACGACGCTCGACCGGCTCGGCCAGGACGTCCTGGCGGTGGAGAGCGACGACCGCCTGGTGGCCCAGTGGTCCGGGCGGCTCCCGGTCGTGGAGGCGGACGCCTCCAACCCGGAGGCCCTCGAGCAGCTCGGCGCACGGGACTTCGGCGTCGTGGTGGTGGGCGTGGGGACCCAGCTGGAGGCGTCGGTGCTCATCACGGGCAACCTCGTGGACCTCGGCACGCCGCAGATCTGGGCCAAGGCGGTGTCGGCGGAGCACGGCCGCATCCTGACGCGCATCGGCGCGCACCACGTCGTCTTCCCGGAGTCGGACGCGGGCTCGCGCGTGGCGCACCTGGTGAGCGGCAAGATGCTCGACTACATCGAGGTCGAGGACGGGTTCACGATCGTCAAGATGCGCCCCCCGCGCGAGATGCAGGGCTTCACGCTGGCGCAGTCGGACATCCGCAAGAAGTACGGCGTCACGGTCATCGGCGTGAAGTCCCCGGGCATCGACTTCACCTACGCGACCCCGGAGACGCGCGTCAGCGCCAACGACCTGCTGGTCTGCTCCGGGCACGCGGACCTGCTGGAACGGTTCTCGGCGCGGTCCTGACGCCGTCGGCCCGGCGGCGCCGCGGCGGCCTGCCCGCCGCGGCGCCGCGCGGGAGGCTCACGGCGTCCGACGGCGCAGCGTGACGATGCCCAGCACGACGGCGCCCACGATGAAGGCGGCCGTCACCCCGACGGACCCGGCGACGTCCGCCCACTCGGCGCCCACGGCGATCTGCTGCATGGCGTCGACCGCGTAGGTCAGCGGGAAGGCTCGCGAGATCCACTCGAGCACCTCGGGCATCTCGTCGCGCGGCATGAGCAGCCCGCACACGATGAGCTGCGGGAAGATGGTCGCGGGCATCAGCTGCACGGCCTGGAACTCGGTGCGGGCGAGCGCGGACGCGGCGAGGCCGAGGCAGCATCCCAGGACCGCGTTGAGCAGCGCGACCACCACGACCAGCCAGAGCGGTCCGGCGACGTCCATCCCGACGAGCAGCGCGAAGCCGACCACGACGAGCGCCTGCAGGAGCGCGAGGCCGCCGAACGCCAGCGCGTAGCCGCCGACGAGGTCGCCCTTGCGCACCGGCGTGGTCATGAGCCGTTCCAGCGTGCCGGACTGCCGTTCGCGCAGCGTGGCGACGCTCGTGACCAGGAACATGACGATGAGGGGGAAGATCCCGACGAGCAGCGGCCCGAACTGGTCGAGCACGGGCGTGCCCTCGAACATCCAGGCGATCAGCCCGAGCAGGAGGCACGGCAGCACGAGGATCAGCGCGACGGTGCGGCGGTCGCCGCGCAGCTGACCGAGCACGCGCCCGGCGGTGGTGAGCATCATCGGGCCTCCTGGGTCGCACGGTCGATGAGCACGAGGAACGCGCGCTCGGCGTCGGGTGCCCCCGTGGTGGCGAGGAGCTCGTCCGGCGTGGTGTCGGCGACGAGCGCACCGTCGCGCAGGAGCAGCAGGCGGTCGCACTGCGTGGCCTCGTCCATGACGTGGCTGGAGACCAGCAGGGTGCGGCCCTCGGCGGCGAGCGTGCGGAACGTGGCCCACAGGTCGCGGCGCAGCACGGGGTCGAGGCCGACGGTCGGCTCGTCGAGGACGAGCACGTCGGGGTCGCCCACCAGCGCGGCGGCGAGGGACACGCGGGACCGCTCCCCGCCGGACAGCGTCCCGACGACCTGCCTCTCGTGCCCGCCCAGGTCCACGGTGGCGACGGCCCCCGCGACGGCGGCCTCAGCGTCCGACGGCGGCAGCCCGGACAACCGCGCGAAGTACCGCAGGTTCTGGGCGACGGTGAGGTCGGTGTAGACGGACGCGGCCTGCGTCACGTACCCGACGCGCCGTCGCAGCGCCGCGGTCCCGGCGGGCTCGCCGAGCACGGTCACCTCGCCCGCGACGTGGTCCTGGACGCCGACGAGGGCACGCATGAGCGTGGTCTTGCCGGAGCCGGAGGGGCCGAGGAGGCCGATCACCTGCCCGGCGGGGACCTCCAGGTCGAGGCCGTCGACGACCGTGCGCCCGCCGCGCTCCACGACCAGTCCGCGCGTCCGCAGCGCCGGCCCGGTCCAGTTTTTCTCCATGTGGTGAATTCTGCTCCTGCCGGCCCGCCGGCGCAAGAGGTCAGGCCAGATCCCCGGCGAGGTAGCGCTGCACGTTCGGCCCGACCAGGCGCGCGACCTCGTCCGCCGGCATCGACGCGAGCGGGTCGATCGGCACCAGGTAGCGCGTGAGGAGCAGGCCGGCGACCTGGGAGGCGACCAGGGAGCTGCGCCGGCGGGCGTCCGCCACCCCGAGCCGTTCGACGATGGGGCCCAGGACCTCCGCCCCCAGGAAGCCCGGCAGCAGGCCGCGCAGCCCCGGGTCGGCCATCACGGCCGGCAGCACGAGCCGCACCGTCGCTCCCTCGTCGCCGTCCCAGAGCCCCAGCACGCCCCGGACCAGCCGCTCCCCCAGCCCCTCGACCGGTCCGGCCAGCACCTGGTGGACCATCGCGGCCGGGTCGACGGGCGCGATGCCCAGCGTGGCCGTCAGCAGCTCCCGCTTGCCGGCGAACCAGTGCCGCACCGTGCCCGGGTCCACGCCCGCCCGCCGCGCGACCCCCCGCACCGAGACCGCGTCGTAGCCGCGCTCGAGGAACTCCGCCCGGGCCGCGTCGAGCACCTGGGCACGCGTCTCCTGACCGGCCGGGCGCCGCCCGCGCCGGGGGGCGTCGTCATCGGTCACGGGGACCCGCCTCAGCCGAGCTCGGCGGCCAGCTCGCGGGACCGGTCGCGCGCCGCCTCCAGGGCGTTGAGGAACGCGGACCGCACCCCGCCGTCGTCCAGCCGCTTGAGCGCCTGGACGGTGGTGCCGCCGGGCGAGGAGACCTTCTCGCGCAGGATCGCCGGGTGCTCACCCGTCTCGGCGAGGAGCCGGCCGGAGCCGAGCACGGTCTGCACGGCCAGCCGCCGCGCGACGTCGCGCGGCAGGCCCATGAGCACCCCGGCCTCGGCCATCGCGTCGACGACGTAGAACACGTACGCGGGCCCCGACCCGGCGAGCGCCCCGAACGCGTCGATCTCCTTCTCGGCGATCCGCACGGTCTCGCCGGTGCCGGCGAGCAGCGCCTCGACGAGCGCGACGTCCGCCTCCGCCGTCGTCGGGCCCGCGACGACGGCGGTCACCCCGGCACCCACCTGCGCGGGCGTGTTCGGCATGGTCCGCACCACCGGCTGCCCCGCGGGCAGGTGACGCGCGTAGAGCGACAGCGGCAGCCCGACGGCGACGCTCACGACGACGGCGTCCGGCTCCAGGGCTCCCGCCACGGCGTCGAGCATCGCGGCGACGTCCTTCGGCTTGACGCCGACCACGACGACGCGCGCCCCGGTGACGGCCTCGGCGTTGTCCGCCGTCGTGGTCACCCCGTACCGCTCGGCGAGCTCGGCGCCACGCTCGGGCCGCCGGGCGGTGGCGACGACGTCGGACGGCGCCAGCCCGGAGCCGAGGGCTCCCGCGAGGACGGCCTCGGCCATGGTGCCGGTGCCGAGGAACGCGACCCTGGTTCCGGCGATCTGCGTGGTCATGTGCTCTCCTGTCACAGCGGGAAGGCCTGGTAGAAGTCCTGGACGAGCTGCTCCGGACCGCGCGCCTGGAGGACGACCGTGTCGTTGCGCCAGGTGACGACGGACGTGCCGGGCTGCTCGCCGGGGGTCACGGCGTACGTGCCCACGACCTCGCCGCCGACCGTCACGTCGCCCTCGGCGGTGGTGTCCCCCGCGGCCTCCAGGAGCGCACCGTGCACCTCGCCGGCGGCGTCGGCGTCGGCCCACTGCCCGACCCGGAACGCGACCTCCGCGCCGCCGTCGGACCCGTCGCCGTAGGTGAGGCCCCACGCCTCGACCGCCTCCGTGTCCTCCTCGAACCCGGTGTCCTCGGCGGCCTCGAGACGCACGAGCTGCAGCACGGAGCCCGGCATGGAGGACAGGAGCTCGGTGGCGTCCTCGGGCAGGTCGGCGGGCTCGGCCGTCGGGGTGGGCGGGGCGGCCGTGACGGTGACGTCCGGCAGCGGCTCCGCCTCCTGGCGGGCGAAACCGGGCCACACGAACGCGGTCACGACGGCGACGGCGGCGATCACCACCAGCGCGACGACCAGTCCGATCTTGCGGCGGCGGACGGCGGCGGCCCGCGAGCTCCTCTGATGCACCTTGTCCCCCGGGGTCCGGAATCCCGGGGACATGTACCCGGGCCTCTGGTCGACCATCGACGTCCTCCTGGTTGCTCCCGCCACCTCCGGCGCTGCCGACGGCGGCGTCGCGCAGCAGCCTACGGCCTGGTGCCGCCCGGTGTCGGTAGCGGCGCCTAGCGTGACGTCCGTGAGCTCCACGACCTCTGCGCGCACGCGCGCCTCGAAGTCCTCCCGTCCGGCCTTCCGCTGCAGCGCGTGCGGATGGACCACCGCGAAGTGGGTCGGTCGCTGCGGCGAGTGCCAGGAGTGGGGCACGGTCGCCGAGGAGGGCCCGGCCTCGGCGGGTCCGCGCACGACGGCGGTCAACCCGGTGCGCTCGGCCGCCCGGCCGATCGCGGAGATCGACGTCGACGCGGCCCGTGCCACCCCGACGGGTGTGGAGGAGCTGGACCGGGTCCTCGGCGGCGGGCTCGTCCCGGGAGCGGTCGTGCTGCTCGCCGGGGAGCCCGGTGTGGGCAAGTCGACGCTGCTGCTCTCCGTCGCCTCGAACGCGGCTCGGGGGGCGGACGGCGTGGCGCGTCCGGTGCTCTACGTGACGGGCGAGGAATCGGCCGGTCAGGTGCGGCTGCGCGCCGAGCGGATCGGCGCGCTGGCCGACACCCTGCTGCTGGCGGCGGAGACGGACCTCGCGACGGTGCTCGGGCACCTGGAGGCGGCGGACCCTGCGCTGCTGGTCGTCGACTCGGTGCAGACGATCGCGTCCGCGGAGGTCGACGGGGCGCCGGGCGGCGTCAGCCAGGTGCGCGAGGTCGCGGGTGCCCTCATCGCCGCCGCGAAGGCACGGCAGGTGCCCGTCCTCCTGGTCGGCCACGTCACGAAGGACGGCACCGTCGCCGGTCCGCGCACCCTCGAGCACCTGGTCGACGTGGTGTGCCAGTTCGAGGGCGACCGGCACTCGCGGCTCCGGATGGTGCGCGCGGTGAAGAACCGGTTCGGCCCCACGGACGAGGTCGGCTGCTTCGACCTCTCGGAGTCCGGGATCGTGGGGCTGAGCGACCCGAGCGGGTTGTTCCTGTCCCACCTGGGCGCGGGCGTCCCCGGCACCTGCGTCACGGTGACGTTGGAAGGCCGGCGCCCGCTCGCGCTGGAGATCCAGTCGCTCGTGGCGCCCTCACCGCTGGCCAACCCGCGCCGCGCCACCAGCGGCGTGGAGTCGCAGCGGCTCGCCATGATCCTCGCCGTGCTGCACCGGCACGCCGGCCTGCGGCTGGCCGACTCCGACGTGTACGCCTCCACCATCGGCGGCGCCCGGGTCACCGAGCCCGCCGCCGACCTGGCCACCGCCCTGGCCATCGTCTCGGCCCGGACCGGCGACGCGCTGCCCGCGGGCACCGTCGCGCTCGGCGAGGTCGGTCTCGCCGGTGACATCCGCCCCGTCACCGGGCTGGAGCGCCGCCTCACCGAGGCCGCACGCCTCGGGTTCACCCGGGCCGTCGTCCCCGCCGGTACGGCCGCCAAGGCGCCGGCCGGGCTCCGCCTGGCCGAGGCCCGGCACATCGCCGAGGCCGTGGAGCTCGCGGCCCAGGGGGACGCGGCGCGGACGGCCCCGCGCCGCGGGGACCATCCGTCGTAGAATGCCCAGGTGGCTCCCTCCAACGCGCACCCCGACGCCCTGCTGCGGGAGACCCTCGCCGCCGTCGCCCCCGGCACCGAGCTGCGCGACGGCCTGGAACGGATCCTGCGGGGCCGCACCGGTGCGCTGATCGTCCTCGGGCTGGACAAGACGGTCGAGGAGATCTGCTCCGGCGGGTTCGAGCTCGACGTCGAGTTCTCGGCGACCCGCCTGCGCGAGCTGTCGAAGATGGACGGCGCCGTGGTGCTCGACCGTGACGCCACCCGCATCCGCCGTGCCGCGGTGCAGCTCCTGCCGGACCCGACGATCGAGACCAGCGAGTCCGGCACGCGTCACCGCACCGCGGAACGGGTGGCCAAGCAGACCGGCCTGCCGATCGTCTCGGTGAGCCAGTCGATGCGCATCGTCGCCATCTACATCGGCGGGATGCGGCACGTCCTCGAGGACTCGGACACGATCCTGGGCCGCGCCAACCAGGCCCTCGCCACGCTGGAGCGGTACCGCTCCCAGCTCGACGAGGTCTCCGGGACCCTGTCCGCGCTGGAGATCGAGGACCTGGTCACGATCCGCGACGTCTGCGCCGTGGTGCAGCGCCTGGAGATGGTCCGCCGGATCTCCGACGAGATCGACGGCTACGTCGTCGAGCTCGGCACCGACGGCCGCCTCCTCGCCCTGCAGCTCGACGAGCTGCTCGGCGGCATCGGTGCCGACCGGGACTTCGTCGTGCGCGACTACGTGGACGTGGACCGCTCGGGCCGCAGCATCCAGGACGTCCACGCGGACCTGGCCGCGCTCGACTCGGCGCAGCTGCTCGACCTGTCCCAGATCGCCCGCGTCCTCGCCCTGCCCGGTGGCGGTGTCGCGCTCGACGCCGCGGTCGCGCCGCACGGGTACCGGCTGCTGTCCAAGGTGCCCCGCCTGCCGACGTCGATCATCGACCGGCTGGTCGCCCACTTCGGCGGGCTGCAGAAGCTCCTCGCGGCGAGCGCGGAGGACCTCATGGGCGTCGACGGCGTCGGGGACCAGCGGGCCCGCGCGGTGCGCGAGGGCCTGTCCCGCCTCGCGGAGTCGAGCATCCTCGAGCGGTACGTGTAGGACTCAGTCCTTCTTCTCGTGGTCCTCGGCCGCCGGGTCCGTCTCGTCGGCCTTCTTCTCGGTCTTCTTCTCGTCCGCCGGCCCGTCGGCCTGCTCGTCCGTCGGCTCGTCGGCCTGCTCGTCCGCCTTCCCGGACGCCTCGGGAGCAGGTTCCTCCGCGGGCGGCTCCGCCACCGTCAGCGTCACCGGCTCCCCGGCCGCCTCGGGGACGTCGCCCAGGACGATCTCGGCCGTGTAGTCGCCGGCCGGCACGCGCTCGCGCTTGCCCTCGCACCCGGGAGCGGACGTCGAGCCGCTCCAGCGGACCGTCGTGTCCCAGGGGTCACCGACCCCCAGCAGCAGGTCGGCACCGCCACCACCACCGCAGTCGGCGGAGGACCACACCCGCTCCCCCTCGGCGTCGCTCACCACCACCTGCATGCTGGAGGAGCGGCCGTCCAGCAGGCACGGCATGCGGCCCTCGTTGGTCACGCGCAGCGTCAACGGCACGACGTCCCCGTCGGCCAGCGTGGTCGCCCCCGCGGAGAGGTCCAGGGCGACGGCGCTCGCGGTGCAGGTGTCGGCGGGCCCGGAGAGGTTGAGCGGCTCAGGCGGTGCCGCCTTGTCCGCGGTGAGGTCCGGGCGCGGGTCGGGCCACAGGTCGCGCACGCCGTCGACCGCCCGGCCGATGCCGTAGCCGGCGGCCGTTCCCAGCCCGACGAGGAGCCCGGCGCAGAGCAGCACCAGGAGCGCGCCGTTGCGCAGCGAGCGCCGACGGCGGAGCTGGGCCGCCGTCGGCTTCCTCGGCCGCCGCTGCGGTGCCTGGCGAGGTGCCGGCCGCTGCCGGGGGCGCGGCGTGGAGCCGGGGGCGACGAGACCGTTCGTGGTCACCGTGCGGGCGGAGGAACCTCCGGTCGAGCGACCGGCCGACGACCGCCGCGCACCCCCCTGCGGTGCCGCCTTGCGCGAGCCCGTGGACGTCCGGGGCTGCTGCCGGCCTCCCGACCGCTGCCCGGACGACGCCTTCGGGGCCGGCTTCTTCGCCGCGGGCTTGCTCGGCGCGGACTTCTTCGGGGCCGGCTTCGTGGGCGCGGACTTCTTCGGTGCGGGCTTCTTGGCGGTGGTCTTGCTGGTGCTGGGCTTGCTGGTGGCGGCCGACTTCTTTGCGGCGGGCTGCGAGGCCGCGGGCTTCCTGGCGCCCTGCTGGCGTGCGGCCGAGGCCGAACCCGCCGACCCGCGGGCCGCCGTCGTGCGCTGCGAGGAACGCGACGACGACGAAGCCCGCGACGAGGACGACGCCCCTCCCCCGCGGGAGGAGCCCGCTCGACCCCGGTCCTTCGCTGCCGCCACTGCGCCCCGCCTCCTGGACATCTCTTCCCGGCGCCACGGTACGTCGTCCGGGGTACCGGGACACGCAGCCGCGCCGGGTCGGCGGCGTGCCCGGGCACCGGTGCGGACCAGGCACAATGGCTGCCGTGCAGGAGCTGGTCGAGCGGGTCACCGCGTGGTACGAGGACGCCGCCCGGGACCTCCCGTGGCGCGCCGCCGACCGGACGCCGTGGGGCGTGCTGGTCTCCGAGGTCATGCTGCAGCAGACGCCCGTGGTCCGGGTCGAGCCGGTGTGGCGCGCGTGGATGCAGCGCTGGCCGACCCCGGCGGACCTCGCCGCCGCACCCACGGCGGAGGTGCTGCGCGCCTGGGGCCGGCTCGGCTACCCGCGCCGTGCGCTGCGTCTCGCGGACTGCGCCCGGGCGGTCGTCGAGCGGCACGACGGCGAGGTCCCCGCCGACGAGGAGTCGCTGCGCGCGCTGCCCGGCGTCGGCGAGTACACCGCCGGCGCGGTGCGGGCGTTCGCGTTCGGGCGGCGGTCCGTCGTCGTGGACACGAACGTGCGCCGGGTCCAGGCCCGGGCCGTCACCGGCGTCGCGCTGCCCGCGCCGTCGTACACGGCGGCCGAGCGCGCCCTCGCGGCCTCCCTGGTGCCCGATGACGACGCCGCGGCTGCCGCCTGGGCCGCCGCCTCGATGGAGCTCGGCGCGCTCGTCTGCACCGCGCGGTCCCCGCGCTGCGACGCGTGCCCGCTGCGGGCGGTGTGCGCCTGGCGGCTCGCGGGGTTCCCGGCCGACGAGCACGCTGCCCGACGGCGGACCCAGGCCTGGGAGGGCACCGACCGGCAGGTGCGGGGCCGCGTCATGGCGGCGCTGCGGGGCGCTGACGCTCCCGTGCCCCGGGCGCTGCTGGCCGACGCCGGACCGGCCGGGCAGCTCGACCGCTGCCTGGCCGGGCTCGTCGAGGACGGCCTGGCGGAGACCGACGACGCCGGGCGCTACCTGCTGCCGGCATGATTCCCTAGAGCTCGAGCAGCATCCGGGTGTTGCCCAGAGTGTTCGGCTTCACGCGGGCCAGGTCGAGGAACTCGGCGACGCCGTCGTCGTGGGAGCGCAACAGCTCGGCGTAGACCTCGTGCGAGACCGGGGTCCCCTGGATCTCCTGGAAGCCGTGCGCGGCGAAGAACCCCACCTCGAACGTCAGGCAGAACAGCCGGCGCAGGCCCATCGCGCGGGCCCGTCCGACGAGCTCGGTGACGAGCGCGTGCCCGACCCCGCGTCCCGTCCAGGACGGGTCGACGGCCAGCGTCCGGATCTCGGCGACGTCCTCCCACATGACGTGCAGCGCGCCGCAGCCGATGACCCCGTGGTCGGGCCCGCCGTCGGCGACGACGAACTCCTGGACCGCCTCGTAGTAGCCGACCATCTCCTTGGCGAGCAGGATCCGCTCGGTGGCGTACGGCTCGACCAGCCGGCGCACGTCGCGGACGTCGGCGGGCAGTGCGGGGCGGACCGCGAAGCTCTCGGGCACGCGCCCACCCTATGACCGCCACGCACGAATGTTCAGGGCATGCCCTCGGCGTCGGCGAGCCGCACGGCCGTCATCTCGTCGATCACCAGGTCGGTCACGACGCCGGCCGCGAGCGCCGCCCGCAGCGGACCCACCTTGTTGTCCCCGGCCACGACGCAGAGCCGGCGCGGGATCCGGCGCAGCTGGTCCGGCGTCGGCCCGGTCGCCCGCGCGTTGATCGCGATGTCGCGGTAGGTGCCGTCGGGCCGCAGGAACACGGTGCACACGTCCCCGGCCACCCCGGCGCGGTCGAGCGTGGCGACGTCCTCGGGGTCCAGGTAGCCCGCCGAGTACACGTGGGACGGCACCCCGGTGAGCGCCCCGACCGAGAACACGGCCAGGTCCGTGCGGGACTGGAAGTCGAGGACGCGACGCACGGACCGCTCGCGCCACATGGCGGCGCGGGTCTCGGCGTAGTCGAAGAACGCCGGTACCGGGAAGTGGTGCACGTTGGCCTCGAAAGCCGCTCCGATCTGGTCGATCAGGCCGCCCGCGTAGCTCACGCCGGAGGTCCGGGTGTTGGCCGCGCCGTTGAGCTGCACCACCGAGGAGCCGCGGGTCGCCTTGTGCGTGAGGTGCTGGGCCACCGCCCCCAGGGTCGTACCCCAGGCGACGCCGAGCACCATGTCGGAGTCGTACCAGCGCGAGACGAGCCGCGCGGCGGTGCGGGCGACCTGGCCGAGCCGCTCGGCGTCGTCGGCCGAGTCCGCCACGGGCACCACGTACGCCTCGATGCCGTACCGCGAGACCAGCTCGCGCCCGAGCCCGGGGGCCCGGGAGTGGGCGGGGCGCAGCGTGATCTCGACGACGCCGGTGTCCCGCGCGCGCTTGAGGAGCCGCGACACCGTCGACCGCGACGTGCGCAGGTGCCGCGCGATCGACTCCATCTTCATGTCCTGGAGGTAGTACATGGTCGCGGCCATGACCATGTCGCGTTCCCGGGTGACCGTCACCTTCCCAGGGTGACGCAGGAACCTTCTTTTTGCACGTTCGTGCACCCAGGTTGCGAGAACGTTCCCGCAGTGCTGCTCTGGTGTCGTCCCCACCGAGAGGAGCACGACCGATGGCCTCCCGCCTCACCGCAGAGTCACGCACCCGGGCCCTGGCAGCCCTGGAGAGCTCGCAGGAACCCGCCACCGAGCTCGACGTGCTCGTCGTGGGCGGAGGCGTCACCGGCGCCGGCATCGCCCTGGACGCCGTCACCCGCGGGCTGTCCACCGCGATCGTCGAGGCGCAGGACTGGTCGGCCGGCACCTCCAGCTGGTCCAGCAAGCTCGTCCACGGCGGCCTGCGCTACCTCCAGATGCTCGACTTCTCGCTGGTCCACGAGGCCCTGACCGAGCGCGACCTCCTCCTCAAGCAGATCGCTCCGCACCTGGTCAAGCCCGTGCCGTTCCTCTACCCCCTCGAGCACCGGGTGTGGGAGCGGGCCTACGTCGGCGCCGGCATCGCCCTCTACGACACCCTGGCCGCGATCGCGCCCGGTCGCCGGGCCATGCCGCTCCACCGCCACCTCGGCCGCCGGCAGATCGCCCAGAAGTTCCCCGACCTGGCGCACGAGGCCGCCATCGGCGCCGTGCAGTACTGGGACGCGTCCGTGGACGACTCGCGCCTCGTGAGCACGCTCGTGCGCACCGCCGTCGACTACGGCGCCCACGCCGCGTCGCGCACCCAGGTGGTGGCCCTGACCAAGAGCGGCACCGGCGCCGTCAACGGCGCCGTCGTCGTCGACCTGGAGACGGGCCGCGAGATCAGCGTCCGCGCCCGGCACGTGATCAACGCGACCGGCGTGTGGACGGAGGACACCGAGGCGCTCGCCGGCGACGAGGGCGGCCTGCGGGTGCTCGCCTCCAAGGGCATCCACATCGTGGTGCCGCGCGAGCGCATCAAGGGCACGGTGGGTCTGATCCTGCAGACCGAGAAGTCGGTGCTGTTCATCATCCCGTGGTCGCGCTACTGGATCATCGGCACCACCGACACGCCGTGGGAGCAGGACCCCGTGCACCCCGTGGCCACCGCCGCCGACATCGACTACGTGCTGGACCACGCGAACGCCGTGCTGGCCCACCCGCTGACCCGGGAGGACATCATCGGCACGTACGCCGGCCTGCGGCCCCTGCTGCAGCCCGGGACCAAGGAGGGCACCGGCTCCTCCAAGGTGTCCCGTGAGCACACGGTGGCGTCCCCCGCCCCCGGCCTGACCGTCATCGCGGGCGGCAAGCTCACCACCTACCGGGTGATGGCCAAGGACGCGGTCGACTTCGCGATCGGCCAGCGGGCGCACGCGCTGCCGTCGGTCACGCACCAGATCCCCCTGGTCGGGGCCGTCGGGCTCTCCGCGGTGCGACGGCAGGCGCGGGCCTGGTCGCAGCGCTACCGCTGGAGCCCCGCGATGCTCGACCACCTGCTGCACCGCTACGGCTCGGCGCTGCGCGAGCTGGTCACCCTCTGCGAGGAGGACCTGTCGCTCGCCCGGCCGCTGGAGCACGCCCCGGCGTACCTGCGCGCGGAGATCCACTACGCCGTCAGCCACGAGGGCGCCCTGCACCTCGAGGACCTGCTCCTGCGCCGCACGCGCCTCGTCTACGAGGTGGCCGACAAGGGCCGGGCCGCCCTCGACGAGATCGCCGAGATCGTCGCACCGCTGCTCGGCTGGGACGAGGAGCAGAAGCAGGCCGAGATCGAGGCGTACCGGGCCCGCGCCGACGCCGAGGACGACGCCGCGCGGCAGCCGGACGACGGGTCCGCCGAGCAGGCACGGGCCCAGGCTCCCGACGTGGCTCCCATGCAGCCGCTGCGCGGCAGCTGACCGGCCGCCCGCCACGGCGCGGCCTCTCCACCCACTCGTACGGCCCCGGCGCCGCCGGGGCCACGACAACGAAGTCCGACAGAAGGTGAGTACGACAATGTCGTCAGGTGAGCTCTTCATCACCGAGTTCCTCGGCACGATGATCCTGCTGCTGGGTGGTGCCGGCGTCGTCGCCAACGTCATCCTGCCCAAGACCAAGGGGTTCAACGGTGGCTGGCTGCTGATCAACTTCGGCTGGGGCCTCGCGGTGTTCGCCGGTGTGTTCGTGGCCTTCAGCTCCGGTGCCCACATCAACCCGGCGGTGACCTTCGGGATCTGGGCCAGCGGCGCCTCCGAGTTCGGCCCCGGCATCCCGGTCAACGCGGCGAACGGGTTCATCTACATCTCGGCCCAGATGGCCGGCGCCGCCGTCGGGTCCGCCGTGGCGTTCCTCGCCTACAAGAAGCACTTCGACGAGGAGGCGCCGCCCGCCACCAAGCTCGCGGTCTTCTCGACCGGGCCGGAGATCCGCTCCTACGGGTGGAACTTCGTGACCGAGGTGGTCGGCACGTTCTTCCTCGTCTTCCTCGTGCTGTCGTTCGGCAACTGGCCGGGTGACATGGGACCGCTCGCCGTGGCCCTCATCGTGGTCGGCATCGGCGCCAGCCTCGGTGGCCCCACCGGGTACGCCATCAACCCGGCACGTGACCTCGGCCCGCGGATCGCGCACGCCCTGCTGCCCATCAAGGGCAAGGGGTCCAGCGACTGGGGGTACTCCTGGGTCCCCGTCCTCGGCCCGATCGTCGGCGGCGTCCTCGGTGGCCTGCTCGCCCCCGCGGTGGCCTTCGGCTGACCCGCCGCGCAGCCTCTTCCCCTGAACACGTCAAGCAAAGGAGCACACCATGGCGGACTACGTCCTCGCCATCGACCAGGGCACGACGAGCTCGCGTGCCATCATCTTCGACCACTCGGGCCGCAGCGTCTCGACGGGCCAGATCGAGCACGACCAGATCTTCCCCCGGGCCGGCTGGGTGGAGCACAACGCCGAGCAGATCTGGAACAACGTCCGTGAGGTCGTGGGCCTGGCCCTGACCCGCGGCAACATCTCCCACGAGGACCTCGCGGCCGTCGGCATCACCAACCAGCGCGAGACCGCCGTCGTGTGGGACAAGAACACCGGCAAGCCGGTGTACAACGCGATCGTCTGGCAGGACACCCGCACCCAGGCGATCGTCGACGAGCTCGGCGGCGACGAGGGCCCCGACAAGTACAAGTCGGTCGTCGGCCTGCCGCTGGCGACCTACTTCTCCGGGCCCAAGATCAAGTGGATCCTCGACAACGTCGACGGGGCGCGCGAGGCCGCGGAGCGCGGGGACCTGCTGTTCGGCAACACCGACACGTGGGTGCTGTGGAACATGACGGGCGGGACCGAAGGCGGCGTGCACGTCACCGACGTCACCAACGCCTCGCGCACCATGCTCATGGACCTCGACACCCTGAGCTGGCGTGAGGACATCGCTGCCGACATGGGCATCCCGCTGTCGATGCTGCCCGAGATCCGCTCCTCGTCCGAGGTGTACGGCCGGGGCCGTCCGCGCGGGATGGTGCCCGGCGTGCCGATCGCCGGCATCCTCGGCGACCAGCAGGCCGCCACCTTCGGGCAGGCGTGCTTCGAGGTCGGCACCGCCAAGAACACGTACGGCACCGGCAACTTCATGCTGCTCAACACCGGTACCGAGAAGGTGCCGTCGGAGAACGGGCTGCTCACCACGGTCTGCTACAAGATCGGTGACGCCGACGCCGTCTACGCCCTCGAGGGGTCCATCGCGGTGACCGGGTCCCTGGTCCAGTGGCTCCGGGACAACCTCGGGCTGTTCTCCGACGCTCCGGACGTCGAGTACTACGCGCGCAAGGTCGAGAACAACGGCGGCGCGTACTTCGTGCCGGCGTTCTCCGGCCTGTTCGCCCCGTACTGGCGCCCGGACGCCCGCGGCGCGCTGGTCGGCCTGACCCGGTACGTCGACCGCAACCACATCGCCCGCGCGGCCCTCGAGGCCACGGCGTACCAGACCCGCGAGGTCATGGACGCGATGAACGCGGACTCGGGGGTGGACCTCACCGAGCTCAAGGTCGACGGCGGCATGGTGGCCAACGAGCTGCTCATGCAGTTCCAGGCCGACCAGCTCGGCGTCGACGTCGTCCGCCCCGAGGTCGCCGAGACGACGGCGCTGGGCGCCGCCTACGCGGCCGGCATCGCGGTCGGGTTCTGGCAGGGCGAGTCCGACGTCACCGAGAACTGGGTCGAGGGCAAGCGCTGGACCCCGTCCATGCCCGAGGACGAGCGCGAGCGCCTCTACCGGCAGTGGAAGAAGGCCGTCACGAAGACCTTCGACTGGGTGGACGAGGACTCCGGCGAGTAGCACGACCGGTCGAGGGGACGCCGCGCTCGGCGTCCCCTCGACCGTGGCACGAAGGTCGCACGACCGGGCGTCGACCCCACGCCGCCCGTGCCCGATGATCGGACCATGACAACGACGAGGAGCGCCGTCGTCGTCGGCGCCGGCATCGGTGGCCTCACCGCCGCGGTCGCTCTGCGGCGCCGCGGCTGGGACGTGAGCGTGCTCGAGCGGGCCGCATCGCTCGAGCCGGTCGGTGCGGGGATCGCGCTCGCCCCCAACGCCCTGCGGGCGCTCGAGGCCGTCGGGGCCGGGGACCGCGTGCACGGGCTGGCGTCCCTGCAGGGCGCGGTCGGCATCCGCCGGCCCGACGGCGCCTGGCTGGTCCGCGGTGACACCACCATGGCAGGGGCCGGGTCGACCGTGCTCCTGCACCGCGCGCAGCTCGTGTCGCTGCTCACCGACGAGCTCCCGGGCGCGGCCCTCCGCCTCGGGGCCGAGGTCACCGGGGTGGTCGCCGGCGGCCCGACCGAGACCGCGACGGTCACGACCCGTGACCACACCTGGCACGCCGACCTCGTCGTCGCCGCGGACGGCATCGACTCCCCCATGCGTGCGGTGCTCTTCCCGGACCATCCCGGCCCCGCGTACACCGGCGTGACCGCGTGGCGGTTCGTCAGCGCCGAGCCCGCCCCCGTCGAGCTGGCGGAGACCTGGGGGCGCGGCGCCGTCGTCGGCCTCATGCCGCTCGCCGACGGGCGGGTCTACGGGTACCTCACGGCCACCGCGCCGCCGGGCACCCGCTCGCACGACGAGGCCGCGGAGCTGCGCCGGCGGTTCGCCGGGTGGCACGACCCGCTCGACCAGCTGCTCGGCGCCCTGGAGCCGGGGCAGGTCCTGCACCACGACCTGCGGTGGCTGCGGACCCCTCTGCCGCGCTACGACGTCGGGCGCGTGGCGTTCGTCGGGGACGCGGCGCACGCCATGACCCCGAACCTGGGGCAGGGCGGCGCCCAGGCGATCGAGGACGCGGTGGTGCTGGCCGCCACGGTGGACGCCGCGGGACCCGACCGGGTCGAGGCTGCCCTGGCGTCCTACACCGACCAGCGCCGCGACCGGACCCGCAGGATCGCGCGCACCTCCGCGCGCGTCGGCGCCGTCACCCGGTGGCGCTCGCCCGTGGCCGTGGGCCTGCGCGACCTTGGCCTGCGCACGGTAGGCCGGTGGGCGATGCCGCGGGCCGCGAAGGGGCTCGAGAGCATCCTCGGATGGCGTCCACCGGCGTGACGGCGACCTAGGGTGGTGCGGTGAGCCTCACCTCGACCTCCGAGTACACGATCCCCGGCGCGCACGTCACCGACCGGACCCTCACGGTCCCCCTCGACTGGTCCGCGCCCGACGACGACCGCACGCTCTCGCTGTTCGTGCGCGAGGTGGTCGCACCCCGGCGTCGCGGCGAGGACCTGCCGCTGCTGGTGTTCCTCCAGGGCGGACCGGGCGGCAAGGGCCCGCGGCCCACCGGCCCGGACGGCTGGCTCGGCGAGGCCTTGAAGCGGTTCCGGGTGGTGCTGCTCGACCAGCGGGGCACGGGGCGGTCGACGGCGGTCCGGGCGGGCGCGCTGCAGCGGCTCGGCGACGGCGCGGCCCAGGCCGAGTACCTGAGCCACTTCCGTGCGGACTCGATCGTGCTCGACGCCGAGCACGTCCGCCACGAGGTCTACGGCGCGCGGCGCTGGTCCACGCTGGGGCAGTCCTACGGCGGATTCCTGACCCTGACGTACCTGTCGCTCGCACCCGAGGGCGTCGCGGCGTCGTACGTCACCGGCGGGCTGGCAGGCCTGTCCGCGAGCGCGGACGAGGTCTACGGACGCACGCAGGAGCGCGTCGTCGCCAAGAACGCGCTCTACCGCGAGCGCTACCCGGACGACGTCGGGCGCATCGCCCGGATCGCCGACCGGATCGCCGTCGGCGACGTGCGCCTGCCGGGCGGGGACCTGCTGAGCGTCGAGCGCTTCCAGACGCTCGGCATGGCGTTCGGGATGGGCCCGGGTTTCGAGCGGGTGCACTGGATCGTCGACGAGGCGTTCGACGACCCGTCGGCACCGGGCGCCGACGACACGCTCACCGACACCTTCCTCGCCGAGGTGGAGGCCGCCACCGGGTTCGCGACCAACCCGCTGTACGCCGTGCTGCACGAGTCGATCTACGCCCAGGCCGCGACCGGCCCGACGGCGTGGGCGGCGCAGCGGGTGCGGGACGGCGACCCCGACTTCGCCGTCGACGCCCGGCCGTTGCTGTTCACGGGCGAGATGATCTACCCCTGGATGTTCGACCAGGTCGCCGCGCTGCGTCCGTTCCGGGCCGCTGCGGAGGCGCTCGCGGCCCGCGACGACTGGCGGGACCTCTACGACCTCGACGTGCTGGCCGCGAACGAGGTCCCGCTCGAGGCGGCGGTGTACCACGACGACATGTTCGTCGACGCCGGACTGTCCCTCGACACCGCCGACCGCGTCGGCAACGCCCGTGCCTGGGTCACCAACGAGTTCGAGCACGACGGCCTGCGCGCCGGCGACGTGTTCGCGACGCTGCTGGACCGCCTCGACGCCCGCGGCGGTCCGCTCACCGAGCGCGAGAAGACGGACCGGTCACCCGGCTGGTTCGCCTACGCCCCGCTGTCCGGCCAGCTGTACTTCCCGGGCGACAAGCGGTCGGCGGACGTCGACCGTACGCCCACCGTCCGCGCCAGGTTCTCCGACGACGGCCCGGCCGCGACGCCCGCGCCGCGGCCGCCGTACGAGGCTCGGCTGATGAACGAGTACGCCTGCGACCGGCCGCTGTGGGACGTTCCGCCGCGCATCGTGGCCGGACTCGGTGCCGACCTCCGGAACCGGCTCCACGCCTGGGCGACGACGTTCCAGGGGCACTACGACCCGGTCGACGGCTGGGACGACGACGCCGTGGCGACGGAGCACCGCGCCGAGGGCGAGCGGCTGCGCGAGGCGCTGCAGGCGGCCCTGCCCTGGCCGTGGACGGTGCGCCTCGATGCCTGGGAGCACGGCACGACGACGTAGCGGCGTCGACGGCCGGCACGCGCGTGCCTCAACTACCTCGCGGACCAGTCGACTACCTCGGCGGGTGGTGCACTACCTCGGCGTGCCGTGCACTACCTCGGCGGGCGGTGCACTACCTCGGCGTGCCGTGCACTACCTCGGCGCGCGGAGCACTACCTCGGCGGGTGGTGCACTACCTCGCGGGGAGCTCGCGAAAGGGTTGCAGACCCTCGTCGCCCAGCGCCGGGCCGACCACCTCGATCGTGGCGTCGGACGACGCGACCACCTCGGCGCAGCGCAACCGGAACCCGGGTGGCCCCGGAGTCACGGCACGGATGTCCGCCGCGGCGGTGCCGAAGACGATCCGGGCGACGCCGGACCACACGAGCGCCGCGGCGCACATCGGGCACGGCTCACCGGAAGCGAACATCGTCGCGCCGACGACGGCCCCGCGATCGGCCGGGGCCACCGCACGCACGGCGTCGAGCTCGGCGTGCGAGGTCGGGTCCCCGGTCTGCGCCGCCGTGTTGCGACCCGTCGCGAGCACCCGGCCGTCGGCCGCCACGAGCACCGCGCCGAACGGCTTGTTGCCGTCGGCGAGCGTCTCCCGGGCGATCCGCAGGGCCTCGGCCAGGTGCTCGCGGTCCGCCGCGGACGTCGGCACGCTCATGCCGACAGGTCGACGGTCAGACCGCGGCCCGCGGCTCGGGCCGCGTCGAGCAGCAACCGCCCGACGGCCACGTCCAGCAGCCCGAGGCCGACCGAGTTGAACACCGTGATCTCCGCGGCCGCCCGGCGACCGGATGCCCGCCCGGTGACCACGTCGCCGAGCTCCGTCCGGCAGGCCGCGGCGTCGACGGCGCCGTCCGCGATCGCCAGCAGCACGTCGCCGGACTCCCCCAGGGCGGTGGACACCGAGTCCACCACGACCCGCGAGCGTGCCATCGCCGCGCCGTCGACCTCCCGGTGGTCCGGGCGCGGGGGCGCGCCCACGACGTTGACGTGCATCCCCGGGTGGAACCACTCCCCGTGCACCACCGGCTCGCGCGACGGCGTCAGCGTGCACACGACGTCGGCGGACCCGACGGCGCTCTCGGGCGACCCCACGCGCGTCACCTTGATCTCGGGGTGACGGGCCGCCGTCCGCTCCGCGAACGTCGCCGCGGTGGCGTCGGAGCGCGTCCAGAAGAGCACCTGCTCCAGCGGCCGCACCGTGGCCAGCGCACTGACGTGCTCCAGCGCGAGGCCACCCGCGCCGACCAGGCCGAGCACCCGGGCCGACGGCGGGGCGAGCCACCGGGTCGCGACCGCGCTCGCCGCCGCGGTGCGCAGCCGGGTGGGCAGACCGCCGTCGAGCACCGCCACGGGTCCGCCGTCGTCGGCGTCCACCAGCACCAGGACCGACCGCTGCGCCGGCAGGCCGCGGTCACGGTTGCCCGGGACGTCGGCGAGCAGCTTCGACCCGGCGAGCCCGGCCCGCCGCGAGACGGCCGTCATCGGCAGGAAGTGCGCGGCGTCGTCGAGCGCTGCGACGGCGAGCGGGGCCTGCGCGGCCGTGCCGTCGGACAGGTCGGCGAAGGCCCGCTCGACGGCGTCGACCACCTCCGCGGGCTGCACCAGCCCGATCAGGTCGGAACGGGTCAGGACGAGGGGCACGGGACCTCCAGGAGACGGACGGTGCGGGCGGGGCGGGCGGGGCGGGCGGTGCGAGCGGTGACGGGAAGACCAGCGAGCGACGCGGTGCGGGACGCCGTCACGCCAGCCGCCCCTGCCGCACGAACGCGGTGTTGAGACCGGCGGGCGGCCGGCTGTGGCTGACGAAGCCCGCCACGGCGAGCAGCGCCAGCACGTACGGGAGCATGACCAGCAGCGCGAACGGCACGTCGACCCCGAGCGCGGGCAGCGTGAACTGCAGCGCCTGGGCCAGGCCGAACACGACGGCCGCGACGGCGACGCCGACGGGACGCCAGCTGCCCGCGATGACGGCCACGACGGCGAGGTAGCCGGTCCCGGCCGTCATGTTGTCCGTGAAGGTGTGCACCTCGGACAGGGCGAGCTGTGTCCCGGCCAGGCCGGACAGCAGCCCGACGACGAGCACCGCGGTGAATCGCACCCGCAGCACGGGGACGCCGGAGCGGTCCGCGCTGGCGGCGTCCTGCCCGACGGCGTCGACAGCGATGCCCCAGCCGGTGCGGCGCGAGGTCACGATCGCCAGCAGGACGACGGCGGCGACGAGCGCGTAGGCCAGGCCGGTCTGGCGGAACAGGGCCGGGCCCAGCACGGGGATGTCCGCCAGCAACGGGATCTCGATCCGGGCGAAGCCGGGGACGGTGGTGCCGCGGTCCAGCAGGAGCCGCGCACCGAAGGTGGTGCCGGCGAGCGCCAGCGCGTTGGCGGCGAGACCGGTGACGATCTGGTCGGCGCGGAGCAGGACGCTCAGGACGGCTTGCAGCACCCCGACGAGCAGACCGGCGACGGCGCCGCACAGGACCCCGTAGAAGGCCGACCCGCTGGCGGTCGCGCCGACCACGGACGCGAACGCACCGGTGAGCATCATGCCCTCGACGCTCATGGTCAGGACACCGGCGCGTTCGCCGACGAGCTCACCGCTGGCGGCGACGAGCACGGGGACGGCCAGCGCGACGGACGCGACGAGCAGGTCCGTGAGGGTAGGGATCATGAGGTGGCCTCCGTGCCGGTGCGGTCGGGGGTGGCCGGGCGCCGCCACGGACGCCAGGGCCGGGTGCGGGTGGGGCGGGCCGTGCGGCGCACGGTCCAGATCGCGGTCCCGGCGACGCCGAGGATGATGAGGCTCTCGGCGATCTGGGTGATCGACGCCGGGACGCCCGCCGCGAGCTGGAGGTTGATCCCGCCCGAGACGAGGAACCCGAGGGCGGTGGCGATGCCGACGGCCGCGGTGAAGGAGCCGCGGGCGAGCAGCCCGACGACCAGCCCGGAGAACCCGTAGCCGGAGGCGAGCCCTTCGTCGAGCACGTAGGGCACGGAGGCGACGAGCACGCCGCCGGCGACGCCGGACGCCGCACCGGCCGTGGTGAGGGCGGAGAAGCGCAGCCGGTCCACCGGGAGCCCGAGGCGCAGCGCGGCGGGCCGCGACATCCCGACGGCGGCGAGCCGGACACCGGTGGCGGTGCGGCGCAGGACGAGCGAGCCGGCGACGGCGCCCGCCAGGGCCAGCACGACCGCCGTCGTCGCCGGCGAGTCGGGCAGGCCGAGCAACGGCAGGTGGGCGCTGTCCACGAGCGGGGAGGACTGCGGCAGCGTCTCCGAGCTCGTGACGGGCTGGCGCAGCAGCGCCTCCTCGTGGATGGACAGCACGAGCACGGCGACGCCGACGAAGTTCAGCAGCAGGGTCGTGATGACCTCGCTGACCCCCCGCCGGACGGCGAGCCACGCCGCGATCGACGCCCAGGCGGCACCGCCGAACGCCGCGGCGAGCAGCAGCAGCGGCAGGGCGACGGCGGCCGGGACCGCGGGCGGCAGGGTGGTGCCGACGGCGGTGGCGGCGACCGCACCGACCGCGATCTGCCCCTCGCCACCGACGTTCACCAGGCCGGCCCGGTGCGCGACGAGGAATCCGGTGGCGACGAGCAGCAGGACGGCGGCGACGTTGAGGGAGGAGCCGATGGCGTACGGGGTGCCGACCATGCCCTCCCACAGGGCTGTCGCGGCCTCGACGGGGGTCGCCCCGGCGAGCGCGGCGAGGCCGGTGCTGACGCCCAGGGCGCCGAGGACGGCCGCGACGGGGACGAGCACGGGCCGGGCGTCCAGCAGGCGGTCGCGCCACGCGGTGGTGGGGGCGCCGGAACGTTGCGCGCCCGGCGGGCGTCCGGTGTCGGCTGGTGCGTCACGGCCGGGCGAGCCGGCGACGACGTCGGCGGCCGCACCGGGTGCGGAGGTCGGGGCGGTCATGCCGCAGCTCCCGTCATGAGGTGGGCGACGCGGTCGCGCGCGTCGGGTGCATCGGTGGGGACGGGACCGCGCAGGCCTCCCCGGTAGGCGACGTGGACGCGGTCGCACAGCACGAGCAGCTCGGACAGCTCGCTCGAGACGACGAGCACGCCGACCCCGGCGGAGGCGGCGGCCCGCAGGTGCCCCACGACGTCGTCCACGGCGCCGAGGTCGAGGCCCCGGGTCGGTTGGGCGGCGACGACGCAGCGCAGCGGGTCGAGGCTGAGCTCGCGCGCGAGGACGGCCTTCTGCTGGTTGCCCCCGGACAGGGAGGACACGGGGGCGTCGAGGCTCGCGGTGCGCACGTCGAAGCGCCGGGCCAGGTCCGCCGCCGAGGCCTGCATCGCCCGGCGGTCGAGGAGCCCGAACCGGCGGAACCGGCGCAGCCGGCCCAGCAGCAGGTTGGTGGTGACGCTGAGCCCGGTCACCACCCCTTCGTGGTGGCGGTCCTCGGGGACGACGCCGAGCCCGAGCGCGGTGCGGCGGCGCGGTCCCGCACCGGTGATGTCGGTGCCACCGAGCCGGACCGTCCCTCGCGACGGTCGCAGCGCGCCGGACAGCGCGGCCACGAGCTCGCTCTGGCCGTTGCCCTCCACCCCGGCGATGCCGACGATCTCGCCGGGCCGCACCGCCAGGTCGACGTCGTCGACCCGGCGGGCACCGTCGGCGTCGTCGACGCAGAGCCCGGACACCACGAGCACGGGCGGCGTCCCCGCGTCCCGGCCGTCGGTCGTGTCCCTCACGGAGGTTTGGGCGACGGTCCGGTCGGCGGTCCGAGCTGCTTCCTGCCTGCCCTGCGGTGCGGGTCCCTGGCCGACGACGCCGACGCTCGCGGCGAGCACCGGGTCGAGGCTCGAGGCGTCTCGGCCGACCATGAGACCGACGAGGTCCGCGGCGCCGAGCCCGCCCGGGCGGTCCGGAGCGTCGTCGCGGGCCAGCGGCCCGCTCCCGGCGACCCGGCCGCCGCGGAGCACGGTGGCGCGGTCGCCGACCCGCATGACCTCGCCGAGCTTGTGGGTGACGAGCACGACGGCGGTGCCCGCCGCCGCGACGCGACGGCAGGTGGCCAGCAGGCTGTCGACCTCCTCGGGACCGAGGACCGCCGTCGGCTCGTCGAGCAGCAGGATCCTCGGGTCGTCGAGCAGCGCCTTGACGATCTCGACCCGTTGGCGCGCCCCGACGCTGAGGTCCTCGGCCCGCGCGTCGAGGTCGACCCGCAGGCCGAGCGTCTCGGCGATCGCGGCGAGCCGCGCGGCCAGCCCTGCCCGGTCGGGGCGCAGCCGACGCACGCCCCGACCCAGCAGCATGTTCTCCTCGACGGTGAGCGTCGGCACCAGCGAGAAGTGCTGGTGCACCATCGCCACGCCGCGGGCGAGCGCGTCCGCCGGGGAGGCGGGTGCGAACCGTTCCCCGCCCAGGAGCACCTGCCCGGACGTGGGCGGCATCGACCCGAACACGATGTTGCACAGCGTGGACTTGCCCGCGCCGTTCTCGCCGAGCACGCAGTGCACCTCCCCGCCGGCGATCTCGAGGTCGACGCCGTCGAGCGCCGTGTGGGCGCCGAAGACCCGGGTCACGTTCCGCAGTGCGAGGGCGGGCGCAGCCGTCGCACCGTCCTGCACGTCGTGCGCCGCCGGGGCCGGCGGGAGGGTCGTCGGCATGGGGGCTCCTCTCGGTGTCGTGGGGGTGCTGGTGTCGGCCCCGGTCAGTAGGGCGCGACCTCACCGCTGGCGACCGACGCGGTGATCTCGTCGAGGGCGGCGACGGTCTCCGGGTCCTCGCTGCACAGCACGAACTCGGTGCCGCCGAGGTCGGACGTCAGGCCGAACGGCACCTGTGC
This sequence comes from Isoptericola halotolerans, assembly GCF_003003075.1. Lineage (GTDB taxonomy): Bacteria > Actinomycetota > Actinomycetes > Actinomycetales > Cellulomonadaceae > Isoptericola > Isoptericola halotolerans_A. Next base: position 617,470 of record NZ_PVTX01000001.1, on the reverse strand, counting down.
GGCTTCCCAGGTGCCGTCGAGCACGGAGTGCACGGCGTGCTCGACCTCGGTGCCGATGTCGGTGCGGACGTAGCCGACGTAGGGGCTGCCCTCGGCGCACTCGCCGGGGATCGGGCCGCCGATCATCGCGGCGCCGGCGTCCTGCGCGGCCTGCTCGATGCCCTGCTTGCCGAGGTTGACGATCTGGCCGATCACGTCGACCCCCACGCCGTAGTTGGCGGCGGCGGCCTGCTTGGCCTTGGCCGGGTCGTTGAAGTCGCCGAGGTACTGCGGGGTGACGACCTCGGTGCCGGGCACGGCCGCCTCGGCGCCGCGGGCGAACGCGGACGACGCGTTGACGATGGCGGGCAGCTCGACGCCGCCGATGAACCCGACCTTGCCGGACTCCGAGGAGAGCGCGGCGACGGCTCCGGACAGGTACTCCGCCTCGGCCTGCTGCGGGTCGTAGTAGGCGAGGTTCTCGAGGGGCTCGGCGTCCGCGGGGCCGCCGATCTCGACGAACTTCACGTCGGGGAACTGCGGGGCGACCTTGCGCAGGTCGGCGTCCGTCTGGCCACCCACGGAGATCACCAGGTCGGAGGAGCTGGCGAAGCGCACGAGGGTCTGCTCGTAGTCGGCGGAGGCCACCTCCTCGACGAAGGACAGCTCGACCTCGTCACCGAGCTCTTCCTCGAGGCGCTCGTAGCCGAGGTAGGCCGACTCCATGAACCCGGTGTCGGAGGTGGAGCCCGGCAGGAACACCCCGACCGTCAGTGCTTCCTCCGTGGCGGCCGCGTCGTCGCCGGCCTCGGTGTCGGCGTCGGCCGTGCCGGTGCTGCAGGCCGCCAGGAGCCCGCCGACGATCAGGGCGCCGGCGGCGGCACGGAGACGGGTGGGGCGGTCGGACGAGCCGGAGACGGGGGTGGGGCGGCTGGTGCGCATGTGTCCTCCTGGTCGAGTTAGCGGTATACCACTAATCGAGGAGTCTGCTGGCCGAGTGTTTCCGACGCATCAAGCGGCCGTAAATGCTGCGTGACCGTCCGGCCGGCGCCCGAGTCAGGAGCGCGCCCGGGTCAGGAGCCGTGCCGCCCCCGGTTGCGCGTGCGCGTCACCGCGACGGGGTCGATCGGCGAGGACGCCCACGTCTCGGCGAGGGCCAGGCTCGGTTCCCGTCCCGAGGCGACGTGCGCGTGCGCGAGCGCGCCCACGCCGTCCGCGTCCCGCGCCTCGATCGCCGCGAGCATCGCCGCGTGCTCCTCGCACTGCTCGCGCGTGTCCCGGCGCTTGGTCAGGTGGAACAACCACCGCACCCGGGCGTCGAGCGGCGCCAGCATGGACTGCAGCAGCGGGTTGCCGCACGCCTGGACCACCACGGCGTGGAACCCGGCGTTCGCCGCCGCCGTCGCGGCGTCGTCCCGGCGGGCGAGGGCGTCCCGGGCGGCGTCGACGGCGGCGGACATCGCGGCGAGGTCCGCCGCGGAACGCCGCAGCGCGGCCAGCCGGAAGGCCAGCACCTCGACGCTCTCGCGCACCTCGAACAGGTGCTCGACGTCGTCACGGGTGAACGGCGCCACGAGCGCGCCCTGCCGCGGGACGAGCACGACCAGCCCCTCCCGCTCCAGCTGGTGCAGCGCCTCGCGCAGCGGGACGCGCGAGACCCCCGTCTCGGTCGCCAGGTCGCGTTCGACGAGCCGCTGACCGGGATGCAGGTCGAGCCCGATGATGCGGGACTTGAGCGACTCGTACGCCGTCTCGCGCAGCGAGGGTCGGGCACCGTCGTGGGGGGCGGGGCTCGTGGTCACGCCTCGATCCTAGGGAGCGTCGACAGGTGCCGTGTCGGACGCCGGCGCGTGCCGCTCGAGGAAACGGTAGACGTCGGTGTCGTCCACCCCCGGGAACACCCCGCGCGGCAGCGCCGCGAGCACCTGCTGGTGCATGCGCGCGCTCGGCCACGAGTGCGCCTGCCAGCGCTCGGTGAGGTCGGTCGGCGGTCGCTGGCAGCAGGCGGGATCGGGGCAGGTCGAGCTGCGCCGCACCTGGGTGTCCCGGCCGCGGAACCACTTGGCGTGGGCGTACGGCACGCCCACGGTGACGGAGAACTGGCGCCCGTCCGCCGCGGTGCCCGTCTGCACGGAGTCCCAGAACGTGCCGGCCGGCGTGTCGGTGTACTGATACGACTCCGAGGCACGGTCGCGCCGGGTGAAGGCCTCGCGCGCGGGCCACCGGCGGCACACGAGCTGGCCCTCGATGGCGCCGGTGACGTCCTGCGGCAGCGGCAGCCCGTCGTTGGCGTAGCCGCGGAACAGCGCACCGTCGTCGCCGACCCGCAGGAAGTGGAGCGGGATGCCGAGGTGGACCGTGGCGAGGTTGGTCAGCCGCATCGCGGCCGCCTCGTGGGTGACGCCGAACGCGTCGCGGAAGTCCTCCACCGCGAGGTCCTTGTCACGCTTGCGCTGCGACAGGAACTCCACCGCGGCCGACTCGGGGATGAGGCAGGCGGCGGCGAAGTAGGTGATCTCGACGCGCTGGCGCAGGAACTCGGCGTAGGAGCGGGGCCGTTCGTGGCCGAGCACGCGGTGCGCGACGGCCTGCAGCGCCAGCGAGCGCAGTCCGTGCCCGCCCGGGATCGAGGCAGGCGGCAGGTAGATCCGGCCGTTCCTCCAGTCGGTGACCGAGCGGGCCGAACGCGGCAGGTCGTCCACGTGCAGGATCGTCAGCCCCAGGTCCTCGGCGATCCGCGCCACGGTGCGGTGCGTCAGCGCGCCACCCGTGTACCCGGCGCGGCGCGCCATGTCCTCGCCGATCTCCTCGATGTGCGGCATGTGGTTGCCGCGCTCCTGGCGCTCGTGGCGCAGCATCGTGTTGGCGCGGCGCGCCTCCTCCGGCGTCGCGATCGCCTCCTCCTCACGGCGGGCCAGCTCGCCGTGGAGTCCCACGAGCTGCTCGAGCACGGGCACGGGCAGCTTCTGGCTCGGCTTGATCCCCGGCAGCCCGAGCGCCGCGAACAGGGGCCCGCGCTGCGCGCGCTCCAACGCGATCTCGAGCTCGGCGCGGCGCGACGGCGGCTCGTCCGCGAGGAGGTCGGCGAGCGCGACGTCGAGCGCCTCGGCGATCGCCCGCAGCAGGGAGAGCCGCGGCTCGCGGCGCCCGTTCTCCACCAGCGACAGCAGGCTGGGCGCGGAGTCCACGGCCCGGCCGAGGGCGTCCAGGGTCAGCCCCCGGGAGGTGCGCGCGTGCCGGATGCGGCGGCCCAACGTGATGAGGTCCGGGGTCTCCGAGGGCGTCGTCGCGGTCATGGCTTCACGCTACGTGAAGATCAGCGATTCTTCACGGCCGTTGACCTGGAAAGTCCCCGGAGTCACGGGACAGGCTGGAGACAGGAAGCTCGTCCTCCGCGACGGGACACCACGACGGACGGAGCCACCATGACCTTTACCGCCAATCCCCGCAGGACGCGCCTCGCGGTCGCCGAGCTCGCGCCGGACACCCTCGCCCGCACCGACGCGGCCGGCTTCCCGCGGCCGCTCGCCGCATCGGCCCCGGCGCCGCACCGCGACCCGTTCGCCTGGGTGGCCGAGATCGCCGAGCTGACCCAGCCGGACGACGTGGTGTGGTGCGACGGGTCCGCCGAGGAGAAGCAGCGGCTGATCGACCAGATGGTGGCGGCAGGCACCCTGCTCCGGCTCGACGAGACCAAGCGTCCCGGTTCCTACCTCGCCCGCTCCGACCCGTCCGACGTCGCGCGCGTCGAGTCCCGCACCTTCATCTGCTCCGAGCGCGAGGTTGACGCCGGCCCCACGAACAACTGGCGCGCCCCGGCCGAGATGCGCTCCGAGCTGGACGGCGTCTTCGCCGGCTCCATGAAGGGCCGCACGATGTACGTGGTGCCCTTCTCGATGGGCCCGGTGGGCGGACCGATCTCCCAGGTGGGCATCGAGATCACCGACTCGCCCTACGTCGTCGTCTCCATGCACGTGATGACGCGGGTCTCCGGCGAGGTCCTCGACCTCATCGAGGGCGGTCAGCAGTGGGTCCCCGCCGTCCACTCGGTGGGCGCCCCGCTCGTCGACGAGCACGGCGAGCGCACGGCCGACGTCCCCTGGCCGTGCAACGAGACCAAGTACATCGTCCACTACCCGCAGACGCGGGAGATCTGGTCCTACGGCTCCGGCTACGGCGGCAACGCGCTGCTCGGCAAGAAGTGCTTCGCGCTGCGCATCGCCTCCGCGATGGCCCGCGACGAGGGCTGGCTGGCCGAGCACATGCTGCTCATCCGCATCACCTCGCCCGAGCAGCGCCAGTACCACCTGGCCGCCGCGTTCCCCAGCGCCTGCGGCAAGACGAACCTCGCCATGCTCCAGCCCACCGTGCCCGGCTGGACGGTCGAGACGATCGGCGACGACATCGTCTGGATGCGCCCCGGCCCCGACGGCACGCTGCGCGCCATCAACCCCGAGGCCGGGTTCTTCGGCGTCGCCCCGGGCACCGGCGTCGAGACCAACCCGACGGCGATCGAGACGCTCACCCACGACGTGATCTTCACGAACGTGGCGCTCACGGACGACGGCGACGTCTGGTGGGAGGGCCTCACCCCGGAGCCGCCGGAGCACCTCGTGGACTGGCGGGGCGACGACTGGACGCCGGCCGACGGGGAGGCCGGTCGGCCGGCCGCGCACCCGAACTCGCGGTTCACGGTGTCGGCGGCGCAGTGCCCGTCCATCGCGGACGTCTGGGAGGACCCCGCCGGGGTCCCCGTCGACGCGATCGTCTTCGGCGGCCGCCGCGCGAGCAACGTGCCGCTGGTCGCCCAGGCCACGAGCTGGGAGCACGGCGTGTTCATGGGAGCCACCATCAGCTCCGAGCGCACGGCCGCGGCCGAGGGCGCCGTCGGCGAGCTGCGGCGCGACCCGTTCGCCATGCTCCCGTTCTGCGGCTACAACATGGCCGACCACTGGTCGCACTGGCTCGAGGTGGGCGCCGGCCTGGCCTCCGCCACCCGCCCGAAGATCTTCCAGGTCAACTGGTTCCGCAAGGACGCCGACGGGGCGTTCATCTGGCCCGGGTTCGGCGAGAACTCCCGCGTGGTCAAGTGGATCACCGAGCAGATCGACCGCTCCCGCGGCGTGCGCACCGATGCAGGGGCCGTCCCCTCCCCCGTCGGCCTGCTCCCCGCGCCCGGCGCCCTCGACGTCGACGGGCTCGACCTGTCCGACGACGACCTGGCGGCCCTGTTCGACGTGCCCGCGGAGGCATGGCTCGCCGAGGCCGAGCTGACCGGCGAGTTCTTCGACACCTTCGGCGACCGCACCCCGGCGGCGCTGCGGGAGCAGCTGGCGGGGCTCACCGCGCGGCTCCGCTGACGGTGCGCTCGGTGCCGGAGGCGGTCACGAGTACACCGTGCCCATGAGCTCGCGGACGTCGGCCAGCGTGCCCTCGGCGAGCACGGTCGCCCGCGCGGCTCCCCGGGCGAGGACCTCGCCGACGACGGCTCGACCGTCCGCGGCGAGGTCCCGCCGTCGGGCACGGATCGGGCGGAGCCCCTCGACCACCGCCTCGGTGACGACCTCCTTGAGCCGCCCGGCGCCGTCCGCGCCGATCGTGTCCGCGAGGGCCTCCGGCGTCGTCCCCGCGAAGTGGGCGCCGAGGCGCAGCAGGCTGGCCACCTCGGGGCGGGACCCCGGCTCGAACGTGATGTGCCGGTGGGAGTCGGTCCGCGCTCGCCGCAGGTACGCGGCCGTCTCGTCCTCGTCCGCCCGCAGCTCGAGCGCGTTGCCGCGCGACGTCGACATCTTCGCGCCGTCGTTCCCGAGGACCGTCGGCATGTCGGCGAGCAGCGCCTCCGGCTCGGCGAAGTACGGCTGCGCGGCGGTGTAGCGCTGGTTGAAGCGCCGGGCGACCGTGCGGGACGTCTCCAGGTGGGGCAGCTGGTCGGTGCCCACGGGCACGAGGTTGCCGTGCACCGCGAGGATGTCGGCGGCCTGGTGGACCGGGTACGTGAGCAGGAGCCCCGACATGCTCCGGCCCTGCCGGGTGGCGGCGTCGACGGACTCGGCCTTCACGGTGGGGTTGCGCTCCAGCTCGGCGACCGTCACCAGCGACAGGAACGGCAGCATGAGCTGGTGCAGGGCCGCCACGGCGGAGTGCGCGAACACGGTGGTGCGGCGCGGGTCGATGCCCGCCGCGAGGTAGTCGAGCACCACCTCGCGGACGTTGGCGGGCAGGTCGCCCGTCTCGTCGCGGTCGGTGATGACCTGGTAGTCGGCGACGACGACGATCACGTCGACGCCGGCGTCCTGCAGGCGCACCCGGTTGGCGACGGTGCCGAGGTAGTGGCCCAGGTGCAGCGCGCCCGTCGGGCGGTCCCCGGTGAGGACGCGGAACATGCTCGGGTCGCGGGCGATGCGCTGCTCGATCTCGGCGCTGCGGGCGCGGGCGGCGCGGACGGAGGCGGTCTCGCCGTCGGCCTCGGGCACAGGTGCGGTCGTACTGGTCATCGGTCGGCTCCTTCGGTGGGTGCCGCCCACCGAGGCCCGACGTCGGCACGAACGCGACGAGTCCCGGGCTGCGGCGGGCAGCTCGGGACTCGTGGGCTCGGGGCGCGTCAGGTCACGGCTGCAGGTGCAGCCACCACCAGTCGGTACGCCTCGTCATGCGGCCAGGCTAGCGGACCGGTTCAGACCGTGACGACCTGGACGAGGTCGTCGAGTCCGGCGAAGTCGTCGGGGTTGCGAGTGATGACCGGCAGCCCTTCGGCAACTGCCACGGAGGCGATGAAGAGGTCGGCGAGCCGGCGTCGGGGCGTGCGACCCCGTGCGACGACGGCCGCGTAGATCTGCCCGTAGGCGCGCGCGGCCTCCAGCTCGAAGGGGATCGGCTCGAAGGCTGCCTCGGCGCGTTGGAGGCGATCCTGCCGTCGCGCCCGTTCGGCCGGGTCCGTCGTCGCCGCCGGGGCCGCAGCCAGCTCGGCGAGCGTGACGGCGCAGATCGCCAGCTCGCCGGGCAGCGTGTGCACGGGAATCGTCTCGAGGTCGAGGACGACGGACGTGTCCAGCAGCCCTCGCTCCACGCCGTCAGGCACGCGGCTCGATTCCCTGGTCGACGTGAGCGTCGAGGTCAGCGAGCACCGCTTCACGGTCGAGTGCGGGCGCGTGGCGGAACATCTCGACCGCCGCCTGTGCCGGGATGAACCGCTGCCTGCGCAGCGGCCGCAGCTCACCCACAGCGCGACCATGACTGGCCACGACGAACGACTTGCCCTCGTCGAGTGCGCGCATGATCCGACCGCTGTCGTTGCGCAGTTCGCGCTGGCTGATCTGCTGGCTCATGGCAACGAACGTAGCACGCCGTGCTACACCTGACGAGGCCTCAGGCGCCGGCCTGCACCGCCAGCACGTGCTCCAGGTCGGAGGCGTCGACGAGCGGGTCGTCCAGGTCGACCGTGATCTGCGAGTGCGCCAGCAGCCGGGCCGAGCCGGTGATGGTCGAGTGCAGCGCACGGTAGGCACCGACCGTCGCCTCTCCCAGGACGGTGCCCACGAACCGGCTGCCGCGCGGGGAGATCGTCTCCAGCGCGTCGCCCTCGGCGATCTCGCCGCGCTGGGCCATCAGGGCCAGCCGGGCCGACGTGCCGGTACCGGTCGGGCTGCGGCAGATCACACCGGGGTGGACGTAGGTCGCGGACGGCGACTCCAGGTGGCCGGGTCCGGCCCCCCGCACCGGTCCCATGAAGTGCGCGAACGGCAGGGGGCCGACGTCGCCCAGCTCGGGATGCTCCTGCAGCAGCCCCGGCCGGGCCGCCCGGACGAACGCGTCACCGAAGGCCGTCAGCGCGATCTGCTCCTCGGCGTTGATGGTGAACCCGTGGGCGGCGGCGTCGATCATCGCGTAGTACGCACCGCTCCAGACGAGGTCGAAGTGCACCTCGCCGTAGTGGGGCACGTCGACGCTCAGCCCTTCCTCGGCGACGTAGGCGGGCTCGCCCTGGGTGGTGATCGAGGCGACACGGCCGTCCGTGATCCGTGCCGTGATGCGCGCGAGCCCGGCGGGCGACTCCAGCACCACGCTCTGCAGCCCGTCGTCCTCCCGCATGGGTATCGCCCCGCTGGACAGCAGGGCCGTGGCGGTGCAGATGGTGTTGGAACCCGAGTACAGCGGGTAGCCCATCGCCTCCATGATGATGTAGCCGGCCTGCGCCTCCGGGTGGCTGGGCTCGACGATCAGGTCCACGGACATCGCCGGGTCGCCGTACGGCTCCGAGAGCAGCAGCCGCCGCAGGCCGTCTCCCTCGCGTTCCAGGTAGCGCGCCTTCTCCAGCACGGTCGTCCCCGGGATGAGCTCGACGCCGGCGACGACGATCCGGCTGACGTCCCCTCCGGACTGGGTGTCGATGAGGTGCAGCGTGCGCTCACGGTGCGGCATGCGGTGCTCCCACGGTGTCCCAGTGCCGGTCGGGGACCACGACCAGCTTGCCGATGTAGGTCTTGCTCAGGAAGGTGCGCTGCGCGTCGTGGAAGTCGGACAGCCGGAACGTACGGTCCAGCAGCGGCTTGATGTCGCCGTCGGAGATGTAGCGCACCAACCGGCGGAACGCCGTCCGCGTGCCCTGGGACGACCCGTGCAGCTCGAGCTGCTTGAGGTACATGGTGCGCAGGTCGAGCTGCACCACCGGCCCGCCGATCGCGCCGGCGGTGCTGTAGCGGCCCTCGGGGCGCAGGATGCGCAGCAGGTCGTTGAACATCGGACCGGCGACGAGGTCGGCCACGACGTCGACCGGCCCGTCGACGACGCGCTCGGTCTCGGCGACCAGGTCGTCGGCGTCGCGCAGGATCACGTCCTCGGCGCCGATCTTCCGGAGGGCCTCCTCCTTGCCGGCGCTGGTCACCGCGTACGGGACCGCTCCCCGGACCCGGGCGAGCTGGACGATCGCCGACCCGACCCCGCCGGAGGCCCCCGTCACGAGGACCCGTTCGCCCTCGGCCAGCCGGGACCGGTCCAGCATCTGCTCGGCCGTCAGGTACGCGCAGCAGAAGGTCGCCAGCTCGGCGTCGGAGATGTCGGCCGTGATCTCGTAGGCGTTCTCGGCCGGGACGGCCACGTACTCGGCGTACCCGCCGTCGCGGCCGTGGCCGATGTAGTCGATGTCGGCCAACGAGTCGTCACCCTCGGGCCGGTTGTAGATCGAGAAGTCCACCATCACGCGCTCGCCGACCCGCTCGGCCGGGACCCCGTCACCGACGGCGACGACCACCCCGACGGTGTCGGTGCCCTGGATGCGGGGGAACTCGAGCGTGGACCGGCCGCGCCGCCACGTGGACACCTCCGCGGCGTCGGTCTCGGAGCCGTAGGCGCCTTCACGGACCCAGACGTCCGTGTTGTTCATGCCGCAGGCGTGGACGTCGATCAGGACCTCGCCCGCCGACGGCGTGGGCGTCGGGACGTCGTCGCGGTAGACCAGCTGGTCGAGCCCGCCGTGACCGACGAGCTGCACAGCCTTCATCAGGTCAGGTATCGGTTCCATCTTTCGACACTAGGGGCGGCGGCCAGGACGCGCTCTGCGAGATCCGGGGTGGGCCGGGATGGGAGAATCGTCGGCGTGCACCAGCCGTCCCCGTTCGCCCACATCGTGTACTTCGAGCCGCGCATCCCCGGCAACACCGGGTCCGCCATCCGGCTGGCCGCGGTGACCGGCGCGCGCCTGCACCTCGTCGAACCGCTCGGCTTCGACCTGTCCGAGACGAAGCTCAAGCGCGCCGGCCTCGACTACCACGACCTGGCGGTCATGGACGTGCACCCGAGCCTCGACGCCGTCCTCGACACGCTCCCGGACGCGCGCGTCTTCGCGTTCACCACGCAGGCGACGACGCCGTACACGTCGGTCACGTACGCCCCGGGCGACGTGCTGCTCTTCGGACCCGAGCCCACCGGGCTGCCGGACGACGTGCTGACCCACCCGCGGGTCACCGACCAGCTGCGGATCCCGATGCTGGCCGGGCGGCGCTCGCTGAACCTGACCAACGCCGCCTCGATCGCGGTCTACGAGGCGTGGCGTCAGACCGGGTTCGCCGGGGCCTGAGCACAGCCGCCCGGCCCCGACCCCCGGAATAGACCCGCCCCGGGCGGCGCTGACCCCGGCATGGTCGCCCTGGAGCCCGCACCGCCCGCCGCACGGGCCGAGGCGTTCCGTGCCGCTGTGCAACCCGCCACGACCGCCCGCTGGGAGCTCACCGGGTCCCGCATCGAGACGGTGGCTGCCGGTGCCGCCGTGCACCTGCCGGGCCCGTCCGCGTGGCTCCTGGTGCTCGACGGCGAGCTCGCCGTCGAGTCGTGGCAGTCCACCGAGGTGCTCGCCACCCACGACGCGGCCTTCCTCGGCCGGGCGCACGCCTACCGCACGAGAGCCACGCGGCCGGCGCGGGTCGCGCTCGCGGCCGTGCGGCAGGCGGGCGGCGAACCGCCCGTGCCGGAACGGTTCGTCGCCCGGGGCTTCGCCACCGCGAGCCGCGGGGTGGCGGCCCTCGTCGAGCTGTGCCCCCTGGCCGCGGAGTGCCACGCCGGCACCCAGTTCGCCGCGAGCTACGGCGAGCTGCTCGCGGCGGCGATGCGCCAGCAGTGGCTCGACTCCCTCGACGAACCGGTCGACGTCGCGGCCGACCTGCCACCCGAGCTGCACCGGGTCGTGGCCGCCGTCGCGCGCGACCCGGCCCACCCGTGGACCCTCCAGGAGCTCGCAGGCCTGGCGCACCTCAGCCGGTCCACCCTCGGGGAACGGTTCCGCGAGGCGCTGGCCACCACACCCCTGCAGCTCGTCCGCGATGCCCGCATGCGCCGGGCACGCGAGCTCCTCGCCGACGCCGACCACTCGGTCACCCACGTCGCGTTCGCCGTCGGCTACGGGTCCGTCGCCGCGTTCAGCCGCGCCTTCACCGCCGTGCACGGCACGACCCCGCGCGGCTGGCGCGCCGGATCAGGCCGGTCGTCCGCGGAGGCAGGCGAACCCGGCGGCCCCGACGATGGCGAGGACCGCGCCCGTCAGGAGCACCGGCGTCAGACCGGCGCCGTCGAGCAGCCGGCCGCCTAGCACCGCACCGAGCGTGATCGCCGCCTGGAACGCGGTCACCTGCAGCGCGAGCGCCGACTCGGTGCGCCGCGGCTCCGCCGTCGTGACCCAGAGCTGGGTGGCCACGGGGACCATGTTCATCCCGAATCCCCACAGGATCACGGCCGGCACGACCACCCACAGGGACCCGGCCCCGGCCAGCGTCGCCAGGGCCAGCCCGAACAGCGCCGGCCCGAGCGTCGTCGCGAGCCGGAGCCGGCGGGACAACGACCCGGCCACGAGATTGCCGGCCAGCCCGCCCACCCCCCACAGGAGCAGCAGCAGGGGGACGACCGAGGCGTCCACCCGCTCGATCGCGAGGCGGATGAAGGGGTACGCCGCGAAGTTGCCCAGCACCACGACCAGGAGGGAGGCGATGCCGAGCAGGAGCCGCCGGTTCGTCAGCGCCTGGCGCAGCATCGTCAGGCCGGCGCCCGGCTGCGCGGGCACGCTCGGCATCGCGAACCAGACGGCGGCGGCGCTGGCGGCGGTGAGCGCCGCGGCGACACCGAACACGAGCCGCCACCCGAACAGGTCGCCGAGCAGCGAACCCAGCGGCACCCCGGCGATGGTCGCGATGCTGACGCCCAGGGCCAGCGTGGTCGAGACGGTGGCCGCACGGCCCGGCACCGCGCGGATGCCCGCGGCGAACGCGAACGCCCAGTAGCCGGCGACGGCCACGCCCAGCAGCAACCGCCCGACGAGCAGCACGGCGAACGCCGGGGCGACCGCGACGATCAGGTTGGCCACGGCACCGATCACCAGCAGGGCGACCAGCACCGTGCGGCGGTCGGCCCGCGGCAGGACGACGGCGATGGTCGGGGCGGTGAGGAACCCCGCGACGGCGGTGGCCGCCACCGCCAGGCCCGCCGTGCCCTCGGTGACGCCCAGGTCGGCGGCCAGCCCGGGCAGCACGCCGGCGGGCAGGAACTCGCTGGAGACCAGCATCGTGATGCCGGCGGTGAGCGCGAGCACGGGCGTCCAGGTCGCTCGCGCGCTCGGGCTCGGGCTCGGCGTCGGGGTCGGGGTCGGGGTACCTGTCGAGGTGGTCACCCGACCATGCTGTGCCGGCACGCGCGGGCGAAGTTGATCGATCGCCGCGAGGTGTTGACCGCGATGCCGCAAGATGGGGCCATGCGCTCACACCTGTTCCAGCACACCGAACCCGAGGGCGAGCCCGGGAGCTTCCAGCTCGCCAACAAGGACATGCTCAAGGTCGACCTGACGGGCTCCGGCGGGTTCTTCTACGCCAAGCAGGGTTCGATGGTGGCCTACCAGGGCGACGTCGACTTCTCCTACGAGGGCAGCGGGTCCATGACCAAGCTGTTCAAGAAGGCCTTCACCGGCGAGGGCATGTCGCTGATGAAGGTCTCCGGGCGCGGGGACGTGTTCCTCGCCCAGGACGCCGACGAGGTGTTCGTCCTGTACCTGGAGAACGAGAGCGTCACCGTCAGCGGGAACAACATCCTGGCCTTCGAGAGCACGCTGTCCTGGGACATCAACCGGGTCGAGGGCGCGTCGATGCTCACCGGCGGGCTCTTCAACACCACGTTCACCGGCACCGGGGCGCTCGCGGTGACCGCCTACGGCACCCCGGTCGTGCTGAACGTCGACGAGCCCACGTTCGTGGACATGCAGTCCGCCGTCCTCTGGTCGACCTCGCTGGCCAGCTCCGTCCGCAAGACGGCCAAGCTGGGCGCCGTCATCGGGCGCGGCTCCGGCGAGGCCTACCAGCTGGCGCTGAGCGGCCAGGGGTTCGTCGTCGTGCAGGCCTCCGAGGGTCACCCGCCGCTCAAGGAGAGCTGACTCCCGGGTCCTGGTCGGCACGGCTGCGGCGACCCGCCCGGACGACGACGAGCACGACGACGCCACCCAGCAGCGCGGCACCGAGCGCGACCGCGACGACCACCCCGGCCGACGGCGCCGCCTCGGCCTCGCCGGGACCTGCCGTCCCGGCGGGCGCACCTGCCCCGTCCTGGCCGTCGCCCGTCGCGCCGCAGGCCGGGTCGACCGCCCCCGGCGCCTGGTCCGTGCCCGACGGCGGGGCGTACTCGAACGTGAGCTCGCCCGAGACGGGGTGCCCGTCCGCCGAGACGACCCGCCAGTCCACGGTGTACTCGCCGGGCCCGCCGAGCTCGACCGGCGCGGACACTTCCGCACCCGAGATCTGCGGGCAGGCGGTGGCGTAGTGCCCGCCGTCGGGCCCGGTGACGTCCACGACGGTCGACTGCCCGCCCATGTCGAGCAGCACGTCGTTGAAGGTCACCGAGACCTCGTCCAGGTCGGCGGTCACCGTCGCACCCTCCTCCGGGTCCGTGCCCACCACGTAGTTGTGGGCCGACGCCGGCGGCGTGGCCGTCACGAGGAGCGTGACGGCCACGCCGGTGAGGGCCGCGGACCGTGCCAGTCCGCGGCGGCTCATCGCGAGGTGCCGGCGGTGCGGGTGCGGGAGAGCGCGACGGCACCCGTCACGGCGCCCACGAGACCGAGCCCCAGGCCGGCGGCTCCCAGCCACAGGCCCGTCGCGTCGCCACCGCCCGATCCCTCGGCGGACGTCTGTGCGGACACCTGTGCGGACGCCTGTGCGGACTCCTGCGCCGGCGCCTGCGCGCTCGTCACGGCGAGGACGGGCGCCGGGAGCGAGGGCTCGGCGTCGCCCTCGGCGACCTCCTCCCAGGAGACGACCTCGCCGTCCGAGTACGTCTGGTGAGCGGGCAGGACGATGCTCTCGACCTCCGGGACGGGACCGGCCGAGACGGTGAACCGGCGGAACTCGCCCGGGGCGATCGCGGCGTCGGCGTCGTCGGCGGTCCAGGTGACGGTGTCGACGGCCTCGGTGATCTCCGCGCCGTGGACGCTGACCGGCTCGTCGAGCTCCGCCGTGGTCACCGTGGCCGTCCAGCCGGGGACGGGCTCGACGGAGACGTGGGCGAACGGGGTGTCGGTGGGCAGGTCCACCTCGAGCTCGGTGGTCGAGGCGGTGTCGGACTCGTTCGGCACGCGGAAGGTCAGCAGCGTGTAGCCGCCGGCCTCGGCCTCGCTCGGGTCGACGGTCACGTGCGCGGAGGCCGCACCGGCCCCGGCGACGGCGACGGTGAGGCCGAGCAGGACCACGCCCCCGGAGGTCAGGGCGCGGCGAAGAAGGGTGTGCATGGCAGGTTGCTCCTGTGGATCGAGGGTACGGCGGCAAGGACCCGCACCCCGTGCCGAGGAGCGGGTCAGGCGGCGCCGAGGGCGAGGTTCGCCGGGGCACCGGGACGGGCCGCTCCCGGCGGGCCGCGGAACCGCAGGCCTCCTGTGAGCAGCCGCCGCAGGGCGCGGGCCCCCACGAGCCGGTCGACGACGACGGCGGCAGGCCGCCGCCGGGCGACGGGCAGCGTGGCGGTGCGCACGAGCAGCGTCATCGACGACATCCAGGTCACGACCCAGCGGGCGGCGCGGTCGCCGGACGCGAGCACGGCGGCGACCAGCACGACCGCCACGACGTGCGCGGCGACCATCAGCACCCCGCCCGCGCCGTGCCCGGCACCGGCCGCCGTCACGCCGACCGCGTCCGCACCGAGCACCGCCACCGGTGCCGGTGCCGCGCCGTGCGCGGCGTGGCCCGACGGGCCGGGGGACGCAAGGTGCGGCGCGTGCGGCACGTGCGAGGCCAGCACGGACAGCTCGGCGTGCAGCAGCACCTGGAGGAGGCCGAGGACCGGCAGGAGCCGGGGCAGCGTCAGCGCGCCGCGGCCCAGCGCCACGGCGGCGGGCAGGACCGATCCCACGAGCACCGCGACGGCCAGGGCGCTGCGGGGCGTACCCCCTCCGGCCGCGGAGTGCGCGGCGGTGGCCATGGCGAGCGAGGTGCTCCCGACCAGGAGCGCGCGCACCGGCAGCACGTCGAGGGCCGGTGCGGAACGCATGGCACCAGCCTAGGCCCGGACGAGGGGCGGCCTACGCCAGCAGCCAGGTGGCGGCCCGCAGCAGCAGCCGCACGTAGCCCGCCGAGTCGTAGGCGCGCGCGTCGTGGCCCAGCCCGCAGTACACGGTGCGTCCGCCGTGGGCCTCGGTCGCCCAGACCACGGGCTGGGGCGTGCCGTCGTCGTCCGGCACCCAGCCGAGCACCTCGGTCGACTTCGCGACCCGGAGGGCGCAGTACCGCTCGTCGAGCAGCTCGACGGTCGCGTCGGACCCGGCCACGATGGGGTGCCCGCCGGTCGCCAGCGTCACCGTGGCCGGGCCGAACGGCGGGTGGTACGACGTCCCGGACACCCACCGACCGCCGAGGACCTCCTCCCAGCCCGGCGCGTCGCCGAAGGTGTTCGCCGACTGGTGCACGGCCAGGACCCGCCCGCCGTCACGCGCCCACGCCTCGAGATCCACGTGGAACGGCGCCCACGCGTCGTCGTCGGGCCCGATGCCGGCCTCGAGGAAGCCGGGCCAGGACGTGCCGGCGTTGACGACGACCAGGTCGACGTCGGCGAGGTCGGCCAGGGCGTCGGGGAACACGGAGCGGACGACGACGTCGGTCCCCCGGCCGCCGAGCTCGAGCTCGGCGAGCACGAGCGCGAGGCGGTGGCTGGTCGCGGCGTGGTCGTGCCACGGGTCCTCGTAGCGGCCGCGGCCCGTGAGCACCAGGACACGGTACGGGTTGCCGGACTCGTCGGGATGCGTCGTCGTCACGGCATGATCGTGCCACGGACCCGGGATGCCGGCCCGGGTGCGTCCACGGGCGATCCGGCAGGCCCTGCCGGCCGGCTCAGAGCAGCGTCGTCAGCGTTCCGCCGTCGGCGCGCAGGGCGGCACCGTTCGTGGCGGCGGAACGGGGGCTGGCCAGGTAGACCGCCAGGGTGGCGATCTCGGCCGGCTCGATGAAGCGCTGGAGGAGCGACGTCCGGTTGCCGGCCACGATCGCCTCCTTGAGATCGTCGGCGGGCATGCCCTGATCCCGGGCGAGCTGCTCGACCGCGCGGGCGACGCCGTCGGAGTACGTCGGCCCGCCGACGATGGTGTTCACGGTGACGCGGCTGCCCCGCGTGGTCTTGGCCAGGCCGTTGCCCAGCGCGAGGAGGCCCGCCTTGGTCAGGCCGTAGTGGGTCATGTCGGCCGGGACGTCCACGCCCGACTCGCTGGCCACGAAGATGATGCGCCCCCACCCGTTCCCGAGCATGTGCCCGAGCGCGTGGCGGGAGAGCCGGACGGCGCTCATGACGTTGACGTCGAAGTAGTGCTGCCACTCCTCGTCGGAGATCTCGAGGAAGTCCTTGACGTCGAACACCCCGACGTTGTTCACCAGGACGTCCACCGCTCCCAGGCGGGTCAGCAGCGCCCGCACCTGCTCGGGATCGGCGAAGTCGGCGGCGATGCCGGTGACGTCCGCCTCCGGGACGGACTCCGTCAGCCGGTCGACCGCCGTCCGCACCCGGTGCTCGTCCCGGCCGTTGACGACCACCGCCGCGCCCTCCTGCAGCAGCGCCTCGGCGATCGCGAAGCCGATGCCCTGCGTCGAACCGCTGACGAAGGCTCTCTTGCCGACCAGCTCCAGGTCCACGACGTCCCCCCTCTGCGACCACCATCGAGGCAGTCACTTGATCAGTCAAGTGAAAACTAGACGCTTTGAGTTTCCTGAGCAAGTCACTGGAGCCTGCCGGCCGCTACGCTGGACGCATGACCGAAGCGGACCCGACCACACCGCTGACCGGCGACGAGCTCGAGACCTGGGCCGCGCTGGCCACGGTGATGGAGTGGTTGCCGGCGGCCCTCGACGCCCAGCTCCAGCGCGACGCGCAGCTGACGCACTTCGAGTACGGGGTGCTGTACGCGCTCGCGCAGGCATCCGACCGCACCCTGCGGATGAGCGTCCTGTCGAGCTACGCGAACAGCTCGCTGTCCCGGCTGTCGCGCGCCGTCACGCGCCTCGAGGCCAAGGGATGGATGCGGCGCGCACCCGACCCCACCGACGGACGGTTCACGCTGGCGACCCTCACCGACCAGGGACGGGACACGGTCGAGGAGGCGACCCCGGGACACGTGCGCACGGTCCGGCGGCTGGTGCTCGACCGTCTGACGGCGCCGCAGACCCGGCACCTGCGCGAGGCCAGCCGGCGCATCGCACGCGCCATCCGGAGCGACGGGGGCTGGGTGCCGCCCGCCTCCCCCGGACCCCCTGGTCCCGCTACGGGTGCGCCGACGCCCGCGGCACCCCCGGCGAGCCCGTGACGATCGCCGTCTCGGGGAGCACGAAGCACCGGCGGCACAGCGCCTCGTAGGTGAACGTGCCGTCGTCGGGCAGCGGCTCCGACGCGCCGAGCGGCTCGAGGAACGGCACGCCGCCGCTGAGCACCTGGGTGAACGCCGCGTGCAGGTCCTGGCAGCGGTCGCACACGGCGCGGCGGTAGCGCACGTCCGTGGGGCCGAGCTCCAGCAGGGCCCGGATCGTCGCGAACAGCTCGCCACGGTGGTCCAGGTCGATGCCGCAGGCGAGCACCCGCGTGCCGCGCAGCACCAGCTCCTCGACGACGCGGACGTCCGCGGGGGTGAACATGTGCACCTCGTCGATCGCGACGACGTCCTCGGTGGTGTGCAGCAGCGGCTCGAGCGTCTCGAGCTTGATCGTCGGGAGCGAGGCGCCGGTGCGCGAGACGATCCGGGCGTCGCGCACGTGCCGCGCCGACTGCACGACGGCGCAGCTCAGCCGGGAGTACGCCAGCGGGGCGACCTGCGCGATGAGGTCGAGCGACTTGCCGGACTTCATCGGGCCGAGCACCAGGGACAGCTCCACCGGGCACCTCCCTGCCGTCCGCGGCGGGCCGGGCGCCCGCCGCACAGCACCCTAACGCTCGGTGGGGACGCCGTCGGCCGCCACGGCAGCGTCGTTGCGCGCCGCCCGGTCGAGCACCGTGCGCGCGTGCCGCAGGAGCGGCTCGTCGACCATCTGCCCCTCGACGCGCGCCGCCCCGCCCGACGGCGGCACCCCGGCGCCCTCGAGCAGCCGGCGGGCACGCTCGACCTCCTCGGCCGGCGGGGTGTAGGCCTCGCGGACCACGGCCGCGTGGCGCGGGTGCACGCACATCGTGGCGGTGAACCCGCAGGCCGCGGCGTCGACGGCCTCGGCGCGCACCCCGTCGAGGTCGTCGAGGTCGACGTGCACGGCGTCGACCGCGGCCTTGCCGACCGCGCCGGCCGCCAGCAGGACGGTGGACCGGGCGTGCCGCGCCACGTCGCGGTAGGTGCCGTCGGGACGGCGGCTGGACGTCCCGCCGAGGGAGGCCACGAGGTCCTCGGCGCCCCATGCGAGGGCCACCACGTCGGGACGCATCGCGAGCGCCGGCGCGGCGAGCACGCCGGCCGCCGTCTCGCACAGGGCGACCACGGCGTAGGGAGCGCCGTCGGCCCGCAGCAGCGGCCCCACGAACCGGCCGTCCGCCTTCGGCAGCATGACCGTGGTGTACGCGGTGCCCGCGAGCGCCGCCAGGTCGGCCTCGTGGTCGGGCGTCCCGACGGCGTTGACGCGCACCACCGTCCGCGCCGGGTCGAGCGGGTGCTCCTGCAGCGCCCGGCGGGCGGCCGGTCGTGCCGCCGGGTCGACGCCGTCCTCCAGGTCGAGGATCACGGCGTCGGCCCGCTGCGCCGCCTTGTCGAAACGGTCGGGGCGGTCGGCCGGGCAGAACAGCAGCGCGGGGCCGAGGACGAACGGTTCCGGGCTCACCGCTCCTCCTCGTGCCCGCGGCGGGTCCACATCATGACCGTGCGCACCGCCCGGGCGACCTCGACGTCGTCCTGGTTGGTCCCGACGTGCTCGAGCGTGACGATCCCCGTGCCGGGGCGGGACTCCGAGAGCCGGCGGTCGCGCACCGTCGTCGCCCCGTAGAGGGTGTCGCCGTGGAACACCGGCGCAGGGAAGCGGACCTCCGCGAAGCCCAGGTTCGCCACGATCGTGCCGCGGGTCAGATGGGCGACGCTCAGGCCGACCAGCGTGGCGAGCGTGAGCATCGAGTTCACCAACGGCTTGCCGAACGGCTGCGTCGCCGCCCACGCCGCGTCCAGGTGCAGCCCCTGCGGGTTCATCGTCACCGAGGTGAACAGCGTGTTGTCGGCCTCGGTGAGCGTACGGCCCGGACGGTGCACGTACCGCACGCCCTCGTCGAGCTCGTCGTAGTAGAGGCCCCGCTGGATCTCGTCCCTCATGAGGCGAGCCCCAGGTCGCGGGCGATGATCATGAGCTGCACCTCCGTGGTGCCCTCCCCCACCTCGAGGATCTTCGAGTCGCGGTAGTGCCGGGCCACCGGGTTGGCGTTGAGGAACCCGTAGCCGCCGAAGATCTGCGAGGCGTCACGGGCGTTCGCCATCGCGGCCTCGCCGGCGGTGAGCTTCGCGACGGACGCCTCGGCCTTGAACGGCTTGCCGTGGGTGAGCTTCAGCGCCGCGTCGAGCCAGCAGAGCCGCGCCGCGTGCACCCGGGCCTGCATCCGCGCGAGCGTGAAGGCGACGTGCTGGTTGCTGCCGATCGGGTGGCCGAACACCGTGCGCTCGTGGGCGTACCGCAGCGCCTCCTCGAGGCAGCCCTGGGCGGCGCCGGTGGCCAGCGCGGCGAACGCGATCCGCCCCTCGTCGAGCACGCGCAGGAAGTTCGCGTACCCGCGGCCCCGCTCGCCGAGCAGGTTCGACGCCGGCACGCGGACGCCGTCGAGCGTCAGCGGGTGGGTGTCGGACGTGTGCCAGCCGACCTTGTCGTACGGCTCCCCGACCGTCAGGCCGGGCGTGCCGGCGGGTACCAGGATGGAGGACAGCTCGGGGCGCACGGCACCGTCGCTGCCGACCCGTTCTCCCGTCACGGCGGTGATGGTGATGACGCTGGTGATCGGGGTCCCGGAGTTGGTGATGAACTGCTTGGTCCCGTCGATGACCCACTCGTCGCCCGCGGCACCACGCTCGAGCCGGGCCCGGGTCTGCGTCGCCCCGGCGTCGGACCCGGCACCGGCCTCCGTGAGCCCGAACGCCGCGAGCGCCCGGCCGGCCACCAGGTCCGGCAGCCAGCGCTCCTTCTGCTCGGGCGTGCCGTGCCGGTAGATCGGCATGATGCCGAGCCCCACGCCGGCCTCGAGGGTCACGGCGATGGACTGGTCGACGCGGGCGAGCGCCTCGACGGCGAGGCACAGGGAGACGTAGTCCTGGTCCTGCCCGCCCACCTCGCGCGGGAACGGCAGCCCGAACAGCCCGAGCTCGCCCATCTGCGCGATGATCTCCATCGGCAGCCGGCGCTCCGTGTCGTACTGGTAGGCGGCGGGCGCGACGACCTCGTCGGCGAACTCCCGCACCGTCTGGCTGAGCTTGCGCTGCCCGTCGGTCAGGACGGTGGCGGCGGTATCGGCGATCATGACGCTCCTTCGGGTTCGACGACGGCGACCACCTGGTCGAGGCGGACCTGGTCGCCCGGGTGCACCACGAGACGCAGGGTCCCTGCGGCGGGTGCGGTGAGGGGGTGCTCCATCTTCATGGCCTCGACGACGACGACGGCGGCGCCGGCCTCGACGGGACCTGCGGCGTGGGTGGCGGTGACCGTGCCGGGCATCTGGGCCCGGATCTCGGTGGGACCGGCGGCAGGTGCGTCCGGGTCGCCGGTCGTGGCCCGCTCGCTCCGGCGCAGCGCGGCCCGGGCAGCGCGGTCCAGGACGGTGAAGCGCGTGGTCCGGCCGGCGCGGGCCACCCAGACGGTGTCGCCGACGCGGACCGCGGCCACGGTCTCCACCCGCGAGCTGTCAGAGCCTGGTCGAGGCATACCCGCGCCACGTCCTGACGACTCTGGAGCGCGCCAGTTGTCAGAGCCTGGTCGAGGCATACCCGCGCCACGTCCTGACAGCTCGGTGAGCAACCACCGGTGCGCCGGACCTCCGGCGGGCCGCAGCCCGGCGCGGACCGGTGCACCGCCGTCGCGCACCACGACGGCGTCGCCGCGGTGGCCGGTCACGGCGAGGTCATGGACGTCCCCGGCGGGGTCGCGCAGTGCGACCGGGCGGGGGGCACGGGGCGCGTTGAGCCGCCACCCGTCGGCGACCCACGGGTCGGCCGTGCCGGACGACCGGGTGGTGGGCCCGCCCAGGTCCAGCAGCGCCGCCACCACCCACGAGCTGTCAGGACCTGGTGGCTGCCCACCCGCGCCACCTTCTGACAGGTCGGTCGTGAAACGGTCCACCAGGCCGGTGTCGAGCTTGCCCGCGCGGACGTCCGGGTCGGCGAGCAGGTCACGCAGGAACCCGACGTTCGTCTCCACGCCGAGCACCGCCGTCCGGGCGAGCAGCCCGTCCAGCCGGGCGAGGGCCTGGTCCCGGTCCACCCCGTGGGCGACGGCCTTGGCGAGCATCGGGTCGTAGTCGCCGGACACCTCGTCGCCGCTCGCGACACCGGCGTCGAGCCGGAGCGGGAACGCCTCCGGGCCGGCACCCACCCCCGCGTCGTCGAACACGTCCACGCGGCCCACCGACGGCAGGAACCCGCGCGCCGGGGACTCGGCGTACACCCGGGCCTCGATCGCTTGCCCGGTGATCCGCACGTCGTCCTGGGTGAACCACAGCGGCTCCCCGGCGGCGACCCGCAGCTGGGCCTCGACCAGGTCCAGGCCGGTGACCATCTCGGTGACCGGGTGCTCCACCTGCAGGCGGGTGTTCATCTCGATGAACGCGAAGTCGTCCGGGGCGTCCGCGGGCACGAGGAACTCGACGGTCCCCACGCCGACGTACCCGACCGAGCGGGCGACCTCGCAGGCCGCCGCGCCGAGCCGGTCGCGCGTCGCGGCGTCGACCACGGGCGACGGCGCCTCCTCGATGATCTTCTGGTGTCGGCGCTGCAGGGTGCACTCGCGCTCGCCGAGGTGCACCACGCTTCCCCGGGCGTCCGCCAGCACCTGGACCTCGACGTGCCGCGGGCGTTCCACGAGCCGTTCGAGCAGGAGCCCGTCGTCGCCGAACGCGGACGTCGCCACCCGCCGTGCGGACGCCAGCGCCGCGGGCAGCTCGTCGGCGGAACTGACGACGACCATGCCCTTGCCACCGCCGCCGGCGACGGGCTTGACCAGCAGGGGGAAGCCGACGTCGTCGGCGGCGGCCACGAGGGCGTCGTCGTCGAGCCCGTCGTCGAGCGTGCCCGGCAGCACGGGCACGCCGCGGCCGGCCACGATGCGCTTGCCCGCGACCTTGTCGGCCATGGCCTCGATCGCGCCGGCCGGCGGGCCGACGAAGGCGATGCCGGCACGCTCGCACGCGTGGGCGAGCTCGGGGTTCTCCGACAGGAAGCCGTAGCCGGGGTGGATCGCCTCGGCCCCGGTCGCGACGGCGGCCGCCACGACGGCCTCGACGTCCAGGTACGCGCGAGCACCGGCCTCACCGCCGAGCGAGACCGCGACGTCGGCCTCGCGCACGTGGCGGGAGCCGGCGTCGGCGCCCTCGGCCGGTCCTGCATGGATCGCGACGGAGCGGATGCCGAGGCGGCGCAGGGTGCCGATCACCCGGCAGGCGATCTCGCCGCGGTTGGCGACCAGCACGGTGGTGAACATCTCGGTCGGCACAGCCCTCACATCCGGAAGAGCCCGAAGCGCGGGCCCTGGGTCGCCGGGAGCGGGGTGCGGGCGCACACCGCCAGCGCCATGCCGAGCACGCGGCGCGTCTCGGCCGGCTCGATGATGCCGTCGTCCCACAGTCGGGCGGTCGCGTGGTACGGGTTGCCGGCCGCCTCGTAGGAGTCGCGGATCTCGCGGCGGAACGTCGACTCGTCCGCGGCGTCCCACTCCTGGCCCCGGGCGTCCGCCTGGTCGCGCTTGACGGTGGCCAGCACGGCCGAGGCCTGCTCGCCGCCCATGACCGAGACGCGCGCGCCCGGCCAGGTCCACAGGAAGCGTGGGGAGTAGGCGCGCCCGCACATCGCATAGTTCCCGGCGCCGAACGACCCGCCCACGATGACGGTGAGCTTCGGCACCCGGGCGGTGGCGACGGCCGTGACCATCTTGGCGCCGTCCTTGGCGATGCCGCCGGCCTCGGCGTCGGAGCCGACCATGAAGCCGGAGATGTTCTGCAGGAACAGCAGCGGGATGCCGCGCTGGTCGCACAGCTCGATGAAGTGCGCCCCCTTGAGCGCCGACTCGCGCAGCAGCACCCCGTGGTTCGCCAGGATGCCGACGGGGTGCCCGTGCAGGTGCGCGAACCCGCATACCAGCGTGGTCCCGTACTCGGCCTTGAACTCCGTCAGCCGGCTGCCGTCCACGAGCCGCGCGATCACCTCGCGCGGGTCGTACGGCTGCTGGACGTCGGCGGGCACCACGGCGTCGAACCCGGCACCGCCGACGCCGGGTGCGGACCCGGCGGGGGCGTCCGGCCCGACGGCGGGGGGCTCGGACTCGACCACGGTCCACGCGGGCTCCGGGTCCGGCGGGAGGGTCGCGACGATGTCACGCACGATGTCCAGCGCGTGCTCGTCGTCGTCGGCCAGGTGGTCCACGACGCCGGAGCGCCGCGCGTGCAGCTCTCCCCCGCCCAGCTCCTCGGCCGTGACGACCTCGCCGATGGCGGCCTTCACCAGCGGCGGCCCCCCGAGGAAGATCGTGCCCTGGTTCCGCACGATGACCGTCTCGTCGCTCATCGCCGGGACGTACGCGCCGCCGGCGGTGCACGAGCCCAGCACCGCCGAGATCTGCGGGATCCCCTCCGCGGAGAGCCGCGCCTGGTGGTAGAAGATCCGCCCGAAGTGGTCGCGGTCGGGGAACACCTCGTCCTGCCGAGGCAGGAACGCCCCGCCCGAGTCCACCAGGTAGACGCAGGGAAGCCGGTTCTCCAACGCGATCTCCTGCGCGCGCAGGTGCTTCTTGACGGTCAGCGGGTGGTACGTGCCGCCCTTGACCGTCGGGTCGTTGCACACCACCATCACCTGGCGCCCGCTCACCAGCCCGATGCCGGCCACGACGCCCGCACCGGGCCACTCCCCCGCCTCGCCCGGGCCGGCGTCGACCCCGTACGCCGCCAGCGGCGAGATCTCCAGGAACGGGCTGCCCTCGTCCAGGAGCCGGTCGACCCGGTCGCGCGGGAGCAGCTTGCCGCGTCCCACGTGGCGCTCGCGGGCGGCGTCCGACCCACCACGGGCGGCCGCGGCGGTGCGGTCGCGCAGGGTCTCCGCGAGCGCACGCTGCGCGTCGGCGTTCGCCCGGGCGGCGTCGGCCGCGGGATCGACGGTGGAGGCGAGGACGGTCATGCGCCACGCCCCGCGCCGGCCGCCGGCGTGCCGTCACCATCCGCACCGTCCGCACCGTCCGCACCGTCGGAACCGCCGAGCAGCAGCGCGAGCGCGGGGTCGGCGAGCAGCGCCCCCAGGTCGGCGAGGAACCGGGCGCCCTGCTCGCCGTCGACCACCCGGTGGTCGAACGTGAGGCTGAGCGTCACCGTCTGCCGCAGGGCGATCTCGCCCGCGTGCTCCCACGGCCGGCGCGCGAGGCGCCCGATGCCGAGGATCGCCGACTCGCCGGGGTTGAGCAGCGGACTGCCCGCGTCGACCCCGAACACCCCCACGTTGGTGAGGGTCAGGGTGCCGCCGGTGAGCCGCTCCGGCCGGGTGCGCCCGGCGCGGGCCGTGGCCGCGAGCTCGCCGAGCGCCCGCGCCAGCCCGACCAGGGACAGCTCGTCGGCGTGCGGCACGTGCGGCACCACGAGGCCACGGTCCGTGGCGACCGCGATCCCCAGGTGGACGTGCGCCGGGCGCACGAGCTGCGGACCGTCGTCGGACTCCTCCCAGCGCGTGACGAGCGCCGGGTGATCGGGCAGCAGCACGCAGACCGCGCGGGCCACCAGGGCGAGCACGGTCAGCCGGGTGCCGGCCGCGCGCGGGTGCTCCCGCAGCCGGGCCAGCAGGTCGGTGAGCGCGGTGACGTCGCAGGTCAGGTGGACCGTGGCCTGCGGGATCGCCGCGCTGGCGACCATCGCGGCGGCGGTGTGCTTGCGCACACCGCGCACCGGTTCGCGGGTCTCGACGGGCTCCGAGCGGTCGGGGTGGGTGCCGGCCTCCGGGTGGGTGGCCGCCTCCACGTCGTCGCGCACGATGCGCCCGTCCGGGCCGGACCCGGTGACCTGCGTGAGGTCGACGCCGAGTCGACGAGCCATCGCCCGTACCCCCGGGGTCGCGCGGCGGGTGGCTGTGGCGCGCGGGGCCACGCCGTCCGACGGCGGCACACCGGGCACGGCGACGGGCTTGCGCGGGCGGCGGGTCGGGCGGCCGCGCCGGGCCGCGCGTGCGCCGTAGCCGACCAGGTTGGGCCGGGACTCCTCGGCGGCGGACTCCTCGGGTGATGCCGCGGAGGCGGACGAGGCCGACGAGTCCGCGGACCCCGACGACGCGAAGGCGGACTCCTCGGGTGATGCCGCAGCGGGCTCCTCCGTGGCGGGCGCCGGCCCGTCGTGGGCGGCCGGCGTGCCGTTCGCGCCCTCGGTCACCTCGAGCTCGAAGGTGACGAGCGGCTCGCCGACCTCGACGATCTGCCCCTCCTCGGCGTGCAGCCGGGCGACGACCCCCGCGTACGGCGAGGGGATCTCCACGAGCGCCTTGGCGGTCTCGACCTCGGCGATCACCTGGTTCAGCGTCACGGTGTCGCCCGGCCCCACGCGCCACTCGACCACCTCGGACTCGGTCAGCCCCTCGCCGAGGTCCGGGAGCAGGAACTCCTGGGTGCTCATGCGGCCACCTCCTGGGCGGTCCGGGTGACCGTCGGGACGTCGAGCGGCACACGGCCCAGCACCTGGTCGATGCCGAAGCACACCCGGTCCAGGTCCGGCACGTGGTGGCCCTCGAGCTTGGCGGGCGGGTAGGGGACGTCATGACCGGTGACGCGCACGGGCGGCGCTTCGAGGTGCTCGAAGCACCGCTCGGTGACGGTCGCGCAGATCTCGGCGCCGACCCCGACCTGCCGCGGGCCCTCGTGGACCACGACGAGGCGCCCGGTGCGGCGCACGGACTCCGCGACGGCGTCGGCGTCCCAGGGCGAGAGCGACCGCAGGTCGATCACCTCGACGGACGCGCCGTCGTCGGCCATCGCCTCGGCGGCGTCGATCGCGGTGGCGACGTGCGAGCCCCAGCTCACCACCGTGACGTCGCGGCCCGGGCGGACCACGTGGGCCGCGCTCATCGGCGGGGCGTCGGCGAGGTCGACGGCGGCGTCCACCTCACCCTTGACGTGGTAGAGCCGCTTGGGCTCGAAGAAGATGACGGGGTCGTCGCAGGCGATGGCCTGGCGCAGGACGGTGCTGGCGTCCTGCGGGTTCGACACCGACACCACACGCAGGCCGGCGGTGTGCACGAAGTACGTCTCGGGCGACTCGCTGTGGTGCTCCGCCGCGCCGATGCCGCCGGCCACCGGGATGCGGATGGTGATCGGCATGGGGACCTTGCCGCGGGTGCGGGCGTGCATCTTGGCGACCTGGCTGACGATCTGGTCGAACGCCACGTAGACGAACCCGTCGAACTGGATCTCCACCACCGGCCGGTACCCGCGGTACGACATGCCGATGGCGGTGCCGAGGATGCCCGACTCGGCCAGCGGCGTGTCCACCACGCGCCGCGGCCCGAACTCGCGCTGCAGCCCGTCGGTCACGCGGAAGACCCCGCCGAGCGCGCCGATGTCCTCGCCGAGCAGCACCACGTGGTCGTCGTCGGCGAGCGCCTGGCGCAGGCCGGCGTTGAGGCCCTGCGCCAGGGTCAAGGTCTGCGTCGTCATCGTCCACCTCCCTCGGTCGTCGCGAACCCGTCGAGGTAGCGGGCGTAGGCGTCGCGCTCGGCCTCGAGCTCGGCGTGCGGCTCGGCGTAGACGTCGGCGAAGACGTCCTGCCACGAGGGGTCCGCGATGGTGGTGACCCCGGCGCGCAGCTCCGCGGCGACGGCGTCGGCGGCCGCCTGGACGCGCGCCTCGCCGTCGTCGTCCAGCGCGCCCTCGGAGCGCAGGTGGGTGGCGACGCGACTGACGGGGTCGCGGGCCTCCCAGTGCTCGATCTCGGCGGACGTGCGGTAGCGGGTCGGGTCGTCGGCGGTGGTGTGCGGACCGCGGCGGTAGGTGACGGCCTCGATGAACGTGGGGCCGCCGCCCGTCCGCGCGCGGTGCAGGGCCTCGCGGGTGACGGCGAGCACGGCGAGGACGTCGTTGCCGTCCACCCGGACGCCCGGCATGCCGTACCCGCGGGCGCGCTCGACCAGGGGCACCTTGGACTGCAGGGACACGGGCTCGGAGATCGCCCACTGGTTGTTCTGGCAGAAGAAGACCACGGGTGCCGTCCAGGTCGAGGCGAACGTGAACGCCTCGGCCACGTCGCCCTGGCTCGTGGCACCGTCACCGAAGTACGAGATGACGGCCTCGGTGGGCGCCGCCCCGGCGGTGGCTCCGGAGCCCGGGGCCTCGCCCCGCTCGTCGGTCTCCTGGTCGGCGAGGATGCCCACCGCGTAGCCGACGGCGTGGAGGGCCTGGGCACCGATGATCACCTGCATGGGCGCCATCCGGGCCTCGTGCGGGTCCCACCCGGCCCCGGTGACACCGCGCCACACGCGCAGCAGGTCCGCGCCGGCGATGCCGCGCACGTGGGCCACGCCGTGCTCGCGGTAGCTGGAGAACACGAAGTCGTCGGTCTCCAGCGCGCGGGCCGACCCGATCTGGGCGGCCTCCTGGCCGAGCAGCGGGGGCCACAGCGCGAGCTGGCCCTGCCGCTGCAGGGCGGTGGCCTCGGTGTCGATGCGGCGCACGACGACCATGTCCTCGTACAGTTCCCGCAGGGCCGCGTGGTCGACGTCCTCGACCCAGCGGTCGTACGCCGCGTCGGGGTGGCGGACCCCGTCTGCGTCGATCAGCCGGACGGTCCCGTCTCCCGTCTGGGCGCCGTCGGGCGCCGGGGCCGGGTGGGCAGGCGCGGGCGCATGGTCCCGCGCGCCGCCGTGGGCGCTGTCCACCGAGGAGTCGTGGCCTGCTCGTGACAGGCGCCGCGTCCTCGGATCCGTGGTGCTGGGCATGGGTGGCCTCACCTCGCATCGGAGACGACGCTCCTCGTCGAGCGCCGATGTGGCGAACGTAACGCTGCGGGGTCACACCGCACCACCGCCGTCGGGCGGGCTGAGCAATGTGCTCTGCCGCACGGTGCCGGATCGCGCAGAGTGCTCAACCGGGCGCGGTCCGTGCGGGCCGGCTGCCGTTCGGCAGTTCCGGTCTCGTTCGGCAGTTCAAGCTGCCGAACGAGACCGGAACTGCCGAACGAGAACCGAGCGTGTCGGCGGATAGGCTGGGCGGGTGCACAGCATCGACGCCGTGGACCTCGCACTGCTGAGGGCCCTCTCGCAGGACCCGCGCGCGACGACGGTCGCCCTCGCCCAGCGGCTGGGCATCTCCCGCAACACCGTGGCCGCTCGGCTGACCCGCCTGGAGCAGGCCGGCGCGTTCCGCGAGTTCGACCGCTGCATCGACCCGGCCGTGCTCGGGCACCCGCTGACCGCGTTCATCGAGGTCACCGTGCACCAGCAGGAGCTGGCCCGGATCGTCACCGAGCTCGCCGAGATCCCCGAGGTCGTCCAGGCTTACGGCCACAGCGGCGTCGCGGACCTGCGCGTGCACGTCGTCTGCCGCGACACCGACCACCTGTTCCGCATCGACGCCGCCATCCTGCGCATCGACGGCGTGCAGCGCACCGAGACGGCCCTGTCGATGGGCGAGCTGGTGCCCTACCGGATCCAGCCGCTGGTCGAGAAGCTCCGCCGCGGGCTGTAGCGGGCCTGCTCCCTGGTCGACCGACGAGCTCGCCTCTCCAGACCGATGACCGCGCGACAGAGGAGTGCATCATGCATCCGCGTACCGGCCGCACGTCCCGCCACCGGTCGGTCTGGGGACGCTACGGGCCGGCGGTCTGGTTGGTCCCGGCCAGCGGATCGATGGCAGCGGTCTTCGGGTCTGTTGCCGGTACAGCCATCTTCCTCGTGGTCAGCGCTGTCAGTGTGACGCCTGGACTCGTCTACTACTGCGACCGGTGGTGGGGCCCTGGGGTTCTGGAGCGGGCACGTCCTGGGCAGCTCAGATGGTTGATGAGCGCACTCGCCCTCGTCGTCGGCATCGGCCTCGTCGTGCTGTGGTTCACCGATGCCTTGGTCTGGTTCGTGGCAGCGCCGCCGGCCTTCTGGCTCGAGTTCGTCATCGCCCGGCGGATTCTGGCAAACCGGTATGACCGCGAAGGCATGGCCGAGCGGCTCAAGCTGAACGTCAGAGAGTAGAACGCCGACGCCGGGAAGGGTCCGGTCCCGCGCCGCGCCGTCACGCCGTGGGCAGCCGGACGACCAGGTCCGCCGCGCCGCGCGTCCCCGCGATGAGCTCCGCGTTGACCTGGTCGGAGCCGCGGGCCCAGCGGCGCGCCTCCTCGGTGCTCTTGCCGAACGCCCGGTGCCGCGCCTCCAACCGGGCCAGCCGGACGTCGTCGGGCACGTCGACGTACCAGACCTCCGCCATGCGGGCTCGCGCGGCAGGCCACGCGCCCGACGGCGCCAGCAGGTAGTTCCCCTCGGTGACCACGAGCGGCACGTCGGCGGGCACCTCGACGCCCGCGGCGACCGGCTCCTCGATCTCGCGCCGGAACACGGGCGCGTACACGGGCGGGTCCCCGGGGCGGGCGTCGGCGAGCCGCGCGACGAGCGCCGCGTACCCGGCGTCGTCGAACGTGTCGATCGCACCTTTACGGTGCTGGGTCCCGTGCGCGGCCAGCACCGCGTTCGACAGGTGGAACCCGTCCATCCCGACGCACGCGGCCAGGTCCGGCCCGAGCTCCTCGGCCACCGCGAGAGCGAGCGTCGACTTGCCCGAGCCGGGCGCCCCGACGATCCCGAGGACGGCCCGCCGCCCGGGCACGGCCAGACGCCGGGCGCGCGCGACGAGCTCCGCCGTCGTGCTCACCGGGACAGCTCCGCGAGCCAGGCGCGCGGGCCCACGTGCTGCACCCGCGTGGTCGCCACCCGGGCGGCCGTGGTGCAGGCCTCCGGCAGGGACTCGCCGGCGGCGAGCGCCGCGACCAGCGCCCCGTGGAACGCGTCGCCCGCGCCGAGCGTGTCGCGCACCTCGACCCCGGGGACGTCCACCATGCCGGAGCCGGAACGGTCGACCCACTCGACCGGGCCCCCACCGTGGGTGACCACGACGGCGCCCGCGCCGAGCGTCCGCGCGCCCGACGCGCCGTCGTCGTGCCCGGGGACGGTGAAGTCCGCGGACAGCGCGGCGACGTCCGCGGCCGGGAGGAGGTCGGCGAAGACGTCTCGCCACCGTCCGGCGTCCAGGACCACCGGCGGGCGCGAGGTGGCTCCGTCGAGGTGGTCGACGACGGCGCGCGCGATCGCCGGGTGGTGCCCGTCGAGCAGGACGACGTCGGGCGTGGGGAGCTGCGGCAGGTTCACCGGTGCGGGGGCGTCGGCGAGCGCGGCGTCCGCCGAGACGACGGACCGCTCCCCCGTGGCGTCGTCGACCAGGACCGCCGAGACGGCGAGCGGGAAGGCCTGGCCGCCGACGACGTCGTGCACCTCGACGCCGTGCGCGGCCAGGTCGCTGCGGGCGGCCATCGCGACCGGGCCGTCGCCGAGCGCGGTGACCAGGACGGCGCGCATCCCCAGCGCGGCGGCGGTCACGGCGGCGTTGGCGGCGGGGCCACCCGCGGCGACGTCCTGACGCACGGCCGTCACCTTCTCGTCCCGCCCCGGACGCGCGTCGGCACGGTGCACGACGTCGAGCGTCGTCAGGCCGACGAACCAGCAGGTGTGCATCTCTCCCCCTCCAGAGCGTTGTGGGCGCGATTTCTGGTGTTCCAACCCGGACGTAGCGGGCAGAACGGGCCATAAATCACGCCCACAACGCTGATGTCAGTGGTCGGGGCCGTCAGCGGCCGGTGCCGTCGACGGCGTGCGGCTCGATCGCTGCGATCTCGTCCTCGGTGAGCGGCCCGGCGTCGAGCGCCGCGAGGTTGTCCTCGAGCTGCGCCACCGACGAGGCGCCGATCAGCGCCGAGGTCACGCGCGCGTCGCGCAGTACCCAGGAGAGCGCGAGCTGCGCGAGGCTCTGCCCGCGCCCGGCGGCGATCTCGTTCAGCGCCCGCGCCCGCTCGAGGTAGGTCTCGCTCAGGGCGTCGCTGGACAGGAACGGCGAGTCCGACCGCGCCGCCCGCGAGCCGGCCGGCGCCTCGCCCGACAGGTAACGCCCGGTCAGCAGGCCCTGCTGCAACGGGGAGAACACGATGGTGCCCACGCCCAGGTCCCCCACGGCGTCGAGCAACGACTCGCTCTGCCGGCCGTCGTAGGGGTCCTCACGCTCGGGGTCTTCGATGTGCCGGTTGAACATCGAGTAGCTGGGCTGGTGGATGAGCATCGGGGTGCCGAGGTCCGCCAGGATCCGGGCCGCCTCCCGCGTGCGCGCCGGCGAGTAGTTGGACACGCCGACGTACAGCGCTTTGCCCTGCGCGACGGCGGAGGCGAGCGCGCCCATCGTCTCCTCGAGCGGCGTGGAGGGGTCGGGGCGGTGGTGGTAGAAGATGTCGACGTAGTCGAGCCCCATCCGCGTCAGCGACTGGTCCAGCGAGGACAGCAGGTACTTGCGCGAGCCGTGGTCGCCGTACGGGCCGGGCCACATGTCGTAGCCCGCCTTGGTGGAGATGACCAGCTCGTCGCGGTACGGGCGCAGGTCCGTGGCGAGGTGCCGCCCGAAGTTCTCCTCCGCCGAGCCGTACGGCGGGCCGTAGTTGTTCGCCAGGTCGAAGTGCGTCACGCCGAGGTCGAACGCGCGGCACAGGATGGCGCGCTGCGTCTCCAGCGGGTTGACGTGGCCGAAGTTGTGCCACAGGCCGAGCGACAGCGCCGGCAGGTCGAGCCCGGAGCGACCGGTGCGCCGATAGGTCATCGCGTCGTAACGTGCGTCGTCGGCCAGGTAGCGAGGTGCGAGAGGCATGCCGTCATCCTGGCACGCCGGACGGCACGGCGGACGCCTGCCTCACGTGCCGTCGTCGCCGACGTCGAACACGCGCCGGTACACGTCCCGGGCCTCGTGGATCGCCGCGGGGGCGATCGAGGCCACGGGGACGGTGTCGACCAGGAGCGGCTCGCAGTCCGGTCCGCGTCCGGTGACCTCCCCGGTGAGCACCCACGGGAAGCGGTCCTGCGTCATGTGATGGGCGTACTGGGACAGCTGGCGCGCCACCCAGTGCTCGAGCGGCCGGTCCCACCACGGCTCCGGGTCCAGCGGGTTGGTGCTCAGCCCCGGCAGCAGGCAGCCGCTCTCGTGGTCGCGGCTCACCGACGTGGCGTCCACCTCCGGTCCCGCGCTGAACCGGACGTAGACCGGGGACACCGTGCCCACCAGCTCGACCACCTCGGCCAGCGTCCGCAGGCGGGGGACGTCGGCGAGCGCCCGGGGTACCTCGACGGTCATCGTCGGCTCCTGAAGACCAGGCCGAGGTGATCGACCGTCGCGGGCACCGGGTCGTCCGCCAGGTACCGCGCCCGCTGCACCCGCAGGTCGAGCCCGGCCAGCCGCACGAGCAGGTGGGAAGCCACCAGCAGCACCAGGTTGCGCCCGGGGCACGAGGCCGGGCCGCCGCTGAACGGCACCAGCCCCCAGTCCTCGTCCGCGCGGCCGTCGAGCCACACCTCGGGAGCGAAGCGGTCCGCGACGTCGAGCCGCTGGGGGTCACGGTGGAAGAACGAGCTCACCACCACGAAGCCCGTCCCCGCCGGCAGCGTCCGCCCGTCCCAGTCGGTGTCCCGCACCGAGTCGCGCAGGACGGCGAACGTGGTCGGCCACAGCCGCACCGCCTCCAGCACGCACGCACGGGCGTAGGGCAGCACGGCCGGCGGGCCCTCGGGATCCGCGGAGGCCAGCTCGTCCCGGAGGCGCTCGCGGACCTCCTGGCGGGCCGTGGCGACCGCCAGGGCGCGCAGCGTGGTCGCGGCCGCGGCGTCGAAGGCGAACAGCCAGTGCGGCACCTGGCCGGCCACCGCTCCGGCGTCGACCTCCCGGCCGACGCCGGCAAGCGAGTCGGGTGCGGCCTCCCGCACGTGCGTCGCGATCCGCTGCTCGAGCTCTGCCCGTCGCCGGGTCCGGCGGGGGTGCAGCCCCGACCAGTTCGCGTCGCGCTTGAGCCGGTCCAGCAGCTCGACGAGCCCGAGGTCGTCCCGCGCACGCTCGCCGAACACGATCTCCAGCACCATCGACCACCAGGTGCGGGCGAACTGCTGGGCGTCGAGACCGCCGGTGGCACGGACCTGGTTCTCCAGCTCGCGGGCCCCCCGCTCCACCGTGTCGACGACGGTCCGCCCGCTGCGGTGGACCGCCTGGTCGGCGTCGAGGGCGGCCTCGTTGAGGGGTCGGCGCACGCGGCGCTCGTCGTGCCCGGAGACGAGGACGCCGTCGGGCTGGAAGTGCTTCAACGCCCCGCGCTTCTCCAGCGAGGCCGGCGAGTAGGGGTCGGGCGATCCCTGCAGGAGCCGCTGCACCTGGTCGGGACGCGTGACGACCACCATGCGGCGCGGGCCGAGGCGCATCGAGAGCGGCGCGCCGTCGTACCGGTCGCGGAGCGCGGCGAGCATCTCGCGCGCCCCGCGGTCCGTCTGGTGCCGCTCCGCCCAGGCGGTCGCCCGGGGTCGACGGACGATCGCGCCCTGCGCGACGAACGGCGCGATCACCGACCGCAGCACGGAGGCGGTCTCCGCCACCGACAGGTCCACCGGTTCTCCGCTCACGAGCACCCCTTCCCGACACGGCCGAGCGCAGCTGGGCCGTTGCTGGACCCGGGACCGACGCTGCCAGGAAGCCGTGAGCACGCAACACGGTGACCGGGCCCGCCTGGGTACGATCGCCGTGTCCCGCGCCGGCACGTCGGCTGAGGCGGGCCGAGGTGGGCACGGTGCCGACAGCACCGACGGGACGAGGCGGAGGGCGCGGCATGGACGACGGCGGCACGACGCGACCCGGCACGCCGCGGTCGGCGGAGTGGTCACTGGCGCTCGGGCTGGCCGGGCTGGCCTGCGCCGTCGTCCCCGTCATCGGCGAATGGGTGGCGGCCCCGCTGGCCGTCGCGTCGGTCGCGCTCGGCTCGTTCGCCATCCACGTCGCCGAGCGCGACGGGAGGCCCGGTACCGCTCGCGGCCTGGTCGGCGCGATGACCGGTGTGGTGGCGCTCGGCGTCGTGCTGTTCTCGCTGGCTGCCGGGTGGGGGCACGGCGGCTGAGGCTCGCGGTCCACGACCGAGCGTGCTACGCGGGCGGCACGGGAAAGTTGGCGCGGAAGAGGTTCGTCGGGTCCCAGTCCCGCTTGACCTGGCGCAGCCGTGACAGGGTCGGCTCGGGGAACGCGTCGTTGAGCCGCTCGGGTCGCGTGTCGGTGTCGAAGGACAGGTAGAGCCCGTCCGCGTGCGGCATCACCTCGGTGTCCCACACGTCGTCGAGCGCGGCCTGCGAGGAGGACATCGCCGAGAGCAGGAAGTTCTGCCGCCGGTGAGCGTAGGCCGTGGCCTCCACCGGGACGTCGTGGGCCGCCCCACCGGTCGCGCGGACCTGCAGGAAGTAGGCGGCGTCCGACGCCGCCACCCGTTCGAAGGCGCGGGCGGTCGCCGTGTCGAGGTGGGTCACCAGAGCGGAACGGACCGCCGGGTCGCCGCCGCCCTGGTGCTGCTTCGTTGCCGCCTGCACGACGCCGGAGTAGGGCAGCAGGTACGCCTCGTGCCCCAGGAGCGGTCCGGCGTCGGCCAACCGCTCGAGCTGGGTGACGGCCGCGACGGTGTCGTCACCGGCGTAGACAGTCATGAGCTGGGCGACCGGCCCGTTCCCACGCCGGCCTGGCGACAGGATGAGGAAGCTCGTGAGCTCGCGGGGAGCGGTCTCGACCGCCTTCCCCCAGCGCTCGAGCAGCCCGGCGGTGTCGGTGGCGTCGAGGGTCATCTGGGAGAAGACGACGTCGCCGACCTCCTGCGCCTCGATCTCGACCCAGGTGACGGCACCCAGGTTCCCGCCGGCACCGCGCAGCCCCCAGAACAGGTCGGGGTGCTCCGTGGCGGAGGCTCGCACGACGCGCCCGTCCGCCGTCACGACCTCCGCCGCCACGAGGTGGTCGATGGTCAGTCCGTACGTGCGCCCGAGGTACCCGACCCCGCCGGCGGTGGCGAGCCCGCCGACACCGACGCCGCCGTAGTCGCCCGAGCTGATCGCCCAGCCGCGCGGTGCAAGCGCTTCGGCGACCTGACTCCAGGTCGCCCCTGCGCCGATCCGCACACGGCGGGTGGCGTCGTCGACCACCTCGATGGCGTCGAGCGCCCCGAGGTCGACGACGATCCCGCCGTCGTTCGTGGACCGCCCGCTGATGCCGTGCCCGCCGGAGCGGATGCCCAGCGGGACGTCCTGCGCCCGGGCGTAGGCGACGGCTTCGGCGACCTCGGTGGCGTCGCGGGGACGGAGCACGAGGCCCGGCGCGCCGGAGCGCAGATAGTTGTGGCGCACGGTGTCGTAGGCGCGGTCGCCCGGTTCGACGGCGGTGCTCGCCAGCGCGGCCGGCACGGCGCCGTAGTCGATCCCGTCCCGGCGCAGCGCGAGTGCCGCCCGACCCCGCTGGGTGGAGGCGGGTGCGGTCCCGGCCGAGGCACGCTCGTGGTCGACCAGCTCGCGGACGGCCGGGGCGATCTCCTGGCCGAAGACCGCCATCTGCCGGGGATCGTCGGTCGGCAGGATGAAGGTGCCGATGCCGTCCTGCAGCGCCAGTGCGGCAAGCTCGTCGACCCACTGCTCGGCGGGGCCCTGCAGGAATCCCTGCGGGCGCGCGGTGATGGCGCCCTGCACGTTCAGCAGGCGGCGGATCTCGGCGGGGTGGCGCCCGGCCTCCTCGGCCGCCGCGTCGATGACGGTGTTGCCCCGCTCGAGGTCGCCGTCCTTGAGGTAGGCGAGCGAGGGCAGCCAGCCGTCTGCCTTCGTCCCGACGAGCCGCAGCATGCGCGGCTTCAGGGCGCCGAGCCAGATCGGGACGTCGTGCGCGGGCGCGGGCCCGCGCTTGGCGCCGGAAACCCGGTGGTGCTCTCCGTCGGTGCGCAGCACGCGGCGTTCGCCCGCGTTCCAGATCCCTCGGATGATCTCGATCGCCTCGTCGAGCGCGGTCACGGACTCACCAGGGGTCAGCCGACCGCCACCCATGGACTCGATCGCGTCCCAGAACACACCAGCGCCGAGCCCCAGGTCGACGCGCCCGCCGCTGAGCAGGTCGAGGCTGGCGACCGACCGCGCCAGCACGGCCGGCTGTCGCAGCGGCAGGTTGAGGACGTTGCCGGCCAGGTGCACGCGTTCGGTGGCGGCAGCCACGTAGGAGATCAGCGTCCAGGTGTCGAGGAACCCGGGCTGGTACGGGTGGTCCTGGAAGGTCACCAGGTCGAGTCCCGCGGCCTCGGTGGCCTGCGCGAGCCGGACGGGCTGCTGAGGGTCACGGTTTGACGGGGTGACGAACGTACCGAAGACCAGTTCGTGGCCGTAGTCGGACATGGAGCGCCTCCTGAGGACGATATTTAATCTGCTGAGCAGACGATAGTCGAGACAACTCATCTCGACGACATCGCATTCCGCGGTAGGATCGCCGCATGCCCTCACCCGACGCGCCCTCGCCTCTCGGCTGGTCCCTCGCCGCGCTCCTGCGCGAGTGGAAGCAGCGGGTGGCCGCGACGTGCAGCGAGCTGCCGCAGGGGTCCCGCGGCTACGAGGTGCTCTCCGCCGTCGTGCACGACGAGCCCCCCACCCAGGCAGCGCTCGCCGCCCGACTCGGGATCGACCGCACGGTCATGACCTACCTGCTCGACGAGCTCGACGCGGCAGGCCTCGCCCGGCGGCAGCCCGACCCCAGCGACCGGCGGGCGCGACGCATCGTGGCCACCGCGCGCGGACGCGAGGTCGTCACCGGGCTCGACGCCACGGTCGCCCGTGCCGAGGACGAGCTGTTGTCGACCCTCGACCCCGACGAGCGCGCGACGCTGCGCACCCTGCTCGAGCGGGCAGCCAGCGGGGCCGCACCGCACGACGACCGGTGCGCCGTCGTCGGCGGCACCATCGCACCCGCGCCCTGACCGGCGGCACCCACCCCCCGCCGCGCTTGACCCTGACACGGTGACAGACGGGAGAACGGTGTCATGTTGTCCATCGGGGCGTTCGCGCAGATCGGTCAGGTGACCCACCGCATGCTGCGGCACTGGGACACCGCCGGGCTGCTCGTCCCCGCCCACGTCGACCGGTTCACCGGATACCGCTCCTACGACCCGTCCCAGCTCGATCGGCTCCATCGCATCGTCGCCCTGCGCCAGCTCGGGTTCGGCCTCGACGACATCGCGCTGATCCTGGCCGACGGCGTGGACGTCGGTCGGCTCACCGGCCTGCTGCAGGTCCGGCGGGCAGAGGTGGCACAGGAGCACGAGCAGGCGACGGCCCGGCTCGTCGACGTCGAGCGCAGGCTCCGGCTCATCGCGAAGGAGAAGGTCATGACCAGCATCGAGATCGTCCAGAAGTCCCTGCCCGCCGTCCGGCTCGCCGCGCGCGTCACCGTCGTCGGCGCCCAGCCCGAGGTGCCCGGCGTCGTGGGCCCCTCCTTCGACGCCGTCGCCCGGGCGCTCGCACCGAACCAGGGGCTGCTCGAGACGCCGATCGCCCAGTACGACACCGGGGAGGACGGCCTGCGTGTCGTCGTGGGGTACGCCTACGGCGGCGACGCCCGACCGGGCTTCGAGATCGTCGACCTGCCGGCGGTCGGCACCGCCATGTGCGCGGTGCACCACGGGCCGGTGGACGGGATCGCCGGGTCGTGGCAGGCGCTGCACACCGAGATGACCGAGCGGGGCTACGTGCCGTCCGGGCCGTGCCGGGAGCTGTACGTGCGCGCGGAGCCGGACCACGACCAGAGCGACTGGGTGACCGAGCTCCAGCAGCCGGTGACCCGCGCCTGAAGCGCGCCGACGGTCAGGTCACCGCGCCGACGTGCCAGGGGATGAACTCCTCCGCGCCGATGCCCAGCTCCTCGCTCACCGACTGCTCGCCGGACGCGACCGCGAGGATCTTCGCCAGGATCTCCTCGCCGACCTCCTCCACCGTCGCGGTGCCGTCCACGATGCGCCCGGCGTTGACGTCCATGTCCTCGGCCATCCGGTCGTACATCGGGGTGTTCGTGGCGACCTTGATCGAGGGTGTCGGCTGGCAGCCGAACACCGAGCCGCGCCCGGTGGTGAACACGACGACGTTCGCGCCGCCCGCCACCATCCCCGTCACGGACACCGGGTCGTAGCCCGGGGTGTCCATGAAGGTGAAGCCGCGGTCGGTGATCTGCTCCGCGTACTCGTACACGGCCGTCAGGTCGGCCGTGCCGCCCTTGGCCACGGCGCCGAGCGACTTCTCGAGGATCGTCGTCAGACCGCCCGCCTTGTTGCCCGGCGAGGGGTTGTTGTCCAGGGTGCCCTGGCCCGCCGCCACGTAGTCGCGCCACCAGTCGATCCGGTCCAGCAGCTTCTTCGCGACGCCCGGGGAGGTCGCCCGCGCGGTGAGGAGGTGCTCGGCCCCGTAGACCTCGGGCGTCTCGGCGAGCACGGACGTCCCCCCGTAGGCGACGATCCGGTCCGAGGCCCAGCCGAGCGCCGGGTTCGCGGTGATCCCGGAGTAGCCGTCGGAGCCGCCGCACTCCAACCCCAGGACCAGCTCGGAGACGTCGCACTCGGTGCGCCGGCGGGCGTTCACCGCGGGCAGCATCGCTCGCACCGCCTCGACGCCGGCCCGCACCGAGGCGCGCACTCCCCCGGTCTCCTGGATGGTCATCGACCGCACCACGGTGTCCTCCGGGATCGCGGCCAGCAACCCCGAGCCGGCGGCGTCGTCCGGGGCACCGACGCCCGGCATGCCGAGGTCGGCGACGGAGCCGGAGCGCGCGGACAGCGCCGCCCCGGGCACCATCTCGCAGCCCAGGCCGAGGACCAGCACGCCCGCGACGTTGGGGTTCGCGGCGTACCCGCGCAGGGTCCGCAGCAGCATCTGACCGCCCTCGGAGTCGGGCACGAGCCCGCACCCGGACGTGTGGGTCAGGGCGATGACGCCGTCCACGTGCTCGAACTCGTCGAGGGCGGCGCCGCGGAACTGCTCCGCGATCATCTTCGCCGTCGTCGCCGAGCAGTTCACGCTCGTGAGGATCGCCAGGTAGTTGCGGGTCCCCACCCGGCCGTCCGCGCGCCGGTAGCCGCGGAAGGTCGGCCGCGGGACGCCGTCGGGCACCGTGAGCTCGGTGTGGGTGCCGCCGAGCGGCGCCTCGCGCTCGCCCGGGTCGAACCCCAGGTTGTGCGCGTGCACGTGGTCGCCCACGGCGATGTCCGCCGTCGCGACCCCGATGACCTGGCCGTACTTGTGCACCGGCGCCCCGGCGGCGACGGCCCGCAGCGCGACCTTGTGGCCGCGCGGCACGGCACCGCGGACGACGACGGCGCTCCCGTCGGGTGCGACGGCGCGGTCGTCGGGCGTGAGGTCGCGGGTGGCGACGGCGACGTCGTCGCCCTGGCGGAGCACGAGCAGGTCGTTCATCGGGTCTTCCGTCCTCGACACGGCGACAGCCCCGCCGGCCGGCAGGGCTGGGTCCGTCGGGCACGGGGCCGCCGGAGGTTCCGGTCGGCGGCCCCGTGCCCTTCGGGTCAGGTGAGCTGAGGCATCAGCTCGGGACCGAGGTGGCTCAGTTCGATGTCGCTGCCTCGACCTCGGAGAGGAACGCCTCGGCGGCCTCGTCCGGGGT
The DNA here is from genome assembly GCF_003003075.1 of Isoptericola halotolerans. Classification (GTDB taxonomy): domain Bacteria; phylum Actinomycetota; class Actinomycetes; order Actinomycetales; family Cellulomonadaceae; genus Isoptericola; species Isoptericola halotolerans_A. The sequence goes on along the minus strand of NZ_PVTX01000001.1, from coordinate 577,613 downwards.
CATGGAGCCGAAGAGCACCTCGGAGTTGAGTCGGATCATGATGTCCTGGACGTCGCCGGCACCGTTCGGCGGCACCGGGGGGCCGTCGACGATCTCGTCCTCGAGGTCGGCCATGAAGTCGGCGACCTTGGCGTCCGCGGCCTCGAGGTCGCCGAGGATGGACTCACGCACCGACAGGTTCGACGGCAGACCGCGGTCGGTGAGCTGCAGCGCGGCCACCTCCGGGTCGTTGAGCAGGAAGTCGACGAACATCGCCGACTCCTCCGGGTGCTCGGTGGTCGCGGAGACCGAGTAGAACATGGCCGGCTTGAAGTACATGCCGGTCCGCTCGTACTCCGTCTCGCCCGGCATGCGCAGCAGCTCGAGCTCGTGGCCCGACGCCGAGCTCAGCGCGCCGAGCTGGTTGGACCACCACACGCCCATGCCGCCGGCGTTGGTGCCCAGCAGCGAGCCCTCCGGCCCGGCGTTCTGGATCTCCACGGTGCGGCTGCCGTCCGGGGCGCCGCCGTTCTCCTGCAGGTCGAGCCCGATCTGGAAGAACTGCGACACGGTCTCGGCGTCGACGCCGAGCGAGCCGTCCTCGTTGTAGAGGTTCTGGCCCTTCTGCCGCGCGAGGATGCTCAGGCCGGCCTCGTTGAAGCCGATGTCCTGGGTGCCGTAGACGCCGTCGCCGGCCGCCTTCGAGAGCTCGCCCGAGACGGCGACGAAGTCCTCCCACGTCCAGGTCGTGTCGTCCGGCACCTCGACGCCGGCGTCGGCGAAGATCTGCGGGTCGGCCATCATCGCGTAGGCGTTGACGCCGGTGGCCAGGCCGTAGAGCGTGCCGTCGACGCGCCCGCCGTCGATCACGGTGTCCTGCATCTCGGAGGTGTCGATGTCGAGGGACTCGAGGTCCGCGAGCACGCCGCGGTTGGCGTAGTCGGCGATGAAGCGCTCCTCGTGGGTGATGACGTCCGGGGTGTCGCCGCCGGCCGTCGACGTGGCCAGCTTGTCCCAGTAGCCGCCCCAGTCGGTGTAGTCCGGGACCACCGTGATGCCCGGGTTCTTCTCCTCGAACAGGTCGATGATCTCCTGCGTGGTCTGGTGGCGGTCGTCCGAGCCCCACCACGAGAAGCGGATCTCGACGCCGTCGCCCTCGCCGCCCTCCTCGGCCTGGGTGCTGTCGGATCCGGGACCGCCGCTCGAGCCGCTGCCGCAGGCGCCGAGCGCCATGGCACCGGCCGCCGTCATGGCGATGAAGGCGGCGCGGGTCCGTCCACGTCGAGTGGTCGTTGCTCGCATGATTCTCCTTGGGTGTGCGTGACGAAACGTCGTCGTTGTCATCTAGCAGGAGGTCCCGCCGTCGGGACCTCGTCGGAGCGGTTACTTGATGCCTGTCGTGGCGATCCCCTTGACCAGGTACTTCTGGCCGAAGAGGAAGACGATGAAGACCGGGATCAGGGACACGATCGACATCGCGAAGAGCGGGCCCCACGAGCTGTTGCTCGTGGCGTCGATGAACGTCCGCAGCGCGATGGGCACCGTGTACATGTCGGGCCGGGTCAGGAAGATCAGCTGGCTGAAGAAGTCGTTCCACGTCCAGATGAAGGTGAAGATCGCCGTCGTGGCCAGCGCCGGCAGCGAGAGCGGCAGCATGATCTGCAGGAAGATGCGGCCGTGCCCGCAGCCGTCCAGACGCGCGGCCTCGTCCAGCTCCTTCGGCAGCCCGCGGAAGAACTGCACCATGAGGAAGATGAAGAACGCGTCCGTGGCCAGCAGCTTCGGGACGATCAGCGGCAGGAACGTGTTGATCCACTGCAGCTCGGAGAACAGGATGTACTGCGGCACGATGATCACGTGGATCGGCAGCATGATCGTCATCAGCATGATGGCGAACCAGATCGGCCGGCCGCGGAACTTCAGCCGGGCGAACGCGTAGGCCGCCATCGAGCACGAGACCAGGTTTCCCACCACGGAGCCCAGCACGATGATCGCCGAGTTGAGCAGGTAGTGGTGGAACGGGTGCAGCAGCGCGTTCCAGCCCTCGCCGTAGTTGGAGAGGTCGATGGCGCTGGGGATGAGGCTCGGGTCCCGGAAGATGATCTCGTTGGGCTTGAACGAGCTGGAGAGCATCCACAGCAGCGGGTAGAGCATGATCAGCCCGAAGCCGATCAGCAGCACGTGCTTGAGGACCCTGCGGACCTGCGGACCGACCGTGCGTCGGCGCGGGGCGTCGGGGACCTGGGCGGCGACCTCGGACAGCGACCGGCGTTCCCGCACGGGCGGCTTCGTCGTCGTCTGGGTGGGTGCGTCGGGGCGCACGGGCGTGTCAGTCATCGTAGAAGACCCAGTACTTGGAGGCGAGGAAGTTGACGGCGGTCATGCCGGCGACGATGAGGAGCAGGAACCAGGCCATCGCCGAGGCGTACCCCATGTCGAACGACTTGAAGCCGTTCTGGTACAGGTACAGCGTGTAGAAGAGCGTCGAGTCGACCGGTCCGCCGGTGCCGCCCGAGACGATGAACGCCTGGGTGAACGACTGGAACGCCCCGATGAGCTGGAGCACCAGGTTGAAGAAGATGATCGGGCTCAGCAGCGGGATCGTGATGTTGAAGAACTGCCGCACCTTGGACGCGCCGTCGATCGACGCGGCCTCGTAGTACATGGCCGGGATCTGCCGCAGGCCGGCGAGGAAGATGATCATCGGCGCGCCGAACGTCCACACGTTGAGGATCATCAGCGTCCCCAGCGCGTAGTCCGGGTGCGAGACCCAGCCGTAGCCCTGGATGCCGAAGTACCCCAGGACCTGGTTCACCAGGCCGTCCGCGCCGAACACCTGGCGCCACAGCAGCGCGATGGCGACCGAGCTGCCGAGCAGCGAGGGCAGGTAGTAGACCGACCGGTAGATGGCCAGGCCGCGCAGGCCGCGGTCCAGCACCATCGCCAGCGCGAGGGCCGCCATGAGCTGCAGCGGCACGGAGATCAGCACGTAGCGCAGCGTCACGCTCAGCGACTGGAGCCAGCGGGGGTCCTCGAACATCCGCTGGTAGTTCTCGAGCCCGATCCAGCTCGGCGCCTCGAGCAGGCTGTAGTCGGTGAACGACAGGTACAGCGAGGCGAGCAGAGGAAAGGCCGTGATCAGCCCGAGTCCCAGGAACCAGGGAGCGAGGAAGATCGCGGCAGCCTTGCCGTCGCCCTTCCGCAGCTCGCGGCTCGCACCACGGGTCTTGGCGACCTCTTGAATCACGGACACGGTCGCACCTCCCCGTGCTGTGCCGTGGTGGACACCATCGTCGTCCTCCTGATCGTCGTCGATCGCGGTCGCCGGCCGGAGCGGCTGCTCCAGACCGGGAAACCGGTTGCTGCTGAGGAAGGTACCACAGGAGGAACCGGTTTCCCATGGTGTACCGTCATCTCCTGGACCGACCCCGCGTCAGGGCGTCGGCGGTAACCAGATCGTGATCCACGCGTGATCCACGCGTGATGCGAGGACGGAGGCAAAGATGCCCGGCGCGAAGACACGCCGTCCCGCGGTGACGATCGCCGATGTCGCGAGAGCGGCCGGCGTCTCCCGTGCGACGGTGTCGCGTGTGATGAACGGCCGCAGCACGGTCGACCCCACGATCTCCGCCCGCGTGCAGGAGGCCGCGATCGAGCTGAGCTATCGGCCGAGCAACGTGGCGCGCAGCCTGTCGCTGGGGCGGACGACGACGGTCGCGCTGGTCGTCCCCGACCTCGGCAACCCCGTGTTCCAGCAGATCCTCGGCGGCGTCTCGTCGGCCGCGGGGGAGGACGGCTACCGGGTGCTCGTCGCGGACTCGGCCGAGGACCCGAGCTCCGAGGCGGCGATCGCCCGCGAGGCCCGCCACCGCTGCGACGCGCTCATCCTCGTCTCGCCGCGGATGCCCGACGCCGCGCTGGACGCGCTGCTGCCGGAGGTGAGCCCCGCCGTCGTCATCAACCGGGAGGTCGCCGGCGGAGCCCCCAGCCTCGTCGTGGACTACGCCGACGCGACCGTCCAGGTCGTCGAGCACCTCGTCGAGCTGGGGCACCGCCGCATCGCGTACCTCGCCGGCCCGGCGGCGTCCGTCTCGGACGGTGCCCGACGCCGCGGCCTCACGCTCTGCTGCGAGCGCCACCCCGACCTGGAGGTCGTCGAGCTCACGGCGGGCTCCGACATCGCGGCGGGTCACGCCGCGGCACCGGCCGTGCTGGCCAGCCGCGTCACGGCCGCCGTCGCGTTCAACGACCTCGTCTCGTTCGGGCTGCTCGCAGCCCTCAACGAGGCGGGCGTGGCCGTGCCCACGGACATCTCCGTGGCCGGTTTCGACGACATCGAGCTCGCCCGGTACGCCACGCCGGGACTGACCACCGTCGCCGTCCCTCAGGAAGAGCTGGGACGGCATGCCTGGAGGGAACTGCACGCCGTGATCGACAACACCGCGAGCGTCGCCGAGGCGACGCGATTCGGCGTCCGGCTCGAGGTGCGGGCGAGCACCGGGCCGGTCCCGCGCACCGCCGCCCGCGCCGAGACGCCGGCCGAGACGCCGGCGGCCCCGGCACCGCACGACTCCCCCGCAGGGGACGCCGAGCAGGCGCCCGCGTGGGCCCTGGAGAACGGGGTGCCGGTGCTGCGCCGCAGCGCCGACCACGTGGCCCTCTCCCGCTACGAGTCGGGCGCGGGGCTCCCCACGATCCACTCGCCGCGGCCCTACCTGCACCCGGTCCACTCGCTGGCCGGGGTCCCCCTCACCGAGTCGGGGCCGGTCGACCACCGGCACCACTACGGGGTGAGCCTCGCCGTCGCCGACGTCAACGGCACCAGCCACTGGGGCGGCCGCACCTTCGTGACCGACGTCGGCCCCACGCTGCTGCCGAACCACGGCCGGCAGACGTCGACCGGCACCGTCATCGACCCCCTGTCGCCGAACCTGCTGCTCGACAGCGTCGTGTGGACGGACGAGCACGGCGAGCCCCAGCTCGACGAGCGCCGTCGCATCGGCGCCCGGCTCCTCCAGGACGGCTGGGCCCTCGAGTGGCGCTCCACGCTGCACGCCGCGCACGGCCCGCTGGAGATCCGCTCCCCCGCCACGAACGGCCGGCCCGGCGCCGGCTACGGCGGGGTGTTCTGGCGGCTGCCGATCGCGGAGTCCACCCGGGTGCTGTCGGCCGACGGCGACGGTCAGGACCGGGCGCACGGGTCGACGTCGCCGTGGGTGGCCTTCGTCCAGCGGCACCGGGACGCGCGCGGCGGCGAGCGCACCACGACGACGGTGCTCACCCAGACCTCGCCCGCGCGCCACTGGTTCCTCCGGTCGGAGGAGTACCCCGGGGCCTGCCCGGCCCTGGCCTGGGACACGCCGCTCCACGTCCCGGCCGGCGGCACCGTCGAGACCGGCGTCGTCGCCGCGCTCGTCGACCGTGAGCTCGACGCCGGCGAGGCGGCCGCGCTCGCCGCCGGCCTGCGCTGACGACCACCACCCACCCACGGAGAGCTCCATGACGAACGTTCGCATCGCCGTCGTCGGCATCCACGGACACGGCGAGAAGCACGTCGAGCACGCGCTCGACCTCGGCCGCGCCGGACGGGCGCGGCTGTGCGCCGTCGTCGACCCGCGCGAGCCCGCCGCGGGCCACACGGCGCACGGCACCGGGACCGCCTGGTTCCCGACCCTCGGCGACCTCCTGTCCTGCCCCGACCCGGACGTCCGACCCGACGTCGTGGTCCTCTGCACCCCCATCCCCACGCACCTGCCGCTGGCCAAGGCCGCGATGGAGGCGGGCATGGACGTGCTGCTGGAGAAGCCGACGACGGCGTCGCTCGCCGAGCTCACCGAGCTCGTCGCGATCAGCGACCGCACGGGACGGCTGTGCCAGGTCGGGTTCCAGACGTTCGGCTCGCACGCGCTGGACGCCGTCGCGGAGCTCGTGGCCCGTGGCGAGATCGGCGACGTCGTCGGCTACGGCGCCGTGGGGACCTGGGTGCGCGACGCCGCGTACTGGGACCGCGCGCCCTGGGCCGGTCGACGACGGCTGGACGGCCGCGACGTCGTCGACGGCGTCGTGACGAACCCGCTGGCGCACGCGGTGGCCACCACGCTGCGCATCGGCGGCGTGACGCGGGCCGAGGACGTCGCGTGGGTGGACACGGACCTGTACCGCGCCAACCCCATCGAGTCCGACGACACCTCCGCCGTGCGGGTGACGGCGGCCGACGGGACCCGGTACGGGTTCGGGCTGACGCTGTGCGCGTCCGAGCGGGGCACGGCCCACGTGCTGGTGCTCGGCACGCAGGGCGAGATCGAGCTCGAGTACGAGCACGACCGGCTGGTGCTCCGCAGCGGCCGCGTCACGATGGACAAGACGTACGGCCGCACCCCGCTGCTGGACGACCTGCTCGACGTCCGGGCCGCCGGCGACCCGGAGCGCAGGCTGCTCTGCGACGTGCGGGACACCGGGGCGTTCATGCGGGTGCTCGAGGCGGTGCGCACCGGAGCCGACCCGCGCACCGTGCCCGACGACGCGGTGACCTGGGTGGGCACCGGCGACGCCCGGCGCCCGGTGGTCCGCGACGTCGAGTCGTGGTGCGAGCAGGTGGCCCGCACGCAGCAGACGTTCGCCGAGCTCGGCGCACCCTGGGCCTGACGCGCCGACCCGAGCACGCCGAGCACGCCGAGCACGCCGAACGTCCAGGTTCGGACCGGTATGAGGCGCATACCGGTCCGAACCTGGACGTTCGGGGGCTACAGCGAGATGCCGAGGCTGGCCATTGGCACCACCTGGCCGGTGGCCAACGACCGGTTGCCCGCCACGCCCACGGCGACCGAGCGCAGGCCGTCGCGCACCCCGGCACGCCGCTCCAGCGGATCGTCCGCGGGACCACCGGCCGACGGCGGCAGGTGGCCGCGCAGCACGTCGCGCAGCATCGCCTCGTCGCCCTCGACGTGACCCGCCGAACCGGCCAGCGGCACCTCCACGGCGCGCCCCCAGTGCTGCTGGACGACGAGCCGTCCCCCGGCCCGGCGCGCCGCGCAGCACGGTGACGTGCCGTCGTCGGCGGGTGTGCCGTCGTCGTGCCGGGTACCCGGCAGGCCCGCCGTGGTGTGGCACCGCTCGACCACGTCGAGCTCCGCCCGGCCCCGCGTGCCGTTGATCGCGACGCGATAGCCCTCCCACGGGCTGTGCGCCGTGAGCGCGTACGTCATCGACGCGCCGGAGCGGTAGCCGACGAGCACGCTGAGGGTGTCCTCGATCGTGGCGCCCGGCCCGAACGGGTCCTGGTCGCGCCGGTAGCCGTCGGCGTGCGCGGCGTCGTGGTAGAGCGCACGCAGCTCCGGGTCGGTGGTGAGGTCGAGCGCGTAGCGCGACCCGCCGTCGCCGGCCGCCTCGCCGTAGAAGCACAGACCACCGCGGACGTACACGGACTCGGGGACGTCCTGCGTCCACCAGTTGACCAGGTCGAAGTGGTGGCTGGCCTTGTGCACGAGCAGGCCGCCGGAGGCCGACTTGTCCCGGTGCCACCGGCGGAAGTAGTCGGCGCCGTGCGCCGTGTCGACCAGCCACTCGAAGTGCACCGAGACGACGTCGCCGACCCGGCCCTCCGCCACGACCTGGCGCAGCGCGGCGTTCTGCGGCGCGTACCGGTAGTTGTGCGCCACGGTGACCTCGCGGCCGCTGCTGCGCGCGGCGTCGAGGATGGTGTACATCCCCTCGGCGTCGATGGTCAGCGGCTTCTCGACGACGACGTCGGCGCCGTGGTGCAGCGCCGCGGCCACGTGGGCGGCGTGCGTCCGGTCGGGCGAGGTGACCACGACGACGTCGGGACGCACGTCGTCGAGCATGCGGTCGACGTCCTGCGCGGCGTAGCGGGCCGGTGCGGCACCACCGGCACGCGCCCGGTCGGTGTGGAAGGCGAGCCGGTGCGGGTTGGTGTCGCACAGCGCGACGAGCTCGGCGACGTCGGCGTGCGCGTCCGTCATCGCGTCGACGTAGAGCCGCGCGCGGTGTCCGGTGCCGATGACGGCGTAGCGTCGCCGGGCCGTCGGTGACTCGTCCGGCGGCGCGGCAGTTCCGGCGGCCGGGCCCGGTCCGGCGGTGGCGGCGAAGGTGGCGGACGTCATCGTCGATCTCCTGGTTCGATACGCGGGAAGCGCTTTCCCTCCTACCGTACCCCCACCGCGGGCAGGAGATCCACGGCTCTCGATCGGTGGACAGCCGTCGATCTCCTCCGGGCAGCCGGGGTACGGCGCTCGCAGGCCGGCGCTCGCGGTCGGTCAGCCGAGGTCGACGCCGAGGCCCAGGTCGGCCAGGCGCACCGGCTCTCCGGACTCCAGCGACCGGTTGCCCGCGTAGCCGACCCCGGACGCCCGCAGTCCGTCGAGGAACCCTGCGGCCCGGCCCAGCGGGTCGGCGTCGTCACGGCCCACGAAGACGTCGCTGAGCAGGAGCGCGTCGCCCCCGCCGTGCCCGCCGGCGCCGAGCGCCACGATCTCGCGCTCCTCCGCACGCTCCCAGTGCTTCTGCACCAGCAGGCGCTCGCCGGCCGGCCGCACCTCGTCGGCCGCGAACGCGTCCGTGAAGCTCGGGTCGAGGACCGCCCTGCCGTCCTCGCCGAAGACCACGGAGCCGCGCTCGACGACCTCCAGCTCGGCACGCCCGCGCGAGCCGTTCACCACCACGCGGTACCCCTCCCACGGCGCCGCCGCGGTGAGCGAGTACGTGAGCATCGCCCCGCCCGCGTACTCCACGACCAGGCCGAGGGTGTCCTCGGTGGTGATGCCGGCGTCGAACACCGACCTGTTGCGCACGTAGCCGTCGTGCGCCTGCGCCTCCGGGCCGTACAGCTCGCTCAGGTACGGGTCCTTCTCCAGGTCCAGGGCCCACGGGTCGACGCCCCGGTCGTTGAGCGTCTTCTCACCGGCGGTGGGCTCGTACCCGCGCGAGTGCGCGGCGTCGTCGCCGTAGAACCGGCGTCCGCCGCTCGCGAAGACACGGGTCGGGACGTCGTCGATCCACCAGTTGACCAGGTCGAAGTGGTGGCTCGACTTGTGCACCAGCAGCCCGCCGTTGTTGACCTTCTCGCGGTGCCACCGGCGGAAGTAGTCCGCGCCGTGCACGGTGTCCAGCGCCCAGTCGAAGTGGACGGACAGGACGGTGCCGATCTCGCCCGAGGCGATGACCTCGCGCAGCGCGGAGTTGCGGGGCGAGTACCGGTAGTTGAACGTCATCGTCAGGTCCCGGCCGGTCTCGGCGACGGCGTCGGTGATCCGGCGCGCCTCCTCGGCGGTGGCGGCGATCGGCTTCTCGACGACGACGTCGGCGCCCGCCCGCAGCGCGCGGGAGACCAGGTCGGCGTGGGTGTTGTCGATGCTCGTGACGATGACGCGGTCGACCTGCTGCTCCGCGACGGCCTTCTCGAGGTCGTCCGGGCCGTAGACGGGACGCTCACCGCCCACCGCGGCGGCGACCCGGGCCTCGTGCACGGCGGCACGGACCGGGTTGGGCTCGACCCACGCGACGATCTCGCCGGTGTCGGCGTGCGCGTCGACGAGGGCCGAGACGTACATCCCGGCGCGGTGCCCGGTGCCGACGACGGCGTAGCGGAGGCGGTCGGAGGTGGTGGAGGGCAACGTCGGACTCCTGTGTCTTCCGGTGGCAGAAAGCGGTTTCCCATACACTTTACCCGACGAGGTCCCGGGGCCGCCCTTGCTACCTCGCCGGGCGAGGTACTACCTCGGCGAGGGCGGCGCTACCTCGGCGTGCGAGGCACTACCTCGCGGCGGGGGTGAGCACCACCTGGCCGGCCCACGTGAACCCGCCACCGAACCCGAACAGCAGCGCGGGCGCGCCCGCCGGCAGCCTCCCGGCGTGCCACCACTTGGACATGCCCAGCGGGATCGACGCCGCCGAGGTGTTCCCCGACTCCGTGATGTCGGTGACCACCACGCGGTCCTCGAGCCCCAGCGACTTGGCGAGCGGCTCGATGATCCGCAGGTTCGCCTGGTGCGCCACCAGCACCTCGATGTCGTCCAGGCCCAGCCCGGACGCCTCGACCACCCGGCGGGCCCGGTCCGCCGCCCGCGTGATCGCCCACTTGAACACCGCCCGGCCGTCCTGCGCGAACCGCCCGTCAGGCGCCTCGATGCGCACGGCGGGCGTGATCTCGGGCTCCGAGCCCCACACCACGGGGCCGACGGCGGGCTCGTCCGCCGCCTGCAGCACCACCGCACCCGCGCCGTCGGCCGTGAGGATGCAGGTGGACCGGTCGGTCCAGTCGGTGACGGCGGTGAGCTTCTCCGAGCCGATGACGACGGCGGTGCGCGAGGTCCCCGCACGGATCGCCTGGTCGGCCAGGCCCACCGCGTAGGCGAAACCCGAGCAGGCGGTGTTGACGTCGACGACGCCGGGCCCGACGACGTCGCGCAGGTCCGGCTCCTCCTCGCCCTCCGGCGTGCTCGCCCCGGGCTGCACGCCGGTGCGCAGCGCGTACGCCACCCGCCCGGCCGTGTTGGGCGAGCGATCGGCAGCCGTGGCCGTGGCGACGACGATCAGGTCGACGTCGTCGCTCGCCACCCCGGCGTCGGCGAGCGCGTGCTCGGCCGCCGCGGTCGCCATGTCCGCGACCGTGACGTCGTCGGCGGCGACGTGGCGGGTGACGATCCCGGTCCGGGACCGGATCCACTCGTCGTTCGTCTCGACGCGCTGGGCGATGTCGTCGTTCGTCATGACCTGGGCGGGCTGGTGGTGCCCGAGGCCGACGATGCGGGAGCCGGCAGCACCGGCGGGCAGCGTGAGCATGTCACCGATCATTCCACGCGACGGCGGGCGACGGCGGCAGCAGGACGGCCCCGCGTCCGGGAACGGACGCGGGGCCGTCAGTCGGCACTACCTCGGCGGTCGAGGCACTACCTCGGCGGTCACTTGACCTTGACCGTGACCTCCTTGCTGGTCGCACCGCCGCGGGCGTTGCCCACGGTCATCTCGAAGGTGTGCTTGCCGGGCGAGAGCCCGTCGACGACGACCTCCACGGTCCGGGCGCCGTCGGGCAGCACGCGCGTCGCGACGGTCTCACCGTCGACGCGCAGCGTGGCCGACGTCGCCGGTCCGCCCTTCCTGACCGTCGCCGTCGCCGTCACCGCGCCCGGCCCGGCCCGGCCTTCTTGACCTTGAGCTTGACGTGGGCCGGGGCCTCGTCGACCACGACCTCGCCCGCGTCCGCGTCCGTGGTGTACGCCAGGCGCGGCGCGTCCGGCGTCTCCATGCCCTCGCCGATGAAGTACGAGGTGTGCGGCGGCTGGTTGTAGCCCGTGTTCTGCCAGGCCACGGCCACGCGGTACTGCGAGTCCGACATGAGCGTCCGCAGGCGGTGCTCGGTCGGGATCACCGTGGTCGCGACGCGCAGCGCGGTCGAGTCCTCGGTGCGGGTGACGATCTCCTCGCGCCAGTCACCGAAGAGGTCCGCCTGCAGCGCCGGCGTGCCCTTGGTGCTGTTGTTCGACAGCGTGCCCTCGGCGCGGTAGATCTCGACCTCCTCGACGTTCTCGTAGTCCCACTTCGAGATCGTCGGCACCCCGGTCGAGGTGTCGGCGTCCCAGTCGTGGTCGCCGATCTCCGTCAGCAGGTCCCCGTCCCAGAAGGTCAGGAAGTTCGCCGCCGGGATGCTCTCCGCGATGAGCTCGCCCAAGGACGACATCAGCTGGCCCACCGGGGAGTCCCACGCGGCGTCGCCGCCGACGGCCCAGCCCTCGGCGCCGTCGTACCGCGGGTCGATGTCGCCCATGGCGGCACGGCCCGTGTCGACCTCGGCCGGGATCGACCAGATGATCTCTCCCGTCGCGGCGTCGCGGAACGTGGCGCCCCGCCCCTCGGAGCGGCCGATGTCCTCGTGCGCCGAGAACACCTCCTGCCCCGCGCGCGAGGGGTCGAAGTCCGACACGTGCTGGGCGTCACCGTGGCCGAGCCCGGTGTTGTACAGCACGGTGCCGTCGTCGTCGAGCGTCATCGACCCGTAGAGGATCTCGTCCTTCTGGTCGCCGTCGACGTCGGCCACGGCCAGGGAGTGGTTCCCCTGCCCGCGGTACTCGTCGCCCGCGACGTCGGAGTCGAACACCCACCGCTGCGACAGCTCGGTGCCGTCCCAGTCGAAGGCCGCGACGACGGTGCGCGTGTAGTAGCCCCGGGCGAACAGCATCGACGGCTGCTCGCCGTCGAGGTAGGCGGTCCCGGCGAGGAACCGGTCCACGCGGTTGCCGTAGGTGTCGCCCCACGAGCCGACGTCGCCGCGCGGCGGCACGTAGTCGATCGTGTCCAGCGCGACTCCGGACTCGCCGTCGAACACCGTGAGGTACTCCGGGCCGGACAGCACGTAGCCGCCGGAGGTCCGGAAGTCGGCCCGTGCGTCGCCGATCACGGTGCCGGCACCGTCGGTCGTGCCGTCGGCGGTCTTCATCGCCACCTCGGCCTTCCCGTCCCCGTCGTAGTCGAACACCTGGAACTGCGTGTAGTGGGCGCCGGACCGGATGTTGATCCCGAGGTCGATGCGCCACAGCTGGGTGCCGTCGAGCTCGTAGGCGTCCAGGTAGGTGTTGCCCGTGTAGCCGCCGCGCGAGTTGTCCTGCGCGTTGGACGGGTACCACTTGACGACGTACTCGTACTCCCCGTCCCCGTCGAGGTCCGCCACGGAGGCGTCGTTCGCGGAGTAGGTGTACGGCTGGCCGTCCTTGGTGTAGGCGTCCTCCGGCTTGTTCAGCGGGATGTCCAGGGTCTGGGCGTCCCACACGGAGAGCTCGTCGGTGGCCCACCGCTCGACGCCGTCGACGACGGACGCGACCCGGTAGGTGGAGTCCGCCGACCCGTCGGCGTCGACCAGGTTCGTCGAGCCGGTGATCGGCTCGTCCGTGATCCGGCTGCCGTCGCGGTACACGTGGAACCCGATCGACTCCGGGTCGTCGCCCAGCATCCGCCAGCCGACGTAGACGCCGTCGGCGGACTGCGCCGCCACCGGCTGCCGGCCGATCCGCTCCGCCTGGCGCGACAGGTTCGTCACGGCGTCGGAGATGACCGTCCCCGAGAGCTCGGAGACACCACCGGCGTTCACCGACGCCACGGCGTAGGTGTACCCGATGGTCGTGAGCACGTCGGTGTCGGTGTACGCGGGCTCGGCGGCGCGGTCGATCAGGACCAGGTCACCCGCCTCGTCCTCGCGGTACACGTGGTAGAACAGCGCGTCCTCCACGGCCTCCCAGGTGAGGGAGACCTCGTTCTTGGCCACGTCGGTCACGGCGAGGCCCGACGGCGCCGCAGCCGTCGGGACGTCCGGGTCCACCGTGGTGAGCTCGAGGGCGTTGGAAGCGACCGACTCGTTGCCGGCGTCGTCCAGCGCGACGACGGTGTACGTGTACTGCAGGCCGACGTCCGCGGTGGTGTCCACGAACTCGGTCACCGAGGACGCGACGTCACCGAGCGCGGTCGGCTCGGCGGCGCCGTCGGCGAGGCGGTACACGCGGTAGCCGGCCACGTCCTCGGCCGGCTGCCAGCTCAGCGGGACCTCGACGGCGGACCCGTCGATGGACACGTCGCCCGCGACGAGCTCGGTCGGGGCGTAGAGCAGCGCGGTGATCTCCAGGCCGTTCAACCATCCTTCGGCGACCACGTCGATCGTGCCGTCCGTGACCACCACGGGCTGGACGATCTTGCTCGAGGTGCTGCCGCGCCCCGCGTTCGAGGAGCCGTAGTCGGTGCCCTCGATCGTCACGCCGAGGCGAGCGGTGCCGATGAGGTCGCCCCAGACGACCTCGACCGCGTAGGTACCGTTCGGCACGTCGAAGCGCATCGGGTTGCCCGAGCCCGGCAGCAGGAAGTCACGCTGCAGGTCGTCGAGCGCACCGTCGCCCGTGCCGCGGTCACGACCGCCCGGGCCGGCGTCCGAGGTGAAGCCGTAGCCCAGCTCCTCGGTGTACAGGGTGTTCTGGTCGAACGCCGTGTAGCCGTCCTTGGTCGGGTTGCCCGCGAGCTGCACGTCGAACTTGAACAGCGGGGCCTTCGTCTCGATCGTCACGGTGGCCGACGGTGCGGAGTCGCCCGCGCCGTTGACCGCCACGACCTGCAGGTCGTAGGAGGTCCCGGCCTCCAGCCCGGTGACGTCCGCGACGCCGATCGTGGAGGTGGTGACGAGCTCGTAGGCGTCGTCGCCGTCGGCCGAGGCCTTGGCGAACACCTTGTAGATGTCCGCGCCCTCGACCTCGGTCCAGGTCAGCGTGGCGCTGGAGGCGGAGACGCTCCCGGCGACGACGCCGGCCGGGGCGGCGGGCACGTCGGCCGGCGGCTCGGCGTCGACGACCTGCTCGGCGAGCGGGACGTCGAGCTCGGCGGTGTCGAGCGCGACCAGGCGGGCCATCTGGATGGCGCCGTACTCCTGGAAGTGCGTGTCGTCCGTCGTGCCGTCCGGGCGGTTCGGGTAGACACCGGCCGGGACGTGCAGGAACACGCTCTTGGCGGCCTCCGGACCGATCTCGTCCAGGTACGCCCGCGACGAGGCCGACAGGTCGACCAGCGGGGCACCCGTCGCGGCGGCGACGTCGGTGGCGGCCTGGACGTAGTCCGGGAACGACACGTTGAACTGGCCCGTGTCCGCGTCGAACGAGCGGCGCGAGACCGGCGTGACGATGATCGGCTGGGCGCCACGCTGCACGGCACCCTCGACGAAGGTGTGCAGGTACCAGTAGTAGTCGCCGGGGGCGGCCCAGCGGTCGTCGACGCCGTAGCTGTTGTCGTTGTGCCCGAACTGGACGTAGAGGTAGTCGCCCGGCTTGATCTGCTTGAGCACGGTGTCGAGGCGGCCCTGGCTGATGAAGTTCTTCGAGGACCGGCCGCCGATGGCGTGGTTGTCGACCACGACGTCGTCGGACAGGTACCGCTCGATCATCTGGCCCCAGCCGGCCTGCGGCGCCCAGTACGGGTCGTAGGTCTGCACGGTGGAGTCACCGGTGACGAACACGGTGGGCTGGTCGCCCGCCTCACGGGCGTCCGCGCGGGTGATGGTCAGTGCGTTGAGGTTCGCAGCGCTGCC
The DNA here is from genome assembly GCF_003003075.1 of Isoptericola halotolerans. GTDB lineage: Bacteria > Actinomycetota > Actinomycetes > Actinomycetales > Cellulomonadaceae > Isoptericola > Isoptericola halotolerans_A. The sequence continues at coordinate 562,567 of NZ_PVTX01000001.1, read as the reverse complement.
GGTGACGTCCAGGTTGAGCTGGCTGTCCACCAGCGCGATGTCGAACTGCATCTCGAGGTACTCGCCGGCGGCACGCTCGGTCTGCTGGACCTTGGCCATCTGCTCGGCGGTGATCGCGATGTCGGTGGCGCCCTCGGCGTCCCCGGCGACGAGGTCGACCGTGTAGTCGCCGTTCGGCAGGTCGACGACGAGCTGGCCGCCGTCGGTCGTGACGAAGTCGCCGCGCAACGCGTTCGCCCCGCCGTTGTCGGTCGCGGTCACCACGGAGGCGTCGACGAACCCGAGACGGTTCTCGGCGGTGTAGGCGGTGTCGGCGTCGACCCCGACCGCGCCGTCGGCGACGGCACCCGAGCCGAGGTCGATCTGCAGCGTGCCGTCCTCGGGGAAGGTGGGCTCGGCGGCCAGGGTGCTGACCACGGGTGCGGAGGGTTCGGTGGTGCCCTCGTCGGTCACGGCGAGCGCGCGGTAGTAGTGCACCGCGGAGGTGTCGACGTCGGTGTCGGCGAAGAACACCTCGCGCGACCCGGTGCGGGCGATCTCGGTGTACTCGCCGTCGACGGCGTCGCTGCGCGTCAGCACGTACCCGGTGGCCCCGGCGACCTCGTTCCAGCGCACCACGATCTCGTCGCCGGTGGCGTGGGCGATGCGGACGTTCGCGGGACCGGCGGCGCCGGTGGTGGTGCCGCCGTCGTCCCCGCTGTCGCCGGAACCGTCGTCCCCGCCGTCGTCCCCGCCGTCACCGGAACCGTCGTCCGGGACCTCGGTGATCACGAGCCCGTTGACGTAGCCGTAACCCTTGCCGGTGATGCCGAGGTTGAGCTGGCCGTCGGCCACCTCGGCCGTCAGCGTGCCGCTGCTCGTCTGCTCGGCGTCCGCGGTGATGTTCGTGCCCTCGCCGCCCTCGGGGGCGACGGTGGTGCGCACGCTGGAGGTGCCGGCGAGCGTGTCGCCGGTCCAGACCTCGACCTCGTAGGTGCCGTTCGGCACGTCGACCGCGAACTCCCACGCGTCACCGAGCACGAAGTCGCCGGTCATCGGGTCCACGTCGGTGGACCGGTCGCGGGAGGCGGGGCTGCCCGAGGTGATGCCGAACCCGGCCTCCTCGGAGTACGCCGTCGACTCGTCGACGCCCTGGTACCCCTCGGCGACCGGGCTGCTGGGGGTGCCGAAGTCGAAGGACCAGGTGGCGGGGTCGCCCTCGGCGGCCGCCGCGACGCCGGGCGCGAACGGCAGCACGAGGGCTGCCGCGGCCGCGCCGGCCACGAGGGATCGCGCACGGGTGGGTGGTGGTGTGGTCGTACGGTGCCGGTAAGCGCTTTCACGCCCGGCATGCGGAAGCCTGTCTGGCTGCTGCACGGTTCACCTCGTCGTCTCGTCGTTGAGTCCGGTCTGGGCCGGGGACGCGCCCCTCGTCGGTGAGGTTTGTTGTATGGATTTAATGAATGGATTCAAACACGCGTCGTCGTCATGATGCCTGGTCGTCGGGCCGATGTCCAGGCCGGGCCCGGGCACCGCTCGGCACAGGCGGTAGCGTGACCCACCGAGAGCGGCGACGTCAGGGAGGACCGGATGGCGACCGACCACCGCCCCACGCTGGCCGCCGTCGCCCGCGCGGCCGGGGTGAGCCTCAAGACGGCGTCGCGGGTCATGAACGACGAACCCCACGTCGCGCCGCGCACGCGCGACCGGGTCCGCTCCGTCGCGCGCGATCTCGGCTTCCGCCGCAACGCCGCCGCAGCCGACCTGGCGCGCGGCGGGAGCGCACCTCTGGTGGGCTTCGTGACCGCTGACATCGCCAACCACTTCTACGCCTCGATCGCCGACGGGATGGAGCGGGCGCTGCGGGGCAGCGGCCACCAGCTCATCACCGCCAGCTCGGACGAGGACCCGGCCCGGGAACGCCGGCTCACCGAGGCGCTCCTCGAGCGGCGGGTCGCCGCGCTGGTCGTCGCGCCGACCGGCGACGACCACCGCTACCTCGCCCACGAGGTGCGGCACGGACCGCCCCTCGTCCTGGTGGACCGGCCCGCGGCTGGCATCGACGCGGACACCGTGGTCATCGACAACGACGGCGGCGTGCGTCAGGCGGTGGACCACCTCGTGGCGCACGGGCACCGGCAGATCGGGCTGGTGACCGACCACGGGCACCTCTGGACGGCCCGCGAGCGCCGCCTCGCCTTCGTCCGGGCGATGGCCGAGCACGACCTGCTCGTCCCGGACCGGTGGATCCGCGACGGCGCCCACGACGCGGCCGCGGCGCAGCGGCTCGTGACCGAGCTGCTCGAGGCCCCCGCCCCGCCCACGGCCCTGCTGACCTCGAACAACCGGATCACCGCCGGCGCCCTCCGCGCGCTCCACGCCCGGCGCGCGGCCGGGGGCGACGTCCCGGCGCTCGTCGGGTTCGACGACCTCGAGCTCGCCGATCTGCTGGGCGTCACGGTGGTGGCCTACGACATGGCCGAGATCGGGCGCCAGGCAGCGTCCCTGGCCCTGGAGCGGGCGGCGGACCCGACGCTGCCGCCACGGCTGCGGACGGTCGCCACCCGGCTCGTCGCCCGGGGCTCGGGCGAGCACCGCAGCCGCGCTTGAACCCCGGTCACCCGGCATGAGACTCTCACCACTCGGTATGACACCGCTGTCAGAGCGCACGATCGAGGGGATCCGCACGCCCCGGGGAAAGGACTCCAGATGGCCCACGACGAGGCACGCACCACGAGCGCACCGGGGACCGCGCGCTGGCGCGCCGAGGAGGTCCGGCGGCTCCTGGCGTTCGGCGCACCGTCGGTCGACGGGTCCGACGGCGCCGCCTGGCTGGACGACGACGGCCGGCCCGACCGCAGCCAGCCCGTGCACACCTGGATCACGTCGCGCATGGCGCACACCTTCGCCCTGGGTGACCTGCTCGGGGTCCCCGGCTGCGGCGAGCGCGCCGACCGCGCCCTCGCCGGCCTCACCGGCGCCCAGCACGACGACGAGCACGGCGGCTGGTTCGCCGCGCGCGGCCCGGGTGACGCCGTCGACGGCACCAAGGCGGCCTACGCCCACGCGTTCGTCGTGCTGGCCGCGGCGTCGGCGTCCCAGGCCGGCCGGCCGGGTGCGGGCACGCTGCTCGACGAGGCGCTCGGCGTGCTCGACGAACGCTTCTGGGAAGCCGGGGCCGGGCTGCTCGCCGACGAGTGGGACCGCGCCTGGACCACCCTGTCGCCCTATCGCGGCATCAACGCGAACATGCACGGCGTCGAGGCCCTCCTGGCGGCCGCGGACGCGACCGGCGAGGCCCGGTGGCGCGACCGGGCGGCCCAGGTCGTGGACCGGACCGTGTCCTGGGCGGAGCGCAACGGGTGGCGGATCCCCGAGCACTTCACGGTGGACTGGACGCCCGACCTCGAGTTCAACGCCGACCGCCCGCACGACCAGTTCAAGCCGTACGGCTCCACGCCCGGGCACGGCTTCGAGTGGGCACGCCTGATGCTGCAGCTCGACGTGGCCGCCGAGCAGGTGGGCCGCCACACGAACGCGGCCGTGCAGCTCTTCGACCGGGCGCTGGCCGACGGCTTCGACGGCACCGGGTTCGTCTACACCGTCGACTGGACGGGCAGCCCCGTCGAGCGGCGTCGGTTCCACTGGGTGGCCGCCGAGGCCGTGGCCGCGGCGGAGGTGCTCGCCGTCGTCACCGGGGCGTCCCGGTACGCCGAGCAGGCGGCGGCCTGGTGGGCGCTGATCCGCGAGCGGTTCGTCGACCCCGAGCGCGGCTCGTGGCACCACGAGCTCGACACCTCCGACGAGCCCGCCGGTGAGGTCTGGGCGGGCAAGCCGGACATCTACCACGCGGTCCAGGCGCTGCTCATCCCGGACCTTCCGTTGACGGGCTCCCTCGCCGAGTCGGCGCGACGAGCGGGTCCGGGCACGATCTGACGGCGCTCAGCCCGCGGCCAGCCCGGCCTCGCGGTAGAACCCCACGATGTGCTCGCGGGTCGCCCGCTCCGCGCGGTCCGCGTCCCCGGCGGTCACGGCGTCCAGGATCTCCCGGTGCTCGGCGCACAGCCGCCGCGCGGTGTCCGGCCACGAGGGCAACCCGTCGATCCCCCGGGCCACGTAGTCGTGGACGGCGCTGCGCAGCCCGGTGAGGATCGCCTCGACGAGCTGGTTGCCCGCTCGTCGCGCGACGGCGAGGTGGAAGTCCTGGTCGAGCCGGACGAACGCGTCGACCGCGAGCCCGGGCGCCGACATCTCGCGCACGAGCCGGTCGGCCTCGGCCGCGGGGTCCGGCCCCGCGTCCGGTGCGGCGGCGCCCTCGGGGCGCGGGGCGTGCGCCGCCTCCCGCACCGCCCAGGTCTCCAGCGCCACGCGCGTCGCCACGACGTCGTGCACGGGCAGCGTGCCCGAGGCGACGTGCAGCCGGACGGCGGCGCCGAGCCCGGCCGCGGGCCGGTCGATGACGGTGGCCCCGGCGTCGGGCCCGGACCCCACGGCGGTGCGGATGATGCCCATGGCCTCGAGGATGCGGAAAGCCTCGCGGACGGAGGGGCGGGAGACGCCCAGGTCCTCGGCGAGCGCGCGCTCGGCGGGCAGCCGCTCCCCGAGGGCCCAGCGGCCCGCGGCCAGGTCCGACTCGATCCGGGCGAGGACCTTCTCGTGGGTGCGCACGCCCCGATCCTAACCAACGTGGTCTGACCACACCCGCACCGGTGGGCTACAGTGGTCGGACCACACCCTGGACCAGTTCCCCGCAGCCCCGCCGAAGGAGTCGGACGTGCGCATCGCCCTCGCCGCGACCTGCATCGCGGACACCATGTTCCCCGGCGCGCCACGCGCCACCGTCCGCCTGCTCGAACGCCTCGGGCACGACGTCGTCTTCCCCCGCGGCCAGGCGTGCTGCGGCCAGATGCACGTCAACACCGGCTACTTCGACGAGGCCGTGCCGGTCGTGCGCAACCACGTCGAGACCTTCGCCCCGGTGGCCGACGGCGAGTGGGACGCCGTCGTCGTCCCCTCCGGGTCGTGCACCGGGTCGATCCGGCACCAGCAGGCCATGGTCTGCCGCCGTGCCGGGCTCGACGACCTCGCGACCACGGCCGAGGCCGTCAGCGCCCGGACCTACGAGCTGTCCGAGCTCCTGGTGGACGTCCTGGGGCTCACCGACGTCGGTGCCTGGTTCCCGCACCGCGTGACCTACCACCCGACGTGCCACTCGCTGCGGATGCTGCGGGTCGGCGACAAGCCCCTGCGGCTGCTGCGCGCCGTGGCGGGCATCGACCTGGTCGAGCTCCCGGGCGCCGAGTCGTGCTGCGGGTTCGGCGGCACGTTCGCGCTGAAGAACGCCGACACCTCCGGCGCGATGCTCGCCGACAAGACGGCGAACGTCCGCGCCACCGAGGCCGAGGTCCTCACCGCCGGCGACTACTCCTGCCTGATGCACATCGGCGGCGGGCTCTCCCGCCAGCGCGCCGGTGTCGGCACGCTGCACCTCGCGGAGATCCTCGCCTCGACGCGTGAGGAGCCGACGGAGCTACCTCCCGCGCGAGCCGCCCGACAGCCCGCCGACCGCCGGACGGAGGTGGCCCGATGAGCACGTTCCTCGGCCTTCCCGGCCTGCGGCGTCGCGAGGCGACCTCGCCTGAGGGCGGTGACCCGACCGAGCCGTGGGGCGCCGTCCCCCACCCGGACGAGCCGTTGCGCTGGGGCGAGTCCTTCCCGGCCGCGGCGAAGCACACCCTGAAGAACGAGCAGCTGCGGCGCAACCTCGGCCACGCGACCGCGACGATCCGCGCCAAGCGGGCCGCCGTCGTCGACGAGGTCCCCGACTGGGAGGCCCTGCGCGACACCGGCTCCGCGGTCAAGGAGCAGGTCATGGCGCAGCTGCCGGACCTGTTGGCCCAGCTCGAGGAGAACGTCACCGCACGCGGCGGCGTCGTGCACTGGGCGCGGGACGCGGCCGAGGCCAACCGCATCGTCACCGAGATCGCGCGGGCACGGGGCGCCGACGAGGTCGTCAAGGTCAAGTCGATGGCCACCCAGGAGATCGGGCTCAACGAGCACCTGGCGGACGAGGGCATCGCCGCGATCGAGACGGACCTGGCGGAGCTGATCGTGCAGCTCGCCGACGACATGCCGTCCCACATCCTCGTGCCCGCGATCCACCGCAACCGCGCCGAGATCCGGGACATCTTCCTGGCCCGCATGGGCGACGCTCCCCCGGACCTGTCCGACGTCCCCCGCGAGCTCGCCATGGCCGCCCGGGCGCACCTGCGCCGCAAGTTCCTCTCGGCGAAGGTCGCGGTGTCCGGCGCGAACTTCGGCGTCGCGGACACCGGGACGCTGGCCGTCGTGGAGTCCGAGGGCAACGGGCGCATGTGCCTGACGCTCCCCGAGACGCTCGTGACGGTGATGGGCATCGAGAAGCTCATCCCCACGTACACCGACCTCGAGGTGTTCCTGCAGCTCCTGCCGCGATCGTCCACCGGCGAGCGCATGAACCCCTACACCTCGTTGTGGACGGGCGTCACGCCCGGTGACGGCCCGCAGGAGTTCCACCTGGTGCTCCTCGACAACGGCCGCACCGACGTGCTCGCCGACTCCGTCGGCCGCGCCGCGCTGCACTGCATCCGCTGCTCGGCCTGCCTCAACGTGTGCCCCGTCTACGAGCGGGTCGGCGGGCACGCCTACGGGTCGGTCTACCCCGGCCCGATCGGGGCGATCCTCACGCCGCAGCTCACGGCGTCGACGGGCGGCGTCTCCGGCGCCGACGACGTCAACGCCTCGCTCCCCTACGCCTCGACGCTGTGCGGCGCGTGCTACGACGTGTGCCCGGTCAAGATCGACATCCCGTCGATCCTCGTGGACCTGCGCGCCCGCGAGGTCGACGCCGACCGCGGCAAGCACAAGGTCGACCCGTGGAAGGCCGCCATGAAGGCCGCCTCGTGGGTGATGTCCGACGGCGGCCGGTTCGGGCTCGCGGGCCGCGCGGCCACGCTCGGCCACGGCCTGGGCGGGCGGGACGGGGTGATCTCGAAGGCCCCGCCGCCGGTCTCCGCCTGGACCCGGGAGCGGGACCTGCCCGCGCCGCCCGACGAGACGTTCCGGCAGTGGATGGCCGAGCACGAGAAGGACGGGGGCGAGCGATGAGCGCGCGCGAGGACGTGCTGCGCCGGGTGCGCGCCGCCCTCGGCGGCTCTGGAGCAGGCACGACGGCGGCCGGGAAGGTCGGCACGGCGCCCGCGCCCGTGGAGGTGCCCCGGGCCTACCGCGCGACGGGCGTCCACGAGGCCGGCTCGGCCGAGGTGCTGGAGCAGCTCGTCGACCGGCTGGTCGACTACCGGGCGCACGTGCAGCGGGTAGCGGCGGACGACCTGCCCGCCGTGGTCGCCGAGACGCTTGCCGAGGCGGGTTCCGTCGTCGTGCCGCCCGGGCTCGACGAGGCGTGGCTCGGTGACCTGCCGCGCGACGTCGTCGTCCACCGGGACGCTCCCGACGCGCCCCTGAGCGCGCTCGACCTGGACGCGACCGGCGCGGTGCTGACCGCCGCGCGGGTGGCGTGCTCGGAGACGGGGACCATCGTGCTGGACGGCGAGCCCGACCAGGGGCGCCGCGCGATCTCGCTGGTACCGGACGTGCACGTGTGCGTGGTGCGGGCCGACCAGGTGGTCGAGACGATCCCCGAGGCGGTGCGGATCCTGGCCCCGCATGCCGAGCGACCGCAGACGTGGATCTCGGGACCGAGCGCCACGAGCGACATCGAGCTGGACCGGGTCGAGGGCGTGCACGGCCCGCGGACGCTGCACGTGCTGCTCGTCGCCTGATCCACCCTCACCACCCGAAACGCTGTGGGTGCACGACACGCCGCCCGGCCGTTCGGCCGGGCGGCGTGTCGTGCACCCACAGCGGAGGTGGGGTTACCGGTTGAGTCCTGGCGGGGTGCGCGGGGACCTGCCCGGGGTCGCGTCGGCGAGGCCGTCGAGCAGCGCGTCGTACGCCGGCTTCTCGACGAACTCCTCGGTCATGATCGTCGCGTACCCCTCGGGGAACACGTCCGGCACCCAGGACCGGCCGTCGTCGAAGCCCCAGACCGTGAAGCTCGAGCAGGTGGCGACGTTCAGGCAGGCCTGCAGCATCTTGTCGTACCGCTCGGCCTGCACGGCAATCTGCTCTTCGGTGGGCTCACCGTCCTCGCCGAGCGGCATCCGGACGTCGGCCTCGGTGACGGCCACCTGCAGCCCGAGGTCCGCGAACCGCTCGAAGTTCGCCTGCATCGACTCGTCGAACCCGTACTGGAGGCTCAGGTGCCCCTGGGCACCGAACCCGTGCAGCGGCGCGCCGTCGGCGAGCAGCTCCTGGGCCAGCTCGTAGTAGGCGTCGGTCTTGGCGTTGATGCCCTCGGCGTTGTAGTCGTTGAGGAAGAGCACCGCCTCGGGGTCGGCCTCGTGCGCCCACCGGAAGACGTCACCGAGGAGGTCGACCGGGTCGTCCGCGCAGGCCTTGAGGAAGGGGTTGGCCTCGGTGCGGAGCTGCACACCGCCGGCGTCCCAGTCGTCCTGGATGATCTCGTTGGCCACGTCCCACTCGTAGATCTCGCCGGCATAGCGGCCGACGACGGTGCGGACGTGGTCCTCCAGGACGTCACGCGCCTCCGCGCAGGTCCAGGTCGCGCTCGCCTCGGTCACCCACTCGGGGTTCTGGCTGTGCCAGAGCAGCGTGTGCCCGCGGACCTCCTGACCGTGGGCCCGGGCGAAGTCCGCGACGGCGTCCGCACCGGAGAAGTCGTAGACGTCCGGCTCGGGGTGGATCTCGGCCCACTTCATGTCGTTCTCGGGGGTGAGCGAGTCGAACTCGGCGGCGAGGATGCGCTGGAACTCGGTGAGGTCCTTCCGGTCGTGGTCGAGAAGGTCGCGCTGACCCCAGACGGCACTGCCGATCTTGAGGTCGCGGGGCGCCTCGGAGCGCAGGGTGGGCTCCGGGGGGTCGGCCTGGGCCGCGGGGACGGTCAGGGCCAGGGCGGTGACCGCCGACGCCGCGACGGCGGTCAGACGCTTCGTGCTCGGGGAATGGGACATCGTTGTTCCTTCCGGTCGGGGTCCGGCGGTTCACGGGCCGTCGGACCGGACACAAAGATAACGTTGTCGATAACGGTTTCACAATGGCGGACCGGCTCGACGGTCGTCCGAGGCCGGTCGCCGGGCGCCGGCGGAACCCGCACAATGGGATCCCGTGACCGACAGCGACCTGCCCGCGCCCGCCACGGCGTCCGACGCGCTCTTCGACGTCCCGCCCGAGGCACGCCGCCCCGCCGCCCGGATCGTGCTGCTCACCGGACCCTCGGGCAGCGGCAAGTCCGCACTCACCCGCCGCCTGGGCCTGCCCGTGGTGATGCTCGACGACTTCTACCACGACGCCGACCACCCCGGGATGCCGCGCGCCTACGGGATCGTCGACTGGGACGACCCCGCCAGCTGGGACCGCGAGGGCGCCCTGGACGCGCTGCGCACGCTCGCCACCACCGGGCGCGCGGAGGTGCCGGTCTACGACATCCCCACCTCGCGCCGCACCGGGACCGCCGTGGTCGAGACGGGCGGGGAGCCGCTGCTCCTCGCCGAGGGCGTCTTCGCGGCGGAGCTCGTCGCGGCGTGCCGCGCCGAGGGGCTGCTCGCCGACGCCATCTGCCTGGCCCGCCCGCGACTCGTCAGCTTCTGGTTCCGCCTGCTGCGCGACGTCGCCGAGGCGCGCAAGCCGCTGCCCACCCTGCTGCGCCGCGGCTGGGGCCTGCTGCGCGCGGAGCCGGCCCAGGTGCGCCGCTGGACGGACCTCGGCTGCCGCCCCCTCGCCCCCGCGCAGGCGGAGCGGGAGATCCGCGCGGCCGCCTGACGCGCCACGAGCACCCCGAGGGTGCGACACGTCCCCGAAAGTGTCATGAAGACGTAACACGGAGGTCACCCGCACCACATCACCCGGCTCCACTCTGGTCACAGGAGGTGGTCGCCGTGTTCGAGCACAGTTCGCTGCGTGTCCTGTCCCTCTACGAGGGCTTCTTCTCCGGCGGCGCCCGGGTGCTGCACTCGACGGTGGTGGCGGGCCTGCACGCCCACGGCCACCAGCAGCACTCGGCGCTGAGCCTGTACAGCGCGGTCCGTCGCGAGACGATGCTGCAACGCATGGAGGACGACCCCCGCTTCCGGAACCTGCGCGCCGCCGGGGTCCGGGTCGCCACCCTGGGCCGTTCCACGGACGACGACCACGACCCGCGTCGCTTCACCGACGCGGAGATGGAGATCGTGGCCCGCGAGGTGACCGGCGTCGACCTCGTGATGTCGCTCAAGGAGCAACCGTTGCGCCTGGTCAACGAGGGCGCGTTCCCGCAGCGCCCCGTGGTGGCGTGCCTGCACCGCTCCGACCCGGAGCACTCCGGCGCGGCGCTGGACGACCTGCGCACCGCCGCCGCGAGCGGGCTGCTCGCCGCCGCCGTGTGCTGCGCGGAGTCGACGCGGGACGCCTACGCCGCCGCCGGCGTCCCGGAGCACCTGCTGCGCGTGGTGCCCAACGGCATCGACCTCACCCGGTTCCACCCGCTGCGCCGCGCGCGCCGGGCGGCGATGCGCGGCGCGGCGGGCATCCCCGCCGACGCCACGCTGGTGGCCTACGCCGCCCGCTACGACGCCATGAAGAACCCGCGGCTGTTCATCGCGGCCGCACGCGAGTTCCTCGAGCGGGACGACGACGGGCACGTCCTGATGTGCGGCGCCGGGATGACGCTGGACAACCCGGGCCTCGTCGCGGACCTGGACGAGTCGTTCGCCGACCGCCCCGACCTGCTGGCGCGGGTGCACCCGCTCGGCGTGCGGCGCGACATGGAGCACGTCTACGCGATGGCCGACGTCGTGGCGCTCACGTCCGCGTACGGGGAGGCCGCCCCGCTGTGCCTCATCGAGGGCGCGATGTGCGGCGCCGTCCCCGTGACGACACCGGTCGGGGACAGCGCCCGCCTGGTCGCGGGCATCGGGTTCGTCACCGGGTTCGACGCCGCCGAGATCGCCGAGACGTGGATCGAGGCGGCGGCCCGCCGCGGCGAGCTCCGCGGTGCGCTGACGGCTGCCCGCCAGCGGTTCAGCCACGTGCGGATGCTGTCCGGCTACGCCCGGGTGCTCGAGCAGGCGGTCCGCGGCACGGGGTTGCGCGTCGCGGCCTGAGGCCTCAGCGCGCGGTCGACTCCCGCAGCACGACCTCGTGCCCGACGACGGCACCCGCCTCGGCGCCCTCCTCCGCGACGGCGGCGGCGACGGCCAGGCGGCCCATCTCCTCCAGCGGGATGGAGACGGTGGTGACCGAGGGCACGTGGTCGCGCAGCGTGGGGATGTCGTCGAACCCGGCGACCCGGACGTCGTCAGGCACCGCCACGTCGAGGTCGCGCAGACGGGCGATGAGACCGATGGCCATGACGTCGGTGACGGCGAACACGCAGGGTGCGTCCAGCCCGGCGGCGGCCGCCTCGCGGGCGATCTCGGCGACACGGTCACCGGCCGCGTACCCGCCGTCGCGGGAGAACTGCTGCTCGATGACCTCGAGCACCTCTCCCCCGCCGGCGGCGACGGCGTCGGTGAACGCCCCGGCTCGTTCCTGCGCGGTGACGACGCGCTCGGGTGCGCTGAGCAGCACGAACCGCCGGTGCCCCTGCTCGTGCAGGGCCGCGGCGAGGTCGGCGGCCCCGGCGGCGTTCGGCGGGCGCACGACGCGCGCCGGCCCGAGCGGCTGCCCGACGACGACGGCGCGGCCGCCGCCGGCCTCGAACGCCTCGAGCTCCGTGGCCACCGGCGCGTCCTCCTCGGGCGACCACCGGGTCCCGGCGACCACGATGGCGTCGACGCGGTGCGCGGCGAAGGCTGCCACGGCGTCGCGCTCGGCGTCGGGGTCCCGTTCGGTAGAGGCGAGGAGCACCATGCGGCCGTGCTCGCGGGCCGCGGCCTGGGCGCCGGCGGCGATGGACGAGAAGTACGGGTCGGAGATGTCCTGGACGACGAGCCCGAGCAGCCCGGTGCGCGACCGGGCCAGCGCCTGCGCCTGGGCGTTGACCACGTAGCCGAGGTCTGCCGCGGCGGCGCGCACCCGTTCGACGAGCTCGGGCCCGGGCTGCCGCGAGGACCCGTTGAGGACCCGCGAGGCGGTGGCCAGGGAGACCCCGGCATGGTTCGCGACGTCCTGCAGCCGTGGTCGGGCCACGGGCACCTCCTCGTCCGGCACGGTCCCGGCGGGCGCTCGGTCCCCGCGCCGGGTGGCGGCTGCTTGACGCACCGCCGCTGACACCCTACCGTGGGACCGGAAAGCGCATTCCGGCTACCTGGCCACCGCGCGAGCACGCCGACGAGCACCACCCCGGTGCCCCGACGAAGGAGTCCCCGAGTGAGCACCACCCGCACCCTGCGCATCGCCATGAACGGCGTGACCGGACGCATGGGCTACCGCCAGCACCTGCTGCGTTCCATCCTGCCGATCCGTGAGCAGGGCGGCGTCGAGCTGCCCGACGGCTCCCGCGTGCAGGTCGAGCCCGTCCTCGTCGGCCGCAACGAGGCCAAGCTCCGCGAGCTCGCCGCCCAGCACGACATCGCCGAGTACACGACCGACCTCGACGGCATGATCCACGCCGACGAGACAGACATCGTGTTCGACGCCGCGATGACCAACCTCCGCGCCGAGACCCTCGCCAAGGCGATGAAGGCCGGCAAGCACGTCTACACGGAGAAGCCGACCGCGGAGACCCTCGCCGAGGCGATCGACCTCGCGAAGCTGCGCGACGAGACCGGCGTGACCGCCGGCGTCGTGCACGACAAGCTGTACCTGCCCGGCCTCGTCAAGCTCCGCCGCCTCGTCGACGAGGGCTTCTTCGGCCGCATCCTGTCCCTGCGCGGCGAGTTCGGCTACTGGGTCTTCGAGGGCGAGCACCAGCCCGCCCAGCGGCCCTCGTGGAACTATCGCAAGGAGGACGGCGGTGGCATGACCACGGACATGTTCTGCCACTGGAACTACGTGCTCGAGGGCATCCTCGGCTCGGTCAAGACCGTCAACGCCCAGACCGTCACGCACATCCCCACCCGCTGGGACGAGCAGGGCAAGCCCTACGACGCCACCGCCGACGACGCCGCGTACGGCATCTTCGAGATCGAGACCCCTGGCGGTGACCCCGTCGTGGCGCAGATCAACTCCTCCTGGGCGGTGCGCGTCCACCGCGACGAGCTCGTCGAGTTCCAGGTCGACGGCACCCACGGCTCCGCCGTCGCCGGGCTGTTCTCCTGCGTCGCCCAGCAGCGCGCCCACACCCCCAAGCCGGTGTGGAACCCCGACCTGCCCACCACCGAGAAGTTCCGCGAGCAGTGGGCCGACGTCCCCGCCAACGCCGAGGTCGAGAACGGCTTCAAGGCGCAGTGGGAGGAGTTCCTGCGCGACGTCGTCGCCGGGCGCGAGCACCGCTTCGACCTGCTCTCCGCCGCCCGCGGCGTCCAGCTCGCCGAGCTGGGCCTGCAGTCGTCGGCCGAGGGCCGCCGGCTCGACGTCCCGGAGATCTCGCTGTGAGCGCCGCGACCACCCTGTCCACCGCGCCCGTGCTGACCGGCTCGGGCGTCACGGTGCGGCTGCCGCGGTTCGACGCCGGCGGTCGTCTCGTCGGCACCGAGGTGCGCGAGCTCAACGCCCCCGGCCCGTGGCAGGTGCCCGACGGACCGATCCGCTCCCGGGTCGCCTTCGCGGCCGCCCACGTGGTCCCGCAGGTCGGGGCCGAGAACGTGCCCGGCGCCCCGGCCGTCGTCGACTGGGACGCCACGCTCGCCTACCGGCACCAGATCTGGCGGCACGGCCTCGGCGTGGCGGACGCGATGGACACCGCCCAGCGCGGCATGGGGCTCGACTGGGCCGCCACCCAGGAGCTCGTCCGCCGCTCCGCGACCGAGGCCGCCTCCGTGGGCGGTTCCATCGCCTGCGGTGCCGGCACCGACCAGCTCGACCCGGCCGAGGTCGCGCGGTGGGAGGCCGGTGACCCGGCGGCCCTCGACGCGGTCACCGCGGCCTACCGCGAGCAGGTGCGGGTCGTCCAGGAGTCCGGGGCGCAGGTCATCGTCATGGCGTCCCGCGCCCTGGCGAAGGTCGCCCGCTCCGCCGACGACTACGCCCGCGTCTACGACGCCGTGCTCGCCGAGACCGACCGCCCGGTGATCCTGCACTGGCTGGGCACGATGTTCGACCCCGCCCTGGCCGGCTACTGGGGCTCGGAGTCGGTGGACACCGCGACCGCCACGTTCCTCGACCTCATCCGGGCCCACCAGGACAAGGTCGACGGCGTCAAGGTGTCGCTGCTGGACGCCCGGCACGAGGTCGGCCTCCGCCGCGCGCTGGCCGCCCTCGAGGGCTCCCCCGTGCGGCTCTACACCGGGGACGACTTCAACTACCCGGAGCTCATCGCAGGTGACGAGCAGGGCTACTCCGACGCCCTGCTCGGCATCTTCGCGGCGATCTACCCGGCGGCGTCCACGGCGCTGCAGGCGTTCGACGAGGGAGCAGCAGCCGGCGACGCCGAGTCTGCTCGGCAGGGCGCGGCGCGGGGGCACGCGATCCTCGCCTCCACCGAGAAGCTGGGCCGGCACATCTTCGCCGCGCCCACCTACTACTACAAGACCGGCGTGGCGTTCCTGTCCTGGCTGAACGGGTTCCAGCCCGGGTTCCAGCTCGTCGGCGGGCTGCACTGCGGACGCTCGCTGGCGCACCTGGTCGAGCTCGCCCGCCTCGCGGACGACTGCGGCATGCTGCTCGCGCCCGACACGGCCGCACGGCGACTGCAGGCGCTGCTGACGGTGAACGGGGCGGACTCATGAGCGACCTCTCCCGCTGCTCGCTCAACACCGCGACCGTCAAGCACGCCTCCCTGACGGAGGCCGTCGAGGCGGCCGCCGGGGCCGGGCTCGGCGCCGTCGGGCTGTGGCGCCACCAGGTGCAGGAGGCCGGTGCTGCGACCGCGCGCAAGATCGTCGAGGACGCCGGGCTGCGGGTCTCGTCACTGTGCCGCGGAGGATTCCTCACCGCGACGTCGGACGAGGGCATCCGCGAGGCGGTGGCCGACAACGAACGGGCGCTGATCGAGGCGGCCGAGGTCGGCACGTCGGAGCTCGTCTTCGTCGTCGGCGGGCTGCCCGGCTCCGCGCCCGAGGCGCCCCCGGCGCCCGGCACGGACCGGGACCTGGTCGCCACGCGGCGTCGCGTCGCGGACCGGCTGGCCGACCTCGCACCGATCGCGGAGCGGCACGGCGTGCGGATCGTGCTGGAGCCCCTGCACCCGATGTTCGTCGCCGACCGTGCCGTGGTCTCGACGCTCGGGCAGGCGCTGGACCTCGCGGCGCCGTTCGACGCCGGGACCGTGGGCGTGGTCGTGGACACGTACCACGTGTGGTGGGACCCGGAGCTCCAGGCTTCGATCCTCCGCGCCGGCCGTGAGGGACGCATCGCCGGCTACCAGGTGTGCGACTGGAACCTGCCGTTCGCCGCCACGGCCCTGAACTCGCGCGGCCACGTCGGTGACGGGTACGTCGACTTCGCCACCATCTCGCGCTGGGTCGCCGAGGCCGGGTACACCGGCGACGTGGAGACGGAGATCTTCAACGCCGAGATATGGGCCGCACCGCCCGCCGAGACGGCCGCCACCGTCGGCGCACGGTTCGCGGAGCACGTCCTGCCCCACCTCTGAGTCCTGCCCCGGGAGCCGGCCAGGAACTCCTGGCCGGCTCGCGGTAAAGTCGGCTGCTGAGCATGCTGCCCGCTCCACGGCAGCACCGATCCACAGCACCGAGCAACAAGGAGCACCCGTGACCCACGGCGATGTCCGCGTGGAGGACGACGGCTACCTCTGGGTGATGCGCGGAGAGGTCGACGCCGCCGTCCAGTCCCGGCTGGAGGACGATCTCAAGCAGGTGGCGCGGTCGGCGGAGCGGCCGATCGTCATCGACCTGTCGAAGGTGACGTTCATGGACTCGGGCGGGCTGCGGCTGCTCTACCACGCCGTGGAGGGCAGCCCGGAGCCGCCCCTCCTGCGCGGCGTCCCCGGACGCACCCTCGACCTGCTCGAGCTCTCCGGCGTCATCTCGCTGTTCAGGATCGAGCAGCAGGGAGCCGGGTCCGCCTCGACCGCACAGGCCGCCCGGTGACGCTGGTCGAGGCCCTGCCCGAGGCGACGTTGACCGAGGTCGCCGCGTGGACCGTGCGCGACCTCGACCACGTCTCGGACGTCCGGGCCGGCCTCCAGGAGACGCTGGTCGCGTTGACCGCTGCGGCGGGCGCCGACCCGCCGGGCGGCGCGGGAGGCCCCGCGCTGGACCGCATCGTGCTGGTGGCGTCCGAGCTGGTCACCAACGCCGTGCGCTACGGCAGCCAGCCCGTCACGCTGCGCCTGCTCCAGCACGGAGCGACCCTCGCCGTCGACGTCGTGGACCACCGCCCGGACCTGCCCCCGGTACCGGGCACGGGTGGTTCCGGTGAAGGAGGTCTCGGCCTCCTCCTCGCCGCTCGTGCGGCCGCGGGGATCGGCTGGTTCCGTAGCCAGGGCGCCAAGCACGTCTGGGCGCAGTTCGCATGAGGCCCGCGGCCGCGGCTCAGGCCTGCCGGCGGACCACCATGAGCGTCGCGTCGTCGGCCGACCGCTCGTCGCGCGTGGCCCGCACGACGTCGTCGACGTCGGTGCGGGGCCCGGTGCCGAAGGCGGCGGCGAGGCGCGCCAGACCGTCGCCGACGGACTCGTCTCGGCGCTCGACCAGGCCGTCGCTGTAGAGCACCAGCGCGCCGCCGCGCGGCACCTCCACCCGGTGCGCCGGCGGCACGTCGCCCGCCAGGCCGAGCGGCGGCGCACCGGCCCGGGGCGCCCAGCGCACGCTGCCGTCGGGGGACACGACGAGCAGCGGCGGATGGCCGAGCGAGACGTTCTCGACGCTGCCGGTCGCGGGGTCGACGAGCGCCACGGTCAACGTGGCGAGCTCACCCGGCAGGGTCCAGCGCATGACGTCGAAGAGCAGCCTCGCGGCCTCGTGGGCGGAGTCGCTGCCGACCAGCGAGGTCCGCAGCGCGGTGCGCAGCTGGCCCATGGTCGCGGCCGCCTGCAGTCCGTGCCCGGTGACGTCGCCGACGACCAGGGCCAGGTGCCCGGAGGGCAGGACGAGCGCGTCGTACCAGTCACCGCCCACCAGGCCGGTGCCGGCCGCCTCGTACCGGGCCTCGATCTCCCACCCGTCGACCTGCGCGAGCTCCTGGGGCAGGAGGCTGCGCTGCAGCTCCTCGGTCGCGCGGACCTCCTTGCGGCCACGGAGGTAGAGGGCTTCCAGCAGGTGCCCGCGGAGCGCCACGGCGCTCTCGACCTGGTCGGGGAGCCAGGGCAGGCTGTGGCGGTCGACCACCTCGCGCCACCGTTCCTGCGAGGAGCGGAGCATCGTGCGGATCGGGTCGTCGGCGCGCACCGGCCGGCTCGTGGTGGGATCGCTGCCCCAGTCGACGCGGCGCTGCACCTCGTCGCGCAGCCAGACGACCACCTGACCCTCGGGCAGGGCGATGCCCATGGCGCCCGCGACGTCGGGGGCGGCGGCAGCCACGTCGGGCGCGGTCTCGCCCAGGCAGTCGGTCGCCACGACCTCCTCGCCCGCACCCGCGACCCACGCGATGAGCGCACGCCGGCCGGCGTCGTCGGGGACGTGCCCGACGCTCGTCACGCGCCCCTCGGCACTGACGATCGCGCCGTCGGCCCGCACGAGCCGCCGGGTCCAGCCGGACCGGGTGATCGCCGTGCCCAGCGGGACGGTCTCGTCGCGCGAGTCGGCGGCGAGGTGCGCCAGCACACGGTCCTGCCGGCGCGTCTCCGCGTCCCTGTCGGTCCCGAGCCGGGCGGCACGCAGCGCCGACAGGTTGCCCGTCAGCACCTCCACCCCGACCCGGACGTCGTACGGCACCCGCCGCGGACCGCCGTAGTGGTGGCAGTAGATCACGCCCCACAGCTCACCGCCGTGGAAGAGGCCGACGCCCAGCGCGGCACGGGCGCCGCGCGAACGGTGCCGCTCGAGGTACGCCGGCGGCGCGGCACGCAGCGTGGCGGTGCCGAGGTCCGGCCACGGGACGGGCCCGCCGTCGTCGTGGGCGAGCACCCGCACCCCGCGCGCCTCGAGGTCGTCGACGAGGTGCACCCGCACGCGGGAGTGCAGCTCGCGCGTCTCCGGCGGCAGTTCCGACGCCGGGAAGTGGAGTCCCGTCCACGGCACCAGCCCGCAGGCGCGCGCCTCGGCGACGACCTCCGAGTTCCCCTGGGCGTCGAGCAGGTGCAGCGAGGCACGGTCGAAGCCCGTGAGGGACCGCACGGCCCCGAGCGCGACGTCGTAGAGCTCGTCGAGCGAGTCGGCCAGCTCGAGGTCGGCGAGCGCCGTCCGCAGCGGTCCGTAGCCGCTCGCCGCGCCGCGGACGCCGGAGGGCCGCGCCGGCTCCATCTCGACCACCACGAGGGGCGGGGTGGGGCCGGGGTCGCGGCGCGGTCCGTGGAGGATCGCCTCGTACGCACCCCCGCCGCGGTCGTCGGGCAGCTCGAGCGCCACGGGGTTCACGGTCGCCAGGTCGGTGCCGGCGACGACAGGCGCGAGGACCTGCCCGGCAGGCTGCGGACCGAGGACCTCGGAGAGCGGCCGGCCGAGGACCTCGGCGGGGCACCGTCCGACGATCTCCGTGTTGGCCGAGGTGTGCAGCACGACGCCGTCGCTGACGCGGACCGCCAGCAGCATGCCCCGCGGCTGCACCGTCACGCTCCCGGGAAGGCGCGTCGCGCTCGTCGCCGCCTCGTCCGAGGCAGGCACCGGGACGGCAGACGCCGCAGGGGACCTCGTCACGCACACCCTCCCGGCGCTCGTTGCTTGGAGCACCAAGGGTAGCGTCCGGCCGGCTCGTCGCCGCACCCGGGAACCGGGGCGGCGCGTCGATCGTCGTACACAATGGCCCGCCGGCCGTTCCCCTTTCGTCCGGCGGGCCACCACGCGTCCCCCACAGGAGAGCACCGATGAGCACGAGCTCCAGCCCGACCCCCGTCCTGCGCGCCGACGGCCTCGCCGCCGGGTACGGAGGGGCCGACGTCGTGCACGGCATCGATCTCGAGCTCACGCCCGGCGACGCCCCGGTCGGCATCGTCGGTCCGTCGGGTGCCGGCAAGTCCACCATCGTCCGCGCGCTGGTCGGCCAGGTGCGGCCCTCCGCCGGCCGCGTCACCTGGTCCGGGCGTACCGTCAGCCGGATCGGCCTGCGGGACAAGAAGGTGTTCCGCGCCCAGGTCCGCCGGGTGGCCCAGGAAGGCATCGCCGGCGTCGACCCCCGCACCTCCGTCGACCGCGTGATCGGCAAGGCGTTGAGCGACGCCCGCAAGGCCGGGCGCGCGAGCGGTCGCTCGGTGGAGGAGCTGCTCACCGACGTCGCGCTCGAGCCCCGCTTCGCGCCACGCCAGGTCGGCACCCTCTCGGGCGGCGAGAAGCAGCGGGTGGCGCTCGCCGCGGCGCTGGCCACCCGGCCAGGTGCCCTCCTGCTCGACGAGCCGCTGACCGCCGTCGACCCCGCGATGCGTGGCGAGGTGGTCCGCCGCCTGGGTGCCGCCGCCACCGAGGCAGGCACCGCGGTGCTGCTCGTCTCCCACGACCTCGAGCTCGTGGAGCGGCTGTGCCCGACGGTCCACGTGCTCGCGGAGGGGACGTTCGTCGCCTCCGGGTCGTTGTCCGCCGTGCTCGCCGAGGCCTCGCACCCCTCCGTCCGCGAGCTCGCCGAGGCCGCGCCCCGAGCCGTCCAACGCTTCCGCTGAGGAGGCGCCGCCGTCGTGTGCACGACGGGCACGGCCGGGTCGCCAGGGGTAATGTCGTCGCGGACCCCGGCCCCGAGTGCGGCGCGTGACGAGGAGTAGCGATGCTCACCCCAGAGTGCGGCGCGACCATGGTGACGCCATGAGCGAGGACGCCGCCACGTCGCTCCGGTCGCGGCTGGTGGGCACCTGGACCGTCGTCACCGTCGACGAGCTCTCCACCGCCCGCTCCCGCCTCCAGGAGACGCTCTGCACCGAGACTCCCACGCCCTGCGCGGAGACGGAGCCGACCCGCTCGCTGCTGCAGGACATCGTGCTCGTGGCGAGCGAGCTGACGGCCAACGCCCTGGAGCACGCCGGCGGCCCGGCCCGGCTGGACGTGGTCTCGGACGGCGTCGCCGTCACGGTCTCGGTCATGGACCGCTCGCCCGACAACCCTCCGGTGCTCACGACCGACCGTGAGCTGGGTGAGGGCGGCTTCGGTCTCCAGCTCACCCTGCGCATCGCCGACGACGTCGGCTGGTACCGCACGCCCGACGGCGCGAAGCACGTCTGGGCCCGGTTCGTCGTGGCGGACCCGCCGCCGGACGGCCCGCTGCCCTAGTCGCGCTTCCCCTGCATGCGTGCGCTCAGACGGAGGAGGCGTCGAAGCCGGTCGTCCGGACGGGCCGAGCCGGGACTCCGGCCACGATGGTGTCCGCCGGGACATCTCTGGTGACCACTGCGCCGGCTCCGACGATCGCGCCGTCACCGATGGTCACCCCGGGCACGACGGTGACCGAGGCGCCGAGCCACACTTTGCGCCCGATCGTGACGGGCGCCGGCGTCATGTCGGCTCGCCGTGCAGGGTCGACGGCGTGGTTGAGAGTGACGATGGTGCTGCCGTGGCCGATGAGTGTGCCGTCGCCGATGGTGATGCCCCCGGCGTCCTGGAACCGGCAGCCCATGTTCACGAAGACGCCGGCGCCAAGCGTGAGGTTCTTGCCGAACTCGCAGTAGAACGGCGGGAAGAGGGTCACCGACTCCTCGAGCGTCTGCCCGGTCAGCCGGGTGAGGAGAGCGCGCACCTCTTCCGGCGTCCGGTAGCCGCTGTTGAGCTCTGCGACCACGTGCAGCGCCTCCTGGGCGGCGCGGTGCATGAAGGCGTGCTCGTCCGAGCCGGCCTGGATGACGGACCCGCGGCCGACGTGCTGGAGGAAGTCCTGCAGCTCCATCACCGCTCCTGTCCTGCCGAGCCTGCGTGGGGTCGATGCTCACCGGTGCTGGGCCCGGTGACGGCTTGGTCAGCAGCCCAGGAGGCGAGCAGGCGCAGGCGCTCGGCCGACGGCGAGCCGGGCTCGGCCGTATAGACCATGAGCACCTGGCCGGGCTCGGCGGTGATGGCGAGCTCCTCGTACGCCAGTGTGAGCTCGCCGACCACGGGGTGGTGGAATCGCTTGGTGCCGGACCCGTGGCTGCGCACGTCGTGCGCGCCCCACAGCCGGCGAAACGTCTCGCTGCGGGTCGAGAGCTCCCCGACGAGATCTTGGAGGCCCTTGTCGTGCGGGTCACGGCCCGCTTCAGCACGCATGATCGCCACGCACATCTCGGCGAACAGGTCCCAGTCCGGGTAGAACTCCCGGGCCGCGGGGTCGAGGAACTGGAATCGCGCGAGGTTCGGCGTGCGGCCGCCGTCGCCGATGACCGGGGAGTAGAACGCGCGGCCGAGCGCGTTGGTCGCGAGCAGGTCCTGGCGCTGGTCACGGACGAAGGCGACGCCGTCGGTGATCGCCGCCAGCGCCCACTGCAGGCTCGCGCGCGGTGGTGCGGCCCGGGTCGCGCGCCGACGCGCACGGCCGGACGAGGGCACGCCGTCTGCGGCACGGGCGAGGTCGAACAGGTGCGCGCGCTCGGTGTCGTCGAGCTGCAGCGCCCGCGCGACGGCGTCGAGCACGGACGTCGACGCGCCGCCGATCGCCCCGCGCTCGAGCTTGGCGTAGTACTCGACGCTCACGCCGGCGAGGGCGGCGACCTCGCTGCGCCGCAGACCCGGCACGCGACGGTTCGCCCCACTGACGACACCCACAGACTCGGGGGTGACCTTGGCGCGCCGGGAGACGAGGAACTCGCGCACGTCCGCTCGGTTGTCCATGCTTCGACCGTAGGCCCCACGCGGCCGGCGAGGAACGCCACGTCGCGGGGTGTACTGCCGGTACACCCCACGACAGGCACTTCCACACGTCGAGGATCGGGCACACGGTGGGACCACCCATCCCGAGAAGGAGAACCTCATGCGCGGCGTGATCATGCACGGCCCCGGCGACGTCCGGATCGAGGACCGCGACGACCCGACGATCGTCGACCCGACCGACGCGGTCATCCGACTGGCCGCAACCTGTATCTGCGGCTCCGACCTGTGGCCCTACCGCGGTGCCGACCCCGTGGACCACGCGACGATGGGCCACGAGTACGTCGGTGTCGTGGAGGAGGTCGGCGCCGAGGTCACCACCGTCAAGCCCGGCGACTTCGTCGTGGGTTCGTTCGTCATCTCCGACGGCACCTGCGAGATCTGCCGCGCCGGCTTCCCGTCCAGCTGCGTGCACCGACTCTTCGTCGACGCTGCGATCGGTACCCAGGCGGAGAGGGCCCGCATCCCGTTCGCCGACGGCACGCTCGTCGCGACCCCCGGTCAGCCCGAACCCGACCTGGTCCCGCACCTGCTCGCCGCCTCCGACGTCCTGGGCACCGGCTGGTTCGCTGCCGTCGCCGCACAAGCCGGGCCGGGCAGGACTGTCGCCGTCGTCGGCGACGGCGCCGTCGGAATCATGGGTGTCCTTGCGGCCAAGCAGCTCGGCGCGGAGCGGATCATCGCCATGTCCCGGCACAAGGGCCGCCAGGACCTCGCCCGCCACTTCGGCGCCACAGACATCGTCGAGGAGCGTGGGGACGCCGGCGTGGCCCGGGTCAAGGAGCTCACCGGCGGCCTCGGCGCCCACTCGGTCATCGAGGCCGTCGGCACCCAGGAGTCGATGGTCCAGGCCATCAGCTCCGCTCGACCGGGCGGGAACGTCGGCTTCGTCGGCGTCACGCACGACGTCCAGCTGCCCGGCGAGCTGCTCTTCTTCTCCCAGGTGCAGATCCTCGGTGGCCCCGCCCCGGTCCGCCGGTTCCTGCCCGAGCTCATCCAGCTCATCTGGGACCGCACGATCGACCCGGGCAAGGTCTTCGACCTCACCCTCCCGCTCGAGCAGGCCGCCGAGGGGTACAAGGCCATGGACGAGCGCCGCGCCACCAAGGTGCTGCTCACCGTGTGATGACCGTTCGGCTGCCTGCCCCGTCCGCAGAGGCAGGCAGCCGTTCGACCCCGAAGGACCGGGACCTGGTCCTGTATTACGGCGACGTCGGCTACACCGACACGAGAGGACGACACACATGAGGCTCACCCGAAGCGGCGGCCGGACCGGCGCCGGGCCGCACGAGTGGTTCACCGGCACGGTCTACATCGACGGAGTTCGCGACCCTGATGACCAGTCCGCCGTGGGGTGCGCCCACGTGCGGTTCTCCCCCGGTGCCCGGACGGCATGGCACCACCACCCCAAGGGGCAGACGCTCTACGTGACCGACGGCATCGGCTACGTCGCCACTCGCGGCGGCGAGGTTCGTGAGATCCGGCCCGGCGACGTCGTATACATCGAACCCGGGGAGGAACACTGGCACGGCGCCGCACCCGACCGATTCATGGCCCACGTCGCGATCCAGGAGGCTGACGAGCACGGCCAGGTCGTGACCTGGCTCGAGCACGTCCCCGACGGTGACTACCAGCGACGCTGATTCCCCACCGTCCTGAGGGCGGCAGCCGACCTCGCACGGTGCCCTGCGATCTGTCCTCGAACCGGCCGGTTCGGGGACAGGACGGAGCCTGTTCAAGCGCGGTCGTAGGTGACGACGCGCACGCCCGACGAGAGCAGGGTCTCGTCGACCGGCCGGAACAGGTGGGACCGGAACGGGCCGTCGAAGAGCGGGACGCCGGAGCCGATCACGGACCGGTTCTGCTTGATCACGAGCCGGTCGATCTCCGGCAGCAGCGAGTGGGCGAGCCTGCCGCCGCCCACCAGCCACAGATCGAGCCCGCTCTCGGCCTTGAGTGCCCGCACGCGGCCCAGGGCGTCGCCGCGCACCAGCTCGACGGCCGGGTCCGGGCTGGTCGTCATGCTCGTGGAGAAGACGAGATGCCGCAGGTGGGGGTAGGCGTCGGTGAGGCCGGCGGCCAGCCCGACCTCGTACGAGGCGCGACCCTCGAGGACGGTGTCGAACGACCGCCCGGGTCCGTCGATCCCCATGGCCTCGCGGGCCGGGCCGGGCAAGGTCTCGGGGAAGTGCTCGACGATGAACTGCACGACGTCGGGCGTGACCGGGAGGTAGTCCGCCCCGCTCGGGTCGCCGCCGTCGGGTCCGGCGATGTAGCCGTCGAGGGTCGCGGCCACGTAGTACACGAGGTTGCGCATGGGTTCCTTCCGCAAGCCGGGCCGTTCCCGGCGGGCGTCTCAGCCTAGGGCGCTGAGAACGCAGGCATCACTTGCCCGCGGGGACGGACGACGGCGCGTACGTGCTGGGGTCGGAGCTCGCGACGACGACCTCGCGCAGCTCGGCGAGCCCGACGGACCGGGGCTCGCCGAGCACCCCCACGGCCCGCGCCTGCACGAGCACGTTGCCGAGCGCCGCGGCCTCCACCGCTCCGGTCACGACGGGCAGCCCGGTCGCCTCGGCGGTCAGGCGGCACAACAGCTCGTTGCGTACCCCGCCTCCGACGACGTGCACCGCCGTCACGTCGACGCCCGCCAGCTCGCCGGCCGTGCGGACCACCCGCGCGTACGCGGCCGCCAGCGAGTCGAGCACCGCACGCACCAGGGCCGCCCGGCTCGCGGGGACCTCCTGGCCGGCGGCGCGGGCCGCCTCGCGGAACCGGGCCGGCATGTCGCCCGGTGCGAGGAACACGTCGGCGTCGACGTCGACGACGCAGCGCCCGCCCGGCTCCCCGGCCGCGGCCGCCAGCAGCTCACCGAGGTCGACGTCCTCGCCACTGCGTCGCCACTCCCGAACGCACTCGTCGAGCACCCACAGGCCCATGACGTTGCGCAGGTAGCGCACCGTCCCGTCGAGGCCCAGCTCGTTGGTGAAGTTCGCCGTCCGGCTGGCCTCGCTCAGCACCGGGGCGTCCAGCTCGAGACCGACCAGCGACCACGTGCCCGACGAGATGTACGCCGCCCCGGGCACCAGCGGGACCGCCGCCACCGCCGAGGCCGTGTCGTGCGACGCGACCGCCACGACCGGGACGGGGCCGAGGCCGGACTGCTCCGCCAGAGCGGGCAGGAGCGGCCCCACCACGGTGCCCGGCTCGACGAGGTCCGGCAGGAGGTCCTCCAGGCCGGCGAGCCCGGGCACCTCCTCGCCGAGCCGGACGAGCATCTCGCGGGACCAGCGGCGTGCGCGGGCGTCGAGCAGCCCGGTGGTCGAGGCGTTGGTGACCTCGGCGACCTTCCGGCCGGTGAGCCAGCAGGTGATGAGGTCCGGCACGAGCAGCAGGCTGCGCGCCGTGCCCCAGCCCGCCTCGTGCGCACCGGCCGCGAGCTGGAACACCGTGGTGAACGGCAGGTGCTGCAGCCCGTTGACCGCGTACTGGTCCGCGGCCGGGATACCGGCGTAGACCCGCTCGGCCGCGCCCAGGATCCGCGGGTCCCGGTAGCTGCGCGGCGCACCGAGCAGGACGCCGTCGGCGTCGAGCAGCCCGTAGTCCACGGCCCACGAGTCGACGCCGATGCCCTGCACGACCGCGCCCCGAGCGGCCGCCTCCCGCCCGGCCTCGCGCAGCCCGGCGAGGATGCCCCGCCAGAGGGCGAGCACGTCCCACCGCAGGTCGGCGGCCTCACCGCCCGCCCGGGGCACCGGGACGGGCTCGTGGGGGAACCGCCCCGTCTCGACGAGCTCGACCCGGCGGGGCTCGCCGTGCACGACGCCGAGCATCACCCGGCCGCTGGTGGCCCCGAGGTCGACGGCCACGAACGCGGGCACCCTCTGTGGACCGCCTGCGCCGCCGTCGGGCCCCGGGGTGGCCGGGACGCGGCCCACGGCGCTCACCGGAGGAACGCCTGCGCCACGCCCGCGTCGACGGGCACGTGCAGGCCGGTGGTGTGGGAGAAGTCGGCCGTGCAGAGCGCGAACGCCGCGTTGGCGATGTTCTCCGGCAGCACCTCGCGCTTGAGCAGGGTGCGCTGGGCGTAGAAGGCGCCCAGGTCCTCCTCCTCGATCCCGTAGGTCTTGGCACGGTTGGCACCCCAGCCGGAGGCGAAGATGCCGGAGCCGCGCACGACGCCGTCGGGGTTGATGCCGTTGACCTTGATGCCGTGCTCGCCGAGCTCGGCCGCGAGCAGGCGCACCTGGTGGGCCTGGTCGGCCTTGGTGGCCGAGTAGGCGATGTTGTTCGGCCCGGCGAACACCGAGTTCTTGGACGAGATGTAGATGACGTCGCCGCCGAGCTGCTGGTCCACGAGGATGCGCGCGGCGTTCTTCGCCACGAGGAACGAGCCCTTGGCCATGACGTCGTGCTGCAGGTCCCAGTCGGCCTCGGTGGTCTCGAACAGGGACTTGGACAGCGACAGCCCGGCGTTGTTCACCACGATGTCGACGCCGCCGAACGCGAGCACGGCCTCGTTCAGGGCGGCCTGGACGGCGGCCTCGTCGGCGACGTTCGCCGCCACGCCGATCGCGACGTCGCTGCTGCCGATCGCTGTGTTGATCTCAGAAGCCACGCCGCGGGACTTCTCCAGGTCGAGGTCCGCGACGACGACGCAGGCACCCTCCGCGGCGAGCCGCTCGGCGATGGCCCTGCCGATGCCGGACGCGGCGCCGGTGACGAACGCGATGCGGGTCGCGAGCGGCTTCGGCTTCGGCTTGCGCTGCAGCTTGGCCTCCTCCAGCGCCCAGTACTCGATCCGGAACTTCTCGGACTCGTCGATCGGCGCATAGGTGGAGAGGGCCTCGGCGCCGCGCATCACGTTGATGGCGTTGACGTAGAACTCGCCGGCCACGCGGGCGGTCTGCTTGTCCGCGCCGTAGGAGAACATGCCCACACCCGGCACCAGGACGATCAGCGGGTCGGCGCCACGGATCGCCGGCGGCTCCTCGCCGCGGGCGCGCGCCTCGGCGGCGCCGCGCTCGTAGTACGCGGTGTAGTCGGCGCGGTAGGCCTCGTGGAGCCGCGGCAGGCGCTCGACGATCTCCTCGACGGACGCTGTCGCGGGCAGGTCGACGACCAGCGGCTTGACCTTGGTCCGCAGGAAGTGGTCCGGGCAGGACGTGCCCAGGGCGGCGAGCTCGGGGTGCCGCTCGGCGGCGAGGAAGTCGAGGACGACGTCGGCGTCGGTGAAGTGGCCGACCTGCGGCTTGTCCTGCGAGGCGATCGCGCGCAGGTGCGGAGCCAGCGCCGCGGCCTTGGCACGACGCTCGGCCGCGGGCAGCGCGCCGTAGCCGTCCAGGGCGGAGCCGAACGGGTCGGGCCTGCCGTTCTCGGCGATGTACGCGGCGGCGGTGTCGATGATCCACAGCGAGTTCTGCTCGCACTCCTCGGCGGAGGCACCCCACGCCGTGATGCCGTGGCCGCCCAGGACGGTGCCGATCGCGTCGGGGTGCTGCGCCTTGATCTCGGCGATGTCGAGCCCGAGCTGGAAGCCGGGCCGGCGCCACGGCACCCACACGACCTTGTCGCCGAAGATCTTCTGCGTCAGCTCCGGGCCGTCCTCGGCGGTGGCGATCGCGATGCCGGAGTCGGGGTGCAGGTGGTCCACGTGAGCGGCGTCGACCAGGCCGTGCATGGCGGTGTCGATGCTCGGCGCGGCGCCGCCCTTGCCGTGCAGGCAGTAGTCGAACGCGGCGACCATCTCGTCCTCGCGCTCGACGCCCGGGTAGACGTCCACCAGGGCGCGCATGCGGTCCAGGCGCAGCACCGCCAGGCCCTGCTCGGTGAGGGTGCCCAGGTCGCCGCCGGAGCCCTTGACCCACAGCAGCTCGACGGCCTGCCCGGTCACCGGGTCGGTCTCGGTGCCCTTCGCGGAGGTGTTGCCCCCGGCGTAGTTGGTGTTCTTCGGGTCGGCGCCCAGGCGGTTGGACCGCTCGACCAGAGCGGCAACGGTCTCGTTGGTCATCGAAAGCTCCATCAGTCGTTCGCTGTCAGGCGGGTGGTTCGTGGGCGGTGCCGACGAGGCCGTCGACGGTGAGCCAGGCGGCGATGCGTGCCAGGCTCCGGGCGCATCCCGGGTCGTCGGGCTGGTTGAGGTGTCCGTGGAACGTGCCGTCCTCGCGCACGAGAGACACGTCGGTCCCGGCCGCGGCCAGCTCGGCCGCGTAGGCCTCCCCCGACGACCGCAGCGCGTCGTGGTCGGAGTTGACGATCAGCGTGGGCGGCAGACCGCGCAGGTCCGTCCCGCCGGGGAACGCGTACGGCGACTCGGACCCGCGATCGTGCCCGAGGTAGTTGTCGTTCATCGCGCGGACCACCTCCGGCGGGAAGTCACGCCCCTCCGGCAGCGCGGCCACCTTCTCGGCGAGCTCGGGGCTCGCGGCCGGCAGCCCGTCGTGCACCACGGGGTAGGCGAGCACCGTGCTGCGCGGGGTCCGCTGGGCGGGGGCCGACGGCGGCACCTGCGTCCCGGCGTCGGACTCCGCTCCCCCGTCGGCCGCGGCGTCGTCGCGCAGACGCAGCGAGGCTCCGGCCGCCAGGTTGCCACCGGCACTGGCGCCGCCCAGGGACCAGGAGCCCGCCGGGGCCCCGAGGTCGGCGGCGACCGCCCAGCGGAAGGCATGGACCACCTCGTCGTGCGCGACCGGGAACCGCACACCGCCCGGCTCGGCGGACGCCTCGAGGTCCTCCCGGTCCATGGGCGGGCAGAGCCGGTAGTCCACGCTCGCCACGACGACGCCCTGCGCCGCGAGGGTGCGCGCGACGAGGTCCGCCTCGGGCATGTCGAGGTCCCCGTGCATGAACCCGCCGCCGTGGGCCCAGACGAGCCCCGCGACGGGGGTGACGCCGTCGGCCACCGCGTAGACCCGCACGCGCAGGTCACCGTGCGGGCCGTCGAGCACGTGCTCCGTGACCTCGCCCGTGGTCGTCGTGGTCGTGCTCACGCGCCCCACCCGGCCTGCTGGCCGCCGACGCGCTCGGCGGCGATCTTCGGCAGGTAACCGGACTGCGCGAACGCGGCCATCGGGTCCTCGGGCAGGCCGCGCGCGGCGCGGTACTCGGCGAGCGCGGGGCGCACGTCGGTGTAGAACGCGTCCATGTAGATCGCGTTGGCGCCGAGCACGTCGCCCGACTCCTGCGCCTTGGCGAGCGCGTCGCGGTCGATCAGCAGGGCTCGTGCCGTCATCTCCTGGACGTTGAGCACCGACCGGATCTGGCCGGGCACCTTGTCCTCGACGTTGTGGCACTGGTCGAGCATGAGCGCCACCTGCGAGCCCTCGTCGAGGCCGCCGCCGCGGATGACCTCGGCCATGATGCGGAAGAGCTGGAACGGGTCGGCCGCACCCACGATGAGGTCGTCGTCGGCGTAGAACCGCGAGTTGAAGTCGAAGGACCCGAGCTTTCCCAGGCGCAGGAGCTGCGCGACGATGAACTCGATGTTGGTGCCCGGCGCGTGGTGGCCGGTGTCGAGGCAGACGAACGCCTTGTCGCCCAGCGCCGCCACCTGCGCGTACGAGGTGCCCCAGTCCGGCACGTCCATGTGGTAGAACGCCGGCTCGAAGAACTTGTACTCGAGCACCATGCGCTGGGAGTCGCCGAGCCGGGCGTAGATCTCGGTCAGGGCCTCGTGCAGGAGGTCCTGACGGGTCCGGATGTCGGCCTGGCCGGGGTAGTTCGTGCCGTCGGCCAGCCAGATCTTCAGGTCCTGCGACCCGGTGGCGTCCATGATCTCGATGCACTCGAGGTGGTGGTCGATCGCCTGGCGGCGCACGCCCGGGTCGGTGTGCGTCAGGGAGCCGAGCTTGTAGGCGTCGTCCTGGAAGGTGTTGGAGTTGATCGTGCCCAGGGCCACGCCCTGGTCGTTCGCGTAGCGCTGCAGCGCCGCGTAGTCGTCGACCTTGTCCCACGGGATGTGCAGGGCCACCGTCGGCGCGAGGCCGGTGAGCCGGTGGACCTGCGCGGCGTCGGCGATCTTCTCCTCGGGGTTGCGCGGGGTGCCCGGCGTGGAGAAGACCTTGAAGCGGGTCCCGGAGTTGCCGTAGGCCCAGGAGGGGACCTCGATGGCGAGGCGGTCCAGGACCGGAGTGATGTCGTCGAAGCTGGGCATGGTCGTCCTTTTCAGTTCTCGGTGGTGCTGCTCGCCGCGAGCTGCGTCTCGAGGTGGAAGATCGGGGTGAGCTCGGTCATGGTCTCGTCGGGGCCGGCGCCGTCGAAGAACTCGGCCATCTCGGCCTGCCAGCGCGCGTTGACCTCGTGCAGGCCCATGTCCGCCCGGGCGGCGTCCGGGTCGTCGCTCTCGAAGTAGCCGACCACCGTGCCGTCCGGGGCCGTGAAGATCGAGTAGTTGCGCCAACCGGTGGCGTGCAGGGCGCGCAGCATCTCCGGCCAGACCGCGGCGTGGCGCCGCGAGTACTCGTCGAGCCGGTCCGGGCGCACCCGGAACCGGAACATCACGCGGCGCGTGCCGCTGTCCGTGCGAACCACCGTCGGTCCTCCTTCGCATCGTCCTCGACGCGGTCGATGAATCGATTCAAGGCCGTCAACGTACCCGTTGCCTCAGGCCGGGCGCAAGGCCGGGCCGGTGACGCGTCGCCACGCTCGCGCCCGCACGGTCGGCAACCGGTTTCCACCCTACCTGCGCGCCCTTCGTCCGCTCCCCGCACGAACCGTTACGATCCCGGTAGCGGTCCACCGACCGCGGCACCCGGACCCGGGACCTGTCGACGAGGAGAGGGAACCCCATGCCGCCCCGCACGCAGCACCGCCGCACGTCCATCTCGGACGTCGCGCGGCACGCCGGCGTCTCCGTCGGCACGGTGTCGAACGTGCTCAACCGGCCCGACCGCGTCTCCCCCGGCACCCGCAAGCGCGTCGAGGCAGCCATCGCCGAGCTGTCGTTCGTGCGCAACGGCTCGGCGCGCCAGCTCCGCGCCGGGCGCATCACGACCGTCGGCGCGATCGTGCTGGACATCTCCAACCCGTTCTTCACCGACGTCACGCGCGGGATCGAGGAACGGCTCACCGCCGACGACTACACGCTCATGGTGGCCAGCTCGGACCGCGACCCGGAGCGCGAGGCCCGGTACCTGCGCCTGTTCGAGGAGCACGGCGTGCGCGGCGTGATGGTCGTCCCGACGGCCGACAGCATCGAGCACCTGCTCGCCGTGCGGGAACGCGGGATCGGCGTCGTCCTGCTGGACCACCCCTCTCCGGTGGAGTCCGTGTCCTCCGTGGCGGTGGACGACGTCAACGGCGGTGCCATGGCGACCCGCCACCTGCTCGACCAGGGGCACACCCGCCTCGCCTTCCTCAACGGGGCACACTCGATCCGCCAGTGCGCCGACCGCCTCGAGGGCGTGCGCCTGGCGCTCGCCGAGGCGGGGCGCGATCCCGACGAGGCACTGGTCGAGGTCACCGTCAGCCTCGACGCGGACGGCGGCGAGGCCGGCATCCGCGCCCTCCTGGACGCTCCGGACCGCCCGACCGCCGTGTTCTGCGTCAACGACCTCGTGGCGCTCGGCGCCCTGCGCACGCTGCGCCGGGCCGGGCTGTCGGTGCCCGACGACGTCGCCCTCGTCGGGTACGACGACGTCACCTTCGCGGCGGAGCTCGCCACCCCGCTCACCTCCGTGCGCCAGCCGCGGCACGAGCTGGGGACGCGGGCGGCGGACCTCATGCTGCGCGGCGGCGACGCCCCGGCCGAGCACGTGGTGTTCCAGCCCGAGCTCGTGGTCCGCGAGTCCTCGACGTCCGCGCCGGCGTAGGGCGCCCACGGCCGCCGCGGCACGTCCCGCGGTTCCGCTTTTGAATCGATTTATGGCAGACTTCCGCCATGCGACGACGCACCACCCCCGACTCTTTCGACGCCACCGCCGTGCGGCCGTGGAACGCGCAGCTCGACGGCCTCGGCTTCGGCGGCGACTACAACCCCGAGCAGTGGCCCACCGAGGTCCGTGACGAGGACGTGCGCCTCATGCGCGAGGCGGGGGTGAACCTCCTGAGCGTCGCGATCTTCTCCTGGGCGACCCTCGAGCCCCGCGAGGGCGAGCTCGACTGGACATGGCTCGACGAGACGATGGACTCGCTGCACGCCGCCGGGATCCAGGTGGCGCTCGCCACGGCCACGGCCTCCCCGCCGCCGTGGCTCACCCGCCGGCACCCCGAGATCCTCCCGCGCCTCGCCGACGGCACCGTGCTGCACCAGGGTGGTCGGCAGTCCTACGCCGTCACGCACCCCGTCCACCGCGACTACGCCCTGCGCATGACCGCCCGGATGGCCGAGCGCTACGGCGACCACCCGGCGCTCGCCCTGTGGCACGTCGACAACGAGATCGGCTGCCACGTCCCGCGGGACTACTCGGACGCCGCCGCGCAGGCCTTCCGAGAGTGGCTGCGTACGCGCTACGGCACCGTCGAGGCGCTCAACGAGGCCTGGGCCACCGCCTTCTGGTCGCAGCGCTACGGCGCGTTCGACGACGTGCTGCCCCCGCTGACCGTCCCCGCGTTCATCAACCCCGGCCAGCAGCTCGACTTCGACCGCTTCAGCTCCGACGCGCTGCTCGACTACTACCGGGACCTGCGGGACACCCTGCGCGAGCTCACCCCGCACGTGCCGACGACGACGAACCTCATGACCACGTCGGCGACCAAGGGCATGGACTACTTCTCGTGGGCGGACGACCTCGACGTCGTCGCCAACGACCACTACACGATCGCCGCGGACGCCGAACGGCACGTCGAGCTGGCCCTGTCGGCGGACCTCGCGCGCGGCGTGGCCCACGGCGACCCGTGGATCCTCATGGAGCACTCGACGTCGGCGGTCAACTGGCAGCCGCGTAACCGCACCAAGGCACCGGGCGAGATGCTGCGCAACTCGCTGCAGCACGTGGCCCGCGGGGCCGACTCCGTGATGTTCTTCCAGTGGCGGCAGTCCCGGGCCGGGGCCGAGAAGTACCACTCCGCGATGGTGCCGCACGCCGGTACCGACACGGACGTCTGGCGCGGCACGGTCGAGCTCGGCCGCACGCTGCGTGCGCTCGGCGAGGTGCGCGGCTCCCGCGTCGCGGCACGTGCGGCCCTCGTCGTGGACTATCCCGCGTGGTGGGCGGCCGAGCTGGACTCCCACCCCACCCAGGACCTGCGCTACATGGACGAGGTGCGCTCCTGGTACACGGCGCTGTGGGAGCAGGGGGTCACCGTGGACACGGTCACCCCGGACGCCGACCTGGACGCCTACGACCTCGTCGTCGTCCCCACGCTGTACCTCGTGGACGACGCGGGTGCGGCGAACCTCGCCCGCGCCGCCGAGCGGGGCGCGACGGTGGCGATCACGTTCTTCTCCGGCATCGTCGACACCCACGACCACGTGCGCCTCGGCGGCTACCCCGGCGCCTTCCGCGACCTGCTCGGCCTGCGCACCGAGGAGTTCTACCCCCTGCAGGCCGACGAGACGGTGCGGGTGACGGGCAAGGCCGTCGGGGGCGACGCCACCGCCGACCTCTGGACCGAGAAGACGCACGCGCACGACGGCACGGAGGTCGTGGCGGCCTACGACGACGGCGCGCTCGCCGGACACGCGGCCGTCACCCGCCGCGCCGTGGGGCCGGGCGCCGCGTGGTACGTGGGCACCCGCCTGGACCGGGCGGGGCGCGACGCGCTCGTCGGACGCCTCGTGGAGGAGTCCGGCGTCGCGCCCGACGTCGTCGCCCCGGCCGGGGTCGAGGTCGTGCGGCGGCGCTCCGCCGACGGCGCCACCACGTGGCTGTTCGCGCTGAACCACACGGGCGTGGACGCCACGCTCGCCGGCGTCGCCGGGACCGAGCTGATCGAGAACGCCGCCGTGGCCGGCGAGCTCGCCGTGCCGGCCGGCGCGGTCCGCGTGGTCCGGCAGGGGTGAGCGCGGCGGCTCAGGGCGCCAGCGGCCAGGTGCGCAGCCGTCCGCACATGCCGTAGCGACGGGGGCCGTCGGTCGCGTCGGCGACCGCCACACGGCCCTCGTCCAGCGTGATCGCCGAGGCGTCGGCCAGCGCCTCGAGCGCCGCGTCCGTCTGGCCCGCCGCGTGGCCGACCGACGCCTCCCAGGTCTCGCGCCACCCCGCCGTCCGCGGGGCCACGAGGCGCGCCGCGGCGTCGTGCAGCGGCTCCAGCGCGGCGGGGCCGTGCTGCCCGACGGCGTCCCGCAGCGCGGCGTAGCCCTCGAGCGCCAGGTCCCGCCGCGCCCGGGCGGCCGCCGCCACGTCGGCGTCGGTGGCCCCGTCCTCGCCGCGGGGCAGCGCCGCGGCCCGGGCGTACCGGTCGGTGTCCGCGAGCACGTCGGCCGGAAAGGTGATGACGGCGTCGCCGGACTCCGGCAGGCCGGCGTTCGACATCACGACGAGCACCTCGAGGCCCCCTCCGTTCACCGCCCGGTGCACGACGCCCGGGCCGAACCAGACGATCCGCCCCGGCGTCAGGTCGTGCACCGCGAAGCCGTCGGGCCCCAGCGTCTCGACCCGGCCGTGGCCGGACAACGTCACGTACGCCTCGGTCGACGTGGTGTGCAGGTGCGGCGACCCGCTGCCCTCCGGGGCGTCGGGCGCCGGCCAGTCGTAGACCCGCAGGTGGCTGACCGACGTCCCGCCGGGAAAGACGGGCAGCCCCGTCACGACCGCACCGGGGCGGGCTGCTGCGACGGATCGACGTGGCCGGGCTCGAGCACCCCGCCCTCACCGGCGAGCACCTGCCGGCCGAGCCGGGCGAGCTCGACGCCCCGCGCGCCGTCGGACTCGCCGTCGGCGATCACGACGGCGTAGGTGAAGACCAGCGTCTCGCCGGACGCGAACGGCACCTCCGCGCTGAAGAACGGCGCGGGGCACACGCAGGCGAACGGCTCCGACCGCACGAACCACTGCGGCGTGCCGCCGGGGTTGGTCCCCGGGTCGACCATGAGCACCGTGGAGGCCCGCGAGCCGCCCTGCTGCCCGGGGCCGGCCGGGGGCGCGGCGCCGTCGTGCCGCCCGACGAACCCGAGCCACTCGGCCCGCAGGCCGCGCGCGTCCTCCGCGTCCGCGACCACACCGGTCCCGTCGCTCGCCGGCAGCAGCACCTGCCCGCCGGTGAACGAGCGCGGACCGCGCCAGAACAGACCGCCGTAGCCGGCGTTCTCCCGGCCGTTGGTCGTCGGGCTCCCGATGTCGAGCGGACCGTCGGAGACGTTGGTCATCGTGGAGGTGAAGGTGAGCACCCAGACGTCCGGCGCGTCCGCCGGCAGCAGCACCTGGACGCTGCGCTCCTCGCGGACCACGACGTCGCCCGGGACGTCAGAGCCGTCCCGTCCGGTCGTCGCCGGGGTGCGCCAGGACAGCTCCTCGACGAACCCGCAGGGCCCGACGGCGGTGAACTGCTCGTGCTCCATCGAGCCGTCGTTGTGCAGGTCGACGTAGCCCCGCTCGGCGTGGACGTAGTTGGGCCCGCCCCAGAAGTTCCAGGGGCCGACGTGCGGGAGCGACCACGCGATGCCCTTGTGCCACACGTGGTCCCACGGGCGGTACGCGGAGACCACCGCGCCGCCCCGGGTGCGCAGCGGGTGCAGGTAGGGCCGCGGGCTCTCGTAGGGGACGTCGTCGGGCCGGTACACGTACGTGAAGAGGTCGACGTCGTCGCGCGAGCCGGTCATCGCGACGCCGTCGCTGTCCAGGGTGACGCTCATGGGGTGGCCTCCTGAGCCGGGACGTCCTTGACCGGGGGCCACGGTGCCCCCGTGCCACCCATGCTGTCGTAGAACGGGTCGCCGGCGGAAATCTGTCCGCGGACCACCGTCT
Organism: Isoptericola halotolerans; assembly: GCF_003003075.1. Taxonomy (GTDB): domain Bacteria; phylum Actinomycetota; class Actinomycetes; order Actinomycetales; family Cellulomonadaceae; genus Isoptericola; species Isoptericola halotolerans_A. The sequence goes on along the minus strand of NZ_PVTX01000001.1, from coordinate 526,734 downwards.
CGCCCGTGAACGCGGAGCGGTAGATCGCGGCGGCGAGCTCCAGGGTGCCGCGGGCGTCCGCGACGGTGATCGGCGGCGCCTCGCCGGCGACCAGCGCGCGGTAGGTCGGCACGAGCTGGGCGAGGTGGCCCGAGCGGCCCTCGTCGACGCGCTCCTGCGCCGCTGCGCCGTCGTCGGACCATGCCCGCAGCACGTCCTCGTGACCGGGGGCCGCCGTGACCCGCCAGGCGTCGTCGTCGTAGCCGTAGAGGTGCTCGAGCTCGACGGTCGCGTGCTCGGTGTCGACGCGCAGCGCGGAGGTCTGGCGCGGCGAGAGCAGCGAGTTGGTGATGCTGGCCATCGCCCCCGAGGCGAAGCGGACCATCGCCATCGACACGTCCTCGGTGTCGACGTCGCGGGCCAGGCGGCCTGCCATGGCACGCACCTCGGTCCACTCCCCCAGGACGGACAGCAGCAGGTCGAACTGGTGGATGCCGTGGCCCATCGTGGGCCCGCCGCCCTCGGTGTCGAACCGGCCGCGCCACGGCACGTCGAAGTACTCCGGCGGCCGGAACCAGAGGGTGTCGCACGTGGCGACGAGCGGGCGGCCGAGCACGCCGTCGGCCAGCAGGCGACGCAGCCGGAGCGCCCCCGCGCCGAACCGGTGCTGGACGATCTGGGTGAACCGGGCCCCGCCGGTGGCGGCCCGCTCGGCCTCGGCCATCGCGTCGATCTCGGCCAGCGAGAGCACGGCGGGCTTCTCGACGACGACGTGCACCCCGGCCGCCAGGGCCGCGCGGGCCTGCTCCAGGTGGAGGGAGGGCGGGGTGCAGACGTGCAGGACGTCGACCTCGCCGGAGGCGAGCAGCTCGTGCAGGTCGGTACCGTGCCGGGCGATGCCGTGCCGCGCGGCGAACTCCTCGGCGCGCGCGGCGTCGACGTCGACGACCCCGCTCAGCTCGACGCCCTCCAGGCCGTCGTGCTGCGCCACCGCGCGCACCGCCTCGGCATGGGCGTGGGCGATCGCGCCGGCTCCCAGGATGCTGACCTTCATCGTTCCACTCTCTCAGTCGTCGTCGTGAAGGAGTTGTCAGAACGAGCGCGGGGTAGACCCCGCGCTCGTTCTGACACCTCGGGCGTCGCAGCGGCTCAGCTCACTGAGCAGCGCCGGGGATCGGCACCTGCGACCAGTCCGTGTCCGAGGCCAGGTAGAACCCCGGGTAGGACGGCTGGTTGTAGGACGTCTGCTGACGCGCCACCTCGACCCGGTACTGCGGGTCGTGCATCAGCGTGTACATCTTGGTGTCCGTGACCTCGGTGGAGAGGTAGACCCGCAGCGCCGAGGAGTCCTCGGTGCGCACCAGCACCTCCTCGCGCCAGTCACCGAGGACGTCCGCCACGAGCGACGGGTTGCCCTTGGTGCCGTTGTTGGTGCGCGTGCCGTCGAGGGTCTTGAGCACGCTGCCGTCGCCGGCCACGATCCGCGGGGTGGCGTCGCCCGACCCGTCGATGATCTGCGTGCTGCCGTCCGCCGCCCAGCGCACCGAGGCGTTGGTCCCCGGCGTCGAGGCGGAGAGCCGCTCGCCGGTCGCGCTCAGCGTGCCCGAGCCGTCGGAGCCGCCCGGCATCGAGCCCCAGACCTCGATGCCCGGCACGTCGGTGTCGACGTCGCCGATCATGCAGCGGCCGGTGTCCCGCCCGGAGTAGGCGCCGAAGAGCACCTCACCGGTGGCGGCGTCACGCATCGCCGTCCCGTACGGGGCCCAGGCACCGCCCTCGTGGCAGGTCCAGATCTCCAGCCCCGGCCGTGCCGGGTCGATGTCGGTCACGTGCATGGCGTCGCCGTGGCCCAGACCCGCCTGCGCCCCGGGGTTCGCCGAGCCCTCGGGCAGCTCGTCGAACGAGGAGTACAGCAGCGAGCCGTCGTCGTCGATCGTCGCCGAGCCGTAGACGATCTCCTGCTTGCCGTCACCGTCCACGTCGGCCGCGGACATCGAGTGGAAGCCCTGCGTGGTGATCGAGCCGAACTCCGGGTCGGTGCCCGGCACGCCGTGCGGGCTGTCGTTGAACGGGTTCGACATCGGCGTCCAGCCGGAGTCCACCAGCCACCGCTGGGTCAGGCTCTCGCCGTCCCAGTCGTACGTGGCGATCGTCGAACGCGTGTAGTAGCCCCGCGCGAACACCGCCGACGGCGTCTCCCCGTCGAGGTAGGCCACCCCCGCGAGGAACCGGTCGACCCGGTTGCCCGGCTCGATGCGGCTCATGGCGTAGTCGCCCCAGCGCAGGCCGTCGTCGAACCGCGCCGGCTCGTAGTCCACCGTGTCCATCGGGCGTCCGCTGCGGCCGTCGAACACCGACAGGTACTCGGGGCCCGAGATCACGAACCCCTCGAACGTGCGCAGGTCGTTGCGGCCCGAGCGCTCCGGGGCGTAGACGTCCATGAAGTAGTCGGCCAGCTCGCGTGCGTCCGCGTCGGACAGCGGGTAGTCGTACTGCGGCTCGATACCGAAGGCCTCCTCGAGGGTGGCCGGCCACTCCCCGCTGGTCACCTCGGGGTAGTCGGTCCAGTCGCGGAACATCTCCACGACGTGCTCGTAGTAGTCGGCCGCGCTGTACCGGTAGTCGTCGGCGTGGGTGACGCCGGCCTCCCGGTCGTCCTGGGGGATCGTCACGTACCGCTCGCGGGTCGGCTCGCCGTCCCGGTACGTCGTGACCTTCGTGCCCGGCGCCGTCTTGACCATGACCTCGGCCCGGCCGTCACCGTCGAAGTCGTACACCGGGAACTGCGTGTAGTGGGCCCCGGCACGGATGTTGACGCCCAGGTCGATGCGCCAGAGCTGCTCGCCGTCGAGGGTGTACGCGTCCAGGTACTCCCGGCCGGTGTACCCCTTCTGCGACACGTCCTTGGCGTTGGACGGGGACCACTGGACGATCACCTCGTAGGTGCCGTCACCGGTCAGGTCCGCGACGGACGCGTCGTTGGCGGCGTAGGTGTACTCCTCGCCGACCGGGGTGACGCCGTCGTCCGGCGTGTTCAGCGGGATGTCCAGGTGGTCGTCGGCCAGCGGCACGACGGCCTCGCTGCGCTCGCCCCAGCGCACGTGGCTCTTGCCGTTGCCCTTGCTCTCGCCCTTGCCGGGGTGGCTGTCGCGCAGCGGCGCGACGACGTAGCGCGAGGTGGCCTCGCCGTCGGCGTCGACGTAGTTGGTCGAGTCGGTGACGGTGCCGATCTGGCGCCCGTCGCGGTAGACGGCGAACCCGGTGCCGGCCATCCCGGTCTCGGTGGACCCGGTGACCTCGTCACCGAGGAGGCGCCAGCTGAGGAACACGCCCTCGCTGGTGCTGGCCGCGACCAGGCCGCGGTCCAGGTCCTCGAGGACGACACCCTCGTGACGGTCGTGGCCGTGCCCGGGTGGCCCGTGGTGGCCGCCCGGTGCGGCGGTGGCCGCCGACCCGAGGGCCAGGGCCCCGACGGTCGCGGCGGCGACGGCACAGGCCGTCGTGCGGTGGAGTCGCATCGCGTGTTTCCTCCTTGCATCGTTGCAATCAGTGCACTCGCGGGGTCCACCGGGTCTCGGTGGACCTGTCCCCCCGTCTCGCGGGCGGGACGTCTCAGGTGGTGCTGCCCGGCTGCGCGCGTCGGCGCGTCTCGACGCCGACGACGGCCAGGGCCAGCAGGCCGCCCACCACCAGGGCGAGCGGCAGGAGCATCCACACCAGCACGGCCGCCATGAGCACGGCGGCGGCCAGCAGGGCGGATCCGGTCAGGTCGTCCGTGGCGCGCCCCGTGGCGACCGACAGCGTGGCGCGCGTGCTCGCGCCCGGGACGGGCTCGCCGTCGTCGTCCGACCAGGCGCCGGCGGCCCGGAGGACGACGGCGACCGCCCCGGCCGCGAAGAGGGCCACGACGACCGCGACCACGGTCGCGCCGGGGATGACGCCGGAGGCCGCGAGCTGCCAGTCGCCGATCAGCAGCACCGCCAGGGCCACGACCGCCAGGCCGAGGAGCCACAGACTGCGGACGGCCGCCCACCAGTCGGCCGCGAAGCGGCGCAGGGTGGTGTCGCGCCCGGTGAGGTCGCGGCGCAGGTGCGCCACGCCTGCGGCCAGGGACGGGACGAGCGTCACCAGCGGGACCGACCCCACGGCGACCAGCACGCCGGTCACCGCGACCTGGGCGAACAGGTGCAGGCTGGCCAGCATGCCCCCGTCGGCCCCCCGACCGCGCTGCCGACGGCGGCGGGGCCCGGGGGCCGACGAGTCCTCGCGGCGTACCACCCTCAGCCCTTGAGGCCCTGGGTCGCGACGCCGTTGATGAGGAAGCGCTGGAAGACGACGAAGAAGATCATCACCGGCAGCAGGGCGAGGACGGCCATGGCCATCTGTGCACCGTAGTCGGAGACCGAGGTCTGGTCGACGTACTGCCGCAGCGCGATCGGCATCGTGTACAGGCTCGGGTCCTTGAGGTAGAGCAGGGGCCCGAGGAAGTCGTTCCAGGACCAGATGAACGTAAAGATGCTGCTCGTCACGATCGCGGGGCGCATCAGCGGCAGGATGATCCGCCAGAAGGTGCGCCCGTGCCCGCAGCCGTCGATGCGGGCGGCCTCGTCCAGCGAGCGGGGGATGCCGCGGATGAACTGGACCATGAGGAAGATGAAGAACGCCTCGGCAGCGAGGAACTTCGGGGCCAGCAGCGGGATGTAGGTGTTCACCATCCCGAGATTGTTGAACAGGATGTACTGCGGGATGATCGTGACGTGGAACGGCAGCAGCAGCGTGCCGATCATGATCGCGAACATCACGTTGCGCCCCGGGAAGCTGATCCGGGCGAACGCGTAGGCCGCCACGGTCGAGGACAGCACGGTCCCGACCACGGACAGGCTCGCCAGCAGCAGCGAGTTGCCGAAGAACGTCCAGAAGCTGACGCCGCCGATGCCGGACAGCGCCGAGACGTAGTGCTCCATCGTCCAGACGTCAGGCAGCAGCTGGACGTTGCCGATGATGTCGGAGTTCGGCTTCATGGACGCGAACAGCATCCACGCCGCCGGGTAGAGCACCACGACGGTCGCGACCACGGCGACGGTGTGGAAGAGGACGGACTTCACGCGGCGGCGGTTCTTGGCGGCGGCACGGCGCGCCACGGCCGCGTGGTCGACCTGGGGAGTCGGCGAAGGTGCGGTGAGAGTGGTCATCGTTCGTCTCCCGTGTAGTGGACCCAGCCCTTGGAGGTGCGGAACATCAGCGCCGTGATCAGGGCGACCACGATCACCAGGACCCAGGCCATCGCCGAGGCGTAGCCCATCCGGAAGTCCTGGAACCCCCGCAGGTACAGGTACAGGGTGTAGAACATCGTCGAGCCGGCCGGCCCACCGGTCCCGCCGGAGATGATGTAGGCCGAGCTGAACACCTGGAACGCCGCGATGGTCTCCAGCAGCAGGTTGAAGAACACCACCGGGGACAGCATCGGCACGGTGATCGCGAAGAACTTGCGCACCGGGCCCGCGCCGTCGCACTCGGCCGCCTCGTACAGCTCGGCGGGGATCTGCTTGAGGCCCGCCAGGAAGATCACCATCGGTGCGCCGAAGCCCCACACACCCAGCAGGATCAGCATCGGCAGGCTCATCGCCGGGTTGCCCACCCAGCCGCCCAGGTCGATGCCGAAGACCCGCTGGATCCGGTCGACGATCCCGTCGTCGGTGAACATCACCTTCCACACGATCGCGATCGAGACCGACGCGCCGATCAGGCTCGGGGCGTAGAAGATCGACCGGTAGGCGCCCTGGCCGCGGTGCTTCATGTTCAGCAGCATCGCCACCGCCAGCGCCGAGGCCAGCTTGATCGGCGTGCCCAGCAGCACGTACCCCGCGGTGACCTGCGCGGACTGGATGAACCGCGGGTCGTTGAACAGGTCCACGAAGTTGTCGAGCCCCACCCACTGCGGAGCGGTGAACAGGTTGTAGTCCGTGAACGCGAGGTACAACGAGGCGAGCATCGGGAACGCCGTCAGACCCACGAACCCGATGATCCACGGCGACAGGAACGCGTACCCCGCCCGCGTGTCGGACCGGCTGTACTTGCGCTTGGGCCTGTTCAGCAGGGGCGTCTCGGCATCGTTGCGCTGCAGGTGCTGCGCCGGGACGGGCTGTCCCGGGGTAGCGACCACACCCGGATCGATTGAAGCCATGATGGTGGAACCTCCGGGCGTGCGGCCCCGCGCCGCCGGGCGCGGGGCCGCACGCTACGTAGAGAGCGTCAGGACTGGCCGACGGCGTCGGCGGCGAACAGGAACCACTGCTCGACGAACTCGTCGACCGTGATGTTGCCGTAGCCGAGCTCCTCGGCCAGGCGCTTGTACTCCGCCTCGATCGAGCCGAAGCCCTCGACGGGCAGCGGTGCCGGCTCGGTCACGTCGGGGGCCACGGCCTCCTCGTAGGCGAGCACGGTCGCGTCGACCGAGCCCTCCTCGACCTCCATCGCGTCACGCTGGGCGGCCACGGCCGGGACACCCTTCGAGGTGCCGAAGATCCGCCCCACCTCCGGGTCGTTGACCAGGAAGTCGATCAGCGCGGCGGCCTCCTCCGGGTTCTCGGAGTTGGCGCCCGAGGAGAGCAGCATCGAGGGCTTCCAGAACTGCTGCGGCCCGTTGTCGCCCGAGGGCATGGGCAGCATCTGGATGTTCTCGGTGCCCGAGTCGGAGATGTAGCCGGCCAGGAAGTTGTCCCAGCTCATCTCCGAGGCCGCCTCGTTGACGGTGAAGCCGCCCAGCGGCAGGAGCTGGGTGGTGCGCTCGGCCGGGAAGAGCGCGTCCGACTCGCGCAGGTCCGAGGCGAGGTTGAGGAACTCGGTCATCTGCGCCTCGTCGAACGCGAGCTGGCCGTCGTCGGTGAACGGCTGCTCACCCTGCTGGATCAGCCACTGCAGGAAGAACCAGAAGGTGCCGGTGTAGTCGCCGGTCCCGTAGATCTGCGGGTCCATGTCGGCGCCCGCCGCGGAGACCTCGGCGGCGAAGGCGTTGTAGTCCTCCCAGGTGTAGCCCTCGGCGGGCGGCTCGATGCCGAGCTCGTCCAGGAGGTCGCCGTTGTAGAAGAGGGCGAGCGTGTTCTGCGAGGTCGGGATCCCGTACTGGGCGCCGTCGATCTGACCCGAGCTGAGGAGCGCCTCCTCGAAGCCGGCGGTGTCGATGGAGCTGCCGGAGAGGTCGGCGAGCTGACCGGTGCTGCCGTACTGCCGCAGGTAGGACAGGTCCATCTGGAACACGTCGGGGAGCGACTGGCCGGCGGCTTCCGTGTTGCGCGCGGTCCAGTAGTCGTCCCAGGCCTGGAACTGGGTCTGGACGGTGACGTTCGGGTTGGCCTCCTCGAAGAGGTCGATCGACTCCTCGTACTTCGCGGCACGGTCGTCGTTGCCCCACCAGGCGACGGTCAGCGTGACGTCGCCACCCTCGCCGTCTCCGGAGTCGGTCGAGTCGCCGCCGCCGCACGCGGTCAGGACGAGAGTGATGGCGGCGGTCGCGGCGACTGCGCCGGCGGCCTTGCGCGTGATCCTCATCGGAGCCTCCTTGCTCAGGTGTGCCGACGCCGAGATGCCCCCTGTGGCGCCTCTGTCCCGTCGGCTTGAAACGATACAATACAGGTCTCAGCCCGCGTGTCCAGCCCCTCCGGGAAAGCGCTTCATCACGATCCGGCAACGAGCACCGGGCTCCGGTCGGTCCCGACCTGCCCGTCCGCGGGGCGGATGTGAGCGCTCACAACATTGTCGAGGATAGGTGATCGAGGTCTCACGCCATGCGCCCCGCTCGACGGCGACCACGCGGGCCGCACGGCGCGCTCCGCCGTCGGCGACTGCTCCCCGAGGTAATGAGGAACTCGCCGAGGTAGCGAGGAACTCGCCGAGGTAGTGGGCGGCTCGCCGAGGTAGTAGCGACCCCGCCGAGGTATTCCCCGGCCCGGTGACGTCGTCAATGCCCGCCGGCGGACCACGGCGGGCCTGCAGGAAGGCGCGGGCCGTACGACGAGGAGACCACGCCCGCAGGTGGCACTACCTCGGCGCGAAAGGAACTACCTCGCGGCGCTCGCTCCTACCTCGGCGCGGTGTCCACTACCTCGCGAGATGCGCCACTACCTCACGGCGCTCGCCCCTACCTCGGCGCCGTGGGCACTACCTCGCGGCGCTCGCCCCTACCTCGGTGCGTAGGGCACTACCTCGCGGCGGTGGGCACTACCTCGCGACGGGTTCCGTGGTGGCCGGCTCCGCCGCGGCCAGCCGTGCGGCCTCCGCAGCCACCGCGTCGAGCAGCACCGGGTCCGTGCCCGCCCCGCCGGGCAGCAGGCCCGGCAACGCCGTGAGGGCCCGGGCCACGTCGTCGGGGCGCGCGGCCCCTGCGTCACCGCGGCCGACGGCGGCGACGACGGCACGCAGCTCGTCAGCCCGCGGGTCGTCGACCCCCCGTCCGGCGACCGCCTCCCGGCGCACCACCTCGGACCAGGCCGCCAGCGCGAAAGCGGCACCCAGCGGCACGACGCCGGCGGCAAGCCGCTCGACCACGGTGTCGCCCCAGCGGTACGGGATCTTCTGGGTGCCGTCCATCGAGACCTGCAGCGTCGTGTGCCCGGTCGCCGGGTTCGCGAACCGCTCGAGCAGCGACTCGCCGTAGGCCTCCAGGTCCGCGCCGGCCGGAGCCGTCAGCGTCGGCAGCGCGTCCTCGAAGAGCAGCCGGCGCGCCTGCTGCGCGATCGCCGGGTCCTCGACGGCCTCGGCCATGGTCGTGCGGCTCGCGAGCCGGCCCGCGTAGGCGAGCAGCGAGTGCGTCCCGTTGAGCAGCCGCAGCTTGGCGCGCTCCCAGACCGCGACGTCGTCGGTGAGGGTGGCGCCGGCGTCCTCCCAGGCGGGCCGGGGCCCGGCGAACCGGTCCTCGATGACCCACTGCCGGAACGGCTCGCCGACCACCAGGCCCTCGTCGCGCACCCCGAGCCGGCGTCCGACGGCGTCGCGCTGCTCGGCGGTGGTGGCCGGCACGATGCGGTCCACCATCGAGCACGGGAAGGTGACGTGGGCGTCCAGCCAGGCGCGCAGGCCCGTGTCGCCGGGCACCGCGGCGTCCACGGCCGTGCGGACCAGCCCCTCCAGCACCCGGCCGTTGTCCACCATGTTGTCGCAGGTGAGCACCGTCAGGGGCAGCGCCTCCCCGGCCTCGCAGGCGGCCCGGTAGCGGGCGGCCAGACCGCGCACGAGCAGCCCGATCGCGGCGGACGCCGCCGTCTGCCCGCCGTCCTGGACCGCGGCGGTCATCTCCTGCTCGGCGGCCAGCGCGTCGAGGTCCGGTCGCACCAGCGCCAGGTCGAGCCCGCCACGGGCGTCGCGGCAGTAGCCCTTCTCCGTCACCGTCAGCGTGACCAGGTGGGTGGTGGGGGCGGCGATCGTCGCGAGGACGCGCGGCGTCTCCTCGGCCGGCCACGCGACGTCGAGCACCGAGCCGACGAGGTCCAGCGACGACTCGTCGCGGCCCGCCGTCAGCACCGAGTAGACGCCCCCCTGCGGCCGGAGCTGATCCCGCACCGACGCTGACCGCTGCGTCACCCCGAGGATGCCCCAGCGCAGGTCGTCGCGGGAGCGGGCGGCGAGCTCGGTGAACACGGCCTGGTGGGCGCGGTGGAACGCACCGATCCCCAGGTGGACGATGCCCACCGACTCGGGGTGCAGCGGGGCCTCGAGGTCGGCAGGGACGGTGTCGCGGTGCAGGCGGTCGTTCACAGGGCTCCTTCGGGACGGTCAGCGGCGGGCGGTGCGGTGGAGGCGCGCACCACGAGCTCGACGTCGAGTACCGGCACGTCCGGCGCGACGCCGGCCCCGGTCCCGGCCCCTCGGCCGGGCACCGTGGCCACGAGACGGTCGACGGCGAGCCGGCCCAGCCGGCGCAGGTCGACGTGCAGCGTGGTCAGGGGCGGGGTGACGAGCGAGGCGACGTAGGAGTCGTCGCAGCCGACGACGGACAGGTCGTCCGGCACGTCGAGGCCACGGGCGCGGAGACGATCGACGAGCCCGACCGCGACGAGGTCGTTGAACGTGATCACCGCGGTGGCGCCCGAGGCCACCACGAGGTCTGCCGCCGCCTGCCCGCCCTCCACCTGGGGGCGGAACGCTCCGAGCGCCACGATCTCGACGTCGTCGTAGCGGGCCGAGGCGTCGGCGAGCCCGGCCCGACGGCGACGGTCGCTCCAGGACGCTTCGGGCCCGCCCACGTAGGCGATGCGGTGGTGGCCGAGGGCCCGCAGGTGCTCGAGGGCGCGCCGCATGCCGCCGCGATGGTCGGCCTCGACCGCAGGGACGCCGTCGACGTCGTGGTTGATCAGCACGACGGGGCGTCCGCCGAGGGCGTCGAGCGCGCGGGCGGGGGCGCGCGGCGAGCACAGCACGACGCCGTCGGTCTGCGGGGCGAGGGCGCCGATCGCCTCCGCCTCGAGGTCGGGGTCCTCGTCGGTGTCCACGATGAACAGCCCGGCGCCGCGCTCGCGGGCGCGCTCCTGGGCGCCCTTGGCGACGGCGGCGAAGTAGGGGTTGGCGAGGTCGGGGACCACGAGGCCGTAGGCACCCGAGCGACCGGCCCGGAGCACCGCCGCGGCGCGGTTGGGCCGGTAGCCGAGCTCACGGGCGGCCGCCTGGACCCGGTCCCGGGTCGCGTCGGCGACCTTCTCCGGCGTGGCGAGCGCCCGCGAGACCGTGGAGATGGACACGCCGGCCACCCGGGCGACGTCGTGCACCGTGACCATGAGCCCTCCCTGGCTGACGCGTCGGCAGTGTCGGCGCCGCACCCGTGAGGGTGCGAACGTTTGCAACCGACTTCTTCGGGGACAGCGTAGCGCGTCGACGACATGGCGCTCGGCTTACGCGCACCGTAGGATGCAAACGTTGTCACCCACACTCGACGAGGAGACGCACGTGAGCGACCCGTGGACCCTGCACCCCGACCGGGCCCTGCCCGCCGACCCCACCACGCGGGGCATCGCCCGCGAGATCTACGCGGCGACCCGGGACCTGCCGATCGTGTCGATGCACGGCCACGTCCCGGTCGAGTGGTTCGCGCAGGACTCCTCGTTCGGCGACCCGGCGCAGCTCTTCGTGGTGCCCGACCACTACCTGACGCGCATGCTGGTGTCCCAGGGCGAGACGCTGCCGCGGCTCGGCGTCGGCTCCACCGACACCGAGCAGGTCGAGACCGACCCCCGCGAGATCTGGCGACGGTTCTGTGCCGGCTGGCGGCACTTCCGCGGCACGCCGACCCGGTACTGGCTCGAGCACGCGCTCGTGGAGATCTTCGGCGTCACCCAGCGCCCGTCGGCCGAGACGGCGGACGCGATCTACGACCAGGTCGCCGCCCGCATCGCCGAGCCGGGCTTCCGCCCCCGCGCGCTCCTGGACGAGTTCAACATCGAGGTCATCGCCACGACCGACGCCGCGTGGGCATCCCTGGAGGACCACCGGCGTCTGGCCAAGGACGGCTACGGCGACCGCGTCCTGCCGACGTTCCGGCCGGACCCGCTGCTGCACGTCGACCGCGCGACGTGGCGTGACGAGATCGCGCTGCTCGCCCGGGCCGCCGACCACGAGGTCGACTCCTACGACGACTACCTGACGGCGTTGCGCGCCCAGCGCCGGGCGTTCGTCGAGGCGGGCGCGCGTGCCACCGACCACGGGCACCTCGCGGCGGACACCGCCCCCCTGGACGACGTCGAGGCCCGGCGCATCTTCGACGCCGCGCTCGCCGGGACGGTCACGGCGGCGGAGGCGGAGGCCTTCAGCGGGCACATGCTGTTCCAGATGGCGGCCATGTCCACCGAGGACGGCCTGGTGATGCAGCTCCACCCGGGCGTGCTGCGCAACCACGCGACGGCCCCGTTCGCCGCGTTCGGTCCGGACAAGGGCTACGACATCCCGGTCGTCACGGAGTTCACGCGGTCGCTGCGGCCGCTGCTCGACGCGTTCGGGCACCACCCGGGCTTCACGATGATCGCCTTCACGGTGGACGAGGACGTCTACTCGCGCGAGCTCGCGCCGCTCGCGGGGGTCTACCCGGCGCTGCGGCTCGGCGCACCGTGGTGGTTCCTGGACGCGCCCGACGCGATGCGCCGGTTCCGCGAGGCGGCGACCGAGACGGCGGGCTTCAGCAACATGAGCGGGTTCGTCGACGACACCCGTGCCTTCTGCTCGATCCCGGCCCGTCACGACCTCGCCCGGCGGATCGACGCGGGGTACCTCGGCCGGCTGGTCGCGGAGCACCGGCTCGATCTGGACGAGGCGGCCGAGACCGCCGTCGACCTCGCCTACCGCCTGCCCCAGGCCGCCTACCCCGCCCCCCGGTAGCGTTGTGGGCGCGATTTCTGGCCCGACATGTCCGTTCCGCCCGGGTTTTCGTCCCAGAAATCGCGCCCACAACGACGACCGCCGCCCGTCGCTCGAAGGAGAGCCGCATGCCCGCCCCGTCGGTCCTGTCCGATATCGTTTTCGCCCTTCCCGACGTCCACCCGGCCTGGCTGCCCGACGCCGCGTTCCGGCCCGTCGGCAGCCGTCGCCTCGCGCTCGGCACACCGGCAGACGGCGGCGCCCCGGCCGCGTCCGAGGTGCTCGCCACGCTGCGCGCCGAGCTGGACCGCGCGACCGCCACCCACGGAGGTGCCGTCGTCGGCCCGCAGGATGCCGCCGACCTGCTCCTGCACCTGTCCCCCGCCGTGCCGACCGGCTTCCGGCTCGAACGGTCCGGTGGCCGGGTCACCGTCAGCGCGGCGGACCCGACCGCGCTGCTGCACAGCTGGTTCCACGTGGTGCGCCGCGGTGAGGCGGCGTTCGCGTCCCGGCCAGGCGACCCGGACGTGGACGAGCACCACGCCCCCGCGAGCGCCCTGCGGATGCTCGACCACTGGGACAACGTCGACGTCCACCCCGTCATGGGCCAGGTCGAGCGCGGGTACGCGGGCGGCTCGATCTTCTACGACGCCGGCCAGGTCCGCCCCGACCTGTCCCGCGTCACGGCGTACGCGCGGCTGCTCGCCGCGGTCGGCGTCGACCGCATCGCCGTCAACAACGTCAACGTGGCCGCGCGCGAGGCCCGGCTGCTCACCGACGACCTCGACGAGGTCGCCCGCCTCGCCGCCGCCCTGCGCCCCTACGGCGTGCGCGCCCACCTCTCCGTGAGCTTCGCCGCGCCGATGACCCTCGGCGGGCTGGCGACGTCGGACTCGTGCGACGAGGACGTCCGCGCCTGGTGGCGCGCCGCGGCGGACCGTGTCTGGGCCGAGATCCCGGACTTCGGCGGGTTCGTCGTCAAGGCCGACTCCGAGGGCCAGCCGGGTCCCTTCGCGTACGGACGGGACCACGCCGACGGCGCGAACATGCTCGCCGAGGCGGTCGCCCCGCACGGCGGGCTGATCCACTGGCGCGCGTTCGTCTACAACCACACGCAGGACTGGCGCGACCGGTCCACCGACCGGGCCCGCGCGGCCCACGACCACTTCGCGCCGCTCGACGGCCGGTTCGCCGACAACGTGATCGTCCAGGTCAAGCACGGACCGCTGGACTTCCAGGTGCGCGAGCCCGTCTCCCCCGTGCTCGCCGCGATGCCGCGCACCCGGGTCGCGCTCGAGCTGCAGGTCACCCAGGAGTACACGGGCCAGCAGCGGCACGCCGTCTACCTCGGCCCGGCCTGGAGCGAGATCCTGCGGTGGCGCCCGTGGGGCGACGGCGGCGCGACCGTGGCCGACGTCGCCGCACCCGCCGGCGGGTTCGCCGCCGTCTCGAACGTCGGTGACGACCGCTTCTGGACCGGCCACCCCCTGGCCCAGGCGAACCTGTACGCGTTCGGACGGCTGGCCTGGGACCCGACGCTCGACCCCGCGGCGGTCCTCGACGAGTGGATCACGCTGACGTTCCCGGACGCGCCCGGGCCGCTGCGCGAGGCGGTCCACGCGATCCTGGACGAGTCGTGGCACACCTACGAGCTCCACACGGCGCCCCTCGGCGTCGGGTTCATGGTGCGTCCGGGCCACCACTACGGCCCGGACGTCGACGGGTACGAGTACACGCCGTGGGGCACCTACCACTTCGCCGACCGCGACGGCATCGGCGTGGACCGCACGCGCGCCACCGGCACGGGGTTCACCGGCCAGTACCCGGCACCGTGGCGAGACGTCTACGAGGACCGCGAGACGTGCCCCGACGAGCTGCTGCTGTTCTTCCACCACGTGCCGTACACCCACGTGCTGCACAGCGGGACCACGGTGGTCCAGCACGTCTACGACACCCACTTCGAGGGCGTCGAGCGGGTGCGCGCGATGGTGGAGCGCTGGGAGGCGGTCGCGGCCCTGGTGCCCGACGACGTCGCCCAGCGCGTGCGCGAGCGGCTCGCGGAGCAGCTCCGCTCGGCCGTCGAGTGGCGCGACCAGGTCAACACGTACTTCCTGCGGAAGTCGGGGATCGGCGACCTGCGCGGCCGCACGATCCACTGAGCGCGGCGGGCCTCATCCGTGGGCGCCGAGGCGGCGCGAGACCTGCGCGGCCGCCTGCCCGACGGCGGCCGCGAGCGCGTCGCGCCGAGCCTCCGTGACGTCGGCGGACCGGTACGTCAGCGCGATGCCTGCCACCGGGTATCCCGTGTGGTCGGTCACCGGGTGCGCCACCGACGACAGCCCGTCGGTGACCTCGCCGTCCTCGACGGCGTAGCCACGGCTCCGCGCGTCGCGCAGCACGGCGCGCAGGGCCTGCAGCGTGCGCGGCCCGACGCCGGTGCGGTCGGTCAGGACCGCGGAGCTCGGGAAGAGGGCGCGGACCTGCGCGGCGGGCAGCCGGGCGAGCACGGCCCGGCCGGACGCCGTGAGGTGCGCGGGCAGCCGGACGTCGACGTCGGAGACGAGGCTGGGCCGGTGCGGCGCCCGTTGCTCGACGAGGTAGAGCACCTCGCGACCGTGGAGCACCGCGAGGTGGGCGCTCTCGCCGGTGGACTCGACCAGGTGCGCGACGACGGGACGGGCGAGCCGCGCGAGCGGCGCCTGCCGGGCGTAGGCCGACCCGAGCGACAGGGTGGCGGTGCCGAGCCCGTACCGGTGGTCCTCGGGCAGGTGGACGACGTAGCCCTCCTCCACCAGCACGGACAGCAGGTGGTAGACGGTCGAGCGGGGCAGGCCGAGGTGCTGCGCCACCGCAGCCGCCGGGGACGGGCCCGCCTGCGCCGCGAGATAGCCGAGCACGCGCAGCGCGCTGCGTGCGGCGGGCACGTCCGCCATCGCTCCCCCTCGTGTCTGGGATCCCAGACTGAACCGTCGGCCGGCGACTGTCCAGCCCACCGGTGATGAGGTGTCCTGACCGTATGACCGACACCCTGCCCGCTCCGGCCGGCCACCCTGCCGGCCCGGCCGCCGTCGAGCTCACGGGCGACGCGCTCACGATCGACGACGTCGTCGCGGTCGCCCGCCACGGCGCACCCGTCCGCGTCACGGACCGTGCGCTCGACGCCATGGCCGCCAGCCGCGCCGTCGTCGAGTCGCTCGCCGACGACGACCGCCCGCACTACGGCGTCTCCACCGGGTTCGGGGCGCTGGCCCGCCGCCACATCCCCGCCTCGCAGCGCGCACGGCTCCAGCTCAGCCTGATCCGTTCCCACGCGGCGGGCACCGGCCCGGAGGTGGAGCGCGAGGTGGTGCGGGCGCTGCAGCTCCTGCGACTGAGCACCCTCGCGACGGGCCGCACCGGGACACGCCCCGTCGTCGCCGAGACCTACGCCGCCATGCTCGACGCCGGGATCGCCCCCGTCGTGCGCGAGTTCGGCTCGCTCGGCTGCTCGGGCGACCTGGCCCCGCTCGCGCACGTCGCGCTCGCCGCGCTCGGCGAGGGCGAGGTGCGCGACGCCGACGGCGCGACCCGCCCGGCGCTCGCCGCGCTGACGTCGGCGGGGATCGAGCCCGTGGTGCTCCGCGAGAAGGAGGGCCTGGCCCTCGTCAACGGCACCGACGGCATGCTCGGCATGCTGTGCCTCGCGATCCACGACCTGCGCTCGCTGCTCACCACCGCGGACGTCGCCGCAGCGTCCAGCGTGGAGTCGCTGCTCGGTTCCGACGCGGCCTTCGCCGAGGACCTGGTGGCGATGCGTCCGCACCCGGGCCAGGCGGCGTCGGCGTCGAACCTGCGGGCGTTGCTCGACGGCTCGCCCGTCGTCGCCGGCCACCGCACGGTCGACGCGACAGGCCGCCCCGAGTGCACCCGCGTCCAGGACGCCTACTCGCTGCGCTGCGCGCCGCAGGTGCACGGGGCCGCACGGGACACCCTCGACCACGCCGCCGCCGTCGCCGACCGCGAGCTGGCGTCCGCCGTCGACAACCCCGTCGTGACCGTCGACGGCCGCGTCGAGTCCAACGGCAACTTCCACGGGGCGCCGGTCGCCTACGCGCTGGACTTCCTCGCCATCGCGGTGGCCGACGTCGCGTCGATGAGCGAGCGCCGCACCGACCGGTTCCTCGACGTGGCCCGCAACGAGGGGCTGCCACCGTTCCTCGCCGACGACCCCGGCGTGGACTCCGGCCTGATGATCGCCCAGTACACGGCCGCGGGGATCGTCAGCGAGCTCAAGCGGCTGGCGGCGCCGGCGAGCGTCGACTCGATCCCGTCGTCGGCGATGCAGGAGGACCACGTCTCGATGGGCTGGGCCGCGGCCCGCAAGCTGCGCCGCGCCGTCGACGGGCTCGGGCGCGTGCTCGCGATCGAGCTGCTCACCGCCGCCCGTGCCCTCGACCTGCGCTGCGCGGACGGGCTCGCGCCCGCCACGGGCACCGGCGCGGTGCGCGACCTGCTGCGCACCGTGGTCGCCGGCCCCGGACCTGACCGCGTCGTCGCCCCCGAGATCGACGCCGTGACCCGGCTCGTCGCGGACGGCGACGTCGCCGCGACCACGCGTGCCGCCGTCGGGCACCTGGCCTGAACGACCGAAGGAGACCGGCATGACCCACGACCGGGGAACCCCCGTCCCCGTCCGCGCCCCGCGCGGGACGGCGCTCACGGCGCGCAGCTGGCAGACCGAGGCGCCGCTGCGCATGCTCATGAACAACCTGGACCCGGAGGTCGCGGAGCGGCCGGACGACCTCGTCGTCTACGGCGGCACGGGCCGGGCCGCCCGCGACTGGCCGAGCTACCACGCGATCGTGCGCACGCTCACCGACCTGCGCGACGACGAGACGCTGCTCGTGCAGTCCGGCAAGCCCGTCGGGGTGCTGCGCACGCACGAGTGGGCTCCGCGCGTGCTCATCGCGAACTCGAACCTCGTGGGCGACTGGGCGACGTGGCCCGAGTTCCGCCGGCTCGAGGCCCTGGGCCTGACGATGTACGGGCAGATGACGGCCGGGTCGTGGATCTACATCGGCGCGCAGGGGATCCTGCAGGGCACGTACGAGACGCTCGCAGCCGTCGCGGCCAAGAGGTTCGGCGGGTCGCTCGCCGGGACGCTGACGCTGACGGGCGGTTGCGGCGGCATGGGCGGCGCGCAGCCGCTCGCGGTCACGCTCAACGGCGGCGTGTGCCTCGTGGTCGACGTCGACGCCTCGCGCCTCGAGCGGCGCGTGCGCGAGCGGTACCTCGACGAGGTCGCGCCGTCGCTCGACGACGCGGTGACGCGCGTCGAGGCCGCACGCCGCGAGCGCCGCGCGCTGTCCGTCGGCGTGGTGGGCAACAGCGCGCACGTGGTGCCGGAGCTGCTGCGCCGCGGCGTCGAGGTGGACGTGGTGACCGACCAGACGTCCGCGCACGACCCGCTGTCCTACCTGCCGCTCGGCGTCTCGGTGGACGAGTGGGCCGACACCGCCGCCGCGAGACCGGAGGAGTTCACCGAGCGGGCGCGCGAGTCGATGGCGCGGCACGTCGAGGGCATGGTGGGCTTCCTCGACGCCGGTGCGGAGGTCTTCGACTACGGCAACTCGATCCGCGACGAGGCGCGTCGCGGCGGGTACGGCCGCGCGTTCGACGTCCCGGGGTTCGTGCCCGCGTACATCCGGCCGCTGTTCGCCCAGGGCAAGGGGCCGTTCCGGTGGGCGGCGCTGTCGGGCGACCCGCGCGACATCGCGGCCACCGACGAGGCCGTGCTGAGCCTCTTCCCCGACGACGACCACCTGCACCGCTGGATCCGCGCGGCCCAGGAGCGCGTCGCCTACCAGGGGCTGCCGGCACGGATCTGCTGGCTCGGGCACGGCGAGCGCGACCGCGCGGGCCTCGCGTTCAACGAGCTGGTCGCCTCCGGCGAGGTGAGCGCGCCCCTGGTGATCGGGCGGGACCACCTCGACGCGGGATCCGTCGCCTCGCCGTACCGCGAGACCGAGGGCATGGCCGACGGGTCCGACGCCGTCGCCGACTGGCCGCTGCTCAACGCGCTCACCGCGGCGTCGTCGGGCGCCACGTGGGTGTCGCTGCACCAGGGCGGCGGCGTCGGCATGGGCCGGTCGATCCATGCGGGGCAGGTGTCCGTCGCGGACGGCACGCCGCTCGCCGCGCAGAAGCTCGCGCGCGTGCTGTCCAACGACCCGGCCCTCGGTGTGCTGCGGCACGTGGACGCGGGGTACGACGACGCCGTCGACGCCGCCGAGCGGGGCGGTCTGCGCGTGCCGGTGCGGGAGACGGCGACCGGCCGGGAGGCGTGATGCACGAGGTCCCGCACCGCGAGCACGGCGCGACGCTGCTGTTCGGTGTCGGTGAGCTCACGACGAACGTGCCCGGCGTGGCCGGGGCCGACGACCCGGACGACCCCACCGCCGTCGTCCGCGACGCCGCGATCCTGCTGGACGGCGGACGCGTCGCCTGGGCGGGGCGCGAGGCCGACGCGGCCGCGGGCGTCGAGGAGGCGATCGGCCGGGCGCCGGACCGGACCGTCGATGTCGGCGGCCGGGCCGTGATCCCGGGGTTCGTGGACTCGCACACGCACCTGGTGTTCGCCGGGGACAGGGCGGCCGAGTTCGAGGCCCGCGCGGCCGGGCGCCCGTACGCGGCCGGCGGGATCCGGGCCACCGTGGCGTCCACACGTGCGGCGTCGGACGACGCGCTGCGGGCCGGGCTGGCGCGGCACGTCGCCGAGGCCGCCGCCCAGGGGACGACGACCCTCGAGGTCAAGACCGGGTACGGGCTGACCGTGACCGACGAGGCGCGCTCGGTGCGGCTCGCGCGGGAGGTGACCGACGAGGTGACGTTCCTCGGGGCGCACGTGGTGCCGCCGGAGTACGCGGGGCGGGGCGACGAGTACGTCGACCTCGTGTGCGGCGAGATGCTCCGGTCGTGCGCGCCGGGTGCACGGTGGGTCGACGTCTTCTGCGAGACGGGGGCGTTCACCCCGGAGCAGGCCCGGCGCGTGCTCTCGGCCGGCGCCGCCGCCGGGCTGGGCGTGCGGGTGCACGCCAACCAGCTCGGCCCGGGCGAGGGCGTGCGGGTCGCCGTGTCGCTCGGCGCGGCGTCGGTGGACCACTGCACCTACCTGTCCGACGACGACGTCGCGGCGCTCGCGGGCTCGTGGGCCGACGACGCGCCGGGTACGGTCGCGACGCTGCTGCCGGGCGTCGAGTTCTCGACCCGGCAGCCGTACCCGGACGCGCGGCGGCTGCTCGACGCCGGCGTCGTCGTGGCGCTCGCGAGCGACTGCAACCCCGGGTCGTCGTACACCTCGTCGATGCCGTTGATGGTGGCGCTCGCGGTGCGGGAGATGGGGATGACCGTCGCCGAGGCGGTCCGGGCCGCGACGGCGGGCGGGGCGACGGCGCTGCGGCGGTCCGACGTCGGCCGGCTGGAGCCGGGCGCGCGAGCCGACCTCGTGGTGCTGGATGCGCCGTCGCGCACGTACCTGGCCTACCGGCCGGGCGTGCCGCTGGTGTCCGGCGTCTGGCGCGAGGGCCGCGAGGTCCACCCGCCGAGGTAGGGACGGACCGTGCTACCCGGTGCGCAGAGCGAGTCCTGCGAGCGCCTCCAGCACGCACAGCGCGGCGAGCCGCACCGTCCGGCCGTCGGGGGCGTCCGCCGTCGCGTCCACCTCGGCGATGTCCACGGAGCGCACCCGCTCGCTCCGCGCGAGCCCCCGGACGAGCGCGCGCAGCTCGTGCGCGGCGAGCCCGCCCGGCACGCTCGCCGGGCAGCCGGGCGCCACCGCCCGGTCGCAGACGTCGACGTCGACGTCGACGTGCACCGGCCCGGCTGCGGCACCGGCGACGTCCAGGGCCTCCGCGACCACGGCCGGGATGCCTCGGGACCGCAGCTCGTCGAGGGTCACGACGCGGATCCCCAGCTCGTGCGCCCGCCGGGTGTACGCGGCCGAGTTGGCGAAGTCCGCGATCCCCACCTGCACGACCCGTGCCGGGTCCAGGCCCGCCTCGATCAGCAGCCGCACGGGTGAACCGTTCGAGACGCCCTCGCGCAGGTCGTGGTGCGCGTCCAGCGTGACCAGCCCGGCCGCCCCGAGCTCGGGTCCCCAGGCACCCAGCGCCGCGGGCACGGTCAGCGCGTTGTCTCCGCCGAGCGCCACCAGCAGCCGGGCACCGCCCGCGGCCTCGGCGACGGCGGCGCGCGCCCGTTCCTCCCCCGCCGGACCGTCGGGCTCGTCCACGTCGCCGTGGTCGACGACGGCGAGCCCACCCAGGTCGACCGGGCCGCCGCCGTCGGGCGCAGCACTCGCACCGCGGCCCGTCAGTGCCGGGCTGTACCGCCGAAGCGCCGCGCGCACGGCGGCAGGGGTCGCGTGCGCCCCGGTCGGTGAGAGCGAGGTGCGCCAGGTACCGATCCCCAGCAACGCGGCGTCGGCCGGGACGCGGCCCGCACCCGGCGCGGGCGCGGGCCAGCCGCCGGCGCGCGGCCAGAGCGGGTCGTGGGACAGCGGGGTGCTCACGACGCGACGGTAGCCGAACCGTGGACGGCACGGCAGCCCCGGGCTGACGGCGCGCCTCCAGCCGGTGTGTTCGGCTCAGTCGGCGGACTCGACGAACCGCAGGCGCACCTCGGACAGCAGCGGCTTCTCCCAGCGCAGCAGCAGCGCCACGAGGAGCACGCCGAACGCCGCGAGCACCGCCGGCGCGGTGAGGAACACGATCGCGCCGGCGAGCACGACGGCGGACATCACGGCCAGCGTCACCCGCGGGAGCCGGCCGAGGAAGTACAGCGCGAGCCGCGCGGTGTCGCGGCCGCGGAACGCGAAGAACGACGCGATGACGGTGGCCTGGATCATCCAGAGCAGCACGATCGCACCGATGCCGAGGAGGATCCCGGCCCACCAGACCGGCACCCCCGCCACCGCGATGTTGACGGTGGTCCAGGACAGCACGGCGAGCAGCAGGAGGCCGGGCACCCAGATCTTCAGCACGTCGCCGAGGTTCATCCGGTACCCCTTGGCGAAGGCCGGCGCCGGGGTCAGGCCGTCGTCGCGGGCCTTGGCCCCCAGGGCGAAGAGCGACGCCGAGAGCGCCGGTCCGACGAACACGGTCGAGGCGACGGCCAGCGGCACGTTCGAGGGGTCGGGCTCGATCAGGAAGAGCAGCACCACGGTGGGCGAGACGCTGATGGCCAGCAGGAGGCCGACCACCAGCAGCCGGTACACCGTCGACGTCGCCCGCCCGGCGGTCCCGTGGTCGTGGTCGCCGGGCACCGGCGCGTTGGAGGTGGTCACGTCACCCACCGTACGGGCCGCGCCCCAGGATGCGGGAGTCGTCGAGCCACGCCGGGGTCTCGTCGTGGACGACGTCGAGCTCGACCAGCGTGACCTCGTGGCGGCCCAGGGTCAGGTCGAGGTCGACCCGTCCCTCCTCCACCGCGAGCGCCCGGTGGCTGCGCACCGGCTCGGCAGCCTCGGACAGCGCCTCGAGCTGCCGGCTCCGCGGGGAGGCCGGCCGGCCCATCTCCCGCCAGGCCGCCCAGGCGTTGCCGTCGGACTCGTTCACCACCGACCGGTGCGCGTAGACCGTCCGGGCGCCCGCGCCCGCCGGGGAGCCGCCGTCGTCGTCGCGAGGTCCGAGCACCGGGACCGAGAGCCGCAGCTCGTGGCGCTCCGGCTCGACCGGGTCGTCCGTGCCGCCGACGGGCTGCCAGGCGAGCACCGTGACGCGCCCGGCGTCGTCACGGGTGACGAGATGGTCCCGCCCCCGCGCGAGCACGTGGCGTCCCATCCGCGCCATGAACGCGTAGAGGTGGAACGTCGGCTTGCGGAGCTGCCGGTGGGTGACCATGCCGAACCCGCCGTGGAACAGCGTGGAGGGCACGCCCTCCTCCTCGAAGGTGTCGCTGAAGGTCCAGTACGAGAACGAGTCGACCAGGTCGCCGCCCGCCGCGAGCACCGGCGCGAGGTAGGCGGCGTTGTACGCCGTGTCGTGCACCGGGTTGTCCGGCCGGTAGGAGGTGTTGAACTCCGTGATGTGCACCGGCAGGTCGGCCAGCGGTGTCCCGGCGAGCATCTCCTTCGGCCGGGCGAACTGCTCGAGCAGGCGCTGCGGCTCGCGGACGGTCTGGTAGACGCCGAAGGGCACGTGCTGCGCCTGGCCCGAGCTGTAGGCGTGCACCGAGACGAAGTCGCACGGCACGTCGCGGGCGAGGACGAACTCGGCGAACGGCTCCCACCAGTCGTCGGCCCCCGGGGAGAGCGCCGGTCCACCCACCTGGAGGGAGGCGTCGACGTCCTTGACGGCGCGGGCGGTGACCTCGTAGAGACGCAGGTAGGCGTCCTGGTCGGCGCCCTGCCAGAAGTGCGTCAGGTTGGGCTCGTTCCACACCTCGATCGGCCAGGTGCGGACCTCGTCGAGCCCGTACCGGTCCACCAGGTGGCCGACGACGGCACGCACGAGCGCGGCCCACTCGCGGTGGTCCCGGGGCGGGGTCACGTTGCCCCGCCACCAGAACACCGTCTGCTCGCCGGACGCCAGGGCGGCGGGCATGAACCCCAGCTCGAGGAACGGCTTGATGCCCAGCCCGAGATAGGCGTCCACCACCTGGTCGACGTACGTGAACGCGTAGCGCGTGGCGGCGCGGCCGGCCTCCTCGTACGGCCGGTGCACGCCGACGTCGTCGGACAGCAGGCCGTGGCCGCGGATGTACCGGAACCCGATCTCGCGCTGCACCAGGGCCAAGGACTCCTGGTAGTCCTGGCGCAGCGCGAGGTTGAAACGGCCCGTGCCGACGCAGGACCGCCAGGCGTCGCTGAGCACTCCGACGGGTTCGGCGGGGACGGTGAGGCGAGGCACGGAGCTCCTTCGGGGTGGGTCAGTCGCCGACGCCGGCGGCGGCGTTGGCGCGGTCGACGTAGTCGGTCATGCCGGCGCCCACGAGCTCGGCGACGTAGGCGTCCCACTCGGACATCGGCCGGTCGCCGAGCATGAACTGGGCCGTGTTCTGCATGACGATGTCCTGCAGGGTGGTCTGCTGCAGGCCCGCCTGCTCCTGCTGCATCTCGTCGTACTGCACGGCCGGCGGGATCGGCAGCTCGGACTTGACGGCGTTCATCCCGTCCATGAACTCGATGACCTCGTCGCTCATCATCGACTTGTCCAGGTCCTCGGTGGAACCGTGGGCGATGGACCAGACCCCGTTGTAGTAGCCGAAGTCGGCGTTGAGGAGCTTCGGGGCGTCCGGGTTGAGCTCGCCCCAGCCGACCTCGTCGACGAGGACGCGCTCGTCGCCCTGGCGCTCGAACGTCTCGCCCTCGACGCCCCACTTGGCGAACTCGAGGCCCTCGTCGGAGTAGTAGAGCCAGTCGACGAACTGCAGCATCGCGAGGAAGTCGTCCTGCTCGGCGGCCTGCGCCGAGAACATCAGGCCGGACTCGCGGCGCGTGCCACCGGGGATGAGGTCGCCGGCCGGCCCGCCCGGCACCACGATCTGCTTGATCTCGGCGTCGCTGTCACCGGTCTCGGCGAACGCGTCCCGGTACTCCAGCAGCACCTGGTCGTTGGAACCGATGGCGGCGGCCTGGCCGGAGGCGAACTTCTCCTTCGCCTGGTCGTCGTCCTGGGTCAGCGCCTCCGGGTCCAGCAGACCGTCGGCGACGAGGTCGGCGAAGTACTGGACCAGGGAGCGGTACTCGTCCGAGGCGCCGGCGTACTCGTACGCACCGGCGTCCGCGTCCCACTGCAGACCCTGGCCGTAGTTCCAGCCCGCGTTGGTGCCGAAGTTCGGCGCCGCAGCCATCATCGTGGCCTCGATGGGCCCGTTGATCGACCACCGGTCGGTCATGGCGTGGTCGAGGTCCGGGTTCTCCTCGGCGATGACGGCGAGCTGCTCGGCGAACTCGTCCCACGTCGTCGGGTGCTCGAGCCCCGCCGCGTCCCAGAGGTCCTGCCGGATGGCCACCGAGTACTGGTGCTTGGCGACCTCGTGCAGGCCCGGGATCATGTAGTACTTGCCGTCTGCCTGGCGCTGCGCCTCGATCTCCTCGGTGAGGCCCCAGTCGGAGACCTTCTGCTGGAAGTTCGGCATGTACTGCACGTAGTCGGAGATCGGCAGGATCGCGCCGCCACCGATGAACTGGACCTCGTCGCCCGGGTAGGTGGCCGGCATGATGTCGGGCGCCTCGCCCGAGCCGATGAGCACCGAGCGCTTCTGCTGCATGTCCTCGAGCGGCACGTTCTCGTAGTCGAACGTGACGTTGTTGTCCTGTTCGAGGTGCTGGACGATCGACCAGTCCTCCTTGAACGGGTAGTTCGGGTGGTCGCGGTAGAGCAGGCCGAACTCGACCGGCTCCGTGGCCACGAACGTGTCCCCCGCCGCGAAGTCCTCCATGTAGCCGATCTGCGAGGCCATGTCGATCGCGCCGGCCTCGGCCCCGTCCTCGGGGCTCTCGCCGTCGCCCGAGCACGCTGTCAGGGTGACGGTCAGCGCGACGACGGCGCCTCCCGCGACGATCGTGTTCCGAGTGATCCTCATTGCTCTCCTCCTGTGGTGAACGTCGTTGTTCGCGACGGTGGGGGCGGGTTCAGCCCTTGACCGAGCCGAGCATCACGCCCGACACGAAGTACTTCTGGATGAACGGGTAGAAGCAGATGATCGGCAGCACCGTCAGCAGCATCGCGACGGCCTGGATGTTGGCGCCGATCTGCACCGTCTCCATCCCCGCCTCGACGCCGCTGCCGGTCGCACCGGCCAGCAGGTTGCGCAGGTAGAGCGTCACCGGCTGCAGCCCGGGGTCGCTCAGGTAGAGGAACGCGGGGAACCACGCGTTCCAGAACGAGACGGCGTAGAACAGGACCATGGTGGCGACCACCGCCTTGGACAGCGGCAGCACGATGCGCCCGAAGATCCCGTAGGTGGTGAGCCCGTCGATCGACGCCGCCTCCTCCAGGTCGCTGGGGAAGTTCTCGAAGAACGACTTCATGACCAGCAGGTTGAAGGCGCTGATCGCGTTGGGCAGCACGATCGCCCAGATGGTGTTCTTCAGGCCGAGGTTCGTGATGAGCAGGTAGTTCGGGATGAGACCGCCGTTGAAGAACATCGTCACCACGACGAGCCCGATGAAGACCGACCTTCCCTTCAGATGCCGCTTCGACAGCGCGTAGGCCATCGTCGTGGTGAGCACCATCGCGATGCCGGTCGCCAGGACGGTCTGGATGATCGTGTTGCGGTAGCCGGTCCAGAAGCGCTCGTCACCGAACACCGTCTCGAAGGTGGTCAGGTTGAACCCCTTGGGCCAGAGGTTCACCTCGCCGGCCACGATGTACCCCTGGGAGCTGAACGCCTGGGCGATCAGGTTCACGAACGGGTACAGGGTCACCAGGCACACCAGGACGAGGAGCACGGCGTTGACGACACGGAACACCGTGTAGCCGCGGGTGTCCTTGATCGTCGTCGGGACCGCGCGGACCGCCGAGATGTCCGGGGCCGTCGGCGTTGTGCTCACCACAGGGACGCTCCAACCAGTCGCTTCGAGATGGCGTTGGCCGACAGCACGAGCGTCAGCCCGATGACGGCCTCGAAGAGGCCGATCGCCGCCGCGTAGGAGAAGCTGCCGCTCGTCAGGCCCACGCGGTAGAGGTAGGTGGCGATGACGTCCGCCGTCGAGTAGGTCAGCGGGTTGTAGAGGAGGAGGACCTTCTCGAACCCGACCGCCAGGAAGGTGCCGATGTTGAGGATGAGCAGCACCACGATGGTGGGGCGGATGCCGGGCAGGGTGATGTGCCAGATCTGCTGCCACCGGTTGGCCCCGTCGATGCGCGACGCCTCGTAGAGCTGGTCGTCGATGGTCGTCAGCGCGGCCAGGTAGAGGATGGTGCCGAACCCGACGACCTGCCAGATCTCGGAGCTCACGTACACGGGGCGGAACCAGTCGGCCCGCTGCATGAACGAGATCTCCTCGCCGCCCACGGCCGTGATGATCTGGTTGATCGTGCCGTTGAGCGCCGTCAGCTCGTAGACGAACCCGGCGACGATCACGATCGACATGAAGTGCGGCAGGTAGGTGATCGTCTGGACGGCCTTCTTGAAGCGGCGTGAGCGCAGCTCGTTGAGCATGAGCGCCAGGACGATCGGCAGGGGGAAGACGATGACCAGGGTCAGCGCCCCGAGGACCACCGTGTTGGTGAACACCCGCCAGAACGTGGGGTCGTTGAGGAACATCTCGACGTAGTGGAGACCGACCCACTCGTCACCGAAGATGGACCCTCCCGGCCGGAAGCGCCGGAACGCGATGACGTTGCCCGCCATCGGCACGTACCGGAACAGCAGCAGGAACGCGATGGGCAGCACGAGGAACGTGTAGAGCCGCCAGTCCCTGCGCAGCGCGGTGGCCCAGGTGTCGCGACGGACGCGCCGTTGCTTGCCGCCGGACGACGGCGGGTCGGCCGTCGCGTCGACGACCACGGCGGGGGCGGTGACCACCGCCTCGGTCCCGTGTGTCATGTCCTGCTCCTGGTTCGTCACGTCGTCGTGGCGGGCCGTCGAGCCCGTGGCGTCGTCGCCCGGTCGAAACTTTCGACATTGAAAACGTTGTCGACGTGAGCGACAGTAGGCGGGCACGGCACAGCGGTCAAGCCGAGGCCGATCACGGTACGGTCACATGTGAAGACTTTGCGGCCCGTAGCGTCGCTTCATGGCGTCGATCGTGCGGTGCGCCGCGGCGTCGCGTCGCCCGCAAGGTCGCTAGGATTGAGCCGAAAGTTTCGCAACATGCTCGCTCAGATGACAACGCCCGCACCGGGCGCGGCCCGGGTCGGTGACGGTCCAGGCCGGTGACGGCCAAGGCGTACCACCAGGAAGGGACCCGATGTCCGCTCCCCGCTCCGCGCCGACGATCGCCCAGATCGCCCGGGAGGTCGGCGTCTCGGTCCCCACGGTCTCCAAGGTCCTCAACGGCCGGTCGGACGTCGCCCCGGCCACGCGTGCGCGGGTCGAGGAGGCGCTGGACCGGCACAGCTACCGGCGCCGTCGGCCGGGGATCCCCCCGACCGGGGCCGGGCTGATCGACCTCGTCTTCCACCGGCTGGGCTCGACCTGGTCCCTGGAGATCATCCGCGGCGTCGAGGACACGGCCGCAGCCGGCCGCACCAGCGTGATCCTGTCCGAGCTCGGCGGGCAGCACCGACCGCCCCGCACCTGGCTGGAGACGACGCTCGCGCGCCCCCCGCTGGGCGTCCTGCTGGTGGCCTCCCAGCTCACCGAGGCCCAGCAGCGACGGCTGACGAGCAGGTCGGTCCCGTTCGTCGTCATCGACACCGACGGCGAGCCGCCGCCGGACGTGCCCACCGTGGGTTCCGACAACTGGAACGGCGGGCTCGCGGCCACCCGCCACCTCGTCGAGCTCGGGCACCGGCGCGTCGCGGCGATCTCCGGGCCGTCCGACATGCTGTGCAGCCGGGCCCGCATCGACGGCTACCGCAGCGCCCTCGAGTCGGCGGGGATCGCCGTCGACCCCTCGCTGGTGGACTCCGGCAACTTCTACGTCGAGGCGGGGTACGCCGCGGCGCGGCGGCTGCTCGACCGCGCGAACCGCCCGACGGCCATCTTCGCCGGCTCGGACATGCAGGCCATCGGCGCCCTGCGCGCCGCGCAGGACATCGGCCTGCGGGTGCCCGACGACGTCTCGGTGGTGGGGTACGACGACCTGCCGCTGGCCCAGTGGACCGTCCCGGCCCTGACCACCGTGCGGCAGCCGCTGGCCGAGATGGGGGCCACCGCGACCCGCATGGTGCTCGAGCTCGCCGCCGGGAGCACGCCGGCGGTCACCCGCGTCAACCTCGCCACGGAGCTGGTGGTCCGGGAGTCCACGGCTCCCCCGCCCCCCACCTGACCCCCCTCCCTCCACGCTGTGGGTGCACGACACGCCGTCATCGCTGGACAACAAACGGCGTGTCGTGCACCCACAACACCCAGAGCGCCCAGAGCAGCCACAGCGCGGGGCGGGGCAGGGTGGGGGGGTGGGGTGGGGGCGGGTGACGTGGGTGGTCAGCGCTGGACGCGCGCGCTGCCGCCCGCGGCGAGCTTGGCGACCTCGGCGAGCGTCGCCGTCGTCGTGTCCCCCGGGGTCGTCATGGCGAGCGCGCCGTGCGCGGCGCCGTACTCGACGGCCTCGGCGAGGGACTCCCGCTCCAGGAGCCCGTACGCCAGGCCCGAGGCGAACGAGTCGCCACCGCCCACGCGGTCGAAGATCTCCAGGTCGGGCCGGTGGGTGGCCTCCACGAAGCCCTCGGCGCGCGACCACGCGATGGCACCCCAGTCGTTGACCGACGCCGACTTGACGCCGCGCAGCGTCGTGGCGATCACCTGGAAGTTCGGGTACGCCTCGGCCGCGGTGCGGATCATCGCCCGGAAGGCGCCCGTGTCGAGGTCCGTCAGCGACTCGTCGACGCCCTCCACCTCGAAACCGAGGGACGCCGTGAAGTCCTCCTCGTTGCCGATCATGACGTCGACGTGGTGGGCCAGGCGCCGGTTGACCTCGCGCGCCCGCTCGACCCCGCCGATGCCCTTCCACAGCGAGGGCCGGTAGTTGAGGTCGTAGGAGACGACCGTGCCGTGCCGGCGGGCGGCGGACATCGCGGCCTCGGCCACGTCGGCGGTGGACTCGGACAGCGCCGCGAAGATGCCGCCCGTGTGCAGCCACCGCACACCGGAGGAGAACAGCGCGTCCCAGTCGACGTCGTCGGGCTGCATCTGGGAGACGGCGGTGTGCCCGCGGTCGCTGGTGCCCACGGCCCCGCGCACGCCGAAGCCCCGCTCGGTGAAGTTGAGCCCGTTGCGCACCTCGCGCCCGATGCCGTCGTACTCGCGCCACTGCACCCAGGAGGTGTCGAGGCCGCCGGTGAGCATGCAGTCCTCGACGAGCCGGCCGACCTCGTTGTCCGCGAGCGCGGTGACGATCGCGCCGCGCAGCCCGAAGCAGCGCCGCAGCCCGCGGGCGACGTTGTACTCGCCGCCGCCCTCCCAGACGTCGAAGCTGCGGGTGGTGCGGATGCGGCGGTCGCCCGGGTCCATGCGGAGCATGACCTCGCCGAGGGCGACGACGTCGTAGCGGCAGTCCGCGGCGGGGCGCGTGGTGACGGACGGGTTGCTCATGAGTTCTCCTTCACGAGGTCGACGGCCTCGGCGGTGAGTCGGGTGATCTGATCCCACTCGCCGGCGTCGACGAGCCTCTTGGCGACCATCCACGAGCCGCCGACGGCGAGCACCGGCGCCAGCGTGAGGTACTCGCCGAGGTTGGCCGCGCTGACGCCGCCCGTCGGGACGAACCGCACGGTGCCGAAGGGCGCCGCGAGCGCCTTGAGGGCCGCGGGGCCGCCGACGACGGAGGCCGGGAACAGCTTGACGGTCTCGACGCCCAGGTCGAGCGCCGCCATGATCTCGGTCGGCGTGGCGACGCCGGGCAGCACGGGCACGCCGTGGTGCTGGGCGCGCTCGACGACGCTGCGCGACAGGCCGGGCGAGACGATGTAGCGCGCACCGGCGTCGACGACGGCGTCCACCTGCGCCGCGGTGACGACGGTCCCGGCGCCGACGACGACGTCAGCCTGGTCGCGCGCGACGGCGCGGATCGCGTCGAGCCCGCCCGCGGTGCGCAGCGTGATCTCGGCGACGGGCAGCCCGCCCGCGACGAGGGCCTCGGCGAGCCGGAGGCCCTGCTCCGCGCCGTCGACCACGACGACGGGCACGAGACGGTGATGTTCGAGGGTCTTCAGGGTGTCGCCGGGTGACATCTGCTCTCCGTTTCGCTATGGTGAACGCCAGTTGTTCACTACGGAATGCACCCTAGCAGGACGGTCCCATGGAACCCAGCCCGCTCGGCAGCGTCGACAAGGCCCTGCTCACGCTCGACGCCCTCGGGCGCGCCGGCGCCGACGGCGCCTCCCTGGCAGACCTCTCGGCCGAGGTCGGCGCCAACAAGTCCACGCTGCACCGCACCCTGGCCGCGCTGCGCCACCGGGGCTACGCCGAGCAGACCGACGACGGCACCTACCGCCTCGGCCCGGCCGTCCTCGCGCTCGGCAGCACGTTCCTCGCCGAGGAGAACCTGCCCGCCCTGCTGCGCCCCGCGCTCGACGCCCTGAGCGCCGAGGTCGACGAGCTCGTCCACCTCGGCGTCCTCGCCGGCCGGGAGGTCGTGTACCTGGAGAAGGTCGAGCCGCAGCGGGCCGTCCGGGTGTGGTCCGCCGTCGGACGCCGCCGCCCGGCCGCCACCACGGCGCTCGGCCGCGCGCTCCTGGCTGCCGGTCCGTTCGACGACGCCGCCCTGGCCGCATACGCCACACCCGGGACCGCTGCCGACCGCCTCCGGGAGGCGCTGGCCGAGGCCCGGCACACCGGCGTCGCCACCGAGACCGAGGAGAACGAGCCCGGCATCGCGTGCGCCGCCGTCGCCGTGCTCCGTGCCGGCCGGCCGATTGCCGCGGTGTCCATCACCGCACCCGCCGAACGCATGACCGGCGCCGCCCGGGAGGCGCGGATCGCCGCGCTGCGCGAGGTGCTGCCCGCTCACCTGCCCGCCGACCTCACCGTGCCGGCCGGGTAGCGGGCAGCGAGCGCCGACCACGCGCACCGACCGCCCCGCCCGGTGCCGAACGGCACCCCGTCGGGCACCATGGCTGCCATGACCCCCACACGAACCCGCAACCCGCAGAGCATCCTGTTCATCGGCGGCTCCGGCGTCATCAGCGCCGCCTCGGTGACCCGCGCGGTGGCGCAGGGCCACCGCGTCACCGTTCTCAACCGCGGCCGTTCGACGACCCGCCCGCTGCCCACCGACGTCGAGACGCTCGTCGCGGACGCGGCCGACGACGACGCGGTCGACGCCGCGCTGGCCGGCCGCGACTTCGACGTCGTCGCCCAGTTCCGCGCCTTCTCCCCCGACCACGTGGCCCGGGACGTCGAGCGGTTCACGGGGCGCACCGGCCAGTACGTGTTCGTCTCGAGCGCCTCGGCGTACCAGACGCCGCCCTCACGCCTCCCGGTCACGGAGTCGACCCCGCTGCGCAACCCGTACTGG
Organism: Isoptericola halotolerans; assembly: GCF_003003075.1. GTDB lineage: Bacteria > Actinomycetota > Actinomycetes > Actinomycetales > Cellulomonadaceae > Isoptericola > Isoptericola halotolerans_A. Next base: position 495,314 of record NZ_PVTX01000001.1, on the reverse strand, counting down.
CGGTACTCCCGCGACAAGATCGCCGGCGAGGACCTCCTGGTGCGCGCGTACCGCGAGGACGCGTTCCCGGCAACCGTCGTGCGCCCCAGCCACACCTACGACCGCACCCTGCTGCCGACGAGCGGGGCCTGGACGGACGTCGCCCGGATGCGGGCCGGCAAGCCCGTCGTCGTGCACGGCGACGGCACGAGCCTGTGGACGCTGACCCACACGGACGACTTCGCCGTCGGGTTCGTCGGCCTGCTGGGCCACCCGCACGCCGTGGGCGACACGTTCCAGATCATGGGCACGCACGCCCCCACCTGGGACCAGGTCTACACGTGGCTGGGCGCCGCGGCGGGGGTCCCCGACCCCGAGATCGTGCACGTGCCGTCCGAGACGATCGCGCACGTCCTGCCCGACGTCGGCGACGGTCTCCTCGGCGACAAGGCGCACTCCATGCTGTTCGACTGCGCCAAGCTGCGGGCGCTCGTGCCCGACTTCGGCACCACCATCACCTACGACCAGGGCGCCCACGAGCAGATCGCCTGGTACGACGCGCACCCCGAAGCGCAGGTGGTCGACCGCGCGCTGGACGAGGGCTTCGACCGGCTCGTGGAGCACGCGCGGGCGATCTGAACCTGGCACGTAGCCTGGCGCCGTGACCACACCCCTCGTCCTGCTGGACCTCGACGGCACGCTCATGGACTCTGCGCCGGGCATCACGGCGTCGGCGGCGCACGCCTACCGCACGCTCGGCCTGCCGGTGCCCGACGCCGCCACGCTGCGCTCGTTCGTCGGCCCGCCGATCACGGACTCCTTCCCCACCCACGGCGTGCCCCGCGAACGGGTCGGCGAGGCGCTCGTCGCCTACCGTGCGGCCTTCACGGCCGGCGGCATGTTCAACAACTCGGTGTTCGACGGCGTCCCGGCGGCCCTGCGCGAGCTGCGCGCGGCCGGCTGCGTCCTCGCCGTGGCCACGAGCAAGCCCGAGGTGTTCGCACGGCCGATCTGCGAGCGGTTCGGCCTCTCCGCGCTGGTGGACGACGTGTTCGGCGCTCCGCTGGACGAGGCGACCTCGACCAAGGCCGACGTGATCGCCAAGGCGCTCGCCGCGCTCGGGCGGCAGTCCCCGGCCGCGCCCGAGGACGGCCCGGTGCTGATGGTCGGCGACCGCGAGCACGACGTCCACGGTGCGGCGGAGCACGGCATCGGCTGCCTGGGCGTGAGCTGGGGCTACGCCGCTCCGGGCGAGCTCGAGCGCGCGGGCGTCGTCGGGACCGTCGACGACGTCGCCGACCTCGCCGCGCAGGTCCTGGCCCGGCTGCGCTGAGCCGGGCACGACGAAGGCCCCGGACCCTGTGAGGAGGGTCCGGGGCCTTGCGTCGTCAGTCGGCGGGAAGCCCGCTCCGGGCTACTCGGCGCCGGCCTGCATCTGCCCGGTGGGCGGCAGGTCGGACACGGAGACGCCGGTGGGTGCGTCGAGCGCCGCGGCGGCGCCCACGGAGACGGGCCCGCGGTCGTGCTCGGACTTCGGCACCCCGCGGAACGTGAACTCCCCGAGGATGCCCTCGCCCTCGCCGTCGACGAGGACCATCTCGCCGGACTTGAGCTCGCCGAACAGGATCTTCTCGGACAGCGCGTCCTCGATCTCCCGCTGGATCGCCCGCTTGAGCGGCCGCGCACCGAGGACCGGGTCGTAGCCCTTCTCCGCCAGCAGCTTCTTGGCCGCCGGGGTGAGCTCGATGCCCATGTCCTTGTCGCGCAGACGCTTGTCGAGCTTGGCGACCTCGAGGTCGACGATCTCGATGATCTCCTGCTCGGACAGCTGCGGGAACACGATCGTGTCGTCGACACGGTTGAGGAACTCGGGCCGGAAGTGCTGCTTGAGCTCCTCGTTGACCTTCGCCCGCATCCGCTGGTAGTCCGTCACCAGGTCGCCGCCGGCGTTGAAGCCGGTCTGGACGCCCTTGGCGATGTCCCGCGTACCGAGGTTGGTCGTCATGATGATGACGGTGTTCTTGAAGTCGACCACACGACCCTGGGAGTCGGTGAGGCGACCGTCCTCGAGCACCTGCAGCAGCGAGTTGAAGATGTCCGCGTGGGCCTTCTCCACCTCGTCGAACAGGACCACGGAGAACGGACGGCGGCGCACCTTCTCGGTGAGCTGACCACCCTCGTCGTAGCCGACGTACCCGGGGGGCGAGCCGAACAGCCGCGAGACCGTGTGCTTCTCCGAGAACTCCGACATGTCGAGCTGGATGAGCGCGTCGTCGTCGCCGAACAGGAACTCGGCGAGCGCCTTGGCGAGCTCGGTCTTCCCGACGCCGGTGGGCCCGGCGAAGATGAACGAGCCACCGGGACGCTTCGGGTCCTTGAGACCCGCACGCGTGCGGCGGATCGCCTGGGACAGCGCCTTGATGGCGACGTCCTGGCCGACGACCCGCTTGTGCAGCTCGTCCTCCATGTGCAGGAGCTTGCTCGACTCCTCCTCGGTGAGCTTGACGACCGGGATGCCGGTCGACATCGCCAGCACCTCGGCGACGAGCTCCTCGTCGACCTCCGCGACGGTGTCCAGGTCGCCCGACTTCCAGGCCTTCTCCTTGTCGGCGCGCTGCTGCGTGAGCTGCTTCTCGGTGTCACGCAGGCCGGCGGCCTTCTCGAAGTCCTGGTCGTCGATCGCGGACTCCTTGTCGCGACGGGCCTCCGCGATCTGCTCGTCGAGCTCCTTGAGCTCCGGCGGGGCCGTCATCCGGCGGATGCGCAGGCGCGCGCCCGCCTCGTCGATGAGGTCGATCGCCTTGTCGGGCAGGTACCGGTCGTTGATGTACCGGTCGGCGAGCTGGGCGGCCGAGACGAGCGCGGCGTCCGTGATGGACACCCGGTGGTGCGCCTCGTAGCGGTCGCGCAGACCCTTGAGGATCTCGATCGCGTGCTCCATCGACGGCTCGTTGACCTGGATGGGCTGGAAGCGACGCTCCAGCGCCGGGTCCTTCTCGACGTGCTTGCGGTACTCGTCGAGCGTCGTGGCACCGATGGTCTGGAGCTCACCACGGGCCAGCATCGGCTTGAGGATGCTGGCGGCGTCGATCGCGCCCTCGGCGGCGCCGGCACCCACCAGGGTGTGGATCTCGTCGATGAACAGGATGATGTCGCCCCGCGTGCGGATCTCCTTGAGCACCTTCTTCAGGCGCTCCTCGAAGTCACCGCGATAGCGCGAGCCGGCCACCAGGGCGCCCAGGTCCAGCGTGTAGAGCTGCTTGTCCTTGAGCGTCTCGGGCACGTCGCCGCGCACGATGTCCTGCGCCAGCCCCTCGACGACGGCCGTCTTGCCGACGCCGGGCTCGCCGATGAGGACCGGGTTGTTCTTGGTGCGGCGCGACAGCACCTGCATGACCCGCTCGACCTCGGGCTTCCGCCCGATGACCGGGTCCAGCTTGCCCTCGCGCGCTGCCTGCGTCAGGTTGCGGCCGAACTGGTCCAGCACCGCGGACCCGGAGGGCTGCCCCTCCTGCGGGCCGCCGGCGGCGACCGGCTCCTTGCCCTGGTAGCCGCTCAACAGCTGGATGACCTGCTGACGCACCTTGTTCAGGTCGGCACCCATCTTGGTGAGCACCTGCGCCGCCACGCCCTCACCCTCGCGGATGAGGCCGAGCAGGATGTGCTCCGTGCCGATGTAGTTGTGGCCGAGCTGCAGCGCCTCGCGCAGCGACAGCTCCAGCACCTTCTTGGCACGCGGGGTGAACGGGATGTGCCCGCTCGGGGCCTGCTGGCCCTCACCGATGATCTCGGTGACCTGCGCGCGCACGCCGTCGAGCGAGATGCCCAGCGACTCCAGCGCCTTGGCGGCGACGCCCTCACCCTCGTGGATGAGGCCGAGCAGGATGTGCTCCGTGCCGATGTAGTTGTGGTTGAGCATCCTCGCTTCTTCCTGCGCGAGGACGACCACCCGACGGGCTCGGTCCGTAAATCTCTCGAACATGTGCTGCTCCCTCACGAGCGGCGTTTTCCTGGCCCCGTCGGATCGACGGCGACAGCCTGACCGCTACGACTCTATTCGCTCCCAACACGCCCACCCCCCTCCAGATGCCCTTGTTCGCCAGGGGCGTGACGGCGCGCCCCGTTGCCGAGACACCGCTCGCGGAGCAATGGTGGGCAGAACAGGTCGCCGCACACGGGGAGGGCCACCATGGACGACGTCGGACGCGAGGCGGGGCAGGGCCGGGCCGGTCGGCCGCGGAGCGGGCGACCGGGGCCGCCCGATCCGGTGGACGCGCGCCTGGCGCGGTTCTCGGGAGTGGTCGGCGAGGTCGTGGACCCGTTGATCTGGGGCCTCGACCTGGAGGACGAGGCCCTCACGGGGTACGACGACGAGACCGACCCGACGTCGGACCGGTTCGTCCGGTCGTACCGCACCTTCGCGCGGGAGTCCTTCGAGGTGGAGACGCTGCGGACGCCGGTGGCGGCCGACGCGGTGGAGGACGTGGTGCGCGCGGCGGCGAGCGGCGCGCTGGTCGCGCCCCTGCACGCGGACATCGCCTCTCCCGTGGAGCCTGACACGACGCAGACGCCGCACGGCACCTCGGACTTCGCGGACGACTTCGCGGACTACCGCAGCGCGATGCGGTCGATCGTGACGGAGGTGGACGCCGTGCCGCTCGAGAGCGCGGAGCTGACCGTCGACGGGACCTCCCGGCCGGCGACCCGGGTCCGCGTCCGGGACGTCACGGCCGTGCACGTCTCGCTGCCGGGGCGGGACCTCGTCGTCACGGGACCGGCCGACCTGGTGGACCGCGTCGACGTGGTCACCCGGCCGATCCGGTCGCTGCTGCACCCGCCCGGGCGTCGCTGACCCGCGCGCCCTAGGCTGGCGGTATGGAAGGCATCGTCGTGGGCGTCAACGGCTCGGTCGAGGCGGACGAGGCACTCGACTGGGCGGTCATGGAGGCCTCGTCGAGCGGACATCCGCTGACCGTCCTGCGCGTCGCCCCGGACGTGGACGAGGCGGAGCTCACCGGGGTGCTGGACGAGGTGCGCGCCGAGACGGCCGCCATCCTGGACCGCGCGCGGGAGCGGCACGAGCCGTTCGACGCCGAGTACGCCGTCCTGCCCGGGCCGATCCCCGACGCGCTGCTCGCCGCGAGCGCCGAGGCCCAGATGCTCGTGCTCGGCCGACGGCGGCGGGGACGGCTCGGACGCCGCATCCTCGGTTCGGTGTCCTCGACGGTCGTGGAGAACGCGCACGTCCCCGTCACGGTGGTGCGCCACGTCGACCGGCCGACGGACGAGCCGCACGACGACGCCACCGGCCCGGACGCCCCGGCCACCGCAGGAGCCGGACCGGTGGACGCGGCCGCCGCTCCGCCGTCGGCCGCCCCACGCGTGGTGGTGGGCGTGGACACGTCCGCACCGTCCGTCGCCGCGCTGCGGCACGGGGCCGAGGTGGCGGCGCGGTCGGGCGCCCTGCTGGAACCGGTGTTCGCGTGGCAGATCACGACGCTCGCGCCGTTGCCGGGCTCGTGGGGGTGGGCCCCGCCGATCAGCGACTACGAGGACTTCGCCCGCCAGTGCCTGGACGCCGCGATCACGGCTGCCGAGGTGGACGTCCCGGCCGACCGGATCCGCCCCCGGGTCGTGCACGGGCAGGCCGCGAAGGTGCTCATCGAGGCCTCCCAGGGAGCGGACCGGCTGGTGGTCGGCGCGCGCGGGCTGGGCGGCTTCGACCGGCTGGTGCTGGGGTCGACCAGCCGTCAGGTGCTGGACTTCGCGGGCTGCCCCGTCACCGTCCTGCGGGCGTGAGGTCCCCGGCGCCGGGCGCCACGCGGCCACGGTCGTCACGCATGAGGAAGCTGGCGACGAGCGTCACCGCGATGACCACGCCGCCCATGATCAGGTAGGAGTGCGCGTACCCGATGGCGTCGTAGGAGAGGCCGAACAGCCACGAGAAGACGAAGACGCCGGCCGCCTTGGACATGCTGAACCCGATCATGTAGGCGGTGGCGGAGAACTTCACGTCGAACATGCGGGTCACGTACTTCATGACGGAGACCAGCATGAGCGGCATCTCGAGCGCCGCCAGGAGCCGCCACACGACCAGCATCTCCGTGGACGTGATGAAGGCCGTGCCGAGCACGCGCACCACGAGCACCGCGGCGAAGGCGATCAGCCCCCACCGGGCACCGATGCGGTTGATGACGAACGGCATGACGACCATGACCGCCGCCTCGAGCAGGATCTGCACGAACACGACCCGCGAGAAGAAGACCTCGGGGTCGGCGACGGCGGTGGCATGGTCGGCGAAGTAGTTCGGGAACTGCTGGTCGAAGACGTCGTAGAGGGCCGCGGTGCCGAACATCAGCACCATGAAGCCGACGAACGAGCGGTCCTTGAGCAGCGTCCTGAGCGCCTGCGAGCCGGACGCCTCGGCGGCGGTCCCGGCGGTGCTCCCGGTGGTGTTCTCCGTGGTGGCCGTGTCGCGGTCGGCGCTCACGGCCGCGTACCCGGGATCGCCAGGCTTCGGGGTGCGCACGACCAGGAGCAGGGCGCCGAGGACGATCGCCGAGAAGGTGGCGGCCCACCAGATGTTGTCGGGGTCCGACGCCCAGACGAAGCCACCGACGAGCGAGGCGGTCGCACCGGCCAGGGAGCCGAAGAGGCGCACGTGGCCGTACTCGAAGCCGTTCGCCCGCGAGGTGCGCTCGTTGAACGCCTCGACCACGCTCACCCCGGCGTTGAGGACCAGGGCGAGGAACGCACCGGCGACGACGGCGCCGAGCACCTGGTTGACGCCGACGATCGGCAGGAACACGAACGCGAAGAACGGGCCCATGAGCGCCCCGCACACCACCACGAACGCGAAGAGGTGCTTGCGCAGCCCGAGGCGGTCCTGGATGTAGCCGTAGGGCGGCTGCAGGCAGAACGCCACCAGCGCGATCACCGAGAAGACGAGACCGATGTTCCCGCTCGTCATCCCGGCCTCCTGCTCCAGCCAGAGGCTGAGGAAGGTCATCACGAGCTGCCAGATGGCGAAGTAGAAGAAGAACAGCCCACCGATGTTCCAGAAGGCCGGCCTGCGCAGGGCGTCGCGCGCCCGGGCGCCCCTGGTCGGCGCGTGCGGCGTCGGCGCCTGCGGCTGGCTGGACTGGTGCTGGACCGACATCGGTTTCCCTCCGGCTGTTCTGGCACGGCCGGCTGCGGCCTGCGGTGTGCCCGTACCCCGCAACGGTAAACGATGTAATAGTGCCTCGGGCACCTACTGGCCGGTCGACAAGCCCGTCACCTGCACGAACGTCAGGGTGTGACGAAGGCCATGCTCGGGGCGCCGTCCGGCGCGAGCACCTCGGTCGACGTCGGCACCGGGCGCGTGTCCGGCACCGGCGTGCCCCAGACCGGGTCGCCGTCGGCGTCGAAGGGCAGGACCTGCGCCCGCGCGTGGCGGTTGGGGTCCCACAGCGGGTCGCCGGCGATCTCCGTGTACGTCCGGGCGTGGTAGACGAGCACGGTCTCGCCGTCGGGCGACTCCGTGAACGAGTTGTGGCCCGGGCCGTACTGACCCACCGCCGGGTCCGAGACGAACACCGGCTCGGCGCTCTTGGTCCACGAGGCCGGGTCGAGGAGGTCGGCTCCCTCGTCCGCGGTCAGCAGACCCATGGCGTAGTCGATGCCGGTCGCGGCGCCCGAGTACGTCAGGAACACCCGCCCGCCGCGCACCAGCACGGACGGCCCCTCGTTGACCCAGAAGCCCTTGACCTCCCAGTCGTGCTCGGGGCGGGAGAGCTCCACGGCCGGCGTGGCGAGCGTCCACGGGTTCGCCATCCGGGCGATGTACAGGTTGGAGTGGCCGCGCACCGCGAGGTGCTGCTGGGCCCACACGAGGTACTGGTGCCCGCCGTGGACGAAGCTCGTCGCGTCCAGCGCGAAGCTCTCCCACCCGGTGTCCACCTGGCCCCGGTCGACCCACTCGCCGGTGAGCGGGTCGTCCGCCGTGCACTCCAGGACGAACACGCGGTGGTTGAAGGTCTCGTGCGCCCCGGGGGCGTCCGCGGTGCCGTGGTCGTTCGGCGCGGCGGCGTAGTAGACGTACCAGGCGCCGTCGACCCGGTGGATCTCGGGAGCCCAGATCAGGTGCGACTGCGGGCCGGACTCGTGACGGGACCAGATGGTGACCTCGGGCGCCTCCTGGAGGTCCTCGAGCCGGGCGGCCCGACGCAGCACCACCCGGTCGTACGCCGGGTACGAGCCGGTGAAGTAGTACTGCCCGTCGTGGCGCAGCACGTGCGGGTCGGCGCGCTGCAGCACGATCGGGTTGGTGGCGACCTGGTCCGTCATGGTGTCCTCGTTCAGTGTGTACAACGATGTAGAACGGACACGTTACATCGTGCGCGAGACTGGGGTCCATGTCGACCGCGTCACCCTCCCGTCCGGCCGGGCTCCTCCTCACCCCAGGGGCCGGGGCCGACCGCGACCACCACACCCTGCGCGCCGTCGCGGACAGGCTGGCCACGCCGACCCCGACGTCGCCCGCACTGGCCGTCCGCCGCGTCGACTTCCCGTACCGCCTCGCCGGCAAGCGAGCCCCGGACCGGCCGCCCGTCGCGATCGCGCACCTGCGTGCCGAGGCCGAGGACCTCGCGGCCGAGCTCGGCGTGGGCACGGAGCGGATCCTGCTCGGCGGTCGCTCGTACGGCGGGCGCATGTGCTCGATGGCGGTGGCCGACGGACTCCCTGCCGCCGGGCTGGTGCTCCTCAGCTACCCGCTCCACCCGCCCGGCAAGCCCGACAGGCTCCGGGTCGACCACTTCGGACAGCTCGACGTCCCCGTGCTGTTCGTCTCCGGCGACCGGGACCCCTTCGGCAGCCCCGCCGAGCTGGCCGCCCACACCGCCGCCGTCCCGGGTCCGGTCAGCACCGTCACCCTGCCAGGGGCCCACGACGTCCGGAACCAGGACGACGCCGTCGCGGCCGCCGTCGCCGACTGGGTCGCCGCGCTCTGACCGGGCGTTCCAGGCGTGCGAGCACGTCCCCTACGATGTGGTTCGCCCCGCCGGAACCCCGGCACCCAGCGTCGGAAGGTCACGCGTGCGCGTCGCCAGCCTTGCGGTCCGTGCCCTGCTCGCCGGCGCCCTCGGTACCGGCCTCGCCCTCGCAGCGACGCTGCCCGCGGCGGCCGACGGCGACCTCGACGTGACCGCCGACGGCGTGGCGTTCGACGGCAAGGAGCTCGAGCACAAGGACGACCAGCGCGTCGGCTACTCGATCCGCAGCCGCGAGGGATGGGACTACGCCTGGCTCACGGAGTCGCTCGACGGTGCGCGGCGGGGCTACGTGGCGTTCACGGCCGCGGCGGCCGAGATGCCCGACGGCTACTGCGTCGCCTACGTCCGGGTGCCCGGCGTCGGCGAGTGGCACGAGTCCTACGGGAGCCCCCGGTGCACCGAACCAGCCGCGGAGAGCCCGGCGCCACCGAGCAAGCCCACACCGTCGCCGGCAGCTCCCAGCACCCCCGCCGACCCCTCCCCGCGCCCGACGGCGGAACCCTCGGCCGAGGCGCCGCCGTCGCCCACCGCCGTGCCCACGCCGACGCCGACGCCGGACCCGACGCCGAGCGCCACCCCGACACCGTCGCCGTCGCCGTCGCCGTCCGCGAGGCGGAGTCCGGCACCGTCGGCGACGGCGACCGCCGGGGCGATGGGCGCCGAGCAGTTCGAGGCGCTGGACCGCAGCTTCGGTGGTGAGCTGCCCGTGATCGACGACCAGCACCAGGCGGCCGAGGCCGACGTGAGCGACGGCGAGCTGTGGGCGATCACCGGGCTCGGCCTCGCCGCCGCCGGGCTCACCGCCGGTGGCCTCGTGGTCTGGCGGCTGCGCGGACGCGGGGACTGACCCCTTCTCAGCGCCCGCCGGCCGGTTCCGGCGGGTAGTCGGCCGGCGTCTTGTCCAGCTCGATCGCGATCTCACGCCGCGTCGCCAGGACCTCCGGGCGTTCCTCGTCCCGCTGCCGCAGGGCGTCACGCTGGTCCGCCTTCGACAGGTGGTCCCAGTAGAGCGTGCCGTCCAGGTGCTGGGCCTCGTGCACGAAGCACCGCGCGAGGAACCCCGTGGCCTCGAGCTGCACCGGTCCGCCGTGCTGGTCCACCCCGCGGATCGTCGCCCCGGACCGCCGAGCCAGGGGGACGTAGGCACCCGGGACGGAGAGGCAGCCCTCCTCCTCGGTGATCAGCTCCGCCGTGTCGTCGATCTCGAGCGACGGGTTCACCACGTGGCCCACGTGGCGGTCGCCGCGCTCGTCCGTCAGGTCGTAGACGAAGACCCGCAGGTCGACCCCGACCTGCGGCGCCGCCAGACCCACCCCCTGCGCCACCTCCATGGTCGCGAACATGTCGTCCACGAGCGCGGCCAGCTCCGGCGTCGAGAACGTCTCGACGGTGCGGGCCGGGGCGTGCAGGACCGGCTCACCGATCTCCGTGATCCGCCGGACCCGGCCGCGGCGCGCCTCGGGCGCCTGAGCGGGGTACGGGTCGACCGCCTCGCCCAGCAGATACGTGGTGGGACGCCGCCGACCGAAGCTCCAAGCCATGGCCAGAGCCTACCGGCGCCCCGCCCACGCGCCGGTGAGCGAGCACACGCCGCACGCGTGATCCTGGCGGCGGAGGTGACGCCGTGCCCCGCACCACGCCCGACCGCCCCGGCGCCCACCGATGGGTGCCCGACGACGCCGACGTCGACACGCTCGGCGCGGCGGCCCCCGCGTGCCGCGGCTGCGAGCTGTGGTCCCCCGCCACCCAGGTCGTGTTCTCGACCGGGCCGGACGACGCCGACGTCGTGCTGGTCGGCGAGCAGCCCGGCGACCGCGAGGACCGCGAGGGCGAGCCGTTCGTCGGCCCGGCCGGCCGAGTGCTCGCCGAGGCGCTGGAGGCCGCCGGCATCGAGTCCGGCACCGTCTACGTGACCAACGCCGTCAAGCACTTCCGCTTCACCGAGCGCGGCACGCGCCGGCTGCACAAGAAGCCGGACGTCGCGCACGTCCGCGCGTGCCTGCCGTGGCTGGAGGCGGAGATTTCCGCCGTGCGCCCCCGGGTGGTGGTCGCGACGGGTGCGACCGCCGCGCGCGCGGTGCTCGGCCGGCCCGTGAGGATCGGCGAGCTGCGCGGCCGGCTCCTCGACCCCGGCGACGGGCTGCGGGTGGCGCGCGACGTGGAGAACGTCGTCGTCACCACGCATCCCTCGGCCCTGCTGCGCCTGCGGGACCGTACGGACCGCGAGCAGAAGTTCGGCGAGCTCGTCGACGACCTGCGCACCGTGAGCGAGGCGGTGCGCTGACGCGCGAGCGCCCGCCGGGCGGCGTCGGACGCGGGGATGCGTGCCGACGGCAAGCCTGCCTACGGTCGTCGGGAACGGCGACCCCGTGACAGCTCGCGAGGGAGGACACGATGACCGACGACCGGACGAACCCGACCACCGAGCCGGACCACGACGACCTGCCGCTGCCCGACTACGACCACCTGCCGGTGGGGACGCTCGCGCACCGGGTCCGGCAGCTCGACGCCGGTGGGCTGGAGAAGATCCTCGCCTACGAGCGCGCGCACGGGAGCCGGGTGCCCGTGCTGACGGTGCTCGAGCAGCGTCTGGACGAGCTCCGCGAGGGCGCCCAGCCCTCGGGCGGCGACCCGGACGCGGCGCCGTCGCAGGACGGCACCCGCCACGGGAGCAAGGCCTCGCCGCAGACGGCCGCCGAGCCCAGCCCGCCGGACCGCTTCCAGCAGACCAGCTCGCAGCCTCGCGGCTGAGTGCCGGCGACGTCGTCGGCGGGCGGTACACGCCGAGGGACGACGAAGGCCCGGAACCGTCAAGGTTCCGGGCCTTCCGCGCGCTGAGCCGCCTCTCAGATCCGAACTGGTGGCACTCCTCGGGGCCGCTCTATGCTTGCCGCCAGCATTGGTCGGACGATCGCGGTGCGTTCGTCGGCCTCAGACCTCAGCAACGGTGCTTGAGCATGGCCTCTGCTCAACGAGATGAACGGAGCGGTGATGCATCCAGGCCCGGCGGACATCCGCGAATTCCGGGATGCCGGTCACGTCCGGCCGCCGTGGCTCATCGACCTCATCCAGTCCGAGATCAACGGCGGGAAGTGCGACCGGAGCCAGTTCTCGGCGATCGACCGGAACACTGAAGCCACCACACTTCGCATCAGCGGCCTGGGGCAGCGGGATCTTGAGCACCTTGTCACCACCTATGGAGGCAGGTTCACCGCGATCGAGTTCTGGAAGTGCCCGCGACTGGAGGACCTGACACCACTGGAGGACCTACCCGACCTTCGCATGGTCTCGTTCTTCTGGAACCAACGCGCCACCCACCTGTGGAACCTGGCGCGCACGCCGCACCTGAGAGCCCTGCGCCTCGACAACTTCCTACGACTCCACCGGCTGGACGATCTACCCGCCGGACAAGCGCTGGATCATGTCTGCCTCGACGATTCCATCTGGCCGAAGTCGACCTTCGAGACACTGGAACCCTTGGCCGACCTGACAGGCCTCCGGAGCCTGACCCTGAAGCCGAAGCGCATCGATGACAACCGGATCCAGCCCCTCGGAGCCCTCACGGCTCTGGAGGAACTGAACATCTCGACCAACCTGTTCACGACCGAGCAGTTTGCGTGGCTGCGTTCGCGACTGCCCGCAACGGTGGGATCGCGAGCACTCAACCCGCTTCGCCACCTGAAGGAGCCTTGGGACCCCGCCGGCAAGTCCGGCGATGTTCTTCTCGTCGGCAAACGCAAGCCGTGCCTCAACTCAGAGACCGACGCCGCGCGGATCCGCAGGCACGTGCAGAAGTTCCACCGGATGGTGGCTGCTTTCCAGGAAGATCGCTCCCTCGAACCCTCCTAGCAAGTCCCAGCCCACCCGCTACGGTCGCCCGCCGTCGGTCGCGTCGAGCGACGTGCATGATGAGCTTGAGCCGGCTGCCGTCAGGGCGTCGGCCACTCGCAGGCAACCGCCGGGCACGAGAATGGCCCCTCACCAGCGTCGTGGCTGGTGAGGGGCCGAGTCTTGAGCCGCCTATCAGAATCGAACTGATGACCTGTTCATTACGAGTGAACCGCTCTACCGACTGAGCTAAGGCGGCGCGCCCGACGACGACCGAGACAGAGCCTCGATCAGCGGGCGCGCCCAGACTACCCGACGCCCGGCCGCGATTCCAAAAGGATCCGCGGGCCCGCCGGCGTCGCATGGCTCACACCCGACGTCCGGCGCGCCACTACCTCGGCGCCCGCGCTACTACCTCGGCGCGGTCGGCACTACCTCAGCGCGCGGGCCACTACCTCGGCGGGGGTGGCACTAACTCAGCAGGTGAGGCCGTCCTCGGGGACGGTGCCGTCCACGAGGTAGTCCTCGAGCGCGTCGTCGATGCAGCTGTTCGACCGGCCGTACGCGGTGTGCCCCTCACCCTCGTAGGTCACCAGGACGGCGGAGTCCAGCGCCTCCGCCATGCCCTCGGCCCACACGTACGGCGTGGCCGGGTCGTTGGTGGTGCCGACCACCACGATGGGTGCCGCGCCGGGCGCCGCCACGTCGTACTGCTGCTCGGCCACCGGGTACGGCCAGTCGGCGCAGGAGATCCCGCCGTAGCTGAAGAACGTGCCGACGGTCGGGGCCGCGGCCTCGATCTCCGCCGCCTCGGCCCGCATGGCCTCGACATCGGGGTCGCTGCGCCCGTCCAGGCAGTTGACGGCGCTGAACGCCTCGGTCGAGTTGGTGGCGAAGGAGCCGTCGGCGTTCCGGTCGTTGTAGAAGTCGGCGAGGAACAGCAGCATCGTGCCGGTGCCCTTGTCGATCGCCTCCTCGAGCGCCTGGGTCAGGAGCGGCCAGTTCTGCTCGTCGTACAGCGTGACGGCGACGCCGTAGAACGCGAGCGTCTGCGTCACCTCGCGGTCGCTGTCCGTGGGGTACGGCCGCTCGAGGGCCTGGTCGAGGACGCCACGCACCTGCTGCATGCCGTCGTCCACGGACCCGGTCAGCGGGCAGCCGGCACCGCCCTGGCAGTCGTCGACGTAGGCGCGCAGGGCGTTCTCGAACCCGACGGCCTGGCCGGCCGACATCTCGCCGTCCTCCAGCCGCGGGTCGATGGCTCCGTCCAGGACGAGCCGGCCGGTCCGCTCGGGGAACAGTCCGGCGTACGTCGCGCCGAGGCTCGTGCCGTAGGACGCGCCGAGGTAGTGGAGCTCGTCGTCGCCGAGGGCGGCGCGAAGCATGTCCATGTCCTTGGCGGCGCTCTGCGTGTCGACGTTGCCGAGCAGCTCCCCGGTGTTCTCCGCGCAGGCTGCGGCCCAGGCGGCGTTCGACTCCCGGGCGGCCGCCAGCCCCTCGTCCGTCGACAGGTCGAAGTCCTCGCTGAGGTACTGGTCCTTCTTCGCGTCGCCGTAGCACCGCACCTCCGTCGAGTCCCGGACGCCCCGCGGGTCGAAGCCCACGATGTCGTACGACTCGCGGAGCCGGTCGCCGAGGGTTGCCGCCGCGGCCTCGAGGTAGTCGACGCCGGACCCGCCGGGACCGCCCGGGTTGATCAGGAGCGAACCGATCTTGTCCCCGCCCGCCCGGGTCCGCATGACCGCCAGCTCGATCTCCCCGGCGTCCGGGTCGCTCCAGGACAGCGGCGCCGCGACGGTGGCGCACTCGAAGTCGGTGCGGCACTCCGTCCAGACGACGTCCTGCGAGTAGAACTTCTCGAAGCCCTCGGGCGCGCCGTCACCGGACGCGCTCGACGCCTGCCCGGCCGGCGTCTGGTCCTTGGCCGGAGCGCCCCCGGTGCACCCCGCGAGGACGAGCAGCGTGGCGAGGACAGCGGCCACGCCGGCGGTCCGCCGACCGTTCGAGCGGGCGGACGGCGGGCTCGGGCGGTGGTGGGTGAAGATCACGGGGCCAACCTACCGGCCGCGCACGGGCACCCGCCGACCATTCACCGAACCTCCTCGGGCGATCCTCCCGACCGCGCGAACCGCAGCCGCTCGGGCGTCTCGGGTGCCGCGGCCTTGCGCAGGAAGTCGCCCCGCCGGGCCGCGAACCCGTGGCGGTCGTCGAAGATGTCGCGGGCCATCTCGGCCAGCTCGATCGTGCGGTGGTACGACAGCGGCCGGTCGGGTGCCCGGTCCTGGGCCGCCGCGGACGCGGCGGCCAGCTCCGCCGGGCCGGCCAGCTCGGCGACGCGCTTGGCGAGCCAGGCGTCGAACTCGCCCGTGTCCCGCGGCCCGACGGCGTCGATCAGGCCCAGATCGGCGGCGCGGTGCGCGGAGAGGGGCAGCCGGCCGGTGAGCAGCATGTCCGCAACCTCCGGCCCGACGCGCGCGGCGACGGTCCACGTGTGCAGCTCGGAGCCGTAGATCCCCATGTCGTAGAACGGGTTGAGCACCACCCCGTCCCGGGACAGGACGACGTCGGCGCACAGCCCGGCCATCACGCCACCGGCCCCGGCGCTCGCCGTGAAGGCGGCCACGGTGAGCTGGTCCGCGCCGGCCACCGCCTCGCAGAGGTCGTCGATGGCCTGGATGTTCGCCCAGGCCTCCACCGCCGGGTCCTCGGCGGCGTCGATGACCCCGAGGTGGATCCCGTTGGAGAACAGGCTCTCCGTGCCGCGCAGGACGAGCACGCTCGTGTCCTCCGCGAGCGCCTCGGTGACGGCCGCGGTGAGCCGCCGGCACTGCTCGGTGTGCATCGCGCCGTTGTAGGAGCGGATCGTCAGGAGGCCGACGTCGCCGTCGCGCTCGTAGTGCGTCTCGGCCAGCTCGGGCGGACCGGCGCGCCGCACGGAGGCCGACCGGGGGTCGAGGACCATGCGCGCCGGCAGCTTGGTGCCGCGCCGCTCGGCCAGCGTGGCCGCGTAGCCCACCCAGAGGGTGCCGTCGGAGGCCGCGAGGGCCACGGCGTCGACGTCGTGACCGACGACGGTGCCCGGCTCGGCGTCCGGGTCCAGCACGTCAGGGCTCGCGACGGCGTCGAACAGGCAGAAGCGCTCGCCGTCGATCTGCGCGGGGGCGCCCGGGGCGCCGTCGGCCGCCGCGACCCGGCGTGCCAGCTCCTCGACGGGCAGCGACCAGTCGATCTCGAACGCCGGACGCCGCAGGAGCGGCAGCTCACCGGTCCCCGGGACCTCGCGGGGCATGTCGTCGGCGGGCACGGGCTGCTCGCCCGCCGCGACCATGCGCACCACCTCGGCGACGCAGGCCATGGCCGCGTCGGCCACGGGCCCGTTGTACAGGGCGCTCTTCGCGACGGGGACGTCGGGCAGCGCGAACGTCGACGTGGCCCACACGGGACCGGCGTCCATCTCCTCGACGGTGGACAGGGCCGTCACGCCCCAGCGCTCCTGCCGCGTGAGGATGGCGTGGTCCAGCGAGGACGGCCCCCTGTCCCCCACCGGACCGGGGTGCACGACGACGGTGGTCCAGCGGTCCCACACCTCCTGCGGCACGCGGTGCTTGAGGAACGGGCACAGGATCAGGTCGGGGTCGGCGTCCGCCACGGCGGCGGTCAGCGCCTCGGGCGAGTCGAAGGCCGGGGCGATCTCCACACCGACGTCGTGTCCCTCGTCCCGGAGCGCGCACCAGACGCGCTGCGTCAAGCCGTTGAACGCCGAGACCAGCAGCAGGATCCGCATCATCATCCTCATCGTCGTCGGGGTGCCCGGATGGCACGCCACCGACGATCACAGAGCAAACCGGGTGAAAACGCAAGCCCTCTCTTGACGCCGGGCGGGATGCTGCGCTGCTGGTCAGCCCTGCGGGCGCAGCGCGACGGCCATCGCCTCGAGCGCCAGCAGCGGCGCGACGTTGCCCTCGAGGCGCTCGCGCGCCGTGCCGATGGCATCCATCCGGCGGACGGTCTGCTCCGGCGTGGCGTCGCGCGCCAGGGCGCGGACGACGTCGGCGTGCGCGGCGTTGACGAGCTCGACCTCGGCGCCGAGCTGGACCACGAGGACGTCCCGGTAGAGCGACAGCAGATCGACCATGGCGCGGTCGAGCACGTCCCGCTGGCGGCGGGTCGCGCGGCGTTTCTGGTCGTCCTCGAGGTGCTTGAGCTGGGAACGCAGCTTGGGCGGGAGCGTGTCCCCGTCACCGACGCCGAGCGCCCGCATCAGCTCGGCCTTCTCCGTCGCGTCCCGCTCCGCGGTCGCGGCGGTGGCCTCGGCCTTGGCGACCTCGACGAGCTCGGCGGCCGCGAGCACCGCGTCCGGCACGCCCCGGATCCGCCGCGCGACCTCGAGGACGGCGGTGCGCCGGGAGCGCGCCTCCGGGTCCCGCGCGAGCCGCCGGGCCAGTCCCACGTGCGACTGCGCGGCCCGGGCGGCGTCCAGCGCCAGGCCCGGGTCTGCCCCGTCGCGCCGCACGAGCAGGTCCGCGACGTCCTGCGGCGGCGGCACGCGCAGGCCCACGGTCCGGCACCGCGACCGGATGGTCGGCAGCACGTCCTGCACGCTGGGGGCGCAGAGCACCCACACGGTGTGCGACGGCGGTTCCTCGATCGACTTGAGCAGCACGTTGGTGGTGCGCTCGGCCATCCGGTCGGCGTCCTCGACGACAATGACGCGGTAGCGCCCCACCGACGGGGTGCGCGAGGCCTGGGTGATGAGGTCACGCACCTCGTCGATGGTGATGACCACCTTCTCCGTCGCGACGACGGTGAGGTCCGGGTGCGTCCCGGCGAGGGTGGTGGTGCACTCCTGGCAGCGTCCGCAGCCGGGCGCTGGGCCCGGCGATGTACCCGACGCCGTACCCGGCGCTGCGCCCCGGCACTGCAGGGCCGCGGCGAAGGCTCGCGCCGCCACCGACCGGCCGGAGCCGGGCGGGCCGGTGACCAGCCAGGCGTGGGTCATGGCCGCGGGGTCGGACGCCGCCCGCTGCAGCACGCGCACGGCGTCCGGCTGCCCGACGACGTCGTCCCAGACGGTCCCGCTCGTCGCGGTCATGCGGGGACCTCGGGCGTCAGGCCGAGCCGTGCCGCGACGTCGACCCGGATCTGGCCCTGCACGTCGCCGAGCGACGCGGTGCTGTCGACGACGAGCCAGCGTGCGGGGTCCGCCGCGGCCCGTCGCAGGAAGGCCTCGCGCGTGCGGCGGTGGAACTCGGCGCCGGCGCGCTCCAGGCGGTCGGGCGAGCCGGAGAGCCGGCCGGCGGCCTCGTCGGGGTCCAGGTCGAGCAGCACCGTGACGTCGGGCAGCAGGCCGTCGGTGGCCCAGAGAGAGAGGTCCTCCACCTCACCTTCCGCGAGCTCTCGCCCGCCGGCCTGGTACGCCACCGAGGAGTCCAGGTAGCGGTCGGTGAGCACCACGGCGCCGCGCGCCAGGGCGGGGCGGACGACGGTGGCGACGTGGTGCGCGCGGTCGGCCGCGTACAGCAGCGCCTCGGTCTTCGGGTCGAGGTCCTCGCCGTGCAGGACCGCCTGGCGCAGCTGCGCCCCGAGCTCCGTCCCGCCCGGCTCCCGGGTCAGCACGACCTCGCGGCCGGTGACCTCGCCCAGCCACTTCCCGAGGAGACGCACGTGCGTCGACTTGCCGGCGCCGTCGCCGCCCTCGAACGACACGAAGTACCCGGGTGCTGTGCTCACGGCAGCCACCCTAGCCGTGGCGGCAGACATGCCCGTCGGGGACCGGCTCGGCAGGCGGGAGGCTGCGCACGGCGGGACGATGGGGGCATGACAGCACAGAGCATGAGCCCGCTCACCGAGGACGAGAGCTGGGAGTTCCTCGCCGGGCGTCCGGTGGGCCGGCTGGCGACGTCCGTGGCCGGCGAGCCGGAGATCTTCCCCGTCTCCTTCGCGGTGGGCGACGGCCGCCTGTACTTCGTGACGCACCCGGGCAGCAAGCTGGCGGAGGTGGCCGTCAACGCCCGGGTGGCGTTCGAGGCGGACGAGTGGACGCCCGAGGTCGCCACGAGCGTCGTGATCAAGGGCACCGCAGAGATCCTCGAGCACGACGCCGACGTGGCGGCGGCGGAGGCCACCGGCCTGGTCAGCTACCTCGACGACGGCAAGAACGTCTGGGTCCGCATCACGCCGGAGGCCGTCACCGGCCGCCGGCTGACGCGCTGAGCGCGCCGACGCTGACGACGCGCTGCCGGTTCACTCGCCCGGGTAGACCACCCCGAGGCCCGCGCGGACCTCGTCGAGGACCGCCATGACCTCGAGCGTGTCGGACCACGGCATGCGGGCGCTCTGGGTCTGCCCCGCGGCCAGGCACCGTGCGACCTCGGCCGCCTCGTAGGCCTTGCCCTCGCCGTCGGGCGACGTGAAGCTCCAGGAGGGTCCGTCGTCGGGCACCACCTCGAAGCCGGTGGGGCCGAAGAAGAACTGCGGGATCTCGATGCGGCCCCGCGTGCCGATGATGCGGGCCCCGGCGCCGCCCGACGCCCCGGACGAGGTGTGCAGGATCGCCTGCGCGCCGCCGTCGTACCCGAGGATCATGCTCACGTGGTCGTCGACGCCGGTCTCGGCGAGCGTGCCGTGCGCCAGCACGGTGTCCGGCGCGCCGAGCAGGTCGTGGGCGAACGTGATCGGGTAGATGCCCAGGTCGAGCAGCGCGCCGCCCGCGAGCTCCGGGGCGAAGAGCCGGTGCGACGGGTCGTACGCGAAGGCGACGTCGAACTCGGCGATGACGGTACGGACCTCGCCGATCTCGCCGCGCGCGATGGCGCCGCGGATCGCCGCGACGTGCGGCAGGAACCGCGTCCAGACGGCCTCCATGCAGAACACCCCGGCGGCCTCCGCGGCGTCCAGGAGCGTGCGGGACTCGGACACCGAGCGCGTCAGCGGCTTCTCCACCAGCAGGTGCTTGCCGGCCTCGATCGCCAGCAGCGCGTGCTCCAGGTGGTGCGAGTGCGGGGTGGCGACGTACACCGCGTCCACCTCGTCGTCGGCCACCAGGGCGGCGTACGAGCCGTGGACGCGGGCACCCGGGGCGTGGGCGTCGGCGAACGCCTGCGCCTTGTCCATCGAGCGGGAGCCGACGGCGGTGACCTGCGCCGCGGTGCGGTCGCGCACGCCGTCGGAGAACGAGGCGGCGATGTTGCCCGCGCCGAGCACTCCCCAGCGCAGCGGGGGCGCGTCCGACAACTCGGGGACGGTGCCCGCCAGGTCGGCGGTGGTGAGGCGGGCGGCGTAGGTGGCCGGGTCGACGGCGTGCTCGGCAGGCAGCTCAGCGGCGGTGTCGGTCATGCGCTCACCGTAGCGCTGCCGTGCGCTGCGGTGATGACGGCGTCCGCCGCCGACTTGACCCGCTGCAGCTCGTCCGGGCTGAGCCCGCTGGACTCGACCACACGGCGGGGCACCTGCAGCGCCTCCTGCCGGAGGGCGGCACCCGCCTGCGTGAGGTGCACCTCCACGACCCGGGCGTCCGTCGTCGCGCGGCGCCGCTCGACGAGGTCCTGCTGCTCGAGCCGCTTGAGGAGCGGGGACAGCGTGCCCGGATCGAGGTAGAGGCGCCCGGCCAGGCCGGTGACCGTCGTGGTGCGCCCGGCCCCGGCGTCCTCCCAGAGCCCGAGCAGCACCAGGTACTGCGGGTGGGTCAGCCCGAGGGGCTCGAGGACCGGCTTGTACAGCGCCACCATGGCGCGGGCGGACGCGGAGAGGGCGAAGCAGACCTGGGCCTCGAGCGCGAGCGGATCCTCGGGCTGTTCCATGACCACATCGTAGGGCCGCGTTATGCTTGGTGCACCAAGTATCTGGCGTGAGCACCGGCGCACCAAGGAGCACGGATGGGACTGTTCAGCCGCCGCCCCGGCGACGACCGCACCTGGGGCATGCGCCTCACCGAGACGTTCCTGCCGATCTTCGGCCCCGCGTCGATCCGCCGGGGACCTGCCGTCCCCCCGCGCCCGGAGGACCAGGCGCGGGAGGCCGAGCTGCGGCAGACCTTCGAGCGCGTCACCGGGCCCGACGGCCACTCCTACGTCGTGGAGCGGCGCCGGGCGGAGTGACGAAGGACTACTTCTTCGACGTCGACCGCTTGGCCGGAGCCTTCTTCGCCGCCGGCTTCTTGGCCGGCGCCTTGCGCTTCTTCGGACCCTGCGCCCGCTTCTCGGCCAGCAGCTCGATCGCACGGTCCGGCGTGATCGACTCCGGCGTGAGGTCCCGCGGCAGCGTGCGGTTCGTCTCGCCGTCGGTCACGTAGGCACCGAACCGGCCGTCCTTGACGACGATCGGCTTGCCGCTGTTCGGGTCGTCGCCCAGCTCGCGCAGCGGCGGCGTCGCCGCCGCCCGCCCCCGTCGCTTGGGCTCGGCGTAGATCTTCAGCGCCTCGTCCAGCGTGATGGTGAACAGCTGCTCCTCGGAGGAGATGGTGCGCGAGTCCGTCCCCTTCTTCAGGTACGGGCCGTAGCGGCCGTTCTGCGCGGTGATCTCGTCGCCCGACTCCGGGTCCTTGCCGACCACGCGGGGCAGCGACAGGATCTTCAGCGCGTCGTCGAGCGTCACCGTGTCCAGCGCCATCGACTTCAGCAGCGAGCCCGTGCGTGGCTTCGGCTGGGCGGCCTTCGCCTTCTTCTTCGCCGCGGCCGAGAGCTCGGGGTCGATCTCCGGCAGGTCGAGCACCTCGGTGACGTACGGACCGTAGCGGCCGTTCTTCGCCACGATCTCGTTCCCGGACGCCGGGTCGACGCCCAGCACCCGGCCGTCGTCGGCCCCCGCGGCGAGCAGCTCGCGGGCCTTGGCCACCGTCAGCTCGTCGGGTGCGATGTCCTCCGGCACGGAGGCGCGCGGTGCCTTGCCGTCCTTGTCGGGCTCGGCGCGCAGGTCCTCCAGGTAGGGCCCGTACCGGCCCACGCGCACGCGGATCCCCTCACCGATCTCCACGGAGTTGACGGCCACCGGGTCGATCTCACCGAGGTCGGCCACCAGGTCGCGCAGACCCCAGGTCTGCGAACCCTCGCCGGCGGCGCCGTCGGTGCCCTCGCCGAAGTAGAACCGCGTCAGCCACGCGACCCGCTCCCGGTCGCCCGCGGCGATCTGGTCGAGGTCCGCCTCCATCTCGGCGGTGAAGTCGTAGTCGATGAGGCGGCCGAAGTGCTCCTCGAGCAGCTTCACGACGGCGAACGCCAACCAGGTGGGGACCATCGCCTGGCCCTTGGTCCGCACGTACCCGCGGTCCTGGACGGTGGAGATCGTCGCGGCATAGGTGGACGGCCGGCCGATGCCGAGCTCCTCCAGCGCCTTGACCAACGACGCCTCCGTGTACCGCGCGGGCGGCGAGGTCGAGTGCCCCTCCGCTGCCAGCTCGGTGCTCGCCAGGGCGTCCCCCTCGGCCATGCGCGGCAGCCGGCTCTCCTTCGCCGCTCCGTTCCCGCTGCCGCCGCCGTTGCCGTCCGACGGGTCGACGTCGCGCGACTCCTCGTACGCCGCGAGGAACCCGCGGAACGTGATGACCGTGCCGGACGCCGAGAAGACGGCGTCGCTGCCGGCGCGCTCCCCCGCGCCCGAGCCGAGCGTCGCGGCGAGCCGCACGGACGCCGTCGACCCCTTCGCGTCGGCCATCTGCGAGGCGACGGTGCGCTTCCAGATGAGCTCGTAGAGCTTGAACTGGTCGCCGGAGATCTCGCGGGCGACCTGTGCCGGCGTGCGGAACGAGTCGCCGGCCGGCCGGATCGCCTCGTGCGCCTCCTGGGCGCCCTTGTTCTTCGAGGCGTACAGCCGCGGCGCACCCGGCACGTACTCGGGGCCGTACAGCTCGGCGGCCTGGCGGCGCGCCGCGTCGGTCGCCTCCGCGGACAGCGCCGGCGAGTCGGTCCGCATGTACGTGATGTAGCCGTTCTCGTACAGCGCCTGGGCCGTGCGCATCGTCTGCCGGGAGGCCATGCGCAGCTTGCGCGAGGCCTCCTGCTGCAGCGTGGAGGTCGTGAACGGGGCGGCCGGCTTGCGCGAGTACGGCTTGGTCTCGAGCGAGCGGACGGCGAACGACGCGTCCTCGAGCCCCGCGACGACGGCGTGCGCCTCCGTCTCGGCGAGGTGCACGACGCCGGTCCGCACCTTGAGGCGGCCGAGGTCGTCGAAGTCCCGGCCCGACGCGACGCGGTCGCCGCCCAGGCCCGTCAGCCGGGCCCGGAAGAGCTGGCCGGCGTCGTCGCCGTCCTGCGGCGCGAACGATCCCGTGACGTCCCAGTAGTCGGCCGTGACGAACGCCATGCGCTCGCGCTCGCGCTCGACGACCAGCCGCGTCGCCACGGACTGCACCCGCCCCGCCGACAGGCCCTGCCGGACCTTGCGCCACAGCACCGGCGACACCTCGTAGCCGTAGAGCCGGTCGAGGATGCGACGGGTCTCCTGGGCGTCCACCAGGTCGGAGTCGAGGTCGCGGGTGTTCTCCAGGGCGCGGGCGATCGCCTCGCGGGTGATCTCGTGGAAGACCATGCGGTGCACGGGCACCTTGGGCTTGAGCGCCTCGATGAGGTGCCAGGCGATGGCCTCGCCCTCGCGGTCCTCATCGGTGGCGAGGAAGAGCTCGTCGGCGTCCTTCAGCGCGGCCTTCAGCTCGCGGACCTTGGCCTTCTTGTCCGCGTAGACCTCGTAGTACGGGTCGAACCCGTTGTCGACGTCGACGGCGAACTTCTTGTAGGGCCCCTTCTTCATCTCCGCCGGCAGGTCGGAGGGCTGCGGCAGGTCACGGATGTGGCCGACGCTGGCCTCCACGACGTAGTCGTCGCCGAGGTAGCCCTGGATCTTGCGAGCCTTGGTGGGAGACTCCACGATCACGAGCTTGCGGGCCTGTGGCATCCGTTCCTGCTTTCCGACGGTCTTGAGCGATGGTGGGGCGGTGTGCGCTGGTGTGTGGCGGTCCTGCGCGGGCGCTGAGGGGGTGCGGCGTCCTGTCACGGTACGACACGGACGACGACGGCGGCACTCTACCGAGGAGCGATGTGCCGTTCGCACCGCGGTCCACAGCCCCGCCACGATGGTGACCCGGCCCCCGGCGGGGTGCGCCACTACCTCGGCGAGCGGGGCACTACCTCGGCGAGCGGGGCACTACCTCGGCGAGCGGGGCACTACCTCGGCGAGCGGGGCACTACCTCGGCGAGCGGGGCACTACCTCGGCGGGGCGGGCCGTCGCCTGGCGGACCAGCAGGAGGAGGGCGAAGGTCACGGCCGTGGCGGCCAGCACGCCCAGCACCCCGGCGGCGTAGGCCGTGAGGTCCTCGGCGATCGGCACGGTGGCGGCCTCCGCGAGCCGCACGCCCGCGGCCAGCGCGAGCCCGCCGGTGACCGCCGCCCCCAGGAGCAGCAGCCCCGCGAGGACGGACGACCCCGGCGACGCGAAGGCGTTCGGCCGCGGCAGGCCGGACGGCAGACGCCGGCGGCGCGGCGCCACGTCGAGCGAGCTGGCGGGCGTCATGGCGCAGACCAGCGCACCCCAGGCCAGCACCACGAACAGGGCGGCCACGACGTCGGACGGTCGGTGCCACTGACCGATGAGGGTGGACACCCCGGTGGCGCCGGTGTAGGCCGCCCCGAGCACCGCCACGGCGGGCCGCCAGGCCCGCGGGGTGGCGAGGAGCAGGGCGACGGACACGCTCGCTGCGACGGTCGTGTGCCCGCTGGGCAGCGTGTTCTCCCCGTTCCAGCCGGGCAGCAGGTCCGGTCGGGTGAGCAGCTGGTGCTTGAGGAGCTGCGTCGTGAGGTTGGCCCCACCGACCAGCACGGCCACCTGGAGGGCGAGCACCCCACGCCGGCGGACCAGCGCCACGGCCATCGCCGCGCCGAGCCCGCCGACGACGAAGGCGACCGAGACCACGTCGAGCACGGGCTCGGCCACCTGCCAGAGCCGACCCTGCCCGTAGGCCGCACCGAAGAAGGCCAGCTCGTCGAGCCGCTGCCCGGGAACCGTCGTGACGAAGACCCGGTAGGTCAGCCAGAGCGCGACCACGGCGAGCAGCCCGACCACCGCGGCGGTCGCCTGCGCCCCCGGCCGGACGCGGGGCGGTCGCGGGGCCATTACCGAGGCGACCGGCTCCGCGCGACGAGGTCCCGCCGGGACCGCTGCGGGGGCAGGCGCGGCCGGCGCGCCACCCGCTGGGGGCACCGCGGCCGGGAGCTCACGAGTGTCACCGTTCACGCAGGTCACCGTATCTGCTCCGTGTGAGGAACCGGTGGACGAGCAGTGGGGTCCGCGGGCGAGGCGTGCGCACCGTCAGCGGGCGAGGCCCGCCGGCAGCGATCCCCCGCCCCGTCCGGCTGCGGCGTCGTGCAGGTGGCAGGCCACCCGGCGTGCTGCCTCCTGCTCGCCGCGGTCCGCGAGGGCGGTCGGCCCCAGCGCCGGGCGCACCTCGCGGCACACGTCCGTCGTGTGGGCGCACCGCGGCGCGAAGGGGCATCCCGGAGGCATCCGCTGCATGTCCGGCGGAGCCCCGGGGATGCCAGTCAGCTCGCGCCGCTCGCCGCGCAGCGGGGGGAACGAGTGCAGGAGCGCCGACGAGTAGGGGTGCCGCGGGCGGCGGTAGACGTCTTGGGCGCGGGCGTCCTCGACGACGTCGCCGGCGTACATGATGGCGATCCGGTCGGCGATCTCGATCAGCAGGGACACGTCGTGCGTGATGAAGACGACCGAGAAGCCGAGCCGCTCGCGCAGGTCCGCGATCTCCTCGACGATCTGGCGCTGCATGACGACGTCGAGCGCCGTGGTGGGCTCGTCCATGATGAGCACCTGCGGGTCGAGCGCCAGGGCCATCGCGATCATCACTCGCTGCCGCATGCCGCCGGAGAGCTGGTGCGGGTAGTCGCGCGCGCGGTCGGCGTTGATCCCGACCATCTCGAGGAGCCCGGCGGCCTGCTCGAGGGCCTCCTTGCGGGTCGTCCGCGGCCGGTGCGCCAGGATGCCGTCGGCGATCTGGCGACCGATGCGGAACACGGGGTTGAGCGAGTTCATGGCGCCCTGGAAGACCACCGACATGTCCTGCCAGCGCGACGCCCGCAGCTCGGCGTCGCTCTGGCGCAGCACGTCGGTCCGGGTCCCGTCGCGGTCCGTGAAGTGCACGCTGCCGGACGTGATCAGTCCTGGCGGTGGCAGCAGCCGCATCGCGGCGTACGCCAGCGTGGACTTGCCGCAGCCGGACTCCCCCGCGAGCCCCAGGACCTCGCCCCGGTGCAGCGTGAGGGACACGTCGCGCAGGACGTGCGTGGCGTCGTCGGTGTAGCCGTAGTCCACGGACAGGTTCTCGATCTCGAGCACCGGGTCGCCCGCACCGGGCCCGGCCGTCGGGACGTGCAGGGTCGAGGCGGTCATGAGCGCTCCTCGGAGGTCGGACGGTCAGGGCTCGGCCCGGTGCGCAGCACCGGCGTGAAGCCGATGCGGGGACGGATGCGGCGGCGGCGCAGCAACCGCGCGTTCATGCCCGTGCTGCGCAGGCGAGGGTTGACGAACTCGTCGATGCCGAAGTTCACGAGCGTCAGGGCCATGCCGAGCAGCGCGATGCAGAGGCCGGCGGGGACGAACCACCACCAGGCGCCACGCTGCAGGGCCAGGTTGTTCTGCGCCCAGAACAGGATGGTCCCCCAGTTCCAGTCGGACACGGGCGTGATCCCGATGAACGCCAGGGTCACCTGGGACAGCACGGCGAACGTGACCGTGCCGACGAACCCCGCGGCGATGATCGCCGTGAGGTTGGGCAGCACCTCGGCGAGCACGAGCCGCCAGGTGCGTTCGCCGTTGGCGCGCGCCGCCTCGACGAAGTCCCGCTTGCGCAGCGACAGCGTCTGGGCGCGCAGCACGCGCGCACCCCACGCCCAGCCCGTGACGCCGATGACGAGCGCGACCGTGACGCCGCCCGCCGTCGGGAGCTGCCCGGCGATGATGATGATGAGGGGCAGCTGCGGGATGACGAGGAACACGTTGGACAGCGCGGAGAGCGTCTCGTCGCCCGCGCCGCCGACGAACCCGGCGGTGACGCCGACGACGACCCCGAGGATCGTCGCCGAGACGCCGGCGATCAGCCCCACGACCAGCACGCCCCGCGTGCCGACGATGATCTGGGACAGGATGTCGCGCCCCGTGTGGTCCGTGCCCAGCCAGTGCGCCGCCGTCGGGGGCTGGAGCAGGTCGGCGGAGACCTGGTTCGGGTCATAGGGGGCGATCCACGGGCCGACCAGGGCCAGGATCCCGAAGAACAGCAGGATGCCGATGCCGGTGAGCGCCTTGCCGTTGCGCAGGAAGAGGAACCTCTTGGCGCGGCGGGGGTCGTCGTCGTGCTCGACCCGCATCTCGGTGACGGTCTCGGCCTCGGCCTCGGCCAGCGTGACGTCGTGCGTCATGGCTCAGCCCTCCTGACGGGTGCGCGGGTCGAGCGCCGCGTAGACGAAGTCGGCGATGATGTTGGCCCCGAGCACGGCCAGGGTGATCACCAGGAAGCAGCCCTGCATCAGGGGGTAGTCCTGGGTGTTCACGGCCTGGAAGAGCGTGTAGCCGATGCCCTGGTAGGAGAAGACCATCTCCATGATCAGGGTCCCGCCGACGACGAACCCGAGGGACAGCGCGAAGCTGGACACCTGGGGCAGGATCGCGTTGCGGGCGGCATAGCCGACCGTCACCGCGCGCTCGGGCAGCCCCTTGGCGTGCGCCACGGTGACGTAGTCCTCGGAGGAGACCGTCACCATCATGTTGCGCATCCCGAGGATCCAGCCCGCGACGGAGGACAGCACCACCGTCAGGGCAGGCAGGAACCCGTAGTAGATCACCGAGCCCACGAACTCCCACGACCAGGTGGGCACGAGCCCGCGGTCGTAGCTGCCCGACGAGGGGAACCAGCCCAGCGTCACCGAGAACACCGTGATGGCGATGAGCCCGAGCCAGAAGTACGGCACGGCCGAGAAGAACGTGGTGATCGGCAGCAGCGAGTCCGCCCACGTGCCGCGCCGCCAGCCGATCGCCGTCCCGACGAGGGTGCCGAGCGTGAAGGCGATGATGGTCGCGATCCCCACGAGCCCGACCGTCCACGGCAGCGCCTGCTGCACGATGTCGGCGACGGGCGTCGGGAAGAACGTGAAGGACAGCCCCAGGTCGCCGCGCAGCAGCAGGCCCCAGTAGTCGACGTACTGCTGCCAGACCGAGCTCTCCGTGTCGAGTCCGAAGAGGACGCGGATGGACTGCTCCGCGTTGGAGTCGATCCGGCCCTGCATCCGGCCCATGAGGGCCGTGACGGGGTCGCCGGGCATGAGTCGAGGGATGAGGAAGTTGATCGTCACGGCGGCCCAGGCCGTGATGAGGTAGAAGATCGTGCGTCGGACGGCGAACCTCATCGCGTGCCTCCCTCGTCCCCGACGCGGGGTCGGTCGGGGCGGTCGGAGTAGCCCCAGCACGCGACCCGGCGGCCCTCCGCCACCTCGATCAGCGCGGGTGTCTCGGTCCGGCAGACGTCCGCGGCGACGGGGCACCGAGGGTTGAACCGGCACCCGGCGGGCGGGTCGACGAGGCTGGGGGCCTCGCCACGCGCACCGCGCGCCCGCGCCGCCAGGTCGTCGGGATCCGGGGCGGACCCGATGAGCAGCTGGGTGTACGGGTGCTTCGGGTCCTGGGTCACGGACTCGCTGTCACCGGACTCGACGACCCGGCCCGCGTACATCACGGCGGTCCGGTCGGCGAAGTAGCGGGCCGAGGCGATGTCGTGGGTGATGTACAGGATCGCGATGTCGAGCCGGTCGCGCAGGTCCT
Organism: Isoptericola halotolerans; assembly: GCF_003003075.1. Lineage (GTDB taxonomy): Bacteria > Actinomycetota > Actinomycetes > Actinomycetales > Cellulomonadaceae > Isoptericola > Isoptericola halotolerans_A. The sequence continues at coordinate 466,664 of NZ_PVTX01000001.1, read as the reverse complement.
GCAGCAGGTTGAGGATGCCGAGCCGGATGGAGACGTCGAGCATCGAGATCGGCTCGTCGGCGAGCAGCACCTCGGGGTCGGCGGCGAGCGCCCGCGCGATGGCGACACGCTGCCGCTGCCCGCCGGACAGCTCGTGCGGGAACTTGTCGATGTAGCGGTCGGTGGGCGACAGGTGCACCCGTTCGAGGACGCGCCGGATCGCGGCGTCGAGCTCCGCGCCGCGCAGCCTGCCCTGGTGGATGCGCACGCTGCGGGACAGCGTGTACCGCACCGTGTGCACGGGGTTCAGCGAGCCGAACGGGTCCTGGAAGATCATCTGCACACGGCGGCAGTACGCGCGGAAGGCCCGGCGTCCGCGGACGGTCGCGTCCCGGCCGTGCAGCTCGAGCCCGCCGGCGGTCCGGGGCATCAGCTGCGCGAGGAGCCGCGCGACGGTGGACTTGCCGGAGCCGGACTCGCCGACGAGCGCGACGACCTCACCACGGTGGATCTCGAGGTCGACGCCGTCCACGGCGTGCACGACGGCGGCCCGGCGGCCACGCACCGGGAAGTGCCGGGTGAGACCGGTCGCCCGCAGGACGGGCGACTCGTCGGGAGCGGCGCCGTCGTCGGGCGCCGGGGACGCCGGAGCCGCGGACGGTGGCACCGCAGCGGCGCCGAGGGCTGGGGTACTCATGCGATCACCTGAGGGGTTCGGAGGGAGGGCAGGTCCGGCGGGCGCCGGCGGGCACCGGCGGGCACCGGCGGGCACCGGCGTGACCGGCGGCGGGGACCGCCGGTCACGCCGGGAACCCGGTCAGCCCGCGGCCGGCTCGAGGTTCAGCAGGATCTGCGCGGCCTGCGACCCGGTCGGCTGCGGCTGGTTGTAGGGGTCCTCCTCGGAGGGCCAGCCGACGTAGTTCAGCGACGAGTACTGCGCGGTCGCCGGCCGGGCCCAGACGGCGATCGCCGGCACGTCCTCCACGAAGTGCTGCTGGATGGTCGCGAGCGCCTCCGAGCGTTCGGCGTCGTCCGTGGTGGCCGCGTAGGTGGCGAGCGCCGCGGTGACGTCCTCGTCCTGGTAGCGGCCGAAGTTCCACGTCGCCGGCTCGCCGAGCGGCTGGTACTGGGCGCCGTCCATGAGGTTGGCGTACAGGTCCCAGGGCGTGGCGCCGCCGTCGGTCCAGTGCAGCGTGGCGTCGAAGTTGCCCGGCGGGATGATGTCCGCGAACCAGCCGTCGGCGTTCGCCGGCTGGACGGTGGCCTCGGCGCCGAGCTCGGCCGCCGCGTTCTTGATGAGGTCCAGCGCGGTGAGGTAGTCGTTCCAGCCGGCCGGGTTGGTGAGCTCGAACGCGACGGGCTCACCGTCCGGGTCCACGAGCTTCTCCCCGACCCCGGTGTAGCCGGCGTCGGTGAGCAGCGCCTTGGCACCCTCGACGTCGACGGCGTACTCCTGGCCCGCGTACTCGTCGCTCACGAAATCCTCGCCGGCCGGCAGGGGCAGGCCCGTGACGCTCGTGATCGGCGGGTTGACGCCGGAGGTGGCGACCTCGGTGAGGGAACCCCGGTCGATGGCCATGTTGAGCGCCCGGCGGAAGGCGACGTCGTCGAACGGCTTCTCCTCCAGGTTGAGGAACAGCGCGTCGATGCCGAGCCCGGCGGCGGCGTACTGGTGGTAGTGCTCCGGGTCCTGGGCGATGTAGACGTTCTCGTAGTCGGCGATGAACGTCCAGCCCCACTGGGCCTCGCCCGTGGTGAGCGCCGTCGTCAGGGCGTTGTTGTCGTTGTACGACGAGTAGCGGATCTCCGGCACCGCCAGGTCGCCGCCCCAGTAGTCGTCCCGTGCCACCAGGGTGGCGGCCTGCGGTGTCCAGGACTCGAGCGTGTACGGGCCGGTGCCCACCGGCTCCGTGTTGGTGAAGGTGGTGGGGTCCTCGACGTCGGCCCAGAGGTGCTCGGGCACGACGAGCATGTCCGCGAGCTTGGCCTGGTTGACGAACTGCGGCGACGCGAACGACACGGTCACTGTCGAGCCGTCGGACTCGACCGCCTCGATCGGCAGGGCGGAGGTGTTGATGCCCTCGAAGTCCTGGCGGAGCTGGATCGAGAACGCGATGTCCTCGGCGTCGAACTCCTCGCCGTCGGACCAGGTGATCCCCTCGTGCGGCGTGATGACCGCCTGCGTGTAGTCGTCGCTCCAGTCGATGGAGTCGGCGAGCCAGGGCTGCGGCTCCTCGGAGGGGCGGGCGTCGTTGAGCATCATGAGCGGCTCGTAGATCACGAACGCGTAGCCGAGGGACAGGGCGGCCGAACCGGTCGCGAAGGGCGACTGGTTCTCGGTCTGCGTCCCGTTCGGCATGCCGACGGTCAGGACCTCTCCGGTGCCGCCTCCTGTCCGGGCGTCCGGGTCGTCGGTGGCGGTGGTGCCGCCACCGCCGCACGCGGTCGCCAGCAGGGCGACGACGGCGGCGCCGGCGACGGCCGTCGACAGCTTGCGAATACTCACGGTGTGCCTCCTTGCACGAGTCTTCTTCTCGGGTCTTCTTCGGGGTCGTCGGGGTCGTCGGAGGGTCACGCGTCGACGTGCAGGTCCACGTCCAGGCGCAGGTCGCGCACCGACCGGCCCGCGCGGAGCCGGTACGTGCCGGGCGGGGTGGTCCAGCCGGCCGAGGCGTCCCAGACCTGCAGCGCGCGGCGGGGGACGGTCACGACCGCCTCGGCGGCCTCGCCCGGTCCGGCGTCGACGACGGCGAAGCCGCCCAGCCAGCGCACGGGGCGCGCCGGGTCGCCCTGCGCGGTGCCGGGCGGCGGCTCCACGTACACCTGGACGACCTCGCGCCCGGTCCGGCGTCCGGTGTTGCGCACCCGGACGCGGACCTGCACGTCCTCGTCGGCGGCGGCCAGGCGGCTCCCGCCGTCCGGCGCGGCCGACTCGTAGTCCCACGTGGTCCACCCGAGGCCGTGGCCGAAGGGCGCCGCGGGCCGCGGGCCGCCGGCCGGCTCGCCGTGCCGTTCCCAGGCGCGGTAGCCGACGTCGAGGCCTTCTGCGTAGTCGACGACCCCACCGACCGGGACGGCGTGCGGCACCGGCACGTCCTCGGCCCGCGCCGGCAGGGTCCAGGGCAGGCGTCCGGACGGCTCGGTGACGCCGGTGAGCACGTCGGCCAGAGCCGCCCCCGCCTCCTGCCCGGCGAGCCAGCCCCACACGACGGCGGGCACCTCCTCGAGCCAGGGCAGCAGCACCGGGGCGCCGGCGTTGACGACGACGACGGTGCGCGGGTTGGCGGCGACCACCCGCCGGACGAGCTCGTCCTGGTTGCCGGGCAGGTGCAAGTCGGTCCGGTCGAAGCCCTCGGACTCGACCTCGTGGGTGGTGCCGACGACGACGACGGCGACGTCCGCGGCGCGCGCCGCGGCCTCGGCGGCGAGGAGCTCCTCCTCGGCGCGCGGGCCGGGGCGGCGGTGCACGATCTCGGCCCGGACGAACCGGTCGTAGCCGACGGGGTGGACCACCTGCAGCTCGGCGACGAGGTCGGTGGTCGGTCCCGTGACGGCCACCGTCCCGGCCACCGGGTGGTTGTGCGTCGAGGCGAGGATGACGTCCTCGGTCGCGACGACGTCGCCCGCGGAGGCGAGCCGCCCGTCCACGGTGACGCGGTGCACGCCGACGGTGCCGACACCCAGCTCGTGGGCTCCGAGCTCGCTCGTGTCGACGCGTGCGGTGAGCCGCAGGCTGGCGTCCTCGGGCCCGACCTCGCCGTACCAGCCGTCCCAGGTGGTGCGCACCTCGGCGCGCCGGGCCTCTCCCGCCGCGTCGAGCAGCTCGACGCGGATGCCGGGTGCTCCGGTCAGAGGGTCCGTGCAGCGGCCGACGTCGAGCGCAGCCGGGTTGCGCAGGGCACGCGAGCCCGCGACCACGTCGAGGTGGGAGCCCGCGGGCAGGGCGTCGGCGAGCGCCTCGGCGGGGTAGGACAGCCGTTCGGGCACCACGAACGAGGAGCCGCCACCCTGGAAGAACGGGTCCACGGCGGACGCACCGAGCAGCGCGACCCGCAGCGGGACGCCCTCCTCGACGCCGGGCAGCGGGATCAGGCCGGCATCGTCCTTGAGCACGACGGCGGCACGGGCGGCCAGCTCGCGCAGGAACCTCGCGCGGTCCCCCGGCGAACCCGGCGCGGATGCCCCGGGTGCGGATCCCGTCGGTGCGGATCCCGTCGGTGCCGGCGACCCGGGCGTGACGCGGGCCGGTCCTCCGTCCGGGGTGCCGCCGTCGGGCAGCGTCAGCCGGCCGACGCGGAAGGCGAGCCGCAGCAGGCGCCGGACCTTGTCGTCGAGCTCGGCCTCCTCGATCTCGCCGCCCGCGAGCGCGGCGTCCAGGCCGTCTCCCCACGCGCCGTCGGGACCGGGCATCTGGAGGTCGAGGCCGCCGCGCACGGCGGCGGCGACCGACTGCGTGGCGACCCAGTCCGAGACGACGAGACCGTCGAAGCCCCACTCCTGCTTGAGGACGCCGGTCAGCAGGGGACGGTGCTCGAGGGCGGGCGCGGCGGTGGCGCCGTCGTCGATGCCGCTGTACGCGCCCATCACGCTCCAGGCCCCGGCCCCGACGAGCCGCTCGAAGGGTGCCAGGTAGACCTCGCGCAAGGTGCGGGCGTCGACGCGGGCGAGGTAGCGCGTGCGGTCGGTCTCGGAGTCGTTGGCGACGTAGTGCTTGACGCACATGGCCACGCCGTCCTCCTGCGCGGCGCCGACGACGGCGACGGCGAGCTCCGCCGTCAGGTGCGGGTCCTCGCTGTAGCACTCGAAGTGGCGGCCGCCCACCGGCGTGCGCTGCAGGTTGACCTGCGGGGCCAGGACGACGTGGACGCCGTGGCGGCGGGCCTCGGCGGCGAAGAGGCTGCCCACCCGGCGGGCGGACGTGGTGTCCCAGGTGGCGGCGAGCGCGGAGGGTGCGGGGAGCATCGCGGACGTGCCGCCGCCGAGGGGGTCGCGCACCCCGACGGGTCCGTCGGACATCACGACCGGCTCGAGACCGATCCGCGCGAGCGGGCGGGTGGACCACATGTCGGCGCCGACGACGAGGCCGGTCTTCTCGGCGGTGGTGAGACGCGCGACGAGCGCGTCGAGTGCTGCCTCGAGATCGTGCTCGAGGCCGTTCTCGAGGCCGTTCTCGACAGCGGTGCTGCTGCTGGGCACGGTCTGCATCGACACGCGGGTTGCTCCTGTCTGCGGTGACATCGACGCCCAGTAGAGCACACTTACTGACTAGTCAGTAAGTAGTCCAGGTCACAGTATGGTGACGACATGACTGACGTCTCGCAGCCCCCGCGCGCCCGCCGCGTCCCGCGCGCCGAGCGCCGCGAGGAGATCCTCGCCGCGGCCACGCGTGTCTTCGGGTCGAAGGGCTTCCGGGCGGGCTCGCTCGCCGACGTCGCCGACCAGGTGGGCATCACCCACGCAGGGGTGCTCCACCACTTCGGCAGCAAGGACAAGCTGCTCTGGGAGGTGCTCGAGTACCGCGACCGCGTCGACGTCGAGCATCTCGAGGGCAAGCACATCCCCGGTGGCCTGGAGCTCTTCCGCCACCTGCTCAAGACCGCCCGGCTCAACACCGACCGCCGCGGCATCGTCCAGGCCTACTCCGTCCTCACGGGTGAGGCGGTCACCGACGGGCACCCCGCCGCCGACCGGGTCCGGCACCGCTTCGAGGTGCTGCGCACCGAGATCGCCGCAGCCCTGCGCGAGGTGGCCCACGACCGGGGCGTCGAGGTGCCCCTCGCTGACTCCGAACGGGCCGCGAGCGCCGTCATCGGCGTCATGGACGGCCTGCAGACCCAGTGGCTGCTCGACCCGGAGGTCGTCTCCCTGCCGGAGTCCACCGCCTTCGCCATCGAGGCGATCCTCGCCGCCGTCCTGCGGGGCGCCGAGCACCTGCCGCCGGCACCGTGAGCGACGCCGCCGAGCTCCTCGAACATGCCGCCGGCCGGCTGGCCCGCCGCCGCGTCGGGGTCGTCGTCGGGCACCTCGCACCCGACGGCACCATGACGGTGCGCGGCACCGGTCGCACGTCCCTGCCCGACGGCGGCACCCCGGACGCGCTCACGAGGTTCGAGATCGGCTCGATCACCAAGACCTTCACCGGTCTGGCGCTGGCCCGTGCCGTGGCGGCAGGCCAGCTCGATCTCGACGTGCCGGTCGGGGACCTGGTCCCGGAGGTCGCGGACCTCGGCCGCGGCGGCACACCGGTGACGCTGCGGCACCTCGCCACCCATACGTCCGGCCTGCCGCGCGTCCACGTGCCGATGTTGCGCGGCACCCTCGACGCATACCGCGGCCTGGACCCGTACCGCGACCACTCGGAGGAGGCGCTGCTCGGCGCGATCCGCTCGGGCAGGCTCCGGCGTACCCCCGGCACCGGCCGCCAGGCCTACTCGAACAGCGGTTTCGGCCTGCTCGGCATCGCCCTCGCCCGGCACGCCGGCCTCCCGTTCGCGGAGCTGGTGGCCCGCGACGCCACCGAACCGCTGGCCCTCGCCGACACGGGGACCAGCGAGCGCGCGACGTCCGAGCAGGCCGCTCGTGCCGCCGTCGGGCACCACCGGCGGCGCACCCCGGCGGCCCCGTGGAATCTCGGCGCCCTGCCCGGCGCCGGAGCCCTGCACTCGACGGCCACCGACCTCCTGGGCTGGGCGCGGGCGCACCTCGACCCTCCGCCGGGTGAGCTCGGCGAAGCGGTACGGCTCGCCATGGCCGAGCACGGCCCGCGCATCGGCCTCGCCTGGCAGCGCACGGTGAGCGAGGCCGAGCGACGCCGCGGGCGCGACCTGGTGATCTGGCACAGCGGGGGCACCGGCGGGTTCCGCTCGGCGCTGTGCCTCCGGCCGGCCGCCGGCGACGCCGTCGTCGTGCTGACCAACCACGGCCGGAGCGTGGCACTGGCGGCCTTCCGGCTGCTGGCGGCGCTGTCGCGCTGAGCGCGCACTGCCACTCTCAGAACGGTGGCTTACCGAAGTCCTGGGGCGGCGGCGTCGCGCCGGACACGGCTGACGCCTCAGGACCTGGCGAGGTGAGGGGCTCAGCATCCGGCGGGGCCGGCGGCACGGGACCCGGCGATGCCAGCCTCTGCGGATCTGGCGAGGTGAGGGGCTCAACATCCGGCGGGGCCGGCGGCTCGGGACCCGGTGGCACCGGAGGCTCCGGGGCGGACCGATGGATGCTGGCGGGCGGACGGCCGTCCGGGCGGGTCACGTGCCGCCTACCCGTCGGCGACGTCCATTCGAGCGTGCCGCCCAGTCCCGGTCGATCACCGGTGGCGCCCTCACCCCCGGCCTCGTCGGGTGCCACCCGGCGCACCGACCAGCCCGTCTGGTGCTTCAGCACGTGGTGCCGACGACACAGGTGGGCCAGGTTGTCCGCGCTGGTGGTTCCGCCTGCTGCCCAGTCGGTGGTGTGGTCGAGGTCCGCACGGTGGGCAGCGACACCGCAGCCCGGGAAGCGACAGGTCTCGTCGCGCCGTGCGAGGGCCGCCCTCAGCGCGGACGGCACCGTGTACGACTCGCGCCCGACCGACAGCGGAACCCCCGTCTCGGGGTGCGTCAGCACACGGCGCCACGACGGCGCCAGCTCGGCCAGCTCCCGGGCGACCTCGGGGCCGACCGGACCGTAGCCGTCGAGCTCGCCCGGCACGTCGGCGGCACCCAGGAGGGTCAGCACCGGCACGGTCACCGTCACGCGCGGTCGGATGGACCTCGCCAGTGCAGCCAGCGCAGGAATCGTCGATGACGTTGCGGGTCCGGGCGGTTCGGTCACGTCGGGCACGCTCAGGGCGGGCCGGGCGGGAGTGGGCACGCACGTGCGGTCGAGCGTGCCGTCGTCGAGCAGCAGCGCGGCGAAGGCATCGGCCATCCCCTGGCTCCGGCCGAGCGACCTGTTGTCGCCACGGAGGCCGGTCGCCGTGCGGGTCAGCCTGTCGTAGGCGGCGTGCGCCACCACCGCGGGCAGGTGCGCCGACAGCCACGCCATGCCGTCGCGGCCGTCGTCGAGGTAGACGCCCCGGGCCTCGACGGCCCGAGCGTGCCGCACCTCGACAGGTTCAGGATGGACGTTCTCCCGTGCCCGGCGGGCCCGTGCATCGACCTGCCCGGGGGTGCTCGTCGTCAGTGCAGGAGCGACCGACTCCTCCACACGCCGCGCGTCGCCCTCGTCCAGGTCGGCGACGTGCCGGGCGACGCGCGCGGCGTGCGCCCAGGAGCACCGGCCCGCCGACAGCAGCGCCAACGTGCGCGGAGCCTTGGCGCGCAGAGCATCGGCGTGGTCGCACAGCGTTCCGGCCGCGTGCTCGCCCACGTGCAGCACGGTCGCGACCTCGGCGACGACGGCCCGGCGGGCGAGCTCCTGACGCCGGGACGACGTCGCACGCGCGGCCGTCCCGCCGTCGTCCACCAGCCGGGCCTCTGCCCGCTCGGCGAGCTGGGCGGCCTCGGCCAGCAGGACGGCGCGACGCCCTTCCAGGGTGCCGATCGCAGCCTGCACCTCGGCCAGCGCGTCGAGCAGGTGGTCGAGGCGGGACATCTCGACGTCCGCGTGCACGGCCGGCCGGTCCGCCGGGGCCGGAGCCAAGGCGGGGAGCGGGCCGGCGGTCTGCGTCGTCATGGTTTGAACCTACCAACTTTCGAACACATGTTCTAGGCCCTGTGGACGAGCCGGGTCTGCGCGGTTCGTCTGGCTAGGGTTGGGTCATGGACGAGCTGGTGGCCATGAGGATCCTGCTGTTCGTCGTCATGCTCGGCTCGGGAGTCCTGCTCGTCCACGTAGCCCACGCCACGGCCTCAGGACGTCTGGGGCGGAACCAGCTCGCAGGCATCCGCAACCCGAGCACTCTGGCGAGCGACGACGCGTGGCTGGCTGCTCATGTCCGTGCCGAACGGCCGACCGCGCTCGCCGGGTACACCTCGATGGCGACTGCGGTGTTCGCGCTCTTCCAGGTATCCCCGGCGTTCCTGGCCGGCGGGGCGCTCCTGGGATGCCTCGCGATGATCGGATGCGTGCTCCATGGCGCCCGTGCCGGCACGAAGTCCGCCATGGAGGTCGCGGAGCGACCAGCCGACTAGGTGGCCCGAGCCTCCGGTGGTGAGGCACGGCGTCGGCCATCGGGCCAGGCCCGTCCCCCGGCGGTCCGCCCCGCCCGCCACACCGACCGGGGGCGTGCAAGACTGTCTGCTCGTGCACCTGCCACTCCGGCGGGACCCCCGCGCCGAGGGCCCCTCTCCCGCCAGCCTGCGACGCCGACCCGCACAGGTGGTGACGCTCGGGTTCCTCTCGGCCATCGCGATCGGTACCGCGCTCCTCCTGCTGCCGATCTCGACCACCGGCCAGCGCGCCAGCTTCGTCGAGGCGCTCTTCACCGCGACCTCCGCGGCCTGCGTGACCGGGCTCGTCGTCGTCGACACGGAGACCTTCTGGACCCCGTTCGGCCAGGGCGTGATCCTCGTCCTGATCCAGATCGGCGGGTTCGGGGTCATGACCGTCGCCTCGCTGCTGGGGCTGCTGCTCTCCCGACGCCTGGGGCTCCGCACCCGCATGGTCGCCGCCGAGTCCACGCACACCGTGGGGCTCGGTGACGTCAAGAAGGTCATGCTGGGCGCGCTGCGCTTCACCGTGGTCGCGGAGCTCGTCCTGGCCGTGGTCCTCACGGTCCGCCTCATGATCGGCTACGGCGAGACGTTCCGGCACGCCGCGTGGTCGGGGATCTTCCATTCGTTGTCCGCCTTCAACAACGCCGGCTTCTCGATCTACGGCGACTCGCTCATGCGGTTCGTGAGCGACCCGTGGATCTGCCTGCCGATCTGTGCGGCCGTCATCGTCGGCGGTCTCGGCTTCCCCGTGCTGCTCGAGCTGTGGCGGCTGTCGCGCACGCGGCGCGGCGACAACCGGCGATCGGCGCTGCGCGACCCGGCGCGCTGGAGCATCCACGCCCGCCTCACCCTGGGGACGACGGCGGTGCTGCTGACGGTCGGCACCGTCTTCTTCCTCGTGGTGGAGTGGGCGAACCCGCAGACCTTCGGCCCGCTGAGCGTCCCCGGCAAGCTGCTCGCCGCCTTCACCCAGTCCGTCATGCCGCGCACCGCGGGCTTCAACTCGATCGACACCTCCGAGCTCAACCACGGCTCCTGGTTCTTCACGGACATGCTCATGTTCATCGGAGGTGGCAGCGCCGGCACGGCGGGCGGCGTCAAGGTCGGCACCTTCGCGGTGCTCGCGTTCATCATCTGGTCCGAGCTGCGTGGCGACCCCGACGTCACCGCCTTCGACCGGCGGATCGCCCGGGCGACGCAGCGGCAGGCGCTGACCGTCGCGCTCGTCGGCGTGGCCGCCGTCGTGGTCACCACGCTCGCCATCACGGTGTCCGTGTCACCGACGGTGCTGCCCCTCGACCGCGTGCTGTTCGAGGTGATCTCCGCCTTCACCACCACGGGCCTGTCCACCGGCGTCACCGCCGATCTTGCCGGCTGGCACCAGGTGCTCCTGACCGTACTGATGTTCCTGGGGCGCCTCGGCCCGATCACCCTCGGCACGGGCCTGGCCCTGCGGTCGCGTCACAAGTTCTACCGCCGTCCCGAGTCCGCCGTCATCATCGGCTGATCGATCCTGCCCGGCGACGGGCACTGCGTCAGCGTCCGAACACCTGGGTCCACCACGGGCCGCCCGCACCGGCCTGCATCCCCAGCCCGTGCCGGACGAGGTCGCAGCTCAGGATGTTGGCGCGGTGACCCGGGCTGTCCATCCACGCCGCGACCACGGCCTCGGCGTCCGGCTGGCCGCGGGCGAGGTTCTCGGCGCCGACGCCCGGCACCCCCGCGGCGTCGGCGCGGTCCCAAGGACTCAGCCCCTCGGGGTTCGTGTGGTCGAAGAACCCACGGTCGGCCATGTCCCGGGAGTGGGCCAGCGCGAGGTCGTCCAGCGCCGGGTCCGCACGCAGGTCGCTGCAACCCGCAGCAGCGCGTTCGGTGTTGACGAGTGCCAGGACGCGGGCGGCCACGCCGTCGCTCGCGCCCGGAGACCTCGCCGCGCCGCCGTCCACCGCGTCGGACCCGTCGGGCTCGTCGGCTGGCTCCTTTGTCGCGGGATCGTCGGGCTCGTCGGCCGGCTCCTTCGTCGCGGGCTCGTCGGCCTCGTCGGCCGGCTGCTTTGACTCGGGCTCGTCGTCCGCCGCGACACCTGCGGACTCCTGCGGGCTCGAACCGCTGTCACTGCCCTCCGTGCTCGCGCTGCCGGACCCACCCCGGACCGCGGCCTGCACCAGCACCTCCGTCCCGGCAGCCGATGCCGCCGAGGTGCCGGCTCCCCGGTAGTCGTCGATCCGCAGCACGTCCGGGGCGAGCAGTGCCGTCGCGAGGACCAGCGCCACCCCGACGGCGAAGGTGACCAGGAGCGCGACCAGCTGACGCAGGCTGGTGCTGGGCCCTCGTCGTCGCGACACGCAGGGCACCGTAGCGCCCCGCCCGGCCGCCGCGGAAGAGCTCCTAGGGAGCCGAACCCTGCGCGATCACGTAGCGCTCGTAGGCGGGGGTGCGGCGCACGGCCTCTGCGTGGGCATAGACGGCGGCCGCGCGCACGACGTCCACGTCGAACCGTTCCGCGGCGTCCCCGCGCCAGGCCACGTACTGCGTCCAGCGCAGCGGCTCACCCTCGAGGGCGACCGCACGGACGCCGGGCAGGTCGAGGAGCAGCGGCTGCACGAGCGCGATCGCGTGCCCGCCCTTGACCTGCTCGACGGCGGACGCGCGCTCGGTCTCGCTGACCTCGCGGGGTGTGAACCCGGAGCGGGCGCAGGCGGTGACGAAGCACCGCTCGAAGCAGCCGTCCCCGGGCGCGGACAGCCAGTTCTCCTCGGCGAGCTCACCCAGCGGCACCTCGTCGTCGCCCGCGAGCCGGTGGTGTTCCGGCAGCAGCACGAACACCGGGTCGGTGCGCAGCCGCGTCCACTCCACGCCGCCCTCGGTGGGCAGGACGGCGTCACCGCACGCACCGACCAGCGCGACGTCGAGCGTGCCGTCGGCCAGCCGCACCGCCGCCGCGTCCGCCGACCAGGACGTGAAGGACGTGACGGTGACGCCGGCGAGGTCGGCGCGCAGCCGGTTGAGGAAGATCCCGCCCAGGACGGTGGAGACGGTCCCCACGCGCAGCGACGTGGCGGTGTCGGGCCGCGCGAGCACGTGGCGGCGCACGTCGTCGTGGAATGCCTCCATCGCGGGCAGCAGGACGCGCGCGTGCCGCAGCACGAGCTCGCCCAGCGGGGTGGTGCGCGTGCCGTGCCGGTCGCGCACGAACACGGGGCCGCCGAGGGCCTGGTCGATGCGGTTGAGCTGTGCGGACAGGGCCGGCTGCGCCATGCCGAGGGCCGCGGACGCCTTCGTCACGCTGCCTTGTTCGGCGACGACGGTCACCAGCCTCAGGTGCCGGAGGTCGATCTCCATACCGAGAAGATATCTCCGTCAGAGCATCTGTGGGATGGTCCCTTGGTCACAGCGGCCCGGCCCGGCGCTCCGGAGCGGACCGCCGTGCGCGCGAGACACGTGCCGTGTGCACACTGGCCCCACGGTACCGACGAGAGGGAGCACGATGGCAGAACGCGTGACGTTCGCGTCCAGCACGGGGCCGCAGCTGGCCGGGATCATCGACGAGCCGGCGGGCGAGGTGCGCGGCTGGGGACTGTTCGTCCACGGGTTCACGCTCGGCAAGGACTCCCCGGCGGCGGCGCGGATCTGCAAGCAGCTCGCGTCCGAGGGCATCGGCATGCTGCGCTACGACAACCTGGGGCTCGGCGACTCGGAGGGCGACTGGGGCGACGGGTCGTTCACCGTGAAGGTCGCGGACACCGTGTTCGCGGCCGAGCTCATGGCCGCGCGCGGCACCCCGGTGAGCCTCGTGGCGGGGCACTCGTGGGGTGGGGCGGCCGCCATCGCCGCGGCGCCGGAGATCCCCGACGCCCGCGCCGTCGTCACCGCGTGCGCACCGTTCGACCCGAGCCATGCCGAGCACCACTACGACGACCTCGTCGACCAGGTCCTCGAGAGCGGCAACGCCGTCTGGCAGGTCGGGGGCAAGCGCCTCAACCTCAAGCGCGGGATGGTCGAGGACGTGCGCGCCGCGGACCTCGCGCACCGCATCCCGGAGCTCGGCCTGCCGCTGCTGGTGATGCACTCCCCCACGGACAACACGGTGGGGATCGACAACGCGAGCGAGATCTTCCGCGCCGCGCGCCACCCCCGCAGCTTCGTCTCGCTGGAGGGCTCGAACCACCTGCTGACCAGGCCGGGCCAGGCCCAGCGCGCGGCCCGCATCATCAGCGCCTGGGCCGACCCGTACCTCACGCCGGCCTGAGCGGGCCGACCGCTCAGGCGGGGCCGAGGAAGCCGTCGCGGACCAGTCCGCGCACGGCGGGCAGCAGCTCGGCCGCGAGGTCCGACGGCGGCACGTCCAGCAGCGCTGCCAGCGCACCCACGGTCTGGCCGACCGTCAGCTCGCCGTCGCACACGCCCACGAAGGCCGCGAGGCCGGTCGAGGCCTGGACGCCGCGGCCCAGACCGTCACCCTGGCGCACCACGATCACGTTCGGGTCGGCCGCGCCCGGCGACAGGTACCGCTCCTCGGTGACGTCGCCCGCCACGACCAGGCGCTGCGCGGCCAGCGCGTCGTCGTCGTGGCGCTCCAGCCAGTCGTGCGCGGCGAGCGACGCGGCGAGGTGCCCGCCGAGCGGCTGCCGCAGGGAGCCGTGGTGCTCCTCGAGCCGCCGCAGCGTGACGCGCCCGTCGCCCGTGCCGCCGTCGGCCGCCCCTGCCGGACGGCGCAGCGTGACGATGCCGAAGCCGACGGCCTCGACGTCGCGGGAGGCGAAGTCGTCCAGCCAGGCACCGTAGGCCGCGTCCCACGCGGCCGGCTCACGTGCCCGGGTGGTGCCCCCGTCCCGGATCCACGTCTCGGCGTACTCCGCCGGGTCGAGCAGCTCACGCTCGACGACCCAACCGTCCAGGCCGGAGTCGTCGAGCCAGGAACCCACCCGCTCCGTCCACGGCTCCCCGCGGCGGTGCTCCCAGTTCCCGAGCATCTGCGCCACCCCGCCGGGAGCGAGGACGGCGCCGACGCCCGTGACGAGGTCGCGCACGAGGTCGTCCCCGGCCCGTCCGCCGTCGCGGTACTCGAAGTCGCCGAGCGCCGCGGACACGGTGGCGCCGGCGGCACCGGTGCGCGGCGTGATGACGAACGGCGGGTTGGAGACCACCAGGTCGAACCGGTCGCCGGCGACGGGCTCCAGCATCGAGCCGTGGCGCAGGGTGAGGTCGGCGCCGGGCGCGTTCAGGGCGGCGTTGAAACGCGCGAACCCGAGCGCACGGTGCGAGATGTCCGTGCCGACGACCGTGCGGGCGTGCCGGGCGGCGTGCAACGCCTGGATGCCGCAGCCCGTACCGAGGTCCAGCACACGGCCCACGCGCTCGCGCACCGTGACCTGAGCGAGCGTCAGGGCCGCCCCACCGGCGCCGAGCACGTGGTCGCCCGCGAGCCGGCGCCCCGTCACGGCCTCGCCGAGGTCGCTCGCCAGCCACCACCCGACCGGACCGGTCGCGTCGGTGGCGGCGTAGGGGCGCAGGTCGACGACGGCGCGCACGGGGTCCACCGGGTCCTGGCCGGCCGCACGCACCAGCCCGAGCCGCGCGGCGCCGTCGGCCCCCACCCCGGGCAGCGCGGCATCCAGCGCGGCGCGCGAGACGTCGTCGCCCAGCAGGAAGAGGGCGGTGAGCGTCGCGCGGGCGTCGTCGAGCCCGGCCACCACGCGGCGCGCGGGCAGGGCCTGCTCGCGGTGCAGCGCGGCGGAGGCGACGTCGCCCAGCAGGTCCTCGACGCCGTCGACCGTGAAGCCGGAGGACTCCAGCGCCGACCGCAGCGCCTCGACCTGCCCGAGGTCCCCGGACGGTGCGGGCGCAGAGGTCATCCGCGGCACCCGGCGTCGAGGTACTCGGTCACGGACGCGTGGGCCGTGGTGGCCCGCGCGGTGTCCACGTCGGAGACGGCCAGGGTCATCGCCGAGGCGACCGCCTGGTCGTCGTCGGGGTCGACGTCCTCGAAGGCGCCGACGGCCTTGTCCAGGTAGGCGGTCATCCCGTCCCAGCCGGGCACCTCGGCGGTGTCCTCCACCGAGCTGATGGAGCGGTGGGCCGCCCGGATCCCGGCGACCAGCAGCCGCGGGTGCTCCTCGTCGACCCCGGCCAGGGCGCGGTTGGTCTCGGCCCAGGCTTCCTGGAGCGCGACGCACTCCTCGCTGAGGCCCGGGGAAGGCTCGTTCCCGTCGCCGGTGCCCATCGAGAGGTCGGACTCGATCGAGATGGCGGGAGCCGGTTCGGAGGCCGCCTGCGGCGAGCCCTCGGACGAGCTGCAGGCACCGACGACCGTCCCGGCGGCGAGCGCGACCGCGACGGCGGCGGCGGTGCGGCGGGTGCGCAGACGGAGAGGCAGCATCCCACCATGGTGGCCTACGCGTCGCGCGCGCGGGAAATCCAGGCGGAATCTCGTGAGACGTCTCACGGGGCAGACCGGGCGAGTCGGGACGAAGTTCCGGCGAGCAGGGCGCGTCAGGGCGCGTCGGGCGCGCAGTCGGCGCCCAGGTAGTCCGTGATGCGCTGGGAGGCCGCGGTCATCGCCGCGGTGTCGTGCTCCTGCAGCGCACCGGCGACGGCCTCGCCGACCTCGCCGTCCTCCGCCTCCTGTGCCGCGTCCGCCGCGGCCGTCACGTACGTCAGGACGGTCGCCCAGTCGGTGATGACCGCGGCGGGCGGGTCCACCTTGCTGAGGTAGTCCCGCGCACCGACGAACCCCGTGCGCAGCGACCGCGGCGACTCGGCGTCCATGCGGACCTGGGCGGACGCGGCCCGCGACCAGGCGACCTGGGCGGCGGCGCACACCTCCGGCGACACGACGGCGGCGGTCGCGACGTCGGTGCTCGTCTCCGCACCGCCGCGCACCAGGTCGACCGCCGCGCCGGCCCCCACCCCGGCGAGCAGCGCCGCTGCGCCGGCGACGAACAGCGTGGCCCTGCGGGCGAAGAAGCCGGTGGCCTTCCGGCGCGGGAGCGCCGTGGCCGCCGACCGGGCGCGCGCCGTGAGGTCCTGCACGACGGCGGAACCTGCGGGGGGCTCGCCGCCGCGGCGGGTCGCGGGCCGCCGGGAGGAGCGCGACGTTCGTGACGGCCGCGACGGCGGGGCGTCGGGCGCTGCGCCCCCCGGGGCGCCCCCGAGCTGTGCAGGCAGGGGCGCGTCGTCGCCGGCGCCGGAGTCGGTCTCCCGACTCGTCCGGCTCGTGCGGGACGTGCGGCGCGACGACCTCTTGGACTTGTCCCTGGCGCCCTTGGTCTTGCGGGGCTTGCGGTCCGTGTCGCGGAAGGTCCCGGCGACGTCCGCCGTGCCGTCGAGGACGTCGTCGAGCGCGGGTGCCGCGGTGGGGACGACGGCGCTCGCCCAGGGCGGCGCGGGCGAGGCCGGCGGCGTGGCCCAGGGAGCGGCCGGTGGCGGGTTGCCCGGATCGGCCGGCGCGTCTCCGGCGGCAGCGCCGTCGTCCCCACCTGTCGGCACCGGACCGAACGGAAAGCCAGTCTGACCTGGGGCGACGGAAGAACCGTCGGCGGGCGGCAGCGCCTCGTCGTTCGCTGTGATCCGCCTCATGTTGGCGAAGGCTACCCAATGACACGCCGAAGGTGTCCAGATCGTTGCCTTCGCGACCTTGACCTGGGTGCCCGTCGACCGCCAGATTGTGCGGGTGAGCGCAACGATGACGGGTATGTGGGTCGCACCCGAGCAGGACCCGCGGACGACCGGCATCGACCCGGTCGGTGAGAAGGAGACCCTCTGGGAGTACCTGTGCCGGTACCGCATGACGCTGGTCATGAAGTGCGAGGGCCTGGACGCCGAGCAGCTCTCGCGGCGCAGCGTGCCGCCGTCGA
The DNA here is from genome assembly GCF_003003075.1 of Isoptericola halotolerans. Taxonomy (GTDB): domain Bacteria; phylum Actinomycetota; class Actinomycetes; order Actinomycetales; family Cellulomonadaceae; genus Isoptericola; species Isoptericola halotolerans_A. The sequence continues at coordinate 449,695 of NZ_PVTX01000001.1, read as the reverse complement.
ACCTGTCCCTGCTGGGGCTGGTGCGCCACCTCGCGAACGCTGAGCACCACTGGTTCACCCGTGTCCTCCAGGGCACCGCCGCGCCCGGACCGTTCGAGCGGGCGCGCGCCGCGGACGTCGACTTCGACGAGGTCTACCCGACCGAGGAGTGCGCCGACGAGGCCTGGGAGGCGTGGCACGCCGCCGTGGACGCCGCGGACGAGCAGATGATCCACGAGGAGCTGGACCGCGAGGTCCCGTTCGACGGCGGCACCGTGGAGGTGCGCGACGTCATCATCCACATGGTCGAGGAGTACGCCCGCCACATGGGCCACGCCGACCTGCTGCGCGAGTGCATCGACGGACGCACCGGGCTCTGAGCCGGACGCACACCTCAGGGCGCTCCCGGCCCTGATCAGGTGAGATGTCCGGGGCAACCGGGCAGCGTGCGGCGTCGTCCAGTTTCTCGAAAACGATTGCGAAGACCTGGTCGGCCCGCTACGGTCGAATCTCGAAATCCTTTTCGACAGGGCGGACCAGCGTGGGTCCGCCCAGGGAGGCAGGATCAACGATGACCCGAGCACCACTCTCGAGAAGCACGACGAGGCGGCGCACCGCCGCGCTCTCCACCCTCGCCGCGCTGGTGATCACCACCGGCATCGGCGTCGGCTCCGCCCAGGCGGCCGGCTCCACCCTGCAGGACGCCGCGGCCGAGTCCGGCCGCTACTTCGGCACGGCGATCGCCGCCGGCCGGATGAACGACCAGCAGTACATGAACATCGCGAACCGTGAGTTCGACATGATCACGACCGAGAACGCGATGAAGATGGACGCGACGGAGCCGTCGCAGAACCAGTTCAACTACAGCAGCGGCGACCAGATCGTGAACTGGGCGCTCAGCAACGGCAAGCAGGTCCGCGGGCACGCTCTGGCGTGGCACTCGCAGCAGCCGGGCTGGATGCAGAACATGGAGGGGCAGCAGCTCCGCCAGGCGATGCTCAACCACGTCACCGAGGTCGCCACCCACTACCGCGGCAAGATCCACTCCTGGGACGTGGTGAACGAGGCGTTCGCGGACGGCTCGTCCGGCGCCCGCCGCAACTCCAACCTGCAGCGCACCGGCAACGACTGGATCGAGGCCGCGTTCCGCGCCGCCCGCGCCGCGGACCCGAACGCCCAGCTCTGCTACAACGACTACAACACCGACAACTGGAACCACGCCAAGACGCAGGGCGTCTACAACATGGTCGCCGACTTCAAGGCGCGCGGCGTCCCGATCGACTGCGTCGGGTTCCAGGCCCACTTCAACTCGGGCAACCCGGTGCCGAGCAACTACCACGAGACCCTGCAGAACTTCGCCGACCTGGGCGTGGACGTGCAGATCACCGAGCTCGACATCGAGGGCTCCGGCACCTCCCAGGCCGAGCAGTACCGCGGCGTGGTCCAGGCCTGCATGGCCGTCGCCCGCTGCCAGGGCATCACCGTGTGGGGCGTGCGGGACACCGACTCGTGGCGCGCCTCCGGCACGCCGCTGCTGTTCGACGGCAACGGCAACAAGAAGGCCGCGTACAACTACGTGCTCGACCAGCTCAACAGCGGTGACGGCAACGACAACGGCGGGGACGACGGCGGGCCCACGGACCCCGGTGGCGACGGCACCTGCTCGGTGACGGCGACCAAGACCGACTCGTGGGGCGACCGGTTCAACACCACCTTCGAGGTCAGCGGCGCCGACGACTGGGTCGTGACGATCAGTACCGGCAGCGGGCAGAGCGTCCAGAGCTCGTGGAACGCCGACGTCTCCGGCACCACCGGCACGCTCACCGCCACGCCGAACGGCAACGGCAACAGCTTCGGGATCACGCTGTACTCCAACGGCAACACCACGACCCCGACCGCCACCTGCTCGTCCGCCTCCGGGGGTGACGGCGGCGCCGACGCCTGCACCGTCACGGTGACGAAGACCGACGAGTGGGGTGACCGCTTCAACACCACCTTCGAGGTCACCGACGCCGACGACTGGGTCGTGACCATCAGCACCGGGTCCGGCCAGTCGGTGCAGAGCTCCTGGAACGCGGACGTGTCCGGCACCACCGGCACGCTCACCGCCACACCGAACGGCAACGGCAACAGCTTCGGGATCACGCTGTACTCCAACGGGAACACCACGGCCCCGACGGCGACCTGCACCACCGCCTGACGCACCGCCCCCGCGCCTCCGCTGTGGGTGCACGACACGCCGCTATCCCCACGGGGGTAGCGGCGTGTCGTGCACCCACAGCGTGAGAGGGGGGTCAGGCCGACGCGCGCACCACGAGCCGCGGCTCCAGCACCTCGTGGACGTCGTCGGTCCGCCCGTCGAGCCGCTCGCGCAGGAGCGCCACCGCACGGGTCCCCATGACGTCACGCTGCTGCTGCACGGTGGTCAGAGCGGGGCGGGCCCGCCGGGCGAGCATCGTGTCGTCGTAGCCGACGACGGCGAGGTCGGCCGGGACACGCCGCCCCACGTCGAGCGCGTGGTCCAGCACGTCGACCGCCTCGACGTCGTTGCGGGCGAACACCGCCGTGGTGCCGTCCTGCACCAGGGCGTCGAGCGCGGCCGGCTCCGGTCGCACGACCCGCACCTCCGCCCCCAGACCGGCGGCTCGCATGGCCGCCTCGTACCCGCTGCGCCGGGCGATGCCGGCCGGGCGGGTCGACGACGTGACGTGGGCGATGCGCCGGTGCCCGCTCGCGACCAGATGGTCGACGACGAGCGCCGCGCCCTGCTCGTCGTCGTTGTTGACGGAGTCGATGCCGGCCACCGGGGTCGCGGTGCGGCCCACCATGACGACCGGTGCGCGACGGGCCGCGGTGACCAGCACCTCCTCGGGCACCCATGACGAGACGACGACGAGCCCGTCGACACCGAGGTCGAGGAGCTGCTGGACGCGGCCGGCGAGCCGTCCGCGCTCCCGGGACCCGTGCGCGAGCACCACGGAGAACCCCGCGGCCTCGGCCGCCTGCTCCACCGCCGCGACGATCTCCGTGTGGTACGGGTTGTCGAGGCTGGAGATGACGGCGCCGAGCAGCATGGACCGTCCCTGCTTGAGGGTGCGGGCGGTGAGCGACGGCCGGTAGCCGAGCTGGTCCGCGACGACGAGGATGCGTTCCCGCGTGCGCTCCGACACCCCGGCGTCACCGCGCAGCGCCAGGGAGACGAGGGACTTCGACACCCCGGCGGCGGCGGCGACGTCGAGCAGGGTGGGGCGTGGTCGGGACGAGGCGGGCGGCACGCGGCCATCCTGCCCAGCCGACGGCGACGGCGCGACATCGACGCGCGGGCAGACGACGGCGCACTTCTGGAACGTTCCAGAAGTTCCGGCGTCGTTCACCGGGAGGCCACCACCGCGACGTCGCCCGGACGTTGCCCGTCCCTAGCGTCGCCGTCGTGACGATCGCCCCGAGCCCCGAGACCGCCCGCCCCGACACGCTGCCCGGCACCACCGGGGCGCCCGCGCTGCGCACCCGCCCGGCGGCACTGCTGCTCGACTTCGGCGGCGTCGTGCTGACCACCAGCAAGCGCCCCGGCGGCCTCGAGGCCGTGGCCGAGCACGTCGCCGCGACGCTCGCCCGTGCCGGCCATCGGCGATCCGCGGCGGAGCTCCTGCCGGTGCTGCAGGGTGGCAAGAAGGCGCTGAAGGACTGGAAGAACGCCTCCTCGCGGTTGCTGGAGCCCACCGAGCTGGACCACCGCACCATCTGGCGCGAGTTCTACGGCTCCCCGCTGACCGCGGCCGAGCGGGAGGTCCTCGCCGGCTCCGCCGGGCAGCTCCAGGAGACGATCACGCGCACGCTGACCGACCACGCCGTCCGCCCCGGGGTCCGGGAGCTGGTGCGGACCGCGCGCCGGCTCGGCGTCCCGCTCGGCATCGTCTCCAACGCCCACTCCGGCCGCGCGCACCGGGCGATCCTCGCCGAGCAGGGCCTCGCCTCGGCGTTCGCCGTGCAGGTGTACTCCGACGAGGTCGGCATCCGCAAGCCGCACCCCGGCATGATCGAGCTCGCCGCCCGCGCCCTGGGCACCACGCCGGACCGCTGCTGGTACGTCGGCGACACCTTCGACCGCGACGTCGTCGCCGGGCGTCGCGCCGGGACGGGCGCCGTCGTGCTCACCCGCGACCACCACACCGACCGGCCGCCGTTCCCCGTGGCCGAGGAGCCGGACCTCGTGCTGGAGGACCCGCGCGGTCTCGCCGGCCTGCTGGCGGAGTCCCGACCGGACGCCCCGGCCCGGCCACCGGCACCGCCGGCAGCCGCCGCCCGCAGGGCCGTCAGCGCCCTGCTGCTCGACCACGGCGGCGTCATCGCCGTCTCGCGGCCCGACGACGTGGTGCGGCGAGGGTTCGCCGCCCGCCTCGCGGCCGGCCTGAGCGCCGCCGGGTACCCGACCGGCACCGACGAGGCCGTCGACGTGCTCGACCGGGCGCACGCCGCGCACAAGGCCTGGAAGGACCAGAACGAGCAGGCGGACGACGGCGACACCGCCGTCGCCGAGATCGACGCGCCGACGTTCTGGGTCGACCTCGTCGGGCCGCTGCTCGAGCACCACGGAACGGGCGTGCGGCACTGGCTGCGCGCCGAGGCGCACGCCCTCATGGTCGACTACGCCCGGACCAAGTCCACCCCCACGGTGCGACCCGGCGTGCGCGAGCTCCTCACCGCGGCCCGCGACGCCGGCGTGCCCGTCGCCGTCGTCTCGAACACGGTGTGCGGGCGAGCGGTGCGCGAGGAGCTGGTCGAGCACGGACTCGACGACCTGGTCGGCGCCCACGTGTACTCCGACGAGCTCGGGCTCCGCAAGCCCGATCCCACGACGGTCCGCACCGCCCTGGCCGCCCTCGACGCCGACGCTGCCCGCGCCGTGTTCGTCGGCGACAAGCCGCACCGCGACGTCGCCGCCGCCCGCGCCGCCGGGGTCGGGACCGTCGTGCTGGTGCGCGGCGGCTCCACGGGCGACGAGGCGCTGGCCGCCCTGCCCGCCGGCGGCGAGCACACCCCCGACCACCAGGTCGCCGAGATCGACGAGGTCGCCGCCCTGCTGCGCGGCCTCGTAGCCCGCGCCGGCACCCGCCGGTGACCCGCACGACGAGCACCATCCGACCGAGGAAGGCCACCATGACCAGCTCGCCGACCACAGACCCCGCCCCCGCCCGCCACCCCGTGAGCGCGGCCGGCGCACTGCGCCGCCGCGTGCACGACCCCGACGGCATCTCCGGCTCCCAGAAGCTCATGATCCTCGTGCTGTCGATGACGCTGTTCGGCGTGGCCGACATCGTCGCGGACATGCTGCCCTCGTTCTCCGTCGGACCGCTGGAGCTCGAGGTCGCCTACTTCGCCTTCATCCCCGTGGTGCTCGCCGCGCTGCTCACCCCGTTGTGGGTGGCGCTCGGCGTCGCGATCGGCGAGGCCGTGATCGCCGACCTGCTGCTCGGCAGCTTCGGCGGGTTCGGCGAGCTCGAGGGCTTCCTGCAGCTCTTCATCGGCACCTACGTGGCCGGCTGCCTCGTCAAGGACCCCCGCAAGGTGCAGCAGCTCTTCGCCGCAGCCCTGGCGCTCGTGGCGATCGACAAGGTCTCCTCCGCGGTCATCGACGTCGCCAAGGTCGCCGTCGGCGTGGACCCGGAGGAGCTCGAAGACCAGGGCGGCACGCTCCTCGCCGTCGTCGTCGCCGAGGGCTTCGAGCTCCTCATGGCGTTGATCATCACCGGCGTGGTCTTCGGTGGTCTCGCCGCCGCCTGGCTCGCCCCGCGCCTGCACGGCAAGATCGAGCCGCTCATGGGCCTGCGGCCGCGCGACCCGCAGAACCCGCCCCGGCTCGTCGGCCCCTGGGGGCTGTCGTTCTGGTGGGTCGCGATCCTTGGCATCCTCACCGCCGCCTTGATCGGCGTCCTCAGCCAGTGGGAGGAGTTCGTCGGGCGGGAGGAGGCCGTCACCACCGCCGGGTCGTTCGACACCGAGCTCACCGACACCTACGGCGACAACGTCGTGTGGATCGCGGCGCTCGTCGGCCTCGTGGTCGGCCTGGCCGTCGTCCTCGCCCTCGTCGCGGTGGTGCGCCGTCGCCGCGACGCCCGGACGGACGCGGCGGCCCGGTCCGGCTCGACCCGCCAGGACGAGGACCGCTGATGCCGACGCCGACCACGGTCACCGCGCCCGGTGCCCCGTCCGCGCCGCCGTCGCAGGCTGCCGCCGCCGTCGAGGTCCGCGGGCTGACGTTCCGCTACCCGGGGGCGGAGCAGGACTCGCTGCGGGGGGTCGACCTGCGGATCGCGCAGGGCGACTTCGTGGCCGTGGTCGGCGGCAACGGCTCGGGCAAGACCACGCTGTGCAAGGCCTTCAACGGTCTGGTGCCCCACTTCTGGAACGGCGACCTCACCGGCTCGGTGGAGGTCTTCGGCCGGGACACCGCAGGCCTCGGCGTCGCCGAGCTCGGCGCCGACGTCGGCTACGTGTTCCAGGACTTCGGCAACCAGCTCGTGCGCCCCACGGTGCGCGACGACGTCGGGTTCGCCCCGCTCAACCTCGGCCACGCCGACTGGGCCGAGCGCGCCGACCGCGCGATGGCGGGCCTCGACCTCACCTCGATCGGGGACACGTTCACCTGGCAGCTCTCCGGCGGCCAGCAGCACCTGACGGCGCTCGCCGGGGCGCTGGCGCTCGCGCCCCGGCTGCTCGTCGTGGACGAGCCCGCCGCCGAGGTGGACCCGGCCCGCGCGACTGCCCTCTACGAGCACCTCGCCCGGCTGAACCGCGAGCGCGGGGTCACCGTCGTGGTCATCGAGCACCACGCCGAGCTGGTGGCCCGGTACGCCCGGTCGGTGGTGCTCATGGCCGACGGCGCCCCGCGATGGCACCTGCCGGTGCGGGAGGCGCTCGGCCGGGTCGACGACCTGGCCGAGGCCGACATCCCCGTCCCGCAGGTCATCGACCTGGCGCGCCGGCTCGCACCCGGCACGCCGCGCCTGCCGCTCACGGTGGAGGAGTGCACGACGCTGCTCTCGTCTCTCCCCTCGCCACCTGTTCCCCTCACGGCCTCCGCCACGGTCCCGCGCGCCGCGGTCCGGGACGCGCCGCCCGTCGCCACGGTCGCCGGCGTCACGCACGGGTACCGCACCATCGCCGGCGGCCGCTCCGTCGTCCTCGACGACCTCCACCTCAGCCTGCACGACGGCGAGAAGGTAGCGCTGGTGGGCTCCAACGGTGCCGGCAAGTCGACCCTCCTGGCGCTCCTCGCCGGGTTGACCCTCCCCCGCGACGGCACCGTCGAGGTGGACGGTCGGGACACCCGTCGGGTCTCCGCCGCCGAGCTCTCCGACGCCGTCTGCTACCTGGTGCAGCACCCCGAGGAGATGTTCCTCGCGGACTCCGTGCGCGGCGACGTGGCGATGCACCCGCGCGGCCGCCGGGTGCCCGACGCCGACACGCTGGTGGAGGAAGTGCTCGAACGGGTGCGGCTCACCCAGGTCGCCGACCGGGACGGGCGGCTCCTGTCCGGCGGCCAGCAGCGCCGCGCGGCCCTCGCCGTCGCGCTGGCCATGCGCCCCCGCCTGCTGCTGCTCGACGAGCCCACCTCCAGCCTCGACCTGCGCTCGCGCGACGACGTCATCGCCATGCTGGCGGCGCTGGCCGCGCACATCCGCTGCACCGTCGTCGCCACGCACGACATGCACCTGGTCGCCGAGTGGGCGGACCGCGTGGTGGTGCTCGACGGCGGACGCGTCCTCGCCGACACCGACCCGGCCACGCTGTTCGCGTCGCCCGAGATCCTCTCCCGCGCCCGCCTCGTGCCGCCCCAGGTGAGCCAGGTCGGCGCCGCTCTCGGCATGGCGCCCGTGCCGTTGTCGGTGGACGAGCTCGTGGAGCGTGCCCGATGAGCGCCGCCACGTCCACGCCCGCCGAGACCCGGCCCGCGCAGCACCGGGCCCGCCGTCGGACCGGCTGGGACCGCACGAGCGTCGAGTGGGTCAAGCTCGAGCTCATGCGGGTCGCCTACGCCACGCGCGGCGGTTTCCTCGCGCGGCGCGACCCGCGCGCCGTCGTCCTCTGGTACGCGGTCTGCGCGCTGGCACCCTGGTTCACCTACGACCTGCGGGTCCTGGGGGCGTTCTTCGGGCTCGCCCTCGGCGCGGCGCTCGCCGCGCGGATCGGGCCGCTCCTGCTCGGTCTGTTCGTGCTGTCCACCGTGGGACAGGTGGGCTACCTGCTCGTGCTGGTCCTGGTGCTGGGCGGCGACCTGGGATCGGTCACCGGGCTGGCTCAGGCGTACTTCAAGCTGAGCACGGTGTCGCTGGTCTCCATGGCGGCGTTCGTGTCGCTCGACCCGGAGAAGATCACCGACGCCCTGCTGGCGCTGCGGGCGCCCGCCATCCTCGGGTTCGCCGTCAGCTACGGGTACCGGATGGTGCCGGTGCTGGTCGACGAGTTCCAGACGATCGTCGACGGTCACCGGATGCGCGGTGCGCCGTCACGAGGGGCCGGGTTCCTGGGGTGGCGCGCCCTGACGCGCGCCGGCCGGATCGCCGTGCAGGCCTTCTACCCGCTGATCCTCAACACGGCCAAGCGCACCCGCACCACCGTCGAGGCGCTCGAGACGCGCGGGTTCACCGCGGCCACCGCCGCCGGCGACGGGCGCCGCCTCCGGCTCGCGCACCTGCGCTGGACCGGGGGCGACGCCCTGCTGCTCGGGGCGACCGTGGCCGTGGTGGTGGCGGTCTACGCGTTCGCGTGACCGGCACGCTCGGAGCGGACCCGGCCCACCTCACCGCGTGGCGACGGCGGGCACCTCTTCCGGCTCGGTCTCGCGGTCGACGCGCGCCGCACGCAGGCGGGAGAGCACCACGGCTCCCATCGCGATGCCGGCGGCCACCAGGGCGATGGCGATGCGCAGCACGTGGTTGGCGTCCGCAGGCACCGAGAGCATGACCACCGCGGGGGCGATGAGCAGCGAGACCAGGTTCATCACCTTGATCAAGGGGTTGATCGCCGGGCCGGCGGTGTCCTTGAACGGGTCGCCCACGGTGTCGCCGATGATCGTGGCCTCGTGCGCCTCGGAGCCCTTGCCGCCGTGGGCGCCGTCCTCCACGATCTTCTTCGCGTTGTCCCAGGCGCCGCCGGAGTTGGCCAGGAAGATCGCCATGAGCACCCCTGCGCCGATGGTCCCGGCGAGGAACCCGGCCAGCGGGCCGACGCCCAGCCCGAAGCCCACCGCGATGGGTGCGAAGGCGGCGAGCAGGCCCGGGGTGGCGAGCTCGCGCAGGGAGTCCTTGGTGCAGATGTCCACGACCTTGCCGTACTCCGGCCGCTCGTCGTAGGTCATGATCCCGGGGTGCTCGCGGAACTGGCGACGCACCTCGTAGACGATGGCGCCGGCGGCCCGGGTGACCGCGTCGATCGCCAGGCCGGAGAACAGGAACACCGTGGCCGCGCCGAGGATGACGCCGACCAGCGTGATCGGGGAGATGATCTCGTAGCTGAGCATCGCGCCCACGAGCCCGCTGCCCACCGTCGTCACCTCCGCGACCGCCGTCTCGACGGCGTCCGCGTAGGAGCCGAACAGCGCGGTCGCGGCGAGGACCGCCGTCGCGATGGCGATGCCCTTGGTGATCGCCTTGGTGGTGTTGCCGACGGCGTCGAGGTCCGTGAGGATCTGGGCGCCCTCGTCGTCCACGTCGCCGCTCATCTCCGCGATGCCCTGCGCGTTGTCGCTCACCGGACCGAACGTGTCCATGGCGACGATCACGCCGACCGTGGTCAGCAGGCCGCACCCCGCGAGCGCCACGAGGAACAGCGACAGCCAGATGGACCCGCCGGCGAGCAGGAACACGCCGCAGATCGCGGCCGCGATGACGCCGGCGGTGTAGACGGCCGACTCGAAGCCGACGCCGATGCCCGACAGCACCACGGTGGCCGCGCCGGTGCGGGAGGTCGCCGCCACGTGCTTGGTCGGCTTCGAGTCGGTCCCGGTGAAGTAGCCGGTGATCCACAGGATGATGCCGGCCAGGACGATGCCGATGAGCACGGCGAGCGAGGCGACGACGCGCGGGTCGGAGGTGACGCCGGTCAGGTCCGCGGTGCCGCCCATCCCCGTGAACGAGCCCGGGAGGTACACGAACGCGGCCACGGCGGCGAGACCGGCGCCGACGACGGCCGAGACGTAGAAGCCGCGGTTGATGGCGGTGAGGCCGGACTCGTTCTCCCGCATCCGGGTGATCACGACGCCCAGCAGGGCGACGAAGGCGCCCACCGCGGTGACGACGAGCGGGAACACCAGGCCCTGCTCCCCCATGACGGCCTTGCCCAGGATGAGGGCGGCGACGAGGGTCACGGCGTAGGACTCGAAGAGGTCGGCGGCCATGCCCGCGCAGTCACCGACGTTGTCGCCCACGTTGTCGGCGATGGTCGCGGCGTTGCGCGGGTCGTCCTCGGGGATGCCCTGCTCGACCTTGCCGACCAGGTCCGCGCCGACGTCGGCCGCCTTGGTGAAGATCCCGCCGCCGACGCGCATGAACATCGCGAGCAGCGCGGCCCCGAACCCGAAGCCCTCCAGCACGGCCGGTGCGTCGGTGCGGTAGACCAGCACGACGACGGCGGCACCCAGGAGGCCCAGCCCGACGACCGACATCCCGACGACGCCGCCGGTGCGGAACGCGATCCGAGCACCCGTCCGGCGGCCGTCGGGCCGGGTGGCGGCCGCGGCGACCCGGACGTTGGCCCGCACGGCGAGCGACATCCCGAGGTAGCCGATGGCCGCGGAGAACCCGGCACCGACGAGGAACGCGACCGATCGTCCGACCCGGACCCCGCCGTCGCCGGGCAGCAGGAAGAGCAGGGCGAACACCACGACGGCGAACAGCGCCAGGGTCCGGAACTGCCGGCTGAGGTAGGCGGAGGCCCCCTCCTGGACCGCCTGGGCGATGTCCTGCATCTTGTCGGTGCCACCGGCCGCGGCGAGCACCTGCCGCCGCAGCACGGCGGCGCACACGAGCGCTGCCAGGGCGATCACCGCGATGACCGCGACGATCGTGATGCTGTCGGACCCGAGTGTGAGCATCCGTCCTCCTCGACGTGTGCCACGCACCGCGTCCGGTCTTCCTCGACCCGGGCGGAGCGTCTGCTGGACACCCCGCCGTCGCCGTTGACGGCGGGATGCGCGTGAGTCTACTCACACGTGACGGCCGTCACGAACGGACGACTGCCCCGGGCACCCAGGGGCCGCCGTAGACTCCCCGGCACAAGGTCAACGACGACTGGATCGGAGCACAGCGTGAACTCCTTGGTGCTGATGGTGGTGGGCCTGGCCATGGTCCTCGCCGGGTACTTCCTCTACTCGAAGTTCCTGGCCAGCCGCATCTACCGGCTGGACGAGGGCTACCGCACGCCGTCCCACGAGATGCGCGACGGCGTCGACTACGTCCCGACCAACAAGTTCGTCCTCTGGGGTCACCACTTCACCTCGGTGGCCGGTGCCGCACCGATCGTCGGGCCCGCCATCGCCGTCATCTGGGGCTGGCTGCCCGCGTTCCTCTGGGTCACCCTCGGCACCGTGTTCTTCGCGGGCATGCACGACATGGGGGCGCTGTGGGCGTCGGTCCGCAACAAGGGCCGCTCGATGGGCATGCTGTCCGGCCGCTACATCGGCGCTCGCGGGCGTGGCCTGTTCCTCGTGGTGATCTTCCTGCTGCTGCTCATGGTGATCGCCGCGTTCGCCGTGGTCATCAAGAACCTGCTCATCGCGACCCCGTCGTCGGTCATCCCGGTCTGGGGTGCCATCGCCGTGGCGGCGGTCATCGGCCAGATGATCTACCGCTGGAAGATCAACCTGCTCGTGACGACCGTGATCGGCGTCGTCGCCCTCTACTCGCTCATCCTCGTCGGCGACCGGTTCCCGGTCGTCCTGCCCGACCCGATCCTCGGCATGTCGCCCGCGACGTTCTGGATCGTGGCCCTGTTCGTCTACGCCGGCATCGCGTCGCTGCTGCCCGTGTGGGTGCTGCTGCAGCCGCGCGACTACATCAACGGCGTCCAGCTCTTCATCGGGCTCGGCATCCTCTACGGTGCCGTGCTGTTCTCGACCCCGGCCGTCGTCGCCCCCGCGGTCAACCAGAACGTGCCGGCGGACACGCCCAGCCTCGTCCCGCTGCTCTTCGTGACCATCGCGTGCGGCGCGATCTCGGGGTTCCACGGCATGGTGTCGTCCGGCACGTCGTCCAAGCAGCTGGACAAGGAGACGGACGGCCGGTTCGTCGGCTACTTCGGCGCGGTCGGCGAGGGCATGCTGGCGCTCGGCGCGATCATCGCCACGACGGCGGGCTTCCGGACGGTCGCGGACTGGGAGGCGGTCTACTCCTCGTTCGCCGTCAACGGCGTCGGCGCGTTCGTCGACGGCGGTGCCGCGATTGTCAACGCCGGTCTCGGCATCCCCGCCTCGTTGTCGGCGACCATCCTGGCCACGATGGCCGTGCTGTTCGCCGCCACGACGATGGACACGGGCGTGCGCCTGCAGCGGTTCGTCGTCCAGGAGGCGGGTGAGCTGGCGGGTATCCGGATCAACAAGGTCGTCGGCACGATCGTCGTGCTCGTGGTCGCGATGGGGCTGGTCTTCAGCTCCGGCGGCGAGGGGGACGGCGGGCTGCTCATCTGGCCGCTCTTCGGCACCACGAACCAGCTCCTGGCGTCCCTCACGCTCGCGGTCGTGGCGGTGATCCTGCTCCGCAAGAAGCGCAACCCCGTGCCCGTGCTCGTCCCGCTGGTCTTCGTCCTGGTGATGTCGATCTACGCGCTCGTCGTGCAGCTCGGGACGTTCTGGGCGGACCAGAGCTGGCTGCTGCTGGGCCTCGACGTCGTCATCCTCGTCGCGTCGCTGTGGGTGGCCGTCGAGGCCGCCGCCGCGATGAACGCCGCACGCAAGGGATCCTTCGACCCGGAGTCCGACGAGCCGGTGCCCAGCGGCTCGGCCGCCGCCGGCGCGCGCGGTGCGGGCGGGAACCCCACCCAGGAGGCCTGATGCCCGGCACCCCGAGCGCCCTCGCCGCCCTGTCCGCAGGTCTGCGCGAGCTCTACGAGGCGCCGTACCGGCGCACGATGGCTCGCGCCCAGCGGGACGAGGACGACCTGTTCACCCTGGTCGTGCTCGCCGAGGCGCTCGGGGTGCCCAACCCCGCGGCGTACTACACCGTCGAGCTGCTGCCCCTGGTGGCCGACCGCGTGCACGAGTGGCACACGCGCCTCGGCATGGACCGCTCGCCCCTGGACCACGTGTCGTGCTGCTAGACCTCCACGGCCTGGCCGCCCGCCGCCGTGTCATGTTCCTCGGCGGCAAGGGCGGTGTCGGCAAGACGTCGATCGCCTCGGCGGTCGCGCTCGACCAGGCTCGTGCCGGCCGCCGGGTGCTGGTCGTCTCCACCGACCCGGCCCACAACCTGGGCCACCTGTGGCAGCGCGAGGTGGGCGACGACGTCGTCCACCTCGCCCGAGGGGCGGCCGGCGGGTCCCTCGACGGCGTCGAGATCGACCCGGGGCGCACGACGGCGGCGCACCTGGCCGCGGTCCGGGCCACGTTGCGCCGGCTCATGCCCGAGCACCTGGGCGGTGAGGTGGACCGGCACCTGGACCTGGCCCGTGACGCCCCCGGCATGCACGAGGCCGCGATCCTCGAGCGGGTGGCCGACCTCGTCCAGACGGGCACGGCCGACTACGACCTCGTGGTCCTGGACACCGCGCCCTCGGGGCACACCGCCCGGCTGCTGTCCCTGCCGGAGACCATGGGGGCCTGGACGGACGGCCTGCTGCGCCGCCGGGACCGGTCCGACCGGCTCGGAGCCGCCGCCCAGATGCTGGGCGGCCGGGGCGAGGCGACCGCACGGCGCGAGGCCGAGATCCGCTCCGTGCTGACCCGGCGGCGGGAGCGGTTCGCGCACCTGAGGGACGTGCTGACGGACCACGACGCCTGCACGTTCGTCGTCGTCCTGGCCGCGGAGCGGCTGCCCGTGCTGGAGACGGTCGAGCTCGTGGGGCAGCTCGACCGGCTCGGGGTGGACGTGGGCGGGCTCGTGGTCAACAAGCGCTCGCCCGCCGACGCCGGCGAGCTGCTCGCCGCGCGCCACGCGGCGGAGTCGGCGCACCTGGCCACCCTGCGGTCCGCGCTGCCCGACGTGCCCGGCTGCGAGGTGCCGCTGCTTGCGGCCGAGCCCGTCGGAGCGGAGGGGCTGGCCCGTCTGGCGACCTGGTGGCGCTGAACCTCACCGGGTGGGCAGCCCTCGGCAGAACGCACGGACCGCCCGGTCGAACTCGTCGGGCCGGTCGAGGTTCGTGACGTGCCCGCACTCCGGGATCACCACGAGCGTCGACCCCGGGATCACCCGCGCCATCTCGTGCGCCACACGGAGCGGCGACCGGGCGTCCAGCTCTCCCCAGAGCAGCAACGTCGGCACCCGGACCGCTGGCAGGTGGGCACTCAGGTCCGTCGCGGCCATGATGGCCAGCTGGGTGCGCAGGCTGTCACGGCGCACGCTCGCCGCCATCGCATCGACCAGCGCCGTGAACGGGCCGGGCGGCCCCGCGGCGAACAGGTCGGGCAGGACCAGGTCGACCTCGCCCTCGGGTGCTGCCAGCAGGGGCTCGAGGGCGGCGACGCGTGCAGCGACCTCAGCGGCCGGCAACGATCCCTTCCATCCGGCGTAGGCGCCGGTCAGGATCAGGCCGGACACGAGCTCGGGGTGCCGCCGGGACAGCTCGAGGGTGACCGTCGAGCCCCAGGAGAGCCCGCACACGGGGGTCGGTGCGAGCCCGAGGGTGACGATCAGGCCGGCCAGCACGTCGGCGTAGTCGGCGAGCGCGAAACCCTCGGGCAGCCCGCCCGAGCCCCCTGCGCCCGGCTCGTCCCACGCCACCACGGTGAGCTCGTCCGAGAGCGACCGCAGCTGCGGAGTCCACAGGCGGCCGTCCTCTCCTGCCCCGTGCACCAGGACGAGCGGCGGACCCTCGCCCGCGCGGCGGTACGCGACGTCGACACCGTGCACGGACCGGTGCCTCACCATGGCGCGCCTCCTCCCACCGGAGCCCGGCCTCGCCGCCGCCCTCCACCTACGACGGTACGGAGGTGGCCGCGCGGTCGCACGACCATCGTCGACGGCAGTCCGCGGCGTCGGGTCGCACCCGAGGCCCGCACGGCGTCGCTCGCTAAGGGTTTTCCACACGGTCAGGCGTCGGTGTACGGGTGTTGTCCATCGCTGGGCGGCGTCCCAGACTCGGTTCTGTGAGCATCCCTGACGAAAGGTTCGCCATGACCCGATCGACAGCCTTTGACCTCCGCGGCGCCGCAGTGCGTCGCACCTTCTCCGCCCTCACCGCCCTCGTGGTCGCCGCCGCGGGCGCGCTGGCCTGGACCACCGCCGGTCCCGCCGCGTCGGCCTCCGCCGCGAGCTGCGCGCCCGCCTGGTCGGCGGGCACCGTGTACACCGCCGGCGACGTCGTGTCGCACGGCGGCGAGAACTGGGACGCGCAGTGGTGGACGCTCGGCGAGACGCCAGGCACCACCGGCCAGTGGGGCGTCTGGCGCTCCGCGGGCGCCTGCGACGGCGGCTCGACGCCCGACCCCACGGACCCGCCCGTCGACCCCGGTGACTTCGTGGTCTCCGCCGCGCAGTTCGACCAGATGTTCCCGCAGCGGAACGCGTTCTACACCTACCAGGGCCTCGTCGACGCCCTCGGCGCGTACCCGGACTTCGCCGCGGCCGGCGGCCCCGAGATCGCGAAGCGGGAGGCCGCCGCGTTCCTGGCCAACGTGGACCACGAGACGGGCGGGCTGCGCTACGTCAAGGAGATCAACGAGGCCAACTACCCGCACTACTGCGACACCACGCAGCCGTTCGGGTGCCCCGCCGGTCAGTCGGCCTACTACGGCAAGGGCCCGATCCAGCTCTCCTGGAACTACAACTACAAGGCCGCGGGCGACGCCCTGGGCATCGACCTGCTCAACAACCCCTACCTCGTCGAGACCGACCCGGCCGTCGCCTGGAAGACCGGGCTCTGGTACTGGAACACCCAGTCGGGCCCCGGCACCCTGACCGGCCACCAGGCGATCGTGACCGGCGCCGGGTTCGGCGAGTCGATCCGCTCGATCAACGGCGCCCTGGAGTGCGACGGCGGCAACCCGGCCCAGGTGCAGAGCCGGATCGCCTCGTTCCAGCGCTTCGCGCAGATCCTCGGCACGACGACGGGTGGCAACCTCGGCTGCTGACCTCGCCGCAGGGGCCGACGGCGGGACCCACCGCCGTCGGCCCCTCGTCGGTCCGTGCCCCCGACCGACCCGTGCGCGCGTGCGAGGATTCCCCCATGCCGGAGAACACCCCCGTCACCCCTGCACCGCACCCGCACCCCGAGGTTCCCGCGGAGGCCCGGGCGCACGCCGAGGACCTCGGCGCGTTCGTCACCGCCGCGCCGTCGTCGTACCACGCGGCCGCCGAGGTGGCCCGCCGCGCCGAGGCCGCCGGGTTCGTACCGCTGGCCGAGACGGACACCTGGGACGTCGTCCCGGGCGGCCGCTACGTCGTCGTGCGCGACGGCTCGGCCATCGCCTTCGTCGTGCCGCCCTCGGCCGGGGCGACCACCCCGTTCACGGTGCTCGGCACGCACACGGACTCCCCCGGGTTCAAGCTCAAGCCGCGGCCCACCACCGGGCGCGAGGGCTGGGTGCAGGCCGGCGTCGAGGTGTACGGCGGGCCGCTGCTCAACTCCTGGTTGGACCGCGAGCTCGAGCTCGCCGGGCGCCTCGTCACCCGCGACGGCACGGAGCACCTGGTCCGCACCGGGCCGTTCGCCCGCATCCCGCAGCTCGCGATCCACCTCGACCGCCAGGTCAACGACGGCCTCACGCTCGACAAGCAGCGCCACACGCAGCCGGTGATCGGCCTGGGCGAGGTCGGCGACGCCGACGTGCTCGCCGCGCTGGCCGCGCGGGCCGAGCTGCCCGACGGCGCCACCGTCGACCCGGCCGACATCCTCGGCTACGACGTCGTGGTCGCCGACACCCAGGCACCGCGCGCGTTCGGGACGCACGAGGAGCTGTGGGCCTCGGGCCGTCTGGACAACCTGCTGTCCACCCACGCGGCGCTCACTGCGCTGCTCGGCGCCACGCCCGCGGACCTCACCGGCGTCGCCGTGCTGGCCGCGTTCGACCACGAGGAGATCGGCTCGGAGTCGCGTTCGGGCGCCGCCGGACCGTTCCTCGCCGACGTGCTGGGCCGCGTCTCCCGGGCCCTCGGGGCGGGCGGCGAGGACCGCCGTCGGGCGCTGGCCTCGTCGGTGTGCGTCTCGTCCGACGTCGGCCACGCCGTGCACCCGAACTACCCGGAGCGGCACGACCCCGCCAACCACCCGCGGGCGGGCGGCGGCCCCATCCTCAAGATCAACGCCAACCAGCGTTACACCACGGACGCCCACGGGGCGGCGCTCTGGCAGGCGGCGTGCGACGCCGCGGGCGTGCCCACCCAGGAGTTCGTCTCGAACAACACGATCCCGTGCGGGTCCACCATCGGGCCGATCACCGCCACGCGGCTCGGCATCCGCGTCGTGGACGTCGGCGTGCCGATCCTGTCGATGCACTCCGCCCGCGAGCTGACCGCCGTCGTCGACCCGTGGTACCTCGCGCGAGCGATGGGCGCCGTGCTCGTCCGGTGACGCGGCGCTGTGTGGTCCCTACCGCAGCCCCAGCTTGCGGGTGCAGTGCGGCCACTGCCCCCAGCCGGCGCGGTCCTGGAGGATCTGCGCGCGCTTGGTCTGCTCACGGGCGCTGTGGCGGTGCGGCAGGCCCGAGCCGCCGACGGCCCGCCACGTGCTGGCGGTGAACTGGTACATGCCGTAGTAGCCGTTGCCCGTGGCGATCCCGGGCCGGCCGCCGGACTCGCACCGCGCGAGCTGGCCCCACACGTCGCGGGTCCGGAGCTTCTTCGCCGACACCCAGCCGGTCTTCCCGCCGGGCAGCTCGACCTTGACGCGGTTGACGTCACGGCCGGTGGTCCGAGCGAGCTTGGTGACCTTCGTGCCCAGGGCCGCTCGCGCCACGGTGCGGGACGCCCCGCGGACCTCGCGGGTGATCGCGACCCGCTTGGTCGTGAACCGCTGGCCGCCGACGTCGCGCAACGGCGTGGCCGTCACGTGGCGCTTGCCGATCCAACCCACCTTCCCGTTCGGCAGCCGGACCTCCAGCAGACGGGTGCGGCGCTCGAGCACCGTCAGCCGCGTGCCGTCGTCCGGCCGGGCCACGACGCGGCTCGACCGGTCGCGCTTCTTCGTGACCTTGGCCCGGTCGGCCTTGACCCAGCGCACGGTGCCCCGGGACGCCGCGGCGAGGGGGCCGACGGCGGCGGCGGGCGCGGCGCTCGGCGGTACGGCCGCCGGGAGGGTGGCCGCGGTGGTCGCCGGGAGCGCGGACGCCGCGGCAGGGGCTGCGGCGGCGTTCGCCGGAGCGACCGCGAGCGGGGCGAGGGCGACGGCGGTGGCCGCCGTGAGGGCAGCAGCGAGCCGCCGGGTCCTGGTGGTGGGCATGAGACCAGGGAACGATGGTCACGAACGGATAACAGCCCGGTCGGGACTTCTTTCACAAGACGTCCATGACCATTCCTCAAACCATTCATCGAAGAATAGACAAATGCTTCTGAACGGTCAGGTCAATCATTCTTCGCTTATGCCCTGCGAACGGCGATAGAGCCACCGGGCCGGCCCGCCGTCGGACGGGCCGGACTCGGGTGTCGCCCGATCAGGCGCGGCGGCGGCGGCGTACCGTCAGGACGCCGAGACCTCCCAGCACGAGGGCGACTGCCGCGACGACGACGCCGGTGACCGTCGCGCCGGTCTGCGGCAGCTCCGCGGTGGTCTGCGCGCGGACCTGCTCAGCCGACCTTGCGCTCACCTCGGCCGCGTCCCCGGAAGCGTCCGGGGCACCCGGTGTGACCGCCACACCCTGCGGGCGACCGATCGTGCCGTCCGACTCGCCGGTGTCGTCGCCCTCGTCCACGACCGGGGCCGGGCTCTCGCTCGGCGCGACGGGCTCGGTGGGCTCGGTACCCTCCGTCGGCTCGGTGGGCGTGGGGTCGGTTCCCGGCTCGACGGGCTCGCCCGGAACGACCGGGGGCGTGTCGGGGAACTCCGGCGTCGGCTTGGGCTCCGGGGTCACCACGGGCTCCGGGGTCTCCTCGGGGGCCGAGGTCTCGAGGCAGACCGGCTCCTGGCCGCCTTCGCCGAAGTGCTCGTCGTAGTGGCTCACCTGCACCCAACCGACGCACTCACCGGCCGCCACACCCAGCGCGGCCCAGGGGATGAAGCCCTGCCCGATGTACTGGGCGACCTCGTGCCGCGTCCCGGCACACTCGGCGTCCGTGCGGTCGACGCACTTGCCCTCGAAGTGCGCCTGCCCGATCTGGGCGCCGTTCTTCGACGCCCGCACGTTGACGTGACCGTTGTCCGGGAAGACGTCCCCGTCGGGGAGTTGGATGCCCTCGGCCGTGACCTGGTACGGCGTGACGTCGTCCGAGCCTCCCGCCCAGGCCAGGGCGGCCGGGGCGATGACGAGAGCGGCGGTGAGAGCGGCGGCCGGGAGCGTGCGCATGCGAGTCCTTCGTCGGGGCGGTGCCCAGCGGCCGAGGGCGCCAGGCGTGTTCCGGGAGCTGTGGTCCGGCCGGGACAGACAGACATGTCGGGTTCATGGCATGAAGACGACAGGACGGCCATACCGGGCTGATGGTTTCGCGACCGATCTTAGACGTCGGCGGTGCGAGCGGACCTCCCCCGTGGCACGCGATGCGGGTGAATGGCAGGTGCGAGACTGTCGGCGTGCCATCCGAGACGCCGTCCGCCGACCACCCGTTGCTGGACGTGCTGACCGCTCGGGGCGCCCGGGCCGACCGGCTCAAGCACGCCCGCACATTCCCGGCGCGGTCCGCGCAGCACGCCGACTGGCCCGGCTGGTCCGACCCGCAGCTCGTGGCGGGCTACCGGGCCCTCGGGGTCGAGCGTCCCTGGACCCACCAGGTCGCCGCGGCGGACGCCGCGTGGCGGGGAGAGGACGTCGCACTGGCGAGCTCTACGGGCTCCGGCAAGTCGCTGGCGTTCTGGCTGCCCGCGCTGACGGCCGTGCGTGCGGGACACGCCGCGGCGCGGGACGGGCAGGGGCGCATCGAGTCGACGGTCCGCCGCAGCACGGTGCTGTACCTCTCCCCCACCAAGGCGTTGGCGGCGGACCAGCTGACCGCGCTGACCCGGCTCCTCGACGCCGCCGGCACCCGGGACGTCCGGGCCACCACGTGCGACGGTGACACCCCCACGGAGGAGCGCCGCTGGGTCGCCGAGCACGCCGACGTCGTCCTCACCAACCCCGACTTCCTCCACTTCGCCCTGCTGCCCGCCCACCGCCGCTGGACGCGGCTGCTGCGCGGGTTGCGCTACGTCGTCGTCGACGAGGGGCACGCGTACCGCGGCGTCTTCGGTGCCCACGTCGCCCTGGTCCTGCGGCGGCTCGCGCGGCTCGCCGAGCACTACGGCGGCACGGCGCCCACGTTCGTCGTGGCGAGCGCGACGACGGCGGACCCCGCCGCGAGCGTCGCCCGGCTCCTCGGGACCTCGCCCGACGACGTCACCGAGGTCACCGACGACGGCTCACCTGCGGGACGGCGCACCGTCGTCCTCTGGCAACCGCCCGAGCTCACGGGCCCGGCGTTCGAGCGCTCCGGCGGCGCGACGGCGCAGGACGAGGACCCCTGGGCCCTGCCGGACCCCCTGGACCCCGAGGCGAACGAGACCGACGCCGTCCTCACCGTCGAGGGCGCGGCCGAGCACCCGCGCCGGTCCGCCACCGCCGAGGTGGCCGACCTGCTCGCCGACCTCGCCGCGCACGGTGCCCGCACGCTCGCCTTCACGCGTTCGCGCCGCGGTGCGGAGTCCGTGGCCCAGCAGGTCCGCGACCACCTGCGTCCCGTGTCGACCGAGCTGGCCGGCCGGGTCGCCGCCTACCGGGGCGGCTACCTGCCGGAGGAACGGCGCGAGCTCGAGCAGGCCATCCGCTCGGGCGAGCTCCTGGGGCTGGCCACGACCAACGCGCTCGAGCTCGGCGTCGACATCTCCGGCCTCGACGCGGTGCTGGTCGCGGGCTGGCCCGGGACCCGGATGTCCCTGTGGCAGCAGGCCGGGCGGGCCGGACGCGCCGGCGCCGACGGCCTCGTGGCGTTCGTCGCGCGCGAGGACCCGCTGGACACCTACCTGGTCACCCATCCCGAGGCGGTGTTCGACGCCCCGCTCGAGGCGACCGTGTTCGATCCCGGCAACCCCTACGTCCTCGCCCCGCAGCTCTGCGCGGCGGCCCAGGAGGTGCCGTTGCGCGCCGAGGACCTCGCCCGGTTCGGCGACCCCGCCCGGGTCCGCGAGGTGCTGGACGTGCTCGTCGCCCGCGGCCTGCTGCGGCGTCGCCCCTCCGGCTGGTACTGGACGCACGCCCAGCCGGCGGCCGGCATGGCGGACCTGCGCGGGTCCGGCGGACGGCCGGTGCGGGTGGTCGAGGCGAGCACGGGCCGCCTGCTGGGGACGGTCGACGCGGCGTCGGCGGACGGTCAGGTGCACGACGGCGCGGTCTACGTCCACCAGGGCGTCACCTACGTCGTCGACCACCTGGACCTGGACGACCACGTGGCGCTCGTGGTGCGCCGCGACGTGGACCACGGCACCTGGTCGCGCGACGTCATGGAGATCTCCCTCGAAGAACCCGGCGACCCCGACCACCCGGCCCCCGAGGGGTCGCGCCCCCCGCAGCGGCGCGAGTGGGGCCCGATCACCTGGGGACTCGGTCCGGTGGAGGTCACCAGTCAGGTCGTGAGCTTCCAGCGGCGTCGCATCCCGGACATGCAGGTCCTCGACACGGAGGCCCTCGACCTGCCGTCCCGGACGCTGGGCACCACCGCCGTGTGGTGGTCGGTCCCCGACCACGTGCTGCGGGCCGCCGGTGTCGACGCCGACGAGACGCCGGGTGCGCTCCACGCGGCCGAGCACGCCGCCATCGGGCTCCTGCCGCTGCTGGCCACCTGCGACCGGTGGGACCTCGGCGGGGTCTCCACCGCTCAGCACCCCGACACCGGTGAGGCGACGGTGTTCGTCTACGACGCCTATCCCGGCGGGGCAGGGTTCGCCGAGCGGGGCTACGAGCTCGGCGAGCGGTGGCTGCGCGCCACGCGGGAGGCCGTCGCCGCCTGCCCGTGCGCCACGGGCTGCCCCGCGTGCGTCCAGTCGCCCAAGTGCGGCAACGACAACTCGCCGCTGGACAAGGCGGCGGCCGTGCGGGTCCTGGACGCGCTGCTCCGGCACGCACCGGACGGCTCGCCGTCGTCGGCACCGACGGTGGCGACGTAGCGCCTACGATCGTCGCGTGACCACCGACGACCTGACCGCGCTCCGCCGCACCCGCGAGGCGCGGCGTGTGGATCCCGCCAACGCCCGCTCCTGGCTGCTGCTCAACGCGCTGCGCCACGACGACTTCGACGCCGCGCAGCTCTCGCGCGCCGACCAGCTGGTGCTCGACTGCGAGGACGCGGTCGACGAGTCCCGCAAGGACGAGGCCCGTCGCGGTGTCCTGGACTGGTTCGCCTCCGGCGGCCGCGCCTGGGTGCGCATCAACGAACGCGGCTCCGACGCCTGGGCCGACGACGTCCGTGCCTTCCGCGACGCCGAGGGCCTCTGCGGGGTGATGCTCGCCAAGACCGAGAGCCCCGACCAGGTGGTCGACACCGTGCAGCGGCTCGGCGGGCACCTTCCCGTGGTGCCCCTCGTCGAGTCGGCGCTGGGGATCGAGGACGCGGTGAGCATCGCCCGCGCCCCCGGTTCCTTCCGGCTCGCGTTCGGCTCGGGCGACTACCGGCGCGACACCGGCGCGGCCAACGAGCCGCTGGCGATGGCCTACCCGCGCTCGCGGCTCGTGACCGCCAGCCGGATCGGCGGCCTGCCCGGTCCCGTCGACGGTCCCACCGTGGGTTCCAGCCACCCCCTGCTGCGCGAGCAGTCGGGCGACGCCGTCGCGATGGGCATGACGGGGCGCCTCTGCCTGGACCTCGAGCAGCCCGCCGTGGTCAACGAGGTCCTGTCCCCCGCGCCCGCCGACGTCGCCTGGGCGTTCGACTTCCTCGCGGAGTTCGAGGCGTCCGGGTCGGTCATCCGCGACGGGTCCGACAAGCCGCGGCTCGCCCGCGCGCGTCTCATCACCGAGCGCGCCCAGCTGTTCCGCATCGACCCGAGCTGACGGGCGGGGCCCGGCCCGCGCCGTCGCCTCGGCGCGGCCGGCCGCGTCCCACGGCCCGGCGGTGCCCGCCACGGACCGCGCGGCGGTGACCGTCACGACGCCACCGTGCCCGACGTCGCAGGCCACCACCTGCGCGTGGTTCTGCCGGACGGCGCGCTCCGCCGTCGTGCAGGCGTCGTGTCCCCAGCGCAGCGCCGTCGCTCCGGCCAGCGCACCGAGATCCGCGGCCGAACGAGCCGCGGACCGCGCCTGCTGGGCCGCGCCCAGCGCCGCGACCGCCGTGCAGAGCAGAAGGACCACCGCCGCCAGCCCGAGGACGAGCACCGTGCCGGCGCCGCGCTCGCGGTCACTGCTCCTGGCACGAGGCGGACCCGTCATGGCTCTACCCAGGCGACGGCCTCGCCGGTCGCCCGCAGCGGCCCGTGGGCGAGCCAGCCGCCGACGACCGGCCGGGTGACGACCACCCGCACCCAGTCGCCCTCCTGGGTCACCGTGGCCTCGGCGTCGCCGCCGGCGACCCGTGCCACGGCGGAGCGCGCGGCGGAGAGGTCCCCGCTCACGGCGGCCTGCCGGGCTCCCGCCCGGGCCGCGTCCGCCGCGCGCAGCTGCGCGGTGGACGCGGCCGCGAGCGTGAGCACCGCGACCAGGAGCAGGGCGACCACCGGCATGCCGACGGCCAGCTCGGCCGTCACCGAGCCGCGTTCTCTCCGGTCGCGCGCGCTCACACCGACAGCGCCGAGCTGATGATCGACTCGAGCATGCCGCGCACGGCGTCGCTCTGGAGCACCAGGATGAGCAGCCCCGCGAACCCGACGGCGGCGATCGTCGCGATCGCATACTCCGCGGTGGCGAGGCCGGCCTCGGGGTCGAGCGCGTCGGAACGGCCGGTACCGGGCGCTCCCGCCGGAACCCCGGGGGCCAGGTCGTCGTCGACGCGCTGCGTCTTCTCGGTCATGCGTTCTCCTTTCTCCACCGGGCTCGCACCCGGCTTCCGCGCCTCCGGCCGGTCGACCGGAGGCGATCCGCCCGACCATCGGCCGGGTGGGCACGCTCAGCCGGACAGCAGGTCCACGCCGAGCGCGAGCAGCACGGGCACGAGCCCGACGAGCACGAAGGCCGGCAGGTAGCAGAGGCCGAGCGGCAGCACGAGCCGGACGGCCAGGCGTGCGGCCGCCGTCCGGGCGGCCGCCTGGCGCTCGTGGCGGTGCTCCGCCCCGGCGGCCCGCAGCGACTCGCCGGGTGCCGCGCCGTCGACCCACGCACCCCGCAGCGCACGCCGCAGCACGTCGAGCCGGTGCGGGGCCGCGGGACGGCCGGTCTCGCCACAGGCGCCGGCCCAGGCCGCGTCCCACCCGGCGCCCAGCCGGAGCGCCGCGGCCACCCGCGCGAGGGCGCGGCCGTCCGGACCGTCGACCGCCGCGGCCACCGCCTCCAGCGCACGCGGCACGCCCGCGCCGGACCGCACCGCTGCCGCGACCAGCTCGAGCAGGCACGGCACGTCCATCGACGGCGCCACCGGACCCTGCCCGGCCGGGTCGTCGCGCGGGGACGGGTCGGCGGCGAGCGTCGACACCCGACGGCTCGACGCACGTGCCGCCCACCGCCACGGCGACAGACCGGCGTAGGCGGCCAGGGCCACCAGCACGCCGAGAACGGCAGGGCTCATGGCGGTGCTCAGCACCGCAGGGCTCGTCAGCGTAGGGCTCGTCAGTGCGGCGCTCACGGACCTGCTCCCGCCGTCCGGGCAGTGGCGACGAGCCGCTGGGTCCAGGTCCGGCCGGCGAGGAGCGCGAGCACGCCGAGCAGGACCGCAGCGGTGCCGATCCCGCCGTCGGTGGCGGTACCGAGGGGGTCGGCGCCGAGCGCCGTCCCGAGGACCACGCCGAGCGCCGGCAGCCACAGCAGGACACGCGCCGTGGCCTGCGGTCCGGCGAGGGACGCCTCGCGTTCCGCGTCGGCCTCGGTCTGGGCGACGAGAGCTGCGCCGACGGCCTCCAGCACGCCTCCCAGGGGTGCACCGACCTCCCGGGCGAGCCGCGCCGCGGCGACGACGGCGTGCGCGGGCCGGGTACCCCCGACGGTCGCGGCCAGCGCCTCACGGTCGGGGAGGCCGTCGGCATCGACCGGTACTCCGAGCGCCCGCGACCAGGCCGCCGCCGGCGACGCGCCGGAACGCAGCAGTGCACCCACCTGGGCCACGGCCAGCCGCACCTGGTCCGCCTCGGGCTCGGACCGCCGCGTCAGTTGGCGCCACCAGCCGGCGCCCGGCCGGCGACCCGTGCGCGCCGTCGACGGGACGACGAGCGACGCCGCACGGCGACCGCCGGGCACCGTGACGCACCAGGCCGCGCAGGCCACACCGAGGCCCACCAGCGCCGTGCTCAGCACCGGCCCCACCGCCTCAGCAGGTCCTCCCAGCCGGGTCCCGGCGCCGGGTCCCCGGTCCCGGGGCCGTCCCAGGTCGCCACCGGACGGACCTCGAGCTCGCCCGGAGCGGCGAGCCGCACCACGGCCACCTGCGCCAGGTGCCGCACGCCTCGACGACGACGCAGGTGCAGCACCACGTCGAGGGCCGCGGCCGCCTGCGCGGCGACGGCGGCACGTGGCATCCCGGCCAGCGCGGCCAGCGCTTCCAGGCGGGCCGGGACGTGCTCGGCGGCGTTCGCGTGCACCGTGGCCATCCCGCCGTCGTGCCCGGTGTTGAGGGCGAGCAAGAGCTCCCGCACCTCGGCGCCGCGGCACTCGCCGAGGACGATCCGGTCGGGCCGCATCCGGAGCGCCCCGTGGACCAGATCGGTCAGGGTGACCTCGCCCGTGCCCTCCACGTTGGCCCGCCGGGCCGCGAGCGCCACCACGTGCGGGTGGACGGGCGCGAGCTCGCGGGCCTCCTCCACCGTGAGCAGGCGCTCGCCGGGCGGCACCAGGCCGAGGAGCGCGGCGAGCAATGTCGTCTTGCCCGTCCCCGTCCCACCGGTGACCAGCAGGTTGGCCCGCCCGGCCACGAGCCCGGCCAGGAGCGGCCCCCACGCGGCGGGCACGGCACCGCGGGCGGTGAGGGCCGGCAGGTCGAGCACGGCCTGGCGCAGCACGCGCAGGGCGATCACCGCACCCGCGGGTGCGATCGGCTCGACCGCGGCATGGAGACGGGTCCCGTCCGGGAGGCGCGCGTCGACCACGGGGCTGGCGTCGTCGAGTCGGGCCCCGGCGACGGCGGCCATGCGGACCGCGAGCGCCCGGACCTCCGCGGCGCCCGCCAGCCGCACGTCGCTGCGGCGCAGCCCGTCCCCCCGATCGACCCAGACCTCGTCGGGACCGTTGACGAGCACGTCGGTGACTCCCGGCTCCTCGAGGAGCGGCTGCAGCGGGCCGGCGCCGGACAGCTCGGCCCGCGCGGCGCGGGTGAGCTCGGCGAGCGCGTCGGAGCCGAGGACACGACCGCTGGCCCGCAGCGCGTCGGCGACCGCCGCGTCGTCGGGCGTGCCGGCCGCGGCGCCGAGGCGGGTGCGCAACCCGTCCAGGAGCAGGGGGTCGAGCACGGCTGACCGGCCGCCGTCCCCCGGTGCGGGTCCGGTGCCGGCGCGGCCCGGCCCGGCGGCCCTCACGCGACCGCCCCGGTGGTCGTGGCCGCCGCGACCGTCGCCCCGGACGTGCGGGCCGGGCGGGCGAGCGCGTCCACGAGCTGCTCGGCGGCCGCACCCAGCGGGGTGCGGCGTCCGGTGCGGGGACCGTCGCCGCGCTCGATCGCCGCGGCCAGGCGGCCGTCCCAGCTCACGGTGGCGACCGCCCGGCGGCCGAGCGCCCGCTCGACCCCGGCCGTGTCGACCCGGCCAGGGGCCGGTCGGCGGGGCACCACGTGCACGGGGGCGGTACCGAGCGCGTCGAGTGCCGCCAGGGTGGCCATCGCACCGGCCACCGCCGGCGCGGTGAGCGGGACGACGAGGACCACCGCGTCGGCGGCGGTCACGAGGGAGCGGGTCGCCTCGCCCCAGCCGGACGGCCGTGGCAGGTCGAGCACCACCCGATGGCCGGACCGCAGCAGCGCCGTCGCCACGTCCAGCACCACCGCGTCGTCGGGGCCGCCGTGGGGCGCCCGCTCTCGTGTGCCCGACAGCAGCGGCACGGCGCGCCAGCGCGGCAGTGCGGCCACGAGACCCTCCGCGTCGACGCTCCCCCGGGCGTCGGCCAGGTCTGGCCAGCGCGCACCGGGGTCGGCCTCGACCCCGAGCAGCACGTCGAGCCCTGCGCCGGGCACGTCGAGGTCCACGAGTGCGGCCGCGCCCACCCGCCGCCGCAGGCCACGTGCGAGCGCTGCGGCGAGCACGCTGGCGCCGGCACCACCGCACGCGCCGACGACGGCGGTGAGGCGGGCCGGCACCGGCCGCGGGGTGGTGGGTGGTTCGGTGGCGTGGTCCATGCCGCCACCCTGGAGCGATCGGAGGCTCCGCCGTCGGGTGGGTGTGCCCGGCGGTGGAACGACCCGCCTGGGGACGGACTCGCCGCGGGCTACACGCTCAGGGCGACCTGGCCTGCACGATGCAGTTCGCGCTCGCGACGCAGGGCGGGCAGGAAGCAGAAGACGCCGAGCACGCTCGCCGCGCCGCCGAGCACCATCGCCGTCGGGGTGGACAGCAGGTCGGCGGTCCAGCCGAGGGCGGGCGAGGCGATCGCATAGGTGGCGAAGGCCGTCATCGACGCCAGAGAGAGCACGGTCGAGCGGTTGCGCGACGCGGCCTCGCGGTGCAGCAGCGCGTTGTACAGGGGGCCCGCCGCGCCGTGCAGCGCGTAGGTGACGAGGTAGGCCACCACGAGGGCCGCCGGGCCGGCCACCAGACCCATCCACACCGCGCCGAGCCCGTTGAGGACGCGCGCCGCCATCGCCGCACGCACCACCCCGACGCGCCGGGAGGCCATGCCTGCGAGCGCCGAGCCGAGCGCGAAGACGCCCCACCCCACGGATGCCACCGGTCCCATGATCGCGCCGGCGCGCGCCTCGCTGCCGACGAGCTCGCCCAGCCGGATCGGCTGCAACGACTCGAACACGACCATCGCTGTCGACCAGAACACCTCGACGAGCAGCAGCCCGAGCAGCACCCGGTTGGTGGCGGCCAGGCGCAGCCCGTCGGCGACGACGGCGGGCGTCTGGCGGGCCGAGGCGAGCGCACGCCGGGCCGCTCCCCCGCAGCGGGCACCGCCGTCGGGCACCGGACGGACCTCCCGGAGCAGGAGGCACACCGCGACGAGGTGCACGACGGCGAGCCCGGCGTAGACGACGTACGGCAGGGTGAGCGCGGACCAGGCCGTCACGGGATGCCACCACACGAGGCCCCCCGAGACGAGCGCGCCGGACGCGACGGACAGGCCCACGACGCCGCCGTGCCGTGCCAGGGTGCGGTCGACGTCGGCGCCCGGGCTGGTCGCGTGGACGGTGTCGACGAACCAAGCCTCGAGCGGGCCGGAGTCCAGCGCCCGGAAAGCCCCCGTGGCGGCGGCCGCGACGGCGAACTGCCAGAAGCTGCCCGCCACGGCGAACACGGTCGCCGCGACCACCTGGGTCGCCGCGGCGGCGACGAGCACGGGCTTGCGGCCGAACGCGTCCGCGGTGCCGCCGGTCGGCAGCTCGAGCGCGAACACGACGATCCCGGTCACCGACGCGAGCGTCAGGGTCTGCGTCACGGTGAGCCCGCGCTCCACCGGGAGGAGGGTCGTCACGGCGACGACCAGGCCCACGGGGAACCAGCGGGTGGCGCTCAGCAGCAGGAAGACCCGGCGCGCGGCGGCCGGCGTGAGCCCGGTCACGAGCCGGCGTCCTCGGTGCCGTCGGCGCCTCCGGTGGCCGGCACGTCGTCCGGCTCGAGCGGGAACGACGTCATGTACAGGTGCAGGCGCCGCGCGCGGGGGTCCTCGGCACCCGCGTGGGCGTACCGCGCGACGACGGCGTCCAGCTCCGCCTGCATCTGGCGCGCCTGCTCCGGAGTCACCTCGACCCAGGCGTCGCCCATGCCGGAGACCTCCTGCCAGGGCATCGGCCAGGACTCGGCGACGTCGAGCCAGCGGGAGTACGCGACGTCGAACTGCCGGTGGTAGTCACGCACGAGCCAGCCGAGCGCCGTGCGGGCGTCCTCGTCGTCGGCGAGGTCGGCGTGGGACCAGGCGTGGCTCTCGGTCGCCGCCTGCCAGATGCGCTCCTTGCCGCGGCCGCCGCCGGTGTCCTCCACCAGCCCGACCGACTCCAGCTTGCGCAGGTGGTAGCTGGTGGCGCCCGTGTTGGTGGAGAGCTCGGCGGCGAGCGCCGTGGCCGACGCCGGGCCACCGCGCCGCAGGGCGCTCAGCAGGCGTGAGCGCAGCGGGTGGGCCAGGACCTTGACCGACTCGGCGGTGAGGTCGAGGCGGGTCCAGGGCTGCTCCGGGTTCGTGTCCATGCGTGCACAATAATCATGCACGACTCTTGTGCACAAGAGTTGTGCACCGCCTGGCAACCAGGACTACCAGCACCACCCCGAGCACCCCCAGCGCGAGCCCGGCCGCCACGTCGTGCACGTAGTGGACACCGGCGAGGACCCGGCCGGCGGCGATCGAGACCGCCACCGGCGCCACGAACCAGGCCGTCCGGGGTGCCGCGACGACGCACGCCGTCGCGAACGCAGCAGCGATCACCGCGTGGTTCGAGGGCCACGACCAGTCACCCGGAGGCGGGCAGGCGAGCACGGTCCGCACCACCAGGGCACGGCACGGCCGCTCCTCGGCGACCAGCATCTTGACGGCCTCGCTCGTCACATAGGCACCGACGACGCCGGCACCAGCAGCCGCCAGGGTCCAGAACACGCGGCGCCCCCGTCGCCACGACCGGACGACGAGCCACGCGGTCACGGCGACCAGGACCAGCAGGCCCTTCCCTGCCACCAGACCGGCCACGGGCCCCCACAGGGACGACGACCCGGCCGCGCCCGCCAGCGCGAGGTAGAGGGGATCGCGCACGGTGTAGGTCGTCGCCGACAGGAGCACGAGGATGCCGACGACCAGGCCGACCGGACGCAGGGCCACCACGGCTGGAGCGACACGGTCGCCCGAGGTGGGCGGGAGGCTTCGAGAGAACATGTCGACGGACGCTACGGAGCGCCCGGACGCGCCAGATCCCCCCGAGGGCACGACCCGGCTATGACCCTGGTCGTAGGCGGGCACGGCCGGGATCGTCCTCTCGGCGGACGCGTGCGGGCCCTCGGGTCGGCGATCATGGACGCATGGACGACCGCCCCCTCCCGGTGAGGCTGCGCCCGCTCGCCGGACCGGTCGCCGTCGTCGTGCTCGCCGGCCTGCTCGCGCTGCCGCAGCCCCGGCCGTGGACGTTTCTGCTGCTCGCGGTCGTCGCGTGCGCCGTCGGCCTGTCCGACGACGGCGCGCGGCGCGGCGCGGCGGCGT
This sequence comes from Isoptericola halotolerans, assembly GCF_003003075.1. Taxonomy (GTDB): domain Bacteria; phylum Actinomycetota; class Actinomycetes; order Actinomycetales; family Cellulomonadaceae; genus Isoptericola; species Isoptericola halotolerans_A. The sequence goes on along the minus strand of NZ_PVTX01000001.1, from coordinate 418,986 downwards.
TCCTCCTGGCGACGGCGACGGTCATGCTCCTGACCCTCGCGCAGGGGAACGATCCAGCCGTGGCCGCCCGGGAGATGTTGTTCGCCTCCGTACGCGGCGGCGTGCCGTGGCTCGTCGGCTACGCGTGGCGGCTGCGCACCCAGGTGCGCCGCCAGGCGGTCGAGCGGCTGGCCCAAGAGCGGCACGCGCGCCGGGATTCCGCGCGGCGGCGGCGCGACGCCGAACGACTGGCGCTCGCCGAGTCCCTGCACGACCACCTGGGCCACGACCTCAGCCTCGTCGCGCTGCAGCTCGGCCGCCTCGAGCTCGACCCGGACCTCACGGGACCCGCCCGGGACCGGGTGGCCGCCGCCCGCCGCCAGCTCGCTCGTGCGGTCGACGGCCTCGGCACGTCGGTCGACTCGCTGCGCAGCGGTGCCGCGCCCGGCCTGGCGCGCTCCGACGACGTCGTCGCCCTGCTCACCGAGGCCCGGCGTGCCGGCGCCGCCGTCAGCGTCACCGGCCTGTCCCACGAGCTGCCCGGGACGGCCGACCGGGCGTCGCTCGTGCGGGTGCTGCGGGAAGGCCTGACCAACGCCGTCCGGCACGCACCCGGGCAGCCCGTGACCGTCGCGGTCGCCGGCGAGGGGCCGCTGGTGGTCACCGTCCGCAACCCGTTGGCCCCGCACCCGCCCACCGGCCGGACGTCCGGGACCGGGCTGGCCTCTCTCACCGGCCACCTCGAACGGGCCGGGGGCACGCTCCACGCCGGCGACGACGGCGAGACCTTCACGCTCCGCGCTACCGTCGCGACGCGCCGGCCCGCCGAGGCCTTCACCGACGACTCGCGCCCGGACGACGGAGCAGACGATGACGACCACGAGGACGACGACGGGCCGGAGCGCGAGGCAGCACTGCTGTCCGGGGCGCGGCGGCGCGGCCGGGTCGTCCTCCTGGCGGCCACCGTGGTGATCGTCGCGGCCCTCGGCGCCGTCGAGGCCTTCACCCTGGTCGAGGCCCACCGTGCTCTGCTCCCCGAGCAGGACTTCGCCCGGATCGAGATCGGGGACGCCCGCGACGACGTCACCCACCTGCTGCCCGAGCACGAGCTGCTGCCCCCTCCCGCTGCCGAGGCGGGGACGACGTGCCACGACTACGCGATCACGACCGCCAGGTTCGACGACGCCTCCGGCGACGTCCACCGCGTGTGCTTCACCGACGGCGTCGTCGCCTTCGCCGGTCGTCTCGCCCCGGCAGACCGGTGACGGGGTCCGACGCCCGGCCGGAGGCGCGACCGGTCCGGGTGCTGGTGGCCGACGACGAACCACTGACGCGTGCCGGCGTCGTCGGCATCCTGCGGACCGATGCGGGGATCGATGTCGCGCGCGAGGCCGGCGCCGGGGACGAGGCCCTCGCGGCGGCCCGGGCGCACCGGTTCGACGCGCTGGTCCTCGACGTCCGCATGCCAGGACTGTCCGGACTCGAGGTGCTGGCCGAGCTGCGTCGCGAGGGGTCGGGAGCACCGGTTCTGTTCGTCACCACGTTCGGTGAGGACGACTACGTCGCCGAGGCCCTGGCCCTGGGTGCGGACGGGTTCGTGCTGAAGTCCGGTGACCCGCGCGAGCTGCTGCTGGGCGTGCACGCCGTGGCCGGCGGCGGGGCGTTCTTCTCCCCCGCCGTGGCCCGCCGCCTGCTCACCGTGCGACGCACCGCCGCCCTCGACGCGGCACATCGCGCCAGAGCACGGTTCGCTCGGCTCACGCCGCGCGAGCAGGACGTGCTCCGGCTCGTCGGACGAGGCCTGACGAACACCGAGATCGCGGCGGCGCTGCATCTGGCCGAGGGCACCGTCAAGGTGCACGTCACCTCGATCCTGCGGACCACCGAGGTGCGCAACCGCGTCGAGGCGGCGCTCGTGGCGGTACGGGCCGACGAGGTCTGAGCCGCAGGCCGTAGGCTCTGTCGGGTGATCAACCCGTCGCCGGCCACGCCTCCGCCGCAGGGGCGGGCGCGGTCACGGGCGGGCCACCGGGTGGCGGCGTTCTTCGACCTGGACAAGACCGTCATCGCGACCAGCTCCACCGCGGCGTTCTCCCGGTCGTTCTTCGCGGGCGGGCTCATCACCCGCGGCGACGTGCTGCGCAGCGCCTACGCGCACTTCCTGTACATGGCGAGCAACGCGGACGCCGACCAGACGGAGCGGATGCGCCAGCACCTGTCCGAGCTCGCGACGGGGTGGGACGTGGCCAAGGTCGAGCAGATCGTCGCCGAGACGCTCCACGAGCACATCGACCCCTACGTCTACGCCGAGGCGGTCGACCTCATCGCGGAGCACCACGCGATGGGCCACGACGTCGTGGTGGTCTCGGCGTCGGGCACGGAGCTCGTGGAGCCGATCGCCGCGATGCTGGGGGCGGACCACGTGGTGGCCACCCGGATGGAGGTGGCCGACGGCCGGTTCACGGGCGAGATCGACTTCTACGCCTACGGGGAGAACAAGGCCACGGCGATCCGGGAGCTGGCGGCCGCACGGGGCTACGACCTGCAGCGCTGCTACGCCTACTCCGACTCCGTCACGGACGCCCCGATGCTGGCGGCCGTCGGGCACGGGTTCGCCGTGAACCCGGACCGCGGGCTGCGCCGGCTCGCGGCACAGAACGGCTGGGGCACGCTCACGTTCAACCGGCCGGTCGCGCTGCGTCCCACGATCCGCCCGACGCCGGTGCTCGCAGTGATCGGGACGCTCGCCCTCGCAGGGCTCGCCTGGACGTGGTGGCGGCGGTGGCGACGCCGGACCGGACACCCGGCTCCTCTTGCGGACCGTGGTGGCTCGGCGTTCCATGGAGACATCAGGACGGTGCACGGGACCCACGCACAGACAGTCCACTGAGGACTCGTCGAGCGGGCTTGTCCCGGTACGACGACGCGAGGACCACGCGCCTGCTACCCGCGGACCGTCCGGCGAGAGCGGCGCTCGGTGGACCGATCCCGGGCGCCGCCCTCGTGCGCGGAGGCCTTCGCTCGCCGGAGCCCTCGTGCGCCGAGCTCGTGCGACCGGCCGGCCCGTGACCGCTCGGGAACTCGCCGCGACCGCTCGGGTATCCCAGCCGACCGCTCGCCGGAGAGCGCCGGCGCCTACCCCCGGCGACCGATAAGTCATCTCCCCTTACTATGGTCCCCGCCAGGCGTGATCTGCACCACGACGCAGGTCTACACTCCCCAGAGGGCGGCCCTCGGGCGCCCCACGGACGGAACGCGACGACGCGGAGGAACCCAGTGACCGACAGCCACTCCACCAGCCCGAGCCTGGAGAACCTGCTCCACGAGACCCGCGCGTTCCCGCCGAGTCCCGAGTTCGCCGCCCAGGCCAACGCCCAGCCGTCGATGTACGACGAGGCCGCCGCCGACCGCGTGGAGTTCTGGGCCCGGCAGGCCCGCGAGCTCGTCTCCTGGAAGACGCCCTTCACCCAGACGCTCGACTGGTCCGGGGCCCCCGTGGCGAAGTGGTTCGCCGACGGCACCCTCAACGCCGCGTACAACGCCGTCGACCGGCACGTCGAGGCCGGGCTCGGCGACCGGGTCGCCATCCACTTCGAGGGCGAGCCCGGCGACACCCGCACCGTCACCTACGCCGACCTGCAGCGCGAGGTCTCCCGCGCCGCCAACGCGCTCGCCACCCTGGGCGTCGAGTCCGGCGACCGCGTCGTCATCTACCTGCCGATGCTCGTCGAGTCGGTCGTCGCGATGCTCGCCTGCGCCCGGCTGGGAGCCGCGCACTCCGTCGTCTTCGGCGGGTTCAGCGCCGACGCGCTGCGCAGCCGCATCGCCGACGCCGGCGCCAAGCTCGTCATCACGGCCGACGGCGGCTACCGCCGCGGTGCGCCCAGCGCGCTCAAGCCCGCCGTCGACGCGGCGCTCGCCGCGAAGGAGGGCGAGCCGGCCACCACCGTCGAGCACGTGCTCGTCGTGCGACGCACCGAGCAGGACGTCGAGTGGACCCAGGGCCGCGACGTCTGGTGGCACGAGGCCGTCGAGGCCGCCGACACGTTCCACGAGCCCGCGTGGGTCGACGCCGAGCACCCGCTGTTCATCCTGTACACCTCGGGCACCACCGGGAAGCCCAAGGGCATCCTGCACACCACCGGCGGCTACCTCACCCAGACGGCGTTCACCCACAAGAACGTGTTCGACCTCCAGGCCGAGTCCGACGTCTACTGGTGCACCGCGGACATCGGCTGGGTCACGGGCCACTCGTACATCGTCTACGGCCCGCTGCTCAACGGGGCCACCCAGGTGATCTACGAGGGCACCCCCGACACCCCGCACCGCGGCCGCTGGTGGGAGATCGTCCAGAAGTACGGCGTCTCGATCTTCTACACGGCCCCCACCGCCATCCGCGCCTGCATGAAGTGGGGCGAGGAGATCCCGGCCGAGTTCGACCTGTCCTCGTTGCGCGTGCTCGGGTCCGTGGGCGAGCCCATCAACCCGGAGGCCTGGATGTGGTACCGCCGCGTCATCGGCTCGGACCGCACCCCGATCGTCGACACGTGGTGGCAGACGGAGACCGGCGCCATCATGATCTCCCCGCTGCCCGGCGTCACCGCGACCAAGCCCGGCTCCGCCCAGGTCCCGCTGCCCGGGATCGCGGCCACGGTGGTCGACGACGAGGCGAACCCCGTGCCCGACGGCGGCGGCGGGTACCTCGTGCTGTCGGAGCCCTGGCCCTCCATGCTGCGCGGCATCTGGGGCGACCTGCAGCGGTTCAAGGACACCTACTGGTCACGGTTCCCGGGCATCTACTTCGCGGGCGACGGCGCCAAGAAGGACGAGGACGGCGACATCTGGCTGCTCGGCCGCGTGGACGACGTCATGAACGTCTCGGGGCACCGGCTGTCCACCACCGAGATCGAGTCGGCCCTGGTGTCGAACGAGCTCGTCGCGGAGGCCGCCGTCGTCGGCGCCGCGGACGACGTCTCCGGCCAGGCCGTCGTCGCGTTCGTCATCCTGCGCGGCGAGCACGCCGACGAGGCGGGCACCGACGAGGGCTCGGCCCGCATCGAGAAGACCCTGCGCGACCACGTCGCCCAGGAGATCGGTCCCATCGCCAAGCCGAAGCGGATCCTCGTGGTCGCCGAGCTGCCGAAGACCCGTTCCGGCAAGATCATGCGCCGCCTCCTGCGCGACGTGGCCGAGAACCGGGAGGTCGGCGACGCCACGACGCTGGCGGACTCGTCGGTCATGAACCTCATCCAGGCGGGCCTCGCCAAGCCCGCGGAGGACTGAACCGCTCCCGCCCGGCCCGTGCCGCCGTCGACGACGGCGGGGCCGCCCGCCGAGGAAGCACCACCTCGGCGGGTGGCCCCGTGGCTCGGCATGGAGAATGACGACGTGCGCTTCCCCTTCCCGATCGAGATCCATCCCTTGACCGTCGCGTCGCAGGACGCCGTCCGGGAGCTCGCGGCCGCGGCCGAGGCCCACGACGGCGTGGCCCCGCTCTCGGAGCAGCCGCTGCTGCGCCTCGGGGACGACCACCCGGACCTCACGCACGTGCGCGTGCAGACCCGGACCGGCGCCACCACCGGCTACCTGCAGGTGGACCGTGGCGGCGACGTGGCGAGCGCCGAGCTCGTGGTCCACCCCGACCACCGCCGCACCGGCATCGGCACGATCCTGCTGCGCACGGCCGAGCGCGACGCCCGCCTGCCCGACCGCTCCGGCGCCCCCGACCAGCGCGGCAAGGCGCTGCGCGTCTGGGCGCACGGCGACCTGCCCGCGGCCCGCGCGTTCGCCGCGGCGCGGGACTACGCGAGCGTGCGCGAGCTGCTGTTCCTCGCCCTCGCCCTCGACGACGTCCCGGCGGCGCCGGAGCCCCCGCAGGGCTACCGGCTCCGCACGTTCCGGCCGGGGTCCGACGACGAGGCATGGGTCGCGCTCAACGCCCGGGCGTTCGCGGACCACCCGGAGCAGGGCCGCCTGACCGTCCACGACCTGCACGCGCGCGCGGCCGAACCCTGGTTCGACGCCGCCGGGTTCTGGCTGCTGGAGGGCCCCGACGGCCACCTCGCCGGCTCGGTCTGGACCAAGGTGCCCACCGGCCAGCCGGACGACGCGCGCGACGGCGAGATCTACGCCGTCGGCGTCGACCCGGCCGCGCAGGGCCGTGGCCTCGGTGCCCTGCTCACCGCGGCGGGGCTGCACCACCTGGCGTCCGTGGGGTGCACCCGGGCGGTGCTCTACGTCGACGGCGACAACCCTGCCGCCCTGGCGACGTACGAGCGGGCAGGTTTCGAGCGCGCGGCGATCGACGTCCAGTACGCGCCGCACGTCACCCACCGTTCATCAAACGATGCCAACATGGGGTCATGACTGCGTCCAGCCCGCGCACCGCCCGGCGTGACTCCCGCGGGCGGTTCGTCGCCGCGGCCACCGCCAGCACGTCCGAGACACGCACGACCGCAAAGGCAGGACCGCACCGCATGGACCCCCAGCTCGCCGCTCACATCGCCGAGCACATCGCCGAGGACACCGACGACACGACCGACCACGTCGAGATCGTCGCGCCGGAACCCACCCCGCTCCCGGAGGACCGGTTCGCGGACCGTGAGCTCAGCTGGCTGGCCTTCAACGAGCGCGTGCTGGAGCTGGCCGAGGACGCTTCCATGCCTCTGCTGGAGCGCGTGCGGTTCCTGGCGATCTTCGCCTCGAACCTCGACGAGTTCTTCATGGTGCGGGTGGCCGGCCTGAAGCGCCGCATCGCCACCGGCATCGCCGTCACCGCGGCGTCGGGCCTCAACCCCCGTGAGGTGCTGCAGGGCATCGGCGAGAACGCGCACCGGCTGATGGAGCGGCACGCCGCCGTCTTCCGCGGCGACGTCCAGCCGGCGCTCGCCACCGAGGGCATCACGATCGTGCACTGGGACGAGCTGCTCGACAAGGAGCAGCAGCGGCTGCACAAGTTCTTCCGCAAGCACATCTTCCCGGTGCTGACCCCGCTCGCCGTCGACCCCGCACACCCCTTCCCCTACATCTCCGGCCTCTCGCTGAACCTCGCCGTCGTCGTCGAGAACCCGCTGACCGGCAAGGAGCACTTCGCGCGGGTCAAGGTGCCGCCGCTGCTGCCCCGGTTCATCGCCGTCGACGACCGCGGGCGCCCCAGCGCGCCGACCCCGACGCAGGCGGGCGGCACGCAGAAGTCGTTCGTCCCGCTGGAGGAGGTCATCGCCCACCACCTGGACCACCTCTTCCCCGGGATGGAGGTGCGCGAGCACCACACCTTCCGCGTCACGCGCAACGAGGACGTGGAGGTGGAGGAGGACGACGCCGAGAACCTCCTGCAGGCCATGGAGAAGGAGCTGCTGCGGCGCCGGTTCGGCCCGCCGGTGCGCCTCGAGCTCGCCGGTGGCATCTCGCCGCGCATCCGCGAGCTGCTCGTGCGCGAGCTCGGCGTCGTCGAGGAGGAGGTCTACGAGCTGGACGGCCCGCTGGACCTCACGGGCCTCAACGTCATCGCGGACATCGACCGGGCCGAGCTGCACTTCCCGCCGTTCATCCCCACCACGCACCGCCAGCTCGCCGAGGTGGAGTCGGCGATGCCGGGCGACGTCTTCGCGGCGATCCGGGAGCGCGACGTCCTGCTGCACCACCCGTACGACTCGTTCTCGACGTCGGTGCAGACCTTCCTCGAGCAGGCCGCGGCCGACCCCAAGGTCCTGGCGATCAAGCAGACGCTGTACCGCACCTCGGGCGACTCCCCCATCGTCGACGCCCTCATCGACGCCGCCGAGGCCGGCAAGCAGGTGCTCGCGCTGGTGGAGATCAAGGCCCGGTTCGACGAGCAGGCGAACATCTCCTGGGCCCGCAAGCTCGAGCAGGCCGGCGTGCACGTCGTGTACGGCATCGTCGGCCTCAAGACCCACTGCAAGCTGTCCCTCGTGGTCCGGCAGGAGTCCGACGGGCTGCGCCGGTACTGCCACGTCGGCACGGGCAACTATCACCCGAAGACGGCGCGGCTCTACACCGACCACGGTCTGCTGACCTGCGACCCGGACGTCGGCCAGGACCTCACGCGCCTGTTCAACCAGCTGTCCGGCTACGCGCCCCGCTCGCGGTTCCACCGCCTGCTGGTCGCACCGCGCACCGTGCGGTCCGGCCTCATCGAGCGCATCGACCGCGAGGCCGCCGCCGCCCGGGCGGGCCACGAGGCGTGGGTGAAGATCAAGGTCAACTCCGCCGTCGACGAGGCCACCATCGACGCGCTCTACCGGGCGTCGCAGGCCGGCGCCAAGGTCGACCTCGTCGTGCGCGGCATCTGCGCCCTGCGCCCGGGGGTGCCCGGGCTGAGCGAGAACATCCGGGTGCGGTCCCTCCTGGGCCGGTTCCTGGAGCACTCGCGCATCTTCGCGTTCGCGAACTCCGCGGGCCCGGCGATCGGCGAGGGGCCCGAGACCGGTCCGGAGGTGTTCATCGGCTCCGCCGACCTCATGCACCGCAACCTGGACCGCCGGGTCGAGGCCCTGGTGCGCATCAGCGACGAGGGCCAGGTCCTCGAGCTCCTCGAGCTCATCAACGAGTCGATGTCCGACAAGACAGCCTCCTGGCACCTGCAGCCGGACGGCACGTGGCTGCGGGCGGCAGGACCGGACGGCCGGCCGCTCGCCGACCTGCAGTCACAGCTCGTCCGCCGTCACCGCCGTCGACCCAGCATGACGCGCTGATCCCACCGATGGTCTCCGCACCGCAGTCGCCCCGCCCGCTCCGCACCGCGACGCCGTTCGTCGACCCCCTCGGGGCCACGTCCGTGCAGCACGCTCCCGTCATCGAGACGGCCGGCGCGCTCGTGTGGCGCATCCGGCACAAGAAGCTCCAGGTGCAGCTCGTGCACCGCCCTCGCTACGACGACTGGTCGTGGCCGAAGGGCAAACACGAGGAGGGCGAGTCCCTCGCCACGACGGCGGTGCGCGAGGTCGCCGAGGAGACGGGTCGCGCCGTGGTGCTGGGCCTGCCGCTGCCCGGCCTGCAGTACCTCACGCCCGAAGGGCGCGTGAAGCGCGTGCACTACTGGGCGGCGCGGCGTGCGGCCTCCGAGCGCGACGCGCGCCCGCTCGCCGCCCGGTCCCCCGTCGCCGCGGTGGACAAGCACGAGATCGACCGGTGCGAGTGGGTCGACGCCGACGTCGCCGGCGAGCGGCTCACCCGGGCGACCGACCGGGGACCGCTGGACGCCCTGGTCGAGGCCGCGCGCGAGGACCACCTCGCCACCCACGCCGTCGTCATCGTGCGGCACGGCCGGGCGCTGCCCCGCGCGGCGTGGTACGGCGCCGAGCAGGAGCGTCCGCTCACACCGGTCGGGCACGCTCAGGCGGCCGCGCTGGTGCCCGTGCTCGCGGCCTACGGCGTCGACTCCGTGGTCTCCAGCCGGTGGGAGCGGTGCGCGACATCGATCGACCCCTACGTGCGGGCGTCCGGCGTCCGCCCCGAGTACAGCGACAACCTCGGCGAGGCGCAGCACGAGCGGTCGCCCGCGCGCGTCGCCGGCGCCGTGCGGGACCTCCTGGAGTCAGGCCGGTCGTCGGTGCTGTGCACGCACCGGCCCGTGCTGCCGACGGTCCTCGACGTGCTCGGGCAGCACTCGCGCCGTGCGGTGGCAAACGCGCTGCCCCGGCGCGACCCGTACCTGGAGCCCGGCGAGGCCCTCGTCGCCCACGTCGCCACGACGGGCCGCGGCCCGCGGGTGGTCGCGGCCGAGCGCGTCGCGCCGCCGGTCTTCTGAGCCGGGCTCAGCTCCCGAGGACGCCCAGCAGGAGCCAGGTGGTCCCGGCGGCGAGGAGGCCTGCCGCCGGCGCGGTCAGGAGCCAGAACACGGCGATCGTCCGGGCCACCCCCCAGCGCACCGCGGAGAGCCGCCGCGTGGAGCCCACGCCGACGATCGCGGCGGTGATGGTGTGCGTGGTGGACACCGGGGCGTGGAGCACGATCGAGCTGACGTACAGCACGATGGCGGAGACCGACTCGGCGACGAACCCGCGCGCCGGGTCGATCTCGATGATCCGCCGTCCCAGGGTGCGCATGATGCGCCAGCCGCCGGCGTAGGTGCCCGCGGCCATCGCGGTCGCCGCCGCGAGCTTGACCCACAGCGGGATGCCCTCGACGGGGGTGACGGCGCCGACGGTGAGCAGCGCCAGCCACACGACGCCCATGGTCTTCTGAGCCGACTGGAGACCGTGCCCGAGGGCCACGGCCGCGGCCGACGCCGTCTGCGCGATCCGGAAGCGCCGGTTCACCCGCGACGGCGCCGCGTTCCGGAACGCCCAGAGCAGGGCGACCATGAGCGCGAACGCCGCCACGAAACCGATGACGGGCGACACGAGCAGCGGGAGCACCACGCGGTCGAGGACCTCCTCGCCGTGCACGACCATGCCGCCAGCGAGCCCGGCGCCGAGGAGACCTCCGACGAGCGAGTGGGTCGACGACGTCGGCATGCCGAACCACCAGGCCACGAGGTTCCACGCGATGGCGCCCAGCAGCGCGCACAGCAGGACGCCCAGGGCGTCGACGGCAGGCGCACCGTCGAGGTCCACGATGGAGGTCGCGATGGTCTCGGCGACGGACGTGCCGAGCAGGGCGCCGACGAAGTTCATCGCGGCGGCCATCGCCACCGCGATGCGCGGCGTGAGCGCCCGGGTCGAGATCGAGGTCGCGACGGAGTTCGCCGCGTCGAGGAACCCGTTCGTGTACGCGAAGCCGAGCGCCACGACCACGACCACGACGACGAGGGCGAGCTCCACGCTCACGACTCCTTGAGGACGATCGTCTCGACGAGGTTCGCCACCTTCTCGAAGGCGTCGGTGGCCTCCTCGAGGATGTCGACGACCTCCTTGAGCTTGATCAGCAGGATCGGGTCGGCCACGCGGTCGAAGAGGTGCGCGAGCAGCGTGCGGTGCAGCTTGTCGCCCTGGTTCTCGAGCCGGTTGATCTCGACCCAGTACTCGGGGAGCTGGTCGAGCTTGCGCAGGCGCGGCATCGCGTCGGCCGTCAGCTCGGCGCAGCGCAGCAGCACCTGGATCTGCTCCGAGACCGCCATCGGCAGCTCGTCGATCTTGTACAGGACGATGAGGTGCCCCGCCTCGTCCATGGCGTCCATGCAGTCGTCGAGCGCGGAGGCGAGGCTGTAGATCTCGTCCCGTCCGAAGGGCGTGACGAACGTCTTGTTGAGCCGCCGCATGATCTGGTGCGTGGCATCGTCCGCCTCGTGCTCGGCCTCGGTCAGCCGCCCCACGATCTCCTCACGCTCGGGGCGCGACGCACCGAGGAGCTCGGCGAGCAGCGTGGCTCCGGTGACGGTGTGTCCGGCCAGGACGGCCAGCAGGTCGAAGAAGGTGGTGTCGCGCGGTGTGAGGCGCAGGCGCACGTGAGGCTCCCGGTGAGGAAGGACGCTCGGTCAGACACAGAGTAGATCCCGCCCCGCGGCCGGGCTAAATCGACCGTCCGGTGCGTTCCGGCTCCGGACGCAGAAGTGCGACGCCGGACCGGGAGCGCCTCTCGGCGCGTGGCCGCTCGTAGCGGCTGAAGATGGAGCCCGGGGCTACCGCGGTCCGACGTCGCGCGTCCATCGTACGACCGCTCCCCTCAGTCGAGCGAACCCGCACGCCAGAGCGCGGCGGCGTGCTCGAGCTCCCCGGCGGTGCCCACCAGGTCGGCCGCTCCGCGCGTCATGCGCGCCGCCGCCTCCGGGTCGGCGACCTCCCGCGCGTCGGCGTCGTAGGCGGCGCCGGTCGCCAGGATGCGGCAGAACGCCGCCGCCCGTTCCAGGGCGACCGCGAGGTCACCGGCGTACACCCCGGAGAGCACCGTGTCGGCCAGCTGGCGCAGGTCCGACGGCGTGGGCGGGCGCGGGACGCCGGCCACGACCTCCTCCACGGGCGCCACGTCGACGCCGAGCCGGTAGCGCAGGCCGATCGTGCGGGGGTCGCGCCGGACCCACTCGCGCAGCGCGTACAGCCGCCAGAGCGCTCCCGGCAGGGTCGCCGGCGCGGCGTCCGACCAGAGCTCGGCGACGACGTCGAGGCCCTCGTCCTCGACGAGCCGGACGAGGCGGGCGACCACCTCGGGATCCTCGGCCGCGCGGGCGCGGTGCACGACGGCGCGGGCGGTGGTGTGCGCCACCTCGTCGCGCCGCGCAGGGTCGAGGGCGCCCGCCAGGGCGTCGGCGTCGCGCGGGTCGAGCATGGCCGGGCGACGGAAGCGTCGGTCGTTCACCCGCCCAGTCTCGCAGGTCCGGTGCGACGGGCGACGGCGCAGGTGGGCGCCCGATCCCCTGTGGGGATCGCCACGGGCGCTCGCCGTGCTCGCTCGGCGCAACGCTCCTAGCATGCAGGGGACGGCCCCGGGACCGGGACCCGAGAGGAGTTTGGTGATGACCGCATCCGCACCCAGCGGCGCCGGAGCACGATCGGCGCACCGCAAGGCGATCGGCCTGTCGTTCGCCGCCGCCGTCGGTGGCTTCCTGTTCGGATTCGACTCGTCGGTGATCAACGGCGCGGTGTCGGCGATCGAGGGTGAGTTCGAGCTCGAGGCCACGGTCACCGGCCTCGTCGTGGCGGTCGCGCTCCTGGGTTGCGCCCTGGGCGCCTGGGGCGCCGGCCGGCTCGCGGACCGCATCGGTCGCGTCAAGGTGATGCTGCTGGGAGCGGGCCTGTTCCTGTTCTCCGCGGTGATGTCCGCCCTGGCCTGGACCGCGCTGGACCTGTCGCTCTGGCGGTTCCTGGGCGGCATCGGTATCGGTATCGCGTCGGTCATCGCGCCCGCCTACATCGCCGAGATCTCCCCGGCGTCGATCCGCGGCAGCCTGGCCTCGCTGCAGCAGCTCGCCATCACGGTGGGCATCTTCGGCGCGCTCCTGAGCGACCAGATCCTGGCGAGCAGCGCCGGCGGCGCGTCGGAGGAGCTGTGGTTGGGCTGGGAGGCCTGGCGGTGGATGTTCTTCGTCGAGGCGGTCCCGGCCGTCGTCTACGGGTTGCTGGCGCTGCGCATGCCGGAGTCGCCGCGCTACCTGGTCGCCAAGGGTGACGTCGGCGAGGCACGCAGCGTGCTCGCCTCGGTGCTCGGGCCGCAGGAGGACGTCGACGACCGGATCGAGGAGATCAAGCGGTCGATCGCCGTCGACGAGAAGAACGCCGACCTCGGCTCTCTCAAGGGCAAGGGGTTCCTCGGCCTGAAGTCCATCGTCTGGGTGGGCATCCTGCTGGCGATCTTCCAGCAGTTCGTGGGTATCAACATCATCTTCTACTACTCCACGACGCTGTGGCAGGCGGTCGGGTTCGACGAGTCGCAGGCGTTCCTCGTCTCCACCATCACCGCGATCACGAACATCGCGGTGACCTTCATCGCGATCGCCCTCATCGACAAGGTCGGGCGCCGTCCGATGCTGCTCATCGGGTCGGCCGGCATGGCGGTCTCGCTGCTGACCATGGCCGCGGTGTTCACGCAGGGCACCACCACGGTCGACGCCGCGGGCGAGTCGACGCTGTCCCTCGGTGACCCGTGGGGCACCATCGCGCTGATCGCCGCGAACGCCTTCGTCGTCTTCTTCGGCGCCACGTGGGGCCCGCTCATGTGGGTGATGCTGGGCGAGATGTTCCCGAACCGGATCCGCGCCGCGGCGCTGGGTGTCGGCGCGGCGGCCAACTGGCTGGCGAACTTCACCATCACGCTGACCTTCCCACCGATGCTGTCGGCGTTCGGCCCGGCGGTTCCGTACGGCATGTACGGACTCTTCGCCGTGATCTCCTTCTTCTTCATCTGGTTCAAGGTGTCGGAGACCAAGGGCAAGGAGCTGGAGGACATGACCGAGGACGTACGTCACCGCGTCTGAGCCACCCTCGCCACGGCCACGGCGGTCCGTCCCTCCCGGGGCGGGCCGCCGTCGTCGTCCCCCGCCCCCCGCCGAGGTAGTGCGCCGGTCACCGAGGTAGCAACGCCCGGCCCGAGGTAGCGCCCCGCCCGCCGAGGTAGCAACGCCCGGCCCGAGGTAGCGCCCCGCCCGCCGAGGTAGCAGCGCGCGGCGCGAGGTAGTGCCCGACGGCGTGGGGTAGCGCCGGGCGGGAACGCCAAAGCCGGGTGTCGGGTCCCGTGCACGGTCGTCAGTCCCGAAGTGGAGGGCGCCCTGCGCCCGTGAACGCGACCGTGCACGGGACCCGCCACCCGGCGGCACCCGAACCGCCCTGGGCTGCCCACTACCTCGCGACGCGAGCTACTACCTCGCGCAACGCAGCGCTACCTCGGCACGAGCGCCACTGCCTCGCGCAACCCCGCACTACCTCGCGGGAATGTTCCGGCGAGACATTTGCTTGACGCAAGCATCCATCATATGGTGCCCGAGGCAACGAAAGGGGTCGACGTGTCGGAACGTGCCTCCACAGCACTCGTCGCAGCGCTCGAGTCCCTCTCGCGCGCCCAGCGCGAGGCAGCGGCCCGAATCGCACGCGACCTCGACTGGCCGCGCTCCGGGCTCGGCATCGTGCGCATGGTCCGGGCGCGCGGCGCGGTCCAGCTCTGCGAGGTGGCCGAGGCCCTGCGGGTCGACGCCTCCGTCGCCAGCCGCCAGGTCAGCGCCCTGGTCGACGCCGGCTACGTCCGCCGCACCGTCGACCGCGCCGACCGACGCGCCCGCACCCTCGAGCTCACCGACGCCGGGCACGCGTTCGCCGCGGAGTCCGACCGCTACTTCGACGACTTCGTCGACGAGGCCTTCGCGGACTGGTCCGCGGCCGACCTCACCGACGCCATCACCCAGATCCGCAACGTCGCGGCCGCCATCAGCTCAGTGACCCAGGAGGCCCCGTCCCGATGACCGACACCACCAGCTCCACCCCTGCGACCGATCCTGACGTACCGCTCGTCGACGCCCTGGCCGACGACAACCCGGCGATGACGCGCCGCGAGACCCTCGAGGCGCTCTCCGGGATCCTGCTCGGCGTCTTCGTCTCGCTGCTCGCCACCACGATCACCTCGACCGCCCTGCCGCGCATCGTCGCGGACCTCGGCGGGTCGCAGCACTCCTACACCTGGGTCGTCACGGCCATGCTGCTGACGATGACCATCTCCACCCCGCTCTGGGGCAAGCTGGCCGACCTGACGAACCGCAAGGTCCTCATCCAGGTCGCCCTGGTCATCACCGTGGTCTCCGCCGCGGCCGCCGGGTTCTCCCAGGACATGACGACGCTGATCACCTTCCGTGCCCTGCAGGGCGTCGGCGCCGGCGGGCTGATGTCGCTGGCGACCGTCCTGATGTCCGACATCATCAGCCCGCGCGAGCGCGGCAAGTACATGGGTCTCATGGGCGGTGTCATGGCCGTCGCGCAGATCGGCGGCCCGCTGCTCGGCGGCGTCATCACGGACTCGTTCCTCGGCTGGCGCTGGACGTTCTTCGTGGGCGTCCCCTTCGCGATCGCGGCCCTCATCGTGCTGCAGAAGACCCTGCACCTGCCGCCCCGGGACCAGCGCAAGGTCACCATCGACTACCTCGGCGCCACGCTCATCGCCCTCGGGGTCGCGCTCCTGCTGGTCTGGGTCACCTTCGCGGGCGACCAGTTCGCGTGGGCGTCCTGGCAGACCGCCGCGATGGTGGGGGCCGCCGTCGTCTCCCTCGCCGTGGCGGTGCTGGTGGAGCGCAAGGTGGCGGAGCCGATCATCCCGCTGCACCTGTTCCGCAACCGCACCTTCGTGCTGTCGATCGTCGCCTCCGCGGCCGTCGGCGTGGCCATGTTCGGCACCGCCGTCTTCCTGTCGCAGTACCTGCAGCTGGCCCGCGGCAAGACGCCCACCGAGGCAGGCCTGCAGACCATCCCGATGGTCGTCGGCACCATGCTCGGAGGGATCGTGCTGGGGCGGATCATCTCCCGCACCGGCCGCTACAAGGCGATCATGGTCGGCGGCGCCGCGGTGCTGTCGCTCTCCCTGTTCGGCATGTCCACCATCAGCACGGACACGAGCTTCGTCATCATCTCCGTCTACCTGTTCGGGCTCGGGCTGTCCGTGGGCGCGCTCATGCAGAACCTGGTGCTCGCCACGCAGAACACGCTCGACGTCCGCGAGATGGGCGCGGGCACCGCCACCGTGGCGTTCTTCCGGTCGCTCGGGGGCTCGGTCGGCGTCTCCGTGCTCGGCGCGATCCTCGCGCTGAACGTCAAGGACGACATCGCCGCGGGCCTGGCACGGCTCGGCGTCCCGGCGTCCGCCATGGGCGACTCCGCCGGCGCCGTGCCGGACATGTCGCAGCTGCCCGCACCGGTCGCCGACGTCGTCGCCAACGCCTACACCGACGGCATCACGGGGATCTTCCTCATCGCCGTGCCGATGGCGCTGGTCGCCCTGGTGGCGATCTGC
This sequence comes from Isoptericola halotolerans, assembly GCF_003003075.1. Classification (GTDB taxonomy): domain Bacteria; phylum Actinomycetota; class Actinomycetes; order Actinomycetales; family Cellulomonadaceae; genus Isoptericola; species Isoptericola halotolerans_A. Next base: position 402,624 of record NZ_PVTX01000001.1, on the reverse strand, counting down.
TTCATCCGCGAGATCCCGCTCGGGGAGCGCTCCGGCATCCAGCAGGCCCGCGACCTGACCGCTGGGCAGCCGGCCACCGAGCGCTGAGCACCGAGCACCGAGCACCGGACCTGGCCCGGCGGTCAGGCTCCGTCGAGCCAGGCTCCCGGCCCGGGGAGCAGCGCTTCCGCCTCGGTCCAGAACTCCTCGGGCAGCGGTGCGGCGCAGGCCTCCAGCGTCTGCGCCACCCGCTGCGGCCGGGAGATCCCGACGATCGTGGAGGCCACCCGGGGGTCGCGCACCGAGAACTGCAGCGCCGCCGTCGGCAGCGTCGTGCCGAACCGGGTGCACAGCGCGCGCAGGGCGTCGACGGCGGCGAGCGTCTCGGGCGGCGCCTCGCGGTAGCCGTACCGCCGGGCGCTCGGCCGGTCCGACGACGGCGTCTGCTGCGCGAGGATGCCACCGCCGTAGACGGCCGCGTTGAGCACGCCGATCCCCCGCTCGGCCGCCGCGGCGATCAAGGAGCCGGCCGAGCGGTCCACGAGCGTCCACCGGTTGTGCACCAGCAGCACGTCGAAGACCCCGAGGTCCAGGTACCGGCGCATCTCGGGCACCGGGCCTCCCGCGAGGCCGATCGCGCCGACCTCCCCGGCGTCGCGCAGCGCCACCAACGCGTCGACCGCACCACCCGGAGCGGTGAGCTCGCCGATGTCGAAGTTCTCCGGGTCGTGCAGGTGCACCAGCGGCAGGTGGTCCAGGCCGAGCCGCTCGCGCGACTCGTCCACCGAGCGCCGCACCCGGTCTCCCGAGTAGTCGCCGTCGCGCGGGTCGACCTTGGTCGCGACGACGACGTCGTCCGGCAGCGCGCCGTGCCGCTCGCGGTAGGCGGCGAGCCCGAGGCCGACGCGTCGCTCGCTCTCGCCGTCGGAGTAGCCGTTGGCCGTGTCGAGGAACCGGACCGGGGACCCCAGCACGGCCAGCACGGTCTCGACGGCCTGCTCGGTGACGACGTCGTAGCCGAACAGGCCCGGCATCGAGCCGAGCGGGCCGCCGCCGGAGCAGACGGCGCTCACGGTGAGGCCCGTCCCGGGCAGCGGCCGCTGCCAGCCGGGGGCGTCCGGGGCCGGGACGGCGTGCGGATCGGGGACGCGGTGCGGGGTGGTGGCGCTCATGCCAGGAGCGTAGGGGCGCCTTTTCACCCGGCGCGAGCGCGGAATCACCCGAATCGTGACCTGGAGAAGGCCCCGCAGGCCTCCGGACGAGTCCATGATGGGGCCATGCACGACGTCGACTCCGCAGCCACCGTCCCGGACCCGCAGGCCGATCCCTTCGGGTCGCTCGAGCGCGAGGTCCGTGTGCTCATCCGGCGCGCCCACTCCACCTCGGCGCAGATGGCACGGCTCGTCCATCCGGAGCTCGACGCGTCGGCCTACCCGCTGCTCGCGCACATCGCGATGCACCCGGGCACCCGGGGGTCGGACCTCGCGGCACACTTCGGCGTCGGCCGCGCCACGGTGTCACGTCAGCTCAGCCGGCTTTCCGAGCTCGGGCTCGTGCACCGCGAGACCGACCCCGAGGACACCCGCGGCCAGCGGATCACCCTGACCGACGACGGCGCGTCCCGCTTCCGACGCGCGCGCGACGCCCGCGTGGCCATGCTCGAGGGCGCCCTGTCGCAGTGGGAGAAGTCCGACGTCGCGGCTCTCGCCCGCCTGCTGAACCTCTACTCCACGGACGTCGTCACCTGGCTGGGCAGCCAGCAGGCGGCCACCATGCTCAGCGCAGCAGACGCGCGCGCAGCGCGCTGACCGTGCCCGGCTCGCCGCCGTGCGCGGCGAACCAGCCGGCCGCACCGTCGTCGTGGGCCGCCAGGGCGTCCAGGACCGCCTCCATCGCGTGCGCCGGCGCCGTGAGCAGCTCGGGCGGGAGCGTGGCGAGCACGTGCGCGTCACGCTCCGGCGTCCGGTGCGCGAGCCGGGCGCGGGCGATGATCCCCGGCATGTTCGGCTCGGTGCGGACGTAGTCCGTGACGATGTCCGCACGGTCGACGCCGACCAGGGAGAGCAGGATCGCCACCAGCACGCCGGTCCGGTCCTTGCCGGCGGTGCAGTGCACCAGCACGGGGGCGTCGTCCGCCGCGACGGCGCGCACACCGTCGACGAGGTACGCGGCGCCCGCCCCGTGGAGCAGCTCGACGTAGAACCGGCCCAGGTCGAACGGGGCGACGTCGCCCGCCCGGTCGGCCCGGGTGGCGCCGGTGAGGACGGGCAGGCTGACGACCCGGGCGACCTCCCGGAGCGGGTGCTCGCGGCCGCCCTCGCCGACGTCGCGCAGGTCGAGCACCGTGCGCGGCGGCCAGACGACGTCCTGCGGCCCGACGTCGCCGGGATGCGGCGCGTCGGAGCGCAGCAGCACGCCGCGCCGCAGCCGGTCGGACGCGGCGCCGACGTCGCGCAGGTTGACCAGGCGGTCCGGCACCACGGAGGTCTCGGCACTCATGGGGTCGACCGTAGCGGTCGCGGGTGCCCGGTGCCGTCAGCCGGATCAGCCGGTCACGCGGATCAGACGGATCAGTCGCCGGCGGGCTCGAACGTCAGGCTGACCGAGTTCATGCAGAAGCGGTCGCCCGTGGGGGTCTGCGGCGCGTCGTCGAACACGTGGCCCAGGTGGGAGCCGCAGCGGGCGCAGCGCACCTCGGTGCGCACCATGCCGAGCGAGCGGTCCTCGATCAGCTCGACCCGGTCACCGGCCAGGGGCGTGTAGAACGACGGCCAGCCGCAGTGCGAGTCGAACTTCGACTCGCTGCGGAACAGCTCGTTGCGACAGGCCCGACACCGGTAGACGCCCTCGCGCTTCTCGTCGAGGAGCTCACCCGTCCAGGCACGCTCCGTGCCCGCCTGGCGCAGCACCGTGAACTCCTGCGGCGACAGCTCGACGCGCCACTCGTCCTCGCTCTTCGCGACCTCGTACGTCATGCCCTGGTCAACAGACGACGGCCGGGCGGTGTTCCCGCCCGGCCGTCGTTCGTCCTGGAGTCTCAGCGACGCCCGCGGGCCCCGCCCTGCGCGGACCCCTGCGCGGTGCGGCCACCCGTCGCAGCGCCCTGGCCACCACGGCCCCGACGACGGCGGTTGCGGCCGCCGCCGGCACCCTGCGGGTTCGCGGCACCCGAGCGCGGCTGCCCACCGCCCGAGCGCTGCCCCTGCGGCTTCTTGCGGGCGGGCTGCTGCTGCTCGACCGGCGGAGCCGGCTTGACGTACGCCGCGACCTCGCCGACGAGCGCGGCCACCACGGGGTCGCCCGGGGCCACCTGCTGCGGGCGGGCCGTGATGCGGGCCTTGCGCGTCAGGTCGCGCACGTCGCCGCGCTCCTCGGGGAGCATCACGGTCACGACGTCGCCGACCGAGCCGGCGCGGGCGGTGCGGCCGGAACGGTGCAGGTACGCCTTGTGCTCGGCCGGCGGGTCCACGTGCACCACGAGCTCGACCTCGTCGACGTGGATGCCGCGCGCCGCGATGTCCGTGGCGACCATGACCTTGACGTCGCCGGAGGAGAACGCCGCGAGGTTGCGCTCACGGGCCCCCTGGCCGAGGTTGCCGTGCAGGTCGACCGCGGGCACGCCCGCCGCCGTGAGCTGCTTGGCGAGCTTCTTGGCCTGGTGCTTGGTGCGCATGAACAGCACGCGGCGGCCGGTGCCCTGGGCGAGCTGGTGCACGACCTGCTTCTTCGCCTCCTTGTCGGCCACGGCGAGGATGTGGTGGGTCATCTGCGGCGGCGGGGCCGCGGCGTCGTCCACCGAGTGGGTGACGGGGTCCTTGAGGTACCGCTTGACCAGCACGTCCACGCCGTTGTCGAGCGTGGCGGAGAACAGCAGGCGCTGACCCGTGCGGGGCGTGCGGTCCATGATCCGCTTGACGCCCGGCAGGAACCCGAGGTCGGCCATGTGGTCGGCCTCGTCGAGCACCGTGATCGAGACGTCGTCGAGCGTGAGGACCTTCTGGTTGAGCAGGTCCTCGAGCCGGCCCGGGCAGGCGATGACGATGTCGACACCCTGGTTGAGCGCCGTGACCTGGCGCGACTGCGCCACACCACCGAAGATCGTCGTCGTGCGCAGGCCGAGCGCCTGGGCGATCGGCTTCATCACGGCGTCGATCTGGTTGGCGAGCTCGCGGGTGGGGCACAGCACCAGGGCGCGGGGCGCGGAGGAACGCAGCCCGCGCCGGCCCGCGGCCTTGTTCTGCGCCGTCTCGCGGGCCAGGCGCGTCACGACCGGCAGGGAGAACGCCAGCGTCTTGCCGGAACCGGTGCGGCCGCGGCCGAGCACGTCGGTCCCGGCCAGCGTGTCCTGCAACGACGCGGCCTGGATGGGGAAGGGGGTGGTGATACCGGCGTCCGTCAGGTGCTTCACGACGGGGGTCGGCAGGCCGAAATCGGCAAAGGTAGTCACAGATGAGCCTCTCTGGGGACGTCGTACGACGTCCGGGTCGGGGTCCGCCGCACGCAATCCGGGGGGATCTCCACGACGTGGGGCGCGCGGGTTCGCACTGCCCTCTCACGACCATTGTCGCACGTCGACGCCGATCGGCCGCATCGGCACCCAGCGGGGCGTGGTGCAATGTGGCGCGTGGACGACTTCTTCGCGACCGTCGGTGACGTGCTCGGACAGATCTGGACGGCGGCCACCACGCCGGTAGACCCGCCCGACCAGACCGTCGTGCTCGCCGTGGCCCTGGTGGCGCTCGCCGTCGTCGTCGTCGGCCCGGTGTGGCGGGTGGCGCGGCACGTCGTCACCATCGCGCACGAGGGCGCGCACGCCGTCGTGGCCATGCTCACCGGACGCCGCCTCGACGGCATCCGGCTGCACTCGGACACCTCCGGCCTGACGGTCACGGCCGGGCGACCGCGCGGGCTCGGGATGGTCCTCACGGCGTTCGCCGGGTACGTCGGGCCGGGCCTGGTCGGACTCGGGGCGGCCTGGCTGCTCCGCGCGGGGTACGCCGTCGGCCTGCTGTGGCTCCTCGTGGCGCTGCTGGCGCTGCTGCTGCTCAAGATCCGCAACTGGTTCGGGCTGTGGTCGGTGCTCGTGAGCGGCGCCGCGCTGGTGGGCGTCTCCTGGTGGCTGGAGCCCGCGACGCAGTCCGCCGTCGCCTACGCCGTGACCTGGTTCCTCCTGCTGGGCGCGGTCCGGCCGGTCCTCGAGCTGCAGGCGCAGCGTGCCCGGGGCCGGGCACGCTCCTCCGACGCCGACCAGCTCGGGCGACTCACGGGCGTGCCCGGCATCCTCTGGGTGGTCGTCTTCGGGCTCGTCACGCTCGGCTGCCTGGTCCTCGGCGCCGGGTGGATCGTGGGACCCGTCGCCGCCTGACGGCAGGGACGCAGGTCAGAGCTTCGCGTACCGGGCCCGGGCGAAGGAGTAGACGCCGTACGCCGCGATGCCGACGCCGGTCACGACCAGCAGCACCGTGCCGAACGGCTGCTCCCGGATCGCCTGCAGCGCGTCGTCGAGCCCGCCGGCCTTTTCCGCGTCGTGCGTCGCGCCCGCCGCGACGAACAGCCCGCCCAGCACACCGAGCGCCACGCCCTTGGCGACGTAGCCGATCTGCCCGAGCCGCACCACGGCCGCGCCGACGGAGCCGCCGCCCGTGCCGCGCAGGTCCTCGAGGAACTTCTTGCGCCAGCCCTTGACCACGTGGAACACGCCGACGCCGACGATCACCAGACCGACCGCGACGACGAGCCAGCGGCCGGCCGGCGCCTGCATGAGCTTCGCGGTCAGGCTCTCCTGCTGGCCACCTCCCCCGCCGTCGCCCGTGGCGTAGCGCGCGGCCGAGAAGGCGAGGACGCCGTAGAGGACGCCCTTGCCGGCAGCCTTGACGCGGGCAGCCGCCTCCTTGGCGTCCTCCACGCCCGGGACACCCACGGCGGCCTCGGCGAGCTGCCACAGCGCGAGCGCGGCGAACCCGAGGGTCACCGCCCAGAGAGCGACCGTCCCGCCGGGGGCGCTCGCGAGCTGCTGGAACGCGCCCGACTCGTCCGCGCTGCCGGAGGAGGAGCCGAGCGCCAGCCGGACGGCCAGCCAGCCGATGAGCAGGTGCACCACCCCGGACGCCGCGTAGCCGCCGCGGGCCAGGGCGCGCAGCCCCGTGCTGTGCTGGGCGCGGCGAGCCGCTCCCTGGGCTTGTCCTCGTGCAGACACCAGTCACCTCCGTGGGCCGCGGATCTCGCGGCGTCGACGCCACCCTGTCGTAGATCCGTCGTGTACGCCATCATGAGCATCTCGCGCGCCGCCGGCCGCACCGCGCGAGACTGACGGAGGCACCACCCGGACCAGCACACCTGGAGACCGACATGGCCGTGTTCACCCGAGGGTTCGGTGGCCACCACCCCGAGGCAGACCGACCGCTGCCGCCGGGGCAGCACCTCACCGCGGACTTCCCGGTCCTCTCGGCGGGGCCGACGCCGAACGTCGACGCCGCGCGCTGGGAGCTGACCGTCCGCACGGAGTCGGGCGCGGAGCACCGCTGGGACTGGGCCGGGCTGCAGGCGATGCCGGCCGAGGACGTGACGGTGGACATCCACTGCGTCACCCGGTGGTCCAAGCACGACACGCGCTGGCGCGGTGTGCCGGTCGACGCCTTCTTCGAGGACGTGGAGACGGCCGCCGACTTCGTCGTGGCGCACTCGTACGGCGGCTACACGACCAACGTGCCGTTGGACGACCTGCTGGACGGGCGCGCCTGGGTGGCCTACGAGTACGAGGGCGACCCGCTCGAGCCGGTGCACGGCGGACCGGTGCGGCTGCTGGTCCCTCACCTGTACTTCTGGAAGTCCGCCAAGTGGCTGCGCGGACTGACGCTGCACGAGCACGACGAGCCGGGGTTCTGGGAGCAGAACGGCTACCACCTGTACGGCGACCCCTGGTCGGAGCAGCGGTACTCGTGAACACCTGGCACGTCGCGCAGGTCGTCGCCGTCGGCCGCCTCACGTCGACCGCCCGCACGCTGACCCTGGCGGTGCCGGGCTTCGCCGGCGCCGTCGCCGGGCAGCACGTCGACCTGCGGCTCACCGCCCCGGACGGCTACCAGGCGGTGCGGTCGTACTCCCTGGCGCGGGTCGGCCGGGACGAGGTGGTGGAGCTCGCCGTGGACCGCGTGGACGACGGCGAGGTCTCGACCTACCTGGTCGACGTCGCCGAGGTGGGCGACCGGATGGAGGTGCGGGGCCCGCTCGGCGGCTTCTTCGTGTGGCACCCGGACGACGTCGGCCCGGTGCAGCTGGTCGCGGGAGGCTCCGGCGTCGTGCCGCTGGCGGCGATGGTGCGGGCGCGCGCGACGTCGGGGTCGCCGGCCCCGTTCCGCCTGCTGTGCTCGGTCCGCTCCCCGGCCGACGCCTTCTGGGCCGACGAGCTGTCGGCGCCCGACGGCGTCGCGACGACGTGGGTGTACACCCGCGAAGCGCCGCCCGGCGTCACCCGTCCCGTGGGCCGGCTCTCGGCCGCGGACGTCGACGCGCACGTCATCCCGCCGGGCGAGCGCGCCCGGGTCTTCGTCTGCGGGCCCACGGGGTTCGTGGAGTCCGCCGCGGCGCTGCTGCTCGACGCGGGGCACGACCCGGCGCGGATCCGGACCGAACGCTTCGGAGGTACCTGATGACGCACGACGACGTGCTCGACGGCGATGTTCTCGACGGCAACGTGCTCGCCGGCCCGTTGGCCGGCGTCTGGGCGCTGGACGTCACGGTCGCGACCGGACGGTGCGCGGGATGCGGCGACGTCGCCGTCCTCGCGGGCGCCGTGGTGTTCGCCCACCCCATGGGCCGGGTCGCCCGCTGCCGCGCGTGCGGGCAGGTGCTGATGGTCGTGGTCGAACGCCCCGACGGGGTCCAGGTCGCGGCCCGCGGGCTGGCGTGGGTGCGGGGCTGAGACAGCGCGACGGCGGGCCGCACCCGAGGGGCGACCCGCCGTCGGACAGGCTGGGGAGGCTCAGGCCTGCTGGGGCGTGAGCACGAATCCCGGGCCCTCGGTGGAGGGCTCGGCGTCGAGCTGCAGCGACTCCAGGGCGCCGGCAGCCTCGGTGTCGACGAAGACCTTGGTCTCGCCGGAGTCGTCGACGACCGTGTCGTCGGGCTGGGGCGCCGGCACGAGCGCGAGCTCGAAGTTCCCGGGCTGCCCCGAGGACTGCGCGATCCGCAGCCCTCCCTCGTGGGGGACGCCGGCCTGCTGGGCCAGCGACTCGACGGCGGTGCGGGCGTTGTCCGTCACGGTGAGCACGATTGCTCCTCTCGTCGGGTACGCGACCTCTCCACCGAAGCAGTACCCGGGGCCGTCGCGCAACGCGGGGACGAAATCGTCACGCGATCTCTCGGAGGCCGAGACATCCCCTGCCGGTGCTCCGCGCCCGCCGTATGCTGCCCTCCGGGCCTGCCGAGAGGCCGGTCACACCGGAGTCGGCACGTGTCCCGCGGGGCGTGCCGCGCGCGTAGGCTGGCCCGCAGCCGCCGCTCGCCGACCGAGCGGCCGCGGGCCTCTAGCTCAACTGGCAGAGCAGCGGACTTTTAATCCGCGGGTTCCGGGTTCGATCCCCGGGGGGCCCACTCCCCCACGGGCCGGTCACTCACTGACCGTGCGCGACGACCCGGCGGGCAGTCGGCGCTGGCCCGACGGCGTCACGCGCGCCAGGATGGACCGGGTGACCACGCTCCTGCCCGCCGCACCGCACCCGACCGGACCCGTCGTCGTCGCGCACCGCGGCTACTGCGCCGTCGCCCCGCAGAACACGCTCGTCGCCTTCGAGGCGGCCTGGCGCGCCGGCGCGCCGGCCCTGGAGCTCGACGTGCGCCGCACGGCCGACGGCGTCCCCGTGGTGATCCACGACCCCGTCGTCGACCGGGTCACCGACGGCGTGGGTGCGGTGGACGAGCTGGACGCCGCCACGGTGCGTGGCCTCGACGCGGGCTCCCGGTTCTCGTCGGTCCACGCCGGGCAGCGGATCCCCACGTTCGCCGAGGCGGTGGACTTCCTCGCCGCGCGCCCCGGCATGGACCTGCTGTGCGAGTACAAGGGGCTGTGGACGCCGGCGGAGCTCGAGCCCACCGTGGCGGCCATCGACGCCGCCGGGCTCAGCGGCCGCACCGTGGTGCAGGGGTTCGACCGCCGCACCGTCGCGGCGCTGCGGCAGGCGGCGCCGCACCTCCCCCGGGGCTACCTCTGCGAGGCCGCCCCGGCGGACCTCCTTGAGGTGGCGGCAGAGCTCGGCGTGGTCACCGTGAACCCGGCGGTCGCCGCCGTGCTCGCCGACCCGGGCCTGGTCGCCACGGCGCACGCGGCCGGCGTCCGGGTCATGCCGTGGACCGCGAACGAGGCGAGCGAGTGGGAGGGCCTGGTCGCGGCCGGTGTCGACGCGATCATCACCGACCGGCCCGGCGAGCTGCGGGGCTGGCTCGCCGGACGCGCGGGAGCGGCGCTGCGCTGACGGGGCTGCGCTGACGGCGCTGCCGGGCTACTGCCCGCCGTCACCCCCGTCGCCCCCGTCGCCGCGACCGCCGCCCTCGCCGGGGCCGTCCGTCGGACCGCCGTCACCCGAGTCCAGGGCGACCCGTTCGCGGCCGGTGCCGCGCGACGTCCGCGGCTCGCCGTCGTCGTCGATCTCGATCTCGCCGGTCATCCGGCGCTCGGCCAGCGCCTCGCGCTCGGCGATGGCGTCCTCGCCCGGTCCCTCGAAGTTCTCCCGCCGCGCCTCGGCCTCCTCGCTGCCGCTGTAGAGGCCCGCGGGCTGCGAGGGCGGCATGATCGTGGTCTCGTCCACCCCGCGCTGGGGAGCCGGGACCTCGCCGAGCACGACCGTCGCGTCCTGGGCGGGCTCGACCGGCGGCACGCCGGACCGCATCCGCTGTCGGTGGAGCACGGAGGGGCGGCGAGGCCGGCTGGTGCCGGTCCGGCCGGGGACCACCACCGGTTCGCCGTCACGCCGGCCGACCCGAGGGGCCGGCGCGGAGGCGGCGGACGCGGCGCTCGACGGCGGCTCGACGGCGACCGGCAGCGGCTTGCGCTCCTCGTCGGCACCGGCGGGTCCGGCCGGTGCCTCCGCGTCCGCCGCGTCCCCGGCCCGTGCCCCCTCGGGCAGTGCCGTCGCGCCCTCGTAGCGGCGGCGGGGCAGGGCGTACGGAGCCTCCCGCTGGAGCCACTCCACGAGCCCCTCCCGCACGTGGCAGCGCAGGTCCCACAGCGTCCCGGCGTCGGCGGCGCTGACGAGCGCGCGGGCCTGGACCACGCCGCCGGTCGCGGCGGTGACCTGCAGGATGCCCATGCGGCGGTCCCAGAGCGGCGACGCCTCGAGCAGCCGTTCGAGCTCCGCACGCATCGCGGGCAGCGGGACGTTGTAGTCCACGTCGACCTCGACGGTGCCGAGGAGATCGGCGGCACGCCGGGTCCAGTTCTCGAACGGCGTGGTCGTGAAGTAGGTGCTGGGCAGGATGAGCCGGCGGTCGTCCCAGGCGTGCACGACCACGTAGGTGAGGGTGATCTCCTCGATCCGGCCGAACTCCCCGTCCAGGACGACGACGTCGTCGACGCGGATCGCGTCGGTGAAGGCGATCTGCATCCCGGCGAACGTGTTGGCGAGGCTCGACTGCGCGGCGATACCGGCGACCACGGAGAGCACACCCGCCGAGGCGAGGATGGAGGCGCCGGCCGCGCGCATCGCCGGGAACGTGAGCAGCACCGCCGCGATGGCGAGGATGACGATGATCGCCACGGTGACCCGGCGCAGGATCGAGATCTGGGTCTGGACCCGCCGCGCGTGCCGGTCGTCGCCCGAGTAGCTGACCCGAGCCAGGGTGCGGTCCTCGACGACGAACGCCATCGCGCCGACCAGCCACGCCCCCGCGACGATGGTGGCGATGAGCAGGCCGTGCTGGAGGAAGTCGAACCACGCCTCGTCCTCGTGCGCCGAGAGCCGGAACGCGACCCACACCGCGACGATCATCAGCAGCACACGCATGGGTTGGCGCAGCCGGGTGGCGAGGTCACGCAACAGGGGGCGACGGCTCGCGAACCTCCGGACCAGCACCGAGAGGAGGGTCACGACGACGTAGGCCGCGACCAGGGCGGCGGCCGCCCACGCCAGGGTGACGGTGAGGGACACGGTGGACTCGACCGTGCCGGGATCGATCGGGGAGTCGGAGTCGGAGTCCAGGAACATGGCTCCACACTAGGACGGGCACCTGGACGCCCGCTGCGCGTCGGCGGTGCGGTCCCCGCTCAGCGCTCGCGGGGCGGCCGGTGCAGCCACCCCTGCAGCCGGCCGGTCACCCACGGCAGGACCCAGAAGGACATGATCGGCGTGAGGACGAGCGTGGAGACGAGCACCTGGAGCACCAGGAACAGGTCCCGGAAGCCGGGGACCAGCCAGGCGACGAGCGCGGTGAAGGCCAGGTTGACGGGGAAGAAGCCCAGCCAGATCGCCACGGACTGCTTCCACCGGGGCGGTGCGTGCAGCAGCGGCGGGCCCGACGGCTCGTCCTGACGCACGGGCGGGTCGAACCAGCCCTCGATGCCGGTGCGCTTCGTGACGGCCTGCTCGGAGACGAGGTGCTCTCCGCGGGCGAGCCATGCCTGGCGCTCGGCGGAGCCCTCCCACGCCTCGAGCCGCTCGGCGTCGGCGAAGCGGTAGAGCATCACCCAGTCGGTCGACCCCTCGGCCACCCGGATCCACCCGGACCCGAGGAACCCGGGCCACCGGTTCGCCAGGTTCACGCCCGCCTGGACCCACGCGGTGACCTCCGGGACGCGTTCCGGGCTCACGACACGGTGGATCGACACGGTGACGGGTGCTGGGCTCATCCCTGCAGTGTTCGGCACGAGCACCGCGGTCGCGTCCCGGGGTGCGACGGCCGGGACCGCACGTCCCACCATCCGGACCTGTGTTGGCGCTCACACCGGCAATCGAGGGCGAGACGCGACATGTGTCCGGACTTCACCGGCGGTCCGCGAAGTCCCCGCGTGATGGCCCGCCAATCCTCGCGGCTCTCCCAGAGGGCGGTCACATCCGGCCGTCACGATGGACGGCGGCCCCGAGACCCGAGGAAACACACCCTTGAGCACACGTCGATTCACCCTGCCCCGGCTGCGTCAGACCCGCAACTCCGGCAGGCACCTCCAGCAGCGCACGCGCCGCACGACGGACAGCGCTCGTACCTACCGCACCGGCATCGCCGCGCTGACCGCCGTCCTGGCGCTCACGGCCGGTACCGCCACCGCCGTCGGCCCGCTGACCGGCGGCGCCGGCGAGAACAGCTCCACCCCCGCGGCCGAGTCCGCGCCGTCGACCGACCCCACCGCCGGGTCGCAGCCGAGCGCCGGCACCACCGCGAGCACCGCCACGGACGCCACCGAGGTCGCGGCCACCACCGCCCTCCAGCGCGCCGAGCACGTCATCACCGAGTCGACGTCCGTGTCGAGGAAGCAGCAGAAGAAGATCGCCGCGCAGGCCGACGAGGTCACCGAGATCCTCACGAGCCGCAGCGACGAGGCCGCGTCGCGGTCCGCCGAGCGCACACCCCTGCCGGCGCCGGCCCTGCGCGGCGAGGACACCGCCGAAGAGCCCCCGGCCGACGACGCACCCGCCACCGCGGAGCCGTCGGCGTCCTCGGCGCCGGCCGAGACGGAGCCGTCCGGCACCGAGGCCGAGCCCGAGCCCGAGGCGGAGCCGTCGGCCGAGCCCGAGGCCGCGGCAGGTGACGCCGAGGCGGCCGAGGCGGAGGCGGCGCTCACCGCGGCCACCGAGGAGCTGACCGTGCTGCTCGAGGACGCCGAGTCCACCGTGGAGGTCGACGCCGCGCCCCCGACGCCGGCAGAGATCCTGGCCAACCAGAAGGCCAAGGCCGACGAGGCGGCCGCCGAGCTCGCCAAGCAGGCCGGGTCGGTCGCCGCCTACGAGAACGGGCAGATCCCGACGGCCGCGATGTGCGAGCTCTCCTTCGCCCCCGGCGAGACCCTGCGCTGCGACGCGGGCGCGCAGCTCGAGCGCCTCGACCGGGCGTACAAGGCGAAGTTCGGCTCGCACCTGTCCATCACCGACTCCTACCGGTCGTACGCGTCGCAGGTCGCCACCAAGGCCGCCAAGGGCTACCTCGCCGCCGTCCCCGGCCACTCGAACCACGGGTGGGGCGTCGCGGTGGACCTCGGCGACGGCGTGGAGTCGTTCGGCACCGCGCAGTACGACTGGCTGCGCGAGAACGCCCCCGCCTTCGGCTGGGACAACCCGGGCTGGGCCCGGGCCGACGGCCGCAAGCCGGAGGCGTGGCACTGGGAGTACACGCCGCTCGACTGAGAGCGGCGGTCTGTCCCCGTCTGCGCGCTCAGCCCCAGCCGAGGGCGTGCAGCCGGTCGTCGTCGATCCCGAAGTGGTGCGCGATCTCGTGGACCACGGTGACGGCGACCTCCTCGGCGACGTCGTCCACGGACTCGCAGAACGCGAGCGTCGGGTTCCGGTAGATCGTGATCCGGTCCGGCAGCGAGCCCGCGGCCCACGACTCGCCGCGCTCCGTGAGCGGAACGCCCTCGTAGAGCCCGAGCAGCTCGGGGTCGTCGGCGGGCGCGTCGTCCTCCACCAGGACGACCACGTTGTCCATGAGCCTGGTCAGCTCGGCCGGTACCTGGTCCAGGCCCTCGGAGACTGCTGTCTCGAAGTCCTCGCGCGACATCTCCACCACGTCGCCCATCCTCTCCCACGGCAGCCCCGACGGCCGCAGGTTCACCCTGCGCGGCTCCCCCGGTATGCTGTCTCGGCCGGCCCCCATCGTCTAGCGGCCTAGGACCCCGCCCTTTCACGGCGGTAGCACGGGTTCGAATCCCGTTGGGGGTACTCGAGTGACGTGACCCCGGTCACCTCGGATGCCCCGTCACGGGGCATCGTGCCTGGTCAGGATTCGATTTTAGGATCCAGCCAAGCATGGGGTACGCTTTTCCTCGGCTCGAAAAGAGCCCCTGGATCGGACGTTCACGACCGATCTTGGCCCTGTAGCGCAGTTGGTTAGCGCGCCGCCCTGTCACGGCGGAGGTCGCGGGTTCAAGTCCCGTCAGGGTCGCGCATGTAGCGCCCGGTTCGTCGGTATCGGCGCCCCGGGCGTTCGTGTCACGGCTCGGCTCTGTAGCTCAGTTGGTAGAGCGTTCGACTGAAAATCGAAAGGTCACCGGATCGACGCCGGTCGGAGCCACCACCGAAGACCCCCGGGCAGCAGCCCGGGGGTCTTCGTCGTTCCCGGGTCGTTCCCGGGCTCCCGCACAGGCGGCGACACGCGCCCCACGATCCCGTCGTCCGGCCGCCGGCAGACGACCTCTTCGGCAGACCCGGGGCGACTCACCGGGGCTCTGGAATTGCCTGGACCAGTCAGGACGGGTTGAGTGGGACCACACGCACACACTCGTCGAGGATCGGAGCAGCCGATGACGGACTGGGACGACGGGCAGACACCACCGGCAGACCGGCCTCCCAGCATGGGCCGGCTCGTCGAACAGCTCTCGGAGCAGGCCACCCGCCTGGTCCGGGCCGAGATCGCCCTCGCCAAGGCGGAGCTGGGCGAAAAGGCCAAGCGCTCCGGCATCGGCGTCGGGCTCGTGTGCGCGGCACTCGTCATCGTCTTCTACGCGGTGGGGGTCCTGGTGTTCACCGCGATCGCGGGCCTCGACGTGGTCTGGCCGCTGTGGCTCTCGGCCCTCGTCATCGGTGTGGCGATGCTGCTGTTCGCCGCGCTGCTGGTGCTGGTGGCCGTCCGCCAGCTCAAGCAGGCCGCGCGCCGGCCGGAGACCATCGACCGCGTCAAGGACGACGTCACCGCGCTCAAGGAGGGGATCAAGGGATGAGCACGGAGCGAGCAGCCCAGACGGCGGCACCCGGGGACAACGGCACGGCGGCCATGAGCCGGGCGGAGCTGGAGGCCCAGGTGGTCGAGGCGCGGCGCGAGCTCGGCGACGCCCTCGACGAGCTGACGACCCGGCTGTCACCCTCCTACCAGGCGGCGCAGCTCGCGCACGGGACGAAGCAGGCCGCGGCCGACGTGGGCGGGCTGCTCACCGGCAACGGCCTCCCCGAGCACGACCCGTCCCGGTCGCGCAACGCCAAGATCCTCCTCGGCGTGGCCGCCGTCGGGGCGGCGACCGTCGCGATCATCCTCGTCCGCGCGGTCCGTCACTGATCCCCGGTGGTCGTCGGCCCGGTCACGGGCCGGCGACTCACCGCTGCCGGTCGTCCTTCCCGGGGTCTGCCGCCGCGGCGTTCGCCGCCGCCTCGGCCTCGGCCGCCTCGGAGGCGGCACCGAGCAGCGCCCGGACCTCCGACTCCTTGTAGCGCCGATGCCCGCCGAGCGTCCGGATGGACGAGAGCTTGCCGGCCTTGGCCCAACGAGTCACAGTCTTCGGATCGACACGAAAGAGGCTGGCGACCTCGGCGGGCGTCAACAGGACCTCGGAGTCACCGTGAAACGACATCCCCTGCACCTCCTGGCACGCGGCCGGTCCGGGCGGCGCCCTGAAGCTCCACGGCCGTGTCGTTCCATTGTGTGCAGAAAGCGGGATTGAGGCGACTTGAACCGAGCAGAGGCTTTGCGGTCGTGAGGTCCTGCTCGCCCCGTGGGTCCGGATCGCCGCGCTTCCCGACGTGACATGAGTCACGCCCCGGACGGTCCCCGACCTGACCAGGCGCAGACTGGTGAGGTTCTGGTGCCGCGCCGAGTGGAGGGAATGCCGTTCCAGCATGTACCGTTGGAACCTGAACAGACGAAATCTTCTCTCGGGGCCGCACGTCTGCGACGTTGCCGCCCCGCTCTTACGTTGAGGGGGTCGGAGCCATGGGCCGGGGCCGTCAGAAGGCTAAGCACACGAAGGTCGCTCGCGAGCTGAAGTACTACAGCCCCGAGACGAACTACCACGCTCTGGAGCAAGAGCTCAAGGCCGACCAGTCGACCGACGTCGTCACCGAGGACCGGTGGAACGACAGCGCGGACTCGGCGTACGACAACGGCTACGCCTCGTGGGACGACGACCGGCGCTGAGCCGCACCTCCGTCGCCAGCACGCGTCTCGACAGGGTCGGACGGCAACCGCCGTCCGACCCTTCGTGCGTCCGTCAGCGGTAGTCGCCGACGAGCCGGACCGCTCCCGCGTGCACGCCCTTCGTTCCCACCACCAAGTCCTCGGCCGGGGCCGCGGGGTCGTGCTCCGTCACCGTGCCCATCGTCCAGGCGTCCACACCGAGACGCCGCAGGTGCTCCAGAGCCGCGTCCACGCCGTCGGCCCCGACCACGGCGACCATGCCCACGCCGAGGTTCAGCGTGTTCTCCAGGTCGCGGCGCGGCACCCCGCCGAGCTCCCGCACCGTCCGGAAGACGGCCGGCACCTCCCAGGAGGAGCGGTCCACCGTGGCCACCACACCCTGCGGGAGCACGCGCGCGAGGTTCGCAGCGAGCCCTCCCCCGGTGACGTGGGTGAACGCGTGCACCTGGGCCGCCTCGTCGCGGGCCAGGGCCAGGCAGTCGCTCGCGTACACGCGCGTCGGTTCGAGCAGCTCCTCGCCCAGCGTCCGGCCGAACTCTTCCACGTGCCGGTCGAGCTCCCAGCCGGCGTGCTTGATCACGGCCCGCACGAGCGAGTAGCCGTTGGAGTGGATGCCGCTGGACGCCATGCCGACGAGCACGTCGCCGGCCCGGACCCGCTCCGGGCCGAGCACCGCGTCCGCCTCGACGATCCCGGTGGCCGCACCGGCGACGTCGTACTCGTCCGGTGCCAGCAGGCCGGGGTGCTCGGCCGTCTCGCCGCCCACCAGCGCCGTCCCGGCGACCTCGCACGCCTGCGCGATGCCACGCACGATGTCCGCCACCCGCTCGGGCACGACCTTGCCCGTGGCGATGTAGTCGGTCATGAACAGGGGCTCCGCACCGACCACGACGATGTCGTCGACGACCATGCCGACCAGGTCGAACCCGATCGTGTCGTGCTTGTCGAGCGCCTGCGCGATCGCGACCTTGGTGCCGACGCCGTCCGTGGACGTGGCGAGCAGCGGCTTGCGGTACCGCTGGAAGGCCGAGAGGTCGTAGAGCCCGGCGAACCCGCCCACGCCGCCGAGGACGGCCGGGCCGTGCGTCCGGCGGACCGCGTCCTTCATCAGCTCGACGGCCTTGTCGCCGGCCTCGGTGTCGACGCCGGCGGCGGCGTAGGTCAGTCCATCAGTCACGGGGCGAGGCTCCTGGGGTGTCGCGGGGCGGTGCGGGTCAGGGGTGGTCGAGCGCGGTCTGGCCGCCCACGCCGACGGAGAGCTGCGAGAGGCCGTCCTCCGGGGCGCCGAGGGGCAGCTCCGCCTGC
The DNA here is from genome assembly GCF_003003075.1 of Isoptericola halotolerans. Lineage (GTDB taxonomy): Bacteria > Actinomycetota > Actinomycetes > Actinomycetales > Cellulomonadaceae > Isoptericola > Isoptericola halotolerans_A. The sequence goes on along the minus strand of NZ_PVTX01000001.1, from coordinate 385,293 downwards.
TCCAGCTGGTACTTGCCGAGCTGGTGCTCCTCCGGGAGCTCGATCGGGTAGGTGCCGGTGAAGCAGGCGGCGCAGAGCTGCGACGCCGGCTGCTCGGTGGCCGCGATCATGCCCTCGGTCGAGATGTAGCCGAGGCTGTCCGCGCCGAGGGACTGGCCGATCTCCTCCGGGGTGAGGCCGTTGGCGATGAGCTCCGCCCGCGAGGCGAAGTCGATGCCGTAGAAGCACGGCCACTTGACCGGGGGCGACGAGATGCGCACGTGCACCTCCGCCACACCGGCCTCGCGGAGCATGCGGATCAGCGCGCGCTGCGTGTTGCCGCGGACGATCGAGTCGTCGACGACGACGAGCCGCTTGCCGCGGATCACCTCGCGCAGCGGGTTGAGCTTGAGCCGGATGCCGAGCTGGCGGAGCGTGTCGGACGGCTGGATGAACGTCCGCCCGACGTAGGCGTTCTTGGTGAGTCCCTGGCCGAACGGGATGCCGGACTCCTGGGCGTAGCCGACGGCCGCCGGGGTGCCCGACTCGGGCACCGGGATGACCAGGTCGGCGTCCACCGGGTGCTCCCGGGCCAGGACCCTGCCCATCTCGACGCGGGCGGCGTGCACCGGCCGGCCCTTGATCGAGGTGTCGGGCCGGGCCAGGTACACGTACTCGAAGACGCAGCCGGCGCGCTCGGGCGTGGCGAACCGCGTGGAACGCAACCCGTCGTCGTCGATGCTGATCAGCTCGCCCGGCTCGACCTCCCGGACGAACGACGCCCCGACGATGTCGAGCGCGGGCGTCTCCGAGGCGACCACCCAACCGCGCTGGGTGCGCCCGAGGACGAGGGGACGCACGCCCTGCGGGTCACGCGCCGCGTACAGGGTGTGCTCGTCCATGAACACCAGCGAGAAGGCGCCGCGCAGGCGGGGCAGCACCTCGAGCGCCGTCTGCTCGAGGGTGTGGTCCTCGTCGCCGACGAGCAGCGCGGTCACCAGCGCGGTGTCCGTGGTGTTGCCGCGCGCGAGCTCGCCGCGGCGCTGCGCGCCGTAGCGCTCCGCGACCAGGTCGACGAGCTCGGCCGAGTTCGTGAGGTTGCCGTTGTGACCGAGGGCGACCGTCCCGGACGCCGTGGCGCCGAGCGTGGGCTGGGCGTTCTCCCACGTCACGCCACCGGTCGTGGAGTAGCGGCAGTGTCCGACGGCGATGTGCCCGGTGAGAGCGTTCAGCGCCGTCTCGTCGAACACCTGGGAGACGAGTCCCATGTCCTTGTAGACGAGGATCTGCTCACCGTTGCTGGTGGCGATGCCGGCGGACTCCTGGCCGCGGTGCTGCAGGGCGTACAGGCCGAAGTACGCGAGCTTCGCGACCTCTTCGCCGGGGGCCCAGACGCCGAAGACACCGCAGGCGTCCTGCGGCCCCTTCTCGCCGGGCATGAGGTCGTGGTTCAGACGGCCGTCAGGGCGCAGGGGCATGCCCCGAGTATCCCACAGACGACGGCACGGGCCCGCGTCGCGCTCACCTGCGGCGCAGGCTCCGGCGGTCCGCCAGCGCCGCGAGACCGCCCGCGAGCAGCACAAAGAAGGTCGTGGTGCCCAGCACCACCACCGAGACGAAGACACCCGGCTTGAGGAGCAGCGCACCCTCGTCCCCGGCGACGTCGGTCAGCCACATGCCGAGGACCACGCCGACCACCACGCCGACGACGGCCCCCACCGTGAAGAAGCCTCGGTAGCGGGGCGCCCGCCGCACCCGGGCCGGGTCGACGAGCAGGTGGTCGTCCGGCGCAGGCTGCTCGGCCGACTCCTCGGCCGGCTGCTCGACGGGCTGCTCGGCCGGCTGCGCGGGAGAGGGCTCGGGGCTGGTGCTGCTCACCCCTCGAGCCTATCTCCCGCGCAGGAGAGCGCCGATCAGTCGAGCAGCTCCCACGGGCCGTGGCGCTGGCCGGGCTCCTGGTTCCGCGTCCACCAGCGGGCCCGCCACCGCTCGCCGTCGTGCACCACGGTCTCGCCGCCCACGTACACCTGCGAGGACGTCCAGGCGGGGAAGGTGCCGGCCTCGGTCTCGACGGGCGTGCCGATCTCCGCCCAGGCGCCCCAGGGGCTCGCTCCCGGCGTCTGGCCGCGGGTCCACCACAGCGCCTCGAAGACCCGGCCGTCGTGGCTCACCCGGTCCCCGGCGGTGTAGACGACGTCGCTCTCCCAGGCGGGGGCGTCGGGCTCGCCGGAGCCGTCCGCCGGGAGGTCCAGCCCGACGAGCACCGGGTCGTGGTCGGACGACCGGAACGGCGTCTCGTCGTACAGGTCGGTCACGTTGTAGTCGTACCGGCTGTACTCGTTCGCGACGGGCTCGTCGGCGTTGATGTCCCAGACGTCGACGCCGGTCACCGCGTCGAGCGCCGCCGGCGAGGCGAGCACGTGGTCGAGGGAGCCGACCTGACCGCCGAACAGGTAGGTGTACTCGCCCGTCGTCGGGCCCAGGTCGGTGTACCCGGCGTCGGTCAGGACGACGATCGGGTCCTCCTGCTCGTACGCGTTGAAGTCGCCGGCCAGCAGGACCCGCTCGGTACCGGCCTCGGCCGCGACCTCGTCGGCGAAGTCGACCAGCGCGGTCGCCTGACGCACCCGGGACTCGTTCGACGCGCCCTGGCCGTCGCCGGTGTCGGCGTCCCCGGGCCACGGCCCGGCCGACCCCTTGGACTTGAAGTGGTTCGTGACGACCAGCACGTCGTCGCCCGCCTCACCGGACGCTCCGTCAACGGGCTGGAACACCTGCGCCAGCGGCTCGCGGGCGTTGCCGAACGCCTCGGACCCGAGGAGGATCCGCGAGTCGCCGACCGGCTCGGCCGCCGCCGGGCGGTAGATGAACGCGTTGCGGATGACGTCCTCGTCCGCCGGCACCTGCGCAGGTGACGGCACGTACGCCCAGGTGCCGGTCCCCTGCGCCGCGTTCAGGGCGTCGACCAGGTCCGCGAGGGCCTGGTCGCGGTCCTTGCCGAACGGCGCGGAGTTCTCGATCTCCTCCAGCGCGACCACGTCGGCGTCGAGCGCGCCGATCGCGGCGACGATCTTGGTCTCCTGGCGCTCCAGGTTCTCGGCGTCGGCGGCGCCGCGGGCGAGGCACCCGGTGCGGACGCTGATCGGGTCGCCGTCACGGTCGGTGTAGTACTGGCACCCGTCGAGCTGGTCACCGGTAGTGGTGAAGTAGTTGAGCACGTTGAAGGTGCCGACCGTCAGGTTGCCCCCGACGTCCTCGGGAGACGCCTCCCGGGTGTCGGCGAACGTGGCCGGCTGCACGCCGTCGGCGTTCTCACCCGTGAGCTGCTCGAGCGGCTGGAACGACCAGGCGCTGTACCGGTAGTCGAGGACGACCGGTCCGGTGAAGGTGACGGACGCGCCGACGCGCAGCGGGTCGGTGCCGTTGAGCCACGGCAGCGGCGTGCCCGAGCGGGAGGAGCTCGTGTAGTCCCACGTGGCGCCGTCGTCGAGCTGGACGGCGCGGGCCGTGTTGTCGGCGGCCTGCGCGGCCGCCTCCGGCGAGCCGGGACGGCCGACGCTGGTGGGCTGCACCGACGGGGTGTCGCCCGCGGCGAGGCCGACGGTGCCGTAGCGGTTGGTGGAGTAGTTGTCGGTCACGGTGAAGTCGCCCCGGGGCTCCAGCAGCATGCCCTCGAGCGCCTCGCGCTCGGCCTCGGCGGCGGGCCAGGTGGTGGTGGTCGGCTTCACGGCGACGGCCGGCTCGTCCAGGACAGTCCAGGCCGACGGCGTCGCCTGCGTCAGGCCGTAGAACTCGCCGACGACGCCGGTCACCTCGAGGTGGTCGCCGACCTCGACCTCCCGGGCCGCGGCGGCGGAGTAGACGAAGAGCGCGTCGGACGCGCCCGGGGTGGCGTCGTCGGCCGGGGCGCCGCCGGTCCCCGCGGTCTGCAGGTAGAGGCCGTCGAAACCGCCGGTGGGGTAGACGGCGGTCACCACGCCGCGCGTCGTGACGACCTGCCCGTCGAGCGGCGAGGCGTCCCCCGTCCCCTGGATCTCGGCGATGGTGGCGGCCTGTGGGTCAGGGTCGTCGGTCGGCGTGGGGTCCGGGTCCGGGTCGGTCGCCGTGCCGCTGTTGGCCGGCGTCGGCGTCCCCGCCACGAAGTCCACGGCGTTGTCGACGGTGTGGCTGTGCCCGACCCGCGCGACCGACGTCGCGTTGCTCGTGCCCGGGGCCGCACCGGACCCGAGGTAGGTGTTCGCCGAGCCCCAGCCGACCAGGTCGACGAGGTCCGCGACGTCGGCGCACGCCGCACCGGTGCAGTCGAGCCGGTCCGTGGAGGAGACCAGCGCCACCTCCGCGCCGGAGCCGGACAGGAAGATCGACCCCTCGGCGTCGGGCGTCGGGAGGTCCGGCAGGTCGGTGTCGTTGCCGCGCGACTGCCCGACGAGGAACGACCCGCCCGCGGGGATCTCGCCCGACAGGTCGGTCTGCCCCGACCAGGTGGTGCCGCCCGCCGAGCCGTACTGGACCGACCAGCCGTCCAGGGAGACGGGCTCGTCACCCGGGTTGTAGAGCTCCACGAAGTCCTGGTCGTAGACGGCGCCGCTGTTGCCGCCACCCCCGTAGACCTCGTCGACGAGGACGACGGCGTCCGACGACGGCACGGCCGCGGCAGGCAGGGCGGGCAGCGCGGCGGCCGGGAGCAGCAGCGCGGCGACCGCCGCCGTGCCTGCGGTCCGGGGACGTCGTGGGGTCGGTGACGGATGAGTCACTCTGGTCCTCCTCGATCAGGGTCGACAGGGCGGGCTCAGCCAAGCAGGCCGGTGTGAACCCCGGTTGAACCCCGGGTCACGGGCGTGCTGCGGGCAGGAGGCCGGTGCCCGCGACGCTATCGCCACCCACCGACGGCGGCACCCCGGACTGCTCAGCCGCCGAGGGGGTCCTGCTGATCGCCCGCGTCGACGTCGACGAGCGCGCGGAGGATGGTCTCGGCGACCTCGCGCCGATCCACGCTGCGGTGCTTCGAGGCGGACTCGAGGATGTGCCGCGCCTGGTCCTCGCTGCACCCGTTGGTCTGCATGATGGCGCCCACGGCACGCTCGGCGACCAGCGCGTCGCCCATGTTCCGGTACAGGCCGGCCGCGGCGTCCTCGATCTCGGCGAGCTGCAGGCGCACCCGAACCATCGAGGCGATGAGCTGGGCGTAGCCGTCCGCGGCGGTCAGCACCTCCGGCGTCCACGGGTCCGGGGAACGCGAGTAGAGGTTGAGGGCGACCGCGAGGTCCTCGCGCACCAGCGCGGGGACCGCGAGCGCCGACACGTAGCCCTCGGCGAGCGCCTGCTCGCGCCAGCGCTCCCAGCCGGTCGAGTCCGCGATGCTCGGCACGACGCGGACGGACCGTTTGTCCATCGCGTCGACGCACGGGCCGGCGTTCGCTGCCGTCTCGGCCTGGTCGCACCGGGCAGAGGCCGGGGAGCTGCTCCCGGCGCGCAACGACAGCTGGTGGTCGCGCACGATCACGCTCGCCTCGATGTCCAGGCCCAGGACGGTGGCAGCCCGGCGTGCGAACTCCTCCGGGTACGAGGAGATGCTCATCCTCAGTGCTCCTTCCGCGGCGGGCGGCCGGCACCCTCACGACGTCCGGCCCGCCCGGCACCGGCGTCGCTCCCCCGGGAACACCGTAGGCACAGGAGCCCGGGACCCGCACCACCCGGCGGCAGGTCGTCCGCTCAGCGCGGGCGGGCTGCCTGCAGCGGGAGCAGGGCCGCGAGGTCGGCCCGCTCCCCGGACGCGTGCACGCGACCCGACGCGACGGCCTCGGCCCACGTCTCGCGACCGGTCGCGAGCGCCAACCAGGTCTGCACGTCGGTCTCCACGACGTTCGGCGGGGTGCCTCGCGTGTGCCGCGGCCCCTCGACGGCCTGGACGGCGCCGGCCGGCGGCACCCGCACCTCGACGGCGTTGCCGGGCGCGACGTCGGCCAGCTCCTCGAGGGTGAACCGGACCGCCGTCGTCGTGCTCCGGCGGTCCGCCGTCCCGGTGAGCCACTCGGCCACCGCCGCCCGGCCTGCTGCCGGGTCCGTCCGTCGTCGTGCAGTCATGGGGACAGGCTATGTCGGTGCCGGCGCGGAGATGTGCCTCCTGCGCGACCTCTACCGGGCGGGGTTCACGGCAGGGTGAAGAGCACGCGCCGCTCGGCCACGGAGGCCTCCGCCAGCGTCACGCGCACGCGCTCCCCCAGCGGCAGCTCCACGCCGTCCGTCCCGACGACGGCGGCGCGCACCGCCGGGTCGCGGAGCATGACCTGCCCCCGGGGCCGCCGGGACCGGCCGTGCTCGTCCACGGCGCCGCCGTCGGTGTCGACGACCACCCCGTCGAACTGCCGGCCGACGCGCGAGCCCAGCAGCACCGCCTCGACGATGTCGATGCACGCCCGCTCGAAGGTGTTCGCCCGGCGTGCGGCGGTCTGCATGGTGGCCGGCAGGGTCGGCAGCGCGGCCAGCGCCCACTCGGGCGCGTCCCGCCCGGCGGACTGCGCGAGGCAGATCTCGGTGCCGTACCGGTCGACCAGCCGCCGCAGCGGGGCCGTGACGTGGGCGTACTCCGCCCCGATGGCGGCGTGCCGGGCGTCCGCCGGGAGCGGGACCCGCGGGCCGCCGTCGGGCCCCGGCACCCCGAACGCGAGGTAGCCCGCACCGCGGAAGAGGGTCGTGGCCTCGTTGAGGAAGGCGGCGTGGGACGACCGCCGCGACTCGAGGCGCGGCAACAGCTCGGCGTACGGGGTCTGCTCGGGCCAGTCGATGCCAAGGGCGGCTGCCGTGCGCCGCAACCGGGCGACGTCGCCCGCTTCGGCCGGTGGCAGCGTGCGGAGGATGCCCACGCCCGCCTCGCGCATGAGCCGAGCCGCCGCGATGCCGGTCAGCAACGAGATCTGGGCGTTCCACTCCTCGATCGGCAGCGTGCGGCGCAGCTCCAGGTCGTAGGCGCCGTCCGCGCGCCGCACCACCTCCTGCTCGGGCACCGCCAGCGAGACCCCGCCGCGGTCCTGCTCCCGTGCGTGCCGCAGCCGCCCGACGTCGGCCAGGAGCGTCAGGGACTCCGGCGCGGACCCGGCGTCGAGCGCGGTCTGCGCCTCGCCGTAGGTGAGCCGTGCCCGCGACCGCACGACGGCGCGGGTGACGGTGGTGCTCGAGATCTCGCCGGAGGAGTCGACGGCGATGGTCCACAGGACGGCCGGCCGGTCCTCGTCGGGCAGGAGGCTCGCCGCGCCCTCCGACAGCACGGCCGGGTGCAGCGGCGTGCGCGAGTCCGGGCCGTAGAACGTCAGGCCGCGGCGGTGCACCTCGGCGTCCAGGGCGCCCCCGGGGGACACGAACGCCGCGACGTCGGCGATGGCGTAGCGCACGATGTACCCGTGGCCGGAGGACGCGACGTGGACCGCCTGGTCGAGGTCCAGCGAGCCCGGCGGGTCGATCGTCACGAAGTCGATGTCCCGGCGGTCCTGGCGGAAGTCCTTCAGGTCCCCGCGCGCCGCACGCTCCGCCTCCGCCCGGGCGTCGGTGGGGTACATGGCGGGCACGCCGATCTCGGCACGCAGCGCGGCGAGCGCGGACACGACGTCGTCGGGGCTGACGGGCGCGAGTCGCAGGTCACGGGTGGGCACGCCACGACCGTAGTTCTGCCCGTGCGCCGCCGCGCGCGGAGCGAGACGCTGTTTCGACACGGCCGCTCGGAGCAAAGTATCTTGATATCAAGCAATCTCGACGTCCTCAGGAGCATCTCCGCATGACGACCCAGCCGCAGTCAGCCGCCGCCCGGATCTACTACACGTACACCGACGAGGCGCCGCTGCTGGCGACGTACTCGTTCCTCCCGATCGTCCAGGCGTACGCGGCCAAGGCCGGCGTCGAGGTCGACACGCGGGACATCTCCCTCGCCGGGCGCATCCTCGCGCAGTTCCCGGACCACCTGACCGAGTCCCAGCGCGTCGGCGACGCCCTCGGTGAGCTCGGCGAGCTGGCCACCACGCCCGAGGCGAACATCATCAAGCTGCCGAACATCTCGGCGTCGGTGCCGCAGCTCAAGGCGGCCATCGTCGAGCTTCAGGGCCAGGGCTACGCGATCCCGGACTACCCGGAGGACCCGTCCACGGACGCCGAGCGCGAGGCCCGGGCCCGCTACGACAAGGTCAAGGGCTCCGCCGTGAACCCGGTCCTGCGTGAGGGCAACTCCGACCGGCGCGCCCCGGCGGCCGTGAAGAACTACGCCAAGGCGCACCCGCACAGCATGGGCGAGTGGTCCCCCGAGTCGCGGACCAACGTCGCCACGATGGGCGCTGACGACTTCTTCTCGAACGAGAAGTCGGTGACGATGCCCGCCGCCGACACCCTGACGATCCGCCTGCGCACCGCCGAGGGCACCCAGGTGCTCAAGGACGACCTGGCCGTCGAGGAGGGCGAGGTCGTCGACGGGACGTTCCTGTCCGTCGCCGCGCTGCACCGCTTCCTCGCCGAGCAGATCCAGCGCGCGAAGTCCGAGGGCGTGCTGTTCTCCGCGCACCTGAAGGCCACCATGATGAAGGTCTCCGACCCGATCATCTTCGGCCACATCGTCGAGGCGTTCCTGCCCGAGGTCTTCGAGCAGTACGGCGCGCAGCTCAAGGCCGCCGGGCTCTCGTCCCGCGACGGTCTCGGCGGCATCCTGTCCGGGGTGGACGCGCTGCCCGACGGCGAGGCCATCAAGGCCGCCGTGGCGAAGGGCCTCGAGGACGGCCCGGCGCTCGCGATGGTCAACTCGGACAAGGGCATCACCAACCTCCACGTGCCCTCGGACGTCATCATCGACGCCTCGATGCCCGCCATGATCCGCATCGGCGGCCACATGTGGGGGCCGGACGGCGCCGAGCACGACACGCTCGCGGTCATCCCGGACTCCTCCTACGCCGGGGTCTACCAGGCCGTCATCGACGACTGCCGTGCCAAGGGCGCCCTCGACCCGGCCACCATGGGCTCCGTGCCGAACGTCGGCCTCATGGCCAAGAAGGCCGAGGAGTACGGGTCCCACGACAAGACGTTCGAGATCCCGGCCGACGGCACCGTGGAGGTCGTGAACGCCACCGGCGAGGTGCTCTTCTCGCACGACGTCGCCGCCGGTGACGTCTGGCGCGCCTGCCAGACCAAGGACGCGCCGATCCGCGACTGGGTGGCCCTCGCCGTCCGCCGTGCCCGGGAGACCGGCGACCCGGCCGTCTTCTGGCTCGACGCGAACCGTGCGCACGACGCCCAGCTCATCGCCAAGGTGGAGAAGTACCTCGGGGAGCACGACGACCTCGAGGGCCTGGAGATCCTCGTCATGGCTCCGGCCGAGGCGACGCGCTACTCCCTGGACCGGATCCGTGCGGGCCTGGACACGATCTCCGTGACGGGCAACGTGCTGCGCGACTACAACACCGACCTCTTCCCGATCCTCGAGGTCGGCACGTCGGCCAAGATGCTGTCGATCGTCCCGCTGATGAACGGCGGCGGGCTCTTCGAGACCGGTGCGGGCGGCTCGGCGCCGAAGCACGTCCAGCAGCTGCTGGCCGAGAACTACCTGCGCTGGGACTCGCTCGGTGAGTTCTTCGCGCTGTCGGCGTCGTTCGAGCACCTGGCCCGCGTGGCCGGCAACGCGAGCGCCCAGGTCCTCGCGGACACGCTCGACCGCGCCACCGGCACGTTCCTCGACCAGGACAAGTCCCCGACGCGTCGCGTGGGCGGCATCGACAACCGCGGCTCGCACTTCTACCTCGCCCTGTACTGGGCGCAGGAGCTCGCCGCGCAGACCGAGGACGCCGAGCTGGCCGCGGCGTTCGCCCCGCTCGCCGCCACGCTGGCGGAGCAGGAGGCGACGATCGTCGACGAGCTGCTCGCGGCCCAGGGCAACCCGGTCGACGTCGGCGGGTACTACTACCCGGACGGCGACAAGGCCGCCGCGGTCATGCGCCCGTCGCGGACCCTCAACACGGCGATCGACTCGTTCTGACCCGAGGACGAGGACGGGCCCGGCCGAGATCTCTTCCTCGGCCGGGCCCGTCCACGTTCGTCACCAGGACCAGCCACGCGCGCTGAGCTCCAGCTCCTCCCGCAGCCGTTCGTCCTCGGTGACGCGCTCGTCGGCGCGCAGGGGGTGGTCGACGACGGCCAGCCCGGCCGCGCGGCACGCGTCCCGCAGCATCGCGTCGTACGCGTCCTGCGCGGCTCTCCAGTGGTGGGCACGGGCGTAGACGTCGGGGTCCTCGGTGACCTTGCGCAGCTCGTGCGACAGCTCGCCGAGGCGGATCTGGATCGCCAGCGTGACGAGGGGGTCGGGCCCGGCGCGGCGCCGTCGCCGCCGTGCCACCGCCGCCCGGTGGGGTGCCGAGCGCAGCCAGGTGACGACGGCCATGATCGTCAGCACGAGCACGACCGACACCAGGTACGCCAGCGGCCACGTCATCGAACAGCCTCCCGGTCCCAGCACGGTGACCTGTGCCACATCCTACCGCCGGAGATCGGCATCGGCGAAGGTTTGCCTGGCCTGCCCGGGCTCCCGAAGGCACGCCTGCCCTTGCTGGCGCACCTGCGGGAATGCTCCTAGCCTGGAATCGTTCAAGAGAACGGGAAGCACCGCGAAGCAAGCACGGTGACCGCCACCGGGCGATCCCCGAGAGAGCGAGGAACACCATGTCCGCACCGTCGATCCATCGCAGCACGCACCGCGCCGAGGCGTCGGAGAAGCTCCACGCACACCTGCAGCGGGTCCTCGTGGCCCTCGTCGACCTGCACGTCCAGGGCAAGCAGGCCCACTGGAACGTGACCGGGCGCGGGTTCCGCGACCTCCACCTGCAGCTCGACGAGCTCGTCGACGTCGCCCGCGAGCACAGCGACACCGTCGCCGAGCGCCTGCGGGCGCTGCAGGCCGTGCCGGACGGCCGCACCGAGACCGTCGCCACCCAGACCGACCTCTCGCCCTACCCGGCCGGGCTGGTGTCCGTCGGCGACACCGTCGACACGATCGTCGAGCGCGTGGCGCAGACCGTCGAGGTCGCCCGCACGGTGCACGACGAGGTCGACGCCGAGGACCCGACCTCGGCCGACCTGCTCCACGAGATCATCGCCGACCTGGAGAAGCAGGCCTGGATGATCTCCTCGGAGAACACCGAGGCCTGAGCACGCAGCACGCACGACGGCGCGGCCCCTCACCCGAGGGGCCGCGCCGTCGTCGTGTCAGCCGAAGATGCGGGGCAGCGTGCCCTCGTGGGCCTCGCGCGCCTCGTCCAGCGCGATCGCGAAGGACTCGTCGCCGAACGACACCGTCACCGCGTCGCCGCCGGTCTCGCCGAGCCGCGCGACGGGCACACCCTCCGCCTCGGCCGCTGCCACGAGCTCCGCCTCGCGCTCCGGCGCGACGGCGACCAGCGCCCGGGCGGTCGACTCGCTGAACAGCGCGCTGAAGGGCGTCACGGCGTCCCGCGCCGTGACCGCGTCCACCGTGGCCGTCACGCCCACGCCGTAGCGCAGCGAGGCCTCGAGCAGCGCCTGCACGAGCCCGCCCTCGGACAGGTCGTGCGCCGCCGTCGCCGCCCCGGAGCGACGCGCCTCCACGAGCACGCCGGCCAGGGCCCGCTCGGCCGCGAGGTCGACGCGCGGGGGCAGGCCGCCCAGGTGGCGGTGCTCGACGTCGGCCCACGCCGACCCGTCGAGCTCGTCGGCCGTGGCGCCCAGCAGCAGCACCGACAGGCCCGCGGCGCGCCAGCCCGAGGGCAACGCGGTGCGGACGTCCTCGATGACCCCGAGCACGCCGACCACGGGCGTCGGGTGGATCGACGAGTCGATCTGGCCGGGCTCACCCGAGCCGTTGTAGAGCGAGACGTTGCCGCCGGTGACGGGCACGCCGAGCTCCTGGCAGGCGTCGGCCAGCCCCTCGATGGCCTCGACGAGCTGCCACATGGAGTCGGGGTGCTCCGGCGAGCCGAAGTTGAGGCAGTCGGTGACGGCGAGCGGCGTCGCCCCCGTCGTCGCCACGTTGCGGTAGGCCTCCGCCAGCGCGAGCTGGGCGCCGGCCCGGGGGTCCAGCTTGCCGTAGCGGCCGTTCGCGTCGGTGGCCAGGGCCACGCCCAGGCCGGTCGACTCGTCCACCCGCACCACGCCGCCGTCGTCGGGCTGCGAGAGCGCGGTGTTGCCCTGGACGTAGCGGTCGTACTGGTCGGTCACCCAGGCGGGCGAGGCGAGGTTCGGCGAGGCGAGCAGGCGCAGCGCGGTGGCCCGCAGGTCGTCGGCGGACTCCGGGCGGGTGAGCCCGAGGCCGACGACGGACGCCTTCTGCAGCTCGTCCTGCCAGACCGGGCGGGCGTACGGGCGGTCGTAGACCGGTCCCTCGTGCGCGACCGTCCGCGGGTCGACGTCGACGATGCGCTGGCCGTGGTGGTCGATGGTGAGGCGGCCGGAACCGTTGACCTCGCCGATCACGGACGTCTCGACGTCCCACCTGTCGGTGATCGCCAGGAAGGCGTCCAGCTTCTCCGGGGTGACGACGGCCATCATCCGTTCCTGCGACTCCGACATGAGGATCTCGCCGGCGTTCAGGGACGGGTCGCGCAGCAGGACGTCGTCGAGGTCCACGTGCATGCCGCCGTCGCCGTTGGAGGCGAGCTCGGACGTGGCGCAGGAGATGCCGGCCGCGCCGAGGTCCTGGATGCCCTCGACGACCTTCGCCGCGTAGAGCTCGAGGCAGCACTCGATGAGCACCTTCTCCATGAAGGGGTCGCCCACCTGCACCGACGGGCGCTTGGCTGGCACGCCGTCCTCGAAGGTCTCCGAGGCGAGGATGGAGGCGCCGCCGATGCCGTCGCCACCCGTGCGCGCACCGAACAGGATGACCTTGTTGCCCGTGCCGGAGGCGTTGGCGAGGTGGATGTCCTCGTGCCGCAGCACGCCCAGGCAGAGCGCGTTGACGAGCGGGTTGCCCTGGTACGAGGAGTCGAAGACGAGCTCGCCGCCGATGTTCGGCAGGCCGAGGGAGTTGCCGTAGCCGCCGACGCCGGAGACGACGCCGTGCACGACGCGGGCGGTGTCGGGGTGGTCCACCGCGCCGAACCGCAGCTGGTCCATCACGGCCACGGGGCGCGCGCCCATCGAGATGATGTCGCGCACGATGCCGCCCACGCCGGTCGCGGCGCCCTGGTAGGGCTCGACGTAGCTCGGGTGGTTGTGCGACTCGACCTTGAAGGTCACGGCCCAGCCGTCACCGATGTCGACGACGCCGGCGTTCTCCCCGATGCCCACCAGCAGGTGCTCGGTCATCTCGGGCGTGACCCGGTCGCCGAACTTGCGCAGGTGGTTCTTCGACGACTTGTACGAGCAGTGCTCGGACCACATCACCGAGTACATCGCGAGCTCGGCGGCCGTGGGGCGCCGCCCGAGGATGTCACGGATCCGCTGGTACTCGTCGGCCTTGAGCCCGAGCTCGCCGTACGGCTGGGGCTCATCAGGGTTCGCGGCGGCGTTCTCCACGGTGTCGAGCGTCGGGCGCGGGGGCGGCACGGTGGCGGCACGGTCGGCAGCGGCGGTCATCAACATCCCTCGGGTCGCACGGGGCGCCGGACCGGGTGATCTCCGTGGGCACGGGACGGTCGCCGCACGCCCACGGAATCCGGCGTCGGTCCGGGCCAGGTCGCGCGCGACCCCTGGTCCCGACGGCGTGCCACGAGCGGGCTCGACGCGGGGCGGGGCGGCGCAGGGTCAGTCTACCGGCGCGGGAGCGGTCCCCGGAGCGCCGGCGGCCCGGCCCTCCGGGGCGTCGGTGACCACGTGCGTCGCGGCGTCGTCGTGCTCGCGCGCGAGCTCGGCGGCCATCGCCTCCAGGAAGTCGCGGACCGCGGGGCGCGCGGAGGCCGGGACGGCTCGCGCGATCTCGAGCATGCGCGAGTGCATGCTCCCCAGGCGTTCCCGGACCTCGTGGTGCGCGCCGCCCGTCGCCCGGACCACGACGGAGCGGCGGTCGGTGGGGTGCGGCTGGCGCTCCAGGTGGCCGGAGCGGCAGAGCCGGTCGACGAGCTTGGTGGTGGCGGCGGTGGAGATGTCGAGCTGCGCGGTCAGCATGCGCGGGGTCACGGGGGTGCCGCTCTGCTCGCTCTCGATCACGTAGCGCAGGGCCCGCAGGTCGATCACGTTCATGTCCATGTCGCGGCTGGCGCGCTGACGCATGGACTCGTCGGCACGGCGGAATCCACGCACGGCGTCGAGCAGTCCGCGCGCCTCGGCGTCCGCGGTGTCGTACCAGTACGGCGACGATCCGCTGCTTGCCTGGGTCACGGCGACATCGTAGCCTCATTGTGGTTAGTATCTCGCCTAGCAAGATACTTACTCAGCAGACTGAGGTTCTAGAAGGAGGCCCAGCGTGGCTCGACGACAGCCGGACACCGGCGGGAGCGGCGTCCTGGCGCGTCGGCACCCACCGGCCGGCGGCACCACCGCCGAGACCGCCGAGTGGTCGGCACCGGCGTCGTGCGACATGCTGAACGACGTGCTGACGACGGCGGAGCGCGAGACGGCGGTGCGAGCGTCGGGCCCGGCTCCTGCCGCGACCCTGGCGGCCGTCGCATGACCGCCCCCGTCCCGCCCCTCACCGACTTCGACCGCGCCGCCCGGCGGACCGCCGCCGCCGTCGTCGACACCTACTCGACGTCGTTCGGCTGGGCCTGCCGGCTCCTCGGCCCCTCGGTGCGCGACCACGTGCGAGCCGTCTACGCGCTGGTGCGGGTGGCGGACGAGATCGTCGACGACGTGGCCGCCGACCTCACCGTCGCGGAGCGCGACGAGCTGCTCACCGGGCTCGAGGAGGAGGTGTCCTCCGCCACCAAGCGCGGCTACAGCCACCACCTGGTGGTGCACGGGTTCGTCCGCACCGCACGCCAGTTCGGGATCGGCGCCGACCTCGTCGACCCGTTCTTCGCGTCGATGCGCACCGACCTGTCGGTCACCGAGCACGACGCCGAGAGCTTCGCGCGCTACGTGCACGGCTCGGCGGAGGTGGTCGGGCTGATGTGCCTGCGCATCTTCGTCGACGGGGCGGACGGCGCCTACGCCCGCCGGGCGGCAGGTGCAGCGCGCCTCGGCGCCGCCTTTCAGAAGGTCAACTTCCTGCGGGACCTCGCCGACGACGTCGACGTCCGCGGGCGTCGCTACTTCCCCGGACTCGACCCGGCGGCGTTCGACGACGCCACGAAGGACCGCCTGCTGGACGACATCGAGGCGGACCTGGCCGTCGCCCAGCGGGCGATCCGGGACCTGCCCCGGTCCAGCCGGGTGGCCGTGCAGCTCGCGCACGACCTCTTCGCCGAGCTGGCACGGCGGCTGCGCGACACCCCGGCCGCCGCCCTGCGTCACGAACGGGTGCGCGTGCCGGACCCCGTCAAGGCACGGCTGGTCGCCCGCGCCCTCGCCCGGGAGGCGGTCCGGTGAGGGTCGTCGTGGTCGGCGGCGGGATCGCCGGTCTGGCGACCGCCGGGCTGCTGGCGCGCGAGGGGCACGACGTCGAGGTCCTCGAGCGGCACGACGCCGTCGGCGGGCGTGCCGGCTCCTGGGAGGCGGGCGGCTTCCGGTTCGACACCGGCCCCTCCTGGTACCTGATGCCCGAGGTGTTCGACCACTGGTTCCGGCTCATGGGCTCCTCCGCGGAGGCGGAGCTGGACCTGCACGCGCTCGACCCGGCCTACCGGGTGTTCTTCGAGGGGCACGCCGGCCCGCTGGACGTCGACCGGGTCCGGGCGCGCAACGTGGCCGCCTTCGAGGCCGTCGAACCCGGCGCCGGGGCACGGCTGGAGCGCTACCTCGACTCGGCGCACGACACCTACGACATGGCGGTGCGGCACTTCCTGTACACGACCTTCGCGTCGTGGCGCGGCCTCGCGACGCGGGAGGTGCTGACCCGCCTGCCCCGCCTCGGGACGCTCCTGGGCCGCTCGCTCGAGTCGTTCGTCGCCGGTTCCTTCGACGACGTCCGGCTGCGTCAGGTGCTCGGGTACCCGGCCGTGTTCCTCGGCTCCTCGCCGGACCGCGCGCCCAGCATGTACCACCTGATGAGCGCGCTCGACCTGGACGGAGGCGTGCGCTACCCCCAGGGCGGCTTCCACGCGCTCGTCGCCGCGGTCGCACGCCTGGCCGAGCGGGCCGGTGCCCGCGTGACCACCGGCGCCCGCGTCACGGAGATCACGACGGCGTCCGGCCCGGGCACGGCACCGGGCCCGCGCCGCGCCCGCGCCCACGTCACCGGGGTGCGGTGGACGGACCCGGAGGGCACGTCGCACCAGGTCGGCGCGGAGGTCGTCGTCGGGGCCGCCGACCTGCACCACGTCGAGACCGAGCTGCTGCCGGCCTCCCTGCAGACGTTCCCGCAACGCTGGTGGGACCGGCGCGACCCGGGCCCGGGCGGCGTCCTGGCGATGCTGGGGGTGCGCGGCCGGCTCCCCGAGCTGGCCCACCACTCGCTGTTCTTCACCGCCGACTGGCACCGGAACTTCGGTGACATCGCCGCCGGACGGGTGCCCGACCCGGCGTCGCTGTACGTGTGCGCCCCGTCGCGCACCGACCCGACCGTCGCGCCGGCCGGCGACGAGAACCTGTTCGTGCTCGTACCCGTCCCGGCCGACCCCGCCATCGGCCGCGGCGGGATCGACGGTGCCGGGGACGCGACGGTCGAGCAGGTGGCCGACGCAGCGATCGACCGGGTGGCCGCGTGGGCGGACGTGCCGGACCTGCGCGACCGCATCACGGTGCGCCGCACCGTCGGGCCCGGGGACTTCGCCACCGACCTGTCCTCGTGGTCCGGGGGGATGCTCGGCCCGGCGCACACCCTGCGCCAGAGCGCCATGTTCCGTGCCGGCAACCGTTCGCGCCACGTCGGCGGCCTGCTCTACGCGGGCGGTTCCACCGTCCCCGGCATCGGGCTGCCCATGTGCCTCATCAGCGCCGAGCTGGTGCTCAAGCGGCTGCGCGGCGACACGAGCAGCGGTCCCCTGCCCCTCTCCCGGCCCCGTCCCGACGCCACACGCGCGGCGGAGGTGCCGTGAGCTGGACGGACCTCGTCTACCTCGGGCTGCTGCTGGGCGCGCTGGGGTGCATGGCCCTGATCGACCACCGCGCCCGGCTGCTGCTGTTCTCGGCGCACCCGGTGCGCGGTGCCGCCGTCCTGCTGACGGGCACCGCCGTGTTCCTCGCCTGGGACGTCGTGGCGATCGGCGCCGACTACTACGAACGCGGCGGCGGCGCCATGACCGGGATCGAGCTCGCCCCGCACCTCCCGCTCGAGGAGCTGTTCTTCATCCTGTTCCTCTGCTACGTCACACTGGTGCTGCACGGGCTGACGGCGCGGTGGGCCGCCGCGCGCGCCCGCCGCGCACGAGGGGGGACCCGATGACCTACGCGCTGCTCGCCGTCCTGGTCACGGCCGGGGCCCTGGCGGTCGCCGTCGTCGCCGCGGTGGTACGCGGGCTGGGTGCGCGGTGGTGGGCCACCGTCGCGCTGACCGCCGCCGTCCTGATCGTCCTGACCATCGTCTTCGACAGCCTCATGATCGCCGCCGACCTCTTCCGCTACGGTGAGGACGAGCTGCTGGGCCCGGTGATCTGGCTGGCACCCGTCGAGGACCTGGCCTGGCCGGTCGTCGCCGCGCTCCTGCTGCCCGGACTGTGGGCACTGGCCGCACCGAAGGAGAGCACCCCGTGACCGCCGCCACCCAGCACCGGACCTCGACCGCGCTGCGCCAGATCGTCGGGTCGTCGCGCCCGGTGAGCTGGATCAACACCGCCTACCCGTTCGCCGCCGCCTTCGTCATGGCGGGCGGCATCGCGGACACCGGTGTCACCGAGCTCGTCCTCGGCGCCCTCTACTTCCTGGTGCCCTACAACCTGCTGATGTACGGGCTCAACGACGTCTGGGACTACGAGTCCGACCTGCGCAACCCTCGCAAGGGCGGCATCGAGGGGGTCGTGCTCTCGCGCCGCTGGCACCGGGTCACGGTGTGGGCGGCGGTGGCGACCAACGTGCCGTTCCTCGTCTACCTCGTCGCGGTGGGCGACCCGACGTCGACGGCGGTGCTCGCCGTGAGCGTGTTCGCCGTGGTCGCTTATTCGGCACCGCGCCTGCGCTTCAAGGAGCGCCCGGTGCTGGACTCGGCCACCTCGAGCACCCACTTCGTCAGCCCGGCGGTCTTCGGGATCGCCCTGGCGGACGGTGCGTTCACCGGACCGGTGCTGGCGGCGCTGATCGGCTTCTTCTGCTGGGGCATGGCGTCGCAGGCCTTCGGCGCGGTCCAGGACGTCGAGGCGGACCGTGCCGTCGGCATCGGTTCGGTCGCTACCTGGCTCGGGGCGGCCCGGACCGTCCGCGCCGCCATGGCCTGCTACGTGGTGGGCGGGCTGGTCCTCATCGCCACCGGCTGGCCGGGGATGCTCGCGGCACTGCTCGCCGTGCCGTACGTGGTGAGCATCGCGCCGTTCCGGAACCTGGCCGATGCCGACTGCGAGCAGGCGCACGCCGGCTGGAGCCGGTTCCTGTGGCTCAACATCGTCACCGGGTTCCTGGTCACGCAGCTGCTCATCTGGATCGCTCTGCGCTGAACGGACCCTCGACCGCCGCGAGTCCTGCCGCGGCGGCGCCGAGGACGAGGCCGACCCTCGTGTGCGGGGCACGGACCCCGCGTGCGCGCAGGCGCTCGCCGACGCGGTAGGCCCACCGCTCCCCCAGGACGGCGAGGCTCCCGGCGAGCGCCAGTCCGGCCGTGACGGCGACACCGGCGACGACGGCCCGGCCGGGTCCGGTGGTCCTCTCCGCCGGGTCGTCGTCGGGGACGCCCGACGGATCGTCGTCGAGGTCGAGGTCGAGATCGAGATCCTGATCGTGACCGTCGTCGGCACCCGGATCGTCGCCCCCGGGGGCGTCGGCGACGGCACGCAGCCGGTCGCGCAGGTCGCGGACCTCGCGGACGGCGGCGCGCGCCTCCGCGCCCTCGCGCGTCACGGCGAGGGCGAGCCCGACGCCGGCCACGAGCACGGTCGTCTTGACGAGCACGCGGGCCCAGCGGGGGCGGACGACGTCGGGCACCGCGTACCAGGCGAGCGTGGCGCCGGCGCTGAGCGCGACGGAACCCAGGTCGACGCCGTGCGGCGCGGCGCCGTCCGGCCCGGTGCCAGGCCGTGGCTCGGTGGAGAGGTGGAGCGTGGTCATGCCCGGGACAACGCGCTGCGCCCGGCCCGGGTTCCGTCCCGGCCTGGACTTGAACAACCCTTGGACCACGTGACCCGTCCCCGTGAAGCCGGTCACATCTTGTTCAGAGGCGGCCGGGGTTTGCCTCGGTCCGACACCGTGCTTTGATGCGCTCGTGGAACTCCTCCGACCATTCACCCCCGGTGCCTTCCGTTACGGGCTGGCGTCCTGGACGTGGCTCGGCATCCACGGCAAGACGCCGCGCTTCGCCTCCCTCTTCGGGGACGTGTTCCTCGAGTCGCTCGAGGGGTGGTGGTTCCTGGACACGGTGGAGGGCACGCTGGAGCTGCGCTGGCCGACCGCCGTCGAGCTCACGGCCGAGCTCGAGTCCCCCGACGGTCGCACCGACATCCTGCTCGAGGACCTCGTCATCGAGGCGGCACGGCACGGCGTGATCCCGCAGCACGACGAGGTGCTGACGTTCATGCCGCACCCCCGCCTCGGCGGCCGGTTCAGCGCCGACTCCGTCGTGCCGGTCCGGTTCGAGCTGGCTCTGCGGCTCGCCGGCGAGGTGCACCGCCAGGCCCGACCGGAGCCGTCGCCGCTGCTGCTGGGGCACAGCCTCGCCGGGCGCCACGCCCACTCCTGAAGGGCCCGATCTTCACACCGTCCTGAGGTGGCCGAGAGGTTCGGTCGCGGTCGGTACCGAGTTGTGACCTGCTGGAGCGCCCCTGCGGATGCGGCGGGGGCTCATCTGTCGTGTCCTGGAGTGGCACGGATGAGGCGGACCGTGGAGGTAGGTCATGAGACGGGTGCTGCTCGTGGGGAGCGCCGTCGCCGTCGGCGACGGCTTGCTCCTCGGCTCGGCGATCGCGTTCGGATGGACGGTGCTGGTGCTGCTGGCGATCACCGCGGGAGCCGTCGGGACCCTCGCTGTCGCGATGCTGACACCGCCCCCGCGCACCCCGGCACGGCCGGCCACGGTCACGCTGGGGCTGCCCCTGCGGGAGACCGCCGCCGAGCCCGAGGAGACGACGGCCGGCGAGGGCGCGGTGGCTGCGGACGACCCGCTCGCCTACCCCGCAGCGCCCGAGCGCGAGCCGGCTGGCGCCGTCGTCGGGCGACCCGCCCCGGTCGCCGCCTGAGGGCGGGCGGAGCAGCCCGCGAGGGGCCGCTCCGCCGGTGGCTCAGCGCTTCTTCTTCAGGGACTTCTCGCTCACCGGCGCCTCGCCGCTCGCGCGCCGGGCCGCGTAGTACGCGCGGGCCTCGGCCTGCCGCTCGGCCTCCGCCCCCGAGGCGATCTTCGCGCGCAGGTGCTCCTGGCCGAACCCCCAGCCGTCGACCAGGTCCACGGCGTGCGGGCGCAGGCGCAGCAGCAGCCGGTCGACGTACGCGGTCACCGTGCGGGCGCGCTGGTCGGAGAGCCGGCCGTGCAGCAGGTACCAGGTGAGGTTGCGCTCGATGACGGTGAGCCCGAAGACGTCCCGCACCCACGTCATCACGCGACGCGTGTGGGCGTCCTCGATCGAGGGCAGGGCGTCGGTGAACGCCTCCCAGCGCAGCAGGTCGGCGTGCGCCTTCGCCGCCTCGACGAGCGCCACCTGGTTCTGGTCCAGGATCCGCGCCGCCTCAGCAGGAGCGGCCTTCTGCGCGGGCCGCAGCGCCAGGGCCACGTCTTCGACCATCGTCGCCACCCGGTCGGCGAGCAGCTCGCGCTGGGTCTCGGCGTCGCGCAGGTGCCCGGCCGCCCGGCGCGGGTCGCCGACGTCGGCGATCGCCTGCGTCACCCGGCGCAGGCCGGTCCGGTGCAGCGCGGCGTCCGTGGCCCGCTCGACGACGAACCGGGCCATGCCCGCCGGCGTCTTCGTGGCGCCCTTGAGCTCGCGGCCGTAGTCGCCGACCAGCCGCTTGGCGACGAGCTGCGCCAGCACCGTGTTGTCGCCCTCGAACGTGGCGTACACGTCGAGGTCGGCACGCAGCGACGTGATGCGGTTCTCGGTGAGGAACCCGGCGCCGCCGCACGCCTCGCGGCACTCCTGCAGCGTGTCGAGCGCGAACGCCGTCGACGTCGACTTCAGGGCCGCCGCCGTCGTCTCCAGGTCCTCACGGTTCTCCGGGGTGTCGTGCTCGCCGGAGAAGACGTCGTCGAACAGGTCGAGGAGGCGTTCGTTCGCGAAGTGCCCGGCGTACGCCTCCGCGATCCGCGGGAACAGGCGGCGGCGGTGCGTCGCGTAGTCCAGGACCACCATCTCGTCGACGCCGGGGCCGGCGAACTGCCGCCGCTCGGCGCCGTACTTCACGGCGATGGCGAGCCCGATCTTGGCCGCGTTGACGGCCGAGCCGTCGAGCGAGACGCGGCCCTGCACGAGCGACCCCAGCATGGTGAAGAAGCGACGCCCGGGGCTGTCGATCGGCGACGAGTAGGTACCGTCCGGGGCCACGGAACCGTAGCGGGCCAGCAGGTCGGTGCGCGGGACGCGCACGCCGCTGAAGTGCAGGCGCCCGTTGTCGATGCCGCGGAGCCCGCCCTTGAGCCCGTCGTCCTCGCCACCGACGCCCGGGAGGAACGCGCCGGCGCTGCCGTCGGCGTTCGTCTCGCGGATCGGCACGTAGAAGCAGTGCACGCCGTGGTCCACACCGTTCGTGATGAGCTGGGCGAACACCGTGGCGGCGGTGGCGTGCTGGGCCGCGTTGCCGAGGTAGTCCTTCCACGCGCCGCGGAACGGGGTGTCGAGCACGAACTCCTCGGTCTCCGGGTCGTACGTCGCCGTGGTGCCGATGGAGGCGACGTCGGAGCCGTGCCCCGTCTCGGTCATGGCGAAGGCGCCCGGGACGGTCAGGTCCATCGCGCCGGGGAGCAGACGGTCCTGCTGCTCGGGCGTGCCCAGGTGCAGGATCGCCGCACCGAACAGGCCCCACTGGACGCCGGCCTTGATCTGCAGCGACGGGTCGGCCGCGACCAGCTCGGAGAAGCAGGCGAGGTTCGCGCCGGGCTGGTCCCGGCCGCCCATGCGCTCGGGGAACGCCAGCCAGGTGATCTTGTCGTCGTCGGCGACCATCTCGCGCATCTGCTCGAGGGTGCGCTCGCGGTGCTCGGCCGGCGTCAGCGTCTCGTCCTTGTGGAACCGCGGGTCGGCGGAGCGGTCTCGGGCCGCGCGACGCTCGGCGGGCCAGCGGCCCAGCAGCAGCCGGGTCAGGCCGTCGACATCGATGCGGGCCTCCGCGTCGCTCGCGGAGGGGCGGCTCGCGGAGGCGGTGCTGGCGTGGTCGGCCGCGGGGCGGTCGGACGTCGTCGTCATCAGGGCTCCTGCTTCTCGGTGGTGGATGTGTCCGTGGGTTCCGCGGACCGGCCGGTGGCGCCGTGGTGCAGCACCCCGACGGGTCCGTTCCACAGCCAGGTGGTGATCTGGTCCGTGAGCTCCTCGCGCGTGAGCCCCGCGGCGAGCGTGTGGCCGAGCCACCACTCGCCGGTGCCTCGCACGAAGCCGACCGCACCGGCCGCCCAGGCGGCCGCCGTCGGCTCCGGGACACCGGCGGCCTGCGCGGCCGGCTCGGCGACCAGCGTGATGACCGAGTCCAGGTAGGCGCCGAGCGCCTCCACCCGGCCGGACCCGCCGTCGTCGGGCACGTTGCCGCCGATGGCGGTGCGGGTGACGAACCAGTACACGTGGGGCGAGCCCTCGATGGTCTGCAGGTAGACGCGCACCATCGCCCGCAGGGCGGCGTGCGGCGTCGGCGCCTCGTGGGCGGCCTCGGCGAGCCGCCGGTGCATGCCCGCCACGACGGATTCGGCGACGGCGAGCCGCAGCCCGGCCTTGTCGTCGAAGTACCGGTAGAAGATCGACTTGGAGGTGCCGGCGGCGGTCGCGATCTCGTCCATGGAGGCGCCGGGGCCGAGCTCGTGGATGGCCCGACGGGCGTCGCGCACGAGCGAGGTCCGCCGCTGGGCACGATGATCGTCCCAGCGGGTCGACCGGCCGTCAGGCCTCGGGCGGGACTGCGTCCCCTGTGCTGCGACCGTCATCGGTCACCCCTCACGACTCGTCTCACGAAACTCAGAGTATCAGGTACTGTGAGTACCACCTGTACCCGTCGGAGTGTAAGGAAGCACCGCAGTGGCTACTCGCCAGAAGACCAGCGCCCCCGCGGCCGGTGGCGCAGCCGCCCAGCCGCAGACCGTCCGTGACGCCGTCGTCGTCGGCGGCAACCGCATCCCCTTCTCGCGCGCCGGGAAGAAGTACGCGGACGCGTCAAACCAGGAGATGTTCACCGCCGCCCTCGAAGGACTCGTCGCCCGGTTCGGCCTCCAGGGCGAACGGCTCGGCGAGGTCGTCGGCGGGGCCGTGCTCAAGCACTCCCGCGACTTCAACCTGATCCGCGAGTCGGTGCTCGGCTCCTCGCTGTCCCCCGCCACGCCGGCCTTCGACCTCCAGCAGGCCTGCGCGACCGGCCTCGAGGCGACCATCAACGTCGCCAACAAGATCCGCCTCGGCCAGATCGAGTCCGGCGTCGCCGGCGGCAGCGACACCGTCTCCGACGCGCCGATCGCCGTCAGCGAGGGCCTGCGCCGCGCACTGCTCGAGGCCCAGCACGCCAAGACCTGGCAGGCCCGCGCCAAGGCGCTCGCCGCGCTCCGTCCCGGTGACCTCAAGCCGCTGACGCCCGCCACGGACGAGCCCCGCACCGGGCTGTCCATGGGCGAGCACCAGGCGATCACCACCGCCCGCTGGGGCATCGCCCGCGAGGCGCAGGACGAGATCGCGCTCGCCAGCCACCAGCACCTCGCCGCCGCGTGGGACGCCGGGTTCTTCGACGACCTCGTCACCCCGTTCCGCGGGCTGACCCGCGACGACAACCTCCGCGCGGACACCTCGATCGAGAAGCTCGCGAGCCTCAAGCCCGTGTTCGGCAGGTCGCTCGAGACACCGCCGACGATGACCGCCGGCAACTCCACGCCGCTCACCGACGGCGCCTCCACCGTGCTCCTCGGCTCCCGCGAGTGGGCCGAGTCCCACGACCTGCCCGTCCTCGCCCGGTTCGTCGACGCCGAGACCGCCGCCGTGGACTTCGTGCACGGTCACGAGGGCCTGCTCATGGCCCCGGTGCACGCCGTGCCCCGCCTCCTCGCCCGCAACGGGCTCACCCTCGACGACATCGACTTCTTCGAGATCCACGAGGCGTTCGCCTCGACGGTGCTGACCACGCTCGCCGCGTGGGAGGACGTCGACTACGGCAAGAACGAGCTCGGTCTCTCCGGCGCGTTCGGCACCGTGGACCGCGCCAAGATCAACGTCAACGGGTCGTCGCTGGCCGCCGGGCACCCCTTCGCCGCCACCGGTGGACGGATCGTCGCCACGGCCGCCAAGCTCGTCGCCCAGCGTGCCGCCGAGACGGGCAGGCCCGCCCGCGCCCTCATCTCCGTCTGCGCCGCCGGCGGCCTCGGGGCCACCGCCGTCGTCGAGTCCGTCTGACCCGGGAAGGAAACCGATGACCGACCGCTACACCCAGGCCGTCAACTCCGGGTTCACCAAGACGCTCGCCAAGAAGCTTGGCCTGCCCCGCCCCGCCATCCTGCGCCGCTACCGCGCCGGCGACCCGCTCACCGTCGGGCCCGTGCTCGTGGTGGCCGACGGCGCCTCGAAGGCCGACGCCGACGCGCTCGCCCAGGCGCTCCTCGCCTGGGACGTCGACGTGCGCCGCCAGCCCACGGACGACGTCCGCTGGGGAGCCGTGCTCCTCGTGGTCACCGAGGCGGCCCACCCCACCGACCTCGCCGAGCCGGTCCTCGCCGTCGGCTCCGTGCTGCGCAGCCTCGCGCCGAACGGCCGCGTCCTCACGGTCTCCCGCGCCCCGGTCGACGGCGACTCGCCCGCCCTGGCCGCCACGCGGAACGGTGTGGACGGGTTCCTGCGCTCGCTCGCCAAGGAGCTGCGCGGCGGAGCCACGGGCAACGGCGTGGTGCTCACCGACGGCGCGGCCGTCGACGCCCCGTCGACGCTCGCCACCGTGCGGTTCTTCCTGTCGGCCAAGAGCGCGTACGTCGACGGCCAGCTCCTGCGCGTCGGCCCCGCCGGCCCCGCCGGGACCGACCTCACCACCGACCGCCCGCTGGCGGGCAAGGTCGCCGTGGTCACGGGCGCCGCCCGCGGCATCGGGGCGGCCATCGCGAAGACGCTCGCCCGCGACGGCGCCACCGTGGTCTGCGTGGACGTCCCCGCCGCCGGCGAGGGCCTCAGCCGCACCGCCAACGACGTGGGCGGCACCGCGCTGCAGCTCGACGTCACCGCCGACGACGCGGGCGAGCGCATCCTCGCCCACGCCCGCGAGCGCCACGGCGCGCTCGACATCGTGGTGCACAACGCCGGGATCCTGCGTGACAAGCTGTTGGCCAACATGAATCCGGGCCAGTGGGAGTCGGTCGTCGCCGTCAACCTGGCCGCGCAGCTGCGCATCAACGAGTCCCTCCTGGCTGCCGGGCTGGAAGGGCTGCACATCGTCTCCCTCGCGTCCACCTCGGGCATCGCCGGCAACAAGGGGCAGTCGAACTACGCGTTCTCCAAGGCGGGCGTCATCGGGCACACGCGGGCGACCGCTCCCCTGCTCGCCGCGCAGGGCGGGACGGCCAACGCCGTCGCACCCGGCTTCATCGAGACGGACATGACGTCCTCGATCCCGTTCGCCACCCGCGAGGTGGCCCGCCGGCTGCCGACCCTCGCCCAGGGCGGCAAGCCCGTCGACGTCGCCGAGGCCATCGCGTTCCTCGCCTCCCCCGCGGCCGCCGGCGTCAACGGCCAGGTCCTGCGGGTGTGCGGCCAGCACATGGTGGGCCAGTGACGGCCGAACCCCTGCGGACCGGCGACGGCACGGCGCTCCGCGTCGAGACCCAGCCGAGCCTCCCGGGGCTCGGCGGGCTCTACGCGCGGGGCGCCGCGGCGTCGGGCCGGATCGCCGCCGGCCGCGCCCTGCCCGGGCTGCCCGTCATCGGGGCCGGGCGGTCGCCGTCGGACACGGACCACGACGGCGGCCCGCTCACGCTGCCCGACGTCGCGTACCGCGTCGCGGGCGTGTCGACCGCCGGTCTCGGCCGGCACCTGCACGAGTACCAGCGGTTGCTGCACGAACCCGTCAGCGACGTCCTGCCCGCCGGCTACCTGCACGTGCTGGCGTTCCCGCTGGCCACGGCGGTCATGGTGCGCGGCGACTTCCCGCTGCCCCTGCTCGGCATGGTGCACCTGCACAACGCCGTGGAGCTGCGCGGCCCCGTCCGACTCGGGGACGCCCTCGAGGTGCGGGCCTGGGCGGAGAACCTGCGCCCGCACCGGCGAGGTGTCCAGGTGGACCTCGTCGCGGAGATCCGGCGCGACGGCGGCGACCCGGCCGAGCGGCCCGTGTGGCGCGGGGTGTCGACGTACCTCGCCAAGGGCTTCTCCCTGCCGGACGCCCCGGCGGCCGACGACGAGCCCCGCGCGGAGTGGCACCTGCCGCTGCCGACGGGGCGCTGGGCGCTCGGCCCCGGCACGGGCCGCGCCTACGGCGCCGTGTCCGGCGACCGCAACCCCATCCACCTGTCAGCCCTGTCGGCGAAGGCCTTCGGGTTCCCACGGGCGATCGCCCACGGCATGTACACCGCCGCACGGGCGCTGGCCGACGTCGGGCACCAGCGCGGCGACGCCTACCGGTGGACGGTGGAGTTCGCCAAGCCGGTGCTCCTGCCCGGGACGGTGGACCTCGCGGTCACCCAGGAGGAGGACGGGTTCGAGTACGTCGGCTGGAACGGTCGGCGTCGGCAGAAGCACTTCTCCGGGACGGTCACGCCGCTCTGATCGGCACGTCCGTGCCGGCGACGTCGTGGAGGGTCGTGCTTCAGGTGCTGAAGCACGACCCTCCCCTACGTCGCACCGGCGAGGCCGGGACGGTTCCGGACCCGCCACAGCAGGACCATGAACCAGACGAACCCCACCAGGGCGACCACGAGCAGCGGGAGCACGATGAGGCCTCCCGGCAGCATCCACGTCGGCGACATCTCCATGACCCCCGGGGATCCGACGAGCGCGACGACGGTCAGCCCGTCTCGTCGCCGTCGTAGGGTCGGGGCATGGACGCCCTGCACGAGCTGACCGCTGTCGAGCTGCGCGACCGGCTCCGCGCCGGCGAGCTCACCCCGGCCGAGGTGACCGAGCACTTCCTGGCGCGCATCGCGGCCCGCAACGACGAGCTCGGCGCGTTCTCCCGGGTGACCGCGGACCTGGCGCGGGAACGCGTCGCGACGCTCGGGCCGCCGTCGGGCACCCTGTGGGGGATGCCGACGGGTGACAAGGACCTGTTCGCCCGCGCCGGGGTGCCGACGGGGTTCGGCTCGCGGGCGTTGGCCGGGTTCGTGCCGGAGGTCTCCGACGGCGTCGTGCTCGACCTGGACGCGGCGGGCACGGTCAGCCTCGGGCGCACCACCGCGCCTGAGCTCGGCTTCCCCGCCTACACCGAGCCGCTCGCCGGGCCGGTCGCGCGCAACCCGTGGGACCTCGAGCGTGGCGCGGGCGGGTCCAGCGGCGGTGCGGCGGTCGCCGTCGCGGCCGGGATGCTGCCCTTCGCCCCCGGGTCCGACGGCGGTGGTTCCGTGCGCATCCCGGCCGCGGCCTGCGGCGTGGTCGGCCTGAAGCCCTCGCGCGGGTTGCTGCCTTCGGGCTCGGGCGTCGAGGCGCCGGGCGGGCTCGTGACCAACGGGCCGCTCGCCCGCACCACCGCGGACACCGCGCTGCTGCTGGAGGGCATGCTGGCCCGGCAGGCCGACGGCCGGGTGGCGCACCCGTACACGCTCCGCACCGAGGCGGCGAGCGCGGGAGCGTACCTGGCGGCGGCCCAGCGTGGCGAGGTGGCCGGGGCGGACGGCAGGCAGGGCGGGGCGCACGGGCGCGGCGCCCGGTTCCGGCTCGGCGTGACGACCTGGTCCGCCTGGGACGACTACTACGAGATCACCGTGAGCCCGGAGGCGACGGCGGCCCTCGACACGGGGGTGGCGGCGCTGGCCGGGCTCGGGCACGAGGTGGCGGAGCACCGCTGGGACCCGGCGCCGGAGTACGGCGACGCGTTCCGCAGCCTGTGGATGGGCGGCGCGTCCGCGGTGCCCATCGACGACGAGGCCGCGCTGGACCGGCTCGAGCCGCTGACCCGGTGGCTGGTCGGGCGGGGCCGCGAGGTGCCCGCCCGCGAGCTGGTCGAGGCGCTGCGGACCCTCTCGGCGTTCGAGCGTCGGCTGATCGCCGGGATGGGCGACCTCGACGCGGTGGTCACCCCCGCGCTGGCGATGACGCCGCGGCCGGTGGGGTGGTACGACGCCGAGGATCCGGACCGCAACTTCCGGCAGCAGTGCCAGTACACGCCGTTCACCTCGTGGCTCAACGTGGCGGGCCTGCCGGCGATCACCGTGCCGACGCACTGGACCGACGACGGCCTGCCGATGGGGATCCAGATCATCGGCCGGCCTGGCGGCGAGCTGACGCTGCTGGCCCTGGCCGCCCAGCTCGAGGACGTGCTGCGCTGGCCGGAGAGGCGTCCACCGGTCTGGTGAGCGGTACTACCTCGGCGCCGGTGCTACTACCTCGACGTGAGCGGTACTACCTCGACGCGGGCGCTACTACCTCGGCGCGGGCGGTTCTACCTCGGCGCGGGCAGGCCGGTGGTCAGCCCGCGGAGCTGGTCGCGGAGCCGGTCCACCGCCTCGTCGCCCAGCTCCTCGCGCCAGCGGTCGGTCAACCGCTCGCTGACCTGGGTCGCCGCCCGGCAGTACTCGGCGCCATGGCCGGTCAGCGTGACGCGCCGGGCCCGGCGGTCGCCGGGGTCGGGCGCGGTGACGACGTACCCGAGCCCCTCGAGCTCGCGGACCACGCCGGTCATCGCCTGACGAGTCACCCCGGCCCGCTCCGCGAGGGCACTGATCGTGGTGCCGTCCGGGTCGAGGTGCACGAAGACCGGCACGTGCACCCGCCGGATCTCGGGGTACCCCTGGGCGGCCACCTCCGCGAGCGTCGCGGCGACGACGTCGTCGGCGGCGGCCAGCAGCAGGAAGCCGAGGTCGTCGCGGGCGCCCGCCGAGAACCGGCGCAGCTCCTCATCGAACACGATGCGCAACCCCCTTGACAATATAGGCAAGCCGGTTGACGATCATGCCACCACTCTACGACGGCAGGAGACCCCATGAGCACCGACGCGCGTCCCCCGCAGGACCAGCACCCCGCCCTCGGCACCACCCTGCCCCCGCTGACCCTCGTGTCCGCCGACGGGGAGCGCCGTCAGCTCGACGACGTCGTGGCCGGGCGCGCCGCCGTCGTGCACTTCATGCGGTCCGCGACCTGCCCCGTGTGCCTCGCGCACGCGGCGCAGGTCCAGCGCATGCACGACGCCGGCGAGCTCGCCGGTGCGGCGTTCCTGCTGCTGGCACCGGGCGGCGCGGCGGAGGCGGCCACGGCCGCCGGGCGTGCGGCACGCAGGTCGCCGCTGGCCGAGGTGTGGGCCACCGGCGACCACGCCGACGCGGGCCTCCGGAAGGTCGCGCTGCTGCAGCACAGCGGCACGTTCGTCCTCGACGACAGCGGAGTGGTGCGGTCCGCGCGCACGTCGGCGCTGCCGGTCTCGAGCTTCGACGCGGACGAGGTCCGCGCGGCCCTCGCCTGAGCGGGCTCCG
The DNA here is from genome assembly GCF_003003075.1 of Isoptericola halotolerans. Lineage (GTDB taxonomy): Bacteria > Actinomycetota > Actinomycetes > Actinomycetales > Cellulomonadaceae > Isoptericola > Isoptericola halotolerans_A. The sequence continues at coordinate 355,433 of NZ_PVTX01000001.1, read as the reverse complement.
GGCTCAGGCGTCCTCGGGCAGGCAGCCGAACGCCTCGTCGCCGCCGGGGCCGGCGGTGGCGAGCAGACCCTCGAGCCCGGAGCCCTCCGGCACGGGGCGCGGGTCGTCGACCACGATCCACAGGCCGTCGACGACGTCGTAGCGCGCCTGCGGGCCGTCGGCCACCAGGGCGCCCACGGCCGCGACCAGGCGCTCGACCTCCTCGCCGGCCGTGCCGACGCCCACGGACGACCGGACCGCCCCCGCGCCGTACCCGAGCCGGGAGAGCAGCGGGTGCGCGCAGAACCGGCCGTCGCGCACGCCGATGCCGTGCTCGGCCGACAGGTAGGCCGCGACCTGGCCGGGCTCGTACCCGGAGACGGTGAACGTCACGACCCCGACGGCGTCGGCGGCGTCGGGCCAGAGCCGCACGACCTCGACGCCCTCGATCGCCTCCAGGCCCCCGACGAGCCGCCGGCGCAGGGCGTCCTCGTGCCCGCGCAGCGCGTCCGCGTCGACGTCGGCCAGCGCCTCGCAGGCCGCGGCGAGCGCCACGGCGCCGAGCACGTTGGGCGACCCGGCCTCGTGCCGCGCAGGCCCGTCGTGCCACTCGGTCCCGTCCACCCGCACGCTGCGCACGGCGCCGCCGCCCGCGAGGTAGGGCGTGCCGGCGTCGAGCCAGTCACGCCGGCCCACCAGCACCCCGGCACCGAACGGCGCGTACGTCTTGTGCCCGGAGAACGCGAGGTAGTCGACGCCGGTCTCGGCCAGGGAGAAGCGGCGGTGCGGCACGAGCTGGGCGCCGTCGAGCAGCACGCGGGTGCCCACCGCGTGCGCGGCCTCGACCAGGTCCGCCACCGGCAGCACCTCGCCGGTGACGTTGGAGGCTCCGGTCACGGCCAGGAGCGCGTACCCGTGCCCGACGGCGGCACCCGCCGCCAGCTCGTCGCGCAGCGCCGCGACGGTGGCGGCGGCCGTCTCACGGCCGGTCAGCACGGTCGCCCGGGCGGACCGCTGCCAGGGCAGGAAGTTCGCGTGGTGCTCGACGTCGAGGACGAGCACCCGGCCGGGTTCGCCGTCGTCGGCGGCCGGCAGGCAGCCCGCGAGCAGGTTGAGCGCGTCGGTGGTGTTGCGCACGATCAGCGTGGCGTCGTCGTCCCGCGCGCCGACGAACTCGCCGATGGTGCGCCGGGCCGTCTCGTAGAGGGAGGTCGAGACCTGGGAGAGGTAGCCGGCGCCGCGGTGCACGGAGGCGTAGAGCGGCAGGGTGCGGGTGACGCGGTCGGCCACGGCCTGCAGCGCGGGGGCCGACGCGGCGACATCGAGGTTCGCGTACGGGACGCGGCGACCGTCGACCAGCGGGGCGGGCGTGTCGTGGCCCACCACCGGCAGGACGGGCGCGAGCTGCGCGACGACGGCGTCGACGTCGGTACAGGCGGGGGTCTCGGCGAGAGCGGTCATGCGGTCCTCCTCAGTGTCCCGGGGAGCGACCTCCCCGCGCTTGCCCGACGCCGGACGGCGCGGAGCCAGGTCGTCACCCGGGGCACCCCGCCGCGAGGGGAGGGTTGCCGGCCAGCGAGCCGGGGCTTCGCGCTGGCGCTCATGACCTGACGACAGGATCACCGGCGCGCGACGACGGTGTCAACACGTGGGCGCGTCGTCTCAGGATGCGATCATCCTGGGCCAGGATCGACGATCCGGTCGCAGGGCGCCCACGAGGTGAGACCGGCGTCCCGCGCACCGGACGCCGTGTCGTACGATCGCGGAGACCATCCCGAGCGGCCGAGTGACGTGGCACGTCGACGCCGCAGCAACCCGCGGGACCGGGCCGCCGCCGTCGAGCCTCGAGCGAGGCAGGCGCCAGCGGCGCGGGACCGGACGTGGGTGCTACCGCCACGACCGATGGGAGGAGTGCCATGACTGCACCGCTCGAACCACCGACCGAACCGCCGTTCGAACCGCGCCCCGCGCAGGGCTACGCCGGAGACATCACCCCGCAGCAGGCGTGGGACCTGCTCGCCGCCGACCCGGACGCCGTCCTGGTCGACGTCCGCACGGACGGCGAGTGGCGCACCGTCGGCGTCCCCGACGTCGGCGAGCTCGGCAAGAACACCGTCTTCAGCCAGTGGGTCACCGCGGACGGGCGCCCCAACCCCGCGTTCCTGGCCGAGCTGGAGACCGCGGGCGTCGGCCCCGACCGTCCGGTGGTGTTCCTGTGCCGCTCGGGGCAGCGCTCCATCGGTGCGGCCCGGCTGGCCACGTCCGCCGGCATCGGCCCGTCGTACAACGTCCTCGAGGGCTTCGAGGGTGCGCCGGGCTTCGGCGGGGTCCGCGACCAGCAGGGCTGGAAGGTGCGCGGCCTGCCCTGGGGCTCCTACGACGAGGCCACGGCGTGACCGGCACCGAGGTCCCCACGGGCCCGGGCGCCGACCCGGCCCGCTCCGGCGGCTCCGGCCGCGGCCCGCTGCCCGACGGCGTCCGCCCGGCCACCCTCGCCGTGCGCGGCGGTCACCGCCGCTCCGACTTCGAGGAGATGTCCGAGGGCATCTTTCTCACCCAGGGCTACACGTACGGTTCCGCCGCCGACGCCGAGGCGGCGTTCGCCGGCGAGACCTCGCGGTTCATGTACTCGCGCTACGGCAACCCCACCGTGCGCACCTTCGAGGAGCGGCTGCGTCTGATCGAGGGCGCCGAGGCCTGCTACGCGACCGCCAGCGGCATGTCCGCGGTGTTCACCACGCTGGCGGCACTGGTGTCCAGCGGCTCGCGCATCGTCTCCGCCCGCGCCCTGTTCGGCTCGACCAACGTCATCTACGACGAGATCCTCGCCAAGTGGGGCGTCCGCGTCGACCTCGTCGACGGGCACGTGCCCGAGCAGTGGGAGCAGGCCCTCGCCACCGGAGCCGACGTCGTGTTCTTCGAGACGCCGTCGAACCCCATGCAGGACCTCGTGGACGTGCGCCGCGTGTCCGAGCTCGCCCACGCGGCCGGGGCCGTCGTCGTCGTCGACAACGTGTTCGCCACGCCGATCCTGCAGAAGCCCTTCGAGCTCGGCGCCGACGTCGTCGTCTACTCCGCGACCAAGCACATCGACGGCCAGGGTCGCGTGCTCGGCGGGGCCATCCTCGGCTCCGAGGAGTTCCTGTCGGGGCCGGTCCAGACGTTCCTGCGGCACACCGGACCGTCGCTCAGCCCGTTCAACGCCTGGGTGCTGCTCAAGGGGCTCGAGACGCTCGACGTGCGCGTCCGCGCCCAGAACGCGGCCGCCCTGCAGGTCGCCCAGGCCCTGGAGGGCCACGCCGAGGTTGCGCGGGTGCTCTACCCGTACCTGCCCTCGCACCCGCAGCACGAGCTGGCGCTCTCCCAGCAGAGCGGCGGCGGCACCGTCGTCACGCTCGAGCTCACGGTGCCCGACGGCGCCTCCCCGGACGAGGCGAAGCAGCGCGCCTTCCGCTTCCTCGACGCCCTGCGGGTCGTGGACCTGTCCAACAACCTCGGCGACGCCAAGTCGATCGTCACGCACCCGGCGACCACCACGCACCGCAAGCTCGGCGCGGAAGGGCGCGCCGCGGTCGGGATCGGGGAGGCGACCGTGCGGTTGTCGGTCGGGCTCGAGGACCCGCTGGACATCATCGAGGACGTGGACCAGGCGCTGCGGGCCTAGCCCGCACGGAGCGGCACCGGCGGCCGCTCAGCCGCGGAACGCGGCGACGGCGCGGTGCAGCGCGACCGCGGACGCCGCCGAGACCAGCTCCTCGCTCGCCTCCGGCGGCTCCCGCCGGAACCGCCCGTCGAAGTCCTGCACCGCCTCCTCGAAGCGGTCGACCAGGGGCCCGCGCTCGGTCCCGCGGACGTCCGCCCGCAGGACCTCGACGAGGCCGCGCAGAGCCCGCACGAGCGAGGCCCGCAACCCGTCGCCGAGCTCGACCGGCTCGGCGGCGTCGACCAGCAGGCTCGCCAGCTGGTCCACCGAGGCGACCACCGTCTCGAGCTCGCGGATGCGCACCTGCTGCCCGTCGGCCCAGCGGCGGTGCCGCCGCACGCGAGGGTTGCCCCGCTCCGCCTCGCGGGTGTGGCCGCTCTCGTCGCGTCCCAGGTCCAGCGCCCGTCGCAGCGTGTGGCGACGTCGGTTCCAGTCGTCGACCGACGGGTCCTGCCGGGCGTCCAGCTCGTTCGCGAGGTCCTCGGTCACGTCCGCCAGCACGGTGCTCAGCCGGTCGAGCGCGTCCTCGGTGGGTGTGAGCCGCAGGGGCGGCATCGCCAGGTTCACACCGATGCCGACGACGGCACCCGCGGCGACCAGCCCGGCGAACGACCCCACGTACTCCAGCGCGTCGGCGTTGCCGAGGATCAGCACGAAGATCGCCGACGTCGCGACCCACGTGCCCATCTCCCCGAAGAACCGCCAACCGGATATGAGCAGCGACACCCCCACGACGACGGCGACCGACGGCGCTCCCGGGGACAGGAACGCGTCGGCGGCGCGGGCGATCCCTGCACCCGCCAGCACGGCGGCGGTGACCTGGAGCGAGTCCCGGACGGAGCGCACCAGGGTGCTCGTGGTCGCGATCACCGCGCCGAGCGGCGCGTAGTAGGGGTACTCCGACAACGGAGCGGGGGCGAGCACCCCGACGAACCAGGCGATGCCCGCGGCGATCGCGCCGCGTGCGGCCAACGACCAGCGCGGTTGCCGCAGCCACGTGCGGTGCAGGGTGCTGATCGGTCCCGTGGTCGTGCGTCCGCCCACCGGGGTCCCTCCTCTCGTCGTCGGCCCCCTGCCTCGCCCTGATCGTGGGCGCGTCGACGGGTCGCCGCATCCGGAGCCCCGGCGGCAGCGGCAGCGGCAGCGGCAGCGGCGTGATGCTCGCCCCACCCGTACCGGGAAGTCCTGGGGCGCCCCGACGGTTGCTCCTGGCGATGAGCACCTCACCCTCCCTCTCCGTCCTGGACCTGGTCCCCGTCCGCTCCGGGCAGACGAGCGCCCAGGCGCTGGCCGCCTCGCTCGCCCTCGTGGAGCGTGCCGACGAGCTCGGCTACGAGCGCTACTGGTTCGCCGAGCACCACAACATGGCCGCGGTCGCCGCCTCGACACCGCCGGTGATGATCGCCGCCGCGGCGGCTCGGACCTCGCGGATCCGGGTCGGGTCGGGCGGTGTCATGCTCCCGAACCACGCTCCGCTGGTGGTCGCCGAGCAGTTCGCCGCCCTGGAGGCCCTCGCACCGGGGCGGATCGACCTGGGCATCGGCCGCGCGCCGGGCTCCGACCCGGTGGTGACGGCGCTGCTGCGGGCGTCCGGACCGACGTCGGACGTCGAGAGGTTCCCCGAGCACGTGCAGAACATCCTCGCGCTCATGGAGCCCGACGGCGCCCGGCTGCGCCTGACCGACGGCAAGATCTACGACGTGCGCGCCACCCCGGCGGCCACCGGTTCCCCGACCGTGTGGCTGCTCGGCTCGAGCGACTACTCTGCCCGGCTCGCGGCGGAGCTCGGGCTGCCCTACGTGTTCGCCAACCACTTCTCCGGAGCCGGCATCGACCAGGTGCTGGCCCTGTACCGCGACGGCTACCGGCCGAGCGACGCGCACCCGGAGCCACGCACGTTCCTCACCGTCAACGCCGTCGTGGCCCCGACGGCCGACGAGGCGCACGAACGCGCGCTGCCCCAGCTCCGGGCGATGGCCCGGCTGCGCACCGGCAGGCCGATGGGACGCGCCGAGACGGTCGAGGAGGCGCTCGCGACGCCGCTGGACGGGCTCGGCCAGCAGATGATCGACGACATGCGGTCCCGCTGGGTGATCGGCGAGCCCGAGGCCGCCCGCCAGGAGATCGCGGACCTCGCAGCACGACGCGGGGTCGACGAGGTCATGGTCGTCCCGGTGGCCGGCACGTACGCGGGCGAGCCGCTGGACGCCACTCCCGGCCGGGTGCGCACGCTGGAGCTCCTCGCGGACTGACCGCCCCGGTCCACGCCGCGCGGCGCCGTGCCACCATGGGCGGCGTGACGCCTTCGGTGACGGTGCTGCGCGCCGACAATCCCGGCCCGATGACCCTCGACGGGACCCGCTCGGTGGTGCTGCGCGCACCGGGATCGCCGTCGTGCGTGGTGGTGGACCCGGGGCCCGACGACGACACCCACCTGCGCGCCCTGGCCGCGGCCGGCCCGGTCGACCTGGTGCTGGTCACCCACCGGCACGCCGACCACACGGCCGGTTCGCCGCGGCTGCGGGAGCTGACCGGCGCCCCGGTGCGGGCGGCGGACCCCGAGCACTGCCACGGGGGCGCACCCCTGCGCGACGGAGAGGTGATCGAGGCCGCCGGTGTGCGGATCGAGGTGGTCGCCACGCCGGGCCACACCGGCGACTCCGTCTCGTTCCGGGTCGACGGCCCCGGCGAGGCACCGGTGGTGCTCACCGGCGACACGGTGCTCGGCCGCGGCACCACCGTCATCGCGGAGCCCGACGGCTCGCTCGCGGACTACCTGCACAGCCTCGACGTGCTGGAACGTCTCGGTGCTGGACGGCTCGCCGTCCCGGCGCACGGTCCCGCTATCGAGGACCTCGGTGCGGCCGTGCAGGCCTACCGGTCCCACCGCCTGGAGCGGCTGGCCCAGGTGCGCGCGGTACTCGCTGCGCTCGGCCCCGAAGCCACGGTGGACGACGTCGTCGCCCACGTGTACGCCGACGTCGACGCCGCGGTGCTGCCCGCCGCCCGCCAGTCCGTCGCCGCGCAGCTCGCCTACCTGCGCGCGGAGCGCTGAGCACCGCGACCGCGTCGGTGCCCCGTTGCATGATGGGGGCCATGACTGCAGCGCCGCTCACGTCGCCCGCTCCCCGCCTCGGGGTCGCCTTCGTCCCGACCTACCCGCCCGAGAGCCTGCGCACGCTGGCGACCGCGGCCGAGGACGCCGGTCTCGACGACCTGTGGGTCTGGGAGGACTGCTTCAAGCAGAGCGGGCTCGCCTCGGCGGCCGCCGCCCTGGCGTGGACGGACCGCGTCCGCGTCGGCCTCGGGCTCATGCCCGCGCCGCTGCGCAGCACGGCGATCACCGCGATGGAGATCGCGACCCTGGCGCGGATGTTCCCCGGCCGGTTCGTGCCGGCCGTCGGGCACGGTGTGCAGGAGTGGATGGCGCAGTCGGGAGTGAAGGTCGGCTCCCCCCTCACGCTGCTGCGCGAGACGACCGATGCCCTCCGCCGGCTCCTGGCCGGCAAGGAGGTGACGACGTCGGGCCGCTACGTGCACCTGGACGCCGTCCGACTCGACTGGCCGCCCGCGGACGACGTGCCGCTCTGGCTCGGCGGTGTCGGGCCACGGTCCCTCGAGCTGGCCGGCGAGCTCGGCGACGGCCTGATCCTGGCGAACGCGCTGACGCCCGACGACGTCCGCGCCGCGGTGGGCACGGCCCAGGAGGCCGCCCGGGCGGCCGGGCACGAGCTGACCGACGTGCACGCCACGCTCATCGCCACGACCGGGCCGGGAGCCGAGGACCGCCTGGCGCGGGAGCTCCCGCAGTGGGGCGCCGCGCCGGACCGCGGCATCGGAGCCGCCGGTGACGCGGCGGCGATCGCCGCGGGCGTCCGCGCGCTCGCCGACGCCGGTGCCACCGCCGTCGCGATCCAGCCCACGGCGGACGACCCGGACCTCGTGGGTTTCGTCGAGCTGCTCGGCCGCGAGGTGCGGCCGCTGCTGCACGCCTGAGCACCGCCGATCCAGCCGCTTCGTTCGGCAGCTCGCGTCACGTTCGGCAATTCAAGTTGCCGAACGACGCCGAAGCTGCCGAACGAGAGAGTCAGAGATCCTTGCCGAAGCAGCGCTGGTCGGGCTCGGCGGCGTACCGACCGTAGGACTCGATCGGCTCGTAGCCCAGCGCCGGGTAGAGGGCCATCGCCTCCGGCTGCGCCGTCCCGGTCTCGAGCACGAGGCGGCGGAAGCCCGCCTGGCGCGCGGCCCGCTCCAGACCCGCCATGAGCCGTCGTGCGATGCCCCGCCCGCGGTGGCCGTCGAGCACGTAGACCCGCTTGACCTCACCGGTGGCCGCGGGGTGCGTGGCACCCCGGCCGCGGCCGTCGTCGGTGCCCGAGACGTCCCGGATGCTGCCGCAGCCCGCCGGGGCCCCGTCGACCCGTGCCAGCAGGGTCACGACGATGCTCGCCGGGTCGATGACCTCCTTCGCGTCCTCGTCCCCGCCGTAGCGGCGCCCGAGGTCCGCGACGGCCTCGGCACGCAGAGCGGCGGCGTCGGCGTCCCCCCAGGGCACCTCGACGATCTCCGCCGTGCCGGCGCAGACCTCCGCCGTCACGCGAGGGCTTCTCGTGGTCACGCGTGGACGAGCGAGGCCAGCACCGAGGTGAAGAAGCCGAGACCGTCCGTACCGGCACGGTGACCCTCGGCGCTGTCCGGGCCGAACCCGGCCTCGACGGCGTGCTCAGGGTGCGGCATGAGACCGACCACGTTGCCCGCGGCGTTGGTGATGCCCGCGATGTCGCGGCGCGAACCGTTCGGGTTCGTGCCGACGTAGCGGAACGCGACCCGGCCCTCGCCCTCGAGCTCGTCGAGGGTGCGCTCGTCGGCGACGAACTGGCCGTCCTGGTTCTTCAGCGGGATCGTGATCTGCTGCCCCGCGGTGTACCGGTTGGTCCAGGCGGTCTCGGCGTTCTCGACGGCGAGCACCTGCTCGCGGCACACGAAGTGCAGGTGGTCGTTCTTGACCATGGACCCCGGCAGCAGGTGCGACTCGGTGAGGACCTGGAACCCGTTGCAGATGCCCAGCACGGGCATCCCGCCGCGGGCGGCGTCGACGACGGCGTCCATCGCGGGGGCGAACCGGGAGATCGCGCCGGCTCGCAGGTAGTCGCCGTAGGAGAACCCGCCGGGCAGCACGACCGCGTCGACGTTCTGCAGGTCGCCGTCGGCGTGGAACAGCGACACCGGCTCGCCGCCGGCGAGGCGGACGGCGCGGGCGGCGTCCCGGTCGTCCAGCGTCCCGGGGAACGTGATGACGCCGATGCGGGCGGAGGCCAGCGTCCTCTCCACGGTGCCGGCGCTCATCAGGCGGACACCCCGGCGGACTCCTCCGAGGCGTCGGCGACGCGCACGACGTCCTCGATGACCGGGTTGGACAGCAGCGTCCCGGCGGCCTGACGGGCGGCCTCGAGCACCTCGGGCGTCACCTCGCCGTCGACCTCGAGCTCGAACCGCTTGCCCTGACGGACACCGGAGAACTGCGTGAAACCGAGGCGCGGCAGCGCCCCGACCACGGCCTTGCCCTGGGGGTCCAGGATCTCGGGCTTGGGCATGACCTCGACGACGACGCGTCCCACAACGGGCTCCTCAGGGCTCTGCACGGGCCGTCGCTCCGGGATCCCGGTCCACGCGCGGACGGTACGAGCTACGCGGGGCGCGCGAGACGGGCGGGAGCACGACGGCGGGATTCCGGCGTCAGTCTACCCGTCCCGGTCCGTGACCCGGGTCTCGCCCACCGTCGGTGGGCACCGCTAGGGTCGCAACTGTCGCAACAGCACACACAACTGGAGAAACCGTGACGTCGACCCCTTCGCCCGACCCGTACCGGCCGGCGGACGGCACCGCCACACCGACCCCGCCGACGGGTCCCTACCCGTCCCGTGACGGTGCAGGGCAGGACGCACCGCCGGCGGCCCCGGGCACGTCGCCGTACGGCCCTGGTCAGCCGCCCGCACCAGTGCCCGGGGAACAGCCGTCGTACGCGGCACCGCAGCCGCAGGGGACCGACGGCGTCTCGATCGCAGCGCTGGTCACGGGCATCCTGGGCATGGCCCTCGTCGCGGTGGGGCTCGGTATCGCGGGCCTGGTCCGGACCAAGCGGTCCGGCCGCTCCGGCAAGGGCTTCGCGATCGCGGGCATCGTCCTCGGCGCGATCGCGACCGTCGCCTGGAGCCTGGTCATCGTGTTCTTCTTCGTGCTGGCCACCAACGAGGACGTCCAGGACAGCTTCCAGGAGGGGTTCCAGGAGAGCTTCAACGACAGCTACCAGCAGTCGATGGGGCTCGACATGGTCGTGGGCGACTGCTTCGACCCGCCGGCCGACCTCACCAGCGGCGACCCGATGAGCCCCGCGGACTGCGCCGGCCCGCACGGCGCCGAGGTCATCGCCGTGGACCAGGTCGAAGCCACGGAGTACCCCGGCGACGACGCGATGGTCAGCCAGATCGAGACGCTGTGCCTGGACGCATTCTCCGAGTACATCGGCGTCGAGTACGCGGACTCCGCGCTCGAGGCGGTCTACTTCCACCCCACCCAGGCGTCGTGGGCCCTCGGGGACCGGCTGCTGCTCTGCTCGGCGGCCACGATGGACGGCAGCCCGCTCGAGGCGGGCAGCGTCGCCGGCTCCGGCCTCTGACGACTCCAGCCCCCGACGCTTGACGTATCGATTCTCGATAAGAGATCGTCGCCCAACGATGTGAACACATCGAAAGACAATATGGGAGACGAACCGATGGCCCGAGCACGGCGAGCGTTCAAGATCGGGGGCTGGGTCGCCCTGGCCGCCGCCGTCGTCACTGCGGCCCTGGCCGTCGCGGCGGCGGTGATCGGTGCCATGGCACTGACGGGCAAGGTGACCTACCCGGCGGACTACAGCCTCGGCCCCCTGTACTTCCAGGACACGCTGTCGGTCCAGGTGACGACCGCGTCGCCGGTCTGCCAGGAGTTCGACATCACCGAGCTCTTGCCGAACGAGTACCCCGGCGACGGATCGTTCTGCTACAAGCTCGTCCAGGACGGCGGCGAACAGCTCATCCGCGACGACGTCGTCTACCAGGACCCCAGCCTCCGGCCGACGGAGGCTGTGCTGACCGGCGAGGTTCGCCTGGCCACGACGGGCGGCTGGAACCCCTGGGTGGCCGCCCAGGTCGTCAAGCAGGTGATCATCGGGACGGTGATCACCGTATGGCTGCTCCTGCTGTGGCGACTGCTCGCGGCGGCGGCAGCCGGGAACGCGTTCAGCGCGAGGACCGTGCAGTATCTGCGCGCCATGGGCTGGCTGACGATCGCCAGCGCAGCCCTGGCACCGGCACTGGACCACTTCACCGGTTTGCACCAGGTCCAAGCGCTCCACTTCGCGGGGTACGGACCGCCGTTCCTCGACCCGGTGGGGACGCAGGGCTACCCCGACGGCGTGGACCTCGTCCAGGTCGCGCTCGGAGGTCTGGTGCTCCTCGTGGCCGAGGTCTTCCGCCACGGCGCCGCCATCGAGGACGAGCGCAGGCTGACGGTCTGATGCCGATCGTGATCCGGCTCGACCGGATGCTGGTCGAACGGAAGATGACGCTCACCGAGCTCGCCGACCGGGTCGGCGTCACGGTGGCGAACCTGTCCATCCTCAAGACGGGCAAGGCCAGGGCGGTGCGACTCGCCACCCTCGACGCCATCTGCCGGGAGCTCGACTGCCAGCCCGGCGACCTGCTCGAGCACGTCGACCACGTCGCGTCCTGACGTCGGTCAGGCCAGCGCCGCGCCCGTGATCCGCTCGTACGCCTCGAGGTAGCGGTCGCGGGTGCGGCGCACGACGTCGGCGGGCAGCGCGGGCGGTTCGCCCCCGCCCGCGCGGTCCCACCCGGAGGCGTCCGAGGTGAGCCAGTCCCGCACGAACTGCTTGTCGAAGCTCGGCTGCGCCCGGCCCGGCTCCCAGGAGTCGGCGGGCCAGAACCGGGAGCTGTCCGGGGTGAGCACCTCGTCGCCGAGGACGATCCGCTCGGCGCCGGTCCCGCCGTCGGGCACCGTGCCGAACTCGAGCTTGGTGTCCGCGAGGACGACGCCGCGGTCCCGGGCGATCTCCTCGGCGCGGCGGTAGACCGCCAGCGTGAGGTCGCGCAGGCGAGCGGCGTCCTCGCCGCCGATCCGGCGCGCCACCTCGTCGAACGGCACGTTCTCGTCGTGCTCCCCCACCTCGGCCTTGGTCGCCGGGGTGAAGATCGGCTCCGGCAGGCGGGAGCCGTCCACCAGGCCGTCCGGCAACGGGATGCCGGTGACCTCGCCGCCGGCCCGGTACTCGGCCAGTCCCGAACCGGTGAGGTAGCCGCGCGCCACGCACTCGACGGGGAACATCTCCAGGCGACGGCAGATCATCGCGCGGCCGACGACGACGTCGGGCACCAGCCCGTCGCCCGGCTCGGCGCTGGGCTCGGTGGTCACCACGTGGTTGTCGACCAGGTCGGCGAGCTGCTCGAACCACCACAGGCTGAGCTGCGTGAGCACCACACCCTTGTCGGGGATGCCCGGCGACAGGACGTGGTCGTACGCGGAGACCCGGTCGCTCGCGACGACGAGGACGACGTCACCCAGCGGGTGCACCCCGCCGAGCGCGGGCAGGTCCGGCTCGTACAGGTCGCGGACCTTGCCGGAGTACACGTGCCGCCAGCCGGGCAGGTCCAGCGGGCCGCCGGCGAAGGCGTCGTTGGTCAGGTTCTCGGGCGTCGAGGTGGGGCGCGCGTCGGTCACGGCGCACAGTCTCTCACTCCGCCGTCCGACGGGCCGAGCTCAGGGCACGGACACCTCGCCGCGCTCCGCCCGGAGCGCGATGTCGCTGCGGTGGTGCGAGCCCGGCAGGTCCACCAGCGCGACCCCCGCGTACGACGCCGCGCGTGCGGCCGCGAGGTCCGCGCCGTGCCCGACCACCGACAGGACGCGGCCCCCGGCGCTGACGAGCGTGCCGCCGTCGGCCACCGCGGTGCCGGCGTGCAGCACGTGCACCCCGTCCAGCGCGGCCGCCGCGTCGATCCCGCTGATCGGGTCGCCCTTGCGGGGCGACTCGGGGTAGCCCTGCGACGCCACGACGACGTTGACGACGGCGTCGTCGGACCAGTTGAGCGGCTCGATCTCGGCGAGCCTGCCCTGGGCGGCGGCCAGCAGCACGCCCGACAGCGGGGTGCGCAACCGCGCCAGCACCGCCTGGATCTCCGGGTCGCCGAACCGCACGTTGAACTCGACGACACGGGTCCCGCGGGAGGTCAGCGCGAGCCCCACGTACAGCACACCGGTGAACGGTGTGCCACGGCGAGCCATCTCGTCGACGGTGGGCTGGGCGATGCGGTCGACCACCTCACCGACGAGCCCGGCAGGAGCCCAGTCGAGCGGCGTGTAGGCGCCCATCCCCCCGGTGTTGGGTCCGGCGTCGTCGTCGCCCACGCGCTTGAAGTCCTGTGCGGGCACCATCGGCACCACGGTCGTGCCGTCGCAGAGGCAGAACAGGGACACCTCCGGGCCGTCCAGGTACTCCTCGATCACCACGGTGCCCGCGTCGCCGCGGGCGGCCAGGGAGGCTCGGGCGTGCTCGACGGCGGCGTCCCGGTCGGACGTCACCACGACGCCCTTGCCGGCGGCCAGCCCGTCGTCCTTGACGACGAACGGCGGCCCGAAGGCATCGAGGGCCGCGGTGACCTCGTCGAGGGTGGTGCACACGTGGGCCATCGCCGTCGGCACGTTGGCCGCGGCCATGACCTCCTTCGCGAACGCCTTCGATCCCTCGAGCCTCGCGGCCTCGGCGGACGGGCCGAACACCGGCACCCCGGCGGCCCGCACGGCGTCGGCGACCCCGGCGACCAGCGGTGCCTCCGGACCCACGACGACGAGGTCCGCGCCGAGCGAGACGGCGAGCGCAGCGACCGCCCCGCCGTCGTTCGCGTCCACCGCGTGCACCGTGGCCTGCGCTCGCATGCCCGGGTTCCCGGGAGCCGCGTGCAGCTCGTGCGCGACACCGCCGGCAGCCGGCTCCGAGGCGAGGGAGTGGACGATGGCGTGCTCGCGGGCACCGTTCCCGACGACGAGGATCTTCACGGGCGCCCAGTCTAGGGGCGCCCACGACCGCCTGCCAGGACCACGGCCCTGACCGGTGGCGTCGTGCCGGGGACGACCGGCCGGGTCAGGCAGGCGTCCCCGGCACGGTCGCCTCCTGACCGGACCGCGCGAGGGCCGCGGCGACGAACCCGCCGTCGCGCAGGGCCACGACCGCGTCCCGCAGCCACGCGACGGCCTCCGGCGAGCGGTCGCGACCGGTGGCGACGGCCTGGCGGATCTCGGTGAAACGTGGCTCGACGACGCGCAGCCCGGGCCGCTGCGCGACCCACCGCTCGACCGGCTGACGGATGCCCGCCGCGACCTCGAGGCCCTCGGCCTCGAACACGGCCGTCCCCTCGTCGCCGCGGACCACCTCGGCTCGCGTCAGCGTGCGCGTGAGGTAGAGGTCGTAGGCGGACCCCTCCTTGACCCCGACACGCACCCCGGGGGCGTCCACGTCGTCCGCGACCTGCACGGACGACGCCTGCGGGACGGCGAACACGCCCTCGATCAGCACGTACGGCTCGGTGAACGCGACCTCGGCGGCGCGGGCGGGCTCCACGGCGAGGAAGCCGACGTCGGCATGCCCCTCCGCCACGGCCGCGAACGACAACCGGGCGGCGTCGACGCACTCGAACGACACCGGCACCCCGAGATGGTCGGCGAGCTCCCGGGCGATGTCCACGGTGACGCCCCGCGGCTCGTCCGGCGCGCCCTGGGCGAGCACCGGGTTGCCGAGGTTCACCACCGCCCGCAGCGCACCCTCCGGGGCGAGCGCGGCGACGACGTCAGGGCCGGGGACGGGCGGCTGGTCGACCATGCCCGCGAGTGTAGACAGCGGTGCTGCCGACGACTCAGGCCCGCGCGTGGATCAGGTCGTGGATCCCGATGATCTCGTCGCGGCGCGGCCCGACGCCGATGGCGGAGACCCGGCAGCCGGAGATCTCCTCGAGCCGGCGCACGTAACGCTGGGCGTTGACCGGCAGGTCCTCGAACGTCCGGCAGCGCGAGATGTCCTCCCACCAGCCGTCGAGCTCCTCGTAGATCGGCTTCGCGTGGTGGAACGCCGTCTGGTCGATCGGCATCTCGTCGTACCGCTCGCCGTCGACGTCGTACGCGACGCAGACCGGGACCTTCTCCAGGCCGGTGAGCACGTCGAGCTTGGTCAGCACCAGGTCCGTGAGCCCGTTGACGCGCGCCGCGTAGCGGGAGATGACGGCGTCGTACCAGCCGCAGCGGCGGGCCCGGCCCGTCGTCACGCCGAACTCGCCGCCGGCCTTCTGCAGGTAGGCGCCCATGTCGTCGAACAGCTCCGTCGGGAACGGCCCCTCGCCCACCCGGGTGGTGTAGGCCTTGACCACGCCGATCACGGAGTCGACGCGCGTGGGCCCGACGCCGGAGCCCGTCACCGCGCCGCCGGCCGTCGCGTTCGACGACGTGACGAACGGGTACGTGCCGTGGTCGACGTCGAGCATCGTCGCCTGGCCGCCCTCGAACAGGACGGTCTCGCCGCGATCGAGCGCCTGGTTCAGCGCGAGCCCGGTGTCGGCCACCATGGGCCGCAGCCGCTCCGCGTGCTGCAGGAGCTCGTCGACGGTCTCCTGGACCTCGATGGCCCGGCGGTTGTAGACCTTCACCAGCAGGTGGTTCTTCTGGTCGAGGGCGCCCTCGATCTTCTCCGCCAGGATCTTCTCGTCGAAGAGGTCCGCGACACGCAGTCCGACGCGGTTGATCTTGTCCGCGTAGGCGGGCCCGATCCCGCGGCCCGTCGTGCCGATCCGGCGCTTGCCCAGGAACCGCTCGGTCACCTTGTCCACCGTGCGGTGGTAGCCGGCGATGACGTGCGCGCCCTGCGAGACGAGCAGGCGCGAGACGTCCACACCGCGCTCGATCAGCCCGTCCAGCTCCTCGAAGAGGACCTCGATGTCCACCACGACGCCGTTCGAGATGACCGGCGTGACGCCGGGCGACAGGATGCCGGACGGCAACAGGTGCAGGGCGTACTTCTCGTCCCCGATGACGACGGTGTGCCCGGCGTTGTTGCCGCCGTTGAACTTCACCACGTAGTCGACGCGGTCTCCGAGAAGATCGGTCGCCTTCCCCTTGCCCTCATCGCCCCACTGGGCGCCGACGAGCACCACGGCTGGCATGGATCAACTCTCCTCGTGAATCGGTGAGCCCGGGGGCTGCCCCGGGCCTCGCCGAAGTTTACCCGGCCATGACCTTGGCCCGGGGCCGGGGGCGGCGCCGGGCGGGTCGCGGCCGGCAGGTCAGGACGGTCGCGGGCGTTGCGGGAGCTGGACCGGTGTCGCCCCGGTGGACGTGTCCGACTGCTCGCACTGGTGGTCGTGGTCGATCCGGAACAGGTCGAGCGCGCCGCAGACCTCCAGCACGAAGAGGTCGCGCTCGTCGGACCCGCGGAGCACCGTCGCGCCACCGCGCTTGCGCCCCGAGTCCGCCAGGGAGATGAGGAACGCCGCCCCGGTGGAGTCCATGAACGTCACCCGGCACATGTCGATCACCAGGAGCTGACGGCGCAGCCCCACCACCCGCGCCGCGATCTCGGGGAACTGGTCCCGCTCGGCAAGGTCCAGGTCCCCGGCGATCACGAGCGTCGTCGTCGTCGAGGACGTCGCGATCTCGATCATGCCCACGAGACTACCCGCGTCGGGCGCTCCACGGACCCCCGAGGCCGCCCTCGACGTCGCGTCGGGCAGCGCGCCGTGGGTGCACGGCGTGGGCAATCGGCCGATCGCCTGGGAGAATGTCGCCATGAGCACCTCCCAGCCTGTGGACAACCTTCTCGGTGGGCCGCCCCCGACGTACCTGCCGGACGAGCACGCCGCGGCGCGGACCGCCCTCGCCGAGGGCCAGGACCCGGCCCGCGTCGCCGCCGCGGACCCGGCGTCGAGCCTGGTGTGGGCCGTGCTGGCCGAGCAGACGCTCGACGGGGGCGACGACGTCGTCCACGCCGTGACCGCCTACGCCTACGCGCGCACCGGCTACCACCGCGGGCTCGACGCGCTGCGGCGCGCGGGCTGGAGGGGCCAGGGGAAGATCCCCGCCGACCACCTGCCCAACCAAGGATTCCTGCGAGCCCTGCTCTCCCTGTCGCGTGCCGCCGGCAGCATCGGCGAGGACGCGGAGGCCGACCGCTGCGCGCAGTTCCTCGTGGACGCCGGCACCTCGGCGGGCGAGGTGCGCACGCTCACGCTGAGCTGACGCGAACGGGGCTGACGCGCACGGGGCTGACGCGCACGGGGCTGCCGCGGACGCCGGGCCGACACGGGGCCTCAGCCCGGCAGCGGGACCGAGTCCTGCCCATCGGCGGGCTGCGACCGCAGCTTGGCCCACACCAGCTTGCCCGAGCCCGCGGGACGCCAGCCCCAGTCCGCCAGCCGCTCGACGATCTGCATGCCGAACCCGCCCACCCGGTTCGGGTGCCCGTCGGTGGCCACCGGCGGTGCGGGGTTGGCGTCCTCGACCTCGATCCGCAGGCCGTCGCCCGTGTCGAAGAGGCGCAGGGCGATGTTCCCCCAGCCGTGCAGCACGCCGTTCGCCACGAGCTCGGAGACCACCAGCTCGGCGGCCGCGGACTCCGGCAGCCCCCAGGCCTGGCAGGTGCGCAGCACGGCGTGCCGCGCCCGCCCGATGGACGCGGGCTCGCTCGGGAGCAGCCAGCGCCGCGAGCGCGGGCTCAGCGCCGTCACCTGGGCGTCCTGCACCGGGTCCGGCACCCGCACGACCACGATGGCGACGTCGTCCTCCGGGGAGTCCGCCAGCCGGGAGAGCAGCTCCTCGCCGACGCCCGCGGAGTCCCGCGCCGTGATGCGGCCCGACATCTCCACGAGGGTGTCCAGCCCCACCTTCAGCGACCGGTCGCGGCGCTCGATGAGACCGTCGGTGTAGAACAGCAGGATGTCGCCGCGGTGCAGCACCTCGCTGCCCGTCGTGCGGGTCGTGGTGCCGAACCCGACGAGGGAGCCGCCCGCGCCCGCGAGCTGCCGGACGTCGCCGTCGCGCAGCAGCAGCGGGGGCAGGTGGCCGGCGCGCGTGTACTCGACCGACCACGAGTCGTCGTCGGCGACGTGGCGCAGCGTGGCGTAGACCATCGAGGCGGGGCGGGGCACGCGCATCCCTGCGACGAGCTGGTCGACCCGGTCGAGCACCGTCCCGGGCGTCGTCAGCTCGTAGGCGTAGGCGCGCACCACCGACCGGAGCTGGCCCATCGCGGCCGCGGCCTCGACGTCGTGCCCGACGACGTCACCGATGACGAGCCCGACCGTGCCGTCGCTGATCTGCAGCACGTCGTACCAGTCGCCGCCCACCTGGGCGTGCTCCGCGTTGGGCGCGTAGTAGGTCCAGACGTCGAGCCCCGAGACGTCCGCCTGCTCCGGCAGCATCGCGCGCTGCAACGCCTCGGCGAGCCGGTGCTCCCGGGCGTACAGGCGCGCGTTGTCGATGGCCGTGCCCGCACGGCGCGCGACGACCTCGACGACGGTGAAGATGTGCTCCGGCCCGGGCTCGGACCAGCCACCGGCCTCGGTGGCGCCCGGCCCGCGGGCGGCGTCGCCGTGCCACGTCACGAGCAGGCCCAGCACCCGCCGTCGGCCCGCCACGGCGTGCACGACGACGGAGCGCGGCACCACGCCCGACTCCTCCACCACGCGGCGCACCAGGTCGCGGCGCAGCCAGCCCGACGCCGAGTGCGGGCCGTAGGACCCGCCCAGGTCGAGACGGACCGGACCGTCGACCACGCCGTCGAGCAGCTCCTGGACGTGGTCGACCGACGGGGCGGCACCCGGGGTGCGAGCGCTCCCATCCGGTCCGCCGGCCGGCGCCTCGCCCGGTTCGTCGGGGTGCGGGGCGTCGCCCTGCAGGTCGTCGGTGTGCCACGTCTCCGGCACGTACCGGGTGTGCCGCCGGCCGCGGCCGGAGGGGGGCGACGCGACGTCGACGCCCTCGGCGTACTGCAGGCCGTCGTCGTTGAGGTAGAAGCCGCTCCACGGGACGAGCGAGCGCAGCAGGTCCGCGATGTCCCGCAGCGCGAACGGGTACTCCAGGTCGCCCAGGAGCTCCGTCGTCTGGGCGATGAGGTCCAGGTCGGCACGCTGCCGGCGCTCGACCTCCAGCGAGGCGAGCTGGGCGGCCTGCTGGTCGACGTACTCGGAGACGTCGGTCGTGACGCCGACCCAGCGCATCTCCTCGCCCTCGGCGTGCGGGATCGGCGTGACGTCCACCTGCAGCCAGCTGACGCCGCCGTCGCGCTTGCGGGCGCTGACGATGCGCCGCATCGAACGCCCCGCGGCGAGGTCCGCCTGGGCGGCGGCACGGTTCGGGTCGTCCTCGACGAGTGCCAGGAGCGGGTGCGGGCCGAGCATCCGCAGGCCGTCGGCGCCGACGCCGACCAGCCGCTCGAAGGCCTCGTTGACCCAGATCACCGGCATCCCGGCCTCCCACGGCCCGGTGATGAAGGCGGGGACGGTGGTGGTGGCGATCGCGGCGGCGAGCTGCTCGCCGGAAACCAGGGCCGCGAGCGAGGAAGGGACGGGCAAATCGGTCATACGCCCTCCGTTTCCGACGTGTCGCGGCCAAGTTGGTGCATTCGCTGCACATTCAACCGTAGATTGGTGTCCGCTGAGACCCGAGAAGAGCGAGCAGCTCGAGGAAGGAGCACCGTGCAGGAGGGATCGAACGCGACGCCGAGCGCCCCGGCGGCCGGCGACGGCACGGGGCACACGGCGCCCCAGATCGGCGACCCCGCGAGCATCCACGTCATCGTGGGCACCTCCCGGGCACGGGTCGTCCTCTCGGGCGAGATCGACGCCGACGTCAGCGCCGAGCTCGGCGAGGCGATCTCCGACGCCGAGGCCTCGGGCCTCCCGGTGGAGCTCGACGCGCACCACGTCACCTTCATGGACTCCTCCGGCGTGGCGTTCCTGGCGCGGCTGGCGTCACGGAGCCCGCACAAGGTGCGGGTGCTGCGCGCACCTCCCACCGTGCGGTTCCTCCTCGAGGTCACCCGGATCGGCGAGCTCCTGGAGATCGTCGACGAGGACCCCGGCGTCGACCTGGACATCACGACCGCCGGCCCTCGCTGACGCACGACGCCCCTCCGCCGGTGACCGGCGAAGGGGCGCTGAGCACTCTCTCGACGAGGAGAGATCACATCTTGTGGCCGGCCGAGCGCAGCCACTGGCACGCCTCGACGATGCGCGCGGCCATGCCGGCCTCGGCCAGCTTGCCCCAGGCGCGCGGGTCGTAGGCCTTCTTGTTGCCGACCTCGCCGTCGACCTTCAGGACGCCGTCGTAGTTGGTGAAGAAGTGACCGGCGACGGGGCGCGAGAACGCGTACTGCGTGTCCGTGTCGATGTTCATCTTGATGACGCCGTTGTCGACCGCCGTGGCGACCTCCTCGGCCGTGGAGCCGGACCCACCGTGGAACACGAGGTCGAACGGGTTCTCCTGGCCGATCTCGGCGCCGACGGCCTGCTGGATCTCGGCGAGGATCTCCGGACGCAGCTTGACGGCACCCGGCTTGTAGACGCCGTGCACGTTGCCGAAGGTCAGGGCCGTCAGGTAGCGGCCCTTCTCGCCGGCGCCGAGGGCGCGGACCGTGGCCAGGCCGTCCTCGACCGTGGTGTAGAGCTTCTCGTTGATCTCGGCCTCGTGGCCGTCCTCCTCGCCGCCGACGACGCCGATCTCGACCTCGAGGATGGTGCGCGCGGCCTGCGACAGCTCGAGCAGCTCCTCGGCGATGACGAGGTTCTCCTCCAGCGGGATGTCCGAGCCGTCGAACATGTGCGACTGGAAGGTCGGGTTCTTGCCCGCCTTCACCTGCTCCGCCTCGAGGGCCAGCAGCGGGCGGACCCAGGAGTCGAGATTCTTCTTGACGCAGTGGTCGGTGTGGATCGCGATGTTGACGGGGTAGTTCTTCGCGACCTCGGCGGCGTACGCGGCGAGGGCCAGCGAGCCGGAGACGCGGTCCTTGATCGTGGAGCCCGAGGCGTACTCGCCGCCGCCCACGGAGACCTGGATGATGCCGTCCGACTCCGCCTCGGCGAAGCCCTGGAGCGCGGCGGTGACGGTCTGCGACGAGGTGATGTTGACGGCGGGGTAGGCGAACTTGCCAGCCTTCGCCCGGTCGATCATCTCGGCGTAGACCTCGGGGGTTGCGATAGGCATCTGCGGTACTCCAATGAGGGAACGTACGAGGAACGCAGGCGGGCGGGCGACACACCCTCACTGGTGGCGAGCGGCCTCCGGGCCCGCATGCATCCAGATTTTCTCACGACCCGGTCATGGGCGTCACATCCGGGCCCGCAGAGCGAGACGGTCGCCCGGGTCACGCGTGCTGCAGGGCCCAGGTGTGCATCGCGATCGCGGCCGCCGCACCGGCGTTCAGCGAGCGCGTGGAGCCGTGCTGGGTGATGTGGACGACGACGTCGCAGGCGGCCTGCGCCGCCGGCGTCAGCCCGCTCGACTCCTGGCCGAACAGCAGCACGCAGCGGGCCGGCAGCTCCCGGCGCTCCAGGGGCACCGAGCCCGGCACGTTGTCGACGCCCACGATCGGCAGCCGCTCCCCCGCCGGTCCCGCCGTCGCCGCCCAGTCCGTCAGCGCCCCGGCGTCCGCGTGGTGGTGGACGTGGAGGTAGCGGTCGGTGACCATCGCGCCCCGCCGGTTCCACCGCCGTCGGCCCACGATGTGCACCCCGGCGACGTTGAAGGCGTTGGCCGTGCGGACCACGGACCCGATGTTGAGGTCGTGCGCCCAGTTCTCGATCGCCACGTGCAACCGGCGGTCCGGTGGGCGGCGTCCGTCCAGGTCCGCCACGATCGCGTCGACGGTCCAGTACCGGTAGCGGTCGACGACGTTGCGGCGGTCCCCGTGGGCCAGCAGCTCCGGGTCGTACCGGGGGTCGTCCGGCGGCTCGCCGGGCCAGGGACCGACGCCGACCGGCGCGGGGGCGCCGTCGTCGGGCTCAGGCATGCTCGTCGGTCCGCGACGACTCCCACCAGATCGCGGCGCCCACGACGGCGGCGCCCGCCACGGCGATCAGGACCGGGCCGACGGCGGCGCCGGCGCCGGGCGGGGCCAGCAGCCCCTGGTCGGCGTCCTGCCACGGCCACAACGCTCGCAGCGAGCCGATCATCAGGCCCGCCAGCACCGCCATCGTCACCTGACGGCGGTGCTCGAGGAGCCAGTGCAGCAGCTTGACGAAGCTCGCCAGGCCGACGACGGCACCCAGGGCGAACGCGCCGACGAACGCCAGGTCGCGGTCGCTCACGGCCTCCTGCACCGGCACGTACAGGCCCATGACCAGCAGCAGCGTCGACCCGGACACCCCGGGGAGCACCAGGGCGTTGATCGCGATGGCGGCACCGATGAACACGTACCAGAGGGACGGGTCCGCCACCTCCGCGGGCGGCAGACCCACGAGGAAGAACCCGACGACGACGGCCACGGCGAGGACCGCGCCGTCGGCGAGCCGGAACCGGTGGGGCATCATCCGCAGCGGGACCACGACCGCCACGGCGATCATGCCGAAGAACAGCGCCCGCATCATGACGGGCTGGGACTCGACGAGCGGGGCGATGACGCTCAGCGACACGAGCAGCAGGACGGCCATGCCGACCAGCACGGGCAGCAGGAACCGCCAGTCCACAGCCCGCAGCGCCCGCCCGGCGGGGCGCAGGCCTCTGCCCTTGGCGACACCCTGGACCAGCTCGCGGCCCGCGTGCACCACCTGGCTGGCGGCCGTCAGCAGCCGGTCGTAGAGGCCGGTCACCAGGGCGATGGTGCCGCCGGAGATGCCGGGCACCGACTCCGCCATCCCCACGAACCCACCGCGCAGGGCGAGCCCGGGAGCCGCCCGCCACGAGGTCCCCGCAGGGGGTGCGGCGTGGCGGCGCACGGCGCCGGAGTGCGTCGGGGGTTCCTGGGCCTCGTCGATCACAGAGGAAGCCTACGGCTACGGTGTGCCCATGACGGACCGACAGATCGAGTGCTGGCTCACCGACATGGACGGCGTCCTCGTGCACGAGGGGCAGGCCATCCCGGGCGCGTCGGAGTTCATCGCGACGCTGCGCGACGCCGGGCGCCCCTTCCTCGTGCTGACGAACAACTCGATCTTCACGGCACGCGACCTCGCCGCGCGGTTGTCCCGCTCCGGCATCGAGGTGCCGGAGGAGGCGATCTGGACGTCGGCCCTCGCGACCGCCACGTTCCTGGCGGACCAGGTGCCCAACGGCTCGGCCTACGCCATCGGCGAGGCGGGTCTGACCACCGCGCTGCACGCGGCGGGCTACACGCTCACGGAGACCGACCCGGACTACGTGGTGCTCGGCGAGACGCGGACGTACTCGTTCGAGGCGATCACCAAGGCGATCCGCCTCATCAAGGGCGGGGCGCGGTTCATCGCCACGAACCCGGACACGACCGGGCCCTCCACGGAGGGACCTCTGCCGGCGACCGGGGCCGTCGCGGCGATGATCACCGCTGCGACGGGGCGCTCGCCCTACTACGTGGGCAAGCCCAACCCGATGATGTTCCGCTCGGCGCTCAACCGCATCGACGCGCACTCGGAGACGACGGCGATGATCGGCGACCGCATGGACACCGACGTCGTGGCGGGGATCGAGGCGGGGCTGGAGACGTTCCTGGTGCTCACGGGGTCGACGGCGCCCGAGGAGGTCGACCACCACCCGTTCCGGCCGTCGCACGTGGTGGACTCGATCGCGGACCTCATCCCCCGCGTCTGACCCGGCAGCGTTGTGGGCGCGATTTTTGGGCTCGAAAATGCCGCATTTACGGACGATTCGGGCCAGATTTCGCGCCCACAACGCTCGGGCGGTCAGGCGAGGCCGAGGTCGTCCAGCCCGAAGAGGTAGTGGTACGGCACGCCGAGAGCCTCGATCTTCTCCCCCGCCCCCGTGGCGCGGTCGACGATGGTCGCGCAGCCGAGCACCTCGGCGCCCGCTGCGCGCAGCGCCTCGATGGCGGTGATGGGTGAGCCGCCCGTGGTGGTGGTGTCCTCCAGCACGACGACCTTGCGGCCGGCGACGTCGGGACCCTCGATCTGCCGCTGCATGCCGTGGGTCTTCGCGGACTTGCGCACCACGAACGCGTCCAGCTCCTGCCCACGCGACGCCGCGGCGTGCAGGAGCGCGTCGGCGATGGGGTCGGCGCCGAGCGTGAGGCCGCCGACGGCGTCCACCTCGGCCGTGCCCAGCCCGACCTCCTCCAGGTGGTCCAGCAGCACGTGGCCCACGAGCGGAGCGGCCCGGTGGTGCAGCGTGATGCGGCGCAGGTCGACGTAGTAGTCGGCCTCCTTGCCGGAGGAGAGCGTCACCTTCCCGTGCACGACGGCGAGCTCCTGGACGAGCTCGAGCAGCTGCTCACGGGGGGTCGGGGAGAAGTCGGCGGAAGTCACGGCACCAGGGTACGCGGGCGCCCCGGGCTCCCGGGCCCCCTCGACCGCCGCCGTGTACCCAGAACACTTCGTGTATAGCCAACACTCTGTTTATGCCATACGCTCGTGTATGCCATACACACCAAAAGGAGCCCGCCCGTGAAGCCCCCGATGATCGAGATCCACGGACTGCACCAGTCCTACGGACGTACCCCCGTCCTGCGCGGCGTCGACCTGACCGTCCGGCACGGGGAGATCTTCGCCCTGCTCGGACCGAACGGTGCCGGGAAGACGACCTGCGTCAACATCCTCACCACGCTGCTGCGGCCCGACGCGGGCACCGTCACCGTGGCCGGGGCCGACGTCGTCCGCGAGGCCGGGACCGTCCGGCGCCGGATCGCCCTGACCGGTCAGTACGCCTCCGTGGACGAGTTCTCCACCGGGGCCGAGAACCTCCGGATGATGGCCGACCTGGCCCACCTGCCCCGGCGGGCCGTCCGCCACCGCGCCACCGAGCTGCTCGCCCGGTTCGGCCTCACCGACGCCGCCCAGCGCAAGGTGGCCACGTACTCCGGCGGCATGCGACGCCGGCTCGACCTGGCGATCAGCCTCGTCGGCGACCCCGACGTCCTCGTGCTCGACGAGCCCACGACAGGGCTCGACCCGGCCTCGCGCTCCCAGCTGTGGGAGGTGGTCCGTGGGCTCGCCGCCGACGGCACCACCGTCCTGCTCACCACCCAGTACCTCGAGGAGGCCGACCGCCTCGCGGACACCATCGCCGTGCTGGCCGACGGCCGGGTCGCCGCCCTGGGCAGCGCCGCGGAGCTCAAGGCCCTGGTCTCCGGCGAGCACGTGCGGGTCACGTTCGACGACGCCCGGAGCCTCGCCGCCGCTCGCGACGTCGCGCTCGCCGGCCTGGCCGGCCTGGACGCCGCCGAGACCGACCACCGGTCGCTCGCGCTGACCTTCCCCAGCACCGAGCCCGTCCGGACGATCCGCGACGTGCTCGACCGCACCGACGCCGGCGGCCTCGCCGTCTCCGGCGTGAGCGTCGTCCGGCCGACGCTCGACGACGTCTTCCTCGCCCTCACCCAGCACCCCGCCCAGCCCGTCCAGCCCGTCCAGCCCGTCCAGGAGACCGCACGATGACCGTCCAGACCCCGGCCGCACCCGCGGCACCACCGCCGTCCACCCGCCGCAGCCCGGACCGGAGCACCCGCCGCAGCGCTCCGCTGCGCGACGTGGCGACCATGTCCCGTCGCGAGGCCCGGCGCAGCATCCGGTCGGTCGACGGCATCATCACCGCGTTCGCGCTGCCGGTCATGATCATGGTCGTGTTCGTCGTCATCTTCGGCGGCGCGATCAGCGGCGGCACCGGTGACTACATCGACTACGTGGTGCCCGGGGTGCTCGTCATGTGCCTGGGCATGAACTCCGCGACCGCGGCGACCGCCGTCGCGCAGGACATGACCTCGGGCACCATCGACCGGTTCAAGACCCTGCCGATCTTCTCGCCGTCGGCCCTGTGGGGGCACGTCGTGGCGAGCGTCGTGCGCAACCTGGCCTCCGCCGTCCTGGTGGTCGCGGTCGCCCTGGCGCTGGGCTTCCGGCCCGACGCCGGACCGGCGGGCTGGCTCGGGTTCGTCGCCTTCGCGACGTTCGCGATCGTCACGTTCACCTGGGTCAGCGCCGTGCTCGGTCTCGTGATGAGCGTCGACTCGTCGCAGTCGGTGACGATGATCTTCCTCTTCGTGCCGTACCTCAGCTCCGGGTTCGTGCCGGTGGAGACCATGCCCGACTGGCTGCACGGGTTCGCCGAGAACCAGCCGTTCACGCCGATCATCGAGACGGTGCGCGGCCTGCTGACGGGGAACCTCGAGACGTCCACGCTCCTGGCGGCGTGCGCCTGGCTCACCGGCTTCCTGGCCGTCAGCCTCGTGGCGGGGAGCCTCCTCTACCGGCGCCGCAGGGCGCGGTGAGACGGTTCGCCGGCGGTCGGCCCGCTCGCCGGGGCGGCCGTCGGCGATGATGTCCCCATGACGGACGCACCCGAGCTCCCTCCCGGCCTCGCCCTCGCGTGGGGCGTGGCCGAACGCCCGGAGCGCGCGCCCCGGCGCGAGCTGAGCATCGAACGCATCGTCGCGGCGGCCGTCGAGATCGCCGACACGGACGGCCTCGGGGCCGTCTCGATGGCTCGCGTGGCCAAGAGCCTCGGCTTCACCACGATGTCCCTCTACCGGTACGTCACCAGCAAGGACGACCTGCTGCTCCTCATGCAGGAGTCCGTGATCGACGTCGAGTTCCCGCCGGCGCACGAGCCGGCCGACTGGCGCGCCGAGCTGCGCGAGTGGGCCCTGGTCACGCTCGCCCTGTACCGCGCCCACCCCTGGGTCCTGGACATCCCGATCACCGGCGCACCCCTGACGCCGAACAACCTGCGGGCAGCGGACGCCGGGCTGCGCGCGCTGCGCTCGACGCCCCTGGCGGACGAGGAGAAGATCGCGACGATCCTCCTGGTCAACGGCTACACGCGCAACGCCGCCGCGCTCGGCCGCGACCTCGACCGCGCCGCCACCGAGGACGACGGCGCGGCGGCCGCCGCCGGCCTCGCCGACACGCTGCGCGCACTCGTCGACGAGGTCCGCTTCCCCTTCCTGCGACCGCTCGTCGAGCGTGGCTCCTACATCGCCCAGACGCCCGGTCTCGACGAGGTCGACGACGTCCAGTGGGGCCTGGACCGGACGCTCGACGGCATCGCCGTGCTCATCGAGCACCGCGCCGCGGGGGCACCGCACGCCGGGGACGACGACGCCGCTTCCGTGACGCCGTCGGGCACCGACCCCGGGAGCCGGGAGCTCGCCGAGGAGGCCGCGGCGCGGGCGCGCACCTACGCGGGCGACCCCCGGGTGAAGAAGGCCGCCCACCGTCGCAAGGACGCCGAGCGGCAGGTGCGGGAGGCCCGCAAGAGGCTGCGCGAGCTGGAGAAGGCCGAGCAGGCGGCACGGCAGGCCGAGGCGGAGGCGGCACGTCAGGCCGCGGCACGCGCCGCCCGGGACTGACCCGTCAGCGGTAGTGGCCGATGGCCCGCACGGCCGAGCGCGGCAGCACGCGCAGCAGCGCCGAGGCCGCCTTGTAGCGCACCGACGGCGTGGAGATGACGACGCCGCGGCGCACGTCCGCGAGCGCCTGCGCCACCACGAACGGGGCACCGAGCCACGCGCCGTCGGGCACCTGGCTCATCGACAGCCCGGCGCGGTCGTGGAACTCGGTGTGCGTGAAGCCGGGGCACAGCACCGTGGCGGTCACGCCGGAGCCCCGCAGCTCGACGGCGAGCCCCTCGGTGAAGGACCGGACGTAGGCCTTGGCGGCGGCGTAGGTGCCGCCGGCGGTGAGGGCGGCGACCGAGCCGACGTTGAGGACGGCGCCCCGCCCGCGGGCGGTCATCTGCCCCACGGCCGCGTGGCTGAGCTGCACGACGGCGCGCACCATGACGTCCACGGCGTCCAGCTCGGTGCCGACGTCTCCCCCGACGAACCGCTGCGCGGTGGCGAACCCGGCGTTGTTGACGAGCAGGCCCACGGGACGGCGGTCCTCGCCCGGCTCGTCCCCCGCGACGGCGAGCCGCTCGGCGACCCGGGCGACGTCGTCGGCGTCGGAGAGGTCGGCGGGCAGCACCTCCACCTGGACCCCCGCGGCGGCGCGGATCTGCCCGGCCACCTGTTCGAGGCGCTCGGTCGTGCGCGCCACGAGCACGAGGTCGTGTCGCGCCGTGGCGAGCTGCCAGGCGAACTCCAGTCCGAGGCCGGCGGTGGCACCGGTGACGAGCGCGGTTCCCATGACCGCACTCTATGTGCCTAGGGTGCCTGCGTGCGTATCGCCACGTGGAACGTGAACTCCCTGCGAACCCGGCTGGACCGGGTGCTGGCCTTCCTGGAGCGTTCGAGCATCGACGTGCTCGCGATCCAGGAGACGAAGTGCCGTGACGACCAGCTCCCGGTCGCTCCGTTCGAGGCGGCGGGCTACGAGGTCGCCCACACCGGGTACCACCAGTGGAACGGCGTCGCGATCGTCTCGCGCGTGGGCCTGAAGGAGGTCGAGACGTCGTACGCCGGGCAGCCGGCGTTCGGCAAGCCGGGGCAGGAGCCGCGGGTCGAGGCCCGCGCGATCGGCGCGACGTGCGGCGGCGTGCGGGTGTGGTCGCTGTACGTGCCGCACGGCCGCACGCTGACCGACCCGCACTACGCCTACAAGCTCGCCTGGCTCGACGGGCTGCGGGCGCAGGCCGCGGGGTGGCTGGCGGCCGACCCGACGGCGCAGGTCGGGCTCCTGGGCGACTGGAACGTGATCCCGCGGGACACGGACGTGTGGGACGTGACGGCGTTCGAGGGCCACACGCACGTCTCGGCGGCGGAGCGGGCCGCGTTCGCGGCGTTCGAGGACGCCGGGTACACCGAGGTCACGCGCGAGCACCTGCCGGCCGAGCACACCTACACGTACTGGGACTACCAGCAGCTCGCGTTCCCGCGGAACAAGGGGCTGCGGATCGACTTCGCGTACGCCTCGCCGGCGCTGCGCGACCAGGTCACGGCGGTGACCGTGGACCGGGACGAGCGGCGGGGCAAGGGGGCGAGCGACCACGTGCCGGTCGTCCTGGACCTCGCGGGCTGACCGCGGCACCCGCGGACCCAGCCGAACGCTCTAGGTTGTTCCCATGACCGACGTTCCGGACCGCTCCGAGGACCCGCTGTTCGTCTCCCCCGGCCCCGGCGCGGCAGGTCCGGCAGGTTCCGCGGAGCCGGCAGGTCCCGCCGGTCCGGCGGTTCCGGGCCACCCCGGGGCCGACGGCGGCACCCCGGTCGACCGGCCGGTCCCGGCGGGTGGGCTGGCCACGGCGGAGGACCCGACCGCCTACGGGGCGCGCTGGGGCGCTCCCGGGGGTCCGACGCCCGCCGCCCGGGCCGCCGCGCGCCGTCGGGCACGGGGCTGGGTGCTGTCCGTGCTGGGCGTGGTGGTGCTGGTCGTGGTGGTGGCGGCGGGCGGCTCGTGGCTCGTGAACCGCGCGCACGACCGGGCCTGGGAGCCGGTGGCGGGCGACGTCGCGGAGCCCGGCACGGTGAACGCCGTCCAGCTCGTGCTGGGCTCGTGCCTGGCCGACGTGCCGGACTCCGCGACGGTCGGCACCGTCGAGGTGGTGCCGTGCCGGGACGCGCACGTCGCGCAGGTCGTCGGGCGGCACGACTCGACGGTCGACGAGGTGTGGCCGGGCGCCGACGTCGTGCAGGCCCGTGCCGCCCGGGCCTGCACCCCCGAGCTGGTCGGCGCGCGGGCGGAGGCCTCCGGGCTGGCGGACGACCTGACGTGGGTCCTGTGGACGCCCAGCGAGGAGTCGTGGGAAGCGGGCGACCGCGCCGGGCTCTGCGTGGCCGTCTCGGCCGCGCCGCGGACCGGCACCCTGCTCGAGTGAGCCGGCCCGGGGGCCGCCGAGTTGTGAAGATCTGCGCCCGACCTGCATCGATGGCGCCGGTGCGCCCGCACTTCGAGCTGCCAGGACCGGGCATCGACGACATATCGACCGCCGATCTGTCCGCGCCCGGCGAGATATAGCGGCATTTGCCGCACTCGCCCCCGATGTTCTCCCGGACGGATTTCTTCACGGTTTCTTCGCGAACGACCCTGCAACTCACCGTTATCCGACTGTGATCTGACCGGGATCCGTCGTTAGCGTTCGCGGGTCGCCCCACGTCTGGGGTGAACGGTCGGGCCGCAAGCCGAGTGCTGCCGGCGGCCCGGCATCACCGAACCCACGGCAGCAGCGGGAGAACCACGTTCTTCGGGCGGACTCGTGCCGCCCTCGGGGTTAAGCCGTCCCACGACGGCGGGCCATCACTTCTCGGCCTCATCCGACAGCTCATCTCGCAGGCTCGAGAGGTCAGCATGTCCATCACTCACCACAGTGGTGCGCGCCCGCAGGACGCCACCACGGCGCGCATGCCGCGCCTGCGACGCTCGACCGTCGCCATCGCCCTGTCCGCCGCGCTCGCCGGTGGCACCCTCGTCGCCGGAGCCGGCCAGGCCTCGGCAGCACCCGCCCCGTCCACCGCAGCGGCCACCTCGACGGCCGGCCTCTCGACCGCCGGCCACGGGCTCGTCACGGCCCGGACCTCCAAGCCCGTCGTCAAGGTGTCGGTCTCGCGCAAGACCGCCAAGCAGGGCAAGGGCAGCACCCGTCCCCGGTTCACCGTCCAGGCCACGAAGGGCGGCGACGCGGTGAAGGGCCGGGTCCGGCTCTTCGTCGACGGCAAGAAGGTCAACGTCAAGAAGCTCAACAAGAACGGCATCGTGCGCATGAAGCCGTTGCTGAAGCACTACGACGTCGGCAAGAACCGCATCCGCCTGACCGTCGTGCCCGCCAAGTCCACCGGCCTGGCCAAGGTCAAGAAGCACCGCACCATCCGGGTGAAGGCGAAGCAGACGAGCGGGGCCAAGGTCGTCCAGGTCGCCAACCGGTACGTCGGCTACCGCTACTCCTACGGCGGCACCAGCCCGTCGTCGGGCTTCGACTGCTCCGGCTTCACCTCGTACGTGTACAAGAAGGCGACCGGCAAGAGCCTGCCGCGCACCACGTCCGCGCAGAAGCGGGCCGGCAAGGCGGTCTCGCGGTCCCAGGCCCGCCCCGGTGACATCGTCTACACCCCGGGCCACGTCTCGATCTACGCCGGCAACGGCAAGATCATCGAGTCGGCGCGTCCCGGCGTCGGCGTCGTCAAGCGCAAGATGTGGCAGGACAACCCCACGTTCGTCCGCGTCTGACGCGCACCGCACGCACCGCACGCCCGTGCCCGGCACGGCTCGACCTGTTCGAGCCGTGCCGGGCACGGGCGTTCGGCGTTCCCCCAAAAGTCGTAGGCCACGTTCCCCCTCCCGCCAGAAGCGACGACGACGCCGCCCCGGCCAGGCTGGGAGCACCGCGCCGGAACCGGCCCGGCCACACGCGAGAGGGGATCACGTGCCCGCCATCCAGATCACCGGGCTCCGCAAGTCGTACGGAGCGTTCGACGCCGTGCACGACGTCGACCTGACGGTCGAACCGGGCCGCGTCGTCGGTCTGCTCGGCCCGAACGGCGCCGGCAAGACCACCACCCTGCACGTCCTGCTCGGGCTCGCCGCACCCACCGCCGGTGAGGCACTCGTCCAGGGTCGCCGCCACCACGACCTCGACCAGCCCGCCCGGACCGTGGGCGCGCTGCTCGACGCCGGTGGCCTGCACCCCGGCCGCACCGGCCGGGACCACCTCCGGATCCTCGCCCTGGCGGCCGGGCTCCCCGCCCACCGGGTCGACGACGTCCTGGAGATCGTGTCGATGACACCCGCCGCCGACCGCCGGGTGCGCACCTACTCGCTGGGGATGCGGCAGCGGCTCGGGCTGGCCGCCGCGCTCCTCGGCGACCCGGCGGTGCTCGTCCTCGACGAACCCGCCAACGGGCTCGACCCGGCCGGCATGCGCTGGCTGCGCGAGATGCTGCGGTCCTTCGCCGACGGCGGCGGTGCCGTCCTGCTCGCCAGCCACGTCCTCGCCGAGGTGACGCAGGTGGCCGACGACGTCGTCGTCGTCGGACAGGGCCGGGTCATCACCGCGGGCCCGCTGGACGAGCTCGTCCGCGACGCCTCCCTCGAGGACGTCTACCTCGACCTGACCGCCACCACCGCAGGAGTCCGCTGATGTTCCGTGCCGAGATGCTCAAGCTCCGTTCCACCCGGTCGCCGTGGATCATCGGGATCGTCGCGCTCGCCGGCGCCGCGCTCCTCCAGACGGTGACCATCCTGCTGCCCCGCCTGCTCGAGGGCCTCGACGAGCTCGCCGCCACCGAGGGGCCGACCGGTCCGGCCGCGGACCTGGTCCCCGACCTGGCCGCCCTGACGGACCTGGGCAGCGCCTCCGTCCAGCGCGGCATGCTCGACCTGCTCGGCAACGGGCCGTCGGGCACGGGATCCGTCGGGGTCGCGACCCTGTGCATGCTCATCCTGGGCGCGCTCGCCGGCACGACGGACTTCCGCACGGGCGGCATCGTCCCGACCGCGCTCGTGGTCCCGTCGCGCACCCGCGTCCTGCTGGGCAAGGTGGGCGCGACGGCCGCGGCGGCGGCGACGATCGGTGCCGGGCTCGCGCTCGTCTCGGCGCTCGGCCTCGCGTCCGCGCTGCTGACCGCACCGGGCACCGGGCTGGCCCTCGGGGCCGGTGACGTCCTGGGGATCTGGGCGCGCGGTCTGTGCGTCCTCGTCGCGTTCGCCTGGCTGGGCCTGGGGGTCGGCATCCTCGTGCGGGGCCAGGTCGCCGCGGTCGTCGTGGTCGTGGCGGTCGCCTTCGTCGAGCCCATGGTCCAGACGGTCGTCGCCCTGCTGTCCGGCGGTTCCTCCGCCGTGTCGTGGATGCCCCTGACCCTCGGCGCGCTCGCGTCGACCGGCCAGGGCGCCGCCGGCCTCCTCGGTGACGCCGGGACGATCGGGGTGGCAGCCGCCCTCGCCGGGCTCGCCGCGTGGGTGGTCGTCGTGCTCGGCTCCGGGGCGGTCACGTTCCGCCGCCGCGACCTCGTCTGACCCCGGCGCGTCCGGCGGACCGTGGCCTCCCGGCCCGGTCTGCCGGGCCACCGGTATCCTCGCCCCAGCACCCGACGGACGGAAGGCACCGCGTGACCGGCCCCCTGCTCCGGCGTCTCCGCGCCGCCCGTGCCACCCCCACCGCCCGCGACGCCGCGCTCGGGGCGGTGGTCGGTGTCCTGACGCTCGTCCTCTTCCTGGTGGTGGAGCGGGTGGCGTTCGACGAGGTGGTCGCACCGCTCGTCGGCCAGGCCGCCGACGCCGGGCACCTCGGGACCCGCGGGCGCCTCGCGGTGGTCGGCGTCATCGTCGCGCAGGCGATGCTCCTGACCCTGCGCCGGCGGTCCCCGCTGCTCTGCCTCGCGCTCGTCGCCGCCGCCCAGGTGGCGCTCGTGGCGGTCCTGCCCCCGCTCATGACCTTCCAGGCGCCGGCCACGCTGGTCGCGGCCTACTCGGTGGGCGCGTACCTCCCGCGGCGCGGCGCGCTCGGGTGGTCGGGCGCGGCGGCGGTCGTGCAGACCGTCCTCGCGTTCGTGCTCACGGGACCCGTCCCCGAGCACCTCCCCGCCGCCGGCACCGCCGCGACCCAGCTCTGGACCGGGCTGCTGTCCGCGGTGCTGGCCTACGTGGCGGCCACCGCCGTCGGTGTGTACGTCGGCACCCGCCGGGAGCTGGAGACGCAGCTGCGCGAACGTGTCGAGCAGGCGGAGCGGGAGCGGGAGGCGCTGGCGGCCCGCGCGGTGCTCGAGGAGCGCGGCCGCATGGCGCGCGAGCTGCACGACGTCGCCGCGCACCACCTGTCCGGCATCGTCGTCCAGGCCGCCGCGGCGGAGCGTCTCGTCGGCACGGACCCGGACCGCGCGCGGGAGTCGTTGCGCTGGATCCGCACGCAGGGCCGCTCGACGCTGGACGACCTGCGCCTCGTCGTCGGCCTGCTGCGGTCCGGCGACCGGGCCGACGGCCGCGACGGCGACGCACCGCAGCCCACCCTCGACGACCTGCCGGCGCTGCTCACCCTCGCCCGGTCCACGGGTGCGGACGTCCGCCACGAGGTCCGGGGTACCGAGCAGGACCTCCCGCCGAACGCCCAGCGCACCGTCTACCGGGTGCTGCAGGAGTCGCTCGCGAACGCCCGCCGGCACGCGCCCGGCCAGCCCGTCACCGTCGTCGTCGACCACCGGCCGGACGAGGTGGTGCTCACCGTGCGCAACCGCGTCGTCGTGCCCGGCGACGGCCCGGCGGCGGCCGGCCGGCCCGCCGAGGGACGCCCCGGGCGGGCCGCACCGCCGGGGCACGGCATCATCGGCATGTCCGAGCGCGCCGCCCTGGTCGGCGGCACGCTGCAGGCCTCGGTCACGCCCGACGGCGCCTGGCTCGTCCGCCTGGCGGTCCCCCGCGAGGCACCCACCGGCCGCGCGGCGCCCGGCACCGAGACGCTGCAGGAGCCGACCCGCCCCGGCGTCGGGCAGGAGGCGTCGTGACCCGGGTGGTGCTGGTCGACGACCAGTCCGTGGTCCGCGCGGGTTTCGCGGTCATCCTCGGCTCCGAGGGGATCGACGTCGTGGGCGAGGCCTCCAGCGGCACCCAGGCCGTCGAGGTCGTCCGGCGGGTGCGTCCCGACGTCGTGTGCATGGACGTCCGCATGCCCGGGGGCGACGGCATCACCGCGACCCGGGAGCTGGCCGGGCCCGGCGTCGTCGACCCGGTCCCGGTGCTCGTGGTGAGCACGTTCGACCTGGACGACTACGTGTTCGGCGCCCTCGAGGCCGGCGCCAGCGGGTTCCTGCTCAAGGACGCCGAGCCGGAGGTGCTGGTCGACGCGGTCCGGCGGGTGGCGTCGGGCGACGGTCTCGTGGACTCCTCGCTCACCCGGCGCGTCCTGGACGAGTTCGCCCGCCGGCGGGCGCCCGCCCCGCGCGACGACGGCGCCGCCGGTCTGCTCACGCCGCGCGAGCACGAGATCGTCACCCTGCTGTGCCGGGGGTCGTCGAACGCGGAGATCGCCTCCGCGCTGTTCCTCGAACCGAGCACCGTCAAGTCCCACCTGGGCCGGGTCATGACCAAGACCGGCACCCGCGACCGCGTCCAGCTGGTCGTGTGGGCGTTCGAGCACGGGGTCGCGGGCCCGGTCAGGCGTTCAGCACCTCCGGGGCCACGGTGAGCCCCCCGCCCTCCGGGTCGCGGTCGACGACGACCCGGTCGCCGTCGGTCACGTCACCGGAGAGCAGGAGCCGGGCCAGCCGGTCCCCGATCTCCCGCTGCACCAGGCGCCGCAGCGGACGGGCGCCGTACGCCGGGTCGAAGCCCTCGAGCGCCAGCCACTCACGCGCCGACTCCGTCACCGACAGGGTGATGCGCCGGTCCGCGAGCCGCGCCGCGAAGGCGGCGACCTGGAGCTCGACGATCCGCCCCAGCTCGGTGATCGACAGCGCGTCGAACACCACCACGTCGTCGAGCCGGTTGAGGAACTCGGGCTTGAACGACGCCCGGACGGTCGTCAACACGTTCTCCCGCTTCGCGGCGTCGTCCAGCGTCGGGTCCACGAGGAACTGGGACCCCAGGTTCGACGTCAGCACCAGGATGGTGTTGCGGAAGTCCACCGTGCGGCCCTGGCCGTCCGTCAGGCGGCCGTCGTCGAGCACCTGCAGCAGGATGTCGAACACCTCGGGGTGCGCCTTCTCCACCTCGTCGAGCAGCACCACGGAGTACGGCCGGCGGCGCACCGCCTCGGTGAGCTGGCCGCCCTCCTCGTAGCCGACGTACCCGGGAGGTGCGCCGACCAGGCGTGCGACCGAGTGCTTCTCGGAGTACTCCGACATGTCGATGCGGACCATCGCCCGCTCGTCGTCGAAGAGGAAGTCGGCCAGCGACTTCGCGAGCTCGGTCTTGCCCACGCCCGTGGGGCCGAGGAACAGGAACGAACCCGTCGGGCGGTCGGGGTCGGCGACGCCGGCCCGCGAGCGCCGGACGGCGTCGGACACGGCGGCCACCGCCGACCGCTGCCCGATCAGCCGTTCGCCGATCACGTCCTCCATGCCGAGGAGCTTCTCCTGCTCGCCCTGCAGCATCCGCCCGGCCGGGATGCCGGTCCAGGCCGCGACGACCTCGGCGACCTCGTCCGCGCCGACCCGGTCGGCGATCATCGGGGCCTCGTGCGCGACGTCCTCGGCCGCGGAGACGGAGGCCTCGGCCTGCTCGGCATCGGTCAGCTCGCGTTCGACGGCGGGGATCTCGCCGTACTGCACGCGCGCAGCGCCCTCGAGGTCGCCCTCGCGGAGCTTGCGCTCGGCGTCCACGCGGAGCTCGTCGAGCCGGGCGCGCAGGTCGCCCACCCGGTTGTGGCCGGCCTTCTCCGCCTCCCAGCGGGCCGTCAGCGCGGCCAGCTGCTCGCGCTTGTCCGCCAGGTCCGAGCGGAGGCGCTCGAGGCGGTCCTGCGCGGTCGCGTCGGCCGAGTTGTCGGCCTCGGAGAGCACGACCTCCTCCATCTCCAGCCGGGTGACGGCACGCTGCAGCTCGTCGATCTCGACGGGCGAGGAGTCGAGCTCCATGCGCAGGCGGGAGGCGGCCTCGTCGACCAGGTCGATGGCCTTGTCGGGGAGCTGGCGGCCGGAGACGTACCGGTCGGACAGCGTCGCGGCGGCGACGAGGGCGGAGTCGGCGATGGTCACCTTGTGGTGCGCCTCGTACCGCTCCTTGAGCCCCCGCAGGATCGCCACGGTGTCCTCGACCGAGGGCTCGCCGACGAAGACCTGCTGGAAGCGCCGCTCGAGGGCCGGGTCCGTCTCGATGTGCTCGCGGAACTCGTCCAGCGTGGTGGCGCCCACCATCCGCAGCTCGCCACGGGCGAGCATGGGCTTGAGCATGTTGCCCGCGTCCATGGCGCCTTCCCCGCCGGCGCCCGCGCCCACGACGGTGTGCAGCTCGTCGATGAAGGTGACGACCTCGCCGTCGGACGAGGCGATCTCCTCGAGGACCGCCTTGAGTCGTTCCTCGAACTCGCCGCGGTACTTGGCGCCGGCGACCATGCCGACCAGGTCCAGCGCGACGAGGCGCTTGCCCTGCAGCGACGTCGGGACGTCGCCGGCGACGATGCGCTGGGCCAGGCCTTCGACGACGGCCGTCTTGCCGACGCCGGGCTCGCCGATGAGCACGGGGTTGTTCTTGGTGCGGCGGGACAGCACCTGCACGACGCGCCGGATCTCGGCGTCCCGGCCGATGACCGGGTCGAGCTTGCCGTCCCGGGCGCGCGCGGTGAGGTCGGTGCCGTACTGCTCCAGGGCCTTGTAGGTGCCCTCCGGGTTGGGGCTGGTGACGCGTCCGGAGCCGCGGACCGCGGGCAGCGCGGCACGCAGCGCGTCGGCCGTCGCCCCCGCCGCCGTCAGCGCCTGCGCGGCCGAGGACTGCCCGGCGGCCAGCGCGATGAGCAGGTGCTCGGTCGAGACGTACTCGTCGCCGAGTCCCTCGGCCTCCTGCGCGGAGGTGGTCAGGACGGACTGCATCGGCCGGGACGGTGCCGGCTGGGCGACGCCCTCGCCGCTCACCGTGGGCAGCGCGACGAGCGCCGCGCGCACCTTCTGACCGATCTGCTGCGGGTTGGCACCGACGGCCTCGAGGAGACCGACGGCGACCCCGCCGGACTGCTGCAGCAGCGCGGCCAGCAGGTGGGCCGGCTCGAGCTGGGGGTTGCCGGCCGCCGACGCCGACTGCACGGCGTCGCCGATGGCCTGCTGCGACATCGTCGTGAACTTGGTGTCCATGGGTCCTCCGTGTCCGCTCCTGGGGTGCTGCCGAGTTCAACCTCCGCAAAGTTGAGTCTATTCCACTCAACCCTGCCGCGCAGGCCGTCGGGCGCACGTCCTGCCGCCAGCGCGTGCCGCCCGCCCCTCCGTGGGTGATGCTGGACAGGTGCAGACACCCACCCGAGGCCGAGGCCGCCTCCGCACCGCCGTCGTCGCCCTGCTCGCCATGGTGGGGCTGCTCGCCCTCGCCGGCTGCATGAAGGTCGACATGGACATGACGCTGTCCGAGGACGACACCGTCTCGGGGTCGCTCGTCATGGGGTTCTCCGACGAGCTCGCCACCAGCATGGGCATGGACCCCCAGCAGCTCTGGGACCAGGCCGGCGGCGAGATCGCCAGCGACCTGCCGGAGGGCGCGACCCAGGAGCCGTACGCGGACGGCGAGTACACCGGCACCACGATGACGTTCACCGACGTCCCGATCGAGGAGCTGTCCGGTACGGGCACCGACGAGCTGTCCATCACCCGTGAGGGCGACGAGTACGTCGTGGCCGGCACCATGGACATGACCGACGACACGGGTCAGCTCGACTCCCTGCCCGGCGGGGTCGCGGACGCCTTCGACGTCCGCCTGGCCGTCACGTTCCCGGGCGAGATCACCGACACGAACGGCACCGTCGAGGGCAGCACGGTCGAGTGGCGCCCCGCCATGGGCGAGAGCACCGAGATCTACGCCCGTGGCGACGCCGGCGGCGGGCTCGGCTCCGGCGGGTTCCCCTGGTGGATCGTCGGCGTCGTGGTCGGCCTGGCCGTCATCGCGCTCGTCGCCGTCCTGGTGGTGCGCAACAACCGCCGCGACGGGACCGCCGCCGCGACGGGCACCGGCGGCTACGCGACGGGACCCGGCAGCCACACCGGCGGCGCGTCGGTGCCCAACCCGTACACGCCCGGGGGCACGCCGCCCCAGCCCGCGCCGCCGCTGGGCCAGCCGCCCGTGGCCGCGCCGGGCCAGCCGCCGCTCGCCTCCCCGCAGCCGCCGGCGGAGCCGCCGCACCCGGCGCCCGAGCGGCCCGACGCACCGGGTGGCGCGCCGGAGGACCCCGGAGCCCCCGGCGAGCGACCCGACCAGCCCCGCTGAGTAGGCTCGGCGGGATGACGTCCGCACCCGGCCCCACCGCACCCGGTCCTGCCACCCCCGCGCCCCCGGAGCCGACCGCCTGGCGCCCCGACCTGCTGGGCGACGGCTTCGAGGCACGCACCCTGCCCCTGCCCGACGGCGCCGAGGCCACGCTCGTGCGGTACACACCTTCGGTGGCGCCCGACGGCAGGCCCGCGCGGGTCGCCGTGCTGGCGGTCCACGGGTTCGTCGACTACTTCTTCCACCCGCACGTGGCCCGGGCGCTCGGAGCCGCGGGGTACGCGTTCTACGCCGTCGACCTGCGCGGGCACGGGCGCTCCTGGGACGCGCACGCCGCAGCGGGCCACGACCCGAACCAGGTGCCGGACATCGCGGTCTACGCCCAGGACCTGGACGCGGCCGCCGCCGTCGTCCGGGCCGCCGGGCACGAGCGGCTGGTCGTGCTGGGCCACTCCACGGGCGGCCTGGTCGCCCCGCTGTGGGCCGCGGCACGGCCCGGCCGGGCCGACGCCGTGGTGCTCAACAGCCCGTGGTTCCGGTTGAACAAGCCTCGCCTGACGCGCTGGGCCGCGACAGCGATGGTGGAGACGGTCGCCCCGGTGGCGCCGCGGGCCGTGGTGAGCCACCTCGTGGCGGACTACGCCCTGGCCCTGCACGCCGAGCACGGCGGCGAGTGGGAGTTCGACCCCGCGTGGAAGTGGCACGAGCCCTTCGCCGTCCGGGCGGTCTGGCTGCGGTCGGTGCTGCGGTCCCAGCGACGCCTCTCCCGCGGCCTGGACCTGGACGTCCCGGTGCTCGTGCTCTCCTCCGACCGGTCCAGCCGCGACCAGCACCTCACCACCGACACGGTGCTGGACGTGGGGCACATGCGCGCCGTCGCGCCGGTGCTCGGCGACGACGTCAGCTACATGACCGTCCGCGGCGGGGCGCACGACCTGACCCTCTCCCCCGCCCCGGCCCGCGGCGAGTTCCTCGACGCCGTCGTCGGCTGGCTCGACGCCTCCGTCTGAGCGGGTCGCGGCGGACCCACCGCCATGTCCGAATTCCGCTAGCCGAACGCCGCCACGGCAGGCGAGGATGAGTCTCGTGACCCTCCCCGCCACCGCACCGGACCCGGTGTTCGCCGAGCGCTACCGCGCGATCGCCGCCCGCGACGTGCGGTTCGACGGACAGTTCTTCACCGCCGTGCGCACCACCGGCATCTACTGCCGCCCCTCCTGCCCGGCCCGCACCCCGCGGCAGGAGAACGTCACCTTCTACCTGACCAGCGCGGCCGCCCACGGCGCCGGGTACCGGGCCTGCAAGCGCTGCCTGCCGGAGGCCGCGCCCGGCACCCCGGCGTGGGACCTGCGCGGCGACCTGACGGCGCGCGCCATGCGGCTCGTGGCTGACGGCGTCGTCGACCGCGAGGGCGTCGACGGCCTGGCCGCTCGCCTCGGCTACAGCCCCCGGCACGTGGGTCGCGTGCTGCGGAAGGACCTCGGCGCCGGTCCCCTCACCCTCGCCCGGGCCCACCGCGCGCAGACCGCCCGCACCCTGCTCACCAGCACCGCCCTGCCGGTGGCCGACGTCGCGTTCGCCGCCGGGTTCGGCAGCATCCGCCAGCTCAACGACACGGTGCGGGAGATCTTCGCGACCACCCCGACGGAGCTGCGCGCCCGCGCCACCGGCCCCGCCATCGCCGTCCTCACGGACCGCACCGGGGACGAGCCCGCCAGCCGGGTCCGCCTCCAGGTCACGCTCCCCGTGCGCGAACCGTTCGACGCCGTGGGGACCGTCGCCTACCTCGGCTCACGCGCCGTCGAGGGCGTCGAGACCGCCACGGTCGACGGTCGTCAGGCGACGTACGCCCGCACGCTCCTGCTGCCCCACGGCCCCGGCGCCGTGCACGTGACCGCCGGTGCCGCCGTCGGCCCCGGGCGGGTGGCCCTGCGCCTGGAGCTCGCCTCGCTGCAGGACGTCGCCACCGCCGTCGCGCGCGTGCGCCGCCTGCTCGACCTGGACGCCGACCCGGTCGCCGTGGACGCCGCGCTCGGCGCCGACCCGGCACTGGCCGCGAGCGTCGCCGCGACCCCGGGCACCCGCGTGCCGGGCGCCGCCGACCCGCACGAGCTCGTGGTCCGCGCGATCGTGGGCCAGCAGATCTCCGTCGCCGCGGCCAGCACCCACCTCGGCCGGCTGACCGCGGCCGCCGGCACGCCGTACGCGTCCGGGTTCGACGGCCTGACCCGGCTGTTCCCGACCGCCGCGCAGGTCGCCGACGACGACGGCGCCCACCTCGCGCTGCCCGCCCGCCAGCGGCAGACGGTCACCACGACCGCCCGCGCGCTGGCGGACGGCACGCTCCGCGTCGACGTCGGGGCCGATGCCGAGGCCCTGCGTGCCGACCTCGAGGCCCGCCCGGGGATCGGCCCGTGGACCTCCGGGTACGTCGCGCTGCGCGTGCTGGGCCACCCCGACACCTGGCTGACGGGCGACGTGGCGCTGCGCGCCGGCGCCCGGGCGCTCGGCCTGCCCGACGACCACCGCGCGCTCGCCGAGCGCGCCGCCTCCTGGGCGCCCTGGCGCTCGTACGCCGCCCGGCACGTCTGGCGTGCCGCCGCCCCCACCGGAAGGACCTCGCCATGACCGCCTCGACCACCCTCGACACCCCCGACGGCCCGTTCACGATCGTCGCCGACGACGGCGTGGTGCTCGCCTCCGGGTGGACCGACGACGTCGCGTCCCTGCTCGCGCTGGTCCACCCGGAGCTGCTGCCGGCCGGCCCAGGCAGCCCGACGGTCCGCGCGGTCCCCGAGTCCGCCGCGGAGGTCGTGGGCCCCGCGGCGGCCGTGCGCGCCTACTACGCCGGTGACCCGACCGCCGTCGGACAGGTGCCCGTACGGCAGCGGTCCGGGCCCTACCGCCAGCACGCCTGGGAG
The DNA here is from genome assembly GCF_003003075.1 of Isoptericola halotolerans. Classification (GTDB taxonomy): domain Bacteria; phylum Actinomycetota; class Actinomycetes; order Actinomycetales; family Cellulomonadaceae; genus Isoptericola; species Isoptericola halotolerans_A. Next base: position 313,836 of record NZ_PVTX01000001.1, on the reverse strand, counting down.
GTGCTGCGGACCGTGCCGCCGGGGACCCGGGTGACGTACACCGAGTACGCCGACCGGACCGGTCGGCCGGCAGCCGTGCGCGCCGCCGCCGGAGCGTGCGCCCGCAACGCCGCCGCCCTGTTCGTGCCGTGCCACCGCGTGCTGCGCAGCGACGGGACGCTCGGCGGGTTCCGCTACGGGTTGGACATCAAGGAGTCGCTGCTCGCCCGCGAGCGCGCCGCGGCCTGACCTGTCGCCCCGGACCGGGTCTCGTCCCGTCCGGGGCGCGTGGCCAGGAGCGCCCACAGGATGCAGGCGAGGTCGACCCCCTCCTGCAGCCATGCGCCGGCGAGCGCGGGGAGCCGCCCGGTGGCCGCCACGACCATGAGCAGCGACGACAGCCCGATCCCGAGCGCGATGGCCTGCCACGCGACGCGCACGGTGCGCTGACCGATCCGCACCGCCGTGACGGTGCGCGCCAGGTCGTCGTGCACCGCCACCGCGTCGGCCGACTCCGTCGCGGCCGTCGAGCCTCGTGCCCCCATGGCCATGCCGATGTCGGCCACGGCGAGGACGGGCGCGTCGTTCACCCCGTCCCCCACCATCAGCACCGGGCGGTCCGGCAGCCGTCGCACGGCGTCGACCTTGTCCTGCGGCAGGAGCCCGGCGCGCACGTCGTCGATGCCCACCTGGTCCGCGACGTGCCGGGCGGTGACCTCGGCGTCCCCGGTGAGCATGACGGTGGTGCGGACCCCGGCTCCGCGCAGGGCCACCAGGGTGTGGCGGGCCTCGGGCCGGAGCTCATCCGCGAGAAGCACCGTCCCCGCGTACGAGCCGTCGACCGCCACGTGGACACCGATCTGCCCGGCCCCGGGCCGGGGGGCGGGGTGGCGGGGGTCCTCACCGACGTAGGCCAGCTTGCCCACGGCGACGGCGTGCCCGTCGACCGCCGCGCGAGCACCACGGGCCGTCTCCTCCACGACGTCGTGCCCGGGCGAGAGCTCGATGCCGCGCTGGTGCGCGGCCCGCACGATGGCGGCGGCCAGCGCATGCACCGAGTACTGCTCGACGGAGGCCGCGAGCGCGAGCAGCTCCTCGGCGCTGCGCCCCGGGACGGGCAGCACCTCCGCGACGACGGGTGCACCCCGGGTGAGCGTCCCCGTCTTGTCGAGGGCGACCGTCCGCACCCGGGACAGCAGCTCGAGGGTGCCCGCGGACTTGACGATGATCCCGTTCGACGCGGCGCGAGACATCCCCGACATGAACGCCACGGGTGCGGCGATGATCAGCGGGCAGGGGGTGGCGACGACGAGCACCTCCGCGAACCGGGTCGCGTCCCCGCTCAACGCCCAGGCCGCGGCGGCGAGCAGGAGCGCCACCACCGTGAAGGGCACCGCCACGCGGTCCGCGAGACGGACGAACGGAGCCTTGGACGCCTGCGCCTGCTTCACGAGCTCGATGATCGCCTGGTACTGCGACGTCGCCGCGGTCGCCGTGGCGCGCACCCGCACCGCATCCGAGCCGGCGACCGAGCCCGAGAGCACCGGGTCACCGCGGTGGTGCTCCACCGGGAGCGACTCCCCGGTCAGCGAGGACTCGTCGAACGTCGCGGCCGCGGTGAGGAGGAGCCCGTCCACCGGGACGACCTCCCCCGGCCGGACCCACACCTCGTCCTCGGGCCGGATCCGATCGACGGGTACCTCCTCGAGCGTCCCCTCGGGCCCGGCGCGCTGGGCGACGCGGGGCTCCCGGGCGAGCAGAGCCGTCAGCTCGCGGCGTGCCCGGCCGTTCGCCGAGGTCTCGAGCGCCTCCCCGCCGGAGAGCATGAGGCACACGACCAGCGCCGCCCAGTACTCGCCGACCAGCACCGTGGCGGCCACCGACAGCACGGCCAGCATGTCGACGCCGTAGGTACCGGCACGCAGGTCCATGACCATGCGGCGCCCCCGGACCACGACGAGGACGAGCGCGAAGGCCGAGACGGCGATCTGCGCCGACCCGGCCGGACCGAACGCTTCGAGCAGGCCGCCGACGCCCCCCGTCGCCACCGTGGCGGTGACCCACGGATAGCGGCGGACTGCGAGGCGTCGACCTCGTTCGTCCCTCGTCCTCATCAGCAACCACCTCTGCGGCCTCGGCGGACGCACGCGGGGCCGCGGCGTCCGCCGCACCCCACCACCACCGTGCGGAGCCGCGCCGGTGGGAGGCCAGAGGCGAAGGTCCTGCCGGTTCAGTGGTCCCGGGGCCGGCCGGCGGGATCGTCGTCCAAGGTGCGTCCCGGACCACCGGGCCCGGGATGGTCCGGCTCAGCGGAGTCGGCGTCGACCGGCCCGGCACCGTCGGCACCGTCGTCGGCACCGTCGTCGGCACCGTCGGCGTCCTCGTCGTCGGGGGCGTCGAGCGGTCCCGCCATCTCGTTCGGCCGCAGCACGGCCTCGTCCACCTTGCCGGTGCGGAACCCGGCGCGGCTGACCAGGTGCGCCGCCACGGGCGCCGTCGCGAGCTGGAACACGGCCACCAGGACCAGCATCGACACCGCCGACCAGCTGCGCACCCGCAGCGCGAGGGCGAGGAGCAGCAGGAGCAGGCCGAGCACCTGCGGCTTGGTCACCACGTGCATCCGGTCGAGCAGCGAGGGGAACCGCAGCACCCCGACGCCGGCCGCGAAGGTCAGGAAGGCGCCGGCCAGCAGGCAGATCGCGGCGACGACGTCAGCGACCGTCGTCCAGGTGCCCGCGTCGACCTCCGTCATACGGGCTCCTCCTCGTCCGTGGACCCGGCTTCCGCTGGTGCGCCCGACTCCGCCGCCCCGTCCGGCCGGGACCCGGACTGGCGGACGCCGAACCGCGAGATGACCACCGAGCCCACGAACCCCACCAGCGAGAGCGCCAGGAGGATCGGCACCGTCTCGGTGCGTCGCGACCACACGGCCTCGATGGCGATCGCGCACACGAGGCTCGCCGTCAGCAGGTCCAGGCCGAGCGCGCGGTCGAGCATCGAGGGGCCGCGCTCCACGCGTACCAGCGCCATCAGGGCGGCGGCCGCCACCAGCACCGCCGCGATCACGACCACCACGACCATCAGGTCTGCACCTCCTCGTGGTGCTCCGTCGGCCCCGCCAGGCCGCACCGCTCGAGGACGGCGTCACCGGCGAGGGCCCGCAGCACGCGCTCCTCGAGCTCCTCGGTGCTGCGGCGCACCCCGTCGGCCCCGCCGAACCCCTCGATGTCGAGCACGTGCACGAACACGCGACCGGTCCGACGGCTGGTCTCCACCGCGAGCGTCCCCGGGACCAGGGTGGCCAGCACCGAGGTGAGGGTCAGGAAGACGTCGTCCGGGTTGCGCAGCTGCACCCGCACGATCGCCCCCTGCGGCGGCGGGCCGGGCCGCAGGGCGGTCCAGGCCACCTGGAGCGAGGCGACCACCAGGTCCGCGACGAACCGCCACGCGAGCCGGCAGAACGGCAGGAACCGGAACGCGGCGTCGGCCTTGATCGGCGGGAGCGGGAAGGCCACCACCACCACGACGGCGAGGAGCGCGCCCGCGATCACGTTGGCCCAGGACAGGTCGCCCCACAGCAGCACCCAGACGGCCGCGAGCAGCACCACGGCGGGCCACTGGGCCACCGGGCGGCCCACCACACGGCGCAGGGCGCCGGCACGACGGCGCGGTTGCTCGGTCATGGCTGCCCCTCGTCCTCGGAGACCTCCACCGACTCGCCCGTGCCGCGCTCCGACCCGCCGGGGTACACGGCGTTGACGTAGGTGAACCCGTCCATCGAGGTGCGGGCGGCCCGCTCCGCATAGCCGTACAGCGGCCCGGCGACCACGGTGAGCGCCAGGCCGAAGGCGACGAGGGCGCCCGCCGGCAGCACCAGGCTGCGCGGCAGGGCCAAGTCCCGCGCGACGCCCGACGGCGCCTCCTGCCAGAACGCCTTGTTCCACGCCTTCACGACGGCGTAGAGGGTGAGCAGCGACGTGACCACCGATCCCACGACCAGCGCCCACGCGAGGCCCGACCCGTCCCGGACGCCCTCGGTGATCAGCCCCACCTTGCCCAGGAACCCCGAGAACGGCGGGATGCCCGCGAGGTTCATCGCCGGGACGAAGAACAGCACGGCCAGGACCGGTGCCAGGCGGGCCAGACCGCCCAGCCGGTCCAGCGACGTCGACCCGCCCCGCCACTCCACGAGCCCCACCACGAGGAACAACGCCGTCTGGACGGAGATGTGGTGCACCACGTAGAAGATGGCGGCGGCGGTGCCCGCCTCGGAGGCGAGCGCGACACCGAAGATCATGTAGCCGATGTGGCTCACCAGCGTGAACGACAGCAGCCGCTTGACGTCGTTCTGGGCGACGGCGCCCAGGATGCCCACCAGCATCGTGGCCAGCGCGAGAGCCATCAGCACGCGGTCCACGGCGTCGTCGTCGGGGAACAGCAGCGTCTGGGTCCGTAGGATCGAGTAGACGCCCACCTTGGTCAGCAGGCCCGCGAAGACCGCCGTCACCGGGGCGGGGGCGGTCGGGTACGAGTCGGGCAGCCAGGCGGCCAGCGGGAAGATCGCCGCCTTGATGGCGAACGCCAGGAGCAGCAGGGCCTGCAGCGCGAGGCGCACGGTGGGGTCGATGTCCGGCAGGCGCTCGGCGAGCTGCGCCATGTTGACGGTGCCCGTCGCGGCGTAGATCAGGGCGATCGCCGTGAGGAACAGCAGCGAGGACATCAAGGTCACGACGATGTACACGGACCCGGCCCGCACCCGTTCCGCCGTCCCACCGAGCGTCAGCAGCACCGCCGACGCCGCGAGCAGGATCTCGAAACCGACGTAGAGGTTGAACAGGTCGCCCGTGAGGAACGCGTTGGCGACCCCCGCGGCCAGCACCAGGTACGTCGGGTGGAAGATCGCCACCGGGATCGTCCCGCCGAAGCGGCCACCCTCGCGGGGGTCCTCCCCCTCGGGGATGCCCTGCCCGAGGGAGTAGAGGAGCACGCACAGCAGCATGACGCCGCTCACGGTGAGCATGAGGGCGGAGAGCCGGTCGGCGACCAGGGCGATGCCGACGGGCGCCGCCCAGCCGCCGACGTCCACCACCACCGGGCCGTTGTCCGCGGCCGCCATGAGCCCGGCCGACGACGCCGTCGTCACCGACAGCGCCGTGACGCTGATGACCCGCTGGACGTTCGCGTACCGGTGCAGGGCGAGCGTGAGACCGGCCGCGAAGAGCGGCAGGAGCACGGGCAGCGGCACGAGGGTCTGCACGGACCACAGCGCAGCGGTGTCGATCATCGCGCACCACCACCCTGCGGGCCGTGCTGGTCACGCTCGTCACGCTCGCGCTGCGCGCGCAGCCGTTCCGCGCGCTCGACCACCTGGTCGTAGACGGTGGCCGCCTCCTCGTCCAGCGTCTCGCCCGTCTCGGCCGCGTCGGAGTCCTCGTACGCGGGCGCGTTGTCGGCGGCCTGCCGGGCCACGCGCCGGTCCTCCTCGTCGTCCGCGACCTCGTCGTGGCCGTGGAGCTGCCAGGACCGGTACGCCAGCGCGAGCACGAACGACGTCAGCGCGAGCGTGATGACGATCGCCGTGAGGATCATGGCCTGCGCGAGCGGGTCGCTCATCCGCACGTCCGCCGGGGCGTTGCCCACCACCGGCGACGCCCCCGCGCGGCCTCCCGCGACGAGGAGCATCAGGTTGGCGCCGTTGCTCAGCAGGACGATGCCGAGCAGCACCCGGGTGAGCGGGCGGTCCAGCAGCAGGTAGACGCCGGCGCCGCACAGCACGCCCACGGCGAGGAGCAGCACGGCCGACGGGGTGTTCTCCAGGACGATCACGCGACCCCCTCCGTCGAGCGGGGACGTGACCGCTGCTCGCTCTGCCGGTCGATCTCGGCGCCGAGGGTGCGCAGCAGGTCGAGGACGAGGCCGACCACCACGAGCATCACGCCGACGTCGAAGAAGAGCGAGGTCACCAGGTGCACCTTGCCCAGCACGGGCACGGTGAGGTCGATGATGACGCTCTCCAGCACCTCGTTGCCGGTCAGCAGGGCCGCCAGCCCCACCCCGGCGGACAGGAACAGCCCGGAGCCGAGCAGCACGCCCGGCTGCACCGGGAGGGCCTCGCCCAGCTCGTACCCGCCGCCGGCCAGGTAGCGCACCGTCAGCGCGATGCCCACCATCAACCCTGCCGCGAACCCGCCGCCGGGCGCGTTGTGGCCGCTGAAGAGCAGGAACAGCGCCACGACGATCATGGCGTGGAAGATCAGCCGGGTGACCACCTCGAACATGACGGAGCGGCGGGCGGGCGACACGGTGCGCCCGGCGGCGATCCACACGTCACGGGTGTGGCCGTCCGGTCCGAGACCGTCGGCGTCGGCCCGGGAGAGCCGGAGCAGCTCACCGCTGCGCTGCCGCAGGAAGACCATCGACGCGACGCCGGTCGCCGCGACGAGGATCACGGAGATCTCGCCGACGGTGTCCCACGAGCGGATGTCGACGAGCGTGACGTTGACGATGTTGTGGCCTCCGCCGAACTCCACGGCCTCCTCGGGGAAGTCCACGCTGATCGGGATCGCGACCCGGGCCAGCGGGGCCGCGAACGTCAGCGCCATCATCACGGCGCCGGTGACGACCGCCAGGACGAGCCGGAGCCACCGGCTGGCCGCCAGCGGCCGGTCGGAGAAGTACGTCGGCATCCGGCGCAGCACCAGCACGAGGACGACGAGCGTCACCGTCTCCGTGAGCACCTGGGTGAGGGCGAGGTCGGGGGCGCCGTGCAGGAGGAACAGCCCGGCGTTGCCGTACCCGGCGACGCCCACGAGCACCACCGCCTTGAGGCGTCGCCGCGCACGGGCGGCGAGCACCGCGGCGGCCACCACCACGGCCACGACGGCCGCCTGCGCCGGCCGGTCCCAGGCCACCGCCGCGGGGACCACGGTGCTGCCGCCCAGCAGCCCCGACGCGATCACCGCCCCCGGTGCCATCGCCAGCACCACCAGGATGATGCTCAGGTAGACGGGCAGGGAACCGCGCTGGGTGGCGCCCGTGACGTCGGCTGCCAGGTCGTCGAGCCGGCGCATCGACCGGCGGTAGACCAGGTCCGCAGCCCGCGGGGACCAGGCGAGGCCCTGCAGCCGCTCGACCGCACGCCGCTGCCAGAACAGGACCGCCCCGCCCGCGAGCACCAGCACCGACAGGCCCAGCGCCGGCGTCAGGCCGGCCCACAGCACCAGGTGGCCCGGCTCGCCCGCCGGGTAGGACGCGGCGTACGGGCCGAGCAGCCGCTCGCCCGTCGACGGCGTCAGGCCCGCCGCCAGCCCGAGCAGGCCGAGGACCAGCGGCGGCAGGACGAGCAACCAGGAGCGCCGCCCGACCGGCGTCGGCTCGGCCGCTCCGCCGTCGGCCGCCGTCGGTTTGGTCCCGAACGCGCCCCAGAGGAACCGCAGGCTGTAGGCCACGGTCAGGACCGAGCCGACGACGACGGCGACCAGCGCGACCACCACCACCACGCCCCCGCCGTGGGTCGCGTCGTGCCAGAGCCCCTCGAGCGCCGCCTCCTTCGCCACGTAGCCGGCGAACGGCGGCAGGCCGACCATGGACGCCGTCGCCAGCGCGGCCGCCGCGGCGGCGACCGGCATGGTGCGCCACAGGCCCGAGAGCTTGCGCATGTCACGGGTGCCCGTGGCGACGTCCACCGCGCCGGCCACCAGGAACAGCGCACCCTTGAACATCGCGTGCGCGCCCAGCATCGCGAGCCCCGCCAGGGCGAGCGCGCGACTCTCCAGGCCCACCAGCAGCACGATGAGGCCGAGCTGGGACACGGTGCCGAAGGCCAGGACGAGCTTGAGGTCGTGCTGGCGCAGCGCGCGGTAGCCGCCGAGCAGGAGCGTGCCGCCGCCCAGCAGCAGGACCAGCCACCGCCACACGGCCAGCTCGGCGAACCCGGGGGCGAACCGCGCCACGAGGTAGACGCCGGCCTTCACCATGGCCGCGGCGTGCAGGTAGGCCGACACCGGCGTCGGCGCCACCATCGCCGCAGGGAGCCAGAAGTGGAACGGGACGAGCGCGGCCTTGGTCGCGGCGCCGGCGATCAGGCACACGGTGGCGACGACGGCGGCGGCACCGGTGGGCGGGGCGGCCACGACCTCGGAGATGCGCCACGTGCCCGTCGAGACACCCAGGACCACGAGGCCCACCAGCATCGCGAGGCCGCCGCCCGTCGTCACGACGATCGCCTGCATCGCCGCGCGCCGGGAGGTCTTGCGCTCGGCGTAGTGACCGATCAGCAGGTAGGAGAAGACGGTGGTGAGCTCCCAGAAGACGAACAGGAGCAGCAGGTCGTCGGCGGTGACGACGCCGATCATCGCGCCGGCGAAGGCCGTCAGGACGGCGGCGAACCGGCCGGTGCCCTCCGCGTCCCGGGAGAAGTAGGCGCTGCAGTAGACGAGCACCAGCGCGCCCACGCCCCCGACGACGAGGAGCAGCAGCCACGAGAGCGTGTCGAGCCGCAGGTCGATCGACAGGTCGAGGCCCGGCACCCACGGGGTGCTCGAGACGGGGAGGTCGCCGGCGGCGACCCGCTCCGTGCTGGCCAGCGCGTAGGCGGCGGCCGACGCGGGCCCCAGGGCCAGCACCCAGAACGCACGCCGACCCCACCAGGCGACCAACGCCGGCGCGGCGAGCGCCAGCAGGAAGGTGAGCAGCAGGACCGGCAGCACGACACTCCGTCCGTCCGGGGGCGGGGCGGGGGCTTCACTGTATCGCCGGACCTTCGATGAGGCCGGTCGGCGGTGGGCGACGCCGGGCTACAGGTCCTCGGGGGCGAGCAGGAACTCCGACTCGTCCGCGATCTCGCCGCCGACCGCCGCCTGGATGGCGGCCGCCACCTTGCCGACCAGGTCCGAGGCCCGACGGCGCGCCACGACGAGCGCGGGCTGCGGGAACTCCCGCTGCGCCTCGTGGAGGTCCGGCGGGTCCCACACGACGCGGTAGCAGATGGCGCCGCCCGCCGCCCACGGCAGCTCCTTGACGAGCAGGGGCAGCACCTCGTCGCCGCTGACCTCCACCGTGACGTAGCCGTCGTGGCCCAGGTCGATGGTGAGCCCGTACCCGTCCAGGACCACCGGCTCCTGGAGCGCGGCGATGTCGAAGTCGTCGGCGCGGGCGTGCAGCGCACGCCGCACGTCGGGATCCATCTTCTCGCCCGGGTAGAGCGGCTTGTCCGCGATCCCGGGCGGCGGTCCCTGGTAGTCGGCACCCTCCGTGGCGAGCACGACGCGCGGGTGCACCTCCTGCAGGACCCGGTGGGCGGCCTGCGGGTCCAGCCAGATGTCCGACCAGACGGTGAGGTCGACGGCGGCACCGGGGTCCGGGGTGAGCACGACGCCGGCACCCGGGCCGCGCCGCGCCTCCTCCGCCGGGTCCCACAGCGCCGCGACGTCGAGCCGCGCCGAACCGCCCAGCCGGCGGGCGGCCGCCACCAGCCATGCCACGACGCGCTCCTCCTCGCGGTTCGGCAGACCCGAGGGGAAGGATCGGGCGATCCCGTCACGGTCCCCGCCGCCGGGGAACGGTGGGTCGTCCCAGCGCTCGCGCGGGGTGATCACGTCGAACACCATCTCGGTGCTGCTGGGCAGGCCGAGGTCCATGCCGTCACCCCGCGGGGCGTAGGGGCCGTGGACGTGGCTGTGCCGGGTCAGGCGGAGCACGCCCGGCTCTCCCGGGGCGGCGATCCGTCCGGCGGGCAGGTCGGCCCCCAGGAGGGAGGCCGGAGCCACGTCCCAGCGCGCGCCCGAGAACCGGGACATCGCCAGCACCTCCACCTCGTCGACCTGGACGTCGGCGGGCACGGCCAGCAGGTGCCGGGCCTGGTGGCCCTGTGTGGTCGCGCGTGGCAGCGGTGGCAGGGACGGTGGCGACTGCTTGGCCATCTGACGGAGCTCCTTCCGGGACCGGGGCGCCGCGTCGTGCCTGGTCGTGGAACCCGCGCGGCGGGACCGAGCGTACCGACGTCGGCCACCCCGGTAGTACGCGCTCATACGTCCGAGCGGTGGAAGGACTGCCAGGACCGGCTCGCCGTCGGGCCGCGCTGGCCCTGGTAGCGCGATCCGTAGCGCTCCGAGCCGTACGGGTGCTCGGCCGGCGAGGAGAGCCGGAAGAAGCAGAGCTGGCCGATCTTCATCCCCGGCCACAGCGTGATCGGCAGGGTCGCCACGTTGCTCAGCTCGAGGGTGACGTGCCCGGAGAACCCCGGGTCGATGAAGCCCGCGGTGCTGTGCGTGAGCAGACCGAGGCGGCCGAGGCTGGACTTGCCCTCGAGCCGCGCGGCGACGTCGTCGGGCAGCGAGACGGCCTCGTAGGTGGAGCCGAGGACGAACTCCCCCGGGTGCAGCACCATGGGCTCACCGGGTTCCACCTCGACCAGGCGGGTCAGCTCGGGCTGCTCCTGGGACGGGTCGATGAACGGGTACCGGTGGTTGTCGAACAGCCGGAAGTACCGGTCGAGCCGGACGTCGATGCTCGACGGCTGGACCATCTGCGGGTCGTAGGGGTCCAGGGCGACGCGCCCGGCGTCGAGCTCGGCACGGATGTCGCGGTCGGAGAGCAGCACGTGGACACGGTAGTCGGCCGCCCCCCGGCGTGCACCGCGCGCCCGGTTTCGGCATGTGGCGGGGTGTTGGGTATGATCGGGACGCGCGTCGTCGAGGACGATCGTGCGGGTGTAGTTCAATGGTAGAACTTCAGCTTCCCAAGCTGATAGCGCGGGTTCGATTCCCGTCACCCGCTCTCCAGTGAATGTGCTGGTCAGAGTGAGTTTCGCCCCCGACTGGGGCCGCTCTGGAGCACGTGGGCAACCTGCTTACGTGCCCCAACGTGCCCAGCGGCTCCGCCGCCAGGGCAGGAACGCACGGAGTGACCGCCATGCCGACCCAGCGTCGCAACTCCTCCCGTCGAGCCACCGGCTCCGTCCGCCGCTTGCCCTCGGGCCGGTGGCAGGCTCGGTACACCGGTCCGGACGACGTCCGCCGCACAGTCGGCACCTACCCCAGCCGAGCCGACGCCGAGGGCGCGCTGGCCGTCGAGCTCGCCAAGTCCCACCGGGGCACCTGGCGTGCACCTGAACTCGGCGCCGAGCCGCTGGCCGACTACGCCCGTCGATGGTTGGACCGCCAGCACCAGCTCGCACCCCGGACCCGGGCGCTGTACGAGCGGCTCCTGGCCCGCTGGATCGTGACACCCCAGCCACTGCCGGGACACCCGACGATGACATTGGACCTCGGAGCCACCGAACTGCGAGCACTTTCCGTGACGCTCGTGACCGACTGGTACGCCGCGGTCACCGTGGCCGCGCGCGAATCGGCTACGTCCAGGGCGAGCCGCACCGCCAAGGTCTCCGACACCCAGGCCGCTCGCACCTGGGCCGCAGCGGCAGGATGGGATACCCATCGGACGGGGCGCTTGCGCTGGGAGGTCCTGGACGCCTGGCATGACGCTGGCAGCCCGAAGCCGTCCAGTGAGCCTCCGGGACCGGGCGCCGGACGCACCCAGGCGGCGCAGGCGTACCGGCTGCTGCGGACGATCTGCTCCGGGGCCGTCCGGGAGCGCCTGCTGGACCACAACCCCTGCCAGGTGCCCCGCGCTGGCCAGGTTCACGCTGCCGAACGTGTTCCGGCCACTCCGGCCGAGGTAGCCCGCATCGCCGCAGCCATGCCGCAGAAGTACCGAACAGCCGTGCTCGTGGCCGCATGGGGCGGACTGCGCGCCTCTGAGGTCTTCGCGATGGAGCGACGGCACGTCGAAGTGCGACGAGACTCCTCCGGCGCCGTCGTCGGGGCTGCGGTACGGGTGGAGCAGGCGCTGGTCGACATCGGCGGACAGCCAGTGACTCTGGGACCGCCGAAGTCGTCCGCGGGGCGCAGGACGGTCCACCTGCCACATGCCACCGCCGTCGCCCTTGTGACTCATCTGGCCGAGTGGACCGCGCTGGAGCAGCGGGCGCTCGTGTTTGCGACTGAGACCGGTCGACCGCTGCGCGCCGGGGCACGCACGAAGATGTTCGATCGGGCCCGCGTGGCTGCCGGTGTGCCGCACGTGCGGTTTCACGACCTTCGGCACCACGCGGCGACGCTTATCCATCACACCACGCCAGGACGGTTCAACTACCGGTAAATCACCGTGCCCCCTCAAGAGTTGACAAAATCGCGGACCGGCACACTCCTGATGGTCTCCTCAACTTCCGCATCAAGCCATCGAACCAACTCGCGCAGGTAGTCGCCGGGATCTCCGCCATCTCGGATCCCTCGCGCCAAGACCGATTTATACTCTTCAAGCACCTTCTTCTTGACGGACAGGCGCGCACCTGGTGCCGCCGACTCTAGACCGAGCTTCCCGCTTGGAATATGCAATTTCAGGTGCTCTGTGGGGAGATAGCGCTCGATCCCGAACCATGAATCATCAAGATCCGGATTCACGCAACTCGCGTCACATGTAAGAGCGCGAGAATAGGCATGGACTCTTAACTGATCGTTATACTTATTCGCATCAGTGGCCTCCCAATCCCGAAGCACAATAACAGGAGCAATATCGGGCCGCGAGGCAATCACCGACTTGTTCCATCGAAGGTACTGCAACACAGAATCTCCACCGACGTCCTGGCCGAGCGCTTCCTGGGGTGAAAGCAATACCCATCGCGGCCGCAGATCAAGCGATTCAATTGCAGCCTTCAAGTAGATCGCGTCAAACTTTCCTTCGACGATAACTACTGGACGATCGGTGGACACGAAGAGCGGATGCTGGAAATTAGTAATCTCGCGTCGCGTGGCGGAGCGTAGGGCCTCCTTGGCGGAAGACTTTGTGGCGTACGTGTCGCCATCTGCGCGCTTGTCGGTTGTCCAGGCAGTCGCAGCGACTCGAAGGAACTCGGCCTGATGTGTCGTTACCAGTACCTGACGTCGGTCATCCAAAGCATACTTTGCGAGGTCAACGGAGAATTGCGCACGCAATCCAGCGTGGAGAAAACTCTCCGGCTCCTCCATTGCCCAAACACTCGCCTGCACCCAACCGAACCCGCCCGACCTTCGAGTGCGGTCCGCTAGGTCGAGGATGTGGAGTAGCATGAACGACTGCGCCCCGGACCCTTCGTACTCTGGCGCGCGAGACTGCCCACCGGAAACTGCGCTGAGACCCACGTCAAATAGCAGATCTGCAAAATCGTCGGGCAACGATGCGGAGATGCTGGTCCCGGGTAGCCCTTTCTGCAATTGCGCAGAGACTCCGCCGAACATCCGGTCGCCCAGCCGCCCGAGCTCCGAAAGAACGTCATTAACGTTTGAATCTCGGTATGCGTTCGTTCTTCGTAGGCGCGCGACGAGGCTGCCCCGAAGTGGCTCGAGTTCTTGCCGGATCAAATCCGCCGGCCTGGCATGGTTCGGGATGTAGACAAACCGAACCGCCCGGATGTAAGCCAGGATCGAGGAGAGGTCGTCGGCAGTCGCATCGGTCATGCTCTCGAGAGTCGGCCCGAATCGGAAGGTTTCCTGGTTCGCCTGGGTATCTTGCGCCAAGCTCCATACGCGCTCAATGACGATTGAGTTCGTGATTCCGTGATTACTCTCAAAATCTCGTTGCTTTGGGACCTTCAAAGATGCTCCGAGAGCCAGTCCGACAGTCACCGCTACGCGCTTCTTCTTCCCCACGGGGGCATGTGAGCTGTAATCGGTTCCGAACCGTAACGGCTCAAGCCCCTCGTCGACATGGTTGTTAAAGAACAGGTTCAACGCACGGAGAATGTTGGATTTCCCGGCACTGTTCAATCCCACAATTGCATTGTATCCATCGAGGCCGTCCATTGTTAGCGATCGAATGGATCGGAAGTTCTCGATGTGCACATAGTTGACTACAGAGCGCACCCGTCCTCCTTCGGCATGGTACCCGAATCGTATCTGTAAGTGCCCACTGCTGCCGCTAGTTGCCCGGGTGAGGTTCTTGGGGCGCGCCGCCGCTCGTCGTGCCCTGGACATGCCCCTACGAGCTGGTCCTTGGCGGTAGGCAACGGCTCCCACGGGTACTATCGGCCCAGGTAGACGGCCTCGGAGGCTGGCTATCTCGCCAATCGCAACTGCATGTGGCAGCTTCCCAAGCTGATAGCGCGGGTTCGATTCCCGTCACCCGCTCCGCAGCACGCAGGGCCCGGCCAGGACGGCCGGGCCCTTCGTCGTCTCCCGCCGCGGGGGCACGGGCCCTCACCCGGCGTGCGACCGCCTCCGGCGAGCCAGCCGGTAGATGGCGCACCCCGCGCACCGGCCCGTGGCGGCGTCGACGGCGGCCGCAGCCACGACGACGACGATCAGGGCGCTGGCCGGACCGTCGGCGCCGAGGACGAATCCCACCAGTGCCACGGCGGTCAGCACGAAACCGAGGAGCTGGGCGAAGCGCGCCGAGCGAGCGTCTACCAGTTGCGTCGCCGCGCCGATCCGGGGCCAGACGACGCGCGCGAAGAGCTGTGCCCACACGGACCACTGCACGCTCACGAACGCGGTGAAACCGAACACGGCGACCTGCGACGCGAGCAGCCCGAGGGCGAGGGGCCGAGCGGCGCCGACGGTGAGCAGCACGACGGCGAGCACGATGGCCGTGGCGCCGGCGGCGAACCGCAAGGCGCGCGGATCGACCTGGTTCCTCAGGGGACACGAGGTGATCTCGAAGCCGCCCATGTGGCGCTCCTGTCGGTGCGGGCCGCTGTCGAACTCACGGCACCCTTCACCCTACTCTTCGCGCTCGGTCCGCTCTCCTGCCGAGCGTGGCCCAGAGCTGGCCGGTTCTGGATCACCAGCTCAGACTCGGCCGAAATCAACGGACGTGGCGAACCTCGGCGAGGCCGAGCTGTTCGTCGACGAACCGCGCACCGTCCGGGACGAACCCGTTGCGCTCGTAGAACCGGCGGGCCCGGGGGTTGTGCTCCGCGACCCAGAGCTGGGCGGGCGCGTCCGGCGGCAGCACGGCGTCGAGCAGCGCCTGGCCGGACCCGGTCCCGTGGTGCGCCGCGAGGACGTAGAGGAGGTACAGCTCGCGGTCGCGCACGGGCCCATGGGTCCCGACCTGTCTGCCGCTGCCGCCGAAGGCGATCCCGACGATCCGGCCACCGGACTCGGCCACGGTGACGGTCCTGTCCCCCGCGAGCCAGCGCCGCCAGGTCGCGACGCGCCCGGCCAGGGTGTCGGAGTTCCAGTGGTCCGCCCGGAGCAGCCCGGAGTACGTCTCGACCCACGAGGTGTGGTGGACGAAGGCGCAGCCGTCGGCGTCGTCCGGCGTCGCGGCACGGAGAACGAATCTCGCAGGCATCCCAGCATCATGCCTCGTCGAGCAGCATCGGGACGCAGCCCGCACACCGGTGCGACGTGTCGGCGCCGATGGCACGATGAGGTGCCCATCAGCAGTCGCGGAGGAGGCACGATGACGGACACCGCCGGAATGCCGGAGCACCGCCAGGACAGCCGGGAGGAGTCGCCGGACGAACGCTCCGACCGCAACTGGGTCGAGCTGCTCCAGGAGCTGCGCGTCATGCAGACCGGCGTACAGATCCTCACCGGGTTCCTGCTGATCCTGCCGTTCCAGTCGCGCTTCCAGGACCTCGACGCCTTCCAGCGCAACGTCTATCTCGTCGACCTCTTGACGTGCATCGCGGCCACCGGACTGTTCGTCGCGCCGGTGGCCATCCACCGCGCACTCTTCCGCAAGCACCTCAAGCAGCCGGTCGTCACCGTCGGCGACCGGATGACCCGTGCCGCCCTGGTGCTGCTCGCCGTCGCGCTGTCCTCCACGGCGCTGCTCGTCTTCGACGTCGTGCTGGACCGCACGGCAGGCCTGATCGTCGGCGGCGGGTGCGCCCTGCTGCTGCTCGGGCTGTGGGTCGTGCTGCCCGTGGTCATCCGACGACGGCATTGACACCACGCCGGCGCACGCCGACAGGTACCACCGGTTCAGCAGGACTGCTCGGGTGCGGAGCCGGGGCCGCAGAGCGGGGGCTCCGGCGCCGGTGCTGCATCCCGGTAGCCCTGCTCCAGCACGGTCGAGCGGAACAGCAGCGAGTCGTCGAGGTCGTAGACCCGGGTCTCCAGCAAGGACCCGTCCCCGGGATCGAGCAGAAGCTCGTACCGCGGCAGCCTCCTGTCGGTGAAGTCGGCCTGGATCGCCGTCGCCTCGCGCCCGGCGCTGTCGGTGACGGTCCCGACGAGTTCCACGCCCGAAATGCCGGAGAGAACTTGCCACAACCCACGACGCAACTCTGGTGAAGCAGGGCTCTCCTGCAGCATGCCGACGACCTGGTTCCACAGGTCCCAGTCACCGCCGTGTCCCGAGACGGCAAGCTCTGCGGTGAGTTGCCGGGAGAGCGCATCAGGATCGCTGGGCAAGGACTCGAGCTCTGCCCAGGTGAGCTGCACACCGTCTCCGAACCCCGCGATGGTCCCGTCGTCGTTGCTCATGTCCTGCACCCGCACCAATTCAGGATCCAGGAACGACACGCCCGCTTCCCATGCTGCGAAAGCGGCCGAGGACTCGCTTCGCAGGAGGAAGCTGTCCGCAGACCTCCAGACCTCGCGCTGGTACGGAACCGATCGCGGATCGTCCTCTTGTGACCGCACGTACCAGTACTCGCCGTCCTCCACCGGCTGGACCGCGGCACCGGCTGCCGCCTCGAGCAGGACGTACCGTGCCGATGCCGGTGTCGTGGCGAACGTCCCGGCGAGCAGTGCGGTGGCGAGCGCGGCTGCGGCTGCGGCCCCTCGGGTCCACAACCGCCGTCGGTGCGAGCGGCGCACGGCGGTCCGCGGTCGAGCCATGATGCGGTACAGCACGGATTGGGCTCGCGCGGTCTCGGCCAGAGTCAGGGGGCCGGTAGGCACAGGGTCGGCGTCAGCCAGGCGACGCATCACCGGGTCATCCATCAAGCTTTTCGTCATGGCGTTCCCTTGAGGGTGGACGGCGTGGAGTCATGAGCGACGCACGGAGTGGAACCCGTGGCCGCGTGCGGTTCGACGTCGGAGAGCAGGCGCTTGAGGCGCCGGCGCGCGCGGCTGAGGCGGACGGAGAAGGCCGCTCGTGTGCAGCCGAGCACCTGAGCCGCCTCGCGCCCGGTCAGGCCGTCCCAGGCGACCAGAGCAAGTGCCTCGCGGTCGACATCACTCAGCCGGGCCCACGCGACATGCAGGTCCACCGTCATGGCTGTCAGACCGACCTCGTCATATAGCGGCTCCCGCTCACCGCCGAGCCGCAGCTCGAGCCGGCGTCTCCGTCCCTGGACACGCCGGTCCTCGGCCAGCACGTTCCGGGCGACGCCGAACAGCCACGGACGGACCTCACGCGGCACGGCGCCCCACTTTCCCCACGCGATCGTGAAGACCTCGGCCGCGAGGTCCTCGGCGGCGTCGGGCCCTGCACGCCGCTGCACGAACCGCAGCACCTCGGGGTACATCGCGCGAAAGACCTCGCTGAACACCATGTCCGGGCCGGCTGTCACGACCTCATCCTTCGTCTCACACCCCTACGTCGTTCGACCGCGCGCAAGTGCAACACACGGTGTCGACGGTGCCGTTGGCGTGCCGCGATCTCCTCGCGGGCACCATGCCGAAAATCCGATATCAGACCAAAAGGACATTGTCGCTCGACAGGCACGTTCCGCACTTCGTCGATACGCTCCGACAAATCGATGTCGATCGGCTCGGGGGCTCGATATGTCGTTCCGCTTTCCTGTGGTCGCCACTGTCGTGGCCGCTCTGCTCCTGGTCGACGTGACCGCCGCCGCGGCCGCCCCGGACGTGCGGGAACCGCACGACGCCAGCCCTGTGACCTGGGAGTCCTCGGTGGACTCGTCCCGATTCGGGCGTTCGTCGGCGAACGACGGCACCCGCGCCCTGGCGACGGCGGCGACCACCAGCAAGAAGCAGCACACCGTGCAGGTCGTCGTCGCGACACCGAAGAACGTCTCGCAGAAGCGCGTCAAGAAATGGATTCGCCGCTCTGATGTCGACCGCCTCCTCAAGGAGGTGTCGGTCTACTGGTCCGAACAGTCCGGCGGCAAGGTGAAGTTCGTCCGCTCCGGAAAGGTGCGACGGATCAACACGGGCGACGGGGCGTGCCGCACCACCCAGCAGGTGATCAAGCAGGTCAAGCGCGGCGGGTCCAAGCACTACGGCAAGCGCTGGTACACGTCCGCCGACCGCGGGCCGGACCGCCGAGCCCACCTCGCCGTGCTCTTCCCCTACCGCAAGGGCGACTACGCGGGCGGGTCCCGCTACGGCACGACCTGCGGGGGCAAGGTCGGCCTCGGCTCGATGCCGTCGACGGCCGGGCGCAACTCGCCGGGCGGGTGGACGTTCTCGCTCTTCGGCGGGCCGAACGGCTACGGCTCCGGGCAGCGGTGGGGCCACGGCCAGTACGAGAAGGGTGTCGCCACGCTGGCGCACGAGCTCGCGCACAACATGGGCCTCGAGCACTCCGGTGTCGGCTGGTGCGAGGGCAAGGCCGACGGCGGATTCAAGAGCTCGCGCTGCGGGGCCGCCGAGGGCCTGGACCCGCTCGACCTGATGGGGTCCGAGTTCGCGGCCGACGGCGTCCCCGCGCTCTCCGGCGCCCAGAAGCGCCGGCTCGGGGTGCTGCCGCGGTCGGAGCAGCGGTACGTGGGCGCCCGGGACGGCAACCAGACAGTGCTCCTCACCGCGCGGCACCGCGACACGCGGCGGCCCACGCTGGTCCGTGCCCGCGACCCGCGCACCGGTGACGTCTACTTCATCGAGCTGCGGCGCGCGGAGCCCGGCGTGCGCTACCCGTACACCCGCCTGCCCTACCGGGCGTCCTCCGACTACACCGTGCGGTACGGCATCACCGTGAGCCGGATGGCCGGAGGTTCCTCCACCTGGGCCTACCCGGGGGAGCACCTCATCGTGCCCATGGGGCGCGAGTCGAACCGCCGGTCGACCATGCGGGAGGGGCAGACGTTCATCAGCCGCAGCGGCGACCTGAAGATCAAGGTGGTCAACATCGGCACGGGGATGCGGAGCGCCAAGCTCCGGATCACCTTCCCCTGACGACGGCGGGGCTCACTCCCCCGGTCGCCGGCGTGGTCGGAGCCGGACGTCCGGGAGGGCCGGAGCGCGCAGCGGCCCGCTCGCGTACCCGTCGACCCGGCCGAAGCGCCGGTCGGCGGATCCCGCGGCGTAGCCGGTGCCGCCGTCGTCCGCATCGGTGACCTGCGCGGCCCAGTCCGCGCGCGCCTCGACGATCTCTTCGTGGCTGCGGCCCACGAAGTTCCACCACATGACGACGTCCTCGGCGAACGGCGTGCCGCCGATGAGGACCGCGCGGACGGGTGCCTCGCCCGCCGAGACGACGAGCCGGCGGCGGCCCGGTCCCGCGTACGCCAGCGTGCTCACCGGGACGATCGCCTCCTCCAGTCGCGCCTCGCCGGCATCGACGAGCAGGCCGTGCTCGAACCCGGGGTCGACGTCGAGCTCGACCGACGCCCCGGCCTCCAGGTCGAGCTGGGCCCCCACGAGCGGGGTCCAGGTGCGAGCGGGCGACACGAGCGTCTCGCCCGCCACCCGCAGCGTGCCCATGAAGACCTGCACCCGGGCGCCGGCATGCACGGCGACGGGCAGGTCGGCGTGGTGCTCGAAGGCCGGTTCGCCGTCCTTCGACTCGCCGGGCAGCACCGTCCACAGCTGGACGCCGTGCAGGGTCGGCGGCCGCGGGTGCTCGGACGCGCCCTCCGGCGACTCCTCCGAGTGGGAGATGCCGCGGCCCGCCGTCATGAGGTTGAGCTCGCCCGGGCGCACGGTCTGCAGCGAGCCGACGGAGTCGCGGTGCAGGATCTCCCCGGCGAACAACCAGCTCACCGTCTGCAGCCCGATGTGGGGGTGCGGCGGCACCTGCATGCCGGCCGACGACGAGACGTCGTCCGGGCCGTAGTGGTCGCAGAAGCACCACGCCCCGATGAGGGACCGTCGGCGTTGCGGGATGGTGCGGCGGACCGTCATGGCGCGGGGTCCCCCGAGCGGGACGTCGCGCGCGTCCAGCAGCTCGATGCCGCCGGCCGCGCTCCCGGCCTCGCACACCTGCTCGGCAGGACGCGTCTCGAGGTTGCTCATGGGCCGAGGTTACGCGCGGTCACGCTCCCACGGGCGGCCGAGGCCCCCGGGGCGGCCGGGGGCCTCGGCATCACCGCGTTCCCCAGCGATCGCTGTCGGGGCGCTGCGTCGACGTCACAGCTCCGGATCTTCTGCCAAACCGGTCGAGGCCTGATGCGTCGTCGCCTCGGCCGGCCCGTTCTCCGCAGAGTCCTCGGACGCGGCTGGTCTTCCGGCGCCGCCGGACACCCGTGTCGTCACCCACGGCCCGCACTCGGTGCGGATCGGCCCGTCGTTCTCCGGTCGACCTTCATCCCGGCGGTCTGCGCCACTGCCACGTCACCGTGATCCGTGCCACATCCCGTCGAGACCGATAGCCACGTTTCTAGACCCGCTGGAGGAGGTCTGCAAGGGGTCGGGGGCCGTGGATCTTCGGCCACAGCGTCGTCCACAGCCCGACGCCCGGAATCCCCATACCGTCCACAGCCCTGTGGAAGAAATCTGTGGACGACACGCCAGCACCGGCGCGCCGTCGGGAGGTTCGACGGCGGGAGGCCGGTCGAGTTGTCGACCGCGGGAACAGCGTGGTAACGAGTCGCAGCCGCAGGATCCTGCGGGTCCGAGCCGTTCGAGAGGGATGTCCGGCTCGCCCGTCCCGCCACCGAAGTCCGCCGATGAGCCCAGCGTTCACCGGCGTCGTCGCAGGTACCGGCGCACGGCGCCGGTCCTCCACACACCTGTGGACAACGGCGGCGGCGTCCCCCGGCGCCACCCGCTCAGATCCAGGCGCGCGACGCCGTGCGTTGGTCCTCGGCCGTCCGCCGCTCGACCTCCGCCGTCGTCGCGAGGAAAGCCCCGTCGTCGACCATCGCGCCGCCGACCGTCGAGTGCAGCAGGAGGGCGATCCGCGCGATCATCGCCCGCATGCGCGCCCGGGCGATGACGTGGACCCCGGAGGGCTGCTCGAGACCCAGCTCGTAGGGGTCCTGCGGCACCCACGCCATCCGGTAGGTGTGCGGCCCGTACTCGCGCCAGTCGAGCCCGACGAGGGCGCGCGGCACGCGTTCGACGCGTTCCGCCTCCACCGTGATGGTGCCGTCGTAGGGAGTGCGCGCCACGAGGCGCGTGCGGGCCGTGCCGTCGGGGGCCGTCGTGCTGGACTCCTGCTCCGCGGTCGCGACGAACGAGCGCAGCAAGCCGAGCAGCTCGTCGGGCGGGACGAGGTGGGCCGCGAAGAGGGCGAGGTCCACGGCGCTCGCCGGGTCGGGGTGCAGCAGCTGGCGCCCGTCGGCGAGCAGCACCCCGCTGGTCTTGCGTGCCACCGCGACGCCCCACTGGACCAGCCGGAGCTCCTCGCCCTCGGGCAGCCCGGCCGCGAAGGCCCGCGCGATGCCGTCGCGGTCCTCCGTGGTCGTCGGTCGCCCGGCACGGGCGTCGAACATGCCGTCGACGCGGCCGAGGGCGTACGCCGCGGCGCGCCCGGTCAGGCCGGCCTGCGGCGACAGCGTCTCGCTGACCGGGAACGGCCCGGCCGCCCCGTGCTCGTCGCCGACGCCGAGCACGCCGGGCCCGGCCTGCTGGGCGGGTCCGGTGGCCATGCCCCGGAAGCGTGCGCCGCCGTGGGGCCGCGGGGCGGCGTCGGCCCGCGGCTCCTTCAGCCACCGCACGTCCGGGAACCATGCGTCGGCGAGTCCCCGGACACGGTCGGGCCCCCACGCCTCGGGCACGACGAGGACGTGGTTCGAGGCGTGCTCCGGCGGGACGAGCGTCTGCACGTACGACATGTCGCGCAAGGTACTCCTCCCCGCCGTCCGCCATAAGCCCCGCGTGTTACAGGCGTGTGACGGGCGGCAGGTCAGGCGCGCACGTCGTGCAGGTGGTGGACGACGTCGTGGAGGAAGTACCGCCCGAAGGTCCGCACCGTGAAGGTGGACCCGTTGGAGCGCTGCCCGACCCGCTCGAGCTGGTCCGCGCGCACGGTGTCGAACCGGTCGGCGACGGCGCCCGCGGCGTCGGCCAGCTCGGTGGCGACCACCGCGGGGTCGGCCTGCGCGTACCCGCCGGCCACCGCCGCCGCGTCCTGGTCCCAGTTCGGGAAGGCCGCGCCGTCCGTCGCCAGCATGAGCGCGAGCCGCTCGTCGAAGACCCGGAAGACGTCGCGCACGTGGGCCGCGTACTCCAGCGGTGACCAGACGCCGGGGGCGGGCCGACGCCGGACCTCGGGCCGGGCGAGGACGCCCTGCCAGGCCGGGACGGTCGCCCGGACGGCGTCACCGACGGCGAGGGGGTCGACGCCGGTCGGGTCGAAGCCGCACTCGTCGCACGGGCGCTCGATCACCCACGTCCAGTCCTTGGTGTCGGGGACGATGCCGTCACGGATGCCCTCGCGCTCCGTCTCCCGGCCACCGGTGTCATCAGTCACAACCGGGAGGATAGCGGCCCTTGACCTGACACACGCTGCCTATGATGTCAGCATGCCCAAGATCATCGGCAAGAGTCTGCACGAGCACCGCCAGATGACCCGGCACAAGCTGTTCGCGGCGCTGTCCACGCTCATGGCGGAGCGCGGGTTCGACACGATCACGCTGGCCGACATCGCGACGGCGGCCGGCGTGGGGCGCACCGCGGTGTACAACCACTTCTCCGACAAGGAGTCGCTGCTCCTCGGGTTCATCACCCACGAGACCGAGCAGTACGCCCTGACGCTCGAGCGCGCGCTCGCCGAGGTCCAGGACCCCGTGGAGCAGCTGCGCACCTACATCCGCCAGCAGGCCCAGCTCGCGCGGGTCTTCCACCTGGCGCCCGGCCCCGACCTGCGGACCGTGCTCTCCCGGTCGACGCAGAACCGGCTGCGCGAGCACGCCGAGATCGTGGAGTCCATCCTCAAGCGGATCCTGCACGAGGGCATCGCCGTCGGCTCGTTCCCGCGCCAGGACATCGAGCCGACCGTGCAGCTCGTCAACGCATGCCTCTCGGGCCGGCTCATCCCCGAGGAACCGGAGGCCCGGGAGCGCGCCATCAGCGCAGCGGAGACGTTCGTGCTCCGCGCGGTCGGCGCACGCCCCTCGCTGGCCGCCTGACCCCCGCGGGGCCAGGAGCCCGCCAGGTCAGGAGCCCGCGAGGCCGTGGCGCTCCGGCTCCCACGCGTCCGCCGGACGGTGCCGGTGCTCCGGGGGCGGCGGCGTGTACGGGACGGGCTCCGGCGAGAGGTAGGCGCGCGCGAACTCCAGCCCGGCCACGAGGTCGGTGTGCCGCTCGTGGGCGTCGTACGCCTTGCGGGTGGAGATCTCCAGGACCACGTCGCCGTCGAACCCGGAGTGGGCCAGCTCGGTCAGCACCTTGTCGCAGTGCATGTCGCCCCGGCCCGGCACGAGGTGCTCGTCGCGCGCGTTGAACGTGCCGTCCGCCAGGTGCACGTGCCGCAGGCGGTCGCCGAACTCGTGGAGCAGGCTCAGGCCGTCCTGCTGCGCGATCGCGGCGTGCGAGAGGTCGAGCGTCACGGCGTCGTAGCCGTGCTCCATCGGGTCCCAGCCGGGCAGGTACGCCTTGAGCTCCCGGTCGAGCCGGGAGTGGGGGCGCCACGGGTACATGTTCTCCACCGCGACGGTCACCGGGCTGGCCGCGTTGAGCTCGCGCACCTGCTCCTCGAAGCTGCGGGCGTAGCGGTACTGCCAGCGGAACGGCGGGTGCACGACGACGGTCCGCGCCCCCAGCTCGCCCGCCATGTCCACGGCTCGGGCGAGCTTGTCCGCCGGGGACCGCCCCCACACCCGCTGGCTGACGAGCAGCGTCGGGGCGTGGATCGAACGGATCGGCATGCCGGTGTCGGCCGCGAGCCGCGAGAGCGCCTTCGGGTCCTGCGTGGCGGGGTCGGACCAGACCATGACCTCGACGCCGTCGTAGCCGATCTCGGCCGCGGACTCGAAGGCGAACGCCGCACGGCGCGGGTAGACGGACGCTGTGGACAGCGTCACGGGGATCGCCGGATCGGTCATGTCACTCACCTTAGGCCGGGGATCTGAACGTGCGCTGAACACGCTACCTCTGCCCCCCGAAGAGCGCGCATCCCACGCCCGGCGCGGAGGCTAGGCTCGGGCCCATGGTGCGCGCGGTGGTGTTCGACGTCGGTGAGACCCTCGTGGACGAGACCCGCATCTTCTCCCGCTGGGCGGGCCGGCTCGGCGTCCCGGCCGGCACGTTCCTCGGCCTGATCGGCGCCTGCGCCGCCACGGACCGTCCGCTGGAGGATGCGTTCGAGCTCGCCCGGCCCGGCCTCGACCTGCCCGCGGAGATCGCCCGGTGGGCCGTCGACGACCCGGACGACCTGCGCGAGAACTTCGACGCGGACGACCTCTACGACGACGTCCGCCCCGCTCTGGCCGCGCTGCGCGACGCCGGGTTCGCCGTCGTCGTCGCGGGGAACCAGCCGCCCCAGGCGCGTGCCGCGCTCGAGGCGATGGACCTGCCCGTCGACAGCATCCGCACCTCCGACGAGTGGGGCGTCGAGAAGCCCGACCCCCGGTTCTTCGCCGCGGTGGCGGAGCTGACCGGCGTGCCGCCGTCGGACATCGCCTACGTGGGCGACCGCCTCGACAACGACGTGCTCCCGGCGGCCGACGCCGGGATGCGGCCCGTGCTGGTCCGTCGCGGCCCGTGGGGGTACCTGCACGCGACGCGCCCCGCCGCGGGCCGCGTCGACGTCGTCGACTCGCTGCTCGAGCTGCCGGGCCTCCTCGCCTGACGGCGGCTCACGTCCACCCGAGGCGCCCGACGGCGTCCAGGGCGAGCAGCACACCGACGACGCCGAGCACCCAGCCGGTCATCTCGGCGGCGTTCTTCGACAACCACCGCTCGAGGCGGCGCAGGAGCGGGTCGATCCACCGTGCCGCCACCAGGCGTCCGCCGAGCAGGAGCAGCGCCGGCAGCACCATCACCACGCAGTACAGGGCGAGGATCCCCACCGTCACCGGGGTCGCGAGGTCCGACGCCGTCAGCAGGCCGATCGCGGCCAGGTACGGCAGCATCGTCGCCGCCTCCAGCGTGACGGCCCCGAGCGCCAGCCCCATCAGCGGCAGCACGGACGAGGAACCGGGGTCGAGCCCGAGGGCCCGTCCGCGCCACCGCGCCAACCGGCCCGGCCGGCCGCCGGCCGCCTCGGCCCGGCGGGCCGACCGCTTGCCGTCGAACCGGAAGCTCAGCGCCAGCAGGCCGACGCCCAGCACGAGCTGCGCCAGCAGGACCGGCCGCGACTCCAGGACGTCGCCGAACCGTGCGAGCACCACGCCGGCACCGAGCAGCACCGCGACACCGATCAGCAGGTAGGCGACGGCCACGGTGCCGAGGTAGGCGAGCACGCGACCGGACCGCACCCGGCCGGGGGCCAGGAGCAGCCAGACGGGAACGAGCAGGGTGCCGAAGCTGGTCGAGTCGACGAGCGCGAGCACGACGAGCACGCCCGCCATCGCGACGAGCCCGCCCTCGGTCCCGACGAGGTCCACTGGAAGGTCCATGGGCCGAGCATCGCCCGGGGAGCAGGTCCGCGGCGTCCGCCGGACGGATGATCCTCGGGCCCGCCTCCGAGGCTCCTGGCGCGGCGTGTACAACCTTTCGCCGATCCGCCGCTCCGCGCGCTGTGCTGGGATGGGGACGTGAGCACCGAGTCCCCCGCCAGCGCGAGCTCGCGCGGCCCGCTGCGGGCGTGGACCCCGCTGCGGGCGTGGAGCCCGCTGCGGGCGTGGACCGGTGAGGACCTGCTGGCGGACGTGCTCGGTGCCGTCGTGGCCTTCGTCGTCGGCCTCGTGCTGCTGGGGGTCGGGCTGGTCGACCTCGTCCAGCAGGTCGGACCGCTGGGCTCGGTCGACCCGGAGCCGTGGTGGCGCGTCGCGCTGCTCGCCGTCGGCTGCCTGTTGCTCCTCGCCAAGCGCACGCACCCGCTGCTCGCGCTCGCCGCCGGCCTGGCCGTCGTGGCCGTCGACCTCGTGTGGGGCGGCAGCCTGGCGATCCTCCTCGTGGTGCTGTGGGAGCTGCTGTTCGAGGCCGTCCTGCGGACCGGCCGCACGGCGCGGACCTGGTTGTGGACGGCGGCGGCGACGCTCACCCTGGCGGTGGCGGTCGCCGCCGGGGAGGCGAGCCAGGAGCTGCGCTACTTCGTGTTCGCCGGTCTGCAGATGGCCGGGGTCGTGGTGATGCCGATGTGGTGGGCGGACAACGTGCGGCAGAAGTCCGAGCTCGCCGACCTCGAGCGGGCCCGCGCCGACGAGGCCGCCCGGGCGGCGGACCTCGAGCGCGAGCGCGCCGCCGACCAGGCCCGCATCGCCGCTCTGGACCGGCACGAGGCCGTCCAGGCCGAGCGGGCGGCGATGGCCCGCGACCTGCACGACGTCATCGCCTCGCACCTGTCGTCCATCGCGATCCACTCCGGCGCGGCGCTCGCCCTGCCGCCCGACGCGGGGCGGGACCGCGCCGCCCTGGAGCAGGTGCGCGAGAGCTCGGTCGCCTCGCTCACCGAGATGCGGTCGATGATCGAGCTGCTGCGGGCCGACGTCGCGCCCGAACCGCTCACCGCCCCGGGCCGCCTCGACGGGCTGGGCGAGCTGGTGCGGACGGCGCGCTCGGCCGGCGACGACGTCACCGTCGACGACCCGCAGCAGCTCGCGGGCCGCGCGGTCCCGGCCGCCGTCGGGCAGGCGCTGCACCGCATCGCGCAGGAGGCGCTGACGAACGCCCGCAAGCACGCCCCCGGTGAACCCGTGACGGTCGCCCTCGACGAGGGCGCCGGTCTGACCCTGCGCATCAGCAACCCCCTCCCCTCGCTGTGGGTGCACGACGCGCCGTCGGCTCACGCGGCTCAGCGGCGTGTCGTGCACCCACAGCGAGAGGTGGGGCCGCTCAGCGCGGGGACCGGGCTGGCCACCATGCGCGAGCGGGCCGAGGGCCTCGGCGGGACGTTCACGGCGGGGCCGACGGCGGACCGCACCTGGCACGTCGAGGCCCGGCTGCCCGCCGGGAGGGAGTCCGCGTGACCGTGCCGGCAGAGCGACCGGTCCGCGTCCTGGTCGCCGACGACCACGCCGCGATCCGTGCAGGCCTGCGCCTGCTGCTGGAGGCCGCGGAAGGGATCGAGGTGGTCGCGGAGGCGGCCGACGGCCACGCCGCCGTGGCGAACGCGCGTGCGCTGCGGCCCGACGTCGTGCTGATGGACCTGCGGATGCCCGGCACCGACGGCGTCGAGGCGACACGGATCATCACCACCGAGGGGCTGGCCGACGTCCTCGTGCTCACCACGTTCGACCTCGACGAGTACGTCCACGGCGCCCTCGACGCAGGCGCGGCCGGGTTCCTGCTCAAGTCGGCCGAGCCGGCCGACCTGCTGCGTGCCGTGCGGCAGGTGGCGGCCGGGGAGGGGGTGCTCGCCCCCGAGGTGACCCGGCGCGTGCTGGCCCGGATCGCCGGCACCCCACCGGCGCCGTCCGACGCCGTGGCACCCGATCCCGCAGCTCGCGAGGCCGACCCCCGGCTCGACGGTCTGACCCCGCGGGAGGTCGACGTGCTGGCCGCGCTCGGTCGGGGCCTGTCGAACCAGGACATCTCCGCCGAGCTGGTCATCTCCGAGGCCACCACCAAGACCCACGTGTCCCGGGTGCTCGCCAAGCTGCAGGTGCCGTCGCGGATGCAGGCGGCCGTGGTCGCCCGGCGGACCGGCCTGGCCTGAGGGACCTGTCGGCCACGTCGGCGCGGGGCTAGGCTCGGCGCGTGCTGACCAAGACCGCCGTCACGGACGACCAGGTCGCGGCGGTCCTGGCTCCGGTCGGGACCGTCCGGGACGTCGAGCCGCTGGCGGGCGGGCTGTTCGCCACCGTGCTGCGCGTCGGCCTCGCGGACGGCCGTGACGTGGTGGTGAAGGTGACCGGCGCGGACACCACCCGGCTGCTGCGCTACGAGCACGGGATCTCCGGCACGGAGGCCGCCGTCTACCGTCTCGCCCACCGTGCCGGCCTGCCCGTGCCCGCCGTGCTGCACGTGGACGCCAGCCGGCAGCACGTCGACGGCGACGTCGTCGTCACCGAGCACCTGGCCGGCGTGCTGTGGAACGGCGCGGACCTCGACGACGGCGCCGCGCGAGCCGTGCGGCGCTCCCTCGGCGCCGTCATGGCGCGCCTGCACCGGATCACCGGCGACCGGTTCGGCTACCCCGCGCCGTCGGCCGGCCTCAGCCGGGAGACCTGGCCCGAGGCCTTCGGCGCGATGGTCGAGGCGGTCCTCGCGGACGCCGACCGCTGGGACGTGCCGCTGCCGCACGGGCGCCTGCGCGCCGCCGTCCGCGCCGGGCACGAGGTCCTGGCGGCCGTCACCACGCCTCGGCTGGTGCACGCCGACCTGTGGCCCGGCAACGTGCTGCTCGACCCGGCCGACCACCGCCTCACCGCGTTCCTCGACGCGGAGAGGGCGCTGTGGGGCGACCCGGTGTTCGAGCTGGTCGGCGCCGACCAGCTCGGCGCGGGCGCCGTCGACCCCGAGCTGCTCGCCGGGTACCGGGAGACGGGCGGGGAGCTCGGGCTCGGCGACGGGACGCCGGGTGCGGGCGACCCCTCGGCATGGACCCGCCTGCGGCTGTACCGCGCCTACTTCGCGTGCCTGCTCGTGGTCGAGGTGGTGCCCCGCGCCTACACCGGCGACTGGGTCGAGGGGTACGCCGCGACCGCCCGTGGCAACCTCGAGCGCATGCTCGACGAGCTGGAGGCGCCCTGACGCGCCTGCCGACCGACCGCACGCCGACCGACCGCACGACGGGAGAACACATGTCGCGGACCATCGTCCTCACCGGGGCCAGCGACGGGATCGGCGCGGCCGCCGCCCGCCGGTTGGCCGGCGACGGGCACCACGTGGTGCTCGTCGGGCGCTCGGCGGCCAAGACCGAGGCGGTCGCCGCCGAGCTGGACGCCCCCTTCTTCCTGGCCGACTTCGCCGAGCTGGCTCAGGTGCGCCGACTCGCCGCCGACCTGCTCGCCGCGCACCCGCGGATCGACGTCCTCGCCAACAACGCCGGGGGCATCATGGGCGAGCGCGAGCTCACCGTCGACGGCCACGAGAAGACCTTCCAGGTCAACCACCTGGCGCCGTTCCTGCTGACCGAGCTGCTGCTGCCCGCCCTGGTCTCCGGGCGTGCCACCGTGATCCAGACGGCGAGCCGGGCCGCCCAGCTGTTCAGCCGGTTCGACGTCGACGACCTCCAGAACGCCCATCGCTACGCCGCGCACCGGGCGTACGGCAACGCCAAGCTGGCCAACATCCTGTTCACGCAGGAGCTGCAGCGCCGCTACGGCGACCAGGGTCTCAGCGCGGTCGCGTTCCACCCCGGCGTGGTGGGCACGAGCTTCGCCGGGGAGACGAACCACGTGCTGCGGTACCTCTACCGTGGTCCGCTCCGGCGGCTGTTCACCGTCAGCCCCGACAAGGGCGCCGACCAGCTCGTCCGGTTCGCCGAGGGCACCCCGGGCTCGACCTTCCAGCCGGGCGCCTACTACGAGGGCCACCGGATCGCGTCAGGGGTCAGCCGGGAGGCCACGGACCCCCGGGTCGCCGACGAGCTCTGGGAGCGGTCGGCCGCGATGGTGTGAGTCAGCGGTCAGCCGGCGCCAGCTCGGGGCTCCGGACCACGCGCGCGGCGTGCTCGGCGCCCGCCCGCATCGCCGCATCCACCCCTGCACCGCCCAGGTGGGCGTCGAGGAATCCCGCGAAGAACCCGTCCCCGGCGCCGTTGGTGTCCACGACCTGGTCGACCCGCACCGCGGGGACGTCGACGAACCCCTCGTCCGTCAGGGCCGTGGCGCCCCCTGCCCCGTGGGTGCAGACCACGAGGCGGGCACCGGCGTCGTGCCGGGACCGCAGGAAGTCGCGGTAGCCGGGCATCCGGTCGGAGCTGAGGAACACGTGCGTCCCGGCGTCCACCCAGGGCTGGTGGAACGCCGAGGCGCCGTCGTAGTCGTGCAGGTCCACCCACACGTCGGCGCCCCGCGCCGTCGCGGCCTCCAGCACGGGGCGGGCCGTGACGGCGAGGTCGACGACGACGGCGCGGGCGGCGTCGACGGCGCGCCCGAGCGCTGCTGCCTCGGCCGCGGCCTCCGCGCCGTGGTCCTGCTCCGGCAACGCGTCGGGTGCCTGGAGGTAGATCGACACGCGTCCGCCGTCGGGGTCCAGGAGGTTGAGGTGCCGCTCCGTGCGGCCGTCCGGGGCGTCGGTCACGACGAGGTCCACGCCCGCGGACTCGAGCCGCCGGCGCACGCGCGCACCCTCGGCGTCCGTGCCGAGCACCGTGCGGAGCTGGACGGTGCGGCCGAGCCATCGCAGGTTGAGCGCCTTCCCGGCCGACGTCCCGCCCACCGTGGCGTGGTGGCCGCGGGCGAACGTGGTGTGCGGGCGTGGGTCCGGCAGCCGGTCGAGGTGGACGAGCTGGTTCCACGACGCCGGTCCGGCGACGAGGATCTCGGCGGGCTCCACGGCTACGCGCCCCGCAGCGGGAGCGTGAGGGTGGTGCCACCGTCCAGCGTGACCCGGACCGGCACGCCCCAGTCCTGCTGGGCGAGGTGGCAGGCCGGGAACACGTCCGGGTCGGGCTCGCCGTCCGGGCCGAGCGGCACCTCGTCGCAGGAGGCGGCCTTGGCGGTCACGTGCAGGACGCCCTCGGGTACCTCGGGGTTGATGCGCAGCGTCCGGACGAGGTCGGTGCCGTCGCCGGCGCCGTCGAGCAGCAGCTCGGGCGGTGTCGCGCTGACGCGGAGCTCGGTGGACGGGCCGAACCGGTCGTCGAGCTTCTGCCCTGGTGCCGGCACGAACGGCACGTCCAGGCGCAGCGCGCCCGGGACGACGTCGGTGGCCGCGCGCGCGACGCGGTGCGCGCCGGCGTCGAGCACCTGACCCGCGAGGTCGGCGGGCAGGGCGAGCCGGGTGAGCCGGTGCGCGGCGGACTCGACCACCAGCAGGTGCACCGTGCCGCCGTCGGCGTCCGCCTGCACGACGACGTCGCTCGGCTCCGCGAGGCCGGTCGCCAGCGTGGTGACCTCGCCCGAGGCCGGGTCGTACCGCCGCAGCGCGCCGTTGTACGTGTCGGCGACGACGGCGCTGCCGTCCGGCAGCGTGGCCACCCCGAGCGGGTGCTGCAGCAGCGCCTCGCCGGCCGGGCCGTCCCGGTGACCGAAGTCGAACAGTCCCTGCCCGACGGCGGTGCGCACCTCCACGCCGGAGCCGTCGGCGGGTGCGACGTGGCGCAGGGCCGAGGTCTCGGCGTCGGCGAGCCAGAAGCCGCCGTCAGGGCGCCCGTCGGCGTCGAGCGACGGCGCCAGACCGGACGGCTGGGCGAACCAGGCTGTGCTCCCCGTGCCGTCCTCGAGTCCCTCGTTCATCGTGCCGGCGAGCAGGCGGAGCGAGGCCTGTTCGCCGTCGAACGCCCACAGGGTGTGGTTGCCCGCCATGGCCACGACGAACGCGGCCAGCGGCTCTGACCAGGCCACGTCCCAGGGCGAGGACAGGTTGACCCAGGTGGGCGGGTACTGGTCGCCGGGCCGGTGCGCCCGCGGCGCCTCGCCCGGCACCTCGACGTTCTCCTGGCCGCCGACCATGTACTGCCGGCCGGTCCCTGCGACCATGTACACCTGGCCGGTGTCGAGATGTACACCACGGAGTGCGTGGTTGACGGTGTCGGCGACCAGCACGTCGTAACCGAGGCGCGGCCGGAGCTCCGTCGGCACCAGGCAGAGCCCGTTCGGCTCGCTGAACCGCGCGGTGTGCGTGCCGTCCGGGCCGGGACCGCCGTCGGCGAACCCGCGCTCGCCGGAGCCGATGCGCCGGACCAGCGTCTCGCCATCGGGCCCCAGCTCCGCGAGCGAGTGGTGGCCGGCGTCCGCGACGAGCAGGTTCCCGCCCGGCAGCTCCACCGCCTTGGCGGGGAAGCGCAGGGTGCTGGGCTCCGGCGTCGGCGGGACGTACGGGCCGTCACCGCGGTGCAGGGTGCCCTTCGCCTCGTGCTCGGCGACCAGATCGTCCACGATCGCGGCGATCGCCGACGCATGCCCCTCCCCCGCCATCTGCGCCACCACGTAGCCCTCCGGGTCCACGACCACCAGGGTGGGCCAGGCGCGCGCGGTGTAGGCGTCCCAGGTGGTCAGCTCCGGGTCGTCGAGGACCGGGTGGCGCACGTCGTAGCGCTCGACGGCGGCGGCCAGGGCGTCCGGGTCGGCCTCGTGCGCGAACTTCGGGGAGTGCACCCCGACGATGACCAGCTCTTCGCGCCGGGACTCCTCGAGCTCGCGCAGCTCGTCCAGGACGTGCAGGCAGTTCAAGCAGCAGAAGGTCCAGAAGTCGAGGACGACGACCTTCCCGCGCAGGTCCTTCAGCCGCAGGTCCTGGCCACCCGTGTTCAACCAGCCACGGCCGACCAGCTCGGAGGCGCGGACCTTGGGCAGGCGGGAGGTAGCAGTCACCCGGCCATTGTGAGGCACCGGGCGGCGTCACCGAGCGACGCGCGCGGCGGCAGAATCGATCGGCCGAGCGAAGCCGTCCTCCCCGCGGCACGTGAGCGGCATGGAGGCGATGACGCACAAGCGTTGGCGCGCTACGGCACGCGGTGGGACCGTGAACGTGTGCCGGGCATGCCGGTGCAGATCGGGGCCGAGATGTCGATACGGAAACATCGAGGGCGCTCTTCTGGTCTCTTCTTCGCGGGCGTGCTGGGCATAGCCACGCTCAGCCTCGTAGCATCCGCTCCCGTCTTGGGCCTCGGCGCGGCCGACGACGCAGCTGATTACTTCATCTCGGGCGCTCCGTATGACGCTGAGCGCGCACAGGATGGCACTTCGGAACTGACGATGACGGCAACAAACATCACGCCGTCGGAGATCACGCTGATGCTTACTGTGACGGACGCTTCGTGCGGCCAGGCAGTGGGGACGCCCGACCTGCAGCCCTATTCGAGCGGCGATGTCACGTTCGTGATGAGCTGCACCGCTGGTGAACAACCTCGTCCGGCCGAGGTCTCTGCACAGAGCGAGGCCGGCCCCCTGGTCCCCTCGTCGATCGCCGTCATCATCGGTCTGGCTCCGGTTGCCGAGCCACAGTGGAGCGCGCTCTGGTGGTATGTGTGGCTCGGAGTGCCGCTCTCCTTGGTGGGGGTGGTGCCTCCCTACTTGTTCTGGCTGAACAGGCCACGCGGCAACACCCGACGGGTACGAACAGAAGAGCGATTCCAACACACCAGCGATCAGCCCACGGGAGGTCTCGAGCCGTGGTGGGACCCGCGCTACCTGAAGTTCTCGCTGCCTGGCATCACGTCGGACTGGAGCTTTCAAGACAACTGGGCATCAAGCGTCGGCTTGGCTGCGGCGCTCTTCACGACCGTCTTCGCGGGAGGGGATTCGCTCGATGCCATCGTCGGTGACGAAGCTCAGGCAACTCTTGGTGTTGTCGCCGTCGCCGCTGGCCTGTCCACGGGCATCATCGGAAGCGGGCCTCTCTGGCTGACCATCTTCAAACGCCGCTATGACGATCAGGGTGGCATCGCGAAGCACAACACGATCGGCGGGGTATTGGTGGCCTCGATCATCGTTCTGCTCGGAACGACCGGCCTGCTGTTCACGGCAGCGGCCGCAGTAGCGCTCCCCCTGGCCTGGATACTCGCGGCCATAGCCGCGCTGCTCCTTCTGGTGTACGCCTGGAAGTCCATTCCGCAGACTCTCGCTCTGGGCCGATTCGGAGGTGGCGTGGACCAAGCCACGTCTGTGAGCGCTTCGCTCTAGGCCTCGGGCCTACCCGCCCGGCACCGACAGCCGCTGCGAAGATCGGCGCGGTGACGCACGGTGGGACCTGAGAGGAAGGAGTCCGACCATGCCGAAGACCACCCGCAGCGGCGACGCCCGGCAGAGCGAGCTGCCCTCGACCCTGCAGCGTTCCGACGACAAGGCCCAGCGCACGTTCACCAAGGCGTACGACTCCGCCATGGACGAGTACGACGACGAGGAGCGCGCGCACCGCGTCGCCTACGCCGCGCTGAAGCACACGCACGAGAAGGTCGGCGACCACTGGCAGCCGAAGGACGAGGCCGGCCCGTCGGACCGGCAGGCAGAGGGCGGCGCGAACACCTCGCGACCGACAGCTGGCGGCGTGGACGCCAACGCCTCCAAGGAGCACCTGTACGAGATCGCGCAGGAGCTCGATGTCCCGGGCCGGTCGACCATGGACAAGGACGAGCTGGTCGAGGCGATCCAGAAGGCGAACGATCGCGAGAGCCGCCACGCCCGGGAGGGCGGCTAGCCTCCGGCGGGCGGCGCCGCCCCGACGTCCGCGGGCACCACGTCCGCCACGTTCGCCTGCAGGGCGGCGCACCCGCCGGCCGGCCGGAACCCCAGGGCGACGTTGATCGCCAGCATGTGCGGGTTGTTCTCGTTGTTCCAGGTGGAGATGCGGCGCGTCGCGGGGCGCACGCGGGCGTGGGCCTGCAGGTTGACCGCCTTGACGAGCATGCCGAGACGATGGCCACGGTGCTCCGGCAGGACGACGGTGGTCTCCTGCTCGCTGAGCTCGGGCCGGTCCCGCGCGAACAGCAGCATCGTCACGGCGACGAGCTGCCCCGTCGGCACGTGCTCGGCCGCCGTGACGACGTAGCCCCGGCCGGCGGCCGCGTGCTCGGCGTCGTGGAAGCGGACCCGGTCCGCGTCCCACCGTTCGGGCAGCAGGTCCAGGTCGGCGTTGGGCTCGTCCATGGTCAGTCGCGTCTCGAGATCGGCGTACTGTTCGATCCACTCCTCCGGGGTGCGGTCCTGCCACGTGTGGACGCGGTAGTCCGGGCCGGCGGCCGCCCGCGCGTCGGCGGCGAAGCGCTCGGCCGCGCCGTCGGGCAGCGGGAGCTCGAGGACCGAACGCCGAGACACGAGCTCGAGCCGCAGCCCGAGCCGCCGCGCGAGGACCATGCCGGGGTGGTCGGCGGCCACGGCCCCGCTGCCGGTGGGCGGCACCAGGACGCGGTCGTCCGCCTCGTCCTCGGCGGGCACCGGCTCGTGGGCGAAGTCCACCTCGGCGAACGCCGTCGTGCGCCCCTCCGCCACGGCGATCTGCCGCAGGCGCTCGGCGAGCTGGGCTCCGATCCCGCGACGGCGGTGCGAGGGCAGCACGGCGACCCGGCCGTCGGCGAGGTGCTCGTTCGACGTCTGCGGCAGGTACAGCACGGCGTGCCCGACGACGCGCGGCGTGCCGTCGGGCTGGTCCTCGACGGCGACCAACCGACGTCGGCGCAGGTACCGCTGGTCCTGCATGCCGACCAGGACGTCGATCGCACGCTGCGCCACGTCGTCGTGCCCGAACTCGTCCAGGGCGCACTCCCGCTCGACCTCCGCGATGCCGCGGTAGGCCCACGCCTCCGGGGCGTCGAGCGACGCGCCGTGGGGTGCGTCGATGATGCGCCAGGTGGCCTGCGGGGCGGGCGTCGGTGCCGTGGTCATGCTCCACTGTGCGCCTGCGGAGAGCGGCGGGCGAGGGATTATCCGATGCGACGGCATCGCTCCGACGTGCCTGCACCCGCCCGCCCGCCTAGCGTCCGAGGGTGAGCTGGTTGATGACCGGTCTGGGCGGGGCACTCGTCCTGGTCGTGATGTGGGACGTCTTTCACACGCTGTGGCACCCGACGGGCCAGGGTCGCCTCAGCAAGTCCCTGATGCACGCTGTGTGGCGGGCGTCGCGACACCTCGGGACGTACGGTCGCCGCCTCAGCGGTGCGGCGGCCATGGTGGCGGCGATCGGCGGCTGGGCCGTTCTCATGGTGCTCGGCTGGGCCCTGATCTTCTGGTCGTGGATGCCCGCGGGATTCCTGTACGCCACCGGCATCGACCCCGCGACGCGCAGCACCGTGGTGGACGCGCTCTATCTCTCGCTGGTCTCCGTCACGACCCTGGGCTACGGCGACATCACCCCGCTGGCCCCCTGGTTGCGGATCGTCACCCCCGTCGAGGGGCTGCTGGGTTTCGCCCTCCTCACCGCCGCCGTCTCCTGGGTGCTGCAGGTCTACCCGGCGCTGACCCGCCGGCGCGTACTCGCCCTGCGCCTCATGACGTTGCAC
The DNA here is from genome assembly GCF_003003075.1 of Isoptericola halotolerans. Classification (GTDB taxonomy): domain Bacteria; phylum Actinomycetota; class Actinomycetes; order Actinomycetales; family Cellulomonadaceae; genus Isoptericola; species Isoptericola halotolerans_A. The sequence continues at coordinate 277,647 of NZ_PVTX01000001.1, read as the reverse complement.
CGCAGCGGAGCCGCGGCGAGGCTGCCCTCGATGGAGAACGCGACCGCGGCGCTCCTGCTCGAGGGCGTCACCCAGCAGGTCGAGCAGGTGCACGTGGACCTGATCCAGTACTCCGAGACGTACTACTTCCGCGACCAGGACCGGTCGACGTCGCTGGCCGACACGATCGTCCACGCCCAGGACCTGACCGAAGCGGCCCAGCAATCGGGACTGCCGGATGTCCGGCACCTGGGGAGCATGCTCGAGGAGGCCCTCGACGAGCTCGCGCGCGTGCTCGACGCCCAGTTCCTCCACGTGGGGGGCGGCACCGACCGCATCGTCGAGGCCTTCCGGGCCGACCACCGCGTCGACGCGCCGGCGTGAGGCTGGGGTCAGAGCGCCTCGACGGCGCCGACCACGTGGACGCGGACCGGGACGCCGTCGACGTCGGGCGGCACGTCCTTGCGGGCGCTGACGTTCTGCACGTTGACCTGCAGCACCCAGTCGTGGGTGTCGCCGCGCTGCGCCAGGCCGACCCCGCACACGCCCTCGACGCGGCCGAGCCTCTCACGCAACGTGCTCTTGGCCGTCCGCGCCTCGTCCCTCGTGACCATCGTCAACCTCCCGGTGCCCTTCCATTGTGCACCCGCTGGACGGGTCGCATCATGATCCGAGATGTGAGCAGGATGGTCGGATGAGCAACGAGTCGATCCCGTCCCTGCCCCTCAACAACGGCGTCCAGATTCCGCAGCTCGGCTTCGGGGTGTTCCAGGTGCCGCCGGAGCAGACCCGCGACGTCGTGTCCACCGCCTTGGACATCGGCTACCGGCACATCGACACCGCGCAGATGTACCGCAACGAGCGCGGCGTCGGTGAGGCGCTGGCCGCCTCCGGCCTGGACCGCGCCGACTACTTCGTCACGAGCAAGCTCAACAACGCGTTCCACGCGCACGACGACGCCCTGGCGGCGTTCGACCTGACCCTGGAGGAGCTGCAGCTCGAGCACGTCGACCTGTTCCTCATCCACTGGCCGCTGCCGGCCGTCGACAGGTACGTCGAGGCGTGGGGCGCGCTGGAGGAGATCTACCGCTCGGGCCGCGCCCGGGCGATCGGCGTGTCCAACTTCGAGCCGCACCACCTGCGCCGCCTGATGGACGAGACCACCGTGGTCCCGGCCGTCAACCAGGTCGAGGTGCACCCGTGGCTGGGCAACGAGGACGTGCGGGCCGTCGACGCCGAGCACGGCATCGTGACCGAGGCGTGGTCGCCGCTGGGCCGGGGCCGCGTGCTGGAGGACCCGACGATCGCGCGCATCGCCGAGAACCTGGGCAGGACACCCGCCCAGGTGGTGCTGCGCTGGCACATCGAGCGTGGCGACGTCATCTTCCCCAAGTCGGTGACGCCGGCGCGCATCGGGGAGAACTTCCGGCTGTTCGACTTCGAGCTGTCCCAGGCCGACATGGCAGACATCACGGCCCTCGACCGCGGCGAGCGCGTCGGCTCGCACCCGGACGAGATGAACAACACCGGCCGCTGAAGGGTTGTGGGCGGGAAATCGGGGGCCAGCATCGGTATAAATAACGCATACCGGGCCAGATTTCCCGCCCACAACCCCAAAGGGGAGGCTCAGGTGGCGTGGCGGGTGGTGCGGATCCCGACGAACAGACCGCCCGCGCACGTCACCGCGGCCGCGAGCACGCCCCACAGCACCACGGGGTCGGTGACGTTCCCGGCGAACAGCGCCCGCTCGGCGTCGACGATGTAGGTCAGCGGGTTGAAGCGCGCCGCGACCTGCATCCAGCCCGGGCCGGCCTCGAGCGGCAGCATCATCCCGGAGAGGATCAGCAGCGGGAAGATCAGCGCCTGCTGCACGCCCCAGAACAGCCACTCGCGGTTCTTCGCGGCCAGGCCCAGCGCGTAGGACAACGCCCCGACGCCGACGCCGAACACGCCGAGCAGCACCAGCGCGGCCACCGCGTGCAGCGGGTTGAACCGGAACCCGAAGGGCAGGCACAGCACCGCGATCAGCAGTCCTTGAACCACCAGCGGGGCGAACTCCTTGAGCGCGCGCCCCACCAGGATCGCCGACCGGTCGAGCGGGGTCGCGAGCACCCGCTCGTAGGACCCGGTCATCAGCTCGTACAGCAGGTTCGACCCGGTCATCGAGGTGCCGAACAGCGAGATCATGACGATCACGCCCGGCACGAACCACTGCAAGGTGTCCGCCGTGGACATCCCGGTGCCGCCGAACGTCCCGGTCAGCAGCGGGGCGAACAGCCCCAGGAACACCAGCGGCTGCAGCAGCGAGAAGATCAGCGTGAACGGGTCGCGCAGCATGAGCAGGATCTCGCGGACGAACACCGCGCGGGTGTCCGCCACGAACTTGCCCGGCCCCGTCCGCACCACGATGCGGGCCTCCTCGTGCACCGCCTCGGTCCGGGTGCTCGTGTCCTCGTGCGTGGTCATGCCGCCACCGCCTGGGTCGTCGCTTCCTCGCGCAGGCTGCGGCCGGTGAGGTTGAGGAACACGTCGTCGAGGCTGGCCTGCCGGGCGGCCGCCGACGTGGTGGTCAGGCCGGCGAGCCGCAGGGCCTCGATGGCCTCGGGCAGGCGGTCGGCCCCGTGCGTGGTGGCCACCCGGACCCGCAGGCCGCCGTCCGCGGCCGGGGTGCCGCCGTCGGGCACGGTGACCTCGCCGGGGTGCGGGGCGTCCGGGCCGACGACGGTCCCGAGCGCCGCCCGGACGGCCTCGGCCGAGTCGCCGCGCACGGTGAGCGCGAGGACGTCGTCCGCGTGCTCGCGCTTGAGGGCCTCGGGCGAGGCGTCGGCGATGATCTGGCCGTGGTCGATGACGACGACGCGCTCGGCCATGTCGTCCGCCTCGTCCAGGTAGTGCGTGGTGAGCACGATGGTCATGCCGTACCGCTCGCGCATCGCGACGATGTGCTCCCACAGGTTGGCGCGCGCGTGCGGGTCGAGGCCGGTGCTGGGTTCGTCGAGGAACAGCAGCGGCGGGTGGTTCATGAGGCCGAGCGCGACGTCGAGGCGCCGCCGCTGCCCGCCGGAGAGCGACTGGACGGTCCGCTTCTCGAGCCCGCCCAGCTCGAGGGCCTCGACGAGGTCGGAGGCCCGCCGCTTGTACTCGGCCGGTGCGAGCCCGTAGAAGCGGCCCTGGTTGTGCAGCTCGTCGCGCACCTGGTAGCTGAAGCCGCCGCCGTTGCCCTGGCCGATGAAGCCGAGGCGGGCGCGCACCTGCGCGGGGTGGGTGCCGACGTCGTACCCGGCCACCGTGGCGGTGCCGGCCGTGGGCTGCAGCAGGGAGGTGAGCATGCGCAGCGTCGTGGACTTGCCGGCCCCGTTGGGCCCGAGGAAGGCGACGAGCTCGCCCTCCGCGACGTCGATGTCCACTCCTCTGACCGCCTCGACGGTGTCCTTGCCCCGCGTGAAGGTCTTGGTGAGACCTCTCGCTCGGATCATCACGACCCGCCTCTCGTACGTTGTACCGGAATGCTCGGTCGAGTTGAGCATACACTGTACGAGAATAGTGAGGAACCCCGACAGAGGAACCATGACGAGCAGCCTGCCGACGTCCGTGCCCACCGACGGCGAGCGCCGCCTCGCCCTGCTGTGGGACCCGCCGCAGCCCTCCGGCCGCGGCCGCAAGGCCCGCCTCAGCCTCGACGAGGTCGTCGACGCCGGGACCACCGTCGTGCGCGACGCCGGCCTCGAGGGCCTGTCCATGCGCAAGGTCGCCGCGCACCTCGGGGTCGGCGCCATGACCCTCTACACCTACGTCCCCGGCCGCACCGAGCTGGTCGACCTCATGATCGACCGCGCCTTCGCCGAGCTCGACCTCCCCGGTGCCGACCAGCCGTGGCGCGCCGCCATGTCCCGGTACGCCCGCGAGCACCGCGACCTCTACCTGCGCCACCCGTGGATCCTGCAGACCAACATGTGGCGGCTCCCGCTGGCGCCCCACGTGCTCGACGCGGAGGAGGCCGGGCTGCGGGTGCTCGTCGGCGCCGGCCTGCCCGCCACCCAGGTGGTCGAGGTCATCGGGCTCGTGGACACGTACGTGCGCGGCGTGGCGCGCGCCAGCATCGCCGAGCAGTCCGAGGGCTCGGAGTCCGGGCTGAGCAACGACGACTACTGGGACTCCATGTCGACGTTCTGGGGCACCTACTTCGACCCCGAGAGGTACCCCACGATGACCCAGGTCTGGGAGGCCGGCGGCTTCGACGCGGGGCACGCGTCCTTCGACGCGACCCTCGACCGCCTGCTCGACGGCATCGAGCTCGCGATCGACCGCGCGGCGGCCTGACGGCTGCTCCCACCGGCGCGCGCCGGAAGCATCCGCCATGATGTCGACATGGAACGCCACGCCGTGGTCGCGATCCCCGAGGGACTGCACGCCCGCCCCGCCGCGCAGTTCGCCCGGCTCGCCGCCGCCCAGCCCGTCCCCGTGCGCATCTCCCGGGACGGGAACCCTCCCGTCGACGCCGCGAGCATCCTCGCGATCATGACGCTCGGGGCCGACGCCGGCACCGACGTCACGCTGCAGGTCGACGTGCCCGACGACGCGGCCGAGGCCGACCTGGACCGCGCCCGGGACGCGCTCGACGCCCTCGAGGAGTTCCTCACAGACCCAGGTCGGTGAGCACCGGCCGGATCGCGTCCCGCACCGCGTTGCGGGCCGCGACGGGGTCGTGCTCGGCCAGCGCGACGCGGGCCAGCTCGTGGCACTCGTCCAGGGTCACGTGGGCGAGCACCGCCGCCACGTCCGCGAGCGCGCGCGGGGTCATCGACAACGAGCGCACTCCGAGGCCGACGAGCACCGGGGCCAGCGTGGCGTCCGCGGCGGCCTCGCCGCACACCCCGACGGGCCGGTCGTGGACGGCGGCCCCCTCGCACGACAGCCGGACGAGCTCCAGCACCGCGGGCTGCCACGGCGTCGAGAGCGCAGCCAGCTCGCCCAGCATGCGGTCCGCGGCCATCGTGTACTGGATGAGGTCGTTGGTGCCGAGGCTCCCGAACGCGGCCCGGGCGAAGATGTCCGCCGACCGTAGCGCCGCGGCGGGCACCTCGATCATCACGCCCGCGGTGTGCAGGCCGTGCCGGGTGCAGGCCGTCACGAACTCCGCGGCCTCGGCCGCCGTGGCGACCATCGGCGCCATCACCCAGACCTCGGCGTTCTCCGCCTCGGCGGCCGTGGCGACGGCCTGGAGCTGGCGGTCCAGCACCCCGGGGTGGGGCGCCGCCGTGCGCAGGCCCCGCACGCCGAGCGCGGGGTTGGGTTCGCCGTCGGACGTGACGAACGGCAGCGGCTTGTCGGCGCCCGCGTCGAGCGTGCGCACCACGACCTTGCGCCCGGGGAACGCGGCGAGGACGCGCCGGTAGGCGGCGACCTGCTCCTCGACCGACGGCTCCGAGCTGCGCCCCAGGAAGCAGAACTCAGTGCGGAACAGGCCGACGCCCTCGGCCGCGGCCTCGATCGCCGCCTGCGCCCCGGCGGGGTCGGCGACGTTGGCGAGCAGCTCCACGCGGGTGCCGTCGGCGGTGCGCCCGCGACCGTCGAAGGCCCGCCGCGTGGTCTCGCGCTGCTGCGCGGCCGCCACCGTCTCCGGAGCCGGGTCGAGGACGACGACGCCGGCACCCCCGTCCAGGAGCACCGTCTCGCCGTCGCGGATCCGCTCCGCTCCCCTGACCGCGACCACGGCGGGGATGCCGAGCGCGCGGGCCAGGATGGCGGTGTGCGACGTCGGCCCCCCGCCGGCGGTGACGACGCCGAGGACGACGGCGGGGTCGAGCGTCGCGGTGTCCGCCGGCGCGAGGTCGTCGGCCACCAGCACGAACGGGTGGTCGGGCCGCGGGACGCCCGGTGGCCGCACACCGATGAGCTCGGCGACGATCCGGTCGCGGACGTCCCGGACGTCCCGGGCACGCTCGGACAGCGGCGGACCGAGCTTCTCGAGCTGCTTGACCAGCGCCCGGGCCGCGTCCCAGACCGCCCGCTCCGGGGTGAGGTGGTCGGCCCGGACGAGCCGCTCCGCATCGGCCGCCAGCGACGGGTCGGCCGCGATCGCGGCCGTCACCGACAGCAGGTCCGCGGCCGTCCCGGTGACCTGACCGGCGCGCTCGGTGAGGTCGTCGCGCACCGCGGCGGCCGCCGCCGTGAGGTGCTGGACGGCCGCCTCGACGTCGGCGCTCGCGAGCCGGGTCGTCCGGGGCTCCGGCACCGGGTCGGGCATCGTGACGGCGGGGCCCGCGGCGCGTCCGGGGCTGACCGGCGCACCGGTGAGAGTCGTGCTCATCGACATTGACCTCCGTACGCCCTGGACGGCATCGTTCGACACGCAAGCAGGACCGTTGGCTCGCACAGTGGTCGATGCGGCACCCTGTGTCAATATCCGGCACGCCGCAGGCCCTCACGCCAGGAGAACCATGACCCTGCTCGTCCGCTCCCCCGTCGCCGGGACGGTCGTCCCCGTCGCCGACGTGCCCGACCCCGTGTTCGCCGAGGGGATGGTCGGCCCCGGGACCGCCGTCGAGCCCGGCGCGTCCGGCCACCGGGTCCTCGCACCGCTGGACGGTCGCCTGGTGAAGCTGCACCCGCACGCCTGCGTCGTCCAGGCGGCCGGCGGTCAGGCGGTGCTCGTCCACCTCGGGATCGACACCGTCCGGCTCGGCGGCGAGGGGTTCACGCTGCACGTCGGCGAGGGCGACCTCGTCCGCGCCGGCGACCTGCTCGTGGAGTGGGACCCGGCCGCGGTCCGGGCCGGCGGCCTGTCCGCGGTGTGCCCGGTGGTCCTGCTGGAGGCGCCGGTCGAGGACGTCCGGCTGACCGCCCTGCCCGGCACCGAGGTCTCGGCCGGGGACCCGCTGCTCGAGCTGGGTGACCGGTGAGCCGCGGGTGACGCAGAAGTACGTCGCCGTCCGCGCCCACCTGGCGGACCTGGTGGCACGCGAGCTGACCGTGGGCGACGCCGTTCCCTCCGAGCGGGCGCTGACCCGGCAGCTCGGCGTCTCCCGCACCACGGTGCGCCAGGCGATCGACGCCCTCGTCATCGAGGGCGTCCTCGAGCGTGCGCAGGGCCGCGGCACGTTCGTCGCTCCCCCGCGGGCCGACTTCGAGATGCGGCTGACGACGTTCGGCGAGGAGGTGCGCCGCCGCGGCATGACCCCGGCCTCCCAGGTGCTGCGGGCGCACACCACGCCGTGCCCCGCGGCGGTCGCCGAGCTGCTCGCCCTCACCGTCGGCGAGCCCGCCCACCGGGTGCTGCGGGTCCGCACGGCGGACGCGGAGCCCTGGGCGGTCGAGGACGCCTGGATCCCGGCTCACCTGGCGCCCGATCTCCTGGACGACGGAGTGCCCGAGTCCCTCGACCAGGCGCTGCGCGACCGGGGCCACGTGCCCACCGGTGGCGAGGAGACGATCAGCGCGGCCGACGCGACGGACTCCGAGCGGCGCCTGCTGGCCATGACCACCGCGCACGCCGTGATGCGGATCGAGCGGCGCACGTACGCCGCTGACGTGCCGCTCATCCACTCACGGTTCTCCTACCGGGGTGACCGGTACAGCGTGTTCGTCCCGCTGGGAGAGGCCCGCTCACCGGTCCCCCGGTGGGCGTGACCCGAGGGTGCCCCGCACGATCAGCGCAGCCGGACCCCCAGCGCGCCGAGCACCGCGTCGACGGGGTTGACGTAGGTGAGCCCCGCGCCGTCCGGGCCGCCGGTCTCGGAGCCGGCGAAGAGCAGGCCGAGGGCGACGCCGTCCGCCCGGTACACCAGCGAGCCCGAGTCGCCGCCGCGCGAGAACGGCCCGGGTCCCGTGGACTCGACCTCGATCTGGCCGTCGAACGCGAGCACGCCCAGCTCCGGGCCGTAGCCGACCAGCACGTCGTCCATCTCGATCGCGGACACCCGCCCGTGGGTGTGGCCCGTGGTGCGCCCGATCTTCTCGACCTCGTCGCCCGGGACGGCCTCCGCCGTCGTCGTCACGCGGCCCACCGGGTAGTCGAGGTCCACCTGCGGGTCGTCCAGCAGCGCGAGGGCCGCGTCGACCGACGCCCGCTCACCGCGAGCGAGCGGCACGACGGCGGCGATCGTGCCCACCCGGTCCGCGGGGTCCGTGCCGCCGTCCGCGGGGCCGGGCTGCAGCACACCGTCCCCGGGGACTCCGTCCAGCACGTGCCGGTTGGACAGCGCGTACAGCGCGTCGGCGCCGCCCGGCAGCTCCGGGACGCCGGGGCCGGAGCGGGCGGGGTCGGCCACGACGAACCCGCCGAGCGTCCCCGCCGTGACGTCGACGTGCGCGATCGACACCCCGGGGCGCAGCGGCCGGACGCGGTCCGTCTCGCCCTCGGCGAGCGCCGTGGCGACCGGCGGCTGGCGCTCGAGCACGTCGGCCCGGACGCTGCCCCGCCGTCCGGGCCCCAGGCGCCGGATGCGCCCCGTACGGCGCACGTCCACCGCGGAGCCGGCCTCCGCCACGACCTTGCGGACGACGGCGCGCGCCGCCGGCACGCCCAGGCGGTAGCGGATCGCGATCTCGTAGCCGCCCGCCGCCGTCGACGGGGCGATCCCGATGGCCAGCGTGGGGGCGCGGACGGCGTCGGCCGGGGTGCGGTCGGCCAGCTGCGGACTCGCGACCGCTCCGTAGCGTTCGGCCAGGTCACGGGCGTAGGCGGTCAGCTGCGCCTTGGTCTCGCGAGCGTGCGTCAGGTCCATGGTGGGAGTCTGGCGGACCGTGCCGCACGGCGCGCGTCCGGCACGCCGGGAGCACTGACGCGGAAGCGCTTCGAAGAAATGTGACGCAACCCACGTCATGAAGTCGAAGGTTCACCCTCTCACCAGGTGATGACACATCCGACGCCCGACGACGTCCACTCCGCGGTCCACTGGGCGCTGAGCCACGACCTGGCGGCGCTGCTCGCCTACCGGCAGGTGGGCCACCTCGACCGTTCGGCACGCTGGCAGGCCGACGCCGCGCTCGTCGCGCGGTGGCAGGACGCCACCCGGACCGGTCTCCGCGACGCCGGCCCGCGGGGGCTCGTCGCCGAGCTCCCGCGGGCGCACTGCTGAGTCAGGCCCGCAGCAGGGTGGCGACGCGGGTGCGGCGCGCCCGGGCCGCCGCCCCGACGCCGAGCCCGAGGCCCACCAGACCCCACAGCACCACCGCGGTCACCGCCCCGCCGAGGCCGCCGACCTCCGGCACCACCGCGGCAGCGAGCGCGTCGCGCGCCGCCCCGGTCGGCAGCGCGTCGGCCACCGAGACGAGCACGGCCGGCACGGTCGCCACGACGCCGGTGCCGATCATCAGCACCGCGATCAGCAGGCTGATCCCCCGGCCGACGTTCCCCAGCCACGCGAGGAACCCCAGGTGGACGGCCACGAAGCTGACCGAGACCAGCGCCCCGAGCAGGATGGTGCCGACCCACCCGACCGGCGAGAGCCCCTCCACCCCGGCGAGCACGGCGCCGACGGCGGCACCCGTCCCGGCACCGACGGCCGCGGGCACGGCCAGCGTGCCCAGCGTGAGCCGCAGCGCGGACCGCGTCGACCCGAGGGCGCGGGCCGCGACGGGCGGGAGGACCGTCATCAGCCCCAGCGCTCCGAGCCACAGCGCGACGACGGCGAACAGCGGTCCGGTCGCCCCGGTCGTGAGGTCGTCGACACCCGGTGCCGCGACCGGGTCGGCCACGACCGACGCCAGATTCTCCCGGTCGCTGTCGCTGTAGGTGGGGATGCCGTCGGCCGTCTGCTGGAGGCCGTCAGCGAGGTCGTCGGCGCCCCCGGCGACCTGGTCCACGCCGTCGGCCAGGCCGGAGGCGCCGTCGGCGAGGCCGTCGGTACCCGTCGCGAGCTCGGACGCCCCGGACCCGAGCTGCCCGACGCCGTCGGCCAGGCCGGAGGCACCGCTCGAGATCCCGGAGGCTCCGGTGGCGAGCTGCCCGACGCCGTCGGCCAGTCCCGAGGCACCGCTCGAGATCCCGGAGGCTCCGGTGGCGAGCTGCCCGGCGCCGGTGGCGAGCTCGTCGGCGCCGTCGGCGACGCCGGAGGCACCCGCCGCCACCTGGCGGTTGCCGTCGGCCAGCTCGTCCAGCCCGTCGGCCAGCTCGGCGTTGCCGTCCGCGATACCCCGCGTGCCCACGGCGACCTCCTCGGCGCCCTGCGCGAGCTGCGAGGTGCCCTCAGCCAGCCCGGTGAGCTGGCCGCGAGCGTCCACGATCGCCGTCGACGCCGCGTTGAACTCGTCGACGAAGTCCTCGGACGCGCCCGCGAGCGCAGCCTGCGCGTCGGCGACCCGCTCGCAGGCGGCCGGGTCCGGCACCTCGGCGCCGTCGCACCCGAGCGCGGTCGACGCCTCGTCGAGCGCCGTCTCCACGGTGGCGCTGCTGCCCTCGAGCCTTGCCTCGACCTCGCCCAGCCCTGCCTCGATCTCCTCCGTGCCGGGAAGGTCGTCGTTCACGGCGCCGACCTGGTCGGCGAGCCGTCCCACACCGTCGGCGACCTGGTCCGCACCGTCCGCCAACGCGTAGCCACCGTCGGCGAGGTCGTCGGCGCCGCGGGCACTCTCGGTGATCCCGCCCGTGATCCCCTTCGCGCCGGCAGCCACCTGCCCGGCGCCGTCCGCCAGCTGGGACGCCCCCTGCGAGAGCCCGGTCGCGCCGGCGACCACCTGCCCGGCGCCGCCCGCGAGCTCGGACGCGCCCGCCGCCGCCTGGTCCGCACCACCGGCCAGCTCGCCGGCACCACCGGCGAGCTGCGAGGCACCCGAGGAGGCGTCGGTCGCCCCGTCCGCGAGCTGCGCGGCACCGTCGGAGAGCTGCCCGGCCCCGTCGGAGAGCTCGTCCGCACCGTCCGCCGCGTCCCCGGCGCCCGAGGCGAGCTGGTCGGCGCCGTCCGCGGCCTGGCCGATGCCGTCGGAGAGCTGGTCGAACCCGATGAGGACGTTGTCCACATAGGTCTCGGTGAGCGTGGACCCCATCACCGTGGTCGCGGTCGTGGCCACGATCCTGGCCAGCGCGTCGTCGACCACCCGACCGCCCGGCGGCGTGCTGATGTCGATGGTGGCCTGCCGCGCGTCGGCGGCGTCGTCCCCGCCGAACGACGTCGCCGCAGCGGAGAACTCCTCCGGGATCGTCACCACGGCCGCGTACGTGCCGTCGGCGAGCCCCTCGGTGGCGTGCTCGGCGTCGGTGACCGTCCAGTCGTAGTTGACGTCGGACCCTTCCGCGTCGTCGGTGCCGCCCTCGACCAGACCGGCCGCGAGCTGGCGCCCGAGCGGCGCCGTCTGGCCGTCCACCTCGACGGGCTCGTCGTTGTTGACGATGGCGGCCGGCACCGTGTCGAGCCGGTCCATCGGGTTCCACAGGGCGGCCAGCAGGATGCCGAGCACCAGGACGGGCAGGAGCGCGACCAGCACGATCGCCCAGGGGTTCTGCTTGACGCGGTTCATGCCCGCACCTCCTCGGTGGTGTCGTCCGTCTCGGCGGCCTCGGGCTCGCCCTGGCCGTCCGGCCCGGCGCCGTCCTCGGCCTCGTGCCCCGGTGCGTGCCGGGGTTCGTGCCGGGGCACGGGTGGTGGTTCCTCCCCGCCCTGCAGGGTCGCCGGAGCGCCCCAGCCGACGCCGACGTCGAGGACCGGCGTCGGCCCCGGCAGCAGGTCGGTCGCGACGACCCCGGTGGCGCCCACCAGGAGCGTCACCCCGGCGGCGTGCGCGCGGGACAGCGTCGTGGCGAGCGCTTCGCGCGCCGGTCGGTCGGCGACGACGTCGGTGCGGTCGACCACCACGACGGTGGCGCCCTGGCGCACCGCGGCCGTCACGGCAGCGGCCGGATCGCCGTCCTCCGCCACGGCGTCGACCACGGCGACGCGCGAGCGCACCGACGACGCCCGTTCGGGCAGGACCAGACCGGTGACCTTCGCGACGCCGGCGTCCGGGCGGATCCGTCCGGCGACGGCCAGGAGGAACGCGTTGACCGGGGCCGCGGCGTCGCCGTGCACGGCGAGCGTGCCGCCGTCGGGCACCCGGACGCTGACCGGGCCGACGAGCGGCGGCTCGCCCAGGCCGGGACCGCGGGGGCCGCTCACCTCGAGGTCGCGCACGACGACGGCGTCGACCCCGCCGTCCGGGCGCGCGCCGGGCCAGGACGCGAGCCGCAGCTCCTTCGCCAGCCCCTCGCCCTCGACGTCGAACGTCGGCAGCGCGCGGTCCAACCAGCGCGGCATCCACCAGGCCTTGTCGCCGAGCAGCGCGAGGACCGCCGGGACGAGGACCATCCGCACGACGAACGCGTCGACGGCGACGCCGACGGCGAGCCCGAGCGCGATGGGTTTGAGCGTCATGTCGCCCTCGGGCACGAACGCCACGAAGACCCCGAACATGATGATCGCCGCCGCCGTGACGACCTTCGCCGACCCCTGGAAGCCGGTGAGGATCGCCTGACGTGCGCGGCCGCCGTTGTGCACGTAGTCCTCCCGGATGCGCGAGACCAGGAAGACCTCGTAGTCCATCGCGAGGCCGAACAGCACGCCCATGAGGATGATCGGCATGAAGCTGATCACCGGACCCAGCTTGGTGACGTTCAGCGCCTCGGCGAACAGGCCCTCCTCGAAGACGAGCGTGACGGCGCCGAACGCCGCCCCGACGCTGAGCAGGTAGCCGAGGGTCGCCTTGACGGGGACCCAGACGGACCGGAACACCATGGTCAGCAGCAGCAGCGAGAGCCCCACCACCACGAGCCCGAACGGCACCAGGGCGTCACCGAGCTTGTCCGAGACGTCGATGCCCACGGCGGTCGCGCCGGTGACGGCCAGGTCGACGCCGTACTCGTCGAGGAACTGGTCGTGCAGGCCGCGGATCTCCTCGACGAGGGCCTTCGTCTCCTCCGAGTCCGGCGCGCCCTCGGGCACCACCTGGATGATGCCGGTGTCCGCCGTCTGGTTCGGCGTGGACAGCGGGACGCTCGCGACCCCCGGCAGGTCCTCGATCTCCGCGGCGAGGTCGTCCATGAGCCCGACCGGGTCCGTGCTGGTGATGATCGACCCCGTCACGATGAGGGGCCCGTTGAAGCCGGGGCCGAAGTACTCGCTGACCAGGTCGTACGTCTGCCGTGCCGAGTTGTCCTCGGGCAGGTACCCGGCGTCGGGCAGCGCGAGACGGAGGTTCGCCGCGGGCAGGGTGAGGGCGCCCAGCGCGACCACGACGATCGCGATCGTCGCGATCGGCACCTTGGTGACGCCCCGCACCCAGCCGGCGAAGAACCGGTTGTGGTGGGCGGCGCCGTCGGGCGCAGCGTCCGCACCGCGGTCCGCCCGGCGCGACGCACGGCGGGAGGTGCGGCGCTTCGTCGCGCGGGGACGGAGCCGGTCGCCGGCGATGGCGAGCAGCGCAGGCAGCAGGGTCAGGGAGACCAGGACGGCCACGCCGACGGCGGCCGCCGCGGCGATGCCCATGACGCTGAGGAAGGGGATGCCCGCGACGCCCAGGCCGACCAGGGCGATCATCACCGTCAGGCCGGCGAAGATCACCGCGGACCCGGCCGTCGCCGTCGCCCGGGCGACGGACTCACGCACGTCGATCCCGTCCCGGAGCTGTTCCTGGTGCCGGGAGACGATGAACAGGGCGTAGTCGATGCCGACGGCGAGACCGAGCATGAGCCCGAGCATCGGCGTCGTGGAGTTGATCGGCCCGAACACCGTGGCCGCCAGGAGCAGCAGCATCGACACGCCGACGCCGAGCAGCGCGTTGACCAGGGGCAGGCCGGCGGCCACCAGCGACCCGAGCGTGAACAGCAGCACGATCAGGGCGACGACGACGCCGATGACCTCGATGATGCTCAGGTGCGGCAGCTCGTTCGCGTAGAGCTGCCCGCCCAGGGACGCCTGCGCACCGTCCGGCAGCGCGGCGGCGAGATCGTCGGTGATCTCGCCGAGCTCGTCCTTCGTCGCGTCGCTGATGGCGAACGCGTCGCCGTCGAGCTGGACCGTCACGATGGTCGCGGCCTCGTCGTCGCTGACCGGGGACGGGGCCTGCTCGTCGTAGGGGGTCGCGACGGCGGCGACCTCGTCGAGGTCACCGATGCGGTCGGCGGCGTCCTCGACGGGGCCGCGGACGTCGTCGTCCTCGATGGTGCCGCCGTCGGGAGCGACGACGACCACCTGGGCCGAGGTGCCGCTCACCTCTGGGAACGTCGCCGAGAGCTGGTCGAGCGCCTCCTGCGACTCGGTGCCCGGGATCGTGATCGAGTTGTCGAAGCCCTGGAAGACCAGGCCCCCGGCCGCACCGGTGATCACGAGGATGCCGAGCCAGCCGATGACGACGAGGCGACGGGCGCCCACGGCCCAACGACCGAGCTGGTAGAGGACGGAGGACACAGAGGCTCCCGGGTGCGACGGAGGGTCAGGGCCCCGCTGGTTCGAGCGGGCCGATACAGCACTGTATCCGATACAGGAATGTATCCGATACAGCCCTGCATTGACTAGAGTGGGTCAACCGCCCGACCGAGGAGGCCACCCTGTGAGGACCACGGAGCACGTCACCAGCGTGCGTTCCCCGCGCCGTACGCGCACCCGGGAGCGTCTGCTCGACGCGGCGCTCGACGTGTTCGCCGAGGTCGGGATGCAGGCGACGTCCATCGAGGCGGTCTGCGAGGCGGCCGGGTTCACGCGTGGCGCGTTCTACTCCAACTTCGCGTCGAAGGAGGAGCTGTTCCTCGCGCTCATGCAGCGCGACGCGACGCGCCAGCTCGGCGCGCTCGAGCAGGCCGTCGAGACCATCGACGCCGGCAGCCTCGGCACCCCGGAGGGCTTCCGTGCGGCACTGGGGACCGTCATGGCGGCCGTGCGCCCCGACGGCAGCGCACGCCGGCAGTGGTGCCTCGTGGCCGCCGAGTTCGAGCTCCTCGCCCTGCGCGACGCCGCCGTCGCCGAGCTGTACCTCACCGAGCACCGGCGCATCCGGGCCGAGGTCGGCGCCGTGCTCGACCGCATCCTCGAGGGCCTCGGGCTCCGGTTCGTCGTCGACATGCCCACCGCCGTCGACCTGCTCATGTCCGCCGAGGACGCCGCCGGGCGGGCGGACCTGCTCGAACGGCCGGCCGCCGGCGCGGGTGAGCCCGCACCGCCGACCCGCCGCCTCGAGGCCCTCGTGGACCTGCTCCTCGCTCCGCGGGAGGATCCGCCCGCTACTTGATGGCGCCCATCGACAGGCCGCGCACGAGCTGCTTCTGGGCGATCCACCCGGCCAGGATCACCGGCAGGGACGCGAGCAGCGCGGCCGCGCAGAGCCGGGCCAGGAACAGGCCCTCGCTCGTCATCGTGGACACGATGAACAACGGCACGGTGGCCGCCTGCGACGCCGTGAGGTTGAGAGCGAAGAAGAACTCGTTCCACGCGAAGATCACGCAGATGAGCGCCGTCGCGGCGATCCCCGGCGCGACCATCGGCAGCAGGACGGAGCGCATGGTCCGCAGCAGCCCGGCCCCGTCGACCGACGCCGCCTCGAGCACCTCGGCGGGCACCTCCTGGAGGAACGAGCGCATCATCCACACGGCGATCGGCAGGTTCATCGCCGTGTAGAGCACGACCAGGGTCCAGATGTTGTCCAGGACCTTCAGCTGGCCCGCGATGACGTAGATCGGGACGATGACGGCCACGACCGGCAGCATCTTCGTCGAGATGAAGAAGAACAGCACGTCGCCGACCTTCTCCACCGGCCGGATCGACAGGGCGTAGGCGGCCGGGATCCCGAGCAGCAGCACGAGCAGCGTGGAGAAGCCGGTCGCGATGAGGGAGTTCGCCACGTAGGTGCCCGACTCGCCGACGACGGCACGGAACTGGTCGAGCGTGGGCTCGAAGAAGAACGTGGGCGGGTTGGAGGACGCCTGACTCTCCTGCTTGAAGGCCGTCATCGCCATCCAGGCGACGGGGAAGAAGAACCCGAGGGCGAGGATCCACGTGAGGGCCGTCAGGAGCGTGCCCGCGGTCCGGGGGCGTCGCCGCCGTGCACCGCCGGGCGCGGCGGGCCGCGAGGACGTCGGGGCCGGTGCGGTGGTGGTCATGAGCGCTCCTTGACGTCGAAGCTGCGGAAGATGAGACGCAGCGCGGCCATCGCGACGAAGATCGTGGCGATCACGACGACCACGCCCATCGCGGCGGCCTGACCCACGTCGAAGCCGAGGAACGCGCGCTGGTAGATGTAGAAGGGCAGGTTGGCGCTCGCCGTGCCGGGCCCGCCCGCCGTCATGAGGTAGATCTGGTCGAACGTGTTGACCACGTAGATGATCCCGAGCAGCACGCCCAGCTCCACGTAGCGGCGCAGGTGCGGCATCGTGATCCACGTGAACGTGCGCCACGGGCCTGCGCCGTCGACCGACGCCGCCTCGATGACGTCCTTCGGCTGCGCCTGCAGGCCGGCGAGGACGAGCAGCATCATGAACGGCGTCCACTGCCACACGAGCGCCATGAGGATCGCGACGATCGGGTACGTCGACGTCCAGTCGACCGGGTCGATCCCGACGAGGCCCAGCGTCCAGTTGAACAGGCCGTACGTCGGGTTGAGCATCGCCATCGACCACAGCACCGAGCTCGCGACGGGCATGATGAGGAACGGGGTGATGAGCAGCGTCCGGGCCACCCCCCGCCCGCGGAAGGGCCGGTCGAGGAGCAGCGCGAGCACGATGCCCAGGGCCATCGCGACCAGCACGCACCCCAGCGTGATGACGACCGAGTTCACCGCCGCCCCGCGGAACGTCGAGTCACCGACGATGTCCCCGTAGTTGGCGAAGCCGACGAACAGGTCGGAGTCGGGTCGCAGCAGGTTGCGCGAGTGCAGCGAGTACCAGATCGTCACGAGGAACGGGATCTGCGTGACGACGATCGTGAAGAGCAGTGCCGGCAGCAGCGGCCCGCGCCGGCGCCAGCGCTCGGCGCGACTCGTCTGGTGCTCCGCGCGCGCGGCGCGCTGTTCCTGCGCGCGGCGGGCGCTCGCCGCCTGGGAGGTGAGCGTGGTCATCAGGAGCCTCCGTCGGTGGTGGCTGCGGCGTCGGCCTCGTCCCGGTAGGTCTCGGCGACGGTCTCGGCGTAGGACTGGGACTGCTCGAGCGCCTCGGCGACCGTCTTCTGCCCGGCGATCGCGGCCGACATCTGCTGACCCACGCGGGTCCCCAGGTCCTGGAACTCGGGGATGCCGACGAACTGGATGCCCGGGTACGGCACCGGCTCGGTCATCGTGTTCTCCTGCGTCGCCTCGCCCATCGCCGTCAGCGTGGCCTCGGCGTAGGCCTCGGAGACCTCGGCGTACTCGGGGATCTCGTACGTGGACAACCGGCTGCCCGGCGGCACCCGCTCCCAGGACAGCTCCTCACCGACGAGCTCGATGTAGTCCTGGTCGGTCATCCAGGAGACGAAGTCCCAGGCGGCGTCCTTGTGCTCGCTCGTCGAGGGGATCGCCAGCGACCAGGAGTAGAGCCACCCCGCGGCGTCCGTCTCGCTGACCGGCGCCGGGACGTAGCCGACGTCGCCGGCGACGTTGGACGACGCCGGGTCCTCGACGCTGGAGACCATCGAGGTCGCGTCGTACCACATGGCGGCGTTGCCCTGGGCGAACCGGGTGAGGCAGTCACCGAACCCGGAGGTCGCCGCGCCGGGCTGGCCGTACTGCTGGACGGTCTCGACGTAGGTCTCGGCGGCGGCCCGGACCTCCGGGCTGTCGAGCCGCGCGTTCCAGTCCTCGTCGAACCAGCGGCCGCCGAAGGTGTTGATCACGGTGCCCATCGGGGCCATGACCTCGCCCCAGCCGGCCAACCCGCGCAGGCAGACCCCGGAGAAGTCCTGGGCCGGGTCGTGGAGCTCGGCGGCGAGGTCGCGGACGTCGTCCCAGGTGGGCCGCTCGGGCATCTCCAGACCCCGCTCGTCGAAGATGTCCTGGCGGTAGGCCAGGAACGACGACTCCCCGTAGAACGGCACCGAGTACAGGTCGCCGTCCACCGAGAGGGCCTCCCGCACGCTCGGCACGAAGTCGTCGGGCTCGTACCCCTCGGTGGCGTCGGCGTACGGCTGGAGGTTCTCGATCCAGCCGTTCTCCGCCCACATGGGGGTCTCGTAGTTGGAGATCATCACGACGTCGAACTCGCCGCCGCCCGTCGCGACGGAGGCGGTGATCTTGGCCCGCGCCTCGTTCTCGGGAAGGCTGACGAACTGGACGTCGACGCCGGGGTGCTCGGCGCGGAAGTGGTCCTGCAGCGAGATGGCGTCCTGCATCTGCGGGTTGGAGACGATCGCGACGACGATCTGCTCCCCGTCGCCGCCGACGGCACCGGCACCGGCGCACCCCGCGAGACCGAGAGTGAGGGCTGCCGCACCGGCGAGGAGCCGTGGTGCCCTGCGTCGATCCGGTCGGCGCCGTGCGCCGGATGGTTGGAACATCGTTGTCCTCACGTCGAGTCGTCCGCTCAGATGAGAGCAGCAGTGCTGCTCATCTGAACCGACCATAGTTCGATATGCTCACGTGAGCAAGGCCATCCGCTCAAACTTTCGCGCAGCGTTGCCGGAGACCAGCGTCGCCGGGGAGACGAGGACCAGTGACCGACGCCGAGCACACGCGCCTCCTCGTGGAGGTGAGCACGGACTACTACCTCGACGGGCTGTCGAAGGTCGAGATCGCGAAGAACCGCGG
Source organism: Isoptericola halotolerans (assembly GCF_003003075.1). Lineage (GTDB taxonomy): Bacteria > Actinomycetota > Actinomycetes > Actinomycetales > Cellulomonadaceae > Isoptericola > Isoptericola halotolerans_A. The sequence goes on along the minus strand of NZ_PVTX01000001.1, from coordinate 258,990 downwards.
CATCTCGCGGTTCCAGGTGGCCCGGCTGCTCACCGAGGCCCGCGACGCCGGCATCGTGCGTATCGAGATCGCCGCACCGGCCCACCTCGACGCGGGACGGGCCCGGCGCCTCGCGGAGCGGCTCGGCGCCCAGGAGGTCGTCATCGTCCCGGGCGCCGACGACCGGGACACGACGCGTGAGGCGCTCGCCCGCGAGCTCGCGCGAGTCATGGCGGCCCGGGTCAGCTCCGGTGCGACCGTCGGCGTCTCGTGGTCCCGGACCATCGAGGCGGCGGTCCGCACCCTCGGCACCCTGCCGCCCTGCGACGTCGTCCAGCTCGTCGGCGCGCTGCCCGTGCACGGCAGCGGGAACTCGCTCGAGCTCATCCAGCGCTTCACCACCATGGCCGGCGTGCGCACCTGGCCCGTCTGGTCCCCTCTCCTCGTCGGCGACCCCGCGACGGCGCGCGGCATGCGGCAGCAGCCGGAGATCGCCGCCGCGCTCGACCGGGCCGACGCCCTCGACCTCGCCGTCGTGTCGATCGGCAGCTGGAACGCCACGGGCTCCACCGTCTACCCGCAGGTCACCGAGGCCGAGCGGCGCGCCGCCACCGAGGCCGGCGCCGTCGGCGAGTGCTCCGGCCGGCTCTTCGACACCCGGGGGCGCGCGGTGGTCACGCCGCTCGACGCCCGCGTCGTGGGCGTCACGCTCGACCAGCTCGTCCGCACGCCGGACGTGGTGGCGATCGGCTACGGCACCGAGGCGGCGGCCGGGCTGCGGGGCGCCGTCCTGGGCGGGATCGCCACGGTGCTCGTCATGGACGACGCCGCCGCGGTCGAGCTCGAGCACCTCCTGGCGGACCCGCCCGCCGGCATCCTTGACCACCTCTGACAGGACGCGGGTCGCTCGCCTCGCTGCCCACGCCGCCGTCGCCACCGCGCTGTCCCTGCACAGCGACCACCGGCTGCGCGAGCTCGTGGACGCCGCTCCGGCGATCGGGTCCGGGTTCGGTGGCACGACCCTGCGGCTGGACGTCGACGGCACCCCGGTGTTCGTCAAGCGGGTGCGGCTGACCGACCTCGAGCGGCGGCCGGAGAACGTCCGGTCCACGGCGAACGTGTTCGGGCTGCCGACCTTCTCCCACTACGGCATCGGCACGATCGGCGGGCCGGGGTGGGGCGCCTGGCGCGAGCTCGCCGTGCACACGATGACCACGGGCTGGGTGATCGCCGGGGACCACGAGGGCTTCCCGCTGATGCACCACTGGCGGGTGCTGCCGGACGCCGGCCACCCGCTGCCCGCGGAGCTGGCCGACGTGGAGCGAGCCGTCGCCTACTGGGGCGGCGGACCAGCGGTGCGCCGCCGGATCGAGGAGCTGCGGGACTCGTCCGCGAGCCTGCTGCTGTTCCTCGAGCACATCCCGCAGACCCTGCACGACTGGCTGAGCGCCCGGGTGGACGCCGGCGACGAGGTGGCCGAGGCGGCGTGCGCCTGGGTGGACGACGAGCTGCGGACCGCCGTCGGGTTCATGAACGCCCGCGGGCTGCTGCACCTCGACGCCCACTTCGAGAACATCCTCACCGACGGCCACCGGCTCTACGTCGCCGACTACGGCCTGGCCGTCTCGTCGCGCTTCGAGCTGGCGCCGGACGAGGCCACGTTCTTCGATGAGCACCAGACCTACGACCAGGACTACGCCGCGACGTACCTCGTGAACTGGCTGGCCGTCGCCCTGTACGGGTTCGCGCCGGAGGAACGCCGCGCGTTCGTGCGCTCCTGCGCCCCATGGTGTCGTCCCGGAGGGAGCTCCGACGGCGGTCGCGGCCATCCTCGCGCGCGACGCGCCGGTCGCCGCGGTGGTGGGCGACTTCCACCGCCGGTTCCGGCAGGAGAGCCGGGAGACGCCCTATCCGTACGAGGCTGCCCGGCAGGCGGCCCTCGTCAGCCTGCCAGCACCTCCACCGTCGCCCGGGCGCCGTCCCGGTGCAGCGACTCCAGCGCCGCGAGGTAGGCGGCCGTGAAGCGCTGGTCGTCCACGAGGTCGCCGAACAGCTCGCGGTCGCGCAGGAACGCCAGCGGGTCCTCGCTCTGCCGGGCGGCCGCCGCGCGGAGCCGGTCGGCGAGCCGGTCCACGATCTCGATCGGCTCGCCCTGCTCGTCGACGCCCTCGTCGTAGCGGGCCCACGCAGCGACGACGGCGGCCGCGCGGTGGATCTCCCCGCCGTCGGCCAGGTTCTCCCGCACCACCGGCAGCAACCACTTCGGGATCCGGTCCGAGGACTCGGCGCACAACCGGGCCAGCGTGTCCCGCACCGCGGGGTTCGCGAACCGCTCGACGAGCGTGCGCCGGTAGTCGTCGAGGTCGATGCCGGGGACCGGCTGCAGCGTGGGGGTGGCCTCGCGCTCCATGTAGTCGAGCAGGAACCGCACGAACGTCTCGTCGGCGCACACCTCGTGGGCGTACCGGTACCCGGTCAGGTAGCCGAGGTAGCACAGCGCCTGGTGGCTCGCGTTGAGCAGCCGCAGCTTCATCAGCTCGTAGGGCTCGACGTCGTCGACCACCTGGACGCCGACGTCCTCGAGCGGCGGACGCCCGTCGGCGAAGCGGTCCTCGAGCACCCACTGGCAGAACGGTTCGGCGACCACGGGCCAGGCGTCGTCGACCCCGAACTGCTCGGCGACCATGGCGCGGTCGTCGTCGGTGGTAACCGGCGTGATCCGATCGACCATCGAGTTGGGGAACGGCACGTGCTCCTCGATCCACGCACCGAGCTGCGGGTCCTTGAGCCGCGCGAAGGCACCGAACATCTTGTGCGCGACCTCGCCGTTGCCCTGGATGTTGTCGCAGCTCATCACGGTGAAGGGGGCGATCCCCCGGTCCCGGCGCCGGCGCAGGGCCTCGGTCACGAGGCCGAACGACGTCGCGGGCACGGCATCGGGTGCCAGGTCGGCCTGCACGGCCGGGTCGGACTCGTCGAACTCCCCGGTCACCGGGTGCACGTTGTAGCCGCCCTCGGTCACCGTCAGGGAGACGATGCGGATCTGCGGCGAGGCCATCTTCTCGATAACCGCCTCCGGGTCGTCCGGGGCGAGCAGGAAGTCCACGACCGACCCGATCACGCGGCCCTCGAGGGCACCGTCGGGGTGCTTGAGCACCAGGGTGTACAGGCCGTCCTGGGAGCGGAGCGCGTCGCGCATGCGCGCGTCGTGCGGCAGCACCCCGACGCCGCAGATGGCCCAGTCGAGCGCCTCGCCCCGGGCCATGAGCCGGTCGAGGTACATCGCCTGGTGCGCCCGGTGGAAGCCGCCGACCCCCAGATGGACGATCCCCGCGCGGAGCGCGGAGCGGTCGTATCCCGGCAGGGCCAGCCCGCCGGCGCCGCCCCCGGCGCTGCGCAGGGTGCCCAGGTTCTCGTCGCTGAGTGCGGTCATGGCGCGTCCTTGCTCCGTCGGGTCCAGGGACCCCAACGTAACAGATGAGCGATGGCGCTCGCCCAGATGAGCACCCACTCTGTTCGCCGAGTGTCGAGGTTCGGACCGCTATGACTCCCTATAGCGGTCCGAACCTCGACGTTCGGCATCCCGGCGGGGCGCCTCGGCGTGGGGCCTCAGCCGAGCGTGGTCGGCAGGACCCTGTCGCCCTCGCCCTCCGGCACGTCGAGCACGTGCTCGGCCAGGAACGCCAGCACGCCGGAGTACCAGACCTTCGCGTGCTGCGGCGTGAGCACCCAGTGGTTCTCGGTCGGGAAGTACAGGAACCGGTGCACCGTGGTCCCGTCGTCGGCGGCGGGCAGCCCGGAGTCGGCCAGGAGCTCGCGCCACAGCCGCAGCCCCTCGCCGATCGGCACCCGGTAGTCCTTGTCGCCGTGGACCACCAGCACCGGCGTGCGGATGTCACCGACGTACCGGTGCGGGCTGTGCGCCTCGGCCATCTCCGGCGTCATCTCGCGCGCCCAGTAGTAGGCGTGGTCCGTCGTCGGGCCGAACTGGTCGAGCGCCCACAGCGAGGCGTGGGTGACGATCGCGCGGAACCGATCCGTGTGCCCCGCCACCCAGTTCGCCATGTACCCGCCGAACGAGCCGCCCATCGCCGCGGTCCGCGAGGCGTCGATCTCGTCGAGCGCCTCGGCGGCGTCGGTGATCGCCAGCAGGTCGGTGTACGGCTTGTCGCCCCACGCGCCCCAGCCGCGCTGCACGAACTCCTGCCCGTACCCGGTGGACAGCGCCGGGTCCGGCAGCAGCACCGCGTACCCGCGGGCGACCATGATCCACGGGTTCCAGCGCCACGACCAGGCGTTCCACGAGTTCAGCGGCCCGCCGTGGATCCACAGCAGCAGCGGCGCCGGATCCGCGGCCGAGGCACCGGCCGGCAGCGCGAGCCAGGCCCGCACGCGCGAGCCGTCCTCCGCCGTCGTCTCCACCTCGGTGAGCGTGCCCGGCAGCTCCGGCGCCGGCGCGGGCGACGGGAGGACGACGGCGACCACCGGCTCGCGCTCCCCCGGTGCGCCGGACGCCACGAACGCCGCCAGGTCGACCCGGACGGGCTCCGACGGTGCCGCGTACGAGGTGCGCAGCGCGTAGGACGCCGAGCCGTCCGGTGCCACCTGGACGTCGGTGAACGTCGCGGCGTCCGCCGTGACCCGCTCGACCGTCACCGACCCCGCACCGGGGGCGCCGTCGAAGGTCAGCAGGAACACCGGGCCGCGGCCGTCCTCGTCCGCCGTGACCAGCAGGCCCGAGGAGTCGGGGAGCCACGCCAGCGACGTGGGCCAGCGGTCCCAGTCGTCGGCCAGGACCTGGGGCTCACCGCTGCCGTCCAGCGCCACCAGACCCGCCCGCACCACCGGCGACTCGGTCGGCGAGGTGATCGTCGAGGTCACGTAGGCCACCCAGCGCCCGTCCGGCGAGACCACGGGCGAGCCGACCTCGGCGTCGGGGTCGTCGACCAGGGTGCGCCGCTCCCCCGTGGCCGTGTCGACGGCGACCAGCGTCTCGCGCCGGGCGGCACCGGCGTCGTCCACCGTCCAGGAGGTCACGAGCGTCGCACCGTCGGGCGACAGCGCGGCTCCCGCCTCGTCGAGCTGGCGGCCGGCCCCGGTCAGCTGGCGCAGCTCGGCCTGCTCCCCCTCGGCGAGCCGGCCGAGCGACAGCGCGAACCGGCGGTCCGCGTCCGGGCCCAGGTCGTGGTCCCAGTGCCGCACCGGGTAGCCCGTGTGCCAGACGGCGTCCACCTTGAGGTCCTTGCGGGTCTTGCGCAGACCGGCGTCCTCGGCGAGGTCCGCCGCCGATGGCAGCACCGGCGCCGTCACCGACACGACGTCGGCGTCCCGCGCCGTGCAGATGCCGCCGAGGCCACCGGGAGCGGTCGCCACCACGCGTGCCTCGCCGCCCCCGGCGGGCAGGCTCCACAGCGCGGCGCGGGCGTCGTCGTCCGGCGTGCCGTCCGGGTCCGGGCGGGCCGAGGTGAACAGCAGGTCACCGGCGGCCGTGAACGCTGCGGAGGACTCGCCCTTGGCGCTGCGGGTGAGGCGCCGGGCCGGGCGCTCGCCGGCCGGGTCGACCTCCCACAGCGCCGAGACGAAGCCGGTGCGCCCCGGGTCGAGGCTCTGCACCGCGGTGACGAGCCGGGTGCCGTCGGGGCTGAGCACCAGCCCTCCGACGCGCCCGAGCGCGAGGTAGGAGTCGAGGTCGTGGAACGGGGTCTGGGGGTGCGGAGCGGCGTCCGCCGAGGTGTCCTGGGTCACGCAGACGGGTCTACCACAACTGCCCGGGACCGCCCGGCGGACGGGCCCACGGACGGCCCCGCGGAGGGCCCCGCGGAGGGCCTCGCGGAGGGCCGGCGGAGGGCCGGCGCGACCCTGCGGGAACGCCGGACCGAACCGCAGGTGAACACTGGCCGAACACCTTGTCCACAGGCCATCCCCGCCTTGAACGCCGGCCATGTGCTCAGGCAGATTCTGGACGTGAACCACGACAGCGCGCAGCCCCCGCTCCCTGCGAAGGTCGACCTCGCGGTCGTCGGAGCGGGTGCGGTCGGGCTCGCGCACGCCGTCGAGGCGCACGCGCGCGGGCTGTCGGTGCTCGTCGTCGACGCCGCCCGGCGACCGGTCGGCAGCGCCGCTCGGCGCGGTGGTCACCTCGCCATCACGACCCAGGACACCACCGCGCTCGCCTGCGCCCTGGCCTCCCGGGAACGCTGGCTGAAGCTCGGCCGCGAGGCGGGCTTCGGCGTCCGGGAGTGCGGCGCCGTCGTCGCCGCCGGGCACCCGGACGAGCTCGCCGTCCTGGACGACCTCGTCGCCGCGCGCGCCGGGGACGCCACGCTCCTGACGGGCCGCGAGGTCGCGGACCGCACGCCCGTGGCCGACGCCGTCGGAGGCGTGTTCCTGCCCCTCGACCTGCGGGTCGAGCCCGCGGCGGCGCTCGGCATCGTCGCGGACTGGCTCGGCGGGCGCCCCCAGGCGCACGTCGCCTGGTCGACCGCTGCCCAGACCTTCGACGCCGGCAGCGGCTGCACCCTCGTGCGGACCTCGCGCGGGGAGGTCGTCGCCAAGCGCGTCGTGGTCGCGGTCGGGCACGACGTCGGGCAGCTCTTCGGCGAGGTCGGCGACCGCCTCCTGCCCGTGCGTCGCCAGATGCTGCGGATCGCGCCCCCGCTGCCCGACGGCGGCCCACCGGCCGAGCGGCTCGCCACCGGTCCCGTGCTGGTCGGCGCGAGCACGCTCGTGCGCGACGGCGCCTACCTGCACAGCCGCGCGCTCGGCGAGGTCCGCGAGCGCCTGCGCACCCGGCACCCCGAGCTGCTCGCGGCCGAGATCCACCTGACGCTCACGGCGCAGCAGGACGGCTCCGTCGTCGTCGGCGACGGGCGGGCGCCCGCGGACGCGACGGGCCGCTCGGAGGACGTCGACGAGCTGCTGCTGCGCGAGACGGCGGCGCTGCTCGGCACCGGCCGGCCGACGGTCCGCAGCCGCTGGTCGGTCACGGAGATCGTCCGTGCCCCGGGGCCCGGCGCGGACGACCCGTTCGTCCTCACCGAGCCCATGCCGGGCGTGCGGACGGTGACGGTCGCGGACGGCCTGGCGACGACGACGGCGCTCGGCCTGGCGCCGCGGGTCCTCGACGGGCTGTTCTGACGGCCCGTCGGGCACGTGCCGGCGCGTCGGCCGGTCGGAGCGTCAGCGGCCGGCGGTCTCGTCCTGGTCGGCCATCCGCGCCAGCATGTCGTTGTAGGCGGTGAGCTCCGCGTCGCCGTCGCGCTCGGCCTGCCGGTCGCGACGCCGGGCCTCCCGCTCGTCCGACCGGGTCCACTGCACGGCGACGATGATCGCCAGCGCGAGCGTCGGCAGCTCACCGATGCCCCACGCGATGCCGCCGCCGCGCTGCTGGTCGGCGATGGCGCTCAGGCCCCAGTCGCGGCCCATGTTGCCGTACCAGTCCGCCACGAGCAGGGACGTCCCGGTGGTCAGCACCACGCCGAAGAACGCGTGGAACACCATCGTGGCGAACAGCAGCACGAGACGCATCGGGTAGCCGGGACGCTGCGGACCCGGGTCGATGCCGACGAGGGCGTTGGCAAAGAGGTACCCGACGATCGTGAAGTGCACGATCATCCACAGGTGCCCCAGGTGGTTCGTCAGGGCGAGCTCGAACAGGGGCGTGAAGTAGAACGCGATCATGCCGCCCGCGAAGAGCACGGCGGCGACCACCGGCTGCGCGAGGAAGGTGCCCACCCGGGAGTGGACCAGCGCCAGCACCCACTCCCGCGGCCCCCGCGAGCCGTCCTTGCGGGCCGGCACCGCGCGCAGCAGCAGCGTGACCGGGGCGGCGAGCACGAGCAGCAGCGGCACCAGCATCGCCAGGGTCATGTGCTGGACCATGTGGCCGCTGAAGATGACGTGCCCGTAGACGGTCGGGGCGCCGTTGGTGGTCCAGATCAGCACGAGCATCCCCGCGCACCACGTCAGCGTCCGCCCCAGGGGCCACCGGTCGCCGCGGCGCCGCAGCCGGACCACCCAGCGCAGGTAGACGACGATCCCGGCGACGCAGGCGAACGCGAGGATCGGCTCCACGGCCCACTCGGTGAGCCAGCGCGTCGCCGTCGGCTCCGGGGGCAGCGCGTAGCCGGTGAGCTGGTAGGCGGGCGAGGCGTCCGTGGGCACCTCGTCCGGCACCGGCGGCGCGGTGGACCCGAGCGCCACCGCCACCCCGGAGACCGCACCGATCACGAGGAGCTCGACGGCGAGGAGCTGCCAGAACAGCCGGCGCACCGCGGACGCCCCGCGCGCCAGCCGGCCGACGATCCAGGTGCGGTGCGCCCACCCGAGCACGCCCAGGGCAGCGGTCAGGACGATCTTCACGACCAGCAGGACGCCATAGCTCGTCGCGAGGTCGTCGAACCCCTCCATCCGGATCCACGCGTTGGCGACGCCGGACACCCCGACCGCGACCAGGCACCAGGCCGCGACGGGCGAGTACCGCGCGACGGCGGCGGTGGTGACGTCGTCGAACCGGCCGACGACGAGGACGGCCAGCGCCGCGAGCCCGCCGAGCCACAGCGCGGCGCCCATCAGGTGCAGCCACATCGCGCCGATCGCCAGGAAGTGGTCGGCCGCCCCGGCGGCGTGGCCGGTGGTGGACTGCAGCGTCAGCGCCGCGACGGGCAGCAGCGCCGTGCAGAGCGCACCCACCGGACCCCGCACGGCGAGCGCGACCCCTGAGGTCACCGCCGCGAGCGCGATGATGCCGAGGGAGATGCGGCCGAGCTCGACGTCGGTCACGAACTGCGTCAGGCCCTGCCCGAAGTTGCCCGCCGTGGGCGACAGAGCCGAGACCACGGCGTACTGCAGGACCAGCTCGACCACCGCGGCGACGGCCCACACCGCGGCGGCCCACCCCGCGACGTCGAGCAGGCGCGCCTGCGCCCGCCCGGGCGGCACGAGGCACGCCGCCGCGAACAGGCTGCCGAGCGTCACGGCCACGCCGAGCTCGGCCAGGACGGTGGCGAGGGGCGACCCCCAGCGGGCGACGGCCCCCGGGTCGGAGAACGTCCCGAGCGCCTCGAAGGCCCCGGACCAGGAGCCCGCGAGGAGCAGCGCGAGGATCGCGGCCACGACGGCGCCCGGCCCGGCGGCGATGATCCACCAGGGCCGGGCGGGCGCGGGCGCGGTGCCGCGCGGGCGCTGGCCGGCGGGAGCTGTGGAGGTCACCTCACCAGACTAGAGGGGCCCGCCGGCGCTCCCGGACGCCGGCGCTGTGAGACGCGACGCGCAGTGCAACCTGTCGATCAGAACCGGTGCAACCTGTCGGTCCAGTCCTTGATGAGGAGCGGTGGAGTACAGACGCCGTGTCGTCGACGATGAGTTGAGGATCGCTCTGCAGACGTCCGGGGCCGTCTTGATCGAGGGGCCGAAGGCGTGCGGCAAGACAGCGACCGCCCAGGAAGCCGCGACGGCAGTGCGCCACGACACGGATCGCCCCGCACGGGAAGCCGCGTCCGTAGCCCCCGACGCCGTGATCACGGCGACGGGGTACGGGTATCGCCGCGACGACGGTGTTCCGGTCATCCCGGTCGGGGCGCTCGGGCCCTGACGTCCCGCCGCAAGCGCCTCACAGGCGGTCTCCGACCAGCGCGAGGCACTGCATGGCCGCCAGGCCGTACTGCGCGCTGGCGTTGGTCGAGAAGTCCGCCTCGTCGACAGGGCGCAGCACGGCGGGCGGCTCGATCCGTCGCGTTCCCCAGTCGTGGTCGTCCGGGTAGCCGGCGTGACCGGTGCGCAGCTCCTGCCACGCGCGGTCCGCCAGGGCGTCGTCCTCAAGCTTCACCGCGGCGTAGGCAGTCGCCCGGGAGTACGACTGGCGGAGGTTGAGGCTGCCCCAGTGCTCCCCCGTGACCTCCGCCTGCTCCTCCCGGGAGGCGTTGTACAGGCGGCAGAACTCCACCCACTTTGCCTCGACCTCGGGCTCGTCGACCAGGTCGAGGAGCTCGGTCATGACCTCGATCAGGCCGAAGACGGAGCTGAGGCTGCCGACGGCGACCGCCTTCTCGTCGCCCGAGCTGAAGACGGCGTCGTGCAGGTTGTACGTGGTGCCGGCCTGGACCCAGCCGTTGGGCAGCGCGGCGATCGACCGCGCACTGCGTAGCAGCCGCCGCTTCGCCTCCGGGTCGCCGCGACGCTCCCACTCCGTGAGCCACGCGCCGGCGATGGCGCCCCAGTCCGTCGTGGTGCCCAGCGGCAGGGCCCGTGGGTCCGGGTCGTACTCGCCGGTCGAACCGTCGATCTTGCGCGTCGCGTTGAGCTCCAGGTACGTCCGGTCGGAGTCGACCAGCTCGCGCAGCAGGTCCCCGCAGCGCTCGTCGCCGGTGAGGTAGTAGTAGAACCTCCGGTAGTTGGCGTTGCTGATCCGAACCTGCTTGGCGCTGTCGCCCCAGTGCTGGACGTTGTGCCGGGTGCCCAAGCCCTTCCAGACCCCGAGGTGGTAGACGTCCACCTCCCCCGTGTGCCGGGTCATGGCCTCGGCGAACCGGAACGCCGCGGCGTCGCCGGTGCGCAGGTAGTGGTACCAGAGCCACATGTCCGTCGACAGCTCCGAGTTGTCCCACGCGTACCCGCCGACGTCGTACCGCCACTGGTGCCGGTCGCCGTCGTAGGAGTGCATGACGTCCCCGTAGTCCCAGAACCCGTACCAGGAGCGCTGGTCCACCTGCTCGAGGTGGTACCGGTGGATCGCGTCGAGCCGGTCCTCCAGCTCGGCCTTCGCGGCGTTCGAGCGGTCGACCGGCGTCCAGGAGCCGAACACCCCCGTGGAGTGGTTGTGCTGCGGGCTGCTCGCCAGCAGCGGTGGCGTCGCGCTGGCCTCGGCGAGCTCGGCGAACCGGGCCGGCGTGGGCGTCGCGGGCAGCGCCCAGAACATCAGCTCGGTCGTGCGGGCGACGCCGTACGGCGTGCCGAAGCCGGGCTCGTAGTCCTCGTAGGTGATGTTGAGCGCGTCGAGCTGCTCCTCGTACGTGTCCTGCCCCATGCCGTCGTGGTAGAACCGCACGTCCATGGCGTCGGCGCGGGGGGACCACATCCAGACCGTGGCCTCCGCCTCGTCGCCCGCGGCCCCGGAGATCTCGAGCTCGGTGGGGTGCAGCTGCCAGAAGTTGCGCATGCCGAAGGCGAGCCCGCCCGAGGGCGTGCCGACGTAGGCCAGGCCCGCCGAGCGGGTCCCGGCGTCGGACCGGACCCACGAATGCCCGTTCCCCGTGCGCTTGCGGATCTCGAAACCGTGCGCCGTGAGCTGGGAGAGGCTGTAGTCGCCCCAGGCGGGGATCCAGTGCAGCCGGTCCGTGACGCGGGTGTCCCACGTGCTGGGGTCCGGCAGGGCCCGACCGTCGACCTGCGCGGCCCGCACCGCCTCCCCGGGGTCGCGCCGCAGCCCGGTGATCCCTCGGACCGCCTCGGCGAGGACGCCGCCGTCCGTGCCGGCGAGGCGGACGTGCCGGTCGTAGAGCTCCCCGCGCATCGGGACGGTGAACCGCACCCCCAGGCTGCGGACGAAGTCGCGCTCCTCGTCACCGTCGTAGAAGAAGGTGTGGACCAGCCGGATGCCGTCCGAGCCGGCGAACAACGCGAACCGCAGCACGAAGGGCAGCCACTCGCGCGCCCCGCGGCGGTGCTTGCCCTCCACCTTGATCACGGCCCGGACCGGGCCGGCCTGCTCGACCGTGACGTCCTCGACCGTGCCGTCGAAGTCTTCGTACCGCACGCTGCGCGGGTCGTCCGTGTCGGCGGCGTCCTGCCGCGAGGCGACGAGCCGCCCGTGACGGGCGATCACCTCGCCGTCCCGGGTGATCGTGCGCACGACGCGTTGGCCGTGACGCGCGAAGACGACCTCGATGGTCCCCGTGTCGACGACGACCCGGTCGTGCCGCTCGGAGACGACGACGGCCACCTCCGGCCGTGCGGGTCGGCCGGGCCCGAGCCGGTACGACGCGGCCCGTGGGGCGTCGCCGCTCACCGCGTGCGCCGTCCACTTCACCGAGCCGTCGGGCCACCAGGCGGTCGGCCACGTCTGGAGCGGGACGTCCTCGCCGGTGGTGGCCGTCAGGGCGAACCGCTGGTTGGTCCCGAGCGCACCCCGCGGCCAGGGCACGCCCCACGTGGTCCCGGCGGCGAGCGCCGCGGGCGTGCCCTCCAGCCACCGCACGTCGACGGGGTCGTGACCCGTGAGGTCTGGCGTGGCGGCGGCCTGCGCCGCCACCGGCGAGGCCTGGGCGGCCTGTGACCCGAGCGCGGTGGCGGCGCCTGCGGTCAGGGCGCTGGTCAGGACGGTTCGGCGACTGACGTCGGCCATGGTGGTCACTCCTTCGTGACGGGTTGTCGTGCCCCTCGATGGACACCCTCAGGGTGGGAGGTCCGTGGCGGCCCCGCGGTCAAACGATCAAAACCGGACGCGGCCAGGTGGACGGCACGTCAGGCCGTCCGGGCCAGGTGCTCGGGCCGGACGGGATGCGCGAGTCCCCGGCCCGCGGCCAGCCGCTCCACCTCCGCGACGGCGCTGTCCCCGAGCCGGCGCAGCTCGTTGCCCGACGACCCGGCGACGTGCGGCGTCAGCAACGCACCGGGCGCCCCGTACAACGGGTGGTCCGCGGGCAGCGGCTCCGGGTCCGTGACGTCGAGGATCGCCCGCAGCCTGCCGGCGAGCACCTCGGACGTGAGCGCGGCGGTGTCGACCAGCTGCCCGCGTCCCGTGTTGAGCAGCGTGCTGTGGTCGCGCAGGAGCGCGAGCTCACGCCCACCGATCATGCGGTACGTCTCGGGCAGCGCGGGGGCGTGCAGGGAGACGACGTCGGACCGGCGCAGCAGCTCGTCGAGCCCGACGGCGGTGGCCCCCAGGGAGCGCGCCTCCGCGGCGTCGACGAACGGGTCGTGCAGCAGCACGTCCGTGTCGAACGGCGCGAGCAGCTCCAGGACCTGGCGGCCGGTGCGCGAGGCACCGACGAGGCCGACCACCAGCCCGTTGTTCCCGTGCGGCGGCAGGTGCCAACCGGTGAAGGACCGATGCCGGTCGAACGCCGCCGCCGACTCGAGCACCCGCTTGCCGGCCAGGAGGATCATCGCGAGCGTGTACTCCGCGACCGGTCGGGCGTTCGCCGTCGCGGCGCTGGAGACGTCGATCCCCCGCGTCCAGACCTCCTCGGTGACGAACTTCTTCACCGACCCGGCCGCGTGCACCACCGCGCGCAACCGCGGCGCGCGGGCCAACAGCTCCGCGTCGAGACGAGGCGCTCCCCAACCGGTCACCAGGACCTCGACGTCGCGCAGCACACGGTCGACGCCCTCGCCGTCGGCGGCCGTGACGGCCTCCGGGGCGACGTCCGCCACCGCCACGAGGCGATCGCGGGCCGTGGCGTCGAACAGGTCGGGCAGGAGCTCGGGCTGTCGCAGCGCGAAGGCGGCACGCAGACGTCTCATGCGTCGGCCGCGTCGGTCACGGAGAGGGTGTCGACCCGACCGTCCCGCCACACGACGTGGACCTCGCCCTCGTCGTGCCGCACCTCGGTCACCGCGTCGACGTCGCGCACCCACGGGGTGCCGCGCCCGCTGAGCACGACGAGCGCCGCCGAGACGTCGCCGGGGCCGACCGTGGACCGGCTGCGCACCCACGGGGTCACGGACGCCTCCCCGTACGGGTCGGCACCGGTGCGGAAGGTCGTGCCGGCGCGGTCGAGGCCCCGCAGCCCGCGGACCAGCGACGAGGTGCCGTCCTGCCGGGTCACCCGCACCCAGTCCACGTCGGTCTCGACGTGCAGGTCCCGGCCGCGCCCCGCCGCGAGCGGCCAGCCGCCGACGTGCACGTGCCAGGGTCCGAGGTCGGCCGGCCAGGCCGCCTCCGCGTCCAGGGCGGCGGCGGGGACCGGGGTCGCGGGCGGCAGCCCGACGGCGGCACGCACCGGGTCCCACCAGGCGAGCCGCACCTCGAACCGGCCACGGACGACCGCCGCCGTGGTCACGAACGGTCCGCGTCGCATCGAGGACCACACCGCCGCGTCGCTCGGCCGGCCGCCCGGCAGGTCGAGCCAGTGCACGCGCGACCTGGAGACGGCGACGTCCTCGGACAGCCGGACCCGGTCGATGCCGTCGCGGTGCGACGGGGCCCCCGAACCGTCGAGCAGCGCGACATGTGACTCGACGGGCGCCGCGACGGCGTCGGTCGTCAGTTGCGGCGACGTCACGTTGGAGTAGCCCGACCGGCGGTAGAACGGGTCGTCGGCACGCTGCTGCACGACCGGTTCGAGCAACCGGTCCGACCCGTGGTTCAGGACCCGGACGATGCCGTCGCCCGGCGTCGTGGACACCAGCCAGCCCGGCACGGGCAGGGCGGTGACGCGGTCCTCCGCCCACGACGGCGGCAGCTCGGGCGCGGCCGTCCACACCGGGTCGTCGGCGTCGAGCAGCAGCCCGAGGAAGCCCTTGCTCGCCCAGTACGGCGACGAGCCGCCGCTGTAGAGCTGACGCACGCCGTCGTACCGGTGGTGCCACCCCGTGGTGAGGAGCCCACGCTCGTCGACGGACCCCGCGGCCGCGAAGTGCTCAGCGACGGCGGAGGTGATCGCCCGCGTCGCACCCGGTGGCAGCGGCGTCGAGCCCGCGAGCGCCCCGGCCCAGAAGGGCGCCAGCATCGCGAACCGGTAGGTGATCGACCTTCCCTGGAGCACGGGCGCGCCGGTCGGGCCGACGAGGTGCTGCGCCTGCCCGAGGTAGGCGTGCAGCCGCTCCGCGTGCCGTTGATCCAGCGGACGGCCCTCGATCCGCGCGTGCAGCAGCGGGTACAGGTGCCACGCCCATCCCGCGTAGTAGTCGAACGACTGGCGCCGCCCGTCGCGTCCGCGGCCGTCGGAGTACCAGCCGTCTCCCACGTAGAGGCCCTCGGCGAGCTCCTCGTTGCGGTCGAGGTCGGCCTGGTCCCACGGGCCGCCGACCGAGGCGAGGAACGCCTCGACCACGTTCTGGAACCAGACCCAGTTGTTGCGGTAGCCGCTGGTGCCGACGATGCCCGCCAACCAGTCGACGACGTGGCCGCGGGTGGCGTCGTCGAGCCGGTCCCAGAGCCACGGGCGCGTCTCGGACAGCCCGATCGCGACGGATGCCGCCTCGACGACGGCCTGCCGACGCTCGTCGATCCGGGGCCACCGCTCGGCGCCGGCGGGATCGGTACCGTGCCGCAGCCCCTCGGCATAGCGTTCGAGCAGCGCGTGCGGGTCGGCCCCCTGCTCGCCCCGCACGCGGAACGCCGCGAGGAGGAACGTGCGCGCGAACCCCTCGAGCCCGTCGCTCCAGGCTCCCGAGGCGCTGGTGGGCCCCGGCAGCCGGATCAGGGAGCGCCCCGACGACGCGTACGGCTCGACGGCGGCGAGCAGCCTGTCGGCCGTGGCGAGCCAGTGCTGCCGCTCCCACCGTCGGGTCGGCTCCAGTGCCGCGGTGACCACCGCTGTCGTTGCATCCGTCACGTCGGCATCCTGCGTGCGTGCGGAGCCGATGTCGTCCGCTCGGACATTTTCGATCAGCCGCCCACCGTCCGCGCTACAGTCCTGGGGTCCGGACCGCCACGAGACCACGGCGCGCGACCGACGTCGACGGAGACGGGAGATCCATGCACCTGCCCCGCGCACGGCACGAGTACCTGCTGCGTGAGATCGCGCTGCGCGGCAGCGTCCGCTCCGGCGAGGCCGCGACCCACCTGGGCGTCTCCGAGGTGACCGTCCGCCGCGACATCATCGAGCTCGACCGCGCGGGCCGGCTCGCGCGGGTGCACGGCGGCGCGATCGCGCTCAGCGCGAACCGTGGGCCGCAGGCGGCGCGAGCTCTCGTCGGGCTGGTCGTGCCGAGCACCACCGCTCACTTCCCCGACGTCGTGCGCGGTATGGAGGCCCTCGCTCCCGCGCTCCGCGTCCGCCTCGTCCTCGGTGTCTCCCACTACCGCCCCGAGGTGGAGGCCACCCAGGTCGACCGCCTGCTCTCTCTCGGTGCCACGGCGCTGGCCGTCGCCCCCACCACTCGTGGGCGGACCTCGGAGGAGCTCGCCGCCTGGCTGCGATCGATCCCCGTACCCGTCGTGCTCGTCGAACGGCGGATCGACGGCACCACGAGCCTCAGCGAGCTCGACCTCGTACGGACGGACCACGCCCACGGTGCCGTGGTGGCCGTCGAGCACCTGCACGGGCTCGGTCACCGGCAGGTAGCCGTCGCCGTCTACGACCGCACGCCGACCGCACGCCACGTGCGGGACGGCTTCACGACCGCCGTCGAGCGCCTCGGCCTGGTCGCCGGGCCGGACGTCTCGTTGTCCAAGGGCGACGACGACCCCGCGAGGCTGCGTGCCGAGCTCGAGTCGTTCCTGGACGACTGCCTCGCGACAGGGACGCGCGCCGCGTTCGTGCACACCGACGACCATGCGGCCCGCCTGCTCGAGGTCGCGCTCGACCGGGGGGTCACAGTGCCGGACGACTTCGCCGTCGTCGCTTACGACGACGAGAACGCCGAGCTCGCGGCGGTGCCGCTCACCACCGTCACCCCGCCCCGACGCGAGCTCGGTCGCGAGGCGCTGCGGCTCCTCGTCGACCGGCTCACCGAGGACGGCGGCGACCGGCGGCCCCCGCGGCACGTCGAGCTGCTCCCCCGGCTCACCGTCCGGGAGTCGTGCGGGGCCGTCGCCGCGGTCTGAGCGGCACCTCGGCATCTCGACGCGCAGCCGGCAGCGCAGTGGCCGCCGGCACGGGATCAGGGCCCGTGCCGGCGGCCACGTCTCGTGGGTCGCCCTATCCCAGCAGGTCGGTGCCGGCGAGGAAGAACTGCTCGACACCGTCCTCGACGGACAGGGCACCGAAGCCGATGTCTTGAGCGATGCGGGTGAACTCCGCCTCGACGGCACCCGCACCTTGGGGCGGCGGCGCGGGGGCGTCGATCGCCGTGGCCTCGACCGACTCCCAGTACGCCAGGATCTCCTGGTCGAGGCCCTCCGCCTGGATCCCCTCGCGCGCGCCGGCCGAGATAGGCACACCGCGGGACATCTCGAAGATCTCCTCGACGGCCGGGTCGTTCGTGAGGAAGTCGATGAACTCCGCCGTGACCTCCGGGTGCTCGGTCTGGGCCGACATCGACAGCTGCAGACCGGGCTTGAGGTAGACGCCCCGGTTCGCCGGGTCGTCGGCGGGGACGCCCGTCATCGAGAACTCGTCGCCGCCGGTGCCCTCGGTGAAGCGCACCAGAAAGTTGTAGAAGCTGATCTCGCTGGCGGTGTACTGCGCGCTCAGCGGGTCGCTCTCGATCTGCTCGGCCCTGCCCGGGTCCATGAACCCGCCGTTCGCGAACAGTGGCGCCGCCCGGCCCCACCAGGCCGCCAGGTCCGCCTCGGTGAAGCCGAACCCACCGTCCTCGGCGTACAGCGACTTGCCCTGCTGCAGCAGCCAGATCTCGAAGACGGACCAGATCTGCACGTACTGGACCGACCCTTCGATCCGGGGGTCGGCGTCGGCACCCGCCGCGCCGACCTCGCCCAGGAACGCGTCGTACTCGTCCCAGGTGAGGTCACCCGACGGCACGTCCACACCCACCTGGTCCAGCAGGTCGTTGTTGAAGAAGGTCCCGAGGATCGTCGTCTGCGTGGGGATGCCGTAGATCTGGTCGTCGATCTTCGTCGCCGGCATCACCGACTCCGGGAACGAGGAGATGTCGATCTGCTCGCCCACGTACTGGTCGAGCGGCTGGATCTGTCCCGTCGCGCCGTACTGCCGCAGGTAGGCGACGTCCATCTGGAAGACGTCCGGCAGAGCGCCGCCGGCCGCTTCGGTGTTGCGTGCCGTCCAGTAGTCACCCCAGCCGGCGTACGACGTCTGGATCGTCACCCCGGGATTCTGCTCCTCGAAGAGGTCGATCGCCTCCTCGTACCGGTCGGCGCGGGTCGCGTCACCCCACCACGCGAACGTGATCGTCGCCGCGCCGTCGTCGCCGGCGTCTCCGTCGGCCCCGCCCGCACAGCCGGTGAGCGCCAGCGCGCTCGCGGCGAGGACGGCGGTGCCCCCGCGCACCCGTCGACCAGTCATGGTCACCATGTGTGCCTCCTTGCGCACGTGTGCCGTCGGTCGACGGCGTCCTGGCCCCGATGCTGGCAGCCCGAGGGAGCGCCGGAGGACGAGCGGACAAAAACGTGCACGCCCCCGTCACCGTCACCGTCACCGTGCCGAACGTCGTGGTCCGGACCGCTTTGGCGCGCCACAGCGGTCCGGACCACGACGTTCGGCACGCAGGGGTGGTGGACGGCGGGGCGGTCAGCCCCAGACGAGCCCGTGGGCCGGGTCCTCCAGCACGCGCGCGACGTCGGACAGGAAGCGCGAGCCGAGCTCGCCGTCGACCAGCCGGTGGTCGAAGCTCAGCGCGAGCTGGGTGACCCAGCGCGGCTTGACCTTGCCCTTGTGCACCCAGGGCTGCTGCCGGATGGCGCCGAAGGCCAGGATGCCGGCCTCGCCGGGGTTGAGGATCGGCGTGCCGGTGTCGATGCCGAAGACCCCCACGTTGGTGATCGTGAAGGTGCCGTCGGACATGTCGGCCGGGCTGGTGCGCCCCGCCCGGGCCGTCGCCGTCAGCTCGGCAAGCGCACGGGCGAGCGGCAGCAGCTCGTGGCGGTGCGCGTCCTTGACGTTGGGCACCACGAGCCCGCGGGGGGTCGCCGCCGCGATCCCCAGGTTCACGTAGTGCTTGTAGACGATCTCGCGGGCCTCGTCGTCCCAGCTCGCGTTGATCTCGGGGTGGCGCTTGATCGCCAGCAGCGCCGCCTTGGCGGCGATCAGCAGCGGGGTCACCCGCACGTCGGCGAAGTCCCGGTCGGCCTTGAGCTTCTCGACGAGCTTCATGGTCCGGGTGACGTCGACCGTCCGGAACACGGTGACGTGCGGGGCGGTGAACGCGCTGGCCACCATCACCTCGGCGGTGCGCTTGCGTACCGACTTGACCGGCACGCGCGTCTGGCGGCCGTCGTTCGTGACGGACCCCGAGGCGAGCCACGGCTGGTCGTCGTCCGGGTAGGTCGCGAGCGTCCGCGGCTCGGCGGCGTCCGCGCGGGCCACGACGTCCTCGCGCGTGACGATCCCGCCGGGGCCGGTCGGCTGCACGGAGGCCAGGTCGACGCCCAGGTCCTTGGCGAGCTTGCGCACGGGCGGCTTGGCGAGCACCCGGATCCGGCCGGCCGGCGTCGTGCCCGACGACGCGGCACCGGCGCCGTCGACGGCGGCGGGGACGCTCATCATCGGCTTGGCGATACCCGGCGTCCGCTCCGGGGCCGACGACGGGGCCGGTGCAGGGGCCGGTGCAGGGGCCGGCTTCGAGGCGGCGGTAGCCGGTGCTGCCGGTTCCTCGGCGCGCCGACGGCGGCGGCGCGACCCGGCAGCGGCGTCGCCCGTCCCGTAGCCCACGAGCACCGACCCGGAACCTTCGCCGTTCGTCGATCCGCCGGACGAGTCACCCGGCGAGGCCGGCGCACCGGACGGTGCGGGCTCGGACGCGGAGGCGTCCGCGGAGCCGACCTCGATGATCGGGGTGCCGACGTCGACAGTGGTGCCCTCCTCGGCGAGCAGGGCCACGACCGTCCCGGCGAACGGCGACGGCAGCTCGACCAGGGACTTGGCGGTCTCGATCTCGACGATGACGTCGTTGACCGCGACGGTGTCGCCGACGGCGACCTTCCACTCGACGATCTCCGCCTCGGTCAGTCCCTCGCCGACGTCCGGGAGGGGGAAGCGCTGGGTGCTCATCGGTCTCCTCGTTCGCGGGCCGGTCAGTGCGCCAGGGCGCGGTCGACGGCGTCGAGGACGCGGTCGGTGCTCGGCAGGTAGTCGTGCTCGATCTTGGCCACGGGGTACGGCGTGTGGAACCCGCCGACCCGCAGCACGGGCGCCTCGAGGGAGTAGAAGCACTCCTCGGTGACGCGGGCGGCGAGCTCGGCACCGGCGCCGAAGAACGTCGGGGCCTCGTGCACGACGACGCAGCGCCCGGTCCGGCGCACCGAGTCCACCACGGCGGGCACGTCCATCGGCGACAGCGACCGCAGGTCGACGACCTCTGCGCTGGTGCCCTCGGCAGCCAGCGCGTCGGCGGCCGACAGCGCGGTGGCGACGGTCGGGCCGTACGCGACCAGCGTCACGTCCGTGCCGGCCCGGGCGATCCGGGCCTGGCCCAGCGGGTCCGGTGTGCCGCCGTCGGACGTGGCCGTCGCGACGGGGCTGTCCAGGTCGACCTCGCCCTTGGACCAGTACCGGCCCTTGGGCTCGAAGAAGAGCACCGGGTCGGGCGAGACGACGGCGGCGCGGATCATGTCGTACGCGTCCTGCGGCGTCGCGGGGGACACCACGCGGAGGCCCGGCGTGTGGGCGAACAGCGCCTCGGGCGACTCGGAGTGGTGCTCGATGGCACCGATGCCGCCGCCGTACGGGATCCGGACGACCACGGGCAGCCGGATCGCGCCGCGCGAGCGGTAGTGCAGCTTGGCGAGCTGGGTGGTGATCTGGTCGTAGGCGGGGAACACGAACCCGTCGAACTGGATCTCGCAGATCGGCCGGTAGCCGCGCATCGCCAGGCCGATCGCCGTGCCGACGATCCCCGACTCCGCGAGCGGCGTGTCCACGACCCGGTGCTCGCCGAAGTCCTTCTGCAGGCCGTCGGTGATGCGGAAGACGCCGCCGAGCCGGCCCACGTCCTCGCCCATGATCATCACGTGGTCGTCCGCCTCCAGCGAGGCGCGCAGCCCGGCCGTGAGGGCCTTCGCGAAGGTCATCGTCTGCGTGCTCATCGGGCGGCCTCCCTGCTGCTGTCCCGCTCGTCCTGGGCGGTGTCGTGCTCGTACGCCTCGAACCAGGCGCGCTCGGCCTCCACCTGGGAGTGGGGCGTCGCGTAGACGTGCTCGAACATCGACGTCGACGCCGGGTCCTCGAGGGCGCGGAGGTCGGCACGGAGTCGCTCGGCGAGCGAGTCGGCCTGCGCCTCGACGTCGGCCGCCCACGCGTCGTCCCACCGGTCCTCGGCACGCAGGAGCGCGGCGAGCCGGTCGATCGGGTCGCGCAGCGCCCACTCCTCCTCCTCGGCGCGCTCGCGGTAGCGCGTCGGGTCGTCCGACGTCGTGTGCGCGCCCATGCGGTACGTGTACGCCTCGACGAACGTGGGCCCGCCGCCGGTGCGGGCGCGTTCCAGCGCCTCGGCCATCACCGCGTACGAGGCCAGGACGTCGTTGCCGTCCACGCGCACGCCGGGGATGCCGAAGCCCTCGCCGCGCTTGTACAGCGGCACACGCGTCTGCCGCGACGTCGGCTCCGAGATGGCCCACTGGTTGTTCTGGCAGAAGAACACCACGGGGGCGTTGTTCACGGCGGCGAAGACGAGCGCCTCGTTGACGTCGCCCTGGCTCGAGGCGCCGTCGCCGAAGTAGGTCACGACGGCGGTGTCCCGCTGCGGGTCGCCGGTGCCGACCAGCCCGTCGCGCTGCACGCCGAGCGCGTAGCCCGTGGCGTGCAGGGTCTGCGAGCCGAGGACGAGGGTGTTGAGGTGCACGTTGTGGTCGGCCGGGTCCCAGCCGCCGTGCTCGGTGCCGCGGTAGATGCGCAGCCGGTCGACGGGGTCGACGCCGCGGACCTGCAGCACGCCGTGCTCCCGGTAGGAGGGGAACACGAAGTCCTGCGGGTGCAGCGCGTGCCCGGAGCCGACCTGGGCGGCCTCCTGGCCACGACCCTGCGGGTACAGGCCCAGCTCGCCCTGGCGCTGCAGCGCCGTCGACTCGTCGTCGAACCGTCGGGTCAGCACCATGTCGCGGTACATCGCCCGCAGCTCGTCGGTGCCGAGGTGGGCCGCGCGGTCGCGGTAGGCCGCGGCCTGCTCACCGTCGGTGCGGCGGCCGTCCGGGGCGACGAGCTGCACGAGGTCCTCCTCGGCTGCCGCGCCCTGAGAGGCGTCGGGGTTCACACGGTCTCCTTCCCTGACGGGCGGCTGCGCCGCGTCGAGGTCCGGTGCCCGTGTCTCGAGCAGGTGCCGAACCTACGCCTTCGTAGCCTACGCAAGCGTAGGTTGTCGGCACCCGGTCCTGGCTCCCGGTGCGGCGGCCAACGCTCACCCCCGGCCTTTGGAGGATTCCTCCAACAGCGACATCTGGCAGGCGCCGGGACGATGTCCCACCGCCCGCACATCATTCCTCCGTCAGCGTTCCGCCTAGGACCGTCATGCCGGACGGCCGCGGCCCTCCATAGCCCTCTCGAACCGACTCTGCAGCCGCGCAAAGGGGAGGGCGAATCGCACCAGGGCACGCATCGGTCCCGAGCCGCAGGCGCCGATTGCAGCGACGACCCAGAGCACGGCAAAGGCGGCGGCCGCCGCTACGAAACGGCCCTCCTCGGGCCCGGTGACGACCCCCACGCGTGCGGCCGCGCCGACGCCCGAAACGATCCATGACAACGTCAAGAGTCCCACAAAGCAATAGATCCACCCTCGCCACTGAGTGCACAAGGCCAGTGACGCTGTCGCCAGGATGCCTACTACTCCCACTGCTGCCCCGAAAATCAGTGCGGCGGTCACCTGCCAGACTAGATTCATATGCCCCGAGCCAATTCCAGCATTCGAGGCTTCGGGCCACGTGGCAACAGCGATAGCCAGCCCGCTCGCCAACGGAATCGACAAGGCATAGATCCACGCTGCCCGCTGGGATTCCCCTGCGGCTGCTCGTTGCCGACCGGCCGCAACGGCAACTTCGCCCGAGCGCATGCTTTCTCGCGCCGAACGCGCAACCTGCGTCACTCTCTCCAGACGAAGGCATTCGACGAACATCCAGGCCGCGACCACCAAGGCGAGAGCTCCGACTGGCACCTCTGCTGCGCTTCCTCTCACGAGGTTGAACGCCAGTCCACTGCACATGCCCGCCAGGACTAGCACGACAAGCCACTGGAACGCTCCGAACCTCTCGATTTGAAGTAGTTCACGAGCGACACGCATGTCATAGACCTCCCTGTCCTCGACTGCGGCGGCGAGCTGCGCTGCCCGTACTGAACTTCGGTCCAGGACGACTGCAACAGCGATAGAAATGGCAGCGACGACGGAGAGAAAGCCAATCGCGGCAGCAACGTCGATCCCTTTGAGGCTCAGGAAGGCGAATGCACCAAGAATGGTGTTGGCCAGGGAAGGAGGATCCGCCTCTCGGCCAGGACGCGCCACGAGCTGAACGGCGAGGCCGACAACCAGAGCCCCGAGAAATGCGGCCATCACCGCTCGGACGATCAAGCCGGCGGATACGTCAGACCTACGCAGGTCTCGAGCCAAACACACATCGCACAGCACGGAGCTCGAACCGTTGTCCAGTACTGGACGGAGTTCTCCTGCAAGGCCCCCGCCTTCGGCACCGCACACTCCACAGCTCCGGGTCTTTGCAGCCGCTTCGGACTGCACCGGCCTGCGCAAGCCAAGAACGATCAGCACGACGCCTATGGGCACCCACACTCTATTGAGCCTCACGCACCGCAACCCTAGCCACCTGCGTGCGAGTGACGCGGAGGGCACGCCCTGTGCTCTATTGCGAGCTTCGTCGCGGCAGCCGCCATCGGTCGTCCGATGCTTTGTGCCCTACCGCCTGACCTCGGCCAGCGCTCCGTCCCGCCCCAGCGCCAGCTCCGCCGTCAGCCCGACCCGCTCCAGGAACGATCGGTCGTGGCTCACCACGAGCAGGCCGCCGCGGTACGCGGCCAGCGCCTGCACGAGCTGGTCGACGCTGGCCAGGTCCAGGTTGTTCGTCGGTTCGTCCAGCACCAGGAGCTGGGCCGGCGGGTCGGCCAGCAAGAGGCTCGCCAGGGCCACCCGGAACCGCTCGCCGCCGGAGAGGGTCCGCACCGGCCGGTCGACCTGGTCGCCGCGCACCAGGAACCGCGCCAGACGGTTGCGCAGCTCGCCCGGCACGACGTGCGGCGCCCGGCGCCGGACCTCGTCCAGCACCGTCGCGGCGTCGTCCAGCCCGTCCAGCCGCTGGGGCAGGTAGCCCACGCGCTCGGTGAGCCGCTGCGCCGTGGCCCGCGGGGCGCCGTCGGGCCCGGCCCCGCATGGCCCGACGGCGCCCGGGCTGGACGCGCCGGTGCCGACCAGCTGCTCGAGCAGCGTCGTCTTGCCGACGCCGTTCGGGCCGGTCAGCGCGACGCGCTCGGGTCCGGCGAGGACGACCTCGCGGCCGTCGGCCCCGCGCAGGACGGCGAGGCGGCGACCGGCGGGTACGTCAGGATCGGGGAGGTCGACGACGATGCGGTCGTCGTCGCGCACGGCACGCTCCGCGGTGGCCACGGCGTCGCGGGCCCGTGACTCGGCCTCGGCGGCGGCGCCGCGACGGGCCCCCTGCGACTTCTCGGCAGCGTTGCGCCGGTCGTCCACCACGGCCTTGACGTACTTCCGGTTAGCCACGTCCTTGCGGCCCTGGCGCTCGGAGTGGGCGATGCGCTCCTGGACCTCGATGCGCTGCCGCTTCTCGCGCCGGAGCCGCTGCTCGGCGTCGCGCAACGTCGAGCGCGCAGCCTCCTGCTGCACCGCCAGCCACTCCTGGTACTGCGCGTAGGTACCGCCGAACGTGCTCAGTCCGCCCGTGCGCAGCTCCGCCGTCGCGTCCACGAGCTCGAGCAGCTCGCGGTCGTGCGACACCACGACCAGGGCGCCGCGCCAGGTCCGCACCAGCTCGTGCAGGCGCTCGCGGGCACGGCCGTCGAGGTTGTTCGTCGGCTCGTCGAGCAGCACCACGTCGGCCGCCCGGAGCCGGATGCCCGTGACGGCGGTCAGCACGGCCTCGCCGCCGGACAGCGTGCCGACGCGGCGGTCGAGCACCCCACCCGGCGACGAGCCGGCCGACGCCGCGGCAGAGGACCCCGCGAGGACGTCGGCCGCGTCGAGCGCGGCGACCGCCCGCTCCTCCAGGTCCCACCCGTCGGAGCCGACGACGTCGAACAGCTCGGGGCGGACGTCGCCGTCGGCGATGGCGCGCACGGCGTCGACCACGTGCCGCACCCCGAGCAGGTCGGCGACGGTCGCGTCCGTGTCCAACGTGATCCGCTGGGGCAGGTGGTCGACGGTGCCGGCGACGGTGACCGAGCCGGAGGTGGGGGTCAGCCGGCCGGCGATCAGGCGCAGCAGGGTCGACTTGCCGGTGCCGTTGAGGCCGACCAGCCCGGTACGGCCCGTGGCGAAGGCGCCGGACACGCCGGCGATCGGGGTGGCCCCGTCGGGCCAGGAGAAGGTGAGGTCGTGCAGGACGACGGCGGGAGTAGTGGGCACAGGAGCTCCGAGGGACGCTGCGGCGTGCGCCGACGTCGTCCACCGCCAGGAGGTGCACCGGTCCGGGTGCGGGCGAGCAGAGGTCAGCGCGAGGTCGAGGGACCGCCGTCCGTGTCCGTCACCGAGAATCCTTCCGCCCGCCCCCTCTCACACGCGGCCTGCCCGCGGGGACGACGACGAGGATGCCACCGACGACGTGCCGGCGCAACGGATTTCCGGCCGCCGTCACGGCTGTTGCGGGCACTCGGGGCCCGTGGTGGCGTCGCTCGCGGGACAGCCGCCGCGAGTGGTACGGCTTCCGTCGGAACGCGTGACGTCCGTGCGGGGCGAGACCCGCACGGTGCTGACCTGCACCGCCGAGGAGTTCCTCGTCAACGCACAGCTCGATGCCTACGAGCTGGACGCGCAGCAGGGCGACCCGCGCGTCTACTCCCAGAACTGGGAGCGGCGCATCCCGCGCGACCTGGTCTGAGGCGGCGGCTCGACGGCGACCTCGTCCCTCGTGCTCCGCTCCACGAGCCGGGCCTCCAGCAGCTTGAAGGCCCGCAGCTGCTGCTCGTTGAGCAGGGTGTCGGTGAACTCGGTGAAGTAGTCCTCCGTGCCGCCCAGGTCAAGCGGGACCCGGGCGGAAGCGAGCTCGTCCACGACCGGACCGTAGACCTCGAGGAAGGCGTCGACCAGGGCCGTGACCTCCGCGTCCGAGCTGTCGGGGCCGAGCCGGTCGAACCGCTCCGACAGGTCGCTCCCCCGCGCGGCGAGGAGGGCGTCGCTGAGCCGTTCGTAGAGCCTGGCGAGGTGGGGCATCCCCTCCTCGCCGGCCAGGTGGGCCAGCAGGACCGTCTGGTCACGGTCGATCCTCGCCAGGACGCCCACCGACGGGGAGGCACGGAAGAAGGGTGCCAGCTCCGGCGGCAGGTCGGGAGCCGCGTGGTGGTCGCGGAGCTGTGCGATCACCTCCCGCTGACGCGCGAGACGGGCCATCTGGCCGGCCAGCTCCCGGTCCAGCTCGTCCAGGAGCTGGTCGGAGTCGGCCGCCGGGCCGTCGGTCTCCGTCCTCTCGAGCAGGGCCGGCACCTGTGCGAGCGGGATCCCGAGGGCCGCCAGGCGCCGGATCCGCAGGACGCGGACCAGGTCGTGCACGTCATAGCGGCGATAGCCGTTGCCGCCACGCGCGGGTTCGTCGAGGACACCGACCCGGTGATAGTGGCGCAACGTCCGCACCGAGACCCCGGCGAGCCGGGCCAGCTCGCTGCTACGCACCGGTCCTCACCACCGTCGCCTCCGTCTCCTCCGTGGGTTCCAGGCTACGCAGCGACCGCACGGACAGCCCGACCACCGCGGCGACCGACCACACGCCCGCGAGCGTGATCGCTGCCGCCTCCAGGCTGGCGAGCTCGGTGACGACGGCAGCCACGACGATCCCGAGCGGTGGCCCGGCGGTCATCATCGAGTTCTGCGTCCCCATGACGCGCCCGCGCATCTGCTCGGGGATGCGTTCGATCATCAGCACCCCGACGAGGCTGCTGAACAACCCGCCGGACAGCCCGACGACGAACGCACCGGCGAACACCACCCACACCGAGGCGAGCGTCGCGACGACGGCGAAGCCCACGGTGGTCCCGACGATCCCGGCGACGAACCACCACCGGCGCCGTCCCCGCGCCCCGAGCAGCGCGTAGGCGCCGCCGCCGAGGAGCATCCCCGCCGCCAGGGCCGTCAGGACGTACCCGAGCATGCCCGGCTGGTCGGCGAGCGTGAAGTAGACCGGCAGGACCAGGCCCTGCAGCGCGGCCAGCACCACCACCGAGACGATGCTGAGCATCGTGGTCGCCCTGAGGAACCGGCTGCGGAACAGCACGCGCCACCCCTCCCGCAGCTGGGCCCAGCCGGTCGCCGGCACGGCGTCCGTGTCGGCCTGGGGGAGGTCGCGGACGATGTCACCGACCCGGTGCGGGACGAGGAGCGTGACGAGGGCGGCGAGCAGGGACGTCCCCGCGGTGATCCACAGGACCGTCGAGCCGTCGAACACCACCATGAGGGTGCCAGCTGCCGCGGGGCCGAGCAGCATCGCCACCGCCCCCAGGCTCTCCCGCAGTCCCATCAACCGCTCGGCGGAGATGTTGCCGTGCCGGACGATCGCGGGCAGGAGGGCGTCCCGCGCGGTCAGGCCCGGCACGTCGCCGACGGACCCGATGATCCCGAACAGGATGAACCAGCCGAGGTTGAGCCCGCTGACCAGGTCGACGATCGGCAGGGCCGCGATGGCGGCTGCGGAGACGAGGTCGGTGAGCACCGAGGACGTGCGCCGGTTGATCCGGTCGATCACCACGCCCATGAAGAGGCCGGCGAGGACCGCGGGGACGGCGGTCGCCGCAGCGAGCGCCCCCATCCCCAGCACGCTCCCGGTCATCTGGAGCACGATCAGCGGCAGCGCGATCCCGGCGACGGAGTTGCCCAGCAGGGACAGCGTGTAGGAGGAGAGGTAGGCGATCGGGACGAGTCTCATGGGACCAGTGAGAACTATGACGTCGCGTCGGGGTCAAGGGTGACGTCCGGCACTGGTCCCGCCGCAGGTCGACCCGTCTACCGCCGCGTCGCCAGGAACTCCCCGATCCGGCCGATGGCCTCCTCGAGCACCTCGACGTCGGGCAGGGTCACGAGCCGGAAGTGGTCGGGCGCCGTCCAGTTGAACCCGGTGCCGTGCGTGACCAGGATCTTCTTGGCGCGCAGCAGCTCGATGACGAAGTCCTGGTCGTCGTCGATCGCGTACACCTCAGGGTCGAGGCGCGGGAAGCAGTACAGCGCACCGCGGGGTCGCACGGAGGACACCCCGGGGATCTCATTCAGCAGCCGGTCCGCGAGCATCGTCTGCTCGTAGAACCGCCCGCCGGGCACGATGAGCTCGTCGATGGACTGGTAGCCGCCGAGCGCCGTCTGGATGGCGTGCTGGGCCGGCACGTTGGCGCACATGCGCATGTTGGCGAGCAGCGTGAGGCCCTCGAGGAACTCGGTCGCGGTCTCCTTCGGCCCGGAGATCATGACCCACCCGGCCCGGTAGCCGCACACCCGGTAGGCCTTCGACAGCCCGCTGAACGTCAGGCACAGCACGTCGTCCCCGGCGGCGGTGGCGGCGTGGTGGTGGACGGCGTCGTCGTACAGGATCTTCTCGTAGATCTCGTCGGCCATGACGACGAGGTCGTGGCGCCGTGCGATGTCGACGAGCGCCTCGACCATCTCCTTGCTGTACACCGCGCCGGTGGGGTTGTTCGGGTTGATGATCACCAGGGCGTGGGTGTTCTCGGTGATCTTCGACTCGATGTCCGCCAGGTCGGGCATCCATCCGTTCGCCTCGTCGCACGCGTAGTGCACGGGCGTGCCACCGGTCAGCGTCACGGCGCCCGTCCACAGGGGGTAGTCCGGAGCGGGCACGAGGATCTCGTTGCCGTCGTCGACGAACGCCTGCAGCACCATCGAGATGAGCTCGGAGACGCCGTTCCCGATGAACACGTCGTCCACCATGGTGTCCCGCAGACCACGGGACTGGTAGTACTGCGCGACGGCGGTGCGGGCCTCGTAGATGCCCCGCGAGTCGCTGTACCCCTGCGCCTCGGGCAGGTGGTGAACCACGTCGGCGAGGATCGCCTCGGGTGCCTCGAAGCCGAACGGCGCCGTGTTGCCGATGTTCAGCTTGAGGATGCGATGACCCTCGGCCTCGAGACGCTGGGCCTCGGTCAGGATGGGGCCACGGACGTCGTATCGGACGCCGCGGAGCTTCTTGCTCTGTCGGATGGTGCGCACCGGGCCATCCTCGCCGGTCCGTCCCGCTCGCGCGAACAGCCAATCCGACACGCGTGGCCCCTACCCCCGGCCCAGGCGTGCCACCAGCGCCTCGACCGACGGCGCGACGGGGGTCCCGGCAGCAAGATCACCGGGCACCGGGGTGCCGGCACGGACCGCGAGCGGGAGCACGCCGGCCCAGACGCCGTGGTCCTCGCCGTCGTCCAGCCGCTCGCCGACGCCGCCCGAGCGGGTCTTCACGCTCACCCGGTCGAGCGGCACCTGGAGCACCTGCGTGGCGGCGACCTCTTTGGCGGTCATCTCGCGCACCTCGGCGCGGCGCCCCGGCATGAGGTGGTCGCCGATCTGCCACAGCGCCTCGACCCGCTGCTCGCGGGGGACCACGGTGGCGCGTCCGGCGATCATCGCGGAGCGGTAGTTGGCCGAGCTGTCGTTCAACGACCTGGCGTAGACCAGCCCGTCCAGGTGCGAGATCGCCACGGAGACGGGCACGCCGTCCGTCCCCGCGTCGAGGAAGAGCCCGCCGCCGGTGGACCCGTGCAGCAGGAGGCGGCGGCCGAGCCCGTCGTCCAGGTCGCCGACGCCGTACAGGTACGGCAGCACCACCGGGTACCCGTCGCGGACCATGGCGACGTGGGCGAGGAACCCGTCGGCGAGGATCCCGTCGAGCACGGCGGGGTCCTCGCTCTGACGGTCGGGCTTGCGGCCGACGGTCAGGCTCGGGCAGCCGGCCGGTGCGGCGGGCGGGGTGGACGTGGTCGTCGTGGTCATGCGTCCGAACCTAGGCACCCTGCTGGACTACCGTGTAGTCCAGAACTGACGCGATCGAATGGACCAGCTCGATGCCTCCTCCCCCGCGCCCGACCAAGGCCGCACAGGTCGCCGACCTGGTCCGCGGCATGGTCCACGACGGCCGCCTGGCCGAGGGCGACCCGTTGCCCTCCACCCGGGCGCTCGCCGCCGAGCTGGGTCTCGCCCGGGGCACGGTGACCGCCGCCTACGAGCAGCTCGACGGCGAGGGGTACGTCGTGCTCCGCCACGGCGCGGTCCCCCGCGTCGCGGCGACGCTCGGAGTGCTCCCCACCGACACCGCACGATCCGCCGACGCCGCACCGCGACCATGGCCCCGTCCGGCCGCCGCTCCCGGCCCGACGACGCGACCCACCGCCGTCGTCGACCTCCAGCCGGGCGTTCCCGCGGTCTCCGCCGTCTCGGCGCGGGACTGGCGTGCGGCGTGGCGGCACGCGGCCGCGCAGCCGCTGGTCGCCGCCTACCCGGATCCGGCCGGGGAGCCGGCGCTGCGCGCCCAGGTCGCGAACCAGCTCGCCCTGAGCCGAGGCTTCGCGCCGGACGCCGGGCGCGTGGTCGTCACCGGGGGCACGGCGGAGGCGATCTCTCTGGTGGTCGAGGCGGTCGCCCGACGGTCCGGCCCGGGCCCCGTCCCGCGGGTCGCCGTGGAGAACCCGGGCTACCGCGCGGGCCGCCGGGCCATCGCCTCGGCGGGAGGCGTCGTCGTGCCCGTCCCGGTCGACGACGGCGGCATGGACCTCGACGCCCTGCGCGTCGCCCACGCCCGCGAGCGCCTCGACGCCGTGCTGGTCACCCCGAGCCACCAGTACCCGCTGGGCAGCGCGATGCCCGTCGCCGCGCGGCACGAGCTGCTGGCATGGGCGTCCGCCGAGGGCGTCCTGGTGGTCGAGGACGACTACGACTCCGAGTTCCGCCACCGCGGCTCCCCGCTGCCGGCCCTCGCGGCGCTCGACCGCACCGGCGTCGTCGTGCACGTCGGGTCGTTCTCCAAGGTGCTCGACCCCCGCTTGCGGTGCGGCTACCTCGTCCTCCCTGCGGGCAGCACCGTGCCCGACGACGGCACCCCGGCCGGGGCGAGCATCCTCGCCGCGCGCTCGGGCCGGGGCGCCACGGTGGCGAGCGTGACCCAGCACGCGCTGGCTCACCTCATGTCCACCGGTGCGCTGCGTCGTCACGTGGCCCGATGCCGTCGCGACTACCGGACCAAGCGACGGATGGTGGCCCAGGCGTTCGAGGGGGTGCCCGGCGTGCGGGTCCGAGCGCTGGACGGCGGGCTGCACGCGGTCCTCGAGCTCGACCGCATCCCGGCGGCGGACCTGGTCGCCCGCCTGGCGGGCCGGGGCGTGCTGGTCGCCGACCTGCAGGACTACGTGGTGCCGGGGTCCGGTCTGGAGCTCAACGGCATCGTGCTCGGCTACGCGCCGCCGTCGGCCACCGTGCTGCGCGGCGCGCTGCGCACGATCCGCGCAGAAGCTGGATCAGATCGGAAGCCTTGATCCACGTTTCGGCGAAACTTGGATTAAGATGGCTGGGTGCTCCACGTTCCTGCGCAGGAATACATCGACGAGTACTGGGTTGCCGAGTCCGACGGGATGGCGAGCCGGTCGGCGATGGCCGCTGCCTCCGGGCCCTACCGGTCGTCGGTGCCGCCGTCGATCGCCATGTGGGCCCCGTCGATCCCGGCCGACCTCACCGCCAACACCGAGGAAGCGACCGCAGCACTGAGCCGGTTCGACTCGTACGCGGCGGCAACCCTCGGTGCCGTGAACCCCACGCTCGGCCCGATGAGCGCGATCTTGCTACGCACCGAGTCGACCTCGTCCTCCCAGATCGAGAATCTCACCGTCGGCGCCCGGCAGCTCGCACTCGCCGAGCTCGACCAGTCGTCCTCCGAGAACGCACGGACCGTCGTGGCCAACGTGCGAGCGATGGAGGCGGCGCTCGACCTCGCCGAGCGGTTCGACACGAGCGCGATCCTCGCGATGCACCGGGCGTTGCTGTCCGGACAACGAGGCTGGGAGGACCATGCAGGCCGATGGCGCGAACAACTGGTGTGGATCGGCACGAGCGCGCTCAGCCCACGGGGCGCCTCTCACGTGGCCCCGCAGGCCCCGCTCGTCGCGCCCGCCATGGAGGACCTTGTGCACCTCGTCGCACGGGAAGACCTGCCGGTCCTCGTCCAGGCGGCCGTCGCGCACGCCCAGTTCGAGACCATCCACCCGTTCACCGACGGCAACGGACGGACCGGACGCGCGATCGTGCACTCGATCCTCCGGGCCAAGGGCATCACGACGACGACGATCGCCCCTGTGTCTGCCGGTCTCCTGACACAGACCGAACAGTACTTCGACGCCCTGACGGCCTACCGGGACGGCGACGCGCGCCCCATCGTCGAGAGGTTCTCCGACGCCGCCCGGTTCGCGGCCACGTCGGGGTCACGGCTCGTGGACGACCTCGCTGCGCAGGTCGAGTGGTCCAGGGAACGGCTTCGAGGGCTCCGGCCGCAGGCAGCGGCGTGGAAGGTGCTGCCCCACCTCATCTCTCATCCGGTCATCAACGCACGGTTCCTCACCAGTCATCTGGGGATGGGGAACCAGAGCGCGCACAACGCCTTGGCACAGCTGGCCGACGCCGGAGTCCTGGTCGAACGTACGGGCCTTCGTCGCAACCGCGTGTGGCAGCACCCGGGGGTGCTCACCGTCCTTGACGAGTACGCCCGGATGCTGCTGCGGCAGTAGCTGGCGGGTTCAGCAGCGGCGGGCGACGATCGCTGCGTGGGGGCGGTTTCCGTCGTCGGCGCGGCGCTCGACATCCTGGACCTCGAACCCCGCCCGCTCGAGCAACGCACTCATCTCCGGGACCGGCCAGAACCAGGCGGTCGAGACGGCGTGCTCGACGAAGGACGCGGTGAGGTCGACGCCCTCGACGTCGCAGCCCTGCCTCGCCAGGAAGTCCGTCCAGTGGCCGGGGCCGCAGCCCGCGTCGAGGACCGGCCCCGTGAGACCGGTCGCCCAGGTCGCGATGCGGGCGCGAGCCAGTTCGGGCATCGCCTCGACGGATCCCAGCCGGTCGATGTACTCCGCCGCACGTCCGGCACAGGCCGCGGACATCTCGAGGCGCGTCATGCCCCGATTCTTGCAGGCCACGCGGCTCCGCCCAGCAGCGCCTTCACCTGCCGCCGCACGCCCGCGGCATCCAGACCGTGCGCGGCGGCGTGGTCCCGCGGGGTGCCGTACCGGCGCAGCTCGGCGTCCCGGGGCACCCCGACGTGCAGCACGCGCGACGGCCGGTCGGCCAGCGCCGCCGCCACGGCCGCCGCGCTCGTCCCCGCCAGGTACGGCTCCACGACCGCGAGCACCGGCGTCGGGCCGGCCAGGTCGCGCAGCCCGGCCGTGTCGAGCGGGTGCGGCGTACCGGTGTACGCCACGCGCACGGGCAGGTCGCGCGTGGCCTCGAGAACGACGTCGAGCATCGGCCCGACGGCGAGCACCAGCGGCGCGCTCGACGCGCCGGCCTGCCCCCCGGACGCGACGTCACGCACCAGGTGGACCCGCCCGTCCACCGGCTGCGGCTTCGCGTTGCGCTGCCCCGAGAGCCGCACGTAGACCCGCCCGCTCCGCGCGGCCTCCCGGTGCAGGATCTCCGCGACCTCGTCGCCGTGGCCGGGCACGTGCACGGTCCAGCCGGGCAGCGCGGAGATCAGGGCGACGTCGCCGGGAGCCTGGTGCGTGCGTCCGCCGGAGCTGACGTCGTACGACGCCCCGGCGCTGACCAGCAGCGCGCCGACGTCCTGGTGGCCGAGGTCGAGCTTGACCTGCTCGTAGGCCCGCTCCACGAGGAACGACGCGAACGTGTGGACGATCGGCCGCCGCCCGGCCAGCGCGAGGCCGCCGGCCACGCCGATCATGGCCTGCTCACGGATCCCCACGTCGACCACTTGGCCGGGCCTTCGGGCGATGGTGTCGCCGACGTAGCCGGCCCCGATGACCGCCAGCACGAGGACGGCGTCCGGGTTCGCGACGAGCACCGGGTCGAGCTCGGCGTAGAACCGGGAGCGCGCGTCGGGGACACCGCCGGCCGCGCTCATGCCGCCGCCTCCGGACCTGCCGGCACGTCCACGACGACGGCGGTGGGCCGGTCGGGCGCGGTGGCCCGCAGCGCGGCCGCGAGCGCCGCGTGGTCGCTCGTGCCGACGTCGGCCGCCGCCCAGCCCTCGAGCGCGAAGCGCGCGCCGATGCCGCCGGGCCAGCCGAGGTGGTCGCTGTGGTTGTCGACGACGACGCAGGTCAGGTTGTCGAGGCCGAACCGGCCGGCGACGGCGATCGCCTCGGCGTTGCTGCCCTCGTCCAGCTCGGCGTCGCCGACGAGGACGACGACGCGTGCCCGCGACCGGTCCCGCAGCCCCAGTGCCATGCCGACGGCGATCGGCAGACCGTGCCCGAGCGAGCCGCTGCCGATCTCGATGCCGGGCACGAGCGTCCGGTCGGGGTGGTGGCCCAGCGGCGAGTCCCAAGAGGCGACGTCGTCGAGCCACTCGGCGGGGAAGAATCCGCGGGCGGCCAGCACGGCGTACGTGGAGGCCGGGCCGTGCCCCTTGGAGAGCAGGAACCGGTCCCTGTCCGGATGCTCGGGGTCGTCGGGGAACACGCGCAGCACCTGGTCGTACAGGACCCAGACGACGTCGAGCGTGGAGTGGGCGCTGGGGTCGTGCTTCTCGTCGCCGGTGACGCGGGCGACGAGGTCCACGACGGGCCGCGGGACGGTGCCGGAGGATGTCATACCGCGATCGTGTAAGTTCAACCTCACTTGAGGTCAAGAGGGCGGGAGGCAGCGTGCCGATCGAGCGATACCTGACCATCGGCGAGGTCGCGCAGCGCAGCGGCGTGGCGCCGTCGGGCCTGCGCTACTACGAGTCGCTCGGGCTCATCTCCTCCGAGCGCACCCCGGGCAACCAGCGCCGCTACGAGCGCACCACGTTGCGGCGGGTGGCGTTCATCCGGACCGCGTCACGCGTGGGGCTCACGCTGGACGAGATCGGCGAGGCCCTCGCGACCCTGCCCGAGGCCCGGACCCCCACCGCCGAGGACTGGACGCGGCTCTCGCGCTCCTGGCGTCCCCTGCTGGACGCGCGCATCGCGGCCATCGAGCGGCTCCGCGACGACCTCGACTCGTGCATCGGCTGCGGCTGCCTCTCGCTGGAGCGGTGCGTGCTGCAGAACCCCGCCGACCGCGCCGCCGCGCTCGGTCCGGGCGCACGGTACCTGGAGGGCGACAGCCCGCTGGACGCCGCGCGCGCGGCCGGCAGCTCCACCTCCTGACCCGGTGTCACACCCACGGACGCTGTCTCGTCCCGTGGGTATGAGCACACACACCACACGCACCACGCCCAGCACCCACGTCCTCGTCGTCGGCGCCGGGTTCGCCGGCGGCATGGCAGCGGTCCGGCTCGCGGGACGCTCCCGCGGCCGGGTGCACGTCACCGTCGTCAACCCGCGCCCGACGTTCGTCAACCGCCTGCGCCTGCACCAGGTCGCCACCGGCCAGCACGTCCCGGCACCCGACGTCCGCCGGATGCTCGGGACCGACGTCACGTTCGTCGAGGGCTGGGTCACCGACCTCGACCCGGACGCCGGCCGGGCCACGGTCTCCGGACCGGACGGCGTGCGGACCCTCGGGTTCGACCGCGTCGTCCTCGCCACCGGCAGCACCACCGAGCCGGTGCCGGTTCCCGGCGGCGAGCACGCGCACGGCGTCGCCGACCTGGCGGCGGCCCAGCGCCTGCGCTCCGCGTTCGCCGACCTGCCCGCCGGGGCGGACGTCGCCGTCGTCGGCGGCGGGTTCACCGGGCTCGAGACCGTCGGCGAGCTGGCCGGGAGCCGGCCCGACCTCAGGGTCCGGCTGGTGACCTCCGGCGCGGCCACCGGTTGGTTCGGGCCCCGGGCCGCAGCGCACGTCAGCGCCAGCCTGGACGGGCTCGGCATCGAGTCCGTCGAGGGCAGCCGCGTCCGGTCCGTCGAGCCCGACCGCCTCCTGCTGGACGACGGCGCCGAGGTCCCGTCCGACCTGACCGTCTGGTGCGGCGGCTTCGCCGCGCCGCCCCTGGCCCGCGAGGCGGGCCTCGCCGTGGACCCGGCCGGGGCGGTCCTGACCGACGGCGCCCTGCAGTCGGTGTCCCACCCGCAGGTCATGGCCGTCGGCGACGCCGGGCACACGGTCGCGCCCCACGGCGGCTGGTACAGCATGTCGTGCCAGTTCGCCTTCCCCTCGGGCGCGCACGCCGCCGACGTGCTGGCCGCCGAGGCCCTCGGCGCGGTCCCCGACGGCGGTCCGGCACCGCTCGACCTCGGGTTCCAGGGGCGCTGCGTCAGCATCGGCGGCCGCGCCGCCGTGCTGCAGGTCACCGACCGCGACGACGTCGCGACCGACCGCGCGGTGACCGGACGCGCCGCCGTCGTGGCGAAGCGCTTCCAGGTGCGCGGCGTGGTGGCCGCGATCGGCGTCGCCCGCCGCGTGCCGGGCGCGATCCGCTGGCCCGGTTCCGACCGCGCGGCCGCCGCGGTCGCGGCGCCGGTGGCAGGCTGAGCAGATGTCCCGCACCGAGGAGTTCACGGCGCTGCGGCCGCTGCTGTTCGCCATCGCCTACCGGATCCTGGGCAGCGTGAGCGAGGCCGAGGACGCCATGCAGGAGACCTGGCTGCGCTACGAGGGCACGACGGCGGAGCCGGCGTCGGTCAAGTCGTTCCTGTCCGCCGTCGTCACCCGGATCTCGATCGACGTGCTCCGCTCGGCGCGGGTGCGCCGCGAGGAGTACACCGGCGCCTGGTTCCCCGAACCGCTGCTGGACGACCCGTACGAGGACCCGGAGCGCTCCGCCGAGCTCGCCGACTCCGTGTCCATGGCGGCGCTGCTCCTGCTCGAGCGGCTCAGCCCGCTGGAGCGGGCCGTGTTTGTGCTGCGCGAGGTCTTCGCGTTCGACTTCGCCGAGATCGCCGGGGCGGTGGACCGCTCGGAGTCGGCCTGCCGGCAGCTCGCCGTCCGGGCCCGCCGGCACATGGCTGCCGGCAGACCCCGGTTCGACGCCGACCGCCGCGAGCGCGAGGAGCTCGCGGCCCGGTTCGTCGAGGCCTTCCGCGAGGGCGACGTCGACGGCCTCACCGAGCTGTTGGCGGCCGACGTCCTGGTGACCGGGGACGGCGGCGGCAAGGCGCCGGCCTTCCCCCGGCCGGTCTCGGGCAGGGAGAAGGTGGTCCGGGCGTTCGCGGCCTTCGCCGACCTGTTGTCGGCGGGCGACCTCGTGGTCGAGCAGCACGAGGTCAACCACCAACCGGGCCTGGTCGTCTCGACCGCGGAGCGGGAGCTCCTCGCCGTCATGGCGCTCGACGTGCTCGACGGGCACATCCAGACGGTCCGCGGGGTGATGAACCCCGACAAGCTCGCGCACCTGGGCCCCGTGGCCGACGCCTGGGCGGTGCAGGCCCGGGCGGTCCGGGCCCGGCACGAGCAGTCGTGACTCCTCGCTGGCGTCCGACGCCGACGTAGGTCACGGTGGGAGCGTCCGCCCGAACTCCCCAGACTCCCGGAGGTCCTCATGAAGGTCGTCGTCATCGGTGCGCTCGGCAAGGTCGCGCGCCACCTGCTCCCGCTGCTCGCCGGTCGCGGGGACGACGTCGTCGGCGTGGTCCGCAAGCCCGCCCAGCTCGACGAGGTGACCGACCTGGGCGCCGAGGCGCTGCTCCTCGACGTCGAGCAGGCGAGCACCGAGGAGATCGCGTCGGCGCTCGATGGCGCCGACGCCGTCGTCTGGTCCGCCGGTGCCGGGGGCGGCAACCCGGACCGCACCTACGCCGTCGACCGCGACGCCGCGATCCGCTCCATGGACGCGGCCGCGAACGCCGGTGTGCCCCGCTACGTGATGGTGTCCTGGATCGGCTCGGTCCCGGACCACGGCATCCCCGCCGACTCGAGCTTCTACGCCTACGCGGACGCCAAGCTCGCCGCCGACGACCACCTGCGAGGTACCGCCCTCGACTGGACGATCCTCGGACCGGGCAGCCTCACCGACGACGACCCCACCGGTCGCATCGAGCGCGTGGCGGAGGGTGTGAGCCTCGCCCGCGGCGAGGACTCGGCCGTCCCCCGGGCGGACGTCGCCCAGGTGGTGGCCGACGCGCTGCACGAGCCGCTGACCGTGCGAGCCTTCGTGCGCTTCCGCAGCGGGGAGACGCCGATCCCGGACGCGCTGCGCGGCTGAGGACGCCGGGACGGAGCGCCGTCAGTCCGGCGTGTGCTGGTGCAGCAGCAGCTGCCAGCGGCCGTCCGACCGGACGTAGGTGCTGGCCAAGGTCGCGGCGTAGGTGTCCGTGCCGCGCCGCCCGGT
Organism: Isoptericola halotolerans; assembly: GCF_003003075.1. GTDB lineage: Bacteria > Actinomycetota > Actinomycetes > Actinomycetales > Cellulomonadaceae > Isoptericola > Isoptericola halotolerans_A. Next base: position 220,709 of record NZ_PVTX01000001.1, on the reverse strand, counting down.
GAACCGGTACACGACGGTGGCGGTGTCCCCGCCGCGCACCAGGCGGGCGTCGCCCAGGTCGACCTCGTCCCAGCCGGGCGAGGCGTCCATCGCCGCCACGCAGCCGGCCTTGTCCAGCACCGCGCCGGGGACCACGACGACGGCGTCCTCGTGCAGCACCTCGGCGTAGTCGGCGCCCGCGCCGAGGGCGAGCCGGTCGTCGATCGCCAGGAGCTCGTCGATCATCGCTTCGCTCATGGTCCGACGGTAGGAGCGGGCTGCCGTGCACGCCAGAGCCAGCGCAGCGCGTCGGGCAGCAGCACACCGGCGTGGTGGGGATCGTGTCCGCCTACCTCACGACCTCAGCCCCGGGGCGCACGAGGTCCGTTCGCGGGTCGCCCGCATCGCAGGATCCGGGAATGCTGCGCACGCGTGAATCACGCATTGCGTGATTCTCACGCCAGGCGTGAGCCGAGCGCGCTGTGGTGTCACCGTTCCCGCGCTCCTGACACATCCCGATCGACGCCCGCCTCCGGGCGGCCCCGTGCTGTGCCGAGCGCCACCGCTCTTCCCCGCGCAGCGAGGGCCCACCTGAGGCAGCATCGCAAGGGACCGGCACCCGCTCCCTGGAGGTCTCCGCCATGGCCCGCTCCGTCGCCGAACACCTCGTCGACCAGCTCGTCGCCGCCGGCGTCGAGCGCATCTTCGGCATCGTCGGGGACTCGCTGAACCCTGTCGTCGACGCCGTGCGCCGCACGGACGGCATCGAGTGGGTGCACGTGCGCCACGAGGAGGCGGCCGCGTTTGCCGCGGCCGCCGAGGCCGAGGTGACGGGGAAGCTCGCCGTGTGCGCCGGGTCGTGCGGCCCCGGCAACCTGCACCTCATCAACGGCCTGTACGACGCGAACCGTTCGAAGCTGCCGGTGCTGGCCATCGCGTCGCACATCCCGAGCGCCGAGATCGGCACGCAGTTCTTTCAGGAGACGCATCCCGACCGCTTGTTCAACGAGGCGTCCGTGTTCTCCGAGATGATCTCCACGGCCGCCCAGCTGCCCCGCGTCACCCGCTCGGCGATCCAGCACGCGCTGGCCGAGCCGGGCGTCGCCGTCCTCACCCTGCCCGGCGACGTCGCGGACCAGCAGGTGGCCGACGACGACGCGCCGATCCTCATCCCCGGCGCGTGCCCGGCCCGCGTGCTGCCGAACGAGGCGGACGTCAGCGCCCTCGCCCGAGCGATCAACGATGCCGAGAAGGTCACGCTGTTCGTGGGCGCGGGTGCCCGGGACGCCCGCGACGAGGTGCTCGAGCTCGCCGACCTCGCCGCCGCGCCGGTCGGTCACTCGCTGCGCGGCAAGGAGATCATCCAGTACGACAACCCGCACGACGTCGGCATGTCCGGCCTCCTCGGGTACGGCTCGTGCCACCAGGCGGTGTTCGGGGCAGACCTGCTGGTCCTGGTGGGCACCGACTTCCCCTACCAGTCGTTCCTGCCCGCGGACGTCCCCACGGCCCAGATCGACATCGACGCCTCCCACCTCGGCCGGCGCACCCGCCTGGACCTGCCGGTGCACGGCGACGTCGCCGAGACGCTCCGGCTGCTCAACCCGCTCGTGCAGCGCAAGTCGAACCGCAAGTTCCTGCGCCGCATGGTGGACAAGCACGCCGAGACCATGACCAAGGTGGTGGGCGCGTACACCCGCAAGGTGGAGAAGCACACGCCGATCCATCCCGAGTACGCGGCCGTCCAGCTCGACGAGACGGCGGCGGACGACGCCGTGTTCACCGTGGACACCGGCATGAACAACGTCTGGGCGGCGCGGTACCTCACGCCGAACGGACGACGGCGCGTCATCGGCTCGTTCATCCACGGCTCGATGGCCAACGCCCTGCCGCACGCGATCGGGGCGTCCTTCGCCCAGCCCGACCGCCAGGTGGTGGCGCTGGCCGGGGACGGCGGGCTCTCCATGCTGCTCGGCGAGCTGATCACGGTCCGCGCCTACGACCTGCCGGTCAAGATCGTCGTCTTCAACAACTCGTCCCTCGGCATGGTGAAGCTGGAGATGCTCGTGGAGGGGCTGCCCTCGCACGGCACCGACTCCCCGGAGGTGGACTACGCGGCGATCGCGGCCGCCGTCGGGATCCCGTCGCAGCGCGTCGAGAAGCCGAAGGACCTGCGCAAGGTGCTCGCCGAGCACCTGGACGCCCCCGGACCGGCGCTCGTGGAGGTCATGACCGACCCGAACGCGCTGTCGATCCCGCCGTCGATCACGTCCGGGCAGATCCGCGGGTTCGCCACCGCCATGACCAAGGAGATCCTCGGCGGCGGGATGGGCGAGGTCATGTCGATGGCCCGCTCGAACCTGCGGAACCTGCCGCGCTGACGCCTCAGCGCCATCCGGCGGCCAGCGCCAGGAACGCGTCGTTCGCCGCGACCTCGCCGATGCTGACCCGCATGCCGTCCCCAGGGAACGGCCGCACGAGCACGCCCGCCGCCGCGGCCTGCGCCGCCAGCTCCGCCGTCCGCTCCCCCAGGCCGAGCCAGACGAAGTTCGCGTGCGTCTCCGGTACGTCCCAGCCCTGCTCGCGCAGCGTGTCCGCCACGCGGGTGCGCTCGGCGACGATCGCCTCGACGTGCTCGATCATCTCCGCCAGGGCGGGTGGCTGCAGCGCGGCGATGCCGGCCCGCTGGGCGAGGTGGTTCACCCCGAACGGCGTGGACGTGGCCCGGATCCCGGCGGCCAGCCGGGGCGCGGCCAAGGCGTAGCCCACCCGGAGGCCGGCGAGCCCGTACGCCTTGGACAGGGTGCGGAGCACGACGACGTTCGGGTGGCGCCGCAGCACGTCGAGACCGTCCGGCGACGCAGGGTCGCGCACGAACTCCAGGTACGCCTCGTCGACGACGACGAGCACGTCGCGGCGGACGGTCGCGAGAAACGTCTCCAGCTCGTCGGCGTGCACCACGGGCCCGGTGGGGTTGTTGGGCGTGCAGACCAGCACGGCGCGGGTGCGCTCGGTGACGGCGGCCGCCATGGCGGGCAGGTCGAGGCGCCCCGCCGAGGTCACGGGGACCGTCACGGCGGTGCCTCCGGCCACGGCCGTGATGATCGGGTAGGCCTCGAAGGAGCGCCACGGGAAGACGACCTCGTCCCCCGGCTCGACGACGGCCTCGAGCACGTGCTGCAGCACCGCGACGGACCCGTTGCCCACGACCACCTGGTCCGCACCGACGCCCACGTACCCGGCGATCGTCTCGACGAGCTCGGTGGCGTACATGTCGGGGTAGCGGTTGACCTCGGCGGCCGCCGTCTGGATCGCGGCGAGCACCGACGGCAGCGGCGGGTACGGGTTCTCGTTCGACGAGAGCTTGTACGCCCGGCCGCTCGGCCGTGCGCCCGGGACGTAGGCGGGCAGGGCCGCGACGGCGGCGCGCAGCGGGACGGTGACCGGTGTGTCGGGGGGTGTGTCCACGGGCGCCATCGTGCCACGATGCCGCCATGAACCTCATCGCACGGATCGTCGTCACCTCGCTGGCGCTGTGGATCTGCGACCTGATCTTCGACAACCTCGAGATCTACGGCGGGGACGACGCCCTCGGGCGCATCCTCGTCATCGTGGGTGTGGCGACGATCTTCTCGCTGGTCAGCATGATCGTGAAGCCGATCGTGTCCCTCATCTCGCTGCCCCTGCTGATCCTCACGCTCGGGTTGTTCTACCTGCTGATCAACGCGCTGATGCTGTGGATCACCTCCTGGCTCACCGACCAGATCGGCGACTGGGGGCTGGAGGTCACGGGCGGCTTCTGGTGGTACCTGTGGATCGCCCTGATCCTCGCTGTCCTGCAGACGGTCATCGGCTGGGTCGTCCCCGGCGACAAGCGGGACTGAGCGGGTCACCGGCCCGGGGACGCACGCCGGACCGTGTAGAAGGTCGTCCCCGCGCCGGTCCCCGCGAGCAGCTCCTCGATCGGCCCCACCACCCCGGCCACCTGCACGTTGCCCACGGCCTGTGCGTGCTCCAGCGTGCGCAGGTGCGTGGGCACGCCGTGCGCCTGCGCGACGCTGCCCGACGCCGCCCGGTCCCGGGGGTCGTCGGAGGCGGCCAGGTCCCGGCCCACCGTGACCCGGTCGGGCGTCGCCGGGTTCTCCGCGGTGGAGCGCCCGTCGAGGGGCGAGACGAGCTCCTGGGTGTTCTCCAGGTGCAGTGCGGGGACGCCCGAGGGCGTGCGGAACGTCGCGGTGGGCGCCCCGGCGGTCACGACACCACCGACGCGGTGCTTCGCACGGAACGACGGCGACGCCGCCAGCGAGGCCGCGGCGATCCCGCCGAGCGAGTGACCCACCAGCACCACGGGCTCGTCCCGGGCGGCCCCGGCGTGCCCGAGCGCCTCCTCGACGGCCACCATGACGTCGGCCGCACGGCCCGCCATGAGGTCGAGGTCGGTGGCGCCGTCGAACGGGTTCTCGGCCGACAACAGCTCCTGGGTCCCCGGGACCAGGACCGTCCAGCTCACGGTGCCGTCGCCGTGGACCACGCGCTCCACCCCGATCGTGCCGGGTGGCGGGCCGGGCGCCGGACGCCCGGGGATGCTGCTGCCGTGGGGGTAGAGGTCGGCGGTGCGGGCCAGCGCCTCGGCGACGCTGCCGGCGGCCGTCCCCTGCCACGCCGGCACTCCCCCGGTGAAGCGCCCCGCGTCCAGCGGCTCCACCCTCACCTCGACGTCGGGCAGCGCGCTGCGCACGGCGGTGGACAGCACGCGTGCACCGCCGGTCACGGAGAGGTCTCCGTGCGCGGCGACCGGCGCGGCGAGCGCGACCCCGAAGCCAGCGCCCCGGAGGGCCTCGTCGACGAACGGGGCCGTGCCCCGCAGGACCGACCCGCCGAGCCCTCCGTCGCCGGAGGGCTCGGCGTCGGGCGCGACGGCGACCGGCGGTTCGCGCGGGGCGTCGGGGTCGTCGGACAGCGCAGCGAGCAGGCCCAGACCGAGCACGCCGCTCCAGCGCAGCGGGAGCCCTTGGAGGGGGTCGTTCACCCACCCGGTGATGACGGCTCCGGCGGCGCCGGAACCCACCGTCACCACGGCACCGAGGGCCCGCTCCGCCGTGGACTCGGCGTGCTCGTAGAGCCCCGCGGCGAGCAGCAGCCGGTGCTGCAGGCTCGCGCAGGTCTCCGCCCGGGCGGCGAGCGCGACCGCGGCGTCGTCGGTGAGCGCCCGCGCCCAGCGGACCCGACCGGTCCGCGTCGGGTCCGGCGCGCCGAGGGGCGGCGGGCTCCACAGGTCCCGGTCCAGCGCGGACCGTGCGGCCGCGCACGCGGCGGTGGCGACGCGCAGGTCCTCCGCGGCGTCCGCGAGGCGCAGCGCCGCGGCGCGGATCCCCGCGGCGTCGACGTGCGCGACAGGTCGCCCGCCGACGACGACGAGCGTGTCGCGGGGGTCCCGGCTCACGGCGTCCCGACGCCGGCGGTGACCCGCGCGGCCAGGTCGACCGTGCCGGCGTCGGCCACGATCGTCGCGAGCAGGTCGCCGACGGCGGTGCGGCAGCCGGCACCGGCCGCCGAGTCCCAGTCGAGGTCGGCGGCGCGGCGCAGCAGGTCGGCGGAGTCGTCGAGCGCGGCGCGCGCGTCCCGCAGCCGGGCGGCCGCCACGGCGACGTCGGAGGTCGGCATCAGCATGGCCGGGACGCTAGGCGGGCCGCCGGTGCCGCCGTCGGGCAGCCCCGTCGACCTGTGGAGAACGACCTCCCCGGGTGGCCTCGACCCCCTCGGCGCGACCGTGGGTGACCGGCCCGTGGGAGAATGCCGGGCGTGACCTCCACCGTGCCGCAGCCTGACCAGCCCGCCCGTGTCGACCTCGCCGACGTCACCCCGCCGATCGCGCTGGGACCGCTCGACGGCCGCTACCGCCGTGCGGTGGCGCCGCTGGTGGACCACCTGAGCGAGGCCGCGCTGAACCGCGCACGCATCCACGTCGAGGTCGAGTGGCTGATCACGCTGTGCAACGGGACCGCCGGCACGCCCGGAGCCGTGGTCCCCGGCGCGCCCGCGCTCACCGACGCCGAGACCGCCTACCTGCGCCGCATCCCGGCGACGTTCGGCGCGGAGGAGATCGCGGAGCTGGGCGCGATCGAGCGCGAGACCGTGCACGACGTCAAGGCGGTCGAGTACTTCATCAAGCGCCGGATCGCCGCCGCCCCCGACGAGCTCGGCGAGACGAGCCTGCCGGCGGCGAGCGAGCTCGTGCACTTCGCCTGCACGTCCGAGGACATCAACAACCTCAGCTACGCGCTGATGGTGCGCGGCGCCGTCGTCGACGTGTGGCTCCCCGCGGCCGAGACGCTGACCGACCAGCTCGCCGACATGGCCCGCGAGCACGCGGACGTGCCGATGCTGAGCCGCACCCACGGCCAGCCCGCGACCCCGACGACGATGGGCAAGGAGATCGCGGTGCTCGCCCACCGCCTCCGCCGCCAGCTCCGTCGCATCGCCGGTGCCGAGTTCCTCGGCAAGCTCAACGGCGCCACGGGGACCTACGGCGCCCACACCGTCGCGGTGCCGGGAGCCGACTGGCCGGCCGTCTCGCAGGCGTTCGTCGAGCACCTGGGCCTGACCTGGAACCCGCTGACCACCCAGATCGAGTCGCACGACTGGCAGGCCGAGGTCTACGCCGACATGGCTCGCTTCAACCGGATCCTGCACAACCTCGCGACCGACGTGTGGACGTACATCTCGCTCGGGTTCTTCACGCAGATCCCCGTCGCGGGCGCCACCGGTTCCTCGACGATGCCGCACAAGGTCAACCCGATCCGGTTCGAGAACGCCGAGGCCAACCTCGAGATCTCCTGCTCCCTGCTCGACACGCTCTCGGCCACGCTGGTCACGAGCCGCCTGCAGCGCGACCTCACGGACTCCACCACGCAGCGCAACATCGGCCCGGCGTTCGGCCACTCGCTGCTCGCGATCGACAACGTGCGCCGCGGCCTGAAGGCCCTCGCCGTGAACGCCGACCTCATGGCCGACGACCTCGACCACAACTGGGAGGTGCTCGGCGAGCCGGTCCAGTCCGCGATGCGCGCCGCGTCCGTCGCCGGGGTCGAGGGCATGGAGAACCCCTACGAGCGGCTCAAGGAGCTCACCCGCGGTCAGCGCGTCGACGCCGCCCGCATGCGCGAGTTCGTCGGCACCCTCGGGCTGCCCGACGACGTCGCGTCCCGCCTCGCCGAGCTCACCCCGGCCACGTACACCGGCATCGCGGCACGACTGGTCGAGGACCACCTGGCCTGACGCGGGGCGGCCGCGGTCAGCGCGACCGCGTCATCTCCTGCTGCCCGACGACGGAGAGCAGCGCGAGCTTCTCGGCGTCGGCGGAGCGCGGTGCGGCAGTGAGGACGAGCAGCGACTGCGTCTGGTCCTGCGTGAACAGCACCTGGCAGTCCAGCTCGATCGGTCCGACCTCCGGGTGCACGAGCACCTTGTGGTCCTCGTACCGCCGGGCGACCTCGTGCCGCTCCCAGAGCTCGACGAACTCGGGGCTGGCCGCCTGCAGGACGCGCACGAGCTCACCGGCGGGCGAGTCCGCGCCGACCAGCCCGACGGCGGCGCGCAGGTTCGCGACGACGGCCCGGCCGTGGCGGTCCCGGTCCGCGACCGGGTAGATCTCCCGGCTCGTGGGGTCGGTGAACCACCGGTAGAACTCGCTGCGCTCCCAGCCGCGGGCCTGCGAGTGGTCGCCGAACAGGGCGACGGCGAGGTCGTTGGCGACCAGCGCCTCGCCGACGCAGGACATGATCACCGCGGGCGTGTCCTGGAGCCGGTCGAACACCCGCTGCAGGGCGGGCGCCACGTGGGGGTGGCAGACGATGCGGTCGGGCGTGCCGCGCCCGGCCGTGCGGAACAGGTAGTCCGTCTCGTCGTCGGTCAGGCGCAGCGCCCGGGCGATCGCCGCGAGCATCTGCTCGCTCGGCTGGGGGCCGCGCTGCTGCTCCAGGCGCGTGTAGTAGTCGACGGACATGGCGGCGAGCGCGGCGACCTCCTCGCGGCGCAGGCCGGCGGTCCGTCGTCGGGCACCGGGCGCGAGCCCGACGTCGGCGGGCTGCACGGCCGCGCGGCGGCGGCGGAGGAAGGCGGCGAGCGCGGCGCGGTCCATGTCCACCATGGTCCGACGACGGCGCCCCCGTGCGCCAGTGCCCAACCAGGGATCGCCGGTCCCCCGATGAGGGGTCCTCTCCCGCCGCCGGACCGCCGCGCGCACGGTGGAGCCATGGACATCACGCACAGCACCGTCTTCATCCCCGGCGCCACGAGCGGTATCGGCCTCGCTCTCGCCCAGCGCCTGCACGCGGCCGGCAGCACCGTGATCGTGGGTGGGCGCCGCACCGAGCGGCTCGCGACGATCGCGGCGGACCATCCCGGGATCGACACCGTGGAGATCGACACCGCCGACCCGGCGAGCGTCGAGGCCGCGTCCCGCGAGGTCCTCGCGAAGCACCCGGACCTGGACGTCGTCGTCGCGATGGCGGGCATCATGCCGCTGGAGGACTGGCGCTCGGCAGCCGTGCTCGCCACGGCCGAGCAGGTCGTCACCACGAACCTCCTCGGCCCGCTGCGGCTGCTCGCGGCCTTCACCGAGCACCTGCAGGGCCGCGACGGGGCCACGTTCGTCACGGTGTCGTCCGGCCTGGCGCACGTGCCGCTCGCCGCGACGCCCGTCTACAACGCGACGAAGGCCGCGATCCACAGCCTCTCGGAGGGGCTGCGGCTCCAGCTGGAGCCGGTAGGGGTCCGCCTGGTCGAGATCGTCCCGCCGGCCGTGTCCACGAGCCTGACGCCCATCCTCGAGGAGCACCCGGGTGCGATGCCGCTCGACGCGTTCGCCGACGAGGTCATGGCGCTGCTGGCGGCCGACCCGGACGCGCACGAGATCCTCGTCGACGCCGTGCAGCCCCTGCGGCGGGCCGAGGTCGACGGCCGGTACGCCGAGACGATCGCACAGCTCAACGGCCTGGACGTGCCGGCGGCCGCCGGCTGACCGCGTCCGCGGCTACGGCTTGTTCGAGGTCAGGTACCGCGAGGCGACGTATCCCCGCTTGCCGCCGTGCTTGACCTCGAGCCAGCCGTTGCGCATCTTGCCGAGGTGCCGGACGCGCTGGTCCCGGCGCAGCGTCATGACCTTGGACGTCGAGGTGGAAGGCCCTTTGCGCAGGTAGAGCTTCTTCACGTCCACCCAGGAGTGCGTGTTGCCGGACTTCTTCGGCACCACGCGGGCACCGTCCCGGGTGTCCGAGAGGTACTGCGCGGAGACCCACCCGTTGGTGCTGCCGTAGCGCACGCGCTGCCAGTCGCCCTTCACGTCGCGGAGCATGGTGAGGCTCGTGTCCGCCGGGATCGTGCGGCGCACCGGGGACGACGTGTTCGGCCGGGCCCGCATGTTGAGGGACGTCAGGGTGTAGCGGGTGCCCTGCGAGGTGTAGCTCGGCGACACGTAGTCCCGGTGCACCCAGCCGGTCCTCCCGGACCGGGTGACCTTGCGCCACTCGCCGGAACCGTCGCCCGGCTTGGCCGTGAGCACCACGTTCGGCTGCAGGGTGCGCAGGACGCCGTATCCGGTCCCCGGGCCGCTGCGCAGGCGGACCTTCGCCGCCGTGAAGTACCGGCACGACGTCGCCACGGTCCGTGCGTAGTTGCGCGTCGAGCGCTGGGTGAGGTCGATCCCCCGCTTCTTCAGGAACCGCAGCGGGTCGACGGCCTTGCCGTTCGGGTAGCCGCCACGCCAGATCTCGAGGTGCAGGTGGGGTGACGTCGACGTCCCGGTGGACCCGACGTCGGCGATGTGCTGCCCCTTGCGGACCTTCTGGCCCTTCCTGACGCGCTGGTCGCCGTCGATCACGTGGGCGTACAGCGAGGAGAACCGCACGCCGTCGACCACGTGGTCGACGACGACCCACTGGCCGAACCCGCTGACGGTCCCGGCACGCGACACGGTGCCGTCGGCGACGGCGCGCACGTCGCTGCCCGACGACGCCCCGAAGTCCTGCCCGAGGTGGTACGTCGAGGATCCGCGCACGGGCATGCAACGGGGCCCGTAGTAGGAGGAGAGGGCGTACGTCTTGTCCTTCAGCGGCGCGGCGACGGGGGCCGCGGCCTGGGCGGGGGCCGCGGCGACCGCTCCGGTCAGCGCGAGGCCAAGGGCGGTCACGGCGGCCAGGAACATCGTGGCGGCCCTGCGTCGGGTCTGAGTCATGGCCAGCCTCCGTGCCGGTCGTGGCGAGAACTGTTGCTCGCGCACATCACCGTACGGCGAGTCACGCCGTCGCGCGCGTCGACGCTGCGGGCCTGCGGCGGCACGCCTACGGTGTCATCACGGTGGCACCGACGAGAGGAGACACGATGACGACCCAGGCACCCGAGCGGGACCCGCGCGTCCCGGCGAGCGCGTTCGCCCTCGAGCTGGTCCGGCGCGACCCGACGGTGACCGACCCGAGGTTCGCCGACGCGCCCCCGGCGGAGGACGCGCGCTACGAGACGAGCGAGCAGGCGGGAGAGCGCCGGTTCGACGCCGGCTGACGGTCACCCATGCTCGAGAGCTACCCGATCCTGACGCTGCTGCCCCCGGTGATCGCCATCGTGCTGGTGGTGATCACCAAGCGGGTGCTCGTCAGCCTGGGAGCGGGGATCCTGGCGGCGGCGCTCCTCGTCGCCGACCTGGACCCCCTGGAGACCCTGCGGCTGGTCTGGGAGTCGTTCGCGGCGATCTTCTGGACCGACGGCGCCGTGAACACCTGGTACGTCTACATCCTCGTCTTCACGCTGATGCTGGGCGTCATCGCGGCGTTCATCATGATGTCGGGCGGGACCAAGGCGTTCGCCGACTGGGCCGTGGAACGGATCCGGACCCGCCGCGGGGCGCAGGTCCTGCCCGCCGTGATGGGGATCGTCGTCTTCATCGACGACTACTTCAACGCCCTGGCCGTCGGGCAGGTCGCGAGGCCGGTCACGGACCGGCACCGCGTGTCCCGCGCGAAGCTCGCCTACATCATCGACTCGACGTCCGCACCGGTCGCCGTCCTCGCGCCGTTCTCGAGCTGGGGCGCCTACATCATGGGGCTGCTCGCCCCGATCGTCGCGGCATCGGCGCTGTCCATGTCCAGCGTGCAGGCGTTCCTCGGCGCCGCGGCCGCGAACTACTACGGGATCGTCGCCGTCCTCCTCGTGTGGCTCACGGTCGCCCTGCGGCTCGACGTCGGCCCGATGCGCCAGGAGGAGGGGCGGGCCGTCGCCGACGGCCGCACCTTCGCCGACGACGCCACCGTGCCCGGCCAGCTCTCGGAGGACCTGCCGGTCCACGAGCCCGGCGCCCGGCGGGCGCTCTTCGTCCCGTTCGTGCTGCTGGTGCTGGGCGTGTTCGGCGGCATCGTCTGGACGGGCTACGCGGCGGCCGGCTCCTGGGCGGTGGTCGACATCCTCGCCGAGACCGACACCAGCGCGGCGCTCGTGGTCGGCGGGACCCTGGGGCTCGTCGCGGCGGTCTACTACTACCTCCGCTACACGGCGCCCAACCCGCGCTTCTCCGGCAAGCACTTCGGCCGCGGATGGGTCGAGGGCGTCAAGGCGATGTGGCCGGCCGTGAGCATCCTCGTGCTGGCCTGGATGCTCACAGGCCTGATCGATCAGCTCGGCACCGGCGCCTACCTCGGCGGACTCGTCGAGGACGCCGACCTCTCGGCCTCCTGGCTCGTGCCCGTGATCTTCGTCCTCGCGGCCGCGATGGCGTTCTCCACCGGCACGTCGTGGGGGTCGTTCGCGCTCCTGCTGCCCCTGGTCGGCGGCATCATGAACACCATCGGGGAGACCGATCTGCTCCTGCCCGCCCTCGGCGCCGTCCTGGCGGGCGCGGTCCTCGGCGACCACGCGTCACCGATCTCGGACACCACGATCCTGTCGTCCACCGGCGCCGGGTCCGACGTCATCACGCACGTGCTGACCCAGCTGCCCTACGCCGGTGCGGCGGGTCTCGCCGCGCTCGCCGGCTACGTGGCGGTCGCGCTCGGGGCGGGCACCGCCGTCGGGCTGCTCGTCGCGGTGGTCGCGCTGGTGGTCGTGGTGGTCGTCGCCCGGGTGCTGCGCCGACCGGTCGAGGAGGCCGACCAGGGCGCCGAGCGCGCCACCTCAGTCGAGCAGCCGTAGCTCGATCACGGGCACGACGCGCTCCCAGCGGTCCTCGCCCGTCGCCGCGGCCAGCGGCAAGGCCCACTCGGTCAGGACGGGCCGCAGCGCGGCCCACGGCCGGGGCCGGTCCCGCGCGTACGCCTCGAGGGTGGCGGCAGCCTCGGCCGGGGACAGGGCGTGCGCCAGCGCCCGGACGTCGCGGCGCGTCCCGACCGAGACCAGCACCCTCGGCTCGGCCAGGACGTTGCGGTACCACTGGGCCGTGGGTCCCATCCCGGAGACGACGACGAGCCGGTCCGGCGCGGGGCGGTCCGCCACCTCGAGCACCACCGACCGTGCCTGCCCGCTGACCCGGCCCCGGTGCTGCATCAGCAGGAGCCGGTCCCCCAGGAGGAAGCCGAGCCCGGCGCGATACAGCCAGATCGGCGCGCGGACCAGCGCGCGGGTGTGCAGGAGGCGCGCGGCGAGGTTCACCGTTCGACCGTACCGGCACACGAGGGGGGAGACACACCCCCTCGCGGCTGGCAGTATCGAGGCATGCACGAGCGCGCAGGGCAGCCGGCCCAGGACCAGGACCTCATCGACGTCGACCAGGTGGTCGGCGCGTACTACGACCGCAGGCCCGACGTGGAGGACCCGGCGCAGCAGGTCGCGTTCGGCACCTCGGGCCACCGCGGCTCCAGCCTGGACACCGCCTTCAACGAGGCGCACATCGCCGCGATCACGCAGGCGATCGTGGAGTACCGGGCCTCCCAGGGCACGGACGGCCCGCTGTTCCTCGGCCGCGACACCCACGCGCTGTCGCTGCCCGCCTGGCAGACCGCCCTCGAGGTGCTCGCCGGCGCGGGCGTGACCGTCATGATCGACGCCCGCGACTCGTTCACCCCGACGCCCGCGGTCTCGCAGTCGATCCTCATCCACAACGGGGCGGCGTCCGACGAGGGACTGCGGACCTCCGGGCCGGGCGCCGCGGACGGGATCGTCGTGACCCCGTCGCACAACCCGCCGCGGGACGGCGGCTTCAAGTACAACCCGCCGCACGGCGGCCCCGCGGACTCCGACGCGACGGGCTGGATCGCGGACCGCGCCAACGAGCTGCTGCGCGCCGGCGGACTGTCCCGGATCCACCGGGTCTCGCTGGAGACCGCGCTGGCCGCGGCCACGACGCACCGGCACGACTACCTGTCGACGTACGTCGACGACCTCGCGAACATGCTCGACCTGGACGCGATCCGCTCCTCGGGCGTGCGCATCGGCGCCGACCCGCTCGGCGGGGCGTCGGTCGAGTACTGGGGGGCGATCGGCGAACGCTACGGGCTCGACCTCACCGTCGTGAACCCGCGCGTCGACCCGCGCTGGGCCTTCATGACCCTGGACTGGGACGGCAAGATCCGCATGGACTGCTCGTCCCCGCACGCCATGGCGTCGCTCGTGACGACCATGACGCCCGACGGCGGAGGTGCGGCGCCGTACGACATCGCGACCGGCAACGACGCGGACGCCGACCGCCACGGGATCGTCACGCCGGACGCCGGCCTGATGAACCCGAACCACTACCTGGCCGTGGCGATCCAGTACCTGTACGGCGGCGCCCGGCCCGACTGGCCGGCCGACGCCGCGATCGGCAAGACCCTGGTCTCCTCCGCGCTCATCGACCGCGTGGCCGCGGGGCTGGGCCGCCGGCTGACGGAGGTGCCGGTCGGCTTCAAGTGGTTCGTGCCCGGCCTGCTGACCGGCGAGATCGGGTTCGGCGGCGAGGAGTCGGCCGGTGCGTCGTTCCTGCGCCGCGACGGTCGCGTCTGGTCCACCGACAAGGACGGTCTGCTCCTCGCGCTGCTCGGCGCGGAGATCATCGCCACGACCGGGAAGTCCCCGTCGCAGCACCACGCCGAGCTCGTGGCCGAGCACGGCGAGTCCTGGTACGCCCGGGTCGACGCCCCGGCGTCCCGTGACGAGAAGGCCCGGCTGGCGGCCCTCTCCCCGGACCAGGTGGCGTCGACGACGCTCGCGGGCTCCGAGATCACCGCGAAGCTCACGGAGGCGCCGGGCAACGGCGCGAAGATCGGCGGGCTCAAGGTCACCACGGCGGACGCCTGGTTCGCGGCCCGCCCCTCCGGCACGGAGGACGTCTACAAGATCTACGCCGAGTCGTTCGTCTCCGCCGAGCACCTCGCCGAGGTCCAGGCCGAGGCGAAGCAGGTCGTGGGCGACGCCCTCTCCTGAGGTACGCCTGACGCCGGACCGGGCGGTCCGGCGTCAGGCGAGCAGGTCCTGGTACTCCGGGTGCTCGTCCACGTACGCCTTGATGAACGGGCACCGGGGGACGATCTTCTCGCCGAGCGAGCGCACGTCGTCCAGGGCGCCGCGCGCGAGCGCCGAGCCCACGCCCTGCCCCTCGAGCTCCGGCGAGACCTCGGTGTGGGTGAACGTGACGACGCCGTCGTGCCGGCGGAAGTAGGCGCCACCGGCCTCCGTGCCGTCGTCGAGCAGGGCGAGGTAGGCGTTGCGGGCGGGATCGGAGCGGACGGTCACCGTGGGTCGCGTGTCGTTCATCCGTCCATCCTGGCCGTGCCGTCCGGCGCGCGCCAGCGAGCGTCGGCGAGCGTCGGCGAGCGTCGGCGCAGCGCGCTCAGGCCACCGTGGTCCCGAAGGCGAGTCCCAGCACGTACGTGACGCCCGCCGCGCCGAACCCGATGGCGAGCTGACGCAGCGCCCGGGTCACCGGGGAGGTGCCGGACAGCAGTCCCGTCACGGCACCCGTGACGGCCAGGCACACGCCGACCAGGACGCACGCCGCGACGACGGCACCGAGCCCCTCCATCCCGACGAGGTACGGCAGCACCGGGACGACCGCCCCGGAGGCGAAGAAGCAGAAGCTGGAGATCGCGGCACCCCAGGCCGTGCCGTGCGTCTCGTGCACGTCGTCGCCGTCGGCCGGTTCCCCGCCGTCGTCCCCGAGGCCCTCCACGGCACCGGTCGCGGCGAGCCGGGCGAGCACGGCGTCCGCACGGGTCTGCGCCGCCTCGGCCTCCAGCCCGCGGGCCCGGTAGACGAGAGCGAGCTCGTTGGCGTCGACGTCGAGGTGCGGCAGCGCCCTGGTCGCTTCCGGGTCGGGCGTCGACGCCTCGAGCAGCTCGCGCTGCGAGCGCACCGAGACGTACTCCCCCGCACCCATCGACAGCGCGCCGGCGAGCAGGCCGGCGACGCCCGTGACGAGGATGGTCCCCGTGGCGACGCCGGACGCCCCGATGCCGAGCACCAGCGCGAGGTTGGACACGAGCCCGTCGTTCGCGCCGAAGACGGCGGCGCGGAACGTGCCGGAGAGCCGGTTGCGGCCGCGCGTGGCGAGGCTGCGCACCACCTCCTCGTGGATCTGCTCGTCGGCGGCCATCTGCGCGGTGGCGTGCTCGTCGAGCTCGTACGTCGACCGGGCCTCGGCCCGCTGGGCGAGCGCCAGCACGAAGACGCCGCCGAACCTCCGCGCGAGGAAGGCGAGGAACCGGGTGCGCAGGTCGCCCTGGAGCGGCATGCCGACGTCGTCGCCGAGCAGGTCGATCCAGTGCTGCTCGTGCCGCTTCTCGGCGGCGGCCAGCGCGAGCAGGATCTCGCGCTCCTCGCCGCGACGGCGGGAGGCGAGATCACGGTAGACGGCGGCCTCGGCCCGCTCGGCGGCCAGGTACCGGCGCCACCGCCGGACGTCGGCCGGGGTGCGGTCGGGGGCAGGGGTGGCGTCTTCCATGGGTCACCATGATCCCCGTCGACGGCGGCCCGCGGTTCCGGGGCCCGACCAGCGGCCTTCCGGGGGGTCGGACGCGCGGTTTCGGTGATCCGTATGCTGGGGATTCACCCGGATGTCACCGGGGCAGGGCAGAATGTTCCCCGTCGCCCGACGAGGCGGCATACTCCGTGGGAAACCGAGGAACACCGAGGGACAACGGCGTGATCATTGTCAGCACCGACGGCTCCAGCCTGACCGACACGGGCGGGGCGATCGGCTGGGCGTGGGTCGCTCACGGCTCAGGCCGCTTCGACTCCGGCGGCGCCGTCGACGGCACGCCCCAGGTCGCCGACCTCACCGCGCTGCGACGCGCCGTCGAGGCCCACCCGGGCGAGGAACCGCTGTTCGTGGAGTCCGCCTCGCAGTACGCGATCCGTTGCGCCTCGGAGTGGCTCGAGGGGTGGAAGGCCCACGGCTGGCGGACGGCGTCCGGCGGCCCGGTGCAGCACCTCGAGCTGGTGCAGGCCCTCGACCAGGCGATCACCGACCGCTCGGGCCCGGTCCGGTTCCGCTGGGTGCGGGGCCACGTCGACAGCCCGTTCACGGAACGGGCCCAGCAGCTCGCGCGGCTCGCCGCCGAGGACTGGGCCGCCGGGCGCGGGGCGGTCGACGGCCTCCTGCTGGACGCGGCGGACGCCGGCGCGGGGCGGGACGAGCCGTCCGGACGCACCGCCGCCGAGCAGTCGGCGCGGGACCCCGAGCCCGTCGGCGCGCGTTCCGGGGACGGCGACCGCTCCCGCACCTCCGCGACCTCCGGCCCCGGCTGGGAGCTGGACACGCTCTTCGACTGACGGACGCGGAAGGCCCGCACGACCCGGTCGGGTCGTGCGGGCCTCGTACGCTGCAGCGGTCAGTTCGCCGTGCCGTTGGTCGCCACGGCCTGTGCCGCGCCGTTCTTGCTCGCGATGCCGGCGATCAGCTGGTTGATGTCCACGCCCGTGAGCTCCTTGACGACGGCCTGGCCCTCACCGAGGACGCTGCTGACGTTCTTGGTGATCGCGGACGCACCGTCCGTCGAGATGACGGTCATGCCCTGGATGCTGCCGATCGGCTCGGCCGCGGCGCGCACGATCTCCGGCAGGCGCTCGATGAGCTCCTGGACGAGCGCCGCCTCGCCGTACTTCTCCAGCGCGATGGCCTTGGCGTCCGTGGCAGCCGCCTCGGCGCGCCCCTCGGCCTCGATGGCGGCGGCACGGGCCTCGCCCTCGGCCCGGATACCGGCGGCGAGCGCCACCTGGCGGTCACGCTCCGCCTCGCCGGACCGGCGGACCGTCTCGGCGGCGGCCTCGGCGTCCTGGATGGCCGCCGTCTTGTTGGCCTCGGCGATCGTCTTGCGCTTGAAGGCCTCCGCCTCCGTGGCGGCGTTCTCCGAGTCGCGCCGCGCGTTGGCCTCCTGGACCTCGGCGTACGCCTTGGCCTCGGACGGCTTGCGGACCTCGATGTCGAGGCGCTCCTGCTCCACGCGGGCCTTCTCCGACAGCGCCTCGCGCTCCTGCTGCGCCACGAGCCGGTCCTGCTCGGCGCGCGCGAGCTGGCCGGAGGCGTCCGCCTCGGCCTGCGCACGGTCCGTCTCCGCCTTGATCGCGGCCTTCTTGAGGTCGAGCGCCTTCTGGCGCTCGGCGATCTGCTCGGCGGCCTCGATGACGGCGAACTCCGAGGCACGCTGCGCCTCGGCCTCGGACACCTCGGCGACCTGACGGGCGCGTGCCGACTCGGCGCGGCCCAGGTTGGCCAGGTAGTCGGACCCCGGCGTGGAGATGTCGGAGATGTTGAGGATGTCGACCTGCAGGCCCTGCTCGGCGAGGTCCTTCTTCGTCGACTCGACCACGCGGTCGGACAGGCCCTTGCGGTCGGAGATGATCTCCTCGATCGACATGTCGCCGACGATGGAGCGCAGCGAGCCCTCGAGGGACTCGGCGATGATCTCGGTCAGGAGCTCCTGCTGGGACAGGAAGCGCTGCGCCGCCCGGCGCACACCCTCCTCGTCACCGCGCACCTTGAAGTTGATCGACGCCTTGATGGCGATCTTGATGCGGTTCGCGTCGACACCCTCGACGGTCATGCCGATCTGGCGCTGCTCCAGGGAGATCGCGAAGCCCTGCTGCAGAATGGGCCACACGAAGGTCCGGCCGCCGATGACGACCTTCTGCCCGCTGACCTCCTTGCGCCCGGCTCCCCGGCCGACGATGACGAGTGCCTGGTTGGGCGGCACCCGGCGGATGCGCTGGGCGACGAAGATCCCCACCGCGAGGAACGCGATGACGATGGCGACCACCGCGAGGGTGGTCACGAAGCTGGACGAGTCGGTCATGGTGCGCGCCGGAGCGCGGCTCCTTCCGGGAGGGTGGTGCGGGACTACGCCTCGGGCCGGTAGGGCCCGACGCGCACGCTGTTGGGCTGGTGCTCGAGCACCACGACGCGCGTGCCCTCCGCGATCGGCTCCAGCGACCACGCGAGGCGGCGCTCGAGCTCGCTCACGGCGTCGAGGGAGACCTCGCCCGCTGCCTGGGTGATGTCCGTGACGGCCGTCCCCTGCACCCCGACGAGCGAGACGTTCGCGTTGTCCTCGGTGGCGCTGAGCCGGCGGATCATGAGCTGCGCGACGCCGGCGGCGAGCAGGCCGACGACGGCGGACGCGGCGTAGGCCACCCACAGGGACAGCTCGTTGACGGTGACGATCGCTCCCACGGCGCCGAACACGACGGCCCCGACGCCGAGCGAGGTGCCGGACAGCGCGCCGTCGCCGAGGTCGAGGAGCTCTCCGACGACCAGGGAGAGCAGGAGCAGCACGAGTCCGGCGGCACCGATGAGGACGAAGACGAGCACGCAGGACTCCGAGCGTCGAGGTTCGAGAATGTGTCGAGCGTGTGAAGAATGCCAGATCCGGACGTTCCGGCGCGACCCCCTCCGCGATCCGGTCGGAAGTGCGCGACGATCGGACGATGGACCTGCCACCCTCCGACACCGCCCGCCTCGTCCTGCTCCGGCACGGCGAGACCACCTGGTCGGCCGCCGGGAAGCACACCGGCCGCACCGACCTGCCGCTCACGGCCGCCGGGGAGCGGGAGGCCCGGGGCGCCCGGCACCGTCTGGGAGACCTCGACCCCGCGGCGGTGTACACCTCGCCGCTCCTGCGCGCCCGCCGCACGGCCGAGCTCGCGGGGTTCGCCGACGCCGTCGTCGACCCGGACCTCGCCGAGTGGGACTACGGACCCGTCGAGGGCCGCACCAGCGCCGAGATCTCGGAGGTCATCGGCCGCGAGTTCGACATCTTCCGCGAGGGGGTGGGCGTCCTGCCGGCCGGCCCGGCCGGCAGCGCGCCCGACGGGGGCACGCCGGGCGGCGAAGAGCTCGCCGAGGTCCGCGCGCGCGCCGACCGGTTCGTCGCCCGGGCGCGTCCCACGCTCGACGACGGCGGCACGGTGCTCGTCGTCGCGCACGGCCACCTGCTGCGCGTCCTCGCCACGGCGTGGCTGGACGTCGACCCGGCGTTCGGGGCCCGGCTCGAGCTCGGCACCGCGGCGATCTGCGCGCTCGGCACCTCGCACGGCCTGGAGTCGATCGAGGCGTGGAACCTGGTGGCAGGATGACGCCATGGCGCTGAGCGAGAAGAACCTCATCGACGGCGAGCACGTCGTCATGGAGCTGCGGGAGCACCCGAAGGCTCTGGTATGGCCTGCGGCGCTGCTGGTCGGGGTGCTGGTCGGCGCCGTCGCCGTCGTGACGCTGGCGCCCGAGGGCGTCGGCCGATGGGTCGGGCTGGGGGTGCTCGCCCTCGTCGCGGTGGTCTGGGTGTTCCTGCCGTGGCTGAAGTGGCGTACCACGTCCTTCTCGGTGACGAACCAGCGGATCGCCATGCGCTCCGGGCTGGTGACTCGCGTGGGACGCGACATCCCGCTCTACCGGATCAACGACGTCTCCATGGAGAAGGGGATCGTCGACCGCATGTTCGGCTGCGGGACCCTCGTGGTCTCCGACGCCACCGAGAAACAGGGCATGGTGCTGCACGACGTCCCCGACGTCGAGGACGTGCACCGCCGGCTGCAGGAGCTGCTCTTCGCGGCCGACGACGGTTCCGACGACGGCGAGTGGCCGCCGCGCGAGCCGCGCCGCCGGGTCCGCTAGCCAGCCGTCAGGCGAGGCCGAGGGCGTGGGCGAGCTCCTGCGCGCCGGCGGACCGGTCTGCCGCGGGGAGGGCGGCCGCGTCGGCGAGCTGGCGCACCATCCACGGGCTGAACGCCCACGGCGTCGCCTCGACGGCGGCACGCACCTGGTCCGCGGGAGCCCACACGTGCTCCGACACCTCGTCAGGGTTGGGCGTCACTCCCCCGACCACCCGCGCGACGTAGACGGGGCAGATCTCGTTCTCGACGATCCCCGAGGCGTCCACGGCGCGGTAGCGGAAGCCCGGGAGGACCGGTTCGATGCCCGCCACCTCGGCACCGAGCTCGTGCGCGGCGTGCCGGACCACGGACTGCTCGGTGCTCTCCGTCCACCGCAGGTGCCCGCAGAACGAGTTGGTCCACACCCCCGGCCACGTGCGCTTCACCAGGGCACGTCGGGTGACGAGCAGCCGGTCCTCGGCGTCGAGCAGGTAGCAGGAGAAGGCGAGATGCAGCGGTGTGTCGGTGGTGTGTACCTCGGCGCGAGCGACGGTACCGATCCTGCGACCGGCGTCGTCGCAGGTCACGACATGGTCGGCCGTGACGGGCGTGTGCGACTCCATCGGTCCATCCTGGCACGCTCAGAAGGGCGGCGGGGCATCGCCGGCCCGCAGACGCGGCCGGGAGCGCGCCGGGTCCGCCCGGTACGGCGCGCGCACATACCGGTGCTGCGTGGGTGACGTCCAGGTACTCGCCCCCGTGACGGGGTCCCGCGCCACCGACCAGCCGCCGGTCGTCTTGGCCCGGTGGTGCGCGCGGCACAGCGGGTGGAGGTTGTCGCCGTGGGTCTGCGGACCGTCGTGCCCCCGCTCGAACGGCTCGATGTGGTCCAGGTCGCCGCGCGACGCCGGCACGAAGCAGCCGGGGAACGTGCACGTGGCGTCGCGGGCCACCACGGCGGCGCGCAGCGCAGGACTCGGTCGGTACGAGAGCGGTGAGCGGTCGGTCAGCACCCCGGAGACCGGATCGGTGAGGATCCGCTGCCACGTCGCGTCGGGGTCGGTGGCGATCGTCCGCGCCATCGGGGCCGGGATGGGGCCGTAGCCCGCCAGGATCGCCGGGAGGTCGTCGGTGCCGAGCAGCGTCGAGGCCGCGATGGTGACCTGCACGCCGGACGCCTGGGTGCTGGAAGGGTGGGTGCTGGAAGGGTGGGTGCCGGACGGCCGGGTGCCGGACGGCCGGGCGCTGGGCGTGACGCCCGCGGCGGCAGGTTCGACGGCTCCCGTCACGAGGGCGACCAGCGCATCGGCCCGGCACTCGTCGAGCCGTCGCACCTCTCCCGGGGTCCTGTGCATCGCGACGCCCGTCCCGTCGATCGCCGCGAAGGCCCGCGCGGCGTCGTCGGCGGGGAGGTAGGCGGTCAGGTAGGCCATCGCGTCGTCGACCGGCTCCAGCACCACCGAGCGGGTGCGCCGCGCCTCCGTGTGACGCTCAGCGGCACCGGCCGGGTCCGCAGCGATCTCGGCCCGCCGCAGCCGGTCGCGGATCTGCCGGACCGTGAGGTGCTCGAGGTCGGGCCGGAGCTCGCGGACGACCTCGCGCCGGCGGGCGTCGTCGAGCCGGCCGGTCGAGACCAGCGCCTCGGCCTTGCGCCGGTCGACCGCTCCCGCCGACATCGCGTCCGCGACCTCGGGTATCGCGTGCGCCCCGTGGGCCACCGCGACGTGCTGCGCCGCGGCGTGCCGGCTCAGCCCCAGGCTGGCCGAGACCTCGTCGACGACGAACTCGTGCCGGGAGGAGCCTCGCGTCCGGTGCAGCAGCTCGCCGAGCGCCGCGGCGGAACCTGCCTGCGCCCAGGCCGCCAGCCGCTCCCAGGCGGCCAACAGTTCGACGAGGGACGTGTCGTCGAGGTCCGCGGGCTCCGCACCCGCCAGCTTCGCCGCCAGGGACGGCCCCGGAGCGTCCGCGAGCGCGGCCTCGATCGCCGGGCCCCCAGCCGTCAGGCCGCCGTCGTGGGTGAGCGCCCGACTGGCGGCAGCATGACCGTGGACGCGCACCCCACCGTCGGCGCCGGGGCCGAGGGCGGGCGACAGCTCGAGCGCCGTGTAGGGGTGCGCCGCGCCGATACGGACCGCCAGCAGGTCGGCCAGCTCACGTTCGAGACCCGTGCCGCCGTCGTCCACGAACGCTGCGTCCCCGACGGTCGGCCGCGCATCAGGAAGAGTCGGTCCCGGTGCGGTCGGGGCACCGACCGCACCGGGACCTGGGGTTCGCGCACGACGAGCCCCGACGGCGTGCCGCGCCGGGTGGGAAGCGTCGTCTTCGAACATGTGTTCGACCCTAGCGAAGGTCGACAGGGAGCGCAAGAGGTCTCAGGGAGAGACCGGGTGCCTGACCAGCGACGACAGGAGACAGCGCCCGGCCATCGGTGACCGGTCACCTCACCGGCGACTGGATATCCTCGCCAGATGCCTGTCGAGACCTCGCTGCGCACCGGCCACCTCCGCGTCGCTGACGGGAACGAGCTGTACTGGGAGGCGGTCGGCAACCCGCAAGGTCCGGCGGTGCTGTGGCTGCACGGCGGCCCGGGCAGCGGTGCCACGGCAGGGCACCGACGAAGGATCGATCCAGCGCGGCAGCAGTCGGTCACCTTCGACCAGCGCGGCTGCGGCCGCAGCCGACCCCTGGTGACCGAACGCCTGGATCTGCTGGACACGAACACGACCCCCGCACAGATCGAGGACATCGAGGAGCTGCGGGAGCACCTGGGGATCGAACGATGGATGGTCACCGGGGCGTCCTGGGGCACGACGCTCGCCCTCGCCTACGCCCAGGCCCACCCGGAGCGGGTCACCGGCCTCGGGCTCTTCGCGGTGACGACGACGTCGACGGCGGAGGTCGAGTGGATCACGGAGTCGATGGGTCGGGTCTTCCCCGAGGAGTGGGAACTCTTCAGGGACTCCGTCGATCGTCTTCCCGGCGAGCGCGTCGTGGACGCCTACGCCCGCTCCCTGCGCGACGCCGACGTCCAGGTGCGCGACCGCGCCGCGGCCGCATGGGGGCGATGGGAGGACGTGCACGTCTCGCTCGGGCCGGGCTGGGAGCCCGACCCTCGATGGCACACCCCGCCGACCCGGGACGTCCTCGCCACCCTCGTGACGCACTACTGGTCGCGGTCGGGTTTCGGGGGCGACCAGATCCCCGGCCGGATGCCCCGGCTCGCCGGGATCCCCGGCGTCCTGATCCACGGACGCCGCGACATCTCTGGCCCGGCCGTCACGGCGTGGCAGCTGCACCGCGCCTGGCCGGGCAGCGAGCTGGTCATCCTCGACGAGGGCCACGGCGGCCCGCGCTCGGCGGCCGAGCTCGAGAGGGCGATCGCCGCGATCGCGACCTGACAGCCCTGACAGCCCTGACAGCCGACCGGGGAGCCCGACCGCCTCAGCGCGACAGAGCCTCAGCGCGACAGAGCCTTGGTGACGCGTGCATCCATCTCGTCGCTCAGCCGCACCTCGCCGGCCACGGCAGCCGTCCGCAGCGCCCCGGCCAGCTCGGCCGCCGCCGCGAACGCCGGAGCGCCGGCGCTCCAGGTGCCGTACCAGTCCGCCACGGAGACGCCGTGGGTGGGCCGGGAGACGATCTCGACCGCGTCGCCCGCGCCCAGCTCTCCCGGCTCCACGACCCGCAGGTAGGCCCCGGTGCGGTTCGCCTCGGTGAAGCGCCGCACCCATCGCGGGGGCGAACCGAGGCGGCGCGCGAACGTGGCGCACGGCGTCCGGGGCTGGGTCACCTCGAGCAGCGCCGTCCCGATCCGCCAGCGCTCGCCGATCAGCGCCCCGGAGACGTCGACGGCGCGGGTCCGCAGGTTCTCGCCGAACAGGCCCGGCGGGATCTCGCGCTCGAGCTCCGGCTCCCAGAACGCGGCGTCCTCGGCCGCGTAGGCGTAGACGGCCTGGTCCGGGCCCCCGTGGTCGGCGCGGTCCGCCTGGACGTCACCGTAGAGCCCGTACCGACCGGCGCGCACCCGGTCCTGGACGGGCCGCTTGTCGATGGCGGTGACCCCGACGGTCCCCGGATCGGGCAGCAGCTGGTGGACGCGGCAGACGGCGAGGAGCTCTCCCATGGCGCTCATGCTCCCACCTCCGGCGACGAGGCCTGGCGCCGGCCGCGAGCACGGCGCACGAGGTACGCACCCAGGATGACGACCACCAGCCCGGTGGTGGCGGCCAGCTGCGATCGTGCGGCGTCGTCGGTGAGCATCAGCGCGGCGAGCCCCACGAGGGCCGCGAGGGTCACCCAGGTCAGCCAGGGGTAGCCCCACATCCGCAGCCGCATCGGCTCGCCGGAGCGTTCCGCCTCGGCCTCCAGGCGCGGCCGGAGACGAAGCTGCGAGAGGGTGATGAGCAGCCAGACGACGAAGAGCGCGGAGCCGACGGCGTTGAGCAGCACGGAGAGCAGCGCCTCCGGCAGCAGCCAGTTCAGCAGCACCGCCACGACGCCGAAGAACACGGACACCAGGACGGCCACCCACGGCACCTCCCGGCGCGAGACCCGGGTGGCCGCCGCGGGAGCGTCACCCCGCTCGCCGAGCGAGAAGAGCATCCGCGACGTGCCGTACACCTGGGCGTTGAACGCGCTGAGCAGCGCCAGCACGACGACGACCTCCATGAGCCGCGCCGCGCCGTCGAACCCTGCCAGCTCGAGGACCCCGACGAACGGCGACGTGAGCGCGGTCGCGTCGTCCCACGGCAGGAGCGCCACGATGATCGCGACGGAGCCGATGTAGAAGAGCATGATGCGCCACAGGATCGTGCGGGTGGCGCGCGCGACGGCGTCCCGGGGGTCGCGCGCCTCGGCCGCGGCGATGGCCACGATCTCGATACCGCCGAACGCGAAGGCCACGGCCAGCAGCCCGGCCGCGATGCCGCCGACGCCCGCCGGGGCGAACCCGCCGTGCTCGGCCCACTGCCCGAGCACGCTGCCCGTGACCGGGATGACCCCGAGCACGATGAGCGCGCCCACGGCGAGGAACGCCACGATGGCGCCCACCTTGATCAGCGCGAACCAGAACTCGGCCTCGCCGAACTGCCGCACGCCGATCAGGTTGATGCCGCCGAGCACCACGACGACGACGCCGGCGACCACCCACTGCGGCACGGCCGGCCACCAGCCGGCGACGATCTCCGCCACGCCGGTGACCTCCACGCCGAGCACCATGATCAGCGTGAACCAGTACAGCCAGCCGAGCAGGAACCCGGCCCAGCGTCCGAGCGCGACCTCGGCGTAGACGGAGAAGGAGCCGGAGGCGGGCAGCGCGGACGCCATCTCGGCCAGCATCCGCATGACGGCCACGACGATGGCGCCGGCGATGGCATAGCTGATGAGCACGGCCGGGCCGGCGGTGGCGATCGCCTCGCCCGAGCCGAGGAACAGCCCGGCGCCGATCGCAGACCCCAGGCCCATCATCGTCAGGTGCCGCGGACGCAGCCCGTGCGCGAGCGATTCGTCCGGGACGTCCAGGTGAGGGCCGGTCGCCCGATCAGGTGTGGTCACGGCGAACCACGGTAGTACCCGTTCCGGCGCAGCAGACCGCCAGTGATGCGATGCACACCGACCGCTGACCGGCCGGAGCGGGGCGCCGGTTCCCCGCGCCCCGCTCCGACCGGTCGACGGGATCAGGTGGACTGCAGGTCCCGACGGCGGAAGCCGACGAACGCCAGGACGAGCAGCCCCGCGGCGACCGCGGTGAGACCGGCGAAGGACCCGGCGTCGAAGTCCGCGACGAACGGCTCCGGCACCCAGTGGAACGGCGAGATCCAGCGGGCAGCCTCGGGCAGGTCCTCGATGAGCCCGCCGAACATGCCGATGACGAACGTGTAGGCCAGCAGCGCCCACCCGGCGGCGGTGGCCCTCGGGATCCAGGCGAACAGCGCGGCCGTCAGTCCCAGGTAGATCAGCACGGCGGGCACATAGCTGACCAGCACCTCCGTGTAGGTGCCCAGCCCGGGCTCGGTCACGCCGACGGAGGCCGCACCGGCCCACAGGGCGTACACGCCCACCGCCAGCAGCACGACGGTGCCGGCACCCGCGACGAGGAGCTGCGCGCCGAGCCAGCGCCCGCGGGAGACCGGGGCGGACAGCACGACCTCGGCCCGCGCCGTCGTCTCCTCCGCCTTGGGGCGCAACCCCATGACGATGGCGTACGCGGCGGCGCACAGGGCACCGTAGAGCATGATCGCGCCGAGGAACGCCGCCTCGAGCTGCGACGTGTCCCCGCCGAAGAACGCCTGCATCGCCGGATTCTCGACGACGAGGTCGCCGATCATGTCGCCGATCTCGGGGATGAGCGTGCCGGACGCCAGCCACATCAGCCCCAGGCCGAGGCAGCTCCACAGCAGTGCCGTGCGCTGCTGCAGCCAGGCGAGGGCGAGCGGGCCCCGCAACGACTCGCGGGCGTCGGGCCGACCGGCCCGCGTCGCGATCATGCCGCCGCCGAAGTCCCGCCGGGACGCGAGCATCGAAGCAGCGACGAGCAGCACGACGATCGCGACGACGCTCAGCGCCATCGGCCACCAGCGCAGGTCGACGAACGCACGGGTCTGCTGCGCCCACGCGATCGGGGAGAACCAGGACAGCGTGCTGCCGCCCGGCACCTCGCGCAGGTTGCCGGCGACCTCGATCGCGAACGCGAGACCGAACACGGCCACGCTGCGGCCGGTCGCGCCCCGGCCGTGCTCGACGAGCTGGCAGAACACGAGGGCGATCGCGCCGAAGACCATGGCACTCAGCCCCGAGCCCACCGTCATGCCGAGCGAGTCGACCAGGGGCATCTCCTCCGCGCCGCCGACGCCGGTCATCGCGAGCGCCGAGACGACGGCGATGACGGCGTTGACGAGGACGAGCGTGGCGACCGCCGCGACCGCAGGGGCGTGCCGGCCGACCGGTGCGGCGCGCACCAGCTCCGAGCGGCTGGACTCCTCCTCGGCGCGGGTGTGCCGCACCACGTGCAGGATGCTCATCAGCGCGAGCGCGAGGACGACCCAGACCGTGCCCTCGTTCGCCATGGCCGCGCCGACGGTGTAGTTCTCGACGCCGTATCCGGGACCGCCCATGACGATGCCCGACGGCGTCTCCATGAGGGCCCCGCGCGCCTGGAGGGCGCCCTCCGTCTCGCCCATGATGCCGAGCGCCGCGGTGAAGTACGCGTAGAACAGCACCAGCGAGCCGGTCCACACGGCCAGCCGTACCCGGTCCCGGCGCAGGATGAAGCGGACGAGGCTGCCGGTCCCGGTCAGGGTCGACCCACCCCGGCCGGCGGCGGACGACGCCGCGGGTGCGGTGCGCTCGAGGGTCGCGGTCATCGCGCACCCGCCTTGCTGCCGGCCCGGGTGTGCTTGCCGGGCCGGTCGTCCGGGCGGACGTGGGTACCGTCGTCGGACCCGGCGTCGGAGCCGGCCGCGGCGTCGGAGACGTCCTCGCCGTAGTGCCGCAGGAACAGCTCCTCGAGCGACGGCGGGGCCGCGGTGAAGCTGCGCACGTCCAGGGTGCTCAGCGCGGTCAGGACGCCGCCGATCTGCGCGTTGTCCACGTCGAACGTGACGCGCGTGCCCTCGTCGGTGCCCACCGTGGCGACGTCGTGCACCCCGGGCAGGGCGGACAGCGCCGCCGGGTCGCCCGCCACCACGGTGGTGACGCTCGAGCGCGTCAGGTGGCGCAGCTCCTCCAGCGTGCCGGACTCGACGGCCCGGCCCTGGCGGATGATCGTGACGGTGTCGCACACCTTCTCGACCTCGGACAGGATGTGGCTCGACAGGAGCACCGACGTGCCGCGGTCCTTGGCCTCGCGGACGTACTCCATGAACACGGCCTCCATGAGCGGGTCCAGGCCGGACGTCGGCTCGTCGAGGACGAGCAGGTCGACGTCGGACATGAACGCCGACACGAGGGCGACCTTCTGCCGGTTGCCCTTGGAGTAGGTGCGGGTCTTCTTGGTGGGGTCGAGGCCGAACCGCTCCAGCAGCTCGTCCTTGCGCTTCGTGTCGACCTTGCCGCGCAGGCGGGCGAGGTAGTCGATCGACTCGCCGCCCGACAGGTTCGGCCACAGGCTGACGTCGCCGGGGACGTAGGCCAGCCGCCGGTGCAGCGCGACGGCGTCGGACCAGGGGTCGCCGCCGAGCAGGCGGACCTGCCCGGAGTCCTTGCGCAGCAGCCCCAGCAGGACGCGGATGGCGGTGGACTTCCCGGCGCCGTTCGGGCCGAGGAAGCCGGCGACCTGGCCGTGGGTGACGGTGAGGTCGAGGCCGTCCAGGGCCTGGACCGCGCCGAAGGACTTGTGCAGGTCGTGGATCTCGATCGCGGGCGCCGTGGTGCCCGTGGTGGTGCTGTTCATCGTTCCTCGCTCGTGGTCTCGGGGACGTGCTCGGGGTCGGGTTCGGGATCGGTCCCGGTTCCGGACGGCGGGTCCCCGACGTAGAGCAGGTAGTCGTCGAGCATGCGGCGGCTGGTGAGGAAGCCCTGGGTGAACAGCTCGATCATCGGCAGGTACTGCTCGGTCATGAAGGCGCGGACGTTCGCCCCGAAGTCCTCCGGGTCGTCCGGCGGGTCGAGGGTCAGGGAGAGCAGCAGGGTGCCGAGGGAGGACAGCACGAGGTACCGCACCCGGGCGTCCTCGTCGAGGCTCGGCTTGACGATCCCGTCGGCCACCGCCTCGCGCGTGTAGACCTGGGCGTCCTCGATCATGTGCTGCACGAACGCCCGGGCGACCTCGCCGCCGGCCTGCAGCGACCGGACGGCGTAGCCCAGGAGCGGGGCGAACTCGTCGACCTCGGCCATGACCTGCAGGAGCTGACCGCCCGCGGCCCTGCCCATGTTCTGCCGCTTGGCCGCGACGATCCAGCGCAGCACGAAGTCGTCGCAGGCGCGGTGCAGCGCGTCCTTGGACCCGAAGTGGTGGATGACCAGCGCGGGGCTCACGCCGGCGTCGGCGGCGATGGTGCGCACGGAGGTGCCGAACCCGGAACGCGCGAAGCGCAGCACGGCGGCGTCGCGGATGCGGTCGCGCGTCGAGCCGTCGGACGGCGGCCGCCCGGTCGACGACGTCCCCTCCGGCACCGGACCGGCCTCGGCTGAACTCATGTTCAACAGACTAAACAAGTGTTCAGCCGGTCCGCAAGACCTCCGGCGGCTGGACCTCTGTATCGAGATCCGTCTATATTGAGATCCTTCGAAACAACCACGTCTGGAGCACGATGACGACGACCGCCGAGGCGCCCGTCAGCCCCCGCCTGTCCACCCTCGACCGCTGGTTGCCCGCCTGGATCGGGCTGGCGATGGTGGCCGGTCTCCTCCTCGGACGCTTCGTCCCGGCCCTCGGCGACCTGCTCGCCACGCTCGAGGTGGGTGGCATCTCGCTGCCCATCGCGCTGGGCCTGCTGGTCATGATGTACCCGGTGCTGGCCAAGGTCCGCTACGACCGGATGGCCGCCGTCACGGGCGACAAGCGGCTGCTGGTCAGCTCGCTGGTGCTGAACTGGGTCGTCGGCCCCGGGCTCATGTTCGCCCTCGCGTGGATCTTCCTGCCGGACCTGCCGGCCTACCGCACCGGACTCATCATCGTCGGGCTGGCCCGCTGCATCGCCATGGTGGTCATCTGGAACGACCTCGCCTGCGGCGACCGGGAGGCCGCCGCCGTCCTGGTGGCGATCAACTCCGTGTTCCAGGTCGTGATGTTCTCCCTGCTCGGCTACTTCTACCTCACCGTGCTGCCGGGCTGGCTCGGCCTCGACACCGCCGGCCTCGACGTCTCGATCGGCCAGATCGCGCTCAACGTGCTCGTCTTCCTCGGCATCCCGCTCGCCGCCGGGTTCGCCTCGCGCGCGATCGGCGAGCGCACGCGCGGCCGGGACTGGTACGAGGCGAGCTTCGTGCCGCGCGTCGGCCCGTGGGCCCTGTACGGCCTGCTGTTCACGATCGTGCTCCTCTTCGCCCTGCAGGGCGAGCAGGTCTCCTCCCACCCGGCCGACGTCGCCCGGATCGCGCTGCCGCTGCTCGTCTACTTCGGCCTCATGTGGGGCATCGGCATGGTCACCGGCAAGGCGCTCGGCCTGGGGTACGCCCGCACGACCACCCTCGCCTTCACCGCGGCCGGCAACAACTTCGAGCTCGCCATCGCCGTCGCCGTCGCGACCTTCGGCGCCACCTCCGGCGAGGCCCTCGCCGGCGTCGTCGGGCCGCTCATCGAGGTCCCCGTGCTCGTGGGCCTCGTCTACGTCGGCCTGTGGGCCGGGCGCCGCTGGTTCGGCGTCGACCCACGGGCGAGCGCCGCACCGCAGCCAGCATCCGTGGAGGCCCAGCCATGACCACCCTCACCCCGGCGACCGACGACGCCGTCTGTGCACCCCGGCTCACCGCGGCCGACCACGCCATCGGCGCCGACGCCGCGGAGGTCGTCGCCACGACGCTCAAGGCGCTCGCCGACCCGCTGCGGCTGCGCATGCTGTCCGCCATCGCCACCACGGCCGACGGCGAGGCGTGCGTGTGCGACCTCGCCGAGCTCGCCGACGTCTCCCAGCCCACCGTGAGCCACCACCTCAAGGTGCTGCGCGACGTCGGCGTCCTGACGTCCCAGCGGCGTGGCACCTGGGTCTGGTACCGGATCGCGCCCGACTACCGGGGCGCCGTGACGACGCTCCTGGACCGGTTCGCGCCGGCCGCGCTCGAGCACCAGCGGGCCGATCGCCCGCCGGCGCTCACCGGCCTGTCCGACGTCGAGCCCGAGCTCGTCCGGCTCGCCGGGTCGCTCGCCGAGCGCGTCCGGGGAACGGACCCCGCCGACGCGCTGCGTGTGGTCCGCGAGTCGTACACGGCGCTCGCCCGGCGCGGGGGGATGACCGCCCACCTCGTGCCGCTGACCGAGCACTTCGCCCGGCAGCGGCTCGTCGACGCCGCCGCGGCCCACGCGGCGGAGCGTGCCGACGGCGGCACCTCGGCGGCGGCGAGACCCCCGCAGGTGCTCTTCGTCTGCGTCGCCAACGCCGGCCGGTCCCAGCTCGCCGCCGCCCTGCTCCGGCACTACGCCGGTGACCGCGTCGTCGTCCGGTCCGCCGGGTCGGCTCCCACGGGCGGCGTGCACGCGGCGGTCGCCCCGTTCCTCGCCGAGCTCGGGCTCGAGCCCGACCCCGCCGACGCTGCCGACGCCGCCGCCGCGGTCGCGTACCCGAAGCCCCTGACCGACGACGCGCTGCGGGCCGCGGACGTCGTCGTCACGATGGGGTGCGGGGACACCTGCCCCGTGCTGCCCGGCAAGCGGTACGAGGACTGGACGGTGGGCGACCCCGCCCTCGCCTCGCCGTCCGGGGTGCGCGCCATCCGCGACGAGCTCGACGTGCGGGTCCGCGCCCTGCTCACCGACCTGCTGCCCGACCTGATCCTGCCCCGCTGACCGCCCCTGTCTGCTGACCGACCCGCCCCGCCGCCGAGGAGCACACCATGCCCACCACACCCTCCGCCCTGTTCGTCTGCGTCCACAACGCCGGGCGCTCGCAGATGGCCGCCGGGTTCCTGCGCGAGCTCGGCGGCGGTGCCGTCGAGGTCCGTTCGGCCGGCTCCGCGCCGAAGGACACCATCAACCCGGTCGCCGTCGAGGCGATGCTCGAGCGCGGCATCGACATCCGCGCCGAGCAGCCCAAGGTCCTCACCACCGAGGCCGTCGAGGCGTCCGACGTGGTCATCACCATGGGCTGCGGTGACGCCTGCCCGATCTACCCCGGCAAGCGGTACGAGGACTGGCAGCTCGACGACCCGGCCGGCCAGGGCATCGAGGCGGTGCGCCCCATCCGCGACGAGATCGAGCGGCGCGTCCGCGGCCTGCTCGCGTCCCTCGACGTCGAGGCGGTCGCCTGATGAAGATCGTCGTCGTGGGATCCGTCGCCGCCGGAACGTCCGCCGCGGCCAAGGCCCGCCGCAACACCGAGGACGCGCAGATCACGATCTACGAGCGCGACACCGACATCTCGTACTCCGGGTGCGGCCTGCCCTACTACCTCGGCGGCGAGGTGGAGAGCATCGACGACCTGACCCCGCGCGACGCCGCCTGGTTCGCGCAGCGCTACGGCGTCGACGTCCGCACGGGCCACGAGGTCACCGGGGTCGACCCTTACGCCCGGACCGTCCGCGTGCGCGAGCTGGCGACCGGCGAGACCTTCACCGACACCTACGACGAGCTCGTGCTCGCCACCGGGGTCTCCCCCGTCGTCCCGCCCGTCCCCGGCGTCGACCGACCCGGTGTGTTCACGTTGCGCAACCCGCGTGACGCGCGCGGCGTCCATGCCTGGCTCACCGACCGCGACGTCACCCGCGTCGTCGTGGTGGGGGCCGGGTACATCGGCCTGGAGACCGCCGAGCAGCTCGTCGGCCGCGGCCTCGACGTCACGGTGGTCGAGGCCCAGGAGCACGCCATGCCGCGCATGGACGGCGACATGTCCGCACGCGTCGACGCCGAGCTGCGCGCCCACGGCGTGGAACTGCTCACCCGCACGCGCCTGGTCCGTGTCGAGGGGGCCGGGACGCCGGGCTCCCCGGGCGCTCCGGGCGAGGCGGACCCGTCCGGCGGCGTGAGCGCCGTCGTCGTGCAGGACGCCGACGGCGAGCGCACCCTCCCTGCCGACCTGGTGCTCGTCGCCGTCGGAGTACGCCCGAACCTCGACCTGCCCCGCGCCGCCGGCGCCACCGTGGGACCCACCGGGGCCGTCGCCGTCGACCGGCAGGGCCGCACCGACGTGCCGCACGTCTGGGCCGTCGGGGACGTCGCCGAGAGCTTCGACGTGATCACCGGCGAGCCCACCTGGGTGCCGCTCGGCTCGACCGCCAACAAGATGGGCCGCGTCGCCGGCGACGCGCTCACCGGTGGCTCGCTGGTGCACCGCGGCATCCTCGGCACGTCCATCGTGCGGGTGTTCGACCAGGCGGTCGCCCAGACCGGGCTCACCGAGGACCGGGCCCGCGCCGCCGGGCACGATGTCGTCGTCGTGCACAACATCAAGCCCGACCGTCCGCCGTACCTCGGCGGGCGCGAGATGCTGATCAAGGCCGTCGCGGACCGCGCCACCGGGCGGCTGCTCGGCGCACAGGCGATCGGACCCTCCGGCGTCGACAAGCGCATCGACGTGCTCGCCACCGCGATCACGTACGGCGCGACGGTGGACGACCTGTTCCACCTCGACCTCGCCTACGCCCCGACGTACGCCACCACGAAGGACCCGGTGCACTACACGGGCATGGCGCTCGACAACGCCGTGCGGGGATCCGCCCCGCTCCTCTCCCCCGCCGAGCTGGACCGCCGACGCGCTGCCGGCGAGAAGATCCAGGTGGTCGACGTCCGCTCCGCCAAGGACCGCGCCAAGGGGTTCGTCGAGGGCTCGGTGCACATCCCGCTGGCCGAGCTGCGGGCGCGCGCCGGCGAGCTCGACCCCACGCTGCCCACCGTGACGTACTGCAACAAGGGCGTCACCGGCAACGCCGGGCAGAACGTGCTGCGCAACCTCGGCTTCACCGACGTGGCCAACCTGTCCGGCGGCAACAAGAACTACCAGCAGTTCGCCCGCACACCCCACCCACCGGCAGGATGACCACGGGGAAGGCCCCCGTGCACGTCCCGGAGAGGACCCTCCACCCGTGACCCAGCTCGCCCGCCGGCTCGGCACCCGCGACGCCGTGGCCATCGGCCTCGGCTCGATGATCGGTGCCGGCGTCTTCGCCGCGTTCGGCCCCGCGGCCGCGGCCGTGCTGCCCGCCGGCACCGGGTGGGCGCTGCTCGGCGCCCTGGCGATCGCCGGCGTCGTCGCCTACGCCAACGCGACGTCGTCCGCCCAGCTCGCCGCGCAGTACCCGGTGGCCGGCGGCACGTACGTCTACGGCCGCGAGCGCCTCGGCGACCGGTGGGGCTACCTCGCCGGCTGGGGGTTCGTGGTGGGCAAGACGGCGAGCTGCGCCGCGATGGCGCTGACCTTCGCCGCCTACGCCGCGCCCACCGGCTGGGAACGTCCCGTCGCCGCGGCGGCCGTCGTCGCGCTGGCGGCGGTGAACTACCGCGGCGTCACCCGCACGGCCCGCCTGACGCGATGGATCGTCGCGCTCGTGCTGCTGGCGCTGGCCACCTGGACGGCGGTCGTGTGGAGCGGGACGCCCGCACCGGTCGCGGTCGACGGCGGGGCTGCGGTGGACAGCGTGGCGGGCGGCTGGACCGCTGCGTACGGCCTGCTCCAGGGCGCCGGGCTCCTGTTCTTCGCGTTCGCCGGCTACGCGCGGATCGCCACGATGGGCGAGGAGGTGCGGGACCCGCGCCGGACCATCCCGCGGGCGATCCTGCTGGCGCTCGGCGGCGCCGTCGTCGTGTACACCGTGGTGGCCCTGACGCTGCTGGCCGCGCTGGGCCTCGACGGGATCGCGGGCACGACGGCGCCCCTGGCGGTCGCGGTCGAGGACTCGTCCTGGGCGGGGGTCGTGGTGCGCGTCGGGGCGGCGGCGGCGTCGCTCGGTGCGCTGCTGGCCCTGGTGGCGGGGATCGGCCGGACGACGCTCGCGATGGCGCGGGAGGGCGACCTGCCACGGTGGCTGTCGGCGGTGCACCCGCGCTTCCGGGTGCCGCACCGGGCCGAGGTGACCCTGGCCGCCGTCGTGGTGGTGCTCGTGCTCACGGTGGACCTGCGGGGCGCGATCGGGTTCTCGAGCGTCGGCGTGCTGCTGTACTACGCCGTCGCCAACGCGGCGGCCTTCACCCAGACGGGGAGCGACCGGCTCTACCCGCGGTGGCTGCAGGTGCTGGGCCTCGTGGCGTGCGTGGTGCTGGTGGTGACGCTGCCGCCGTCGGCCGTGCTGGCCGGCCTCGCGGTGTTCGCCGTCGGGATCGCGCTGCGGGAGCTGCGTCTCCGCCTCCGCCCCGCGAGGTAGTACCGCCCCTGCCGAGGTAGTCAGCGACGCGCTCGGCTCGCGCCGAGCGGGCCGCCGAAGACGAACGAGATGCCGAGCACGTAGCCGACGTCGTACCAGTTGCCGTTGTTGTGGACCTCGTACACCGAGACCGTGTCGGTGAACAGCGAGACCACGAACGTGACCGGCAGGATCATCCCCTGCCAGAGGCCGAGCCAGAAGCCGGCCGGTTCGCCGAGCACGGTCGACGCGGTGTCGAGGGTGGGGTTGGGCCCGGCCGCGCACGCCGTGAGGGCGACGAGGACGACGACGGCGAGCGCCGCCGTCGGCAGGAGCCTGCGCGCCCGGTCGCCGGTCATGACCCCAGACTCCCACGGGTGCTGCGCACACGCGAGCACCCGCGGGGCGTGGCTCAGCGGGGCCCGACCGTGAGCTCGACGAGCTGGGGCCCGGCGGCGGCCGCCGGTTCTGCCGGAGCCGTCCCGCAGCACGCGCCGCCGGTGAGCTCCTCGTCGCCTGCCAGGTCCGACGAGCAGACGCCGGTCTCGGGCAGCTCCAGCTCCACGGCGTCCGCCGCGGCGCGGTCGCCGGCCAGGGCTGCGGCCACGGAGCGCACCTGCTCGTAGCCCGTGGCGAGCAGGAAGGTGGGCGCCCGGCCGTACGACTTCATGCCCACGAGGTAGAACCCCTCGTCGGGGTGGGCCAGGACGCTCTCGCCGTGCGGTGACACGGTGCCGCAGGAGTGCAGGTTCGGGTCGATGAGCGGTGCCAGCCGCGCCGGGGCCTCGACGACGTCGTCCAGGTCGAGACGGACCTCGCGGAGCATGTCGAGGTCGGGGCGGAACCCGGTGGCCGCCGAGATCACGTCGACGCGCCACTCGAACGCGCCTCCCTCCCGGGCGCCCGGGGCCCGCCCGACGCCGGAGACCACGACCTGTCCGTCGGCCGCCGCGAGGCGTTCGATCGTGGTCCGCGTCCACAGCTCGAGCCGGCCGGCCTCGACGGCCTCGCGCAGCCGGGTTCCCAGGAGCCCGCGGGCGGGCAGCTCGTCGTCGGTGCCACCGCCGAAGAGCCGGCGCGGTGACCCGCCACGGATGGCCCAGACGACCTCGGTGCCGGGGACCTCCTCGGCCAGGCGGGTCAGCGCGAGCAGCGTGTTCGCCGCGGAGTGCCCCATCCCGACCACGAGGGTCCGGCGGCCGGCGAAGCGGTCGCGGTCGCGGCCCAGCACGTCCGGCAGCGGGCCGGCGAGGAACGGTTCCGCCTCCTGCTCCCCCACGGCCGGCAGCCCGCTGCCACCGAGAGGGTTCGGCTGCCCGTAGGTGCCCGAGGCGTCGACGACGGCGGCGGCCAGCACGTCCTGCGTGACGCCGTCGGCCTCCGTGCGGACCAACCAGGGCTGGCGTTCCCGTCCGAGCGAGCGCGTGCGGTCGGCGCCCTGGCGGGCGACGGCGGTGACGCGGGTGCCGTAGCGGACGCGGTCGGCCAGGGCGGGCGTCGCGGCGAGGGGGGCGAGGTAGTCGCGCACCAGATCGGCGCCCGTGGGCAGCGAGTCCAGGTCCGGTTCGCGCCACGACCCGCCCGCCTCGAGCAGCCGACGTGCGGCCGCGTCGATGCAGTAGCGCCACGGCGAGAAGAGGCGCACGTGGCCCCAGTCGCCGACGGCGGCCCCCGGTCCCGCGCCGGCCTCGAGCACCAGCGGTTCGAGCCCACGCTCCAGCAGATGTGCCGCCGCGGCGAGCCCCACGGGCCCCGCGCCGATCACCACGACCGGGTGCTGCGTCGTCGTCTCCATGCCACGCTCCCTCATCGAAGAACTTCAATGTGTCGACCACAACGTATCCACAAACTTCGATGCGTGGCAACATAGAGGGCATGACCACCGCGCTGCCCCTCGCGTCCCCGACCTGCTGCACGCCCGCGCGCGCCGCCGTCGACACCGAGGAGGCGCAGCGCGTCGCTCGTGTCTTCAAGGCGCTGGGCGACCCGACGCGTGTGCTGCTGCTGTCCACCGTCACCGCGGCCGCCGAGGGCGAGGCCTGCGTCTGCGACCTCACCGAACCCGTCGGACTGAGCCAGCCGACGGTCAGCCACCACCTGAAGATCCTGGTCGACGCCGGGCTCCTCAGCCGCACGCAGCGCGGCCGGTGGTCCTACTACGCGCCGGTGCCCGGGGCGCTCGACCGCCTCGCCGACACGTTGCGCGAGCTGGCCTGACGCACACCTCCCGGGCCTGCGGCATGACCCGGGCGCACAGCCGGTGCGGTCGTGGGTCGCCCCCCTGCGACGTCCCACGCCCGCACCGGCTCAGTGGTGCGCGGTGTCAGCCGACCGGCAGCCGGCGACGTCGAGCGGCGAGCACGGTGCCCGCCACCATGAGCAGCACGGCCAGGGCGGCGAGCTGACCGGAGCTCGCGCCGGTCGTCGCCAGCGCCTCCGCTCCCGTCGTCCCCTCGGCGGCAACCGTCACCGTGCCCGGGCCCCCGCCCGAGACGGTGCCGGTCACGCCGCCGAACGACCCGGTGCCCGGCGTGGAGCCGGAATCCGTGCCGGTGCCGTCACCCGAGTTGGTGCCCGGGTCAGTACCGGGGTCCGTACCGGGATCGGTCCCCGGGTCCGTGCCCGGATCCGTGCCCGGATCCGTGCCCGGATCGGTCCCCGGGTCAGTCCCCGGATCCGTGCCCGGATCGGTCCCCGGGTCCGTGCCCGGGTCAGTTCCCGGGTCAGTTCCCGGGTCCGTGCCCGGGTCCGTGCCCGGATCCGTGTCCGTCGTCCCGTTCTCGAGGATGTCGTCGACGATGCCGTCCTCGGCGAGGACGTCGTCCACCACGCCGACGAGATCGAGCTCCAGCAGGTCCGTGACCGTCTCGTTGAGGTCGTTGCGGAGCTCGTCGAGCAGGCCGTCCGTGACGCCCTCCTCCGGCTCGTCCGGACCGACGATGTCGTCGACCAGCCCGTCCTCACCGATCAGTCCGCCGACCAGGTCCTCGACCTCACCATCGGTACCCAGCACCTCGTCGACCGCACCGGTCGTGTCCACGACGTCCGCGACGACCGTGTCCACCCCGCCGTCCTCCAGCACGTCGTCCACGACGCCGTCCTGGTCGAGGACGTCGCGGACCACACCGTCGAGGTCACCCTCGAGGGCGCTGTCCAGCGTGGAGTCGACGTCGTCGAGCAGCTCCTCGACGACCTCGTCGGTCAGACCGGCCTCGGGCTCGTCGGCACCGACGACGTCGTCCACCACGCCCTCGTCACCCACCAGCCCGTCGACCAGGCCCTCGACCTCACCATCGGTACCCAGCACCTCGTCGACCGCACCGGTCGTGTCCACGACGTCCGCGACGACCGTGTCCACCCCGCCGTCCTCCAGCACGTCGTCCACGACGCCGTCCTCGGCGACCACGTCGTCCACGACCGCCTCGACGTCACCTTCCAGGGCGTCGTCGACCGTCGTGTCGACGTCCTCGACGACCTCTTCCACGACGCCGTCCGTCACGCCCTCCTCCGGCTCGTCCGGACCGACGACGTCGTCGACCAGCCCGTCCTCCCCGAGGACGG
The DNA here is from genome assembly GCF_003003075.1 of Isoptericola halotolerans. Lineage (GTDB taxonomy): Bacteria > Actinomycetota > Actinomycetes > Actinomycetales > Cellulomonadaceae > Isoptericola > Isoptericola halotolerans_A. Next base: position 182,204 of record NZ_PVTX01000001.1, on the reverse strand, counting down.
ACGACGCAGTCTCCTCGACGGCACCGTCCGTCCCGAGCGCCTCGTCGACCGTCTCCGTGGTCTCGACCACGTCCTCGACGGCGGCGTCTGCGCCGCCGTCCTCGAGCACGTCGTCCACGACGCCGTCCTCGGCCACGACGTCGTCCACGACGGCCTCGACGTCACCGGAGGTGACGTCCTCGACGGTCTGGCTGACGTCCTCCGCGACGACGTCGACGACGTCGTCCGTGGTGGTCTCGCTCGGCTCGTCGGCACCGAGGAGGTCGTCCACCGGGCCGTCCTCGCCGACGAGGTCGTCGACGACGGTCTCGACCGGCTGGGTGTCGACCTCGGGGAGGTCGACGGGCGTGTCCAGGGACGCGTCCGACACCTCCTCCGAGACCTCTTCGAGGTTCAGGTCGACCGAGGTGTCCTCGCCGATCTCGACGTCGACGACGTCGTCCTCCGCAGCATGGGCCGAATAGGCCCCGGCGACCACGAGGCCGCCCGTGACGAGCACTGCCTGCAGCACCCGTCGCGCGTTCGTACGCATAGTTCTCTCCTGCCGTGTGACGTAGGAACGGGCAGCAGACGCCACCCGCGGCTGGTCGCGCTCAGCGGCGCGACGTGGCCACGTCAGGCAGGAGAGACAGGGATCTCGAAGTCGCGCACCGGCAGCGGTGCGAAGGCCTCGTCGGCCGGCAGCAGCCAGTGGCCGGCGCCGGCGTGCGACGCGGGAGCGAGCTGCGCGACCAGGTCGCCGTGGCCCGCACCTCCGCGCGCAGAGGTGGAGGAGCTGGTGGTGCCCACGGCGGCGGTGCCGGCCGGGGCCTCGGGCGCGTCGTGCCCGAACGTGCCTGCGTCGTGCGGGGCGGACGGGGCGGACGAGGCCTCGTCGGCCGTGAAGGTGGTGGTCCCCGCGAGGACCGGCGCGGCCGGTCCCTGGAGGGCCGAGGTGTCGGGAACCACGACCGGCGTGGCGGCCGGTGCGGTCCGGGCGCCCACCGTCTCCGGGGCACCGCTCGCCGCCTCGACGGCGGGCGCCGGCGAGGTGGCCGGTGCGGAGGGAACGGTGACGGCCGGGAGGCCCTCGTCCGGGCCGGCGGTCACCGGGGGCTGGACGACGTCGACCACCGGGTCCAGCACCGGGTCGACCACGTCGACCACGGGATCGAGGACCGGGTCCACCGCGTCGATGACGGGACCGACGGGGCGCACCACGGGCCGCACCACCGGCTCGACGAGGTCGACCACAGGGTCCAGGACCGGCTCGACGGCATCGACCACAGGGCGCACCACGGGGCGCACCACGTCGACGACGGGCCGCACGACCGGCTCGAGGACCGGTTCCAGGACGTCCACGACCGGGACCAGGGCACCCACGGCCGGCAAAGCGGCATCCAGCACGGGATCGACCACGGGCTCGACGACGGCCGCGACGGGCGCGACCACCGGGTCCAGCCCGTCGGTCACCGATACCACCAGGGAGCCCACCGGCTCGAGCACGGGCGCCGTCGCCTCCGTGACGGGGCGGAGCGCCTCGCCGACGGCGTCGGTCACCGGCTGGAGCGGTTCGGTCACCGGGCCCGTGACACCTGCCACGACCTCGCCGGTCGCGTCGGTCACCGGCGCGAGCCCACCGGTCGCGGGGTCGACGACGGCCTCGAGCGTCCCGCCGACCGTCTCGGTGACCGGCGCCACCACGCCGCCCGCGACGGTGTCGAGGAGTCCGCTGACCGGGCCGCTCGGCGCCTCGGTCGGCTCCTCGGTCGGCTCCGTCGTCGTCCCCGAGGTCTCCGTGGTGGCATCCTCGGGAGGCTCGGTGCCGTCGGCCTCGGCGGGCTCTGCGGACGCTTCGTCCGGCTGGGCCGCCGATCCGTCAGTCGTCGCCGGCTGCTTGTCCGGCTGCTCGGCGGCCGGCTTCGGCGCGGGCTTGTCGACCGGCTTGTCGGCCGGCTTGTCGGCCGGCTTCTCCGCGGGCTTCTCGACCGGCTTGTCGGCCGGCTTCTCCGCGGGCTTCACTGGCTTCTCCGCCGCAGGCTTCTCAGCGGCAGGCTTCTCAGCGGCCGGCTTCTCAGCGGCCGGCTTCTCAGCGGGCGGCGTGGCCTTCTCGGTCACCTTCTCGACCGTCTTGGTGACGGGTTCGGTCACCTGCTCGACCGTCTTGCCCACCGTGTCCAGCAGCGGGTCGGTGACGTGGTCGGTCGTCGCCTTCACGACCCCCGCGAGCAGGCCGCCGCCGGAGCGGTCGTCGGACCCGCCGTCGTCGGCCGATGCACCCGTGGCGAGGCAGAGGCTGGTCACGGCGGTCCCGAGCGCGACCCCGGCGGCGCGCAGCGTCCAGCGGCGGAGGCCGGTCGCCCCCGTGCTGCCGCCTGCGCGTGCCATGCAGAGCCCCCTGCTCGTCAGACCGTGACGCGTACCACTTTGGCGCCTCGGTCGACATTGCGCAACAGCAGCTCCGTCAGCGGGTCATGAGCGGCGCGCGCGCCGGCAGAGCGTCCAGCCGGTCGGCCGTCGTCGTCGCGCAGGCGGCGAGCTCGCCAGCGATCTCCGCGCTCAGCCCCAGGTAGGCGGCGGGGTCGATGAGCTCGCCGAGCTCGGCGCGGTCGAAGGCCCCCGCGACCACCGGCTCGTCCAGCAGCATCTCGACGAACGGGCGGTCCCGCCGCGCGGCCGCCTGCGCGACGTCGAACACGACGTCGTGCGCCTTCTGGCGCCCGATCTTCTCCCCGAGGGCGAGCATCAGCGACTCCGAGCCGATCATCCCGGCCGAGAGGCTGATGTTGTCCCGCATCCGCGCCGGGTCGAGCACCAGCCCGCCCACGATGACCTCCATCCGGGCGAGCATGTCCCCCGCCAGGACCGCCGCCGACGCCGCCACGTCCTCCAGCAGCGCCGTCATGGCGCCGTTGGCCTCCTGGTCGTGCAGCATCGACTCCAGCGCCGGGGCGGCGAGCGCCCGCAGCTCCGCGGACATCGTCAGCAGGTCGAGCGCGAGCTGCGGGTTGCGCTTGTGCGGCATGGTCGACGACCCGACGGTGCCCTCGGGCACCGGCTCGAAGGCCTCGGCGAACTCGGGCTGCATGAGCGCGTAGACGTCCTTGGCGATCTTGCCGATGGTGCCGGCGAGCTGCGCGAGGACGAGCACGAGCTCGACGATCCCGTCGTTGATCGACCGCGACGGGACGCGCATCGGGTGCAGGCCCAGCCGGTGCGCCACTCCCGCCTCGATGACCCGGCCGGCGTCCCCGAAGGAGGCGAACGTCCCGGCCGCGCCACCCATCAGGACGCAGAACAGCCGGTCGTCGAGGCGCTCGAGGCGCTCGGTGTGCGCCACGAGCTGGTCGATCCACACGGCGACCTTGAAACCGAACGTGACCGGGACGGCGTGCTGCGAGTGGGTGCGGCCCGCCATCGGCAGCTCCGCCGACCGCTCGGCCAGACCCGCCGCCGAGCGCAGCACCCGGGAGAGCTGGTGCAGGAGCACCCGGTGGGCGTCGCGCAGCACCAGGACGTCGGCGGTCTGGGTGATGTTCTGCGTCGTCGCGCCCCAGTGCACCCAGCCGCCGTGCTTGGAGCCGACGGCGCGGGCGAACTCCTCGATCAGCGGCACCAGCGGGTGGCTGGCCTCCGCCGTCGCCGCGAGGACCCGCTTGATGTCGAGCTTCTCGATGCGGGCCGTCAACGCGATGGCGCGGGCGGACTCCTTCGGGATGACGCCGGCGTCCGCCTCGGCGAGCGCCAACGCGGCCTCGACGTCGAGCCGGGCCTGCCACCGGTTCTCGCGCGTGAACAGCGCCGCGATCCCCGGGTCGGGCACGCGGCCCTCGGTGAAGCGGCCGAACGGTGCGACGATCATGGTTCCTCCTCGGGCCGCCGCCCGCGGCCGGCGGGCCGACGGCGGTGGGCAGCATGATCGTCCTCATCGCCGCCAAATGCGAGCCCCGACCGGCCCGCGAGACCGCTCGCCCCGGCACAGCGGCAGCCCGCCCCCTCCGCGGGGACGGGCTGCCGCCGTCGTGGCCCCTCGAACCGGCCGGGCGCCGGGTCAGGTCCCGGAGGACCCGCCCCGCGCCTCGCCGGCCACGTCCTGCGCGGACTCCTTGCCGTGCCCGGCGACGTCACGGCCGGCCTCCGTGGCGGACTCCTTGAGGCCCTGGGCGTGCTCCTGGGCCGTGCCGCGCAGGCCCTCGGCCATGCTGCTGCCTGCCTCCTTGACGTCCTCGACGAGCGGCTCGGCGGCCTCCTTGACCCTGGTCGCCGCCTCCGCCTCCTGGCGCGTGGCCGGGAGCACCGAGGCCGCCAGGAGGCCGAGGCCGAACGCCACGACGCCCACGGCCACCGGGTTGCCCCGGGTCTGCTCCTTGACGGCCTGCGGTGCGCCGCTGACCTTGTCACCGACGTTGCTCGCCGCGTTCTTCACGGAGTCGCCCGCCTGGTGGCTCGAGGACTTCGCGGAGCCCATCACGCGGTCGCGCAGGCGGTGCATGCCCGCCTTGGCGCGATCGGTCTGGCGGTGCGCGACCGAGCTGGGCCGGACGTGCTCACCCAGCGTGTCGACGTCCTCGCTCAGCTCGCGGCGGGTGCGTTCGATGTCAGCGCGGACCTGGTCCGGGTCGGTGGTGCTCATGGGTTCTTCTCCTCTTGTCCTCGCAGTGCGTGGGGAATCTTCTTCAGGGAGTCCGTGGTGCGGGGAAGGCCCTGCGTGCGCTGGACCTCCTTGCGGCCCACGGCAGCGAGCACGCCGGCGACGACGGCCCAGATCACCGCCACGACCAGGGCGGACCAGCCCAGACCCATCAGGGTGCCGAGCGCCCACCACAGCGCCACCGAGAGGAAGAAGGCGGTCATCCCGGCGCTGTAGCCGGCGCCCCCGAGCAGCCCGGCGCCCTTGCCCGCGTTCTTGGCGGACTCGGTGGCCTCGGCCTTGGCCAGCTCGATCTCCTGACGCATCAGCGTCGAGAGGTCCTGCGTCACCTCCGAGACGAGCTCGCCGAGGCTCCGCTGCCCGGGGTCGGTGCCCGCGGTGCCGGACGCGCCGCTGAACGTCCCCGTGCGACGCGGCACGGTCCGGTCCGCCTCGCTGAAACGGTGCGCGTCAGGGTCGGTCGACATCGGAGATACCTCCCGTCGTCGCGGGCACGGCGCCCGGGGTGGTTCCGTAGCCACCGGTCGACGTGCCGGTCGGGCTGCCGGTCGGGACACCGGTGACGGGCCCGGTGGCAGCGCTGGCGTCGGGGCCGACGCCCGTGGACAGGTGCGCCGGGGAGGACCCGGACCTGCTCGACGAGCCCGACGAGCCCGACGTGCCGCCGTCTTTGGCGCCGCGCAGCAGGCGCCCGACGACGAGGCCGGCTCCGGCGGCGATCGCGATGAACGCTCCCGGACGCCGTCGCGCGAAGTCCTCGACCTCGTGCAGGACGTCGCCCGGCTCGCGCTGCTCGAACCAGTCGGCGAGCTGGTTCGCGGCCTGCGAGCCGCGATCGGCCGCCTGGCTCGCGTACCCGGGGTCGTCGCTGCTCCGGCTCATCTGGTCCAGCTCGGAGCCGAGATGACGCAGGCCCTCCGCCAACCGGCCCTGCTGCTCGGACACCTGCGACGAGGCCTGCTTCTGCGCCTCGCCGAACAGGTCCTTGGCGCGGTCGGCCGCCTCGTGCGCGACCTCCCCCGCACGTTCCTGGGCCTCGTGGGCGACGTCACGGCCGGCGTCGGCCGCGTGCGACGCCGTCTGCGACGCGCGCTCGCGAGCGCCGTCACCCCGGCTGCTGCCGCTCGACGATCCCGGCGCCGGGCCGGTCGTGGGGGCTGCGCCGGACCTCGGCGGGTAGGACGTGTCACTCATGATTGCCTCCGCTCCGCCCGCTGGGGGCGTTCGCACGGAGGGAGCCGACACGTACCGGTCCGGTACCGACGTCCGCCGGTCCGTGCCGATCTCCCGTGGCCGCTTCCTGACCTGACTCGACCATCACGCAGGTCGCCGATGCTCACATCTGGGACCGCGGCGGGTCAGTGCACCACCACTGCGGGCCGGTCCGGGTGGTCGGAGCGGACGACGACGTCGGCGATCCGCTCGGGGCCGGTCTCCCGCCGGTAGCGCCCGTACGCGGCCAGGGTCCAGGCGTCCTCGAGGGGGGTGTTGCGGGTCTCGGTCGCGGGCCGCAGCGCGAGGTGGACGGTGAGATCGACGTCCAGCCCGCGGCCCAGGGACAGGGATCCGTCGAGCACGACGACGGTGCCGGGCAGGGCGTCGACGGGCGCCGCGCGTGTGGACCGGTCGGTCTCCGGGTCGCGCAGCGTGGGCAGCCACCGGCCCCGCCGGGCCACGGAGGTGAGGACCTCCCGGTTGAGGCCGTCGACGTCGATCCACTCGTCCAGCAGCGCGTCGGGGTCGCGGCGGCCCTGCTCGAGCCGCAGCGACGCGGGCCGCCAGAAGTCCCGGGTCCGCACGCGCGCGACGGGCCGCCCGGCCGTCTGGAGCGGATCGACCAGGGCGTCAGCGAGGACCGCAGGCTGGGTCGACGGGTGGCCGTCGACCAGGAGACGCACCGGCCGGTCGGCGGGACGCGCCAGGACCAGGGCGACGACGTGCCCCACCACGCCGTCGGACGTCATCGGCTGGACCTGCACCCGGCCATGCTGCCACGCCGCGCGCAGCCCCGGATCTTCGCTGCACCGCCGGTCGCCCTCCGCGCCGGGGTCAGCGGGCGTGCTCCACGCAGCGGGTCGCCGCCGGCCGGACCTCCAGCCGCCCCGCCGGGATCGGGCGGCCGCACACCTCGCAGACGCCGTAGGTCCCGGCGGCCACGCGGTCGAGCGCCGCGAGCAGCTCGTCCCGTTCGGTGGCGGCCTCCGCGGCGAGCGCCACGGCCTGCTGGCGCTCCCACGCCAGGGTGGCGCCCTCGGGGTCGTGCTCGTCGTCGACGTTCTCGCCGCGCACGGAGGCGACGATCCCGTCGACGAGACGGCGCTGCGCGGTGATCCGCGCCTCGACCTCTGCGAGCCGCGAGCGCAGGCGCGCGGTCGCGACGTCGTCGGGCATACCGCCGTCGGTGTCGCTCACGGGGTCGCTGTCGGCGGCCATGCACCCAGCCAACCAGGTGTTCCCCTGCCGGTCGACCGCGCTTCACCCCCTGGTCGGGTCGCTGCTCACCCGGCGTCCATAGCGTCCGAAGGGCCATCCCCGACGCAGGAGGAGTGCCATCGTGCCCCGTACCCCGACCGTTCGCCGACGCCGACGGACCGCCCTCACGGGCGCGGCCACCGTCCTCGCACTGGCCGTCGCCGCACCGCTCACCACCGTGACGACCACCGCGGCTGCCGAGCCCGGCGACGTCGCCTACGCCCAGGACTTCGACGCCGTCGCGGACGGCGAGCTCCCCGAGGGCTGGAACGCCGTGGCCGGCGACTGGGCCGTGCAGGACGGCCGGCTCGTCGCCCAGCCCGCGAGCATCGGCCGGATCACGTTCGGCCCGCACCTGGACAACTATCGTCTCGAGGCCACCGTCCGGTTCGAGGCGGTCAACAACCCGAGCCGGTGGCTCGCGCCGATCCTCGACATCGACCCCTCCGGCGGTGTGCCCTGGTGGCAGGCCGCGATGCGCAGCACCACGACGGCGAGCAACGGCATCGAGATCGCCGAGCGCACCGCGGGCAACGCGTGGAACGTGCCCTCCACGGCCGCGGCCCCGTCCGACGCCGGGGTCGGGGACGACGTTCGCATCGCGATCGAGGTGCAGGGCGCGCACGCCACGTGGATCTTCGACGGCACCGAGGTCCTCGAGGGCCGCATCGGACGGTCCGACGACGGCGTGCTCGGCTTCTCGTACGACGGCGCCCGCATCAGCATCGACGACGTCGTCGTGACCGAGATCGAGCCGCGCTCCCCCGTGCTCGACGACGGCGAGCTGCCCCAGGTGGCCGCCCACCGCGGCTACTCCGCCGTCACGCCGGAGAACACCCTGGCGGCGTACGCCGCGGCGATGCGGACCGGTGCCGAGTGGGTCGAGATCGACGTCCACACCACGGCCGACGGCGTGCCGATCGTGCTGCACGACCAGCGGGTCGACCGCACGACGGACGGCACGGGCGACGTGGCGGCGCTGGCGTCCGACGACTTCACGAGCCTCGAGGCGGGTTCGTGGTTCAGCCCGGCGTACCGCTGGCAGCCGGCACCGACCTTCGCCCAGATGCTCGACCTCATGGAGACCGGGCCCTCCGGGATGCTGCTGGAGATCAAGGGGCCGGAGACGCGCGCGGAGGTGCACCGGGTGGTCGACATGATCGTGGACGCGGGCCTCGACGACCGGGTCGTCGTCCAGTCCTTCGACGCGAACGCCCTCCGGTACGCCCGCGAGCGTGCGCCGCAGATCCCGATCGGCCTGCTGGGCAACCTGTCGGCGGACCCGGTCGCCACGGCGGCCGAGCTCGGCCTCGACTACTACAACCCGCCCGCGGCCGACGCCCTGGCCCGGCCGAGCGCCGTCGCCGACCTCAACGCCGCCGGTGTCGGCGTCTTCGCCTGGACCGCGAACAGCGCCGGCCAGTGGCGCGAGCTCACGGACGTCGGCGTGGACGGCATCATCACGGACCGTGCGGGCGAGCTCGCGGGCTGGAAGACGGCGCAGGGCCAGGTCGTGGCGCCCGAGCCCGCCACGCCGACGGTGCGGGTCGTCGCCCCCGCCGACGGTGCCGCCGTCGAGCGCGGCGACACCGTCGTCGTCGCGGCGACCGCGACCGACGCCGACGAGGTGTCCCTCACCCTCGACGGCGACCCGGTGGACAACGGCACCTCGGTCGCCGCCGCCGACCTCGCGCTCGGCGAGCACTCCGTGGTCGCGACCGTGGCCGGCGAGGGCGGCGAGGCGACCGCGACGAGCACCTTCGCCGTCGTCGTCACGGCAGCGGGCCTCCGGTCCCGGCTGGCCGGGCTCGACGTGAGCACCGGGCAGCTCCGGCAGCTGCTGTCCGCGCTCGACGCCGAGGACTGGGAGCGGCTCACCGCCACGATCACGAAGCACGTGCCCGACGGCGCGGCGCGGGACACGCTGCTCGCGGAGGTCGGCGAGATCGCGGCCGTCGGCGGCTGACCGGGTACCGGCCCCGGGCCGCGCCCCGGGGCCGGTGCGCGGCGGCGTCGCGGGGTCGGCCCGTCAGAACGTCCGGTGCGTCCACTCCCCCGCCACGAGCGTGCCGGCGACCGGCATCTCGCGCAGGCCGTCCGGGTCGACGGAGAGCGGGTCGACGTCGAGCACCGCCAGGTCGGCCGGCCCTCCGGCGTCGAGGTCCAGCGACCGGCCGTCCACCGAGGCCTCGAGGGCCGTGCGCAGGTCGAGGCTCTGCTCCGGGTGCCAGGGCTCGCGGCCGTCCCGCGAGCGGGTGACGGCCGCGGCGACCGCGGCCCACGGGTCGAGGGGGGCGACGGGGGCGTCCGACCCGAGGGTGAGCCGCACCCCGGCGCGGCGCAGGTCGGCGAGCGGGAACGCCCGCGCCGTGCGGTCGGGCCACAGCTCCTCGGCGATGTCGCGGTCGTCCATCGCGTGCTCGGGCTGCACGCTCGCCGTGACGCCCAGCGCCGCGAACCGGGCGACGTCGTCGGGCCGCAGGAGCTGCGCGTGCTCGATCGAGCCGCGCGCCGCCGACGCCGCGAACGCGTCCAGCGCCAGGGAGTTGGCGCGGTCGCCGATCGCGTGGATCGCGCAGCGCAGCCCGCCGTCGCGGGCGCGGGACATCAGCGGCACGAGCTGGTCGGTCGCGATGTTGAGGATCCCGTGGGCCCCGTCGCCCGCCAGCCCCGCGTACTCGTCGAAGCAGAACGCGGTGAGGGTGTTGAGCGAGCCGTCGCTGATGACCTTCAGCGGACCCTGGGTGACGAGCCCGGCGCCGTCCGTCAGCGGGTCGCCGTCGGTCAGGCCGGCCGCCAGGACCGCGTCGAGGTACTGCTCCCACACCGCGGCACGCACCCGCAGACCGCCCCAGCCGCGTGCCAGCCGGCGGCGCCAGACCGCGAGGTTGTCCGCCACCTCGAAGTCGACCACGCCCACGACGCCCCGCTCGGCGGCCGCGCGGGCGGCGTCGGCCACCAGCTCGTCGGCGACGTCGTCGTCCACCGCGACGATGCGCGGGCTGGCGGGCATCCACTCCTCCTCGCGCAGCAGCCCCGTCGGGTGGTAGGCGATCCCGAGGTAGCGCAGCCCGGCCGAGGAGGCCCACGCGCTGTGCAGGTCACCGGAGAGCAGGATGACCGGCACGTCGCCGACGGCCTCGTCCAGGTGGGCGGCCGTGGGCTCGGTGTCCCAGCCGGCCCAGCGGAACCCGTAGCCGACGAGCGGCTGGCCCTGCGGCACCGGCGTCGTCGCGCCGTGCACCCGCGCGCGGACCAGGGCCGCGGCGTGCGCGGGGCTGGTGGCCTCCGAGACGTCCAGGCGGTGCCGTACCAGCGCCCACTGCGTGAGGTGGGTGTGGGCGTCCCACAGGCCCGGGATCAGCACACGCCCGTCGAGGTCCACGGTCTCGGGCGGCGGGCCCGAGGGCAGCCCGGCGGCCGAGCGCTCGCCGGCCGGGACGACGGCGACGACCCGGCCACCGTCGAGAGCGACGTCCACGAGTCCGTCGAACCGGCCCGCGCGGCGCGCGTTCGCGAGGAGGAGTGCGGTCACGGGCACACCGTACGGTGCGTCAGGCCGTCGGCGGGGCGAAGGAGCGCAGGGCCTCCACCGCGAGCGCGTGGTCGTCGCCCTGGGCCAGCCCGGACACGGTCGCCACCCCGACGATCCCGACACCCTCGACCCGGACCGGGAACGCCCCGCCGTGCGCCGCGTACTCCTGCAGCGGCAGCTGGTGCGTCTCGTTGAAGTCCCGGCCCTGGGCGCGGGCGCGCAGACCGACGAGGTACGACGACGCCCCGAACCGGTACACGACACGCACCTTGCGCTCCACCCACGAGTCGTTGTCCGCCGTCGTGCCCTCTCGCGCCGCGTGGAACACCTGCTGGGTGCCCTTGCGCACGTCGATCGTGACCGGCAGGTCCCGCTCGGTGGCCAGCTCGACGAGCAGGCAGCCAAGCCGCCACGCGTCGTCGTGCGTGAAGCGGGACAGGACGAGCTGGCGCTCGGCGGACTCGACCTCGGCGATCAGGGCGGTGACGTCGGTGCTCATCGGGCCAGCCTGCCACGCCGGGCCCGACCGGGTGCACACGGCCGTGTCCTCGCTCACAGCGGGAATGCGTGCTGCGTGCCACCCTGTTGACGCCTTGCGAGCATCGCAGGCGTCGATCCGACCGATCGACGGATTCGATGCGACGATCCGGACCCCCGCGCCGCGGTACATCCCGCCGACGGCCACCAGCACACAGGAGACCTCCATGCGACGCCACCGCGCCATCCTCGCCACCGCCACGGCCACCGTGACCGCCCTGGCGCTCGCGGCGTGCGGCGGTTCCGGCGACGGATCCGACGGCGCGGACGCCGGTTCGGACCTGAACCTCACCGACGACGGCACGCTGACCGTCGCCACGGAGGGCACGTACCGGCCGTTCACGTTCCACGACGACTCGGGCGAGCTCGTCGGCTACGACGTCGAGGTGGCCGAAGCGGTCGCCGAGAAGCTCGGGCTCGAGATCGAGTTCGCGGAGACCCAGTGGGACGCCATCTTCGCCGCACTCGACGCCGGCCGCGTCGACACCATCGCGAACCAGGTCTCGATGACCCCGGAGCGGGTCGAGAAGTACGAGTTCTCCCAGCCGTACACGATCTCCCGCGGCGTCGTCGTGGTCCCCGAGGGCGACACGTCGATCTCGAGCTTCGAGGACCTGGACGGCAAGACCACCGCGCAGTCGCTCACGAGCAACTGGCGCACCCTCGCCGAGGAGTCCGGCGCGCAGATCGAGGCCGTCGAGGGCTGGGCACAGTCCGTCGCCCTCATCGAGCAGGGCCGGGTGGACGCCACCATCAACGACTCCCTGACGGTGCTCGACTACCTCAACGAGCACCCCGACGCGCCGATCGAGATCGCCGCGGAGACCGAGGAGACCTCGGAGTCCGGGTTCGTCGTCACCCCGGAGCGCGCCGCGCTGGCCGAGGCGATCGACGGCGCCCTGGACGAGCTGCGGTCGGACGGCACCCTCGCCGAGCTGTCGGACAAGTACTTCGGCGAGGACGTCTCCGAGTAAGTCGTCCCCGACCGTTGCGCAGGAGCGCCGGTACCCCACGGGTACCGGCGCTCCCGCACGTCTCCCGCGCGCCGTCGTCGTCCACGGGCGCGCCGATGGTGAGGTGAGCACATGGACGTCCAGCTCTTGCAAGACTCGTGGTGGCCGATGTGGCGCGACGCGATCCTCGGGACGATCCCCCTGGCCCTGATCTCGTTCGCGCTCGGGCTGGTCCTCGCGCTGGGCGTCGCGCTGCTGCGGCTGTCCTCCCGACGCCTCCTGTCCGGCATCGGGCGGGTCTACGTCTCGATCATCCGCGGCACCCCGCTGCTGGTGCAGCTCTTCGTGATCTTCTACGGGCTGCCGACCATCGGCGTGACGATCGACCCGTGGCCGAGCGCCGTCGTCGCCTTCTCGCTCAACGTGGGCGGGTACGCGGCCGAGGTCATCCGCGCCGCCATCCTCTCCGTGCCGACGGGGCAGTGGGAGGCCGGCTACGTCGTGGGGATGTCGCACGCCAGGACGCTGCGGCGCATCATCCTGCCGCAGGCCGCCCGCGTCAGCGTGCCGCCCCTGTCCAACACGTTCATCTCGCTGGTGAAGGACTCCTCGCTCGCCTCGCTCATCCTCGTGACCGAGCTGTTCCGCAAGGCGCAGGAGATCGCGGCGTCCACGACCGAGTTCCTGCTGATCTACGCCGAGGCAGCGGTCATCTACTGGATCATCTGCACCGTGCTGTCGTTCGGGCAGGACCGCATCGAGAAGAAGCTGGAGCAGTATGTCTGAGCCCCTGATGTCCGCCCGCGGCATCCACAAGTCGTTCGGGGACAACCACGTGCTGCGCGGCGTCGATCTGGACGTGCGGCCGGGTCAGGTGGTCGCACTCATCGGCCCCAGCGGGTCCGGCAAGACGACCATGCTGCGCTCGCTCAACGGCCTCGAGATGCCCGACGCCGGCACCCTGGCGTTCGACGGCGGCCCCGAGATCGACTTCTCGCGGCCCGTGCCGGCGGCTCAGCGGTTCGCGGCCCGCGACCGGTCGGCCATGGTGTTCCAGCACCACAACCTGTTCCCGCACAAGACGGTGCTGCAGAACGTCACCGAGGGCCCCGTCCAGGTGCGCAAGGTCCCCCGGGCCGAGGCCGAGGCGCGGGCGACCGACCTGCTCGCCCGGGTCGGGCTCGCCGAGAAGCGCGACGCGTACCCGCGCGAACTCTCCGGCGGGCAGCAGCAGCGGGTCGGCATCGTGCGGGCGCTCGCCCTGCAGCCCGACCTCCTGCTCTTCGACGAGCCGACGTCCGCCCTGGACCCCGAGCTCGTCGGCGAGGTGCTGCACGTCATGAAGAGCCTCGCCGACGAGGGCTGGACGATGGTGGTGGTCACCCACGAGCTCCAGTTCGCCCGCGAGGTCGCCGACGAGGTCCTGTTCCTCGACGGCGGCGTGGTGGCCGAGCGCGGTGCGCCCGCGCAGCTCTTCACCCACCCCCGCGAGGAGCGGACGAAGCAGTTCCTGCACCGGATCCTGCGGCCGCTCGACTGAGGCGGATCGACCGCGCCTGACCATCGGGGCACTCTCATCAGTTGATTGACATGTGAATCACTTGCCCATATGATTCACATGTCAACTACCGAGGAGACGCGATGGGTGCAGCAGGACGTAGGAACCTCCCGACGAGCGAGGAGCTCGCGGCCTGGCGTGCGCACGTCGAGACCTTCGACGTCGTCCGCGCCCGCATCGAGTCCCGGCTGCAGCAGGACTCGAAGCTCTCGAGCGGGGACTACAAGGTGCTGCTCGCCCTGAGCGAGGCGGACGGGCGAACGGTGCGGTCCTCCGATCTCGCCGCGCACATCGAGTGGGAACGCAGCCGCCTGTCAGGTCACCTCGGGCGGATGGAGAAGCGCGGACTGGTACGCCGCGAACCCTGTGAGGACGACGCCCGCGGGTCACACGTCCTCCTCACCGACGAAGGCGCCCGCGCCTTCCACGCCAGCACCATCCCCCACCTCCAGGCGATCAAGGAGGTCTTCATCGACGCATTCACTCCCCAGCAGCTCACCGACCTGAACGAGGCCGCCGTCGCCATCCGTCGACACCTCGACCTCGACGCCCCCTGACCCCCGATCTTCCGAAGTTCCGAACTCATCGACAGGAGAAGCATCATGACCAGCAAGCCGATCATCGTCGTCGCAGGTGCCACCGGGTCTCAGGGCGGAGGGATGGTCACCGCGCTCCTGGAGGACCCGCAGCAGCGCTTCGCCGTCCGCGCCATCACCCGCGACCCGCAGTCTCCGGCCGCACAGGCTCTCGCTGCCCGGGGCGTGGAGGTCGTCCAGGCCGACTTCACCGACCCGACCACTCTCAAGACAGCGTTCGCGGGCGCCGACGGGGCCTTCCTCGTCACCAACTTCTGGGCGCACCTCTCCGCCGCCCAGGAGACGCAGGAGATCGCCAACCTCGCCGAGGCGGCAGCCTCCGCGAAGCTCTCCCACGTGGTGTGGTCCACGCTCGAGGACACCCGCGACCTGCTCCCCGTCAGCGACCCGCGCATGCCCGTCCTGCAGGACAGCTACAACGTGCCCCACTTCGACGCCAAGGGCGAGGGCAACCGTCTCTTCACCGAGGCCGGGGTGCCCACGACGTTCCTGAACACCACGTACTACTTCCAAGGATTCGTCGGTGCGTTCGCGCCACGTCGCGCGGAGGACGGCGTGGTCACGCTCACGCTGCCCTTCGAGCCCGGGAAGCGCCTCGCCGGCGTCGACGTCGACGACATCGGCCGCACCGCGTTCGCCCTCCTCGCCGCCGGAGACACGTACGTCGGGCGGACGGTCAGCCTGGCCGGCGACCACCTGACGGGCGCCGACTACGCGGAGATCATCGGCGAGGTCATCGGGGAGACCGTCCGGTTCGAGGCTGTCCCCTACGACACGTTCCGCGCTCTTCCCATCCCCGCCGCGGAGGAGATCGCGAACATGTTCCAGTACTACGGCGACTTCGACGACCAGTTCACGGGTGCCCGCGATCTCGACGAGCTTCGCCTGCTCAACCCCGCGCTGCGCGACTTCCGCACGTGGGCAACCGCGCATGCCGAGGCGCTGAAGGCCGCGATCAGCTGATCGGCCGGGGTCCCGTCGACCGCCTGCCGACGCGGCCGTATCCGCGCGGCAGGCGGTCCCGGCCGGGGTGTCCCGCGGACCGTCCTCCTGGAACACTGGGCAGGTCTCGTGACCGGGCCGACGTGGCTCTCGTTCCACGAGGAGGACCGACCGCTGCACGGTGCGGTGGCATCAGGGGGGGACATGGTGGACGTGACCGTCGTCGGCGCCGGGGTCATGGGCCTGAGCTGCGCCGTCCGGCTCCTGGAGGCCGGTCACCGGGTCGCGGTCCGCGCCCGCGAGCTGCCCCAGGACACGACCTCCGCGGTCGCGGCCGCCCTCTGGTACCCGTACCTCGCGCTGCCCCAGGACCGCGTCACCGCGTGGGCGGCCCGGTCGTTCGACGTCTTCGCGGGGATCGCCGACGACGACCCGGCGGCAGGCGTGCGGATGCGCCCCGGCACCGAGGTGTTCACCGGGACACCGACTGACCCGTGGTGGCGCGACGCCGTGCCGCGGCTCGACCGCACGGCCGACGTGCCGCCGTCGTACGCCGCGGGCTGGACGTTCACGGCGCCGCTGGTCGACATGCCCGTCTACCTGGCCTGGCTCGCTGGACGCGTCGAGACGCTCGGCGGGACGATCGTGCGAGCGTCGCTGGACGCGCTGCCCGGACCGGGTGGGGACGACGGCGCGACGGTCGTCCACTGCACCGGCCTCGGCGCGCGGGGCCTCGTCGGGGACGGGACGCTGCACCCGGTGCGTGGGCAGACGGTCGTGCTGGAGCAGTGGGGGCTGGACCGCTGGTGGCTGGACGCCGTCGGCCCCACCTACGTGGTGCCGCGCGGGCGCG
The DNA here is from genome assembly GCF_003003075.1 of Isoptericola halotolerans. Classification (GTDB taxonomy): domain Bacteria; phylum Actinomycetota; class Actinomycetes; order Actinomycetales; family Cellulomonadaceae; genus Isoptericola; species Isoptericola halotolerans_A. The sequence continues at coordinate 166,128 of NZ_PVTX01000001.1, read as the reverse complement.
AGGTCGTCGTGGGCGGTACCGACGGCGTCGGCGCCTGGGACCGCACGCCGTCCGCCGACACCGCCGCGGACATCCTCGAGCGCGCGGCCCGGCTGGTCCCCGAGGTACGGAGCGCGCGGGTGCTGCGGCACGCCGTCGGGCTGCGCCCGGCCCGGCCGACGGTCCGGGTCGAGCGGGACGGGCACGTCGTGCACTGCTACGGGCACGGCGGCGCCGGCGTCACGCTGAGCTGGGGTTGCGCCGACGAAGTCGCCCGGCTGGTGGCCGCATGACCCGGCTCGTGCTGCTCCATGGCCGCGACACCGGCGGCCGCGACCCGGAGGCCCTCGAGGCGGTCTGGCTCGAGACGCTCCACCGCGGTCTCGCGACGGCCGGGTCGTCGCTGCGCGTGGCGGACGGCGACGCGACGTTCGTGTACTACGGCGACACCCTCGCGGGGCTCGTCGACGGGCCGACCGGGCCGCCCGTCACCACCCACGGGCTCGGCCGGCAGGAAGACGGTGAGCTGCGGTTCGTGCTGGACGTGGCCCGGGAGGTGCTCGCTGCCGCGGGCGCGCCGCCCGAGGCGGGTGCCGCCGTCGGGCCCGACGACGGGGCTGACGTCCGCGCCGAGGGCGCGGTCACCGACGCGCTCGCCGAGGCCCTGGCGCGGGTGCTGGCGGCGATCGACCGGTTCGTGCCCGGCCTGAGCGGCGCCGCCGTGCTGCTGTTCGCGCGGGACGTCCACCGGTACCTGGTCGATCCCCGGGTGCGGGCGGCGATCGACGACGGCGTGGCCGACGCTCTCGTCGGTGACGAGCCGGCCGTCGTGGTCGCGCACTCGTTCGGGTCCGTGGTCGCGTACGAGGTGCTGCGCTCGGCGGCCGCGGCCGGTGCGCAGGTGCCGCTGCTGCTGACCCTGGGCTCGCCGCTCGCGATCCGGGCGGTGCGGGACGCGCTGCGCACGGCCGGTCCCCTCACCTGGCCCGAGCCCGTGGACCGGTGGGTCGCGGTCCGGGACCCCGCGGACCTCCTCGCGCTGCACGACCTGGACGCGGTCAGGTTCCCGCTCGCGGGGGCTCGGGAGGTCGAGATCCTGCTGGTGGACAACGCGGCACCGGGCCACCACGCGGCGGCCGCCGTGGTGGACGGGCGCGCGGTGGGCTACCTGGCCACCGCGGCGGTCGGTGGGCTGATCGACGCGACGATCGGTGCCTGAGCCTCGCACGACGCCCACCTCGACGCGTTCGACGACTGGGTCCGGGCACTCCGCTCGGCGCTCGACGCGACGTAGCGCGGCGTCGCGCGTCAGGGGGCGATGCGTGACCGAGAGCTACGCCGAGTCGTCCTGCCAGCCGGGCAGCAGCCGCTCCAGGGCGTCGACGAGGTCGATGGAGTCGCCGTCCTTGCCGCCTGCACCGAGCACCAGGGGCGGGCGGCTCGGCGCAGGACGGACACCGCGGACCCGGTCGAGCAGTCCCAGCGGCGCCGTCAGGACGTAGAAGCTGCCGTCCACGGCCACCGCGGCGGTCCGGTCCGTGCGCAGGTACCAGCCGTGCAGCGGCGTCCGCGCGGTGCCGCGCCCGCCGTACCCCTTGACCTGCAACGGCTCGGGCTCGAGGCCAGCGGCGCGGGCACGGCCGACGAAGTCGGCGAGCAGCTGCTCGGCGCGGGCGTGCTCGGCGTCCTGCCGGGCGGCGAGCCGCGCAGCGTGCTCCCGGGCGGCCTCGGTGCGCTGCCGGGCCCAGTTCTCGCTCACCGGGTCAGTCTCACACGGTCTCCACGACCGCCATCCGCTCGCAGCAGCAAGAACCTGCACGCACGCGACATGTTCGGGGCAAAGAACACCACGCCGACGGACGCGGGCAGGACCTTGGACACGCAGAGATCGTCGACCACCATCGCACTCGTGCTCGTCATGGGCCTCGTCACCGGCTGTGCAGCGACGTCCCCCGGCACCGCGATTCACGGCGCGGAACCGTACCCGAACGACAGCGCCGCGGACTGGGTCACCTACGCGGACCACGTGGTCGTGGCCACCGTGACCTCCGAGCGCGAGATGCCCCGAGGTGATCACGAGGAGGACACGGGCGAGGGCTCGGTCGGCCGCTCGCTCACGCTGCAGGCGGACGAGGTCGTCTGGTCGGCGGACGACCCAGCGCACGGGCCGCCCGAGGGCGAGTTCTCGATGCCAGGCATGGGGTGGACCCTGACCGACGGAGACAGGTCCCCGATGGTCGCCGAGGACACCCCCCGACTCGAGGTCGGCCACTCCTACGTCTTCGCCCTCTTCTGGATGCCCGAAGTCCCCGATGAGCCGGAACCCTATCCGGCACGCTGGAACGCTCTCGGACTCGATGCCGTCGTGCCGTTCGACGACGGGATCATCGGCAACGGCGAGGAGATGGGCGAGCTCGTCTCACCCGCGCAGGAACGCCGCGGGCCGACCCACGCCGACGATGCGACCCTTGAGCAGACTCTCGCGGGCGAAGGGCTCGATGCCCTGAAGTCTCTGCTCGCCACGACCCCGCCGGACGTCCGCGGCTCGTACTGACGCGGCAGCTACCCGCGACCGCGACGCCTACAGCTCCCGCTCCGCGTAGGCGACCAGCGCGTCGCGCACGAAGCTCGCGCCCTGGGTGCCGCCGTAGTTCGCGGCGAACCGCTCATCCGCCACGTACATCTCGGCCAGGCCGACGACGTACTCCTTCGGCGGGCGGCCGACGTCGGATCCCGGCGTGCCGGGGACCGACCCGAGCCACGCGACGTGGCGGGCGGCGAGCGCCTGCCCGTCGTCGGAGGTCGGGTCGACGCCCCGCTCGGCCGCGGCGGCCCACGCGCCGCTGAGGTCGTCGAGCCGGGCCTTCCAGGCGGCCTGTCCCTCCGCGCCGAGCCCGCGCCACCAGGCGTCGGACGTCGCGTAGGCGTCGGCGCCCCAGCGCTCGGTCACCTCGTCCTTGTACTGGGTGTGGTCGAATCCGTCGAGCATCTCCTCGGCCATGATCGGCCTTCCTTCCGTCAGTGCGGTCAACGTTCGTTCCACGGACGCCAGCTGCCGCTCGAGCCGCCCGCGCTCGCGGCGCAGCACGTTGAGGTGGCGGCGCAGGGCGTCGGCCTCGTCGGTCTGCTCGTCGAGCACCTGGGCGATCTGGTCGAGCGGCAGCCCGAGGTCGCGCAGGAGCAGGATGCGCTGCAGACGGCGGATCGCGCCGTCGTCGTAGTAGCGCAGCCCGCCGTGCCCGGTGCCCGACGGCGGCAGGAGGCCGATCTGGTCGTAGTGGCGCAGGGTGCGGCTCGAGACGCCGGCGAGCCGGGCGACGTCCTGGATCGAACTGGTCATGACTCGACGGTAGAGGTTGACGCTGCGTCAAGCGCAAGTGCTCGTGCGACGGCAACCGGACCGCCGCAAGATCGACGTATGACGATCCACAGCTTCCGCCGCACCGCGGCTCCCGGCCTCGCCCTGGCCCTCGTGCTCGGCCTCGCCGCCTGCAGCGGCGGCGACAGCAACCCCGCCACCCCCGGTGACGAGGAGTTCCTGGCCGGCAGCCCGTCGCAGACCACCGGCCCCACGAGCTCCCCGGACACCGACGCCAGCGAGGACCCGAGCGGGAGCCCGGGGGCGGCCGAGCCGAACGCCGCCGCGCTGCGCGCGATCGCCGTCGCGGAGGACGACGCCGGCGGCACGGCGTACGCGGTCGAGGGCGCCGGCGCGTCCGTCTGGGAGGTCGACGTGGCGGTCGACGACAGGACCGTGCAGGTCGAGGTGAACGCCGACGGCGACGTCCTGAGCACCGGCGACGGCGACCTGGACGTCGACGACCGGAGCGCGGTCGACGACGCGGCGTTCGCCCTCCCGGACGCGATCGACCGGGTCCTGGCGTTCTCCGGAGGCACGCTCGAGGAGGCGGAGCTCGACGACCCCCACTGGTCCGTGACGGTGGACGAGCAGGGCGACGACGTCGACTACCGCGTCCACCTCGAGACCGGCGAGCTGACCGGCGACGAGTGAGGCGCCGAGGTCTGAGGCGCCGAGGTCTGAGGCGCCGAGGGCCGCGGCTCAGGCGTCGTCGGCCGGTGGCGTGGTCGTCACCAGCTTCTCGCCCGGCGGCGCCGTCGCGTTCCACTCCTTGAGCGCCGCCCAGCCGACGGCGGCGATCGGCACCGCGAGCAGGGCGCCGACGAGTCCGGCGAGGATGGTGCCCGCCGTCAGCGCGAGGAGCACTGCGAGCGGGTGCAGCGACAGCACGTGGCCCATGACGACCGGGGCGAGCAGGTCGCCCTCGAGCTGGTTCACGGCGATCACGAGCCCGACCACGATCAGCGCCGCCAAGGGACCGTTCGTCACGAGCGTCACCAGGGCGGCCAGCGCCCCGGCGAGCACCGCCCCGATCAGCGGGATGAAAGCACCGAGGAACACGGTCGCGGCGAGCGGCAGGACGAGCGGGACGCCGATGATGAGCAGCCCGATGCCGATCGCGACGGCGTCGACCGTCGCGACGATGGCCGTGCCGCGGAGATACCCGCCGAGGACGTCGACCGAACGTTCGCCGACCCGCAGGGCACGCTCCCGCGTCGGCTCCTGCAGCGGCGTCAGCAGGAACGTGTAGATGCGGCGGCCGTCCTTGAGCAGGAAGAACAGGACCACCAGCCCGAGGAAGAGGCCGGCGACGGCCTCGACGGCGGCCGTCGCGCCGCGGAGCGCACCGGACTGCGCGGCGTCGCTCGTCAGCGCGTCGGTGGCCGTCTGGCGCAGCGACTCGAGCTGCTCCGGGCTGATGTTCAGCGGGCCGTCGGTGACGAACCGCTCGAGCTCGTCCAGGCCGCGCCCGGCCTCCCCCACGAGGGTGGACCACTCGTCGCCGAACTCCCGGCCGACCAGCCACAGCACGAGCCCGAGGAGGCTCAGGCCGCCGACGAGCGTCGCCCACGTCGCGAGCAGCGGGTGCCACCCGTGCCGCCGCAGGAAGCGGACCACCGGAGCGAGCGCCGCCGCGAGGATGAGCGCGATGAGCACGGGGATCACGAGCAACGACAGGCGCGTCAGGGCGAACACGACGCACGAGGCCAGGGCGAGCAGGAGGAGCACCTGGGCGGCACGGGTCGCGGGGCGGCCGAGCCGGTCGCTCCACAGGCCCGACGTGGTGCGGTGCGGACTGTTCATCGAGCCAGGCTCGCACCCGTCCGCCGCGCTCGCCCCCGGTTCGTGAGGTCGGGCGGTCAGGCGGACAGGACGCCCGCCGACGGTCGGGCCGCACGGGCGGCACGCCGCAGCCAGAGGTCGGGCGCGGTCCCGAACGGTTCGACGCGGTCGCCGACGTCGCGCGCGACGTCGTGCCACGCCTCCCAGGCCAACTCCACCCAGGGGCGGGGGTACGACGGCGCCCGGTGCAGGAGGTCCGCGGCGTCGAGCATGTGCACGGAGCCGTCGGCGTGCCGTTCGACGTCCACGTCGAGGTCGACGAACGAGCTGACGGGCGCGGCGGCCACGACGGTGGTGGCGACGTCGACGCGGACACCGCCGTCAGCGCCGAACCAGGCGACCCACGGGTCGGCGAGCGGGAGCAGGAGCACCCCGCCCTCGTCGGGCACCGAGAACCAGTCGCCCCACACGTCCGCACCGAGGACCTCGGCCGACCAGGTGCGGCGCACGCGGCCGCAGGGCTTGCGCTTCTCGATCCAGACGGTGCCCATGGCCATCCTCACGACGTCGTCGTCCCGGGCCCGGCGGCCCGGGGATCACCGATCATCGCGCCGCACCGTGGCATCGAGGCGTCGCCCGGATGGCGGTCCGGCGGCGCCGGGGTGAACAGCAGGTGGACGGTGCGCACCGGTGGCGTCCGGACGCCGGAGATCACACCGGTTCGCCGTGGCGGTCCCTGCTCTCGGCAGGGCCGAGACCCCAGCGGATGCCCCGGACGGCGAGCGCCCCGGCCGGGCCCCCGCAGGTGCGGGCGAACCAGGTGTCGACCTGCAGCTCGTCGCGCGCCCAGGCGGGCAGCAGGGACACGGCCCCCGCCGCGAGCAACCGGTAGGGCGGGCGGACCGCGCGGGGCAGCGGCGGCTCCCGCAGGAGGAAGTGCGCGGTGTCGAGCGCCGCGGGCGTCGCCTCGAGCTCGGGCCGGTAGCCCTCGAGGACCGCTGCGAGCTCTGCCACGGTCTGCGGCACGTCCTGGGCCCCCAGCGCCCGGGCCACGCGTCCCGACTGGGCCACGTACTCGTCGGCCTCGGCCGGCGTCAGCCGCCGCTCGCCGTAGCGCTGGTGGGCGGTCAGGAACGAGTCCGCCTCGGCGGCGTGCACCCACGAGAGCAGGTGCGGGTCGCTCGCGCGGTACGGGCGCCCGTCGGGCGCCTTGCCCCGCACCCGCTCGTGCACCGCGCGCACCCGGTCGACCATCTCCTGGGCGTCGTCGGCCGTCGCGAACGTCGTCGTGGCCAGGAACGTCGAGGTGCGGGCGAGCCGCCCCCACGGGTCGCCGCGGAACCCGGAGTGCCCCGCGACGCCCGCCATGGCCAGCGGGTGCAGGGACTGCAGGAGCAGCGCGCGCAGCCCGCCCACGAACGTCGCGGCGTCCGCGTGGACCCGCCGGACGGGGCTCCCGGCCGCGAACCAGCGAGGACCGGGCGTGAGGTGGATACGGTCGCGCGCGGCATGACCGTCAGGGCCGGCGACCTTCAGGAAGAGGGCATCGCCGACCCGGGCGCGCAGCTGCTCCAACGACTTCGTGGCGGACGCCATGCCTCCAGTATCACCGACATCCCCGACGAGCACGCCGCTCTCCCACTCACCCGCACCGGACCGTCAGGATGGACCCATGACGCACCGCACCGCCCGCACCGCCGGGCTCGCCGCCATCGCCCTGACGCTCGGCCTGACGCTCGCCGCCTGCTCGGACGACGCGCCCGACGACGCCTCCACCGACGGCAGCACCGCCCCCGCCGCACCCACGGACGACGCACCGGCCACCGACGCACCGGCCGACGAGAGCGACGACGCCGCCGAAGGCGACGGCGCCGCGGACGCGTCCGAAGGCTCCGGCTCCGGGGACGAAGCTGCGGCCGAGGGGATCGGCGACCGGACCACGACGGCGCTCGCGGCCCTGGCGACCGCGGAGTCCGAGGCCGGCGGGACCGCCTTCGCGATCGACGACGACGACGCGGCCACGTCCTGGGAGGTCGACGTGGCGGTGGACGGCGGCACGGTCGAGGTCACGGTGGACGGCGCCGGCACGGAGGTGCTCGCCACCGCGGAGGACGACCTGGACTCCGAGGACCGCGACGCCCTGGACGGCGCGACGGTGGGCCTGGCCGAGGCGATCCAGCGCGTCGTCGGGCAGTCGGGCGGCACCCTGGAGGACGCCGACCTCGACGCCGACGGCAGCCAGGCACGCTGGAGCGTCTCGATCCTGACCCGGGACGACGTCGAGGAGGACCACCTGGTGGACCTGGCCGACGGCAGCGTCACGCAGGGCGGCTGAGGGTCACACCGGCAGCTCGTCGTCGGCCGTCGGGAACGACGGCTGCGCCCCGTGGGTCGTGACGGAGAACGCTCCGACCCGCACGGCGGTGCGCACCGCGTCCGCGAGGCCGTCGCCCTGGGCGAGCCGCCAGGCCAGCGCCCCGACGAACGCGTCGCCGGCGCCCGTGGTGTCCACGACGTCGACCGTGGGCGCCGGCACGACGACCGGGCCGGCGTCGTCGTCCCCGTCGAGGGCGACCGCGCCCGCACCGCCGAGGGTGAGCACCACGGACCGTGGCCCGAGCTCGCGCAGGCGCTCGACGACGCCGAAGGGTTCGCCCTCGGGCACGGCCCGCCCCGCCTCGGTGAGCAGCCGCCAGGCCTCGCCGGCGTTGACGACGAGCGGGTCGGCGAGCGCCAGCACCTCACGGACCACGGGGACCACCGGCGCGAGGTTGAGCAGCACGCGCCCCGTGGCGGCGCGGGCTGCGGCCTCGGTCCCCGCGGTGGGGATCTCGCCCTGGACGACGACGACGGCGGCGCCCGCCACGAGCCGGGCGTGCCGCTGCACCGCGGCCGCGTCGACCGAGCCGTTCGCACCGGGGACGACGACGATGACGTTCTCGCCGTCGTCGTCCACCGAGACCAGGGCGACGCCGGTGGGTCCGGGGACCGTCGCGACGGCGGTGAGGTCCACCCCGGCGCGCCGCAGCCCGGGGAGCGCTGCGGCGGCGAAGGCGTCGGTGCCGACCGCGCCCACCAGCGCCACGTCGCCGCCGAGGCGTGCCGCGACCACCGCCTGGTTGGCGCCCTTGCCACCGGGCAGCACGGTCATGCTGTCGGCGAGCACCGTCTCGCCCGGCGCGGGGTGGGTGGGGACGCGGGCGACGAGGTCGGCGTTGACGGAGCCGACGACCACGATCGAGGTCATGCTCGGGGCCACCTTCCACTTGGGTTCGGCCAGGTTCCGTGCGCCATGATCCCGCATCGGTCCCGCGGCGCGCTCTGGCGTCCATCTGCACGTTTCTGTAAGGTTGCAGCAAACGCCCGCAACCGCGCACTGGCGCGCGGTCGACCGAGGGAGCCGCAACGATGCGCACCGCCCACCAGGACGTCCACCCCGGCAAGCGCCACGGCAGAGCACCGCTCGCCACGCTCGCCACCACCGTGGCCGCAGCACTCGCACTCGTGCTCGGCGTCGCGCCACCCGGCGCGCAGGCCCAGACCCCGCCGAACGACGGCAAGGACGTCATCCTCAACCTCTTCCAGTGGACGTGGGACGCCGTCGCCGCCGAGTGCACGTCCGAGATCGGCCCGGCCGGGTTCGGCTACGTGCAGGTCTCCCCGCCCGCCGAGCACGTCCCCGGCGACGCCTGGTGGACCTCCTACCAGCCGGTCAGCTACCAGATCGAGTCGAAGCTCGGCACCCGCGCCGAGTTCGCGGCGATGGTCTCGACCTGCCACGACGCCGGCGTCGAGGTCATCGCAGACGCCGTCGTCAACCACATGGCCGGCGCGGACTCCGCCGGGTACGGCGTCGCCGGGTCGCCCTACGCCGAGGACAGCTTCCCGATGTACTCGGGGTGGGACTTCAACGACTGCCGCTCCGACATCAGCAACTACCAGGACCGCTGGGAGGTCCAGCACTGCCGCCTCGTGGCGCTGCAGGACCTGCGCACCTCGTCCACGTACGTCCGGGAGACGATCGCGGCCTACCTCGACGACCTCGTCTCCCTCGGCGTGGCCGGCTTCCGCATCGACGCCGCCAAGCACGTCCCCGCGGCGGACCTCGAGGCCATCAAGGCCGCCATGGACCACTCCGACGTCTACTGGGTGCACGAGGTCATCGGCGCCGCCGGCGAACCCGTCCAGCCGTCCGAGTACCTCGGCAGCGGCGACTCCCACGAGTTCGACTACGCCCGCGAGCTCAAGCACGCCTTCGACGCGAACATCGCGAGCCTGCGGTACGTCGGAGACGGCAAGCTGCCGTCCGACCGCGCCGGCGTCTTCGTCTCCAACCACGACACCGAGCGCAACGGCGAGTCCATGAGCTACCAGTGGGGCGCGAAGTACACGCTCGCCAACGTCTTCCTGCTCTCGTGGCCGTACGGGTCGCCCACCGTCTACTCCGGGTACACGTTCTCCGACTACGACGCCGGCGCACCCGGCGCCACCTCCGACAGCGTGCCCGACGCCGAGTGCTCCTCCGGGGCGTGGACCTGCGAGCAGCGCTGGACGGAGGTCCAGGGCATGGTCGGCTTCCACAACACCGTCGGCTCGGCGGGCGTGACGCGGTGGTGGGACGACGGCGGCAACCACGTCGCGTACGGCCGCGGCTCGGCCGGGTACGTGACGATCAACAACAACTCCTGGGACGTGACCCGCACGTACGCCACCGACCTGCCGGCCGGGGAGTACTGCGACGTCGTCGCCGCCGCCGACTGCTCGGTGACCCGCACGGTGGCGGGCGACGGCACGTTCACCGCGACGGTGCCGGCCTACGGTGCGGTGGCGCTGCACGTCGGCGCGACGTCCGGCCCGGGCAGCGTCACCCCCCAGGGCGACGTCGACGTCGCGGTCGAGGCGACCACGACGTGGGGCCAGGACGTGCGCATCGTGGGCAGCCGGCCCGAGCTCGGCTCCTGGGACCCGGCCTCCGGCGTCGTGCTCTCCGCCGACGGCTACCCGGTGTGGACCGGCACGGTCGACCTGCCCGCCGGCGCCTCGTTCGAGTACAAGTACGTCAAGGTCGACGGCGGGGACGTCGTCTGGGAGTCCGGCGGCAACCGGACCGCGACCGTCGGCGCCGACGGGTCGCTCGCGCTCGACGACACCTGGCGGAGCTGAGCACGCCTGCTGATCGGGCCGGCCGGGCCGGCTGCTGATCGGGCCGGCCGGGCCGGCCCGATCAGCAGGCGAGGACCTCGCGCAGGCGCACCCAGAACGCCCCCGGGTCGTTGTCCGGGGACCACTCGTTCTTCGCGAACCCGCCGTGGTCGCCCGGGAAGACCACCGGCCGCGAGCCCAGCGCCGTGGCGAGCGCGGTGGCACCGCGGGAGGCGAGCGCGCCGGGCGGGGAGGCCGCACCGACGGCGGGCAGCACCCGCAGGCGGCCGTCGCGGACGAGGGCGCGCACCTCGTCGAGCGGCGGCTCCCACAGCGGCATCACGGTCAGCATCTTGCCCAGCATGAGGTCGTCGCGGCGGCCGTCGTCCCCCGGGGGCATCCCGTACTCGGCCGGGTCCGGGTCGGGCTGGTCGAGGAAGGCCTCGGTGAACGGCTCCGTGGCGAAGACCAGCCGGAGGAACTTGGCCATCGCCGGGCCGAACCCCGACTCCTCGTAGGTCCGGACGATGTCCGCCTGGGCCTGCACGGCGACGTCCCGGTCCTCGAGCAACGAGGTCAGCGGCGGCTCGTGGGCCACGAGGCAGCGCACGTCCTCGGGGTACGCGGCCGCCCAGGCGAGACCGGTGACACCGCCCCCGGACGACCCGAGGGCGTCGAGCGGGCCGACGCCGACCGCCTGCACCACGGCGTGCAGGTCGGCCGCGTGGTCCTCGACGCGCGTGCCGCCGTCCGGCTCGAGGACGGATCGGGCGGTGCCCCGCGGGTCGTACGTCAGGACCGTCCGGTCGCCGATCTCGGCGACGAGCTGGGAGAAGCCGTCCGCCTCCATCGGGTTGCCGAGGACGAACAGCGGCGGGCACCCGCCGTCACGCTCCGGGGTGTGGATGTCGAAGGTCAGGACGGCGCCTGGCACGTCCAGGGTGCGGGTCTCGGTGGTCATGGCCGGTAGACGGGTGGGCGGCCACGAACTCATCGCTACTCGTCGTCGGGCGAGCCTTCCCAGTCCTCGTCGTCGTCGATGGTGAAGGAGCCGCCGAAGTGCACCGCGTCGGGGTCCACGCCCAGGCCTTCGGCGATCTGCCGGCGCATGTTCTCGGCCATCGTCACGCCCTTGGACGTGTCGCGCATCGAACGGTAGGTGTCGGCGTCGACGCCGAACGTGCTCTGCGTCCAGGCGTCGAACGCCTCCTCGTAGGCGGCGCTGGGGGCCTCCAGGACGTACTCGGCGATCTCCGCCAGCGGGAAGTGCCGGGTGCGCTGGGGGGTGTCGCCGTCCGCGGCGAGGGTGACCGCGAGGACGCCGTCGGCCACCTCGTGCCGCACCAGCTCCGGAGGCCGGAAGTACTCGTGCCGGACCCCGCCGTCACGCTTGAGGTGGACCACCAGGAGCTCGTCGCTGACCGGCTCGGCGGTCGGGGTCTGCGGGTAGGTGCGCGGCTCTGGCCGCATGGTGGTGTCGCTCATCAGTGTCGAGGATGCGCCTTCCTGGGCTCGTTGTCACGGTCGTTCTCCCGTGGCGCAACGCATCACGGGTGACCACCCTTCCCAGGTTTCCACAGGCTCCGGTCCCCGCACGACGGCGGTGCGCGGCTGGGCGGCAGGGTGTCGGTCGTCCGTCGCTCGACCGACCCGTGGAGGATCCCGTGCCCGCACCCGCCGTCCCGTCCGACCAGCCCGCCGACCCCGCCGCGCCCGGTGCCGTGCGCGGTGCCCCGCCCGGTGCCGGCCCGTCCGGGCGGCCGGAGCTGCCCCGTCGGCGGTTCACGTCACCCGAGCTCGTCGACCTGACCACCGCCTGGCAGCTCGAGGAGCAGACGGCGCAGTCCCCCACCACCACCCACTTCTGGTGCGACGACCGGCACGGCTGGATGCTCCGGGCGGGCCTCGAGCGGACGCTCGAACCGGTGCTGCTGCCCGACTCCCTGGGTGCGTCGTCGTTCTACCGGTTCGTGGACCTGGACGCCGCGGTGGCTGCTGACCTGCTGGAACGCCTCCCGGCCGACTACCTCGCCACCGAACGGCAGAACGACGGTCCGACCATCGGGACGGTGCTGCGCGCGGTGGTGGCGCACCCGGACCGGCTGCGCGCGCACGGGTACGTCGTCGGGCCCGGCCGGTGCGACGAGCGCCTCACCGTCGAGGGTGTGCTGGTGTGCTGCGACCACGAGTTCGCGGTGGGCGAGCACCACTGGCCCGGGTGCCAGTGCGACGAGCTCTACCGATTCGTGGTGGGGCTGGGTGTGGACGACGCCGCCGTCCCGCCGCACGAGGTCACGCCGTGGTGGGGATGGGGGCTGCGCGAGGACGACGGCCCGGGTGCCGGACCCGACCACTGGTACCGCCTGTGGTGGGACTGACGGGCGGCCCGGCAGCGCTAGTTGTCCACAGGGCTGTGGACGGCGTGCGGACGAGTCGCCCCCGCGTCGCTACGGTCCCGTGACATGGCGCACATCGACATCGACACGGCGGAGCTCGCCGCGGCCGGCGGACGTGCCGGTGACACCGCGGCTCTGCTCGCCGGGCTCACCACGGAACGCGTGACGGCGCACGGCGCGGCCGAGGCCGCCGGTGAGCCGGTGCTCGCGGCCGCGATCGAGGATCTCCTCGCCGCGTGGGCCCCGGTGCACCGCAGCCTGGTGTCAGCGCTCGAAGGGCTCGCGGAGGGCCTGCGCCAGGCCGCCGCGGTCTACGAGTCCGCCGACGCCGGCACGGCGGACGTTCTCGCCCGGATGGTGCTGTCCTCGGCCCGCGGCGAGCCGGCGCGAGGGCCCGCCGCGGGCCCGCTCGCGGATCGGGAGGTGTGATGCGCGACGTCGAGCTCACCGCGCTGACCGGGTCGCCGGCGCGGTTGGAGGACCTGGCCGGCACCCTCGCCCGGGCAGGTTCGGCACTGTCCGACACCTGTACCGGGATGGGGCGCGTCGCCGGAGCGCTGGCCGGTCAGCGCTCCGGCGCGGTGGACGAGGCGCGATCCGCGATCACCGCCGTGCGGTCGGAGGCCGAGCTGGCCCGCGACGTGCTGTCCGCCGCCGCCTCGGCGCTCCGGGCCCATGCCGGCGACCTGGCGGACCACCAGGAGGCCGCGCTCCGGGCCATCCTCCGCCGCGACGTGGCCCACCGTGAGCTGGTGGCCGCCGAGCTCGACGAGGCCGCCGCCTGGCGCACCGGCGCGGACCCGACACACCCCCAGCAGGCGGACGCGGTCCGCATGGCCTGGGACGCCAGGCAGCGGGCGTCCCAGGCCAGGAGCGAGATCACCGCCGCCGAGCACGCGTGGCGTGTCGCCCGGGACGGCAAGGAAGCCGACTCCCACCGGGCCGCGGTGGCGCTCGTGGGCCTCGCCCGGGTCGAGGTCGTGCGGCTCGCTGCCGCCGCAGGAGCCGACCTCGCCACGTTCGGCGCGTCGTGGCCGCAGGGCACCGCGCTCGCGGGATTGCTGTCCACGGTGTCGACGACCACCGGCCGGGACGCCCGGGCCGCAGCCCGCCAGGACCTGGTGGACGCCCTGGTCGCGGCCGGCGACGACCCGGGGCTGTGGGCGGCGTTCTGGCGGACGGCGACGCCCGGCGAGCTCTACCTCGCCCTCGGCGGGACCGTGGACGACGACGAGCTGGCGTCGGCCCTGCGGACCGGTACCGCCGCGTGGGCCGCGAGCGCCACCGAGCCGGAGCTCCACGCCTTCGGACGCGCCGTCGTCGACGACCTCGACGAGAGCGTGCTCGGGCTCGACGAGCGGTCGCGGCTCGCGGCGCTCCTGCTGGCCCCCGCGATGCCGCCCGCCACGTTCATCGGCGCGGCGGACGCGTGGTCCGACCGGCGCGGACGGCTGGGCGCCACGGACGTCGAGATCGCGGACGCGGCACCGCTGAGCGAGGCGATCGCTGACGGTCTGTCGGGCCGTCCTGAGGCGGCTCTGGAGTACTTCGCCCGGGGCGGCGAGGACGAGCTCGCCCGGCGGGTGGACGCCTGGTTCGGTCAGTCGCCGCTCGACGGGTGGCACGACGGCGGCACCGCGATCACGGGGCTCTTCGCGGCGGCCGTCGCGGGTGGGACCCGCGACGCCTCCACGGTCGGGCACCAGCGGCAGGCCGCCCTCCTGGCGTCGCACGTGACGACGGCGTTGGTCACCGGGCGTGGCCTGCTCACCGTGCCGACGACGGTGTCCGACGAGGCGAGCCGCCATCTCGCACAGGCATACGAGCCCTACTTCGTGTCGTTCGACGACAACGTGCGCACCGACGCAGGCCCGTCGGACCCCGGGGTCCTCGGCCGGGTGCCGCTGGCCGACACGACGACGGCGGCCACGACGTGGTCCGACACGCTCCAACCACGCCTGGACCCGGTCGCGCTGTGCACGGTGATCGGGGTGACCTCGCGGAGCGACACCACCGCCGGCTACTGGCTGGGCTCGACGGACCCGTACCTCGACCAGATGGCCGTCGAGGCGACGCGGCAGGGGGTCGGTGACGGCGACCCCGACGCCGTCGCGGCCTCCGCGGTCAAAGACGTGTCGGTCGTCGCCGGAGCCACCACGTCCGACGTCATCACCGTCGCCCGGCGCCGGGAGGCCAGGGATCTGGCGACGATCGGTGCCTTCTCCACGGCGGCGAGCGTCGGGACGATCGGCGCCCGTCCCGCGGTGTCGGCAGCCGCCGCCGGCGGCGGGGTGCTCCTGCCGTCGCTGCTCACCGACCACGTCGGTCCGGCGCGCGAGGAGGTCCTGGCCGCGGAGCACGAGCTGCGCGAGCGGACGGTCGGGAGGCTCCGGGACTCGATGGCCGACGAGCTCGTCGAGCAGGGCGCCTCCGCCCAGGAGATCGCCGACGCGACGGTACGTATCGATCCCGACTCCACGACCATGCGCGACACGTTCGCCGGCCACTTCGGCACCACGTCGCTGGCCGGACGACGACTAGGAGAATCCCCGTGAAGACCGTGACGAAGCTCTGGGCAGCGGCGTGGAGCCCGAGGAACGCCGTCTGGGCCGTACCGGCGACCGCCGTTCTCGTCGTGCTGGCACTCATCGCCACCCTGCAGGTGGGACCGGTCGTCAGCGCGGCCTGGCAGCGGCACCGGGAGGCGAAGCTGCTCGTGTGGGACCCGGGGCCCTGGGCCCTCACGGTGGAGGACTTCCCGGAGGGTACGACGAGGGAGGTGCCGGTCGAGCGCGCATGGGTCGGGTCGTGGAGCCTCGAGCCGAGGGACGAGGAACGGCTGCCCGACGACGTCGTGCCGCTGCCGCCACGCATGCCGGCGCTCCGGCTTCTCACGTCCGTCGGTTTCCAGTCCGCGGTGCGGTCCGGCATGGCACACGGCGAGCTCAGGACGTCCGGGGTCGCTGCGGGACGGGCACAGGTCTTCACCAGCGTGGTGACAGCTGGCCGGACACCCCGGGGCGTGGAGACGGTCACCGACATCTACCGGTCCAGGCTCCTGGCCGAGTCCGGCCCCCGGGGCCCTTTTCTGCCTGAGCCGCACGAGGTCGACCGGCTCCGCGCCGTCGGGGACGACCCGGGCGCCGTCGAGGACGGGCTGACGCTTCCGTGGGACGGGTACGGCGACCGCGACCCCGCCGCCGGCGTCCACGGCTATGCCGGGTTCACCGCCGTCGAGCCCGGCCCCGGCGGTGCGGACGCGCGGCGCATCACGGCCGCGATGACCGTCGTCGACGGCGCACTCGTCCTGGTCGGCACCTCCGTCCCGGTCGAGGCGGAGGCCCCACCCGGGCTGGAGATCCCCGCGCTGCTCGACCGGATGGCCGCCAAGCTGCGCGCCGACCCCCCGCAGTCCGAGGGTCCGCACTCCGTGGCGCTGCCCGAGCCACGGCATCGTGATGACCCGCGACCGCTCAGATCCGTCCGCGCACGGGGGTGCGCTCGGCGGAGCCACCGTCGCCGGGCATGACCATCTCGGCGCGCACACCCAGCAGGCGGACCTCTCTGCCTGGCTCCATGCCCGCCGCGAGCGCCAGGATCGCCCCGGCGATCTCCTCGCGGGATCGGGTGGGGCCGGGGAGCTTCGTGGAGCGGGTCTGGGTGAAGAACGGCGCGTAGCGGACCTTGAGGCTGACCCGGAGGACCGGTCGGCCCTCCGCCTCGGTGTCGGTGTGCACCTGCGTGACGAGCTCCTGCAGTGCCGCCGCCACCTCCTCGGCGGTGGTGAGGTTGTGCTGGTAGGTCGTCTCCCGGCTGTGCCCGCGCGCCACCCACGGGGTGTCGTCGACGACCGCGGAGCCCCGACCGTGCCCCAGGTCCCCGTACCAGGGACCCATACGGGGCCCGAACTCGCCGACGAGCAGGCCGGGGTCGGTCGCGGCGAGCTCGGCGACCGTCGTGATGCCGTGGGTGGCGAGACGCCGGGACACCTTGGACCCGACGCCCCAGAGGTCGATGCAGGGCCGCTCCCCCATCACGTCGAACCACGTGTCGGCGGTGAGCCGGAAGACGCCGGCAGGCTTGCCGAACCCGGTGGCGGTCTTGGCGCGGATCTTGTTGTCCCCGATGCCGACGGAGCAGTGCAGCCGGGTCGCGGCGAGCACCGCCTCCTGCGCGCGGCGGGCAGCGGTCACCGGGTCGTCGCCGTCGTAGCCCAGGAACGCCTCGTCCCACCCGAGCACCTCGGCCGGCATGCCGAGGCCACGGAGCGTGTCCATGACCTGCGTCGAGACCTCCGTGTAGGCCTCGTGGTCCACGGGCAGGAGGACGGCGTCCGGGACCTTGCGCGCCGCGATCCGCAGCGGCATGCCGGAGCGGACGCCGTGCTCGCGCGCCTCGTAGGAGGCGGTCGAGACCACCGCGCGCTCGGTCGGGTCGCCGCGTCCACCCACGATCACCGGCCGGCCGGCGAGCTCCGGGCGGCGCAGGACCTCGACCGCCGCCAGGAACTGGTCGAGGTCGACGTGGAGCACCCAGGGGTAGGCGCGCGGTGCCATGGTGACCGCCGGGCTCAGCCGGCCCGCGCGGCGGGCCGTCCGTCCTCGAGCATGGTTCGACGCTACGTCTGACCGCCGCCGTTCGCCGCACCGTGTCCGTCTCCGTCACTTCTGTGCCGTGCAGGTCAGAAGTTGAGCGCCTAGTGTGCAAAGCACCGCAGTCCATCCAAGGAGACAAAGATGTCGTTCGCTCTTCCCGCCCGGTCCCCGGCCGCACGGCTGTCCGTCACGGCCGCCGCCGTCCTCGTCACCTTCGGGCTCGCCGCCCCCGCCTGCGGGGCGCCACCGACCTCGCACGACGACGCCGCCCCCACGTGCGCTGCACCTGACGCCCGGCCGACGGTGGTCTTCCTCGACGCCGACACCGGCGTCGAGAACACGACGCTCGCCGGTGGTTGCACCCTCAACGACGTGCTCGACGACGAGCGGGCGTGGGCGAACCACGGACGGTTCGTGGCGCACGTGACGCACGTGAGCAAGGACCTCGTCGCCGACGACGAGCTCTCGCGCAGCGACGCGCGCAGGCTCACGGTGGCCGCCGCGCAGTCCGACGTCGGCACGGTCGCGGGGTACGAGCCGCTCTTCGACGGGACCGAGGAGTCGTTCGAGGCCTGGGCCTACGCCGGCGACGGCGGGTTCGACTACGTCGACGACGGCTCGATCCGCAGCCGGGTGGGCGCCGACGGCGGGTTCGGCACCCTCTGGTACCCGCACGTGGAGTACGCAGACTTCTCGTTGCGGCTGAAGTTCCGTGACGACGCCCCGGGCGACCTGCGCGGGAACAGCGGCGTGCAGGTGCGGTTCCCCGAGCTGTGGGGTCCGGTCGACGGGTGCCCGACGACGTTCAACGGCAGCGAGACCGGCAACCTGTCGTGGATCGCGGTCAACTGCGGTCACGAGATCCAGATCAACGACTCGCCCGAGACAGGGTCCAACGACCCCCGCAAGACCGGGTCGATCTACGGCTTCGCCGACCTGAACCTCGCTCAGGCCATGCCGACGCCGAAGGGCACCTGGAACGACCTCGAGATCCGGGTCGTCGGCCAGCACTACACGGTGATCCGCAACGGGGTGGTGATCAACGAGTTCGAGAACCTGCCCGGCCTGCCCTTCCCCGGACGGCCGAACGACCCCGACTCGAGCAGCCGCGGCCTGACCGGGTACGTCGGCCTGCAGGCGCACGGCTCGGCGCCCGACGTCGTGTCCTTCCGCGACGTGCGGATCCGCCCGCTCCCCTGACACCCCCCACCCCCCGCTGTGGGTGCACGACACGCCGCCCCGACGCTCGGGGCAGCGGCGTGTCGTGCACCCACAGCGAGAGGCGTGGTGGGAAGGGTCAGTGGGTGGCGTGGCCGGCGGCGCCCTGGAGCGGCCCGGGCGTGGCGTCGGAGCCCGGTTCGACCACCACGAACTGGCCCATCATCCCCTCGTCCTCGTGCCGCAGCATGTGGCAGTGGTACATGTACGGCACCGCGTCGTCGGAGTAGTCCTCGAACCGCATGAGAAGCCGGTACGTACGCCGCGGCTCCAGGTAGACGGTGTCCTTCCGGCCGACCAGCTCCTCCGGCGGCGGCCCGCCGTCGATCGACAGCACGCGGAACTGCACGTCGTGAACGTGGAAGCTGTGCGGCATCGGGACGGTGCTGCGGACCTCCCAGATCTCGGTGTCGCCGACGGTCGCGACCTCGTCGATGCGTCCGGGGTCCATCCGCTCACCGTTGATCCGGCGCTCGTCGAGCTCGAAGGTGCGGGTCACCGTCGCGTCGGCCGCGTCGAGGGCGTCGCCGTCCGCGTGCTGCGACGGCTCCCACGCGGGCTCCGGCGACGGCGTCAGCTCGTCGGCCGCCCGGAGCTCGAGGACGTCGAACGCGTCGTTGCCACCCATCGCGAACGGCACGGCCACGCTCCCGAGGTCCGTCTCGGTGGAGGCCAGGCGCGTCGTCTCCCCCGCCGCCATGGTCACGACGATCTCGGCCCGCTCGCCGGGTGCGAGCCGCACCTGGTCGCGCTCCAGCGGCGCCTCGAGCAGGCCACCGTCGCTCGCCACGAGGTCGAACGACCGGTCGGGGAACCCGAAGGTGTAGGTCCGCGCCGTCGACCCGTTGAGCAGGCGCAGGCGCACGCGCTCGGTGGTCACCTCGTGGTAGGCGCCCACGGTGCCGTTCGCCATGACCACGCCACCGAGCGTCCCGGGCTCCCCGCCGTCGTCGGTCAGGTCGAGCTGCCCCGCGTCGTCGAACACCTTGTCCTGGACGATCACCGGGACGTCGTCGACGCCGTACCCGGACGGCAGGTCGGCGGCGCGGGTCGCGTCGTCGTCGAGGATGAACATCCCGGCCAGCCCGCGGTAGACGTGCTCCTCGGTCTCACCGTGCGGGTGCGGGTGGTACCAGAGCGTGGCGCCGGGCTGGTCGACCTCCCACGTCGGGCGCCAGGTGCCGCCGGGCTCGATCTCCTGGTGCGGCCCGCCGTCCATCGCGGGCGGCAGGTGCATGCCGTGCCAGTGCACGCTGGTGGTCTCGTCCAGCTCGTTGGCCACGTCGACGGCGACGCGCTCGCCACGCTCGGCGCGGAGCGTCGGGCCGAGGTAGGCCCCGTCGAACCCCCACGTCTCGGTCTGGGTGCCGCGCTCCGTGGCCGGCGCGAACGACGTCGTGCCCTCCTGCGCCGTCAGCGAGAAGGTGCGCACGCCGTCGACCACCTCGGACTCCGCGAGCGGCGGGATCGCCAGCTCCTGGTCGAACGTGACGGCGTCCACGGACGTCACCGAGCCGGGCAGCGCCCCGCACGCCGCGGTGAGCAGCACCACGGTCGCGACGCCGGCGACGACGGCGCGGCGCCGCACCCCCGCCCCGACGCTGTGGGTGCACGACGCGCCGTGGACCCGGGCGACGTCACGGCGTGTCGTACACCCACAGCGACGGGCGGTCATCGGCCCGTCCCGGCCAGCCCGCGCTGGACAGCGAGCGCCAGCAGGCCGGCGACGAACCCCCAGAAGGCGTCCATCGCGAGCGCGGGGACCACCATCCACGGCGCGGCGCCGTCGCCGAGCAGGCCGGGGCCGCCGAGGAACATCGACGTCACGGTCGCGACGATGCCGAAGGCCACCCCGGTGAGGGTCAGCGTCAGCACCGGGCGGGGGACGCGGCCGAACCCGACCACGCCGACCCACACGACGGCGGTGATGCCGATGATCGCGAACGCCCGGCCGGGACCGCCGCCGCCGACGCCGGTGAGCCCGGTCAGCGGCCACAGGAGCGCCATCGCGGCGAGGCCGGCCACGAGGGGCCATCGGACGCCCGCCGACTGGTGCGACGCCGGCCGAGGAGAGTGCTGAGAAGGATGCTGTGCTGTCATGGCTCCCACGCTCCCCGGTGCCCCAGGCCGGCCACATCGGCCCCGGAGCGTCACCTGGTGTCGCCCCGGGGCGACATCTCACCCTGACCGACCCCGAGAGACCCCCGGCGGGAAGGGCGAGGCGCACGACGCAGCCCTACGCTGGGGCTCGTGCCCAGGACCGCCCCTGCCGTCGACGACGACGCCGGTGCCCACGCCGCGACGCCGTCGCCCTGGGTGACCGACGTCGTCCTCGCGCTCGCGATGGCCCTCGTCCTCGCGGTCGTGGTGGCGGCCGACGCCGCCGGGACGGAAGGCTCCGGGACGGCCGTCGGTGGGCTCGACCCCCACGGGCCGGGCGCGTACCTCTTCGCCGCCGGGTTCGGGGCGCTGGTGCTGCTGCGCCGTCGTGCACCCGTGGTGATGCTCGTGGCGACGGTGCTGGCGATCTTCGCGTACTACGCGCTCGGCTTCGCCCCGATCGGGATGGCGCTGCCCGCCGTGGCCGCCCTCTACTCCGCGGCGGAGCGCGACCGCACGCGTTGGGCCGTGGGGGCCGGGGCCGTCCTCATCGTGGTGGCCACGTTCTTCCGTGTGACGGACGAGGCCGACCCGTCCGCCGACCTGACGGTCTACGACCTGGTCACCAACATCGCGCTGGTCGCCGCGGCGGTCGCGCTCGGGGTGGCGGTGCGGCTGGCGCGGGTGGCACGCGGGCACACCGAGGTGGTGCGCGCCCTGACGGCGGCCGAGCAGGCCCGCGCCGCCGACCAACGGCTCCAGGCCGAGCGCATGCGCATCGCCCGCGACCTGCACGACGTCGTCGGCCACAACCTGTCCGTCGTCGCCCTGCACACCAGCGTCGCAACCGAGGCCGTCGGTCGCGACGACGACGCCGCCCGGACGGCGTTGCGCCACGTCCGCGAGGCGACGTCGGGCACCCTGCACGAGCTGCGCGCCACGGTGAAGGTGCTGCGGCGACCGCTGCGGCCGGGCGGTGGGCCCGGCGGCGAGCGCGACGAACGGCCGGGTACCCACCACCGGGACGTCCTGCCCGCGGCGACCGGGCCGGCGGGGCTGGCCGCGCTCGTGGAGCCGGCGCGGGCCAGCGGCCTGGCCGTGTCGACGCGCGTCGAGGTCCCCGCCGGTTCGATCGACGCCACCGTGGACGCCGCCGCCTACCGGATCGTGCAGGAGGCGCTGACGAACGTGCTGCGGCACTCCGGGGCGCGGTCGGCGCACGTGCGGCTCGTCGTCACCGACGGGCGCCTGCGGATCACGGTGTCCGACGACGGCACGGGCTCGGGCGCGGCGGCCGGGGCCGGTCGGGGCACCGGCGCCGGGATCGCCGGGATGGCCGAGCGGGCGGCGCTCCTCGGCGGTACCTTCAGCGCCGGTGACACGCCGACGGGCGGGTTCCGGGTGCTGGCAGAGCTCCCCGCCCGCCTGGAGGGCTAGGCCGCTGCCCGTCCAGCTGCGTCGCGGTAGGTCCACCGTCCTGACGGCCTCACACGGCGGGGCCGGAGGTCCCGGTGAGCAGCACGAGCAGGGGCAGTGCGGCGTTGTTGACCGCGTGGACGATCACCGCGGGCCAGATGGACCCGCTACGGCGCATGACCTCGGCGGCGATGACGCCCACCACGAACGCCGAGGGCAGCGCGATGTTGATGCCGTGGACGAGGGCGAAGAAGACCGAGCTGGACAGGACGCCGACGACCGGCCCGTAGCGCAGCAGTGCGTTGGTCACGACGCCGCGGAAGAAGAACTCCTCGCCGACGGGGGTGAGCACGGACAGGAAGACGAAGGTCAGGATCAGGGGCAGCACACCGCCGCCGGCCGCGTCGTAGTAGTCGCCCTGCGGGTCGGCGCTGAACCCGGTCACCGCGATGATCCCGGTGTTGACCAGGCCCTTGAGCACGAGCGCGGCGACGCCGGCCGCCACGCCGAGCAGCACCCAGCGCCCGCTGGTGCGACGCACGCTGAAGGCACCCCAGGACCGGATCCGGACGAGGGCCGCGACCGTGAAGCCGACCAGGCCGGCGACTCCCGACCACGCGGTCAGGACCAGTCCGTGGACCACCGGGTCCTCGTCGACGCCGAGGAGGCCGAACAGCCGGATCGCGAGCAGGGCGACGACCGCGGCGAGCGTGCCGACGACGATCTCGGGCCAGCCTGGTCGAGCAGGTGACGCGAGACCGGTCGAGGTCGGCTTCGAGCGGTCGTCGTGATCGATCGACATGCGAGGGGACTCCCTGAACTGGTGGGTCGGCGCTGCCCGACCAGTGGACACGGTGTTCCTGCCACAGGCTCAAGGAGGCGTCCGCCACACTGGACGGGTGATCCGCATCGTGCTCGTCGACGACCAGGAGCTCGTGCGCGCCGGGCTGCGCCCGCTCGCGGAGCGCGACGGCGACATCGAGGTGGTCGGCGAGGCGGCGGACGGTCGCGCCGGTCTCGCCCTCGTGCGCCGGGAGCGCCCGGACGTGGTCCTCATGGACGTCCGCATGCCGCACGTGGACGGCATCGAGGCCACCCGCGCGATCGTCGCCGACCCGCTGCTGCGAGACGTGCGGGTCCTCGTCCTGACCACCTTCGACGAGGACGACCACGTGTTCGCGGCGATCCGCGCCGGGGCCGCCGGCTACCTGCTCAAGGACGTGACGCCGTCGGACCTGCGTGCCGCGGTGCGGACGGTGCACTCCGGTGACTCGCTGCTCTCCCCGGCGGTGACGGCGAGCGTCCTGCGGGCGGTCGCGGTCGGGGCACCGCCGTCGGACGGCGGAGCGCTCGACGCCCTGACGGGGCGCGAGCGCGAGGTGCTCGGCGCCGTCGGGCGGGGGCTGACGAACGCCGAGATCGCCGCGGAGCTGTTCCTGTCGCCGGCCACGGCGCGGACCTACGTGAGCCGGTTGCTCACCAAGCTCGACGCCCGCGACCGGGCCGCGCTGGTGGTGCTCGCGTACGAGACGGGGCTGGTGCGCCCCGGGACCTGAGCGTCCCGGGGCGCACCGGTGCCTCAGGCCCGGACGAACCGGAGCAGCGCCTCGTTCACCTCGGCGGCGTGGGTCCACAGCAGCCCGTGGGGCGCACCGTCGACCTCGACGTACTCGGCCTCCGGGAAGGCCTCGTGGAACGGCCGTCCCGTCGCGTCGATCGGCAGGATCTTGTCGGCCGTCCCGTGCAGGATCAGCGACGGCTTGCCCGCGGCGCGGACCGACCGCACGTCCTCGCGGAAGTCCTCGATCCACGCCGGGACGACGGCGTAGGCGGCGACGGGCGCGCTGCCCGTCGCGGTGTTCCAGCTGGCCGTGACGACCTCCTGGCTGATGCGCGACCCGAGCGTCTCGTCGAGGTTGTAGAAGTCCTGGTAGAACTGCGTGAACCAGGCGTACCGGTCCTCGCGGGCGGCTGCGGCGATGCCGTCGAACACGGACTGCGGGACACCGTCGGGGTTGTCGTCGGCCGCGACGAGGAACGGCTCGAGCGAGGCGAGGAACGCGAGCTTGGCGACGCGCTCGTGCCCGTGGTTGCGCACGTAGCGGGCCAGCTCGCCGGTGCCCATGGAGAAGCCGACGAGGATGACGTCACGCAGGTCGAGGGTCTCGAGGACGGCGTCCAGGTCCGCGGCGAAGGTGTCGTAGTCGTAGCCGGTGCCGACCTTGCTGGACCTGCCGAAGCCGCGGCGGTCGTAGGTGATGACGCGGTACCCCGCGTCGAGGAGCTCACGGGCCTGCAGCTCCCAGCTGTTGCCGTCGAGCGGGTAGCCGTGGATCAGGACGACGGGCTGCCCGCTGCCGTGGTCCTCGTAGTAGATCTCGATGTCGGTGGTGTTCTCGCGGCCGACGTTGACGTAGCCCATGGTCCGAACCTTTCGACGGTGGGAGAACGATCGTTCTCCCTGTGTCCGCTACAGTAGAGAACGATCGTTCTCCGCGCAAGTGGTGCGGAGCGAACTGTGGGAGGCGTTGACATGACCGACGAGCGAACGGCGCGCGAGCGCGTGGTGACCGCGGCGGACGAGCTGTTCTACGCCCGTGGGGTGCGGGCCGTGGGCATGGACGCCGTGCGCGCGGCGGCGGGGGTCCCGCTCAAGCGCATCTACGCGATGTTCGCCTCCAAGGAGGACCTGCTCGTCGCCGTCCTCGAGCAGCGCCGCACGACGTGGGACGCGGGCATCGCCTCCGTGACCGACCCGGCGGCCACGGCCCGCGAGCAGCTCCTCGCGATCTTCGACTTCCTCGACGACTGGTTCCGCGAGCCCACCTTCCGCGGCTGCGCCTTCATCAACACCTACGGCGAGATGGGCCCCGGCTCGGCCGCGGCGTCCGCCGTCGTCCGCGAGCAGAAGACGGCGTTCGGCGAGCACGTCGCCCGCCTGGTGGCCGACGCCGGCGCCCCGGCCTGGCTGGCACCGCAGATCGTCCTCCTCGCCGAGGGCGCGCAGACGGTCGCCGCCGTCTCGGGCGACGCGGACGCGGCCCGGCACGCGCGGGCGGCGGCCGAGACCCTGCTGGACGCCGCGACGCGCACGACCGTCTCGGCCTGAGCGTCCGGCCGGCGCACGGCCCGGCGGCCGGCCGGCGCGAACCGATCCGCGCCGGCCGGACATCCGTGAGCATGGGGAACTGGCGAGAGGTCGGACCGTGAGCGCGCCGGAGGGTGGCGCGACGGCGGCCGGCGGCATCCAGGTGGGGGGCCCGACGGCGGCCGGCACGGACAGGTGGCACCTGCCGGTGCGGATCCTGGCGAGACCGGGACCGCCGCCCGGCGTCACCGCCCCGTTCCTCACGGGCCTCGAGGTGGTGCGGCAGGTCGGCGTGGTCCTGGCGCGGCAGGGCCTCGAGGTGCCGCCGGACCACCACCTGAGCATGCGCCGGGTCGCGTTCCGGTGGAGCGGCCGGCCACCGCGGCTCCCGGACACCGGGGCGCTCGCGGCCACCGCGTTCGCCCAGGTGCACGCCCGGCGTCGGCGACGCGGCGCGACCGGCGCCTTCGAGGCCTCCCTCACGCTGCGCGTGGGCTCCCGGGAGATCGCCCACGGCAGCGGTGCCGTGCAGTGCATCGACCCCGAGACCTACCCCGTGGTGCGGGGCGAGGCCCCCGCGCCGGGATCCGCGCCGGTCCGCCACGACGCGTCGCCGCTCGACGTGCTGCAGCAGCGCGGGGACCGCCTGCTCGGCCGGATCGGCTGGGACTCGGACGACCCGGCGCAGGTGGACCCCACCCTGGACCGGGTGTCGGGCCACACGCTGGTCGCGGCGGCGCTGCGGGCGGCCGCGCTGCTGCGCCCGGGGCGGACGGCGGTCGGGGCCTCGATGGCGATCGACCGGTTCGTCGAGTACACACCGCGTCCGGAGGTCTATGCCACGGCCGACGGCGACACCGTCGAGGTCTCCGTCCTGCAGGACCGCCTGGTCGCGGCCCGCGGCGAGATCCACCTCGGTGATTGACTGACCTTCTGTTGGGTCAGTGAATTCTGCCCATTCACCCCGGTAGGTCCGACAATGCGGGACCGGCGGCCGGGCGTTCCGCGAAATCGTCCCGCGCGCCACGAGGAGCGACCATTCCGATCGCGCTACGGTCCGGGGAGGAACGCCGCCATTCCAGGCGTCCCCGCACCGGCCGGCAGCGAAGGAAACATCGGTGGCCGCAACATCACGACAACGACAGAAGGCAGCGACCCGCGCGGCGATCTTGCAGACCGCCGCGGAGGAGTTCGACGCCCACGGCTATTCCGCGACCTCTGTCGCGCGCATTGCCGACCGCTTGCGGCTCACCAAGGGATCGGTCTACTTCCACTTCGCGTCGAAGGCGGAGCTGGCCGCCGAGGTGGCACGTGCAGGCGCCGACGTCTGGGAGCCCATCCTGCGGTCGCTCGACGAGGACGGCTTGACCGGCCTGGACGCCCTGCAGCAGCTCTCCGTGGAGGTGGTGGGCCGGTTCCGCGACGACGTCGTGCTGCGGGCGGCCGTCCGGCTGACCCGCCAGGGCCCGGAGACCGAGCTCCCGGACCCCTTCACGAGCTGGATCGCCGTGGTCCGCCGCTGCCTCGACCGTGCGGTCGGGGCGGGCGAGGTCCGCGCCGGGATCGACGTCGACGCCCTCGCCTGGCAGCTCGTCGCCACGTTCCTGGGCATGCAGGAGCTCGCGCGGCGCGTGGCCGACCCGGTCGACCCGGTCGACCGGCTCGACGACCTCTGGCGCACCCTGCTCGACGGCGTCCGGGCGCGGTGAGTCGGCCGCGTCGGGCTGACTGACCTACCAGAAGGTCAGCGAAACCCTTGCGGTCCGGCGCCGCGCCCTGCACGCTGGGTGTGCGCGCCGCACCGGGCGGCCGCCGCGACATCCCCGCAGGAGGCCCGCCATGCGTCCCGACGCGACGGACCCCGAGCTCTGGGCACGGGTGCGCACCGACGACCAGCACGCCTTCTCGCTGCTCTTCCGCCGTTACCACGAGCGGGTCCTGCGCACCGTGGCCGCCGGTCTGCGGGGGGTCGCGCGGGCGGACCCCGCCGGGGTCGCCGCCGACGTCTTCGCCATCCTGTGGCGACGGCGCGCGAGCGTGCGCGTCGAGACCACCGCGTGGCCCTGGCTCCGGGGAGTCGCGAGCCGGCTCTGCGCCAACGAGCGGCGCCGCTGCCTGCGCCAGGACCGCCTGGTCGTGCACGCCGCGTCCGCCGCCACGGCTGACGTGCACGTGGTGCCCGACCACGCACCAGGGGTCGCGGACCGGCTGGCGCTCGTCGACGCGCTGGCCCGCCTCGGCCCTGTCGAGAGCCAGGTGGCGCGCCTCGCCCTGGTCGACGACCTGCCCGAGGCCGAGGTCGCCGCGGCGCTGCGGGTCCCCGTCGGCACCGTCAAGTCGCGCCTGCACCGCGCCCGCCGGGAGCTGCGCCACCACCTGCAGCGTCACGGTAGCGTCGGGCCGTGACCATCGACGCTCCACCGCCCACCGTCGCCGACGTCGCCTACGCCGCCGACTCCCCCAGCCAGCGGCTCGACCTGTGGCTGCCCGACGCGCCCACCGGGCCCGCACCGGTGGTCGTGTTCGTGCACGGTGGTGGCTGGTACTACGGCTCGCGCGAGATGGTGGCCCCCAAGGTCGCGGCGCTGCTCGCCGCCGGGTTCGCCGTCGCGAGCATCGACTACCGGATGTCGGGCGAGGCCCCGTTCCCGGCCGCCGTCGACGACACCCGTGCCGCCGTCGGCCACCTGCGGCGGCACGCCGCCGAGGCGCGGATCGACCCAGACCGGATCGTGCTCTGGGGCGAGTCCGCCGGGGCGAACATCGCCTGCGTCGTCGGGGCGCTCTCCGGACGCCTCGCACCCTGGGACGACCCGGCCGCTCCGGACGCGCCCGGGCCGACGGCGCCGATCGCCGCGGTGGTCGACTGGTTCGGTCCGACCGACTTCCTGGCGATGGACGACCATGCGGCCCAGATCGGCTGCGCCCCGTCGTCGCACTCCGCCGACGACTCGCCCGAGTCGCGCTACGTGGGCTCGCCCGTGCGCACCGCGCCCGACCTCGCCGCGCTCGCCGGCCCGCTGCCGCACCTCGCCGCGGACGGCGTCGGCGACGGCGACGGCGGTGCCGGAGGTGACGACGGCGCCCCGCCGCTGCCTGCGGTGGCGATCGCCCACGGCACGGCCGACTGCACCGTCGCGCCCGGGCAGTCGCACCTGCTCGTCGATGCGCTGCGCGCCCGCGGGGTCGAGCCCTGGGTGACGTGGCTGGAGGGCGCGGAGCACTCCGACCCGCGGTTCGACGCCGAGCTCCTGGCGCCCACGATCGACTGGCTGGCCGAGGTGCTCCCTCGATAGCTGTGCGGTACACGCTTCCCTGAATACATGAGTGGCTGTACTGTCGTCCTCATGGAGACCGTGACGCTGACCCACACCGCTGCGCTCGCCCGCCTCGGGCACGCGCTCGGCGACCCGACCCGGACGCGCATCATGCTCGCGCTGCGTGACGGTCCGGCCTACCCCGCCGACCTCGCCGACGGGCTCGGCGTGTCGCGTCAGGTGATGTCCAACCAGCTCGCCTGCCTGCGCGGCTGCGGGCTCGTCACCACCCGGCGCGACGGCCGCCGGACCGAGTACCGGCTGTGCGACCCCGCCCTCGCCCACGCGCTCGGCGACCTCCTGCGCCTCACCCTCGCCGTCGACCCCGACTGCTGCGGGCCCGACTGCACCTGCGCGTCCGGGGCGCCGTCGCACGAGGAGCGCGAGACCGCGGCATGAGCGCCACCGCCACGCCGACGACGACGGCCCTCACCCGGCGCGGCCTGCGCCTGGCGCGTCTGACCATCGCCTACAACGTGGTCGAGGGCGTCGTCGCGATCGGCGCCGGCGTCGCGGCCGGTCTGGTCTCCGTCATCGGGTTCGGCATCGACTCCGGGATCGAGACCGCCGCCGCCGTGCTGGTCGCGATGCGGCTGGCCGCGCGGCTCCGGCGCCGCGCTGCCGGGCGGGGCTCCGCCGGGGCCGACGAGCCCGACCCGAGCGAGCCCGACCCGGCCGAGCTCCGCCGCGAGCACCGCACGCTGCGCGCCGTCGCCGCCACGTTCTTCCTGCTCGCGGCCTGGGTCACCGCCGAGGGCATCCGCGCGCTCGTCACCGGGGCCGTGCCGGAGACCTCGCCGCTCGCGCTCGGCGTGCTCGTCGCCTCGCTCGTGATCATGCCGGTGCTGGCCGCCGCCAAGTACCGCGTCGGCCGGGCGCTCGGCGATCCGCTCGTGCTCGCGGACGCCGCCGAGACCCGCGTCTGCGTCTGGCTGTCGGTGGCGACGCTCGCCGGCCTGCTCGCGTTCTGGTGGACGGGTCAGGCCTGGTTCGACCCGCTCGCCGGGTTCGTCGTGGCCGCGTTCGCGGTGCACGAGGGCCGGGAGGCCTGGGAGGGCGAGCTCGTCGAGGACCACGACTGATGGGGCACGCCGGTCACAGCCACGCGCCACCCGAGGGCGGCCACCGCGGCCGGCTCGCCGTCGCGTTCGGCATCACCGCCGCGATCGTCGTCGCCCAGGTCGTCGGCGCCGTCCTGACCGGCAGCCTGGCGCTGCTCGTCGACACGGCGCACCTGCTCGTCGACGCGGGCGGGCTGGGCATCGCGCTCTTCGCCGCGCACGTCGCCCTGCGCCCGCCGACGCCGCAGCGCACCTGGGGCTACCGGCGTGCGGAGGCGCTGGCGGCCCTCGCGCAGGCGGCGGTGCTGCTCGCCGTCGGCGTCTTCGTGCTCGTCGAGGCGGTGCAGCGACTGCAGGACCCGCCCGAGATCCCCGGCGACGAGCTCGTGGTCTTCGGTGTGATCGGGCTGGTCGGCAACGTGGCGGCGCTCGCCGTGCTGGCCTCGCGCCGCAGCGCCAACCTCAACCTGCGGGCGGCGTTCCTGGAGGTGCTCAACGACGCCCTCGGCTCGCTGGCGGTCATCGTCGCCGCCGTCGTCATCACCACGACCGGCTGGCTGTACGCCGACACCGTGGCGGCGCTCGTGATCGGTGCGCTCATCGTGCCGCGCGCCGTGCGCCTGCTGCGCGAGACCGGGGCCGTGCTGCTGGAGTCCACCCCGGCGGGGCTCGACCTCGACGAGGTGCGGACCCACCTGCTGCGGGTCGACCACGTCCGCGAGATCCACGACGTGCACGCCTCCCTCATCGCGACGGGGCTGCCCCAGCTCTCGGCGCACGTAGTGGTGGACACGGGGTGCTTCCGCGACGGGCACGCCGGGCGCATCCTCGACGAGCTGCAGGACTGCGTCCGCGACCACTTCGGCGTGGAGCACACGACGTTCCAGGTGGAGCCGGACACGCACCCGGACCACGAGCACCCCACCCACGCGTGAGAAGACACCCGCGGGGCGGAGGCGCAGCGAAGGGTGGGGCCGCAGCGGTGCCGCAGACTCAGGGCGCCGAGCCGCGGACCACCAGCTCCGGCGGGAAGACGACGTCGCGGGGCTCGCGACCGGGCTCGGCGATCTCGTCGAGCAGCAACCGCGCCGCGGCCCGGCCCATCGCGGCGATCGGCTGGCGCACCGTCGTCAGCGGGACGGCCGCGCGCGCAGCGAACGGGATGTCGTCGTAGCCGACCACCGCGACGTCGTCCGGCACGCGCACCCCGCCGCCGACCAGGGCATTCACCAGGCCGATGGCGTGCAGGTCGTTGCCGGCGAACACCGCGTCCGGGCGCTCCGCCGGCTCGAGCCCTGCGATCCACCGGCCCATCTCCTCACCGTCGGTGAGGTCGAGGTCCGCCGACCGGGCGACCTCGAGATGTGTGCCCGCGATGCCGGTGACCACCTCGCGGCAGCCCTCGAGGCGGCGGGCGACCTGGCGCACGCCCTCCGGCCCGCCCGCGAACAGCAGCCGCGTGCGCCCGGCCGTGACCAGGTGCTCGGCGGCGATCCGCCCGCCCTCTCGGTGGTCCAGGGACACCGAGGACAACCGTCCGTCCGGGTCCTCGTGGTCCACCAGCACCACCGGGGTGCCGCGGTCGCGGCGCTGTCGCAGCGGTTCCAGCTCGTCGTCCGACGGCGCCACCACCACGCCGTCGAACCGGAGCTGCTCGAACAGGGTCAGGAACTTCTCCTGGCGGTCCGCCGACTCGTGGGAGGAGCCCACCACCACGGAGAGGCCGGCCTCCTCCGCGACCTGCTCCACCGCCGTCGCGATCCCCGCGAAGAAGGGGTTGGAGGCGTTGACGACGCTCAGGCCGACGATCCCGCTGCGCTGCCGGCGCAGCTGGCGCGCAGGCATGTTGGGCACGAACCCGAGCTGGGTGACGGCGTCGTCGACGCGGGCCTTCATCCGCTCCGACAGCTTGTCCGGCCAGTTGAAGAAGTTCGAGACCGTCGCGGCCGAGACGCCCGCGTGCCGTGCGACGTCGTGGATCGTCACCGTCGACTCACGCATGGCTCATCACACCCGGAGATTATCAGCGCCGGTCAGCCCGGGGACCCGTCTCCCGTGCGCCGTGCCCGGGACCCGACGGCGCGGACGAGCAGCAGGATGCCCGCGGCCGACCCCGCACCGACGAGGGTGAGTCCCACCCGCGCCTCCGCCCCCGCCACCGGCGCCCCGCCGGCCGAGAGGCCGACCACGGTGAGCGTGAGAAAGGCGGTGTAGACCCAGTACGGCGCCACCAGATAGGCCACGACGCCCCCGACGGCACCGGCGACGACGGCGACCGTCAGCACCCCGCCGGACGCGTCCAGGGCGACCAGCGTCACGATCACCAGCCCGCCGAGCACCGTGCCCGCGGCGCGGGCGAGAGCGCGCGCCGTGATGTCTGCCGTGCGCGGCACCATCACCATGTAGAAGGTCAGCAGCAGCCACCAGGAGTGGGTGCCGGGGAAGTACGTCATGGCCCACCAGGTCCCCACGGCGGTGAAGCCCACGAGCGCGGCGGTGTACCAGGCGGTCTCCGGCCCGCTCATCGGCGCCCGCGGACGCCGCTCCACGGAGCGGGTCAGGACCGTGGCCGTCGCCACCGTCCACAGCCCGCCGGCGAGGACCAGCGCGGCGATCGGCAGCGCGCCCTCCAGGGTGCGAGGGTCTGCCGTCGTGAGGGCGGGGGGCGCGACGGTCAGCGCGGCCAGCGTCGCGGCTGCCGGCGCCCCACCGGACGACCATCCCCGACCCGCCGCCAGCCCGAGGCCCGCGGCGACCACGGACATGAGGACCGTCGCCGACCACACCTGCGACCCGGCCAGCGGCGCCACCAGCGCGAGCGTCCCCGTGAGGGTGGCGACCACCGCGGCACGCCGCAGGGAGGCGATGCCCGCCACGAGGGCCGGCAGCATCCCCAGGAACCAGGGCATCACCGTGGTCGGGGCGACGATCGCCAGGACCACGACCGGCGCGACCCCGACGAGCGCCGCGACGACGAGACGACGACGTGCCGGACTCGTGCGCGACGCACCGGCCCCGTCCACGGCAGGACCCGGCGCGGGGTCGTCCACAGCCCGTGACATGGCGCCACCCTGCCGTGTCGGGGGCGGATCCGCACGGCGACGGGTCGGCGGGAGCCAGGCTCGAGCCTCCGGTCAAAGATACATGCGATCGACCACGTGCTCCGCGATCGCCAGGCTCGAGGTCGCGGCGGGCGACGGCGCGTTGCGCACGCTCGTGACGCCGTCGGACGTCTCGATGACGAAGTCGTCCACGAGGAAACCGTCGCGCTCGACGGCCTGGGCGCGCAGGCCGGTGCGCCCCCGCACGACGTCGGCGCTGCCGATCGCGGGGACGTACCGCTGCGCGGTCCGCAGGTAGGCGGACGTCACGGCGGAGCCGTACATCTCCCGCACGCCCGTGCGCCAGTGCCGGGCCGCCATCCGCCAGAAGCCGGGCCACCCCAGCACGGCTGCCGTGTCCCGCGGGCTCATCGCGAGCCGTCGGTAGGCGCCCCGGTCCAGGGCGAGGACGGCGTTGGGACCGACCTCCAGCTCGCCGGCCACGGTGCGGGTGAAGTGCACGCCCAGGAACGGGTAGCGCGGGTCGGGCACCGGGTAGACCATGCCGCGCACCAGGTCGCGCTTGGCCGGGCGGACCGTCATGTACTCGCCGCGGAACGGGACGATCACCGGGCCCCGCGCGCCGCCGACCAGCCCGGCCAGGCGGTCGGACTGCAGGCCGCCGCACACCACGAGGCGGTCCACCGGGTGCCGGGCGTCCCCGCAGGAGACGACGACGCGGGCCCCCTCGCGCCGGACGCCGGTCACCCGCGCACCGAGCAGCACCTGCCCGCCGGCCGCCTCCACGTCCCGGGCGAGCCGGGCGCACACGGCCCCGAAGTCCGTGATCGCGGTCCGGGGCGAGTGCAGGGCCGAAACGCCGACGGCGTGCGGCTCGACGTCGGCGATCTCCGCCGCCTCGAGCCGGCGCAGACCGGGCACCCCGTTCTCCCGGGCGGTCCGCTCCAGGGCGTCGAACCGGCCGCGCTCCGCGGCGTCGACCGCCACGACGAGCTTGCCGACCTCGTCGTACGGCAGGCCGTGCTCGGCGCAGTACTCCCGCAACAGGTCACGACCGCGCGTGCACAGGCGCGCCTTGAGGCTGCCCGGCCGGTAGTAGATCCCGGCGTGCACGACACCGGAGTTGTGGCCCGTCTGGTGCGCGCCCAGGCGGTCCTCGGCCTCCAGGACGACCACCCGGGTGCCGGGCCGCCGCCGCAGGAGCTCCCGGGCGACGGCGAGACCCACGATGCCGCCACCCACGACCCCGACGGTCTCGTCCGCGCTCATCGCTACCCTCCGGCCGCCGTCGTCCCGCCCCGCGGGAACGTGCAGCCCACGCTAGCGCCGCGCCGGGCGCGGGGTCGTGCCGAACGCGCCGAGGTAGTGCTACCTCGGCGCGTTCGGCACGACCTCGGCGGGTTCGGCACTACCTCGGCGCCCAGGGGCCGTGCGCGTCGCCGGGCTCCTGGTCGCGGGTCCACCACTGCGCGACGTACGTCTCGCCGTCGTGCACGACGACGTCACCGGCGGTGAAGACGCGCGACGGCGTCCACAGGGCCTCGCCCGAGGCGGCGCGGACCGTCTCCTGCCACGAGCCCCAGACGCTGCTGCCCGGCTCGTCGCGGGTCCACCACTGCGCCGCGTGGTACGAGCCGTCGTGGAACACCGCGTCGCCGGCGGTGTAGGTCGCGTCGCCGTCCCACACGGGTGACGGGTCCCCGGGCACCTTGGCCAGCACCTCGATCTCGCTGACCACCAGGTGCGTGGCCTCGTGAGCCGTCATGACCACCCGCACGGCATCGGTGCGCACGTCGGCGTCGACCGCCACCGGCTCCGCGCCGGACGCCGGTTCGGCCGGGTCCCCGACGGCCTGCCACGCGCCGTCGACACGGGCCTCGACCTGGACGGTCCGTGCCCAGCTCCGGTGCGAGCCGTCGACGTAGAAGTGCACGTCCACGCCGGTGACGTCGCGCGGCTCGGGCAGGGTCACCGTCAGGGTGTCGGTCGGGTTCTTGTCGCCCGAGCGCCAGTTGGACCAGCCCTTGTCGTCCACGTCGCCGTTCACCACGCGCTCGGCCGGGTAGCCCGGCTCGGTGTACGTCGCCTCGACCGTGGTGCCGTCCGCCGTCGCGGCGTTGGCCTCGCCGGGCTCGGTGACCAGCACGCGCACCGTGGCGGGCAGGGTGTCGCCCGCCCCGGCGTCGGCGGTCCCGGAGAGCTGCACGACGCCGATCTCGTCGTACACGCCGTCGGCCGCCTGCTCCCAGGTGACCGCGCGCTCCACGTCGACACCGCCGGCCGTCACGGCCGTCACCGTGGCGGGCAGCTCCGGCACGCCACCGGCGTACGTGGACGCCGAGGCCGTGCGGGTGGAGGCGAGCACGTCGACGGTGACCGTCGCCGTCGCGGCGACCGTTCCACCGGCCGGGTTCGTCACCGTGCCGGTGACCTCCACCGTGCCCGGCTCGGCCCACGCGGAGTCCTCCGGGACGTCCCACGTAACGGGCAGGGCGTCGCCCGCGCCGCCCGGGTACACCGGCGTCACCGACTCCGGCAGCTCCGGAGCCGTGCCCGGCGTGGTGAAGACGTCGACGGGCTCGGTCCCGAGCAGCGTCTCGTCGACGATCGCCCAGCGCTGGTTCGCGCCGGAGTTCGCCAGGTAGGTGCCCACCGGCGAGCCGTCGGCGGTGGCCTGGCCACCCACCTCGAGCAGCGTGCCCGACGACGCGTTGACCAGCGTGTACGTGCCGTCGCCCGTGGTCGACAGGATCCAGCGCGCGGCCTCCGGTGTGTCGGCCGGGCCCGCCGGCGCCTCGACCAGCACGGCGGAGGTGTCGGCGTCGACGGCGAGCTGCTCGCCGGTGGCCGCGTTCGTCACGGCGTACCGCGTGCGGTGCGAGCCCGAGCCCTCCGGGGCGCCCAGGTCCGTGAGCGTCCACAGCTGGTCGGCCGCGGCGGGGTCGTCGGTGGCGATCTGCACGCCGTCGCCGGCCGGGGCCAGCGAGCGGTCGGACTGCACGCCGTCGATCCGGTAGACGTGCCCGTCCTGAGCCAGCGGGGCGTCGTCGGCCACGCCGGAGACGCCGTCGACGACGAACGTCGTCACGGACTCGGCCGGCACGGTGAGCGTGGCGCGCGCCGCGCCGTCGGTCTCGACCGGGACGGGGTCGCCCTCGACGAGGTAGCCGCCGGAGTCGGTGACCACCGGCGTGACGGTGGCGCCGTCGGCCACCTCACCGAAGCCGGAGAGGTCCAGAGCGACCGTGCGCGCGGACGTCTCGTCGTTGACGTGCACGACGACGGCCTGGTCGCCGGAGGCGGAGACGGCGGCGGTGCTGCTCGGGTCGTCCACCCCGACCAGGCGGTCGCCGGGCGCGATGAAGTGCGTGAAGTTCTGGGTGACCCAGTACTTCGTGTTGGTGTAGATCGGGCAGGTCTCCAGCGTGTCCTCGGCCGTGCAGGAGAACGGGATCTGGATCTCGCCCCAGTTGCCGCCCTCCGGGCTCTCGCCGCCGGGCGCCATGTTGTCGTAGTCCTCGACCGGCTGCCAGAACACCCAGGCGGACGGCTCGAGCTCACGCAGGTCGTCGACGATGTGCTGGGCGCTGCCCAGGCCGGACTCCATGGACTCGAAGTCCTGGCCCGTGCTGCTCCACGACCCGCCGACCTCGCTCATCCACAGGGGCTTGTCCTCGCCCTTGGCGATGTCGCGCACGGTGGTGCGCTGACCGGTGCCGTACGTGTGGACGTTGAGCTGGTCCACCAGGTCCCGGACCTCGGGCGCGTAGGCGTTCCAGTTGCTCGCGAACCGGCCGGGGTTGGTCTCGTCCATCGCCGAGATCACGGCGTCCGTCCCGGACCCTTGCAGCGCGGAGGCCAGCGCCGGGAGCACCTGCTGCTGCAGCGCGGGGCCCATGTGGGCGCCCTCCTGCCGGCCGCCGGTGGGGTTGCCGTCCGCGCCGAGCTGGGTGCCCCAGTAGTCGGTGTTGGGTTCGTTGAACGGGTCGATCGTGTCCACGTCGATGCCGTGCGCGTCTTCGAGCCGCTCGGTGACGCCCACCAGGTACTGCGCGAAGTCGTCGATGCTCTCCGGCTTGAGCTGGTCCTCGTCCGCGTCGAAGTTGCCCGAGACGTAGCCGGACTCCGTCATGAACCACGGTGGGGAGTTGGAGAAC
Organism: Isoptericola halotolerans; assembly: GCF_003003075.1. Lineage (GTDB taxonomy): Bacteria > Actinomycetota > Actinomycetes > Actinomycetales > Cellulomonadaceae > Isoptericola > Isoptericola halotolerans_A. Next base: position 129,454 of record NZ_PVTX01000001.1, on the reverse strand, counting down.
GTCTCCCAGTGCGTCACGTCGTCCTTGATGCGGTCCACCCACCAGCGCTGCGTGGCGTCGGCGTCGAGGTCCCAGTCGGCGGGGTCCTCGGGATCCCACCAGTCGACGTCGTCGCGGGTGGTGCCCTCGGGGGCGTTCCACCAGCCGTCGACGGCGCCGCCCGCCCGCAGGTAGTCCGGCACGTCCGGGGCGTTCCCGCCGCCCACGTTGTAGCGGGCGATGTTGAGGTTCAGCCCCTCGTCGCCGAACACCATGTCCGCGAGCCGGTCCCGGATCTCGTCCGGGTAGTCACCGGTGGCGTTCGCGAACCAGACGAGGCTGGTCCCCCAGCCCTCGAACGGTTGGCCCGCGTACGACGGGTCCGGACGGACGGTGACGTCGGCGGCCGGAGCCGCCGTCGTCACGCTCGGGACCGCCGTCGTCGCGGCCGTGCCCGGTGCGGCCGGGGCCGTGCCGGGAGCGGCCGTCGCGGGCGCCGTCGCCAGACCGGCGACCAGGAGGCCGCCGGTCAGCGACGCGACCGCGCGCCGGGTGCGGACCGCTCGCAGCGGTGGTGTCGTGTCCTGCCAGGTGCTCATCGGTGAGCCTTCCTCTCGCGTCGGTGCGATGGTCCGAGATCCTGCGGTCGTGCGGTCGGGTGGACGGGTGGTTGTCAGGCGCGGGGACGGCGCAGCACCACGACGCCGCGGGGCGCCAGCGTGTCGGCCGGGACCTCGCCGGACGGACGAGCGTCCGCGACCTCGCCGTCGTGCGGCGTGGTGCTGACGAGGGCCTTGCCGTCGAGGCCGGCGAGGCCCAGCGCCTCGTCGGTCCGGTTCACGAGGAACCAGAACTCCTCGTCGGCGGTGCGGCGCACGGTCAGCTCCACCCGGCCGCGCAGCGGCTCGGGCAGCTCGGAGCGCACGCCGGCGGCGTCGAGGAGCCGCTCGAGCAGCGGGCGGAGGCCCGCGGCACCGAGCCGGGTCGACACGTAGGCGGCCGACCCGCGTTCCACCGCCCGCCGGGTGACGGCCGGGCGCCCGGCCTGCTGCCCGTCGAGGTAGGTCGCCAGCACGTCCGTGCCCGGCAGCACGTCGATGCGGTCCGTCCACAGCGTGCCCGTCGAGCCGTCGTCGAGCCGCACGCGCTCGCCGTCGCGCAACGGGTTGAGCTCCTCGATGCGGAGCCCGAGCAGGTCGCGCAGGGCGCCCGGGTAGCCGCCGAGCCACACGTGGTCGTCGGCGTCGACGATGCCGGAGAAGTACGTGGTGACGAGGTGGCCGCCGGCCTCCACCCAACGGGTCAGCCGGTCCGCGAGCGCCGCCGGGACGACGTGCAGCACCGGCGCGACGACGACGTCGTAGTCGGCGAGGTCCGTGCGGCCGTCGTCGAGGCCGGCCACGGGGACGACATCGGCGCGCACGCCCGCGTCGAGGAACGCGTGGTACCAGTCCAGCGCCTCGGCGCGGTAGCGCAGCGCTTCGGTGGGGTGCGAGTCCAGCTCGGACGCCCACCAGGAGTCCCAGTCGAACAGGATCGCGGCCCGGGCCGGCGCCCGCTCCGCACCCACAACGGGGGCGAGGTCGGCGAGCGTGCGTCCGAGCGCGACGACGTCGCGGAACAGCGCCGAGTCCTCCCCGGCGTGGGGCACCATCGCCGAGTGGTACTTCTCCGCGCCCGCCGCGGACTGGCGCCACTGGAAGAAGCAGACGGCGTCGGCGCCGTGGGCCACGTGCGTCAGCGAGTCCCGGGCGAGCTCGCCCGGCCGCTTCGGCACGTTGACCGGCTGCCAGTTCACGGCGCTGGTGGAGTGCTCCATGAGGAACCAGGGGCGGCCGCCCGCGACGCCGCTGGTCAGGTTCGCGGAGAACGACATCTCCTCGCGGCCCTGCGGACCGGGCTGCAGGTAGTGGTCGTTCGAGACGAAGTCGATCTCGGGAGCCCAGGCGGCGTAGTCCATGCCCTTGGTCTCACCCATGACCATGAAGTTCGTGGTGACCGGGACGTCCGGCGTGATGCGGCGCAGCACGTCCCGCTCGGCGCGCAGGTGCTCCACCAGGGCGTCCGAGGAGAACCGCTTGAAGTCGAGCTGCTGCGTCGGGTTCGGGTACGACGCCGCCAGCCGCGGCGGCAGGATCTGCTCCCAGTCGGTGTAGCGCTGCGACCAGAACGCCGTGCCCCACGCCTCGTTGAGCCGGTCGAGCGTGCCGTAGCGCGCCGTGAGCCAGGTACGGAACGCGCGGGCGGCGTCGTCGGAGTAGTCCTCGACGTTGTGGCAGCCGAGCTCGTTGCTGACGTGCCAGGCCGCGAGCGCCGGGTGCGCGGCGTACCGCTCGGCCATCTTCTCGACCAGGGCGAGCGCGTGCTCGCGGAAGACGGGCGAGGTGGGCCGCCACTGCTGGCGACCGCCGGGCCACAGGGTCTCCCCCGTGCGGGTCACCGGCAGGATCTCCGGGTGCGCGGTGGTGAGCCACGGCGGCGGGGACGCGGTGGCGGTGGCGAGGTCCACGGAGATGCCGTGCGCGTGCATGAGGTCCATGACCTCGTCGAGCCAGCCGAAGTCCCAGCGGTCGGGTGCCGGCTGGATCCGGGCCCAGGAGAAGATCGCGACGGAGACGACGGTGACGCCAGCGGCCTGCATCAGCCGGGCGTCCTCGGCCCACACCTCGCGGGGCCACTGGTCCGGGTTGTAGTCGGCGCCGTACCCGAGGCGTGCGGGGCGGGTCGTCTCGGGGCCCGCGAGCAGGCGGGGGACGTCGGTCATGGAGGCTCCTGGACGTGCGGGGTGTGCGGGGTCTGCGGGGAGGGCGCCGTGGCGGCGCCGGTGGGGACGGCGGCTCGCCGTCCCCACCGGCGCTCACGGGCGGGCCGTCACTGGTTGACGGTGAAGCCCTGGTCGTTGCCGTAGGTGGTCGACTGCTCCTGCCAGGTGGTCAGGCCGTCGGTCAGGGTGGTGTCGGAGACGTACGCCTGGCCCACCGTGTCGTTGAAGATCGAGTTGGCGTACACCTGGAACGGCAGGTACTGCCAGCCCTCGGCGACGTTCGCCGACGAGTCGGCCAGGACCTCGTTGACCTGCTGGCCGCCGAAGTACTCGAACTCCTGCTCGCGGAACGCGGGGTCCTCCAGCTCGGCGACGGTCGCCGGGAAGGCGCCCTCGTCGACGCGCGTGGCGATGCCGTCCCCGACGGTCGCGTACTCGAGGAACGCCCAGGCGAGGTCGGCGTTCTCGCTCGCGGCCGGGATCGCCAGCGAGCTGCCGCCGTTCTCCGAGGTGACCTCCTCGCCGCTCTCCCACTGCGGCATCGGTGCGACGGCCCAGTCGCCGGACGCGTCCGGCACCGAGGACTCCAGGTTGCCGCGCATCCAGGCGCCGATGACGAGCGAGGCGATGGAGCCGTCGGACAGGCCCTGGTACCACTCGTCGCTCCAGGAGCCGACCGGGGCCACGAGCTCCTCGTCGAGCATGCTCTGCCACGTGGAGGTGAACTGCTGGGTGCCCTCGTCGGTGAAGTCGATCGTGACGTCGGTGCCCTCGACCTGGTAGGGGCGCCCCCCGGCCTGCCAGATCATCGAGGTGGTGAAGCCGGCGTCGCCGACGTCGTTGGTGAGGTAGGCGTCCGGGTCGGCCTCGTGCAGGGTGCGGGCCGCCTCGACGTACTCCTCCCACGTGGTGGGGACCTCGATGCCGTGCTCGTCGAAGACGCGCTTGTTGTAGAACAGCGCCATCGGCCCGGAGTCGGTGGGCAGGGCGTAGACGCCGCCCTCCTGCTGCACCGCACCCCACGGGCCGGGCGTGAAGGTGCCGTCGAGCTCGTCGGCCCCGTAGGCCGTGAGGTCCGCGAGGGCCTCGGAGAGCGCGAACTGCGGCAGCGCGTAGAACTCGATCTGCGCGACGTCGGGCACGCCGTCACCGGCGGCGATCGCGTTCTGCAGCGCCGTGTACTGGTCGTTGCCGGTCCCGACGTTCTCCAGGTTCACGGTGACGTTCGGGTGCTCCGCCTCGAAGTCGGCGGCCACCGACTCGAGCGTGGGGTCCCAGGCCCAGACGGTGATCTCGCCGCCCTCCTCCAGCGCCGAGTCGGCGTCCTGGGTGGCCTCGCCGGAGTCGGTCTCGCCGCTCGCGCAGGCCGTCAGGCCCAGGGCCAGGACGCCGGCGACGGCGGTGCCGCGCAGCCACCGGGTGGTCCGGGTGGTCGTTCGTGCAGTCATGTCGGTCCTCACTTCGTTGTCGGAACAGTCGGTCGGGCGGTCGGCGGCTCCATCGGTGGCGCCGCCGGCCCGGCGTCGGTCAGGTCATTCCTTGACGCTCCCGGCGGCGAGCCCGGACTGCCAGTAGCGCTGCAGCACCAGGAACGCCGCGACGAGCGGCAGGATCGTCAGGAGGGAGCCGGTGATGACGAGGTGGAAGATCGCCTCGCCGCCGGCGGTGGCGGCCTGCGCGTTCCACGCGTTCAGGCCGAGGGTCAGCGGGTACCAGTCGCTGTCGCGCAGCATGATCAGCGGCAGGAAGTAGTTGTTCCAGGTGGCCACCATGGTGAACAGCAGCACGGTGACGATCCCCGGCGCGAGCAGCGGCAGGCTGACCCGGAAGAAGGTGCGGAACTCCCCCGCCCCGTCGATCCGGGCGGCCTCGAGCAGCTCGGTGGGGATCGCCTCGGCCGCGAACGTCCACATGAGGTAGAGGCCGAACGGAGAGATCAGGGACGGGATGATCACGGCCCAGGGCGTGTTGGTCAGCCCCATCTGGCTGAACATGAGGAACGTCGGCACGGCGAGGGCGGTGCCGGGCACCGCCACGGCCCCGATGACGACGGCGAACACGCCGCGCTTGCCGGGGAAGTCGAACTTGGCCAGGGCGTACCCGCCCAGGATGGCGAGGAACGTGGCCCCGCCGGCGCCCAGCACGACGTAGAGCACGGTGTTGCCGAGCCACCGGACGAACACGCCGTCGTCGTAGGTGAGCGTGGCGACGACGTTGTCCCAGAGGGCGAACGAGTCGCCGAACCAGAGCCCGAACGAGGAGAACAGGTCTCCCTGGGTCTTGGTGGAGTTGACGAGCAGCCACACGAGCGGCACGAGCGAGTACACGAGCACGACGGCGGTGAGCACCGTGAGCAGCGGGCTGCGGCGGGGCCGGTCGACGCTGTGCTTGTTGACGGTCCGGGTCCGCAGGCGCGGCCCCCGGGAGGACGGGGCGGTCGCGGTGAGGGCGGTGGTCACGTCACGCCTCCTTGCGCATGCCGCGCAGCTGCACCACGTAGGCGATCACCATGGTGATCAGCCCCATGATGATGGCGACGGTCGCGGAATAGTTGTACTGCTGGCCGGAGAAGGACAGCGAGTAGGCGTACAGGTTCGGGGTGTAGGACGTGGTGATGGCGTTGGGCGCCAGCGACTGCAGGATGCTCGGCTCGTTGAAGAGCTGGAAGCTGCCGATGATCGAGAAGATCGTCGCGATCACCAGGGCACCGCGGATCGCGGGGATCTTGATCGACCGGACCACCTGCCACTGCGTCGCCCCGTCGATCTCCGCGGCCTCGTAGAGCGAGTGCGGGACGACGCGCAGCGCCGCGTAGAAGATCAGCATGTTGTAGCCCACGAACTCCCAGGTGACGATGTTGCCGATCGACGCCAGCACGAGGTCGGGAGACAGCGGGTCGGGCAGGGAGACGCCGAGCGCGTCGTTGAGGTTGCCGACGAGCCCGAACCGGGTGCCGTACATGAAGCCCCACATGAGCGAGGCGACGACGGCGGGGACCGCGTACGGCATGAAGATCGAGATGCGGAAGAAGCTCTTGCCGTAGAGCCGGCCGGAGTCGATGGCCAGCGCCACGAGCAGGGCGATGCCGAGCATGATCGGCACCTGCACCACGAGGAACAGGCTCACGCGGGCCAGGCCCTCCCAGAACTGGGGGTCCTGCATGGCGCGGGCGTAGTTGTCGAGGCCCACGAACGTGGTGCCGCCGACCATCTGGGTGCGGAACACCGACAGGTACAGCGAGTAGACGATGGGCGCCAGGAACACCAGCGCGAACACGAGCATGAAGGGGCCGACGAACATCCAGCCGGTCCATCGCCGTCGGCTGGGTCGCCGGGTGGCCGGCGCGGGCGGTGCGGCCGCCACCGGTGGGGACGTCGTCGTCATGCGGGTCTTCCTCGGGGTCACGGGGATGTTCACGTCAACATCAAGCGCCACGAGGACGGATGTTTACGTAAACATGGACTAAGGTGATCGTGCATCGCCGGACGCGGTACGTCAACCCCGGCGGTCGGCGAGACCGAACTGTGACCGAGCGGAGGACCCTTGCCCGACCCGAGCCCGACCGGGCGACCTCAGCGCGTCTCGATGGCCGACGTCGCGCGGCGCGCCGGCGTCTCGTCGCAGACCGTCTCGCGCGTCTCGAACGGCCACCCCGGCGTGGTCGACCGCACGCGCGAGCAGGTGCTGGCGGCCATGCGTGAGCTCGGCTACCGGCCCAACAGCGCGGCCCGCGCCCTGCGCTCCGGCCGGTTCCGCACCATCGGGGTCATCCTGTTCTCGCTGTCCACCACCGGCAACGTCCGCACCCTGGACGCGATCGCGACGTCGGCCGCGGCCGAGGGCTACGCCATCACCGTGATCCCCGTCGAGGCCCCCACGCAGGACGGGGTCAACGGCGCCTTCACCCGCATGGGCGAGCTCGCCGTCGACGCCGTGATCCTCCTGATGGAGGTCCACCTGCTCGACGCCGCCAGCATCTCCCTGCCCACCGACGTGCCGGTCGTCGTCGCCGACTCCGACGCCGGGGACCGCTACCCCGTGGTGGACACCGACCAGGCCGCCGGGTCGCGCACCGCGGTGGAGCACCTGCTCGGTCTCGGGCACCGGACCGTGGTGCACCTGGCCGGACCGTCCGAGTCCTTCTCCGCCCAGCGACGCGAGGACGCCTGGCGCCGGACGCTGCACGAGGCCGGCCGGGACGTCCCCCCGGTGTACCGCGGGGACTGGTCCGCGGCCTCCGGGTACGCGGCCGGGCAGGAGATCGCCCGCACCGACGCGACCGCCGTCTTCGCGGCCAACGACCAGATGGCGCTCGGGCTGCTGCGCGCCCTGGCCGAGGCCGGGCGCAAGGTGCCGCAGGACGTCAGCGTGGTCGGGTTCGACGACCTCCCCGACGCCGTCGCCTACCTCCCGCCGCTGACCACGGTGCACCAGGACTTCGCGGAGGTCGGACGGCGCTGCGTCGCCGGGGTGCTGCGTCAGATGGCCGACCGCACCATCCCGCACGGACGCACGCTCGTGCCGACGCGCCTGGTCGAGCGGGCGAGCACCGCGGCGCCCTGACCTGGCCCGGCGCCCCCTGCGTTGTGACACACCACGAGATCGTGTTGTGTGATGCGATGAGCGAACCTTCCGAGCCGCGGGGCAGGCAGAGCGAACAGCTGCAGATGACGCGCATCGTGCTGCGCCCGAGCGGCAACCCCCTCCCCCTGGGCTTCATGGCGCTGGCCCTGGGCACGGTCGGCTTCAGCTGCCTGCAGCTCGGCGTGCTCCCCACCACGGAGGAGAACACCGTGGCGCTGGCGGTGCTGGTGCTCACCGTGCCGCTGCAGTCGCTCGCCGCCGTGGTGGGGTTCGGCGCCCGTGACCCGATCGCCGGGACCGGGATGGCCATGGTCGCCGGGGTGTGGGCCATGCTCGCGGTCGCGACGCTCACCTCGCCGCCCGGCACGGCGAGCCCCGCCGTGGGCGTGCTCCTGCTGACGGCCGCCGTCGCCCTGCTCCTCCCGGCGGCCGCGGCGCACGGCAAGCTGCTCGCCGCCGGGATCATGGTCGGGTCCGCGGCACGGTTCGCCCTGACCGGGGTCGCCGAGCTCACCGGATCCGCCGGGTGGGACGCCGCCGCGGGCGTGCTCGGGCTGGTGCTGGCCCTCGCGGCGCTCTACGCCGCCCTGGGCTTCGTGCTCGAGGAGGTCGACCACCCGGTCCAGCTCCCCGTGCTGCGCCGCGGCGACGGGATCAAGCCGCTGCGCGACGACCTGGAGGAGCAGGTCGAGGGCATCGCCCGGGCCGCCGGCGTCCGCCAGCAGCTCTGAGCCGTCCGCGCAGGGTCACTCCCCGTCGCGACGCTTCTCCACGGCGTTCTTGAGCAGCAGCGCCGGCAGCAGGAAGTTCGCGAGCAGGGTCACGATCCACACGATGATCGGGCCGACGAGCCAGCCCAGCCACCCGGAGATGTCCAGCCCGTCGGGCGCGACCAGGACGGCGATGAGGAGCGCCACGTAGGTGGTGATGAGGCCGACGGCGCTGAGCATCGCCGGCGCGTTGTTGCGGGCCAGCTTGACGAAGAACGGCGTGAGCACGGCTTGGGCCACCGCGAACACGACGACGGCGACCACGAACGCCAGCGGGTTGCTCCAGTCGATGTCGAACGTCTGCCAGTCGAGGGCGGCGAACACCCAGTCGGTCAGGAGCAGGCCGACGGCGACGGCGAGCAGCAGGACCGCGGTGCGGGCCAGAAGTCTCAGCATGGCAGCAGCGTGGCACACGTCACACGAATCCGCCTGAGATGCTCTTGACTACCTCAACTCCCCTGTTGCCGCCCCTCACGGCGCCACCATCATGGCCCCACGTCAGCAAACGTGGTGCGAGGTGTGTCAGATGCGGGTCCTGGTCACCGGCGGCGCCGGCTATCTCGGGTCCCACGTGGTGCTGGCACTGGTGCAGGCGGGCCACCAGGTCGACGTCGTGGACGACTTCTCCCGCGGCACCCCGGCGTCGCTGGCCCGTGGTGAGGCGCTCTCCCGGCGCCGGGTGCGCACGCACGCCGCGGACGTCGCCGACATCGACTCCATGGAGCGGATCTTCGCGGGCGCGGCCGTCGACGCCGTCGTCCACCTCGCCGGGCTGCGGTCCGCGTCGGAGTGCGTCGACCGCCCCCTGGACGCCTACGAGACCAACCTGACCACCACCTTCACGCTGCTGCGGTGCATGACCTGGTACGGGGTCGACCGGCTCGTGCTGTCCTCCTCCGCCGCGGTCTACGGCGACGCGACGGCCCACGGCACGGCGGGCTCGCCCGACGGCGGCACGCGGTTCGCCGAGGACGCCCCGCTCGCGCCCGCCTCGCCCCTGGGCCGCACCATGGTCACCAACGAGCAGCTCCTGCAGGACGTCACCCGGGCCGGTGCCGCGCTGCGCGTCGCCGTGCTGCGCTGCTTCAACACCGTGGGCGCCGACCCGTCGGGACGCATCGGCGAGGACCGCAACGGCGCGCCCTCCAGCCTGCTGACCCGGCTCGGCGAGGTGGCCCTGGGCCTGCGCGGCCACGTCGAGGTGCACGGCGGCGACCACCCCACCCCCGACGGCACGGCCCTGCGCGACTACGTCCACGTGTCCGACGTCGCCGCGGGCCACGTCGCCGCGCTGGCGGCTCTGGACCGGCCGGGCGAGGACGCCGTGCGGACGTGGAACCTCGGGACCGGGCACGGGAGCAGCGTGCGCGAGGTCCTGCGCACGTTCGAGCAGGTCACCGGCCGGGAGGTGTCCTCCCGCGTGCTGCCGGCACCGGCCGGCACGATCGCGTCGTCGGTCGCGGACGTCACGCGGTCGGCGGCCGACCTGGGCTGGACGGCCCGCCGGGACCTCGCCGAGATCTGCCGCGACCACTGGCGGTGGCAGCGGGAGCACCCCCGGGGCTACCCGTCGACGCTCGTCCCGGAGACGCCGTGGCGCGGCGGCGTCGGCCACCGGTTGCGGCTGGTGCCGCCGCTGTCCACGGCGGTCAGCCGCTAGGTGGACCCGGCGAACTCCTCCTCCGTGGGCCAGGTCTCCGCGGCCCGCCCGGACAGACCTCAGGGCTTGACGTCCTGGTAGTACCGCAGCGCGCCGGCCTGCAGCTCGGCGGGCTCGGTGTAGATCGCCCGCGACCGGTCGAGCAACGCAGCCGAGGGGACGAGCACGGAGATCTCGCTGCGTGTGTCGAAGAGCGTCTGCACCAGCCCGTGCGCGACGCCCTCGGGCATGTCGGGGCTCACCACCAGGACGTTGGGGACCGCAAGCGTCTCGACGTCCTCGGTCATGCCGTACACGCCCTCGGGCACCACACCGTGCCGGTACCCGTGCCCGTACTCCGCGCGGAGCTCGTCGACCACGTCCACCAGCGGGATCAGCCGGACGGGCAGCTCCTCGGCCAGGCCGACGATGCCGGGCGTGCGCAGCCCGCCGGACCAGAAGACCGCGTCGAGGCGCCCGTCCTCCAGCGCGTCGATCGACTCGGTGATCCCCAGCTCGGCGACCCGGAGGTCGGCGATCGGCACGTCCGCCGCCTCGAGCACGCGACCCGCGATGAGCGACGTCCCGGACCGTGGCGCGCCGACGGACACCCGTAGCCCTCGCAGGTCCGCGATCTCCTCGACCTCCGAGTCCGCGGGCACCACCAGGTGGGCGAAGTCGTCGTACACGCGGGCGAGCGCCCGGACCTCCACCGGCTCGGCGAAGCCTCCCTCGCCGTCGACGGCGTCCGCCACGGCGTCCGCCGCGCTGAAGGCCAGGTCCGCCGTCCCGTCGGCGAGCAGCTGCAGGTTGTCGACGGACCCGCCGGTGCTCAGGACCTCCACCTCGATCCCGTACTCGTCCGCGAGCTGCGACGCGAACGCCTGGCCGTAGCCGTGGTAGATGCCGCTGGTCCCGCCGGTCGCGATGGTGAGCCGCTCGGGCTGCCGGCCTTCCCACGGGTCGCTGTCCGGGGCGCACGCGGCCAGGAGAGCGCCCGCCACGAGCAGCGACGACACGGCCGCGACGATCCTCCTCACGTCCCCTCCTCCCAGGCCGGGACCTGCAGGCACACCCGCAGGCCGCCGTCGTCGGGCAGCTCGAGCCGCAGCCCGCCGCCGAGCTCGGCGAGGAGCTCCGAGGCGATCGCGAGGCCCAGGCCGGAACCGCGCACCGAGCTGTGGCCCGGGCTCCGCCAGAAGCGCTCCGTGAGGCGCTCGAGCTGGTCGGCCGGCACGCCCGGGCCGTGGTCGCGCACCACGACCTCGATCGAGCCGGCCGCGCGGACCACGGAGACGTCGATCGGCTCGGACTCCGGCGCGAACTTGATCGCGTTCTCGACCACGGTGTCGAACGCGCTCTCGAGCGCGGTGGGGTCGACGGTCCCGAGGACCTCACCCCCGGGGGTGGTCAGCCGGAGCTCGCGGTCCGGGTCGAGGATCCTGCGCCCCTCCACGCGCCGCGCCACCAGGTCGGCGACGTCGACGGGCTGCGCGGCCGACATGCTCGAGCCGTCGGCCAGCAGGAGGAGGGCGTCGAGGATCTGCGCCATCCGTTCGGCCTCCGCCCGCACGTGCGCGACGTCGTCGGCACCCTCGGGCGGGACGCTCAGCGCGAGCGACTCGACGCGGAGCATCAGGGCGCTGAGCGGGTTGCGGAGCTCGTGCGAGGCGTTGGCCACGAACTCCTGCTGACGGCGCATCAGGTGCTCGACGCGCTCCGCCATCTCGTTGAAGCGGCTCACCACCTGACGGAGCTCGGGAGGCCCCGTCGACGGCGGGATGCGCTCGTCGAGCCGCCCGTCGCCCATCTTCTCCATCGCCTGGTCGACGGCGCGGACCGGGCGCAGCAGCCAGCCCGCGGTCCGGTCGGCCAGGACGAGCGCGAGCAGCGCGATCACGGCGCCCGCCGCGGCGAGCAGCGCCCAGCTGTTCCAGATGGCGCGCTGGACCTTCCCGCCGTCCGACGACGTCACGAGCGCGCCGACCAGGTCGCCGCCGTCGAAGATGGGCTCGGCCACCACGGTGCGCTGGGCGTCCCAGGGCCAGAACGTCTCGCGCATCTCCGCCCGGCGGCCCGCGAGCGCGGCGTGCCGCTCGGCGTAGTCCTGGACCTCGATCCCTTCCGCCGCGACCGTGGCCCCGGCCTGGTCGACGACGGCGGCCCCGATGCCGTACACCTGCCGGTACCGCTCCAGGTCGCCCGCGACGAGGGAGGGGTCGTCGGCGAGGATCGCCTGGCGGGCCGGCAGGACGAGGTAGCTCGTGTCGCGCAACCGGTCCAGGAAGACCTCCTGCTGGTGGGCGCGCGTCACGCTCGACGCGTAGAGCATGCCGAGCAGCAGGATGACCAGGGCGAGCGGCACGTAGACGACGGCGGCGAGTCTGCTCCGCACGTCACTGCTGCCCGACCCGGTACCCCACGCCGCGCACCGTCTCCACCACCGAGGGCTCGCCGAGCTTGCGGCGCAGGGAGGCGACGTGGACCTCGAGGGTGCGGCCGAGCCCCTTCCAGCTGGAACCCCACACCTCGCGCAGGATGCGCTCGCGGGCGAGCGCCGTGCCGCGGTGCCGGACCAGCAGCGCCAGGAGGTCGTACTCCTTGCGGGTCAGGGAGACGACGGCGCCGCCGGTGCGGCGCACCACGCGGGCGGCGAGGTCGACCTGGACCTCGCCGACGTCGATCTGGGCGACGTGGGCCCGGCCGTCCCACTCGCGGGACCGGCCACGGCGCAGCACCGCGTCGATGCGGGCGAGGACCTCGCGGATGTCGTACGGCTTGGTCACGTAGTCGTCGGCGCCGAGCTCCAGGCCGCGCACCCGCGACTCGAGCTGGGTGCGCGCGGTCACCATGATGATCGGGGTGTCGGAGACCTTGCGGATCCGGCGGCAGACCTCGAACCCGTCCATGTCCGGCAGGGCCAGGTCGAGCAGCACGAGGTCGGTCCGCGGGCTCAGCGCCGCGAGCGCGCTCGCGCCGTCGGCCGCCCGGATCGCCTCGTACCCGTGCTTGCCCAGGACGGAGACGAGCGCACCGGCGACATGCTCGTTGTCCTCCACGACCAGCAGCTGCACGGTCCGACCGTAGCCGAGCACGGGCGCGACGGATAGATGACGCCAGGACGCGGGCGCCCCGGGGCCGGGTGAGATCGTCAGCCGGCCAGGCCTGCGACGAACCGCACGCTCGCCGCCGCGATCCGCTCCCGCGCCGCGTCGTCGGAGAGGGTCGGCACGCCGTCGCCGGGCTGCGGACCGTAGTCGCCGAACTGGGCGTGGGAGGCGCCGTCCACGACGGTGAACCCGGCGTCGGGCGGCAGGTCGGCGCGCGACGCCTCGATCTTCGGCGGGGTGGCGAGCCCGTCCCGGGTGCCGGAGACGGACTCGACGGCGGCCGTGAGGGAACCCCTGACGTCGCCCGCCGGGTAGGAGGCGTACAGCAGCAGCCCGACGGCGGGTGCGCTCGCGTCGTCGTCGGCCTCGTCCGCCTCCATCGCGGCGACCGTGCCGCCGAGCGAGTGCCCGCCCACCACCCACCTGTCGACCTGCGGGTGCCCGGACCGGGCGTCGTCGAGCGCCCCGACGGCCAGGAAGGCGATGCCCAGCGGCTGCTTCGCCACGACGACGGTGTGCCCGGCCTCCGCGAGCGGGTGCAGCACGGCGGCATAGGCGCGCGGGTCGACGCGCGCCCCGGGCTGGAAGAACACACCCGTCCCGCTCGTGCCGTCCGTCGGTGCCAGCACGATCTGCGTGGACGTCTCGGCGACGGTGACCGCGCCGTCGGACCGCATCGCGTCCAGCGCCGGTTCCACCGCGCCGAACGGTCGCAGCCAGCCGACGACGGCGATCCACCCGGCCGCGGCGACGAGCAGGACCACCCCCGCGACCCGGCGCCATCCCCGCCGCGGCGCAGCGGGGCGGAACGAGCGCCAGCCGACGGCGACGCTCACCATCGCGGTCAGCGCCAGGAGCACCGCGTAGGCGGGGTGGCCGTGCACGACGGCGCCCCAGGCCGTCACGCAGACCCAGGCGACCACGAGGAGCCCGGCGGCGGCGACGGCCCGGACCACCCACGGGTGACGGCCGGGGCGGCCGGCGTCAGTCGACAACCGAGATCCCCAGGTTGGCGGCCAGGAGCGGAGCGAGCTCGCCGAGCTGGGCCGCGTTGATCGTGGTGCCGCGCAGGGCGTCCGTGCCGACCAGCTCGGTGAGCTCGGCACCGCGCAGGTCCACGTCCTGCAGGGTGGAGGCCTGGACGTCCAGCCGGCGCACCCGCGTGCCCTCGAACGCGACCCGGGTGGCCCGGGCCTGGACCAGGTCCAGCTCGTCGACGGTGCAGTCGGTGAAGAGGACGTCCTGCAGGGTGGCCCCGCGCAGGTTGACGAAGCCCAGCTTGCAGCCCACGAGGTGCACGGACTGCCAGGTGGACTCGTACAGCTCGGCCGAACCGATGCGCGCGTCCCGCACCTCGACGTCCCGCCACCGGCTCCGCACGCCCTGTACGACCGGGACGTCGACGCGCGCCAGGACGACCTCGGTGAGCGTCAGGTGGCGCAGGTCGGCCTCCCGGGCGCGCAGCCCGTCGAGACGCGATCCGTCGGCGCGGGCCCCGCGCAGCTCGACCCGGTCGAGATCGACGTCGGTGAGCCGGACGCCGTCGAGGTCCGCCGCCGGGGCGAGGTCGTCGGCGCTCCCCGCCACCAGGTCGGCGAGCACGACGGGGTCGATCACGGGCCGGGAGGGTTGGTTCGGACGGGGCGGCACGGCACCCAGGCTACGTGGTGCCCTCGGACGCGCTGGAGCGGCACGCATCACAGGCACGGGCGCCGGTCCGTCCCTCCCGCGACGGTAGGGTACGGACGTCGAACGGAGAGTCATGGGTCAGGACCACAAGCAGATCGGCGAGGTGTCGGAACGCACCGGCCTCTCCCTGCGCACGATCCGCTACTACGAGGAGGTCGGCCTCGTCATCCCGTCCGCGCGCTCGCACGGCGGCTTCCGGCTGTACACCGAGTCGGACATCGCGCGGCTCATGGTCGTCAAGCGCATGAAGCCGCTCGACTTCACGCTCGAGGAGATGCGAGACCTGCTGACCACCCTCGACAACCTGGAGCGCGACGACGTCGACGCGGCGAACCGCGAGGCGACGCTCGAGCGCCTCACCGCGTTCGAGTCGGCGGCCGAGGAGCGCTGCCGGAGCCTGCGCGCCCAGCTCGAGAGCGCCGAGGAGTTCGCCGGCGACCTGCGCCGCGAGCTGAGCCGGCGCGGGGCGGTGACCGAGTCGTGATGACCACGCTCACCACCGAGAACCCGTCGGTCGCGGCCGAGGCCGCCCGACGCCGCAGCATCGCCGTCATCTCGCACCCCGACGCCGGCAAGTCGACCCTCACCGAGGCCCTCGCCCTGCACGCCCGCGCCATCGACGAGGCGGGCGCGGTGCACGGCAAGGGCAACCGTTCCGGCGTCGTCTCCGACTGGCTCGAGATGGAGCAGAAGCGCGGCATCTCCATCACCTCCGCCGCGCTGCAGTTCGTCTACCGCGACGTGGTGATCAACCTGCTCGACACCCCGGGGCACGCGGACTTCTCCGAGGACACGTACCGCGTGCTCACCGCGGTGGACGCCGCCGTCATGCTGCTGGACTCCGCGAAGGGCCTGGAGCCGCAGACCCTCAAGCTCTTCGAGGTCTGCCGGCGTCGCGGCGTGCCGGTCATCACGTTCGTCAACAAGTGGGACCGCCCCGGCCGCGAGGTCCTCGACCTCTGCGACGAGCTCGAGGAACGGATCGGCCTGCGGCCCACCCCGGTGACGTGGCCCGTCGGCGAGGCGGGCCGGTTCCTCGGCCTGCTCGACCGGCAGGACGGGCACGTGACGAGGTACCGCCGGACCCCGGGTGGCGCCTCGCTCGCGGAGGAGGAGACCCTCGACGCGTCGCGGGCGGCCGACGAGCTCGACGACGACTACACCGAGGCCGTCGAGGGGGCACAGCTCCTCGACGCGGTCGACGTCGCGACGTTCCGCAGCGGCGAGACGACGCCGCTGCTGTTCGGGGCGGCGCTGGCCAACATCGGCGTGCGGCAGCTCCTCGACGCCGTGGTCGACCTGGCCCCGGCGCCCGGCGCCCGCCCGACCGCCGACGGCGGCGACCGCCCCGTCGAGGCGCCGTTCAGCGGGTTCGTCTTCAAGATGCAGGCCGGCATGGACCCGAAGCACCGCGACCACGTCGCCTACATCCGGGTGTGCTCGGGACGGTTCGAGCGCGGCATGAACGTCACGCACGAGCCCTCCGGGCGGCCGTTCGCGACGAAGTACGCCCTGTCGGTGTTCGGCCGGGAGCGGTCGACCGTGGAGGACGCCTACCCCGGGGACGTCGTCGGGCTGGTCAACGCCGGCGCGCTGGCCGTCGGGGACACGGTCCACGAGCCGTCCGGGCCGCCCGTCCGGTTCCCCCCGATGCCGGCGTTCGAGCCGGAGCACTTCGCCGTCGCGCGGTCCTCCGACCCGGGCCGTTCCAAGCAGTTCCGCAAGGGCATGTCGCAGCTCGAGCAGGAGGGCGTCGTCCAGGTGCTCGTCTCCGACCTGCGCGGCGACGCGAGCCCCGTCCTGGCGGCCGTGGGCCCCCTGCAGTTCGAGGTCGCCGCGTTCCGCATGGAGCACGAGTTCTCGGCGCCGATGGTCCTCGAGACGCTCTCGCTCTCGGTGGCCCGCTACGTCGACCCCGCGCACGCGGCCGCCGTCGCGGCCTACCCCGGCGCCGAGGTCGCCCGCCGCCGGGACGGCGCGACGCTGGCCCTCCTGCGGGACGTGTGGCACGCCCGTGCGTTCGAGCGCGGGCACCCGGACATCGCCCTGGACCCGCTGACACCAAACCTGCCTTCACGTTAGGGTAGAGTCAGACCCGGCCCGGCTCCCGCGCGTCCCCGACCCTGCGGGCCGAGCACCCCACACTCTCCGTACGCAGCGTCGCGTGCCTCCGTCTTGTCCATCCCGACCGGGTCTCGCGACCTGGTCCGCGGGCGCGCGCGCCCACCGAGCCCGAAGGAAGCTGCGTGCCGAACGACGCCCGCCCCTCCCTGCCTGATCCCGCTCCCGTGCCGCAGCCGGTCAGCGGCGCGCCCGAGGCCGGCGAGACCTACTCCGTGCTGAAGGCCCTGAGGTCGCCCCGCATCCTCAAGACCGAGGTGCTCGCAGGCCTGGTCGTGGCCCTCGCACTCATCCCCGAGGCGATCGCGTTCTCGATCATCGCGGGCGTCGACCCGCGGCTCGGGCTGTTCGCGTCCTTCACGATGGCCGTCTCCATCGCGTTCCTCGGCGGCCGGCCGGCCATGATCTCCGCCGCCACGGGTGCGGTCGCCCTGGTCATCGCCCCGGTCGCGCGGGACCACGGCATCGACTACCTGATCGCCACCGTCATCCTGGCCGGCGTCCTCCAGGTGGCTCTCGGCGTGCTCGGCGTGGCCAAGCTCATGCGGTTCATCCCGCGCTCGGTGATGGTCGGCTTCGTCAACGCGCTGGCGATCCTCATCTTCACCTCCCAGCTCCCCCACCTGTTCGGCGACAAGGTGAACGCCGACAACCGCTGGTGGATCTACGGGCTGGTCGTCGTCGGCCTGGTCGTCATGGTGCTGATGCCCCGGTGGACCAAGATCGTCCCGGCGCCTCTCGTGGCGATCGTCCTGCTCACCGCCGCGACGGTCCTCGCCGTCATCAACGTCCCGACCGTCGGCGACGAGGGCGACCTGCCCGAGTCCCTGCCGTCCCTGCTGATCCCGGACGTGCCGCTCAACCTCGAGACGCTCCAGATCATCGCGCCGTTCGCGCTGGCCATGGCGCTCGTGGGCATCCTCGAGTCGCTGCTGACCGCCAAGCTGGTCGACGACGTCACGGACACCCACTCCAACAAGACCCGCGAGGCCTGGGGCCAGGGCGCGGCGAACGTCATCACCGGGTTCTTCGGCGGCATGGGCGGCTGCGCGATGATCGGCCAGACCATGATCAACGTCAAGGCCTCGGGCGCCCGCACCCGCATCTCCACGTTCCTGGCCGGCGTGTTCCTGCTGATCCTCGTCGTCGGCCTGGGCGACGTCGTCGCGATCATCCCCATGGCCGCGCTGGTCGCCGTCATGATCATGGTGGCCGTCGGCACCTTCGACTGGCACTCGGTCCGGCCCGACACGCTGCGTCGCATGCCCCGGTCCGAGACCGCCGTCATGCTGTCCACGGTGGTCGTCACGGTCTGGACCCACAACCTGGCGTACGGCGTCCTGGTCGGTGTGGTCGTCGCGATGGTGCTCTTCGCCCGCCGCGTGGCACACTTCACCACCGTGACCCGCCTCGACGACAGCGCTGGACCCGGAGGCGACGACGACGCCGTCCGCACCTACGCTGTGGAGGGCGAGCTGTTCTTCGCCTCCTCGAACGACCTGGTCTACCAGTTCGACTACTCGGGCGACCCGGACGAGATCGTCATCGACATGACCAAGGCACACGTGTGGGACGCCTCCACCGTCGCCAGCCTCGACGCCGTACGCACCAAGTACGAGGCCAAGGGCAAGCGCGTGACGATCGTCGGCGCCAACGCGGACACCACCGCGCGGCTGGACCTGCTCGCCGGACGGCTCGGCGGGGCACACTGATCTCAGGGGCCCCTCACGAGGGGCCCGCACCTCACCGGTCGGCCGCAGCGCGCACGCCGCGACGCGGAGGACCGGACCATCGACACGGATGACCGTGCGGAAGGACGACATGCACACTGCGCCCCGCGACCTCGGACGCCCACCACGACTCCCGCGCGGTGCCCTGCGCATCACGCCGCTGGGCGGCATCGGGGAGATCGGCCGCAACATGACGGTCTTCGAGCAGGCAGGCCGCCTGCTCGTCGTCGACTGCGGCGTCCTCTTCCCCGAGGACCACCAGCCCGGCGTGGACGTCATCCTCCCGGACTTCGCGAGCATCCTCGACCGGCTCGACGACATCGAGGCGATCGTCCTCACCCACGGGCACGAGGACCACATCGGCGGCGTGCCGTACCTGCTCAAGCACCGCCCCGACATCCCCGTGGTCGGCTCCGAGCTGACGCTGGCCTTCGTCGCCGAGAAGCTCAAGGAGCACGGCATCAAGCCGGTGCTCAAGCGTGTCGAGGCGACGGACCGGTACTCGGCCGGTCCGTTCGACCTCGAGTTCGTCGCGGTCAACCACTCGATCCCCGACGGCCTGGCCGTCGTCATCCGGACCGCCGGCGGCACCGTGCTCCACACCGGCGACTTCCGGATGGACCAGTTCCCCCTCGACGGACGGCTGACGGACCTGCGGGCCTTCGGCCGGATCGGCGAGGAGGGCCTGGACCTGCTGCTGGTGGACTCCACCAACGCCGAGGTCCCCGGCTTCTCGATCTCCGAGAGCGACCTGGTCCCCGCCATCGAGCAGGTCTTCGGCTCGACGCCGGGGCGCGTCATCGTCTCCAGCTTCGCGAGCCACGTCCACCGGATCCAGCAGGTGCTGGACGCCTCCCACGCGGCCGGCCGCAAGGTCGCGTTCGTGGGCCGCTCGATGGTGCGCAACATGCGGATCGCGCGCGAGCTCGGCTACCTCACGGTGCCCCGCGGCCTGGTGATCGACTACAAGAAGACGCGCGGCATGGCGCCCGAGCAGGTCACGCTGGTCTGCACCGGCTCCCAGGGCGAGCCGCTGGCCGCGCTGTCCCGCATGGCCAACGAGTCCCACGAGGTCCGCGTCAGCGAGGGCGACACCGTCCTGCTGGCGAGCTCGCTGATCCCGGGCAACGAGAACGCCATCTACGGGATCATCAACAAGCTGACCGACCTCGGGGCGAACGTCGTGCACAAGGGCAACGCCCGGGTGCACGTCTCGGGCCACGCCAGCGCCGGCGAGCTCGTCTACTGCTACAACATCCTCAAGCCGCGCAACGTCATGCCGGTCCACGGCGAGCCCAAGCACCTGCACGCCAACGGGGCGCTCGCCGAGCGCACGGGCGTCGACCCGGACAAGGTGCTGATCACGCGCGACGGCGTGGTGGTCGACCTCGTCGACGGCACCGCGCGCATCGTCGGTCAGGTCCAGGCGGACCTGGTGTTCGTCGACGGGCAGACGGTGGGGCACGCGACCGAGGACACCCTGGCCGAGCGCCGCCAGCTCAGCGCCGGCGGCGTGCTGACCGTGCTCGTCCTGCTGAAGCCCGGCACGACCGAGCTCGCCGAGCCCCCGGAGTACCTGCACCGCGGGTTCGTCCAGAGCCCGGAGAGCCTCGAGGCCGCCACGGTCGCCCTCAAGAAGGCGCTGGCCACCGCGGCCGACCGCGGCGTGACCGAGGGCGAGGAGCTCGAGAACCTGCTCGCGGGCGCCGTCGGCCGGTCGCTGGCCCGGACGTCGCGCCGGGAGCCCGTCGTCATCGCGCTGGTGCTCGACGCCTGACGGCGGGCGGTACTCCCGGAGGGAGCCCGCCGGGCGTGCCGGCACCCCCGACGGGCGAGCATCTGAGCCGCCGCCCAGACTGGAGGGCAACCCACGAGAGGGGGCTCCATGGTCGACCCGAACCTGCTCTCGCGCCTCGTCGGCATGCTCACGACCCTGGAGCGGGAGATACCGCTCGCGGAGGGCGTCTGCCGGGCCTGCGCGCGGGCCTTCGGAGCGCGGGGCGGTGCGCTGACGTTCGCCCCGATGACCCTCGAGCAGATGACCGTGACGACGGGCGACGAGACCACGCAGCGGATGGAAGACCTGCAAGAGGTGCTGGGCGAAGGTCCGGGACTGCTGGCGTTCTCCCGGGAGCGTGCGGTCGCGACGGTCGTGGGCAGCCAGGCCAGCAGCATCGAGTTCCCCGACTTCCCCGCCTTCGCGTCCGGCGCCGCGACGTCCGGGCTCTCGGCCGCCGTCGTCGCCGCGCCCCTGCGCCTCGAGCGGCGGCCCCTGGGGGTCCTGACGCTGTACCAGGAGGCCGACCGGGCCCCGCTGCGCCCCGACGCGGCGCAGCAGCTCGCGGACACCGCCTCGACCATCCTGCTGTCGTCGAGCACACCGGTGGAGCAGTGGTGGCCCGACGACGGCCGCCGGCATCGGGCCATCGGGATGGTGATGGCCCAGCTCGGGGCCACGGCCGGCGACGCGCTGGCCGTCCTGCGCGCGCGAGCCCTGGCAGGCTCCTGCACACTCCGGTCGGTGATCGACGACGTGCTGCACCGCCGCACCGACTTCGGCTCGGACGACGACTCCTGACGAGGGCGAGGGCCCGCGGGCCACGACGAGGCGAGGCTCACAGCGGACGGTGGTGCACCGGCCCGCCGCCTCGACCCATCATGGGTCCATGCCGCTCCCCCCGCTGCCTCGCCCGGACCAGGTCCGCCTCGTCGTCACCGACATGGACGGCACCCTGCTCGACCCCGACGGTGCCGTCCCCGACGGGCTGTGGCCGCTGCTGCGCCGGATGCACGACGCCGGCATCGCGTTCGTGCCCGCCTCCGGACGGCAGCACGCCACCATCGCCGCGTCGTTCCCGGCCGGGGTGACTCCCGGCCACGACGAGCTGGTGATCATCGCCGAGAACGGCACGCTCGTCACCCGCGGGGGCGTCGAGGTCTCGTCCGAGACGCTCGACCGCGACGCCGTCACCGCCGTCGTCCACGCCGTGCGCGGCCTGGGCACCAGCCGGGACGGAGGCGCCGTCCTCGCCGGCAAGCGGGGCGCCTACGTCGAGCGCGCCGACGCGCGGTTCGTCGACCACGTCCGCACCTACTACCGCGAGCTCGAGGTCGTCGAGGACCTGCTCGCCGTCGACGACGAGACCCTCAAGGTCGCCGTGTACGACGACGTGGACTCGGCCACCGGCACCCTCCCGGCGCTGGAGCACCTGCGTGCCGACCACCAGGTCGTCGTCTCCAGCCCCCACTGGATCGACGTGATGCCCACCGGCGTCACCAAGGGCCGTGGCCTGCGCCGGCTCCAGGCCGAGCTCGGCGTGACGCCCGCCCAGACGATGGTGTTCGGCGACTACCTCAACGACATCGAGATGCTCGACGCCGCCGAGTGGTCGTTCGCGATGGCCGGCGCCCACCCGGACGTCCTGGCGCACGCCCGCCACACCGCGCCGAGCAACGCCGAGCACGGGGTGGTCCAGGTGCTCGAGGCGCTGTTCGCGGCCTGACGGCACCGGGCGGCAGCCGGATCAGCCCAGCAGCCCCCGACGGCGGAGCGTCACCAGGAGCGTCCCGACGAGCAGGCTGGCGGCCGCCACGAGCAGGATCCCGACGACGGCTTCCGGGCCCGTGACCGGCAGCTCGCCGCCGTCGTCGGGCGCCGGGCTCGGCGTGGGGGCCGGGCTCGGCGTGGGTGACGGCGTCGGGCTCGCGAACCGGAAGGTCTGCGCCACCGCCGCGAAGTCGTCGTGGCTCGCCACCAGCTCGTCCGCGAGGAACACGGCCTGGAACGCCACCACGGTGGTACCGGCGTACTCGGCCGCCTGCGCCGCGGTGATCTCGAACTTTACGTCGACGGTGCCGTCGGGCGCGTCGGGCGTGAACGCCGTCGCCCCCACCACGCCGGTCGTGGACAGGCCCGCGAGGATGACGGCGCCGGCCACGGTGTACTCGCGCCCCGGCGTGAGGCCGGTGTAGGAGATCGTGTCGACCACGGTGCCGCCGGAGAGCGGGACGGTCTTGTCGTCCGAGCCGAGCACCGTGACCTCCGAGGAGATCGTCGGGGCCGGGCCCGCCACGCTGACGGTCTGCGCCGGGTCGCCCGGGTCGGCGTGCACGGCGACGGGCTCACCGTCGAGCCACACCGCCTGGAGGGCCACCAGGTCCTGGCCCGCGTAGGTGATCGCGTCCTGGACCGTGACCTCGAACTCCACATCGACGCTGCCGTCCGGGGAGGTCGGCACGAACGCGACGGGACCACCGGTGATGCCGGTCGACCCGCCGTCGGGCGTCACCAGCAGGCCGCCCACCGTGTACTCCGTGCCGGGGACGAGATTCTCGTAGGAGACGGTGTCCACGACGGTGCCGCCGGCGCCGGGCACCGTCGTCGTGCTCGGGCCCGCGACCGCCACCTGCGAGCTGAGCGCCGGCACCCCTGCCGCCGTGTTGGTGACGGTCACGTCGACCGGGCCGGTCGCGGAGTCGAGGACGATCGTCTCCGGGTCGATCGCCACGTCGCCCCAGACCACGCCGTCGACCACCGGCGGGGTGGCCTCGGTGAACGTCACGGTGTCGCCGTGGCGGAGCGTCGGTCCGTCGACCACCGTCCCGTCCGCGGGCAGCGTGAGCGTGCCGGTCGCCCCGGCCGACTCGCCGTCGGTGACCTCGTAGTGCAGGGCGAACTCGGCGTCGTCGGGCACCAGGTCCGCGGCCGGCCCGGTGACCTCCTTGTGCGCCGTGAACGTCGCGTCGTCGAGGTCGTAGGTGTTGGTCACGTCGACCGTCACGGTCTCCGCCGGGCCGGGCACGATGAGGACGCTGGCGGGGTCGAACGTCACGCCGGTCAGCTCGGCCCCGTCCGTGCCCGGTCCCTCCGGCTCGTCGAATTCGACGACGTCGCCGGCCTGGAACGGCTCCTCGCCCTCGGCCGGGACCGGCGAGACCGCGCCGTCACCGGTGACGACCACTTCTCCGGTGCGGCCGGCCGACGGTCCGTCGGTCACGGTCCAGCCGATGGTGTACGACGGCGGCTCCGCGCAGTCCGGGTCGTTACCGCCGCCCTGGTTGCCGTCCGGCCCGCAGTCCGGGTTGTCGACGTCGGGGTACACCAGACCGGCGCCGTCGCCGTCGAGCGTCTTGGCGATCTCGATGGCGCCGCCCTCGAGCTGCTCCGGGACGGCCTCGTTGTCGACGACCACCTCGGCCGGCTCGTCTGTGTCGAGCACGAGCGGGTCGGGGGTGATGGTCGGTGTCCCCCAGACCACCCCCTCGATCTCCGGGAGCTCGGGCTCGCTGAAGGTCACGGCGTCGCCGTGGGACAGCGTGGGGCCGTCGACGGGGGTCCCGTCCGCCGGCACCGTCAGCGTCCCCGACTCGCCGACGTCGGCGCCGGCGCCGGCGGTGACCTCCCAGGCCACCGTGAACTCCGTCCCGGGCGGCACCAGACCGGCGGCGTCGCCGCTGATCTCCTTGCGGAGGCTGAAGGTGGCGTCGGCCTTGTCGTAGGTGTTGGTCACCGTGACGACCGGCGTGGTCGGCGCTGCAGGGTCGATCGTCAGCGTCTCCGGCGAGACGGCGACCTCGGCCGGCGCGGTGCCCTCCACGACCGGGGGCGTGACCTCGGTGAACGTCACGACGTCGCCCTCGGCGAGGTCGTCCGGGCCCTCGACGACGGTCCCGTCGCCCAGCACCTCGAGCGTGCCGGACCGGCCGGTCGAGGGGCCGTCGGTCACCTCCCACGCCACGGTGAAGCTGGTGCCGGGGTCGACGAGCGCCGCGCCGTCCCCCTCGACCGCCTTGACGACGTCGAACCCACCGGTCGCGGGGATCGCCGCGACCGTGAACGTCTGGTCGGGGTCGTCGAGGTCCTCGTGGGTGGCGACCTCGGTCCCGCCGGCCGTCAGGGACTGGAAGATCACCAGGTCCTGCCCGGCGTACGCGGCGGCCTGCTCGGCGGTGACCTCGATCTCGACCTCGACGCTGCCGCTCGCCGCCGTGGGCGTGAACGTCGTGGCGGCGGTGATCCCGGTGTCGGTGCCGTCGGCCGTCACCACGGACGCCGTGACCACGTACTCGGTGCCCGGCTCCAGGCCGGTGTAGGACACGGTGTCGACCACGGTGCCGCCGTCGGTCGGCAGCAGCCCGTCGGCGGAGTCCGCGACGGCCGCCTGCGAGGTGATCACCGGTGCGGCGTCCTCGACCTCGCAGAGCAGCTGGCCGAGGAACGCGTGGTGGTGCAGCTCGCCGCCGCCGGTCCCGTCCGCGCCTCCGGTGGTGAAGTCGTCGGCGAACCACTGCCCGTTCGTCGTGCGCGACGAGGTGTAGGTGAGGTCGATCCCCGGCGCCCACACCGCGCCGTACTCGAGCCCGTCGACCGTCACGGGGCTGGTCACCTCGGACAGGTCGAGCATGATGTAACGGGCCAGGTCCTGGTCGTTCCAGCCCTCGAAGTTGAGCGGGCCGACGGTGTTCGTCGGGTCCGAGACGCGCACCACGAGCGGCGCCTGGGCCGTCGGGGTGTACCCGCCGGCGTCGTCGAGCTTGATGACCTGGCCGGCGACGTCCTCGTAGTCGATCCAGTTGGGCACCGACGAGCTGAACCCCGAGACGAACACCTCGTTGCCGCCCCCGGTGACCGTCACCTCGTTGCCGAGCGCGGGGTCGGTGTACATCGCGGCCAGGCACTGGTTGGTCTGCGCGACGTGCGCGTCGAGGTCCGGGAAGTAGTCGGCGACCGTGGGCTCCTGCGTCTGGACGCTGCTCTGCCAGGTCGCCGGGTCGTAGGGCAGCTCCTCGAGGTCGAGCGTGCCGCCCTCGGTGTTCGTGAGCCGCGTGTAGTTGCTGCCGCGCGCCGAGGCGGTGAGGTTCGAGGTGTCGGCGAGCTTGGCGACGGCCGTGGCCTCCGGGGAGGCGGGGTCGATCGTGCCGGAGTCGTCGCGGTTGGTGACGGCGGCTCCGCCGGTCCCGACGTACGCGTCGGCGAGGAGACGGACCGGGTCGCCGTCGACCAGCGGGACCGTGTAGTCGGGGTCCCCGGCGGCCTGGTGGATGAACGGGTAGTTCGACCGGGTGGTCGACACCGTGCCGAACGCCGCCACCGATCCCTCGAGCTCGCCGTTGTCGAGCATCGCGTCGCCGGTGGCCAGGACCGAGAAGCCCTGGTTGACGTCGAACGGGTCGTACGGTTCGACCGCTGCCCGCGCCGGCGCGGTGGCCGACACACCCACGAGGCCGACGGCGACCGCGACCGCGGTGGCTCGTGCGAGGCCGCGCCGACCTGCGGTACGGCCCGTCAGGCCGTGCTTTCCCATGCTCAACTACGCCCCCCAGCGTCATCCCCGTCCCGCGCAGGCTAGCGCCCGGCGGGCGTGCGTGCCCGGCGAGATTGCCCCTCGCCGGTCGGCGACCCGTTGCCGGGCGATGTACATCGATGTACATTCGCGGTGCCAGCGGCCACCCTCAACGTGGAGGAACCATGGAAGCCCGCACCCTCGCCCGACGGCACCACCCCCGGCGCACCGTCGCCGCACTCCTCGCCGCGTTCGTCACGGCGCTGGCGCTCGCCGCCGGCTGGACCGTCGCCGTCGGCTCCCCCGCCCGCGCCGCCACCGTCGACCCGGACGCCTGGTACGTGCTAGTCAACCAGCACAGCGGCAAAGCCCTCGACGTCTACGAGGCCTCGACCGCGGACGGCGCCGGGATCGTCCAGTGGGAGCGCAACGACGGCGCCTGGCAGCAGTGGCGCTTCCTCGACTCCGGGGACGGCTACCACCGCCTGCAGTCGCGGCACAGCGGCAAGGTCGTCGACGTCTCCGGCCGGTCGACCGCCGACGGCGCCGAGGTGATCCAGTGGGCCGACACCGGCGGGACCAACCAGCAGTTCCGGCTCGCCGACTCCGCCGACGGCACCGTGCGGCTGCTCAACCGCCACAGCGGCAAGGCGCTCGAGGTCTGGGAGTGGTCCACCGACGACGGCGCCCGCATCTCGCAGTTCGCGGACCTCGACGGCGCGAACCAGCGCTGGCGCCTCGTCCGTGTCGACGGCGGGGCCGACGGCGGCACCGGCGGCGGGACGAGCTACCCCGACCCGGGACTCGTCACCGGCGACACCGGCGTGCACGACCCCGAGGTGACGAGGACGCCGTCGGGCGGCTACCTCCTCGCGAGCACGGGACCGGGCGTGCCGCTCAAGACGTCGAGCGACCGCACGCGCTGGACCGACGCCGGGTCGGCGTTCCCCGGCGGCACGCCGTGGGCCGACCCCTACACCGGTGGCAGCACCCACCTGTGGGCACCCGAGATCCACTCCGCGAACGGGCAGTACTACCTCTGGTACTCGGCGTCGTCGTTCGGCGAGAACACCTCGGCGATCTTCCTGGCCACCAGCCCGTCGGGAGCCGCCGGGACCTGGACGCACCAGGGCAGGGTGGTCGAGTCCGGGGCCGGTGACGACTTCAACGCCATCGACCCGGACGTGTTCGTCGACACCGACGGGTCCTGGTGGATGAGCTTCGGCTCGTTCTGGTCCGGCATCAAGATGATCCGCCTCGACCCCGCCACCGGGCAGCGGTCCGGGAGCGAGCTCCACTCGCTCGCCGGCCGAGGCGGCGGCGCGATCGAGGCGCCCAGCATCCACCAGCGCAACGGCTACTACTACCTGTACGTGTCGTTCGACTCCTGCTGCCAGGGCGCCGACAGCACCTACCGGGTCATGGTGGGCCGTTCCGCCTCGGTCACCGGCCCCTACGTGGACCGGGCCGGCGTGCCGATGACGGACGGCGGCGGCACGGAGGTCCTGGCGAGCCACGGGTCGATCAACGGCCCGGGGCACCAGACCGTCTTCGCCGACAGCGACGCCGACGTGCTGATGTACCACTACTACGCGGCGTCGGGGGCGTCGTTCCTCGGCATCAACCTGCTCCGGTACGACGACGGCTGGCCGTCCGTGTACTGACGCTCAGCGCCGGGTGAGGCGCACCACGGGGATCGTGCGCGACGTCTTGGCCTCGTACCTCGCGAAGCCGTCCGACATCTCCGTGAACCGCGCCCACCCGGCGTCCCGCTCCGCCCCCGCCAGGTCCGTGGCGTGCACGGCGACGGTCCCGTCGTCGGGCGTCTCGATCTCCACCTCCGGGTGGGCGAGGACGTTGCGGTACCAGGCCGGGTGGCGGTCCGCCCCACCGGCCGACGCCGCCACCAGCCACGCGTCGTCGGACTCGCGGATCGCCGCGAGCGGGTTGACGCGCTCCGCGCCCGACCGGGCCCCGCGGCTGTGCAGCAGCACGAGCCGGCGGCCGAACCCCATGGTCGTGACCGTCCCGCCGTGGCGGCGGAACTCCTCGATGATCTGCTGGTTCCAGTCGCTCATGCGCCCAGTGTCGCGTGCGCTCGTGCACTCCCGCGAGCGCCGGACGTAGGCTGCCGGTCAACTGCTCTGGACAGGGGTGACGATGGCCGGACGACCGCTCGCAGCCCGGCTGCGCACCGACTCGGGCGCCGCGCTGCTGCTCCTGGCCGTCACGGCGCTGGCCCTGCTCTGGGCCAACTCCCCGCTGTCCGGCGTGTACGAACAGCTGTGGGAGACCCCGGTCAACGTCGAGATCGGCGAGCTCGCGTTCGACATGGACCTGCACCACTGGGTCAACGACGGCCTGATGGTGCTGTTCTTCTTCGTCGTCGGCCTCGAGGTCCGCCAGGAGCTCTCCGTCGGCTCCCTGCGCCGGCGCAGCCAGCGCCTGGTCCCGCTGGTCGCCGGCACCGTCGGCGTCGCGGTCCCCGCACTGGTCTACCTGGCGGTGGCCGGCCGCGAGGCGCCCGAGGGGTGGGGCGTCGTCGTCGGCACGGACACCGCGTTCCTGCTCGGCGTCCTGGCGCTGGTCGGCCCCGCCATGTCGAACCGGCTCCGCGTCTTCCTGCTGACCCTGTCGGTGGTGGACGACTTCCTGGCGGTGGCGATCATCGGCGTCGTCTACTCCGACGAGGTCCGCGTCGGCCCGCTGCTCCTCGCGCTCGCGTGCCTCGGCGCGCTGTGGCTGCTGGGCCGGATGCGCGAGTGGCGCAGCACGCCGTACGTGCTCGTGGTCGTCGTGCTGTGGGGCGCCACCGTGCAGGCCGGCGTGCACCCGTCCATCGCCGGCATGCTCGCCGGCCTGCTGGTGCCGGCGGCGCTCACCCGGCGGGACGACGTCGTGCGGACCAAGAGCCTGTACCGCGCGTACTGGCAGTCGCCCAGCGCGAGCGTCGCCCGCGACGTCCACCTCGGCCTCGCGCGGTCCATCTCGGTGAACCACCGGCTGCACCAGGTGCTCAGCACCCCGGTCGCGCTGGTCGTGGTGCCGCTGTTCGCCCTCGCGAACGCGGGGATCGACCTGCGGGGCGGTGCCCTCGGCGAGGCGCTCGGCTCGTCGGTCACGTGGGGCGTGGTCGCCGGGCTGGTCGTCGGCAAGCTGGTGGGCATCAGCGTCGGCACGTGGGCGGCCGTCCGGCTCCGCCTCGGCACGCTGCCCGACGGCGTGGGGCCCGGCAGCGTGCTCGGCGGCGCGGCCCTGTCCGGGATCGGCTTCACCGTGTCGCTGCTGGTCGTCGGCCTCGCGTTCACCGACGAGTCGCAGGCGCAGGCGGCCACCGTGGGCGTGCTCCTGTCCCTGGTGGTGGCCTCGCTGCTGGCCTGGGGGCTCTTCGCGATGGCGCGGGTGCGCTGGGGCGAGGAGAGCGCCGACCTGCCGACGGCGCTGGACCCGCCGGTGGACCTGCGCCACGACCACGTGCGCGGCGACCCGGACGCCCCGCACACCGTGGTGGAGTACCTCGACTACGAGTGCCCGTTCTGCGCCCGGGCGACCGGGATGTGGCGGGACCTGCGCGACCACTTCGGCGACCGCATCCGGTACGTCGTGCGCCACCTGCCGCTGGAGGACGTGCACCCGCACGCCGTCGTCGCGGCCGTGGCGTCGGAGGCCGCGGCGCGGCAGGGCCGATTCTGGGAGATGCACGACCTGCTGTTCGCCCACCAGTCGCGGCTGGAGCCAGAGGACCTGCGCGGCTACGCCGAGGAGCTGGGCCTGGACCTGGAGCAGTTCGACGCCGACCTCGCCGACGGCGCCCTGCACGCCCGCGTGCAGGACCACGCCGTCAGCGCGGCGGCCAGCGGCGCCCGCGGGACGCCCACGTTCTTCCTCGACGGCACCCGCCACCAGGGCTCCCACGACGCCCAGACGCTCATCGCCGCGCTCGAGGCCCTGGAGGCGGTCGATCGGTGAGACTCTCGGACGCCGCCCTCGGCCGCGCGACCCTCGCCCGCCAGCTCCTGCTCGGCCGCGAGGACGTCGCGGTGCCCGAGGCCGTACGACGGGTCGGTGCGCTCCAGGCCCAGGAGCCCGCGTCCCCGTACCTCGCGCTCTGGAACCGGGTGGCCGGGTTCGACCCCGCCGACCTGGACCACGCCCTCGCGTCGG
This sequence comes from Isoptericola halotolerans, assembly GCF_003003075.1. Classification (GTDB taxonomy): domain Bacteria; phylum Actinomycetota; class Actinomycetes; order Actinomycetales; family Cellulomonadaceae; genus Isoptericola; species Isoptericola halotolerans_A. Next base: position 99,621 of record NZ_PVTX01000001.1, on the reverse strand, counting down.
GCGAGGTCGTGCGCGCCACGCTGATGCGCATCACGCTGCACGCGGTGCACCGCGACGACTGGGCCCCGTTCCACCGCGCGATGACGCACCCGCTGCGCGCGTCGCGGCTGAACGACCGCCGCTTCGCCCCGGCTCGCCTCACCCCTACCGAGGCGGACGGCGTGCGCGACGCGCTGCTGGCGTTCTGCGCGGAGCCGCGCACCCAGGACGAGATCCTCGGCGAGCTCGAGCGGCTCCTCGGCGCCGACCGGGCACCGGCGGCCTGGTTCGCGCTGCGCACCCTCGCGCCGCTGCACCACGTGCCCACCGGGCCGCCCTGGTCCTTCTCGCCGCGGGCCCGGCGCTACCGGGCAGGGGCGGCGACGGCCGCGGACGACCCGCCGCCCGGCGACGACCCGGCGGTCGTGCACCTGCTGCGGCGCTACCTCGCGGCGTTCGGCCCGGCGTCGGAGGCCGACTTCGCCCGGTTCACGATGCTGCGGCGGCCGTTCACCCGGCCCGCCGTCGCGGCGCTGCGCGACGAGCTCGTCGTCGTCGAGGGACCGGACGGGAGGGAGCTGCTCGACCTCCCCGACGCTCCACGGCCCGACCCGGCGACGCCGGCACCCCCGCGCCTGCTCGGCATGTGGGAGAGCGTCGTCCTCGCCCACGAGGACCGGAACCGCGTCGTCGCCGACGCGCACCGCCCGCACGTCGTCCGCCGCAACGGGGACACCCTGCCGACCGTGCTGGTGGACGGCCGCGTGGCCGGCGTGTGGCGGGCCACGGAGGACGGGGTGGACGTGGCGGCGTTCGAGCCGCTCGACCGGGCCGCCTGGTCGGCGCTGGAGGCCGAGGCCCACGGACTGCGGGCGTTCCTGGCGGACCGGGAGCCGACGGTCTACCGCCGGTACCGCCGCTGGTGGGACGCGGTCCCGGCCGCCGACGTCCGCCGGGTCGCCGGCTGAGGGCTCAGCAGGTCGGGCAGGGCACCTCGCCGGCGCGGGCCTCGCCGCGCACCGGGCGGACCCGGTCCCACCACGCCTGCCCGCGGTCAAGCAGGGGCGCCGTGCGCTCCCACAACGACGGCCGGCGGGTGCTGACGCGGAACGTCGTGGCCGCCGCGACGTCGGAGACGACGGCGGAGACCCGGTCCGGGGTGCAGTGCCCGTACTTGGCCCGGTAGGCGTCGTCGAGCAGGCCGTGCACCTCGGGCGCCACCTCGGCGAGCGTCACGTGGTGCACGACGTCGGCCACCCGGACGCGTGCGCGGCCGCCGCCCGGTCGCAGCCGTTCCCCGCCGGGGGCGGACCGCATGTAGAGGTCGCGACCGAGCGACACCAGCCAGGCCGGGCTGCCCGGCCCTGCACCGTCGCTCGTCAGCAGCTGGGCGGTGGGCAGGGAGGCGAGGTCCTCCAGGGCGGCGGTGGGCATGGCGGTCTCCTCGCGGCGGGGCGGCAGGGTGGTACGGGGCTGGCTCGGGTGGATACGGGTGTCCTCAGGTCGGGTGCTCTTCCGGCTGGTCGAACCCGGGAACTGATGCAGCTATTCCCCCGACGCGCAGGAACCGCCGGACGGGGCGGGGCCGTGCGGCCCCGCCCCGTCCGGCGGCTCAGCCCCGCTGCGCGACGAGCGCCTCGGCGTCGCGGACCAGCACCTCCTCGTCGGTCGCGTCGACGAACCGCTGCAGCGCGGACGCCGCCTGGCGGTCCCGGCCGGCGTCGGCGTGCCGCTCGGCCTGGCCGAGGAACGCCGAGAGGCGGGCGGCCTCGGACGACGAGAGCTCGCCGCCCTCCTGGAGCCGCTCGAGGTGGGCAGCCAGGTCGCCGAACGAGGTCGTGACGGTGAACGACACGGTCACCTCCGTCGTGTTCCCGGCCTCGTCGGTGGCGGTCGCGGTGACCTCGTGCTCGCCCAGGTCGAGCGTCCACAGGTCGATCGCCCCGGCCTCGACGGTCTCGCCGTCGAGCGTCAGGGCCGACGACGCCACACCGGACGTCGCGTCCGTCGCCTCGGTCCCGAGCTCGACGGTCTGCGACGAGCCGGGCTCGTCCCCGTCGGCGACGCCGGTGACGGCCACCTCGGGGGCCGTGGCGTCGACGGACACCGTCACCGAGCCGGTCTCGGAGACGTTGCCGCCGGTGTCGGAGACCCGGTAGAGGACCTCGTGGACGCCGTCCTCGTCGAGCGTGAACGGCTGGAGCGTGCCGAACCACGGGTGCCGGACGCTCTGCCAGGTCTGCCCACCGTCGGTGGAGACCTCGCCGTCGCCGATCTGCCCGTCGTCGGTGGCCTCGAGCTGCACCTCGACCGGTCCGGTGTACCAGCCGCTGTCGCCGGTGGGCTCGGCCGGGTCGAGCGTGACCGTGGCCTCCGGCGCCGTGACGTCGGTGACGCCCGGCCCCTGGAAGGTCAGGGTGTCGAGCTCGACGCCCCCGGTGGAGGTGACGAACAGCTCACCCGTGCCCTCGGGGAACGCGGCGACGTCGGCCGCGACCGTGGACCATCCCGCGGCGTCGAGGTCCGCCGTCGCGAACGGCTCGGCGTCGGCCGCACCCCAGCGCAGCTCGACGGTGCCGGTCCCGGCACCCCGGACGTCGACGCCGTCGATCCCGGTGAAGTTCACCGGGTCCCAGGCGAGGTGGTCGCCGGCGCCGAACGACGTGACCTTGGACAGCCCGCCGGCCGAGTCGTCGGCCACGACCTCGACACCCTCGAGCACGTCGGCGTGCTCCGCCTCCTGCGTGAAGGTGTTGAGCAGCAGCGACACCTCGTCCTGGGCGGGCGGGATGTCGCCGTTGCCCTGGTCGGTGTAGTTCGCGACGACCACGCCGTAGAGCTTCTCCGTCGCCCCGTGCTCCGGGGCGTCGGCGGGCGTCGCCCAGGCGCCGGAGCACCCGCTGCCGAGGACCTCGGGGTGCGCGTGCGTGTCGTGCCCCAGCCCGAAGGTCCAGGACAGCTCGGAGCAGACCGTCTCGTCGCCGTCCTCCGGGTCCGAGGTGCTGAACGCGTACGGCACGGCGTCGCCCCAGGCGAAGAACCCGCCGTCGGCCGGGTGGTCGGCCGACAGGGTCGGGGCGACGTTGCCGACGGTGACGAGCTGGGACGTGAGCCCCTGCCGCCCGGCCGGGTCGGTCACGCGCAGCCGGACGGTGTACTGGCCCAGCTCCGTGTAGGTCGTGGTGACCTGCGCGCCGGTCTCGTCGAAGGTGCCGTCACCGTCGAGGTCCCACTCGTAGGTGAGCTCGGCGCCCTCCGGGTCCGAGGAGCCCGACCCGTCGAGGGTGACGGTCAGGGGCGCCTGGGACGAGGAGACCGGGTCGGCGGAGATCTGCGCCGTCGGCGACTTGTTCCCCTCGGCGTAGTCGATGCGGTACAGGCCTGCCTCGGGGTTCTGGCGGAAGAACCCGTTGCCGTAGTCGAGGACGTACAGCGAGCCGTCCGGCCCGAACTCCATGTCGATCGGCCCGTCGGTGATCGCCTGGACGTTGTCCGTCAGGGCCTCGTTGGGCAGCACGTGCTCGACGTGGGTCACCGGGCCGTCCCGGTCCGGGATGGTCAGGCCGGCGATGTAGTCCTGGGAGAACTCGTACATGAAGGCCTTGCCGTCCCAGTACTCCGGCCACTGCGAGTCCGGACCCTCCGGGTCGTGGTGGAACGTGGGCCCGCCCATCGGTCCCTGACCGCCCTGGGCGTCGAACTCCACGAACTCGTCGAACGGCTGGTCGCCCGGGTTGTCGCCGTAGTAGACCTGCGGCGCGGTCGCCGGCGGCAGGACGTCGAGCCCGGTGTTCCAGGTGGAGCTGTTCTCGGCCCCGGCCTCGCAGTCGAACCACTCGCCGGGCGTCGCCGTGGCGTAGTCCCACTCGTTGTAGTTGGTGTTCGGCCCGTGGCAGTACGGCCAGCCGCCGTTGAGCGGCGTCGTCGTGCTCTGCCACTCGACGTAGCCCATGGGCCCGCGCTCGTCGCTCGCGACGCCGGAGTCGGGACCGTAGTCGCCCCAGCTCACGGCGCCCGTGACGTCGTCGACGTCGATGCGGAACGGGTTGCGCAGCCCCATGACGAACAGCTCGGGGCGCGTGCCCTCGGTGCCGGGCTCGAACAGGTTCCCCTCGGGGATGGTGTAGCTGCCGTCCTCCTCGACGTGCACGCGCAGGATCGCGCCGCGCAGGTCGTTCGTGCTGCCGGCACCGCGCCGGGCGTCGAACCCGGGGTTCATGCCCGGGGCGTTGTTGATGGGGGTGAACCCGTTGGCGCCGGGCGTGCTCGCCGGGGTGTTGTCGCCCGTGGAGAGGTAGACGTTGCCCTCGGCGTCGAAGTCGATGTCGCCGCCCACGTGGCAGCACTGTCCGCGCTGGACCTCGACCTGCAGGATCTTCTGCTCGGTGCTCAGGTCCAGGGCGTGCGCCTCGGCGTCCCACTGGAAGCGCGAGAGCTGGTTGTAACCCTTCCACTGGTCCCAGTAGGACTCGTCCTCGCCCTCGGGCAGCGAGTTCGGGGCGGAGCCCGACGGCGTCGTGGTCGGGTAGTCGTCGCCCTCCATGACCCGCGGGGCGTAGTAGAGGTACACCCAGCCGGACTCGGCGAAGTCGGGCGCGAGGGCGATGCCCTGCATGCCGTCCTCGGAGTTGGCGTACACGTCGACGGTGTTGACCACCTCGGTGACGCCGGTCGACGGGTCGGTGTGCCGGATCGCGCCGTCCCGGGCGGTGTGCAGCACGCTGCCGTCCGGCATGACGGCCATGCCGATGGGCTCGCCCGTGTTCTTGCTGAGCAGGACCTTCTCGTAGTTGGACCAGTCGAGCGCCGCCTCGGCGCCAGCCTCGGCGCCGTGGTCGACGCCGTCGTGCGCCGCGGCCGCTGCCGGCACCGCCAGCGCGAGCATCGTGGCCAGCGCCACGGAGACCCGTGAACGTCTAGAATTGACCATCGCACTACCTTCCTGTGGATGAGGTGCGTGAGTGCCCCGCCGCGGACCCCCGTCGCTGGCACGACGGACCCGGGTCCTTGGCGGGGTGCGCTCACGTCCGGTGGCTGCAGCGTCGGTTCTGCCGTCCTGTGCTGCGAAGGGTGGTGACGGGCTCGGAGCCCTGGCACCCGTCACCGCGGTGCGCCGTGCGCTCCCACGGGCTCGTCGCGTCGCGGGCGGGGCCCGTCCGCCCACGCTGTGTCACGAGGCCCGCCCCGCGGGCTCGCGATGTCCGTTCGGCAGCGGCAGTGCTGCGCGGTCCTCCCTGACCATGGCACGACTCTAACCCACTTATGCCAGCGGTCAAGCAAAAGATGACTTCCCGAAGCACAACTTCCCTTACAGAACACCGACAATGTGGTTGACTTTGCCCATGGCGACCGTTTCGGCACCCGAGCTCGGTGCCGTCCTGCGGCTGCTCCGCGACGGGCGATACCGCACCCGCGCCGAGCTCGCACGCACGGCCGGGCTCTCCCGCTCCACGATGTCCGCGCGCATCGACGAACTCCTGCGCCTCGGCCTCGTGGCCCCGGTGGGCGACGCGGGCTCGACCGGGGGGCGGCCCGCGGCGACGTTCGCCCTCGCCCCCGCCGCACGGCTCGTCGTCGGGGTCGACCTGGGGGCCACCCATGCCCGGGTCTCCGTCACCGACCTCACCGGCCGCGAGCTCGCCGAGCACATGGAGCAGCTCCACATCGCCGACGGCCCGGACGTCGTGCTCGACCGGGTGGCCGAGGTCGTCACGGGCCTGGTCGCCCGCCTCGACCGCCCGCTCCGCGACGTGGTGGGCCTGGGCGTCGGCCTGCCGGGACCGGTCGACCACACCACGGGGCGCCCCACCAAGCCGCCGATCATGCCCGGCTGGGACGGCAGCGATGTCGTGGGAGCGCTCCGACACCGGCTGGGCGACCTCGCCGTGCTCGTCGACAACGACGTCAACCTCATGGCCCTGGGCGAGCACGCCACCGCCCTGCCCGCCGTCGGGCACCTGCTCTACGTCAAGGTGGCCACGGGCATCGGCTCCGGCATCGTCGCCGACGGCAGGATCCACCGCGGCGCGCAGGGCAGCGCCGGCGACCTCGGCCACATCGCCGTGCCCGGCGCGGACCCGGTCCCGTGCACGTGCGGCAACACCGGCTGCCTCGAGGCGATCGCCGGCGGCGGCGCCGTGGCTGCCCGCCTCGCCGCGCAGGGGCTCACGGCCGAGACCACCAACGACGTCGTCGAGCTCGTCCGGCACGGCGACCTCCGGGCCGCTGCGGCCGTGCGGGAGGCCGGCCGGTCCATCGGCGCCGTGCTCGCCGGCTGCGTCAGCCTGCTCAACCCGTCCGCCGTCGTGGTCGGCGGGTCCATGTCCCGCGCCGGGGAGCACCTCATCGCCGGCATCCGCGAGATCGTCTATGCGCGGTCGCTGCCGCTCGCGACCCAGCACCTGCGGGTCGTCACCAGCATCGCCGGGCCGCGGGCCGGCGTGCTCGGCGGCGCGCACTCCGCCGCCGAGCACGCCTTCGCCCACCCGGAGCTGCTCACCGGGGAGGCCGTCAGCCCACCGGACTCCGCCGCCGCGACAGCCTGAGCAGCAGGTCCCGCACCTCGGTCGCCTCCAGCCGCTCCGTGCCGTCGAGGGGCACCGAGGACAGCAGCACCGGACCGTCCGCCGGATCGGCGGGCAGGCGGCCGTGCGTGCCGCGCACCGGCGCCGGGTCGAGCGGCACCACCCGCATCGACGAGCGCAGGCCGAGCTTCTTGCGGGCCACGTGCATCGCCGCCCGCACCTTCGCCCAGGGGCCGTCCCAGAACAGCTCGGCCGGGTCGAAGCCCGGCTTCTTGTGGATCTCCACCGACCGCGCGAAGTCCGGCGCCCGCTCGTCGTCCAGCCAGTAGTAGTACGTGAACCATGCGTCCGGCTCCGCGACGAGGACGAGGTCCCCGGCCCGCTCGTGGTCCAGGCCGTACGCCGCGCGGCCTGCGGCGTCCAGCACCTCGGCCACGCCCGGCAGGGCCGCCAGCAGCTCGGACACCTCGGCCAGGTCGTCCGCGTCGGGCACGTAGACGTGCGCCACCTGGTGGTCCGCGACGGCGAACGCCCGCGACGTCCACGGGTCCAGCAGCTCGCCGGTCGCGTTGGTGTGCACGTGCAGCAGCCCGGCCCGGCGCAGCGCCCGGTTGACGTCCACCGGACGGCGCGCCGCCGTGATGCCGTACTCGCTGAGCGCGACGACGGTGGTCCCGGTCCGCTCGGCGTCGTCCAGCAGCGGTGCGAGCACCTCGTCCACCGCCTGCGCGGCCGCCACCGCCTCGGGGCCGTCCGGCCCGAACCGCTGCAGGTCGTAGTCGAGGTGCGGCACGTACACCAGCGTCATGTCGTGGTCCGGCAGCAACCTGCGGGCCGCCGCGACGATCCACCGCGAGGACGCGATGCCCGCCGTCGGCCCCCAGTAGGTGAACAGCGGGAACGGCCCCAGCTCGGCCTCGAGCTCGTCGTGCAGCTCCGGCGGCCACGTCCAGCAGTCCGGCTCCTTGCGCCCGTCCGCCCGGTAGACGGGGCGCGGCGTGACCGTCGTGTCCGCCGTCGACCCCATCGCGTACCACCAGCACACGTTGGCGACCCGGTAGCCCGGCTGCTCGCGCCGGATCGTCTCCCAGACCTTCTCGCCCTGCACCAGCCGGTGGTGCTGACGCCACAGCAGCGGCTCGCCGAGGTCGCGGAAGTACCACCCGTTGCCGACGATCCCGTGGTCCCGCGGCAGCCGGCCCGTCAGGAACGTCGACTGCACCGAGCACGTGACGGCCGGGAGCACCGTGCCCAGCTCGGCCCGGCCGCCCCCCTCGGCCAGCGCCCGCAGGCGCGGCATGTGCTCCAGCAGGCGCGGCGTCAGCCCGACCACGTCGAGCACCAGCATCCGGTTCACAGGACCTCCATCCCCCGGTCGACGAGCCGCGCGCGCGTCCAGTCCAGCTCCGCCGCGATGCCGGCCACCAGGCCGTCGTCGTCGCGGGGCCGCAGGTGCGCGGGCAGCACCGACCACGTGTACGTCTCGGTCTCCAGGTGGTCCACGAGCGGGTGGGCGCCCCCGACCAGGAGCCCCAGCGCGTCCGTGAGCACGTCTCGCGTGCTCCGCAGCGGCGGGCGCGGGTCCGCGTGGAGCGGCACGTGGACGTGCACCCGCCACGGCCCCTCCCCCGGGAGAGCGTCCGCGGGACCGGTCCGGCCCAGCGCGTCCGGCAGGTCGTCGCGGCGCTGCACGGACGCGTCCCGCTGCTCGCGCACCTGGTGCAGGAACCGGGCCTCGACGAACTCCTCCAGCGCGGCCAGCGCCTCGGGGTCCGTCGGGTCGTCGCAGTGCAGCGCGGCGGAGACCTGCGTCTTGACCACGGCCAGCCCCGCGCCGTGCAGGTTCGCGAGCGCCTCGGCGGGGTCCTCGAACTCCGTGGCCAGGTGGCACAGGTCCACACAGGCACCGAGGCGCTCGGTATCGACCCCGTCCAGGTGCTCGGCGAGCCCCTCGGTGGTCTCGGCGACGCAGCCGGGCTCGGGCTCGAACGCGACCCGCACCGTCCGGCCCGTCCGGTCCTCGAGCGCGCCGAGGCCTTCGGCCAGCCGGTCGACCCGCTCGCGGGCCGCCCGCGCCCGGGCGGCGTCCCACGGCTCGCGCCAGCCCAGCGGCAGGGTGCTGATGCTGCCGCGCGCGACGTCGTCGGGCAGCAGCTCGCCGAGCACCTGCGCGCAGTCGAGGGTGTAGTGCAGCCGGTCGTCCTCGGTCCAGTCCGGGCGGTAGACCGCCTTCTTGACCACAGGCGCGTGGAAGTTGCCGTACGGGAACGCGTTGACGGTGACGACCTCCAGGCCCTCCCGGTCGAGCGCCTTGCGGAGCAGACCGACGGCGGCGGGGTCCGTCGCGAGCCGACGCGTCGCCTCGGCGGGGAGCCACAGGCCGAGGCCGAGGCGGTCGACGCCGAGACGGCGCCGGACCGGACCTGCGAACCGGCGGACCTGCTCGACGAGCCCGTCGACGTCCTGCGCCGGGTGGACGTTGGTGCCGTAGGACACGTGCAGGACGGTCCCGTCGGGGTGACGCAGGCGCACGGCTCAGCCCTCCGAACCCGCGGTGGCCGCGCCGCCCGGCGCCAGCGGCTCCCCCCGCTGGAGCGTGTTGCCCGCGAAGTCCCCGGCGTCGTCCGCGACGTCGTCGAGCAGCAGCCGCCCGCTCTGGCCGTAGAACGTGACCGGGTTGCGCCAGAGCACGCGGTCCACGTCGTCGTCGGAGTAGCCGCCCGCGAGCATGGCCTGCCCCGTGCGGTAGGTCTTCAGCGGGTCCGAGCGCCCCCAGTCCGCGGCGGAGTTGACCAGCACCCGGTCGAGCCCACGGCGGTCCAGGATCGCGACCATGCGGTCCTCGTCCATCTTGGTGTCCGGGTAGACCGAGAAGCCCGCCCAGCACCCGGCGTCGTCGACCAGGTCGACGGTCTTCTCGTTGAGGTGGTCCACGAGCACCCGTTCCGGCGGCAGGCCGACCTGGCCGACGATCTCCAGCGTGCGCCGCGTGCCGGCCACCTTGTCGCGGTGCGGGGTGTGCACCATGACCGGCAGGTCGTGCTCGCCGGCCAGCTCGAGCTGGCGCACCATCACCTTCTCCTCGGCGTCGGTCATCGAGTCGAAGCCGACCTCGCCGACGGCGACCACGCCGTCCTTCTCCAGGTAGCGCGGGAGCAGGTCGAGGACCTCCAGCAGCCGCGGGTCGTTCGCCTCCTTCGGGTTCAGCGCGATGGTGGCGTGGTGGGCGATGCCGAACTGCGCGGCCCGGAACCTCTCCCACCCCAGCAGACCGTCGAAGTAGTCGACGAACGAGCCGACCGACGTGCGCGGCTGGCCCAGCCAGAACGCGGGCTCGACGACGGCGCGCACCCCGGCGGCGTGCATCGCCTCGTAGTCGTCGGTCGTCCGGGAGGTCATGTGGATGTGCGGGTCGAAGATGCGCACGGCACTCTCCTCGGGTCGGTCCGCGGCGTCGCGGAGGGATCGGTCGGTCAGCTCGGTCAGCGGTCGGCGGCGGCCAGCAGCCGGTGCGCGTCCGCGGGGACGTCCCGGCCGGCGGCCTCGCGCTCCTCGGCGAACGCGCGGACCATGCGGTCCAGCTCGGCGTCCCGGCGGACGTCCAGGTCCGCGACCGCGGCGAGCGGCACGCCGGTGAAGAGGCACTTGAGGACGCCGTGGCGCCAGGCGTCCGCCGGCAGGTGCGCGGCGGCGTACGGCCCCATGGCGGCGGCCACGAGCCGGGTGTCGTTGGTGCGCAGCGCGTCGAGGACGACGGGCACCGCGCCGTCGCCGAGCCCCCGGTCGGCGAGCTCGGGCAGCGCCAGCAGCACGGCCCGGCGCTCGTCGGCGTCACCCACGGCGTACTGCGCGGCGACGACGTCGGCCGCCCCGTCCGGCCCCACCGCCTCGCAGGCGGTCACCAGCAGCCGGGACCGGGCGACGTCCTCGATCCGGCGGCCGTCCAGGCCAGGGCCACGCCCGACGACCCGGGCGGCCCGGGCGGACGCCAGCGGCAGCGCCGCGGGGTCGTGCCGGACCTCCTCGACGAGTGCGGCGAGGCGTTCCTCGGCGGTCATCTGGTCACCTCCTGGGTCTGGAGCGGGGCCCGCTCCCGGAGCGGGACGTCCGCCGCGTGCGCCGCGGCGCGGATCGCCTCGGCGCTCGACGCGACGAGCCGTGCGGCGGCGTGCGAGTGGCGGGGCAGCTCGACGGCGGCCAGGCCGTCGAACCCGGACTCGTGCAGCGCGGCCAGGACCCCGGGCAGGTCGACCGCCCCCGTGCCGAGCTCGAGGTGCTCGTGCACGCCACGCACCATGTCGTCCACCTGCACGTGGGCGATCAGGTCCCCCACCCGCCGCACCACGTCGGGTCCGGGGGCGTCCTCCACGCAGGTGAGGTGACCGACGTCCACGGTGAGCCGCAGGGCGTCCGGGTCGCCGAGCGCGCGGCGCAGGTCGAGCACGTCGTCGACCCGTTCGACGAGCATCCCCGGCTCGGGCTCGAACGCGAGGACGACCCCCGCGGCCTCCGCGACGGGGAGCAGCTCCTCGAGGCCGGCCAGCAGGCGCGCCCGCCCCGTCGCCGGCGAGGTGCCCGCCGGCAGGATCCCGGACCACAGGTGGACGACCCGCGACCCGAGGTCCGCGGCGACGTCGACGGCGATACGCAGCAGGTCGAGCCGGCGCTCGGCGCCGTCGTCGGACAGCAGCGTCGGCTCGTGCTTGCGCCGCGGGTCGAGCACGTAGCGGGCGCCGGTCTCGACGACCACCTGCAGGCCGTGGCGCTTTAGCATCCCCCGCACCAGCGCCGTGCGGGCCGCGAGGCCGGGGGCCAGGGGGTCCAGGTGCATGTGGTCGAGGGTGAGGGCCACGCCGCCGTACCCGTGCTCGGCGAGCAGGCCGAGCGCGTCGTCGAGGCGGTGGTCGGTCAGCCCGTTGGTCCCGTACGCCAGAGTGATCACGTGGGGCTCACCACCCGGGCGCCGGCCCGCGCCAACGGGACCACGGCCAGGAGGGCGAGCGCGGCGCCGACGGCTCCCTGCCCGGCGAGCAGGGCCGCCTGGAGGGGGACCATCCCGCGGATGCCGACGCCGGTCGCGCGCCGGGCGTTCCCGGCGTCGGGCGCCCGGACGACGTCAGCCTGGGCCGGGAGGACGGCGGCCACGTAGGTGGCGGCGAGCGCAGGTCCGGCGACCGACGTCGCCGCGCCACTGCCGGTGTCGCGGCGCGCACCCACCAGCGCGCCGAGGGCTGCCGCGGTGCCCGTGCCCACGGTGGCGGCCACGGCCGCGCGGGCCGTGCCGACGGTCGTGCCGTGCACCTCGCCCCGCGAGACCGCGGTGACGGCGAGCGTGTGCACGCCCAGCGCCGCCGCCGGGGCGAGGGCGGCGCGTCGGCCGCCGGCGCCCATCAGCACGTCCAGGAACCGGGTCGACGCCATGACCACGGGACCGGCCGCCGTCGGCTTGGCGACGAGGTCGTACGTCCACACCGCGGCTGCCAGCGCCGTCCCCACGGCGAGCGGCCGGCGCCCGGCCACCGCGGCGAACGCGAGCCCGACGCCGGTGAGCGCGGCGGCGGTACCCAGCGCCTCGTTCGGCGCAACGCGGCCCGACGGGACGGGGCGCTCCGGGCGCTCGACGGCGTCGAGCTCCCGGTCCGACCAGTCGTTGAGGGCCATACCCGCCCAGTAGAGCGCCGCCGAGGCGACGGGCAGCGCCGCCGTGCGCCGCCCGCTCGGCCAGCCTGCGGCCGCGGCGCCGACCAGCGTGTCACCGGGGACGGTGAGCGCCGCGGGGAGCCGGACGAGCTCGGCGAGGTCGCGCCACCTCATGCGACGCCGTCGGACGGCGCGACCGCCGCGTCGGCGTCGGCGGCCGGGCCGGCGTCGGCGGCCGGGCCGGCGTCGGCGGCCAGCTCGGCGCACCAGCGGGTGAGCGCTTGCCACTGGTCGGTGAGCGCGTGCGAGGTGCCGCCCAGCGGCTCCTTGAAGAAGAACCCGAGCGCGGCGACGGGGCCGCACTGGCCGGCCTGCTGCGCCCGGGCCAGGAGGCGGGCGAGGTCGAGGACCAGCGGCGCGGCGAGCGCGGAGTCGCAGCCCTCCCAGGTGACCTGCATGCGCATGCGGGTGCCGAGGAAGCCCTCGAACGAGACGTGGTCCCAGGCGGTCTTCCAGTCACCCATGTCGGCGACGTGGTCGATCCGGACCGGCCCGTCGACGGGGTAGCCGAGGATCGCCTCGAGCGCCATGGCCTTCGTGGCGGTCTTGCTGGCCGCGGCGGCGGGGTCCGCGAGCGTCCGGCCGTCCCCGCCCCCGAGGATGTTGAACGCCGCCCACGAGCGGACCTCGAGGGAGCGCATCGCGAACATGGGCGCCAGCGCCGACTTGAGCAGGGTCTCGCCGGTCTTGCCGTCCCGCCCCGCCCACGGCAGGTGGCGGGCCTTGGCGAGCTCTTCGAGCGCGGGCACGTGCGGGCCGGTGGACGGCGTGAACTCCACGAACGGGCAGTCGGCCCGGAACGCGGCATAGGCGTAGAGGGACGACGGCGGCAGGGCCGCGGTCCCGGCGTCGAGGGCGCGGTCGAGCTCGTCGAGGCTGCCGATGCGGGCCGCCTCGGGCGAGGGCGGCTCCGTGCTGGAGACGTCGACGACGACGAGGTGGTCGAGGTCGTGCTCGGCCCGGAAGGACCGCAGGTCCTGCTCGAGCCGGTCGGTGGTGGCCCGGTCCGCGGCGCCGGTGGCGCCCGGGCGGACCCGGGCGTCGATCTCGGCGAGCTCGTCGAGCACCTCCGCGACCGTGCCGGGCGGCACCACGCCCGAGCGCGCGAGCTCGTGGGCCCGTTCGACCATGCTGCCGGCGAGGTCGTGCCCGCCGAACACCAGGCCGTCGAGGGCCGGCAGCCCTGCTCGGGACACCTCCTCGAGCTCCGTGACCAGACCGGTCGGCGCGGTGCCGCCCCGGGCGAGGGCGAGCGCGCCGACGGTGGCGGTCGTCGCGACCGAGCCGCGAGCGCCGATGAACCAGACACCGGTACGGGTTCCACGGACGTCGTCATCATTGACCATGTCGCGCACACTACGCGACTTCTGTTTGCTGTCAAGCAAATGTCGGGCCACTTCTGCATCCGCAGGTCATGGCGCTGCGCGCCCCCGCGCGTCAGGGCGGCGGCGCCACCGCGTCGAGCAGGACGTCGAGCGCCCGGTGCGCGGCCTCACGCGCCTCCGCGTCACCGTCGCGCTCGGCGAGCCACAGCGCGGCCTCGTTCATCGCGCCGGAGAGCTGGGCCGTCAGCGCGTCGAGCAGGGCCGCGGGCACCCCCGCCTCGGCGAGGGCTTCCCGCAGGTGGACGGCCGACGACTCGGCGTCCAGCGCCCGCCACACCTGCCAGCCGACGACGGCGGGCGCCTCGACGAGCAGGATGCGCACCATCCGCGGCGCGGTGATCGCGTCGAGGAACGCGTGACTCCCGGCCCGCAGCCGGTCTGCGGGTCCGCCGGCGGCCTCCGCCGCTTCGACGAGAGTCGCCGCAACCTCTCGCTGCAGGTGCGCGGTCACCGCCCGGAACAGGCCGGCCTTGCTCCCGTAGTGGTGATAGACGGCCCCCCGCGTCACCCCGCCCGCGGTGGCGACGTCGTCGAGCGCGACGGCGGCGTAGCCCCGCTCGGCGAACAGGTCGGCGGCGATCTCGACGAGACGCCGGGCCGTCTCGGCAGCGGCCGCGGCGGTAGCGCGTGGCATGGGTCCTCCTGACATACACAGCGCATGTATAGTGGTTGGCATACGCAGTGTACGTATCGAGCCGAGGAGCGCCATGACCGCCACCAGCTTTTACCCCGTCCTCATGTCCGCGGACGTGAGCGCCGCGGCCGACTTCTACCACCGCGTCCTCGGCTTCGAGACCACGTTCGAGGCCGACTGGTACGTGAGCCTGCGTCGCAGCGCGTTCGAGCTGGCCCTGCTCGACGCCGCGCACCCCACCGTGCCCGCCGGGTTCGGCCGCCCCGTCCAGGGACTGCTGCTCAACCTCGAGGTGACCGACGTCGACGCGGAGCACCGCCGTCTGGTCGCGGTGCACGGCCTCGAGCCCGTGCTGGCGCTGCGCGACGAGGACTTCGGGCAGCGGCACTTCATCGTCGAGGCGCCCGACGGCGTCCTCGTCGACGTCATCCAGCCGATCGAGCCGTCGCCCGCGTTCGCCGCGGCCTACCGGGAGTGAGCGCTCAGTCCAGCGGGTCCCGCACGATCGGGCACGTCATGCAGTGCCCGCCACCGCGCCCGCGACCGAGCTCGGCGCCGACGATCGTGATGACCTCGACGCCCGCGCGCCGCAGCGCCGCGTTGGTGAGCGTGTTGCGGTCGTAGGTGAAGACCACCCCGGGCTCGAGCGCCACCGCGTTGTTGCCCGAGTCCCACTGCTGGCGTTCCGAGGCGTACACGTCCCCCGCCGTCTCGACCACGCGCAGCCGGTCCAGCCCCATGGCGTGGGCGACCACGTCGACGAACGGGGTGCCCCCGCGGTCCGTGACCTCCACGCCGGGCGAGCGGTCGGTCGGGCGCAGGACGTACGGGTGGATGCTGTCGACGATGGTCGGGTGCACCGTGACCAGGTCCCGGTCGGCGAACGTGAACACGGTGTCCAGGTGCATCGCCGCCCGCAGCCGCGGCATGCCGGCCACGACCACCTGCTGCGCCGCTCCGGCGTCGAACAACGCCTTGGCGAACTGGCTGATGGCCTGGCGCGACGTCCGTTCGCTCATGCCGACCAGGACGACGCCGGCACCCACCGGCATGACGTCGCCGCCCTCGAGCGTGGCCTGACCCCAGTCCTGCTCCGGGTCCCCCCACCACACCGTGGCGTCCCGGTACTCCGGGTGGAACGAGTAGATCGCCTTCATCAGCAGCGTCTCGTCCTTGCGTGCCCGCCAGTACAGCGGGTTGAGCGTGAGGCCGCCGTAGATCCAGCACGTCGTGTCCCGGGTGTACAGGGTGTTCGGCAGCGGCGGCAGCAGGTACTCCCGGGCGTCCGGCGCTTCCTGGGCGAGCGACACGTAGCCCGTGCGGTAGTCCCCCGGCAGGTCGGCCGTGGACAGCCCACCCACCAGGAACCGGGACAGCTCCGGCGCGGACAACGAGTCGAGATAGGCGCGGGTGCCCTCCACCAGCCCGAGCCCGACCCGGTTCGGCACCACCTTGCGGTCCAGCAGCCACGACCGCGCCTCGGGCAGCGCCATCGTCTCCGCGAGCAGGTCGTGCAGCTCCACCACCTCGACGCCCCGGTTCGTCAGCTTGTTGACGAAGTCCAGGTGGTCCCGCTGGGCCGCCTCGACCCACATGACGTCGTCGAACAGCAGCTCGTCGGAGGTGGTCGGGGTCAGGCGCTCGTGCGCCAGGCCCGGCGCGCACACCAGGACCTTGCGCAGCCGGCCCACCTCGGAGTGGACGCCGTGCGTCACGGCGCCGCCCACGTGTGCAGTCATGCTTCTCCTTCGCTCACAGGGATATCCAGCCCGACACGAGCCCGACGACGCCGGCCACCGCCCCGGCCGTGACGGCCAGGAAGACGACCAGCTCGGCCGGCGCGAACACCCGCCGACCCTGCTCACGGCGCGTCATCGCGAACAGCAGCGTCGCCGGGGCGTAGAAGATGAGGGAGATCAGCAGGAACGACAGTCCCGCCGCGAAGACCAGGAACGTGGTGTAGACCGTCGCCAGCACCGCCACCACCAGGTCGGCGCGCAGCGTCGCCCGCGGGGCGCCGTCGTACGTCTCGCGCGTCGCGCGGAGCTTGAGCGCGTAGGCCGCGGCGAACAGGAACGGGATCACCGACATCGCGGCGGTGAGGTCGAGCGCGAAGTCGAACGCGTCGGCGGAGAACAGGGTGACCACCAGCACGACCTGCGACAGCAGGGTGCTGAGGAACAGGGCGTTCACCGGCACGTCCCGGTCGGTGGCGCGCGCGAGGAAGCGCGGCATGTCGCGGTCCTTGGCTGCCACGTAGAGCACCTCGGCGGCCATCAGCGTCCAGGCGAGGTAGGCACCCAGCACCGAGATGATCAGGCCGACGCTGACGAAGGCGGTCCCCCAGTCACCGACGGCGGCCTCCAGCACCCCGGCCATCGACGGCTGCCGGAGCTCGGCGATCTCCTCCACCGGCATGATCCCGTAGGACACCATCGTCACCGACGCGAACACCGCGAGCACGCTGCCGAACCCGAGCAGGGTCGCCCGGCCGACGTCCTCCCGGCGGCGCGCGTGCCGCGAGTAGACGCTGGCCCCCTCCACGCCGAGGAACACGAAGACCGTCACGAGCATGGTGTCGCGCACCTGGTCGAAGAGGGACCCGTAGGACTCCCCCGCCCAGTTCCCGGCGAAGACGGCCGGGTCGAAGACGAAGACGGCGATCAGCACGAAGACGACGATCGGCACCAGCTTGGCCACGGTGACGACCCTGTTGATCGCCGTGGCCTCCTGGATCCCCCGCCGCACGAGCAGGAAGAACAGCCACAGCCCGGCGGACGACAGCGCGACCGCGAGCAGCGTGTCGCCGGCACCGAGCTGCGGGAACCACGCGCCCAGCGTGGACATGATGAGGACCCAGTAGGTCACGTTGCCGACGCAGGCGCTCGCCCAGTAGCCCGCCGCCGAGAAGAACCCCGTGTAGTCGCCGAACCCGGCCTTGGCGTAGGCGTAGACCCCGGCGTCGAGCTCCGGCTTGCGGACCGCGAGCCGCTGGAAGACCAGCGCCAGGGTGAGCATGCCCGCCCCGGCGACCGCCCAGGCGACGATCGCCCCGGCGACACCGGTCTCCTGGGCGAAGCGGCGCGGCAACGAGAACACGCCGGCACCGACCATCGACCCGACCACCATCGCGGTGAGGGTGAGCACGCCCACGCGGGTGCCCGTCGAGGGGCCAGCCCCGTCAGTCCGCTCCGCCATGTCGCCGCCCCACCCGCGCCGTCGGTCGCCGTCCTCGCGATCCTGGCAGGCGCCGAGGAGCAGCGCACCCGGAGGCGCACCGCAGGCGCTCTCCGAGGCAACCCGAGACAGAAGCCGGCATGCCGTTATCCGTTCGTGACAAACCCGGTCCCGGCGGGGTAGGTTCTGCCTACCTCGCCAGGTCGCGGGGTACGTCGCGCGGGCGCCGAGCCCTGTCACCGTGCGTCGTCGACCGAAGCAGACACGGGGCGGGGGAACCAACGACGGGCGCCACGGCGCCCTTGGGGTGAAGCCGACGCGCAGTGCGCGTCGGCCGGGTCAGTCTCCGACCCGAATCCGACAGCTAACCCCGAAGGCGACAGGAGATGACGATGACCAGGCACACCCGCGCGCCCGGCCGCACCGGCGGGGCGACCACGTCCAGCACCACCCCGACCCCGCGCCGCCGCGAGGGGGCCCGATGAGCCGGGCGCGCCGCGGCCGGCACTTCGCCGAGCCGCCCGCCCGCGCTCCCCGCGCGACCCGCTCGACCGGTGCGACCCGCTCAGCCGGTCCGACCCGCTCGACCGGTGCCGCGCGCGCCGCCCGTCCGCCCCGCGCTGGCCGGGTCGGCGCCGGATTCGCCCTCGCGCTGGCCACCGCGTCCGCCGTCGTCGCCCCCGCCGTCCTGCCGGAGGAGGCCAACGCCGAGGGCAGCGCCACCACGACCATCGACCCGGCGACCCTGGCCGCGGCCGAGCGGGCCGTCGCCGAGCGGTCCGACGGCGCGGCCGCCTCGCGTTCCGGCACGGCCCGCGCGCCACGCTCAGTGGAAGCGATCGTCGTCGACCAGGGGGCCAAGGTGTCCCGGGACGGCGACCGCATCGACCGGGACGCGATCAAGATCGTGCCGGCCGAGCCGGCACCGGCCGCGCCGGACGAGCGCGTGCCGCCACCGGGCTGCGACCCGAGCATCGACCCTCAGGGCAGCAACGGCCGCCTCTCGACGGCCGACCTCTGCGCGCCGTGGGCCGGCGCGGTGCTCCTGCGCGCCGACGCCGCGACCGCCCTCGCCGCGCTGAACGACGCGTACGTCGAGCAGTTCGGCGAGCGGATGTGCATCACGGACGGCTACCGCAGCTACGACCAGCAGGTCGTGCTCAAGGCCCAGAAGCCGGGCCTGGCGGCTGCTCCGGGCACGTCGAACCACGGCTGGGGCCTGGCGATCGACATCTGCCCGGAGTCCTACTCCGGCGACCGCTGGGCCTGGCTGGCCGAGCACGGCCCCGCGGCGGGGTGGACCAACCCGGCCTGGGCCCGCCAGGGCGGGGCGGGACCCTACGAGCCGTGGCACTGGGAGTTCTCCCCCGCCGCGTAGCGGGGCGCGTCACTCCACGGTGACGGACTTCGCCAGGTTGCGCGGCCGGTCGACGTCCTCGCCGAGCGCCACGGCGGCGTGGTAGCCGAGGAGCTGGGTGGGGATCGTCAGGAGGATCGGGTCGAGCTCGACCTCGTTGCGCGGCACCTCGATCCGGGAGGTCGCCGCGTCGCCGAGCTCGACGCCCGGGTGCGTGATCGCGACGACGGCGCCACCGCGTGCCCGGATCTCCTGGGCGGCCGTGATGTTGCGCTCCACGAGGTCGTCGTCCGGGATGATCGCGACCGACGGCAGCTCGGGGCTGATGAGGGCGAGCGGGCCGTGCTTGAGCTCGCTCGTCGGGTACGCCTCGGCGTGCCGGTAGGTGATCTCCTTGAACTTCTGCGCACCCTCGCGCGCGACGGGGTAGCCCCGCACGCGGCCGACGAAGAACAGGCTCGGGGCCGTCGAGAGCTCCTTCGCGGCGGCGGCGAGCGCCTCCTCGCCGGCCAGGATCTCGGCGATCTGGCCGGGGATCGCCCGCAGCCCGGCGATGATGCGCCGGCCGTCGGCGAACGACAGGTCGTGCACCCGCCCGAGGGTCAGCGCCAGCAGCGCGAAGCCGATCGACATGTGCGTCAGCGCCTTGGTGGAGGCCACCGCGACCTCGGGGCCCGCGTGCAGGTAGACCCCGCCGTCGACCTCCCGGGCGATGGACGAGCCCACGGCGTTGACGAGGCCGACGACGGTGCCGCCCTTGCGCTGCACCTCGCGCACCGCGAAGAGCGTGTCGGCGGTCTCGCCGGACTGGCTGACGACCACGTACAGCGTGCTCGGCTCGATGATCGGGTTGCGGTAGCGGAACTCGCTCGCGGGCTCGGCGTCGGCGGGGATGCGCGCCAGGTCCTCGATCATCGAGGCCCCGAGCTGGCCGACGTAGTAGGCGGACCCGCAGCCGAGCACCTTGACGCGCTCGAAGCGGCGCAGGTCGCGCGGCTCGAGGTTGAGGCCGGCGAGCTTGGCGGTGCCGAAGCGGTCGTCGAGGCGCCCGGTGAGCATCCGCTCCACGGACTCCGGCTGCTCGTGGATCTCCTTGTGCATGAAGTGCTCGTGGCCGTCGAGCTCCAGCTCCTCGACGGTGAGGTCGATCGTGACGGCGGCCCGCGCCGTGCGCTCCTCGCCGTCGGTGAAGCTGTGGAAGCCGTCGGCGGTGACGGTGGCGAAGTCGCCGTCGTCGAGCAGCACGACCTGGCTGGTGTGCCGCACGATCGCGGCAGGGTCCGAGGCGACGAACATCTCGCCGTCGCCCACCCCGAGCAGCAGCGGGGAGCCGTTGCGGGCCACGACGATCCGCTCGGGGGTCTGGGTGTCGAGCACGGCGAGGGCGTAGGTCCCCACGATCTGCGCGACGGCGGCACGCACCGCGTCCTCGAGGCTCAGCCCGGTCGCGAGCTCGCGCGCCACGAGGTGGGCGACCACCTCGGTGTCGGTGTCGGAGGTGAGCTCGACGCCGTCGTCGGCCAGCCGGCTGCGCAGCGTCGCGAAGTTGTCGATGATCCCGTTGTGGACCACGTGGACCCGGCCGTCGGCCGAGGTGTGCGGGTGGGCGTTGCGCTCGCTGGGCTCGCCATGGGTCGCCCAGCGCGTGTGGCCGATGCCGGTGGTGCCGGCCAGGCGCGCGGGCAGGGCGGCCTCGAGGTCACGGACACGACCCTGGGCGCGGACCACCCGCGACGGGTTGGCGCTCGAGCGCGGGTTGAGCACGGCGACGCCGGCCGAGTCGTAGCCGCGGTACTCCAGGCGTGTCAGGCCCTCGACGAGGACGGGTGCTGCCTGCTGGGGGCCGACGTAGCCGACGATTCCGCACATGGGTGCTGCTCCAGGGTGGTGACGGGTGTGAGGGGTGGATGCCTGCCGGTGGGCTATCCGTAGACGATCCGGCGGACCTGGCGCTCGGTGAGCTCCGGCGCGGCCACGACGCGGTCCTGCAGCTCCGTGGTGATGCGCGCGTAGATCTCGGCGTTGCGGTGCCCCGAGGTCTGCAGGGCCGCGTGGCGGCGCCGGACGTAGTCCTCGACCGGTTCGGAGTACCAGGCGAGGACGTCCTCGACCACGCGCGCCGCCTCCGACGGGTTCAGGCCCGTCGTGAGCGCCACGCGGGAGACGAGCTCGGCGTCGGTCACCGGTTCATCATGCGCTCCTCGCGCATGAGTGTCCAGAATCTGCCCGAATTCAGGCAGATCCAGGATTCAGGTAGCTTCGAGGTCAGAGCATGCCGCGGTCGCGTGCGGTCGCGGCGGCTGCGGTGCGTGACCGGGTGCCGAGCTTGGTGTTGATGTGGGCCAGGTGCGACTTGATGGTGGCGACGGAGACGAAGAGCTCGCGTGCGATGGCGTCGTTGGAGCGGCCTGCTGCGACCAGGCGCAGAACCTCGAGCTCGCGTGTGCTGAGGTTCTCGCTCGGGCTCCGCATCCGGCCGAGGAGCCGGCGCTGTACGTCCGGTCCGAGGGCGACCTCTCCTGCGGCGGCCGACCGGACGGCGCGGGCGAGCTCGTCGGTGGGTGCGTCCTTGAGGAGGTAGCCGGTGGCGCCGGCCTCGATGGCGGCGAGGATGTCGGCGTCGGTCCCGTAGGTGGTGACGACGAGCACCGGCGTGCGGTGCCGGCGCACGATGGTCCCGGTGGCTGTGGCCCCGCCCATCCGGGCGTCGCCGAAGCGCAGGTCGAGGAGGATGACGTCGGCCTGGCCGCCGTCGTCGAGCCAGGCGAGCAGGTCTTCGGCGGTCGAGGTCTCGTGGACGACCTGCATGTCCGGCTGGCTGTCGACGACGGCGCGCAACCCGGCGCGGACCACCGGGTGGTCGTCGGCGAGGACGACGTCGATCATGGGGCGTCCTCCGGTCCTCGGGTGGGCAGGGTGACGGCGACGGCGGTCCCGCTGCCGGGGCTGGTCTCCAGCGCGAGGGTGCCACCGAGCTCGTGGACGCGCGAGCGGATGGCGGGGATGCCGAAGCCTCGTCCGCGGGCTCGGTCGTCGCCCAGCCGTGCGGCGTCGAACCCCGTGCCGTCATCGACGACGTCGAGGGTGACGGTGTCGTCGTCATAGGTCACCGTCATCCGGGCATGGGCGGCGCCCGCGTGCTCGGTGACGTTGGCGAGTGCGGACTGGGCGATGCGCAGCAGCGCGGTCTCCAGCGGAACCGGCAGGGGGCGGGGCGTGCCGCTGGTGCGGACCGAGACCGCCAACGGCCTCCGCCGTCCGGCGTCGGTGTCGTCGTCGGTGTCGTCGTCGGTGGTCGCGGCGCGCTCGGCGACCCGGCGCAGCGCCGCGACGAGGGTGGTGCGTTCGAGGTCACCGGGAGTGAGGTCCTCGACGACGCGCCGCGCCTCGGCGAGGCTGTCGCGCGCCGCGGCGCGCGCCTGTTCGATCAGCGTCCGTGCCTTGTCGTCGTCGGTGCCGACGGCGTCGTCCGCCGCGCGGAGCAGCAGCTCGATCGCGGACAGGGACTGCGCCAGGGTGTCGTGGATGTCCCGGGCGAGGCGGGCCCGTTCGTCGGTGACGGCCCGCTCCCGCTCGGCCTGGGCGAGGTGCTGGCGCACCTGGGTCAGCTCGTCGACGGTGCGCTGGCGCGTCTGGGACTCGCGGACGAACGCCTCGATACCGCTGACCACGCCCACGGCGACAGCCGCTCCGAGCACCGGGCCGAGCACGAACCCGGTCCAGGGCTCGCCGACGTCGGCCTGCACCAGCAGGCCGTCGGCGACGGCGAGCACCGCGGTGAGGACGACCGCGACGACGCCGCGGTGGGGACCGAGAGCGTGCATCTGCAGCAGCATGAGCGGGAACGCGAGCCAGAGCGCCGCCGGGGACAGCCACAGCAGCGCGGCCCAGGCGACCAGGAGTGCGGCGATCCACGCGACGTCCGGCCACCAGCGTCCCCTGGGGGTGTCCACGGACCGTTCGTGCACCCGCACGACCAGACGACCCCAGACGTAGAGCGCGCCGAACGCTCCCGCGACGAGCAGCACAGGCCAGCCGACGCCCGAGGGCGCCTGCACCACGGCGACCACGACGAGGGCCGCGATCAGGACGTCCAGTCCCTGGATGACGCCGCGGGTCGCCGACGGCAGGGGGTGGCGGATCACCTGTCCACGGTAGCCAGGCCCGGCGGCGGCGCATCGTCCGAAAGGTTGATCGGCGGACCACACCTTCGGCTCCGCAGGATCACCCCGGATCGCGATGACCGCACGCCTGCCCACACCGAGGCTGGAGGCAGTCCCAGCCAACGTGTGTGGAGGTTCCCGTGTTCGTCGCCCTGCGCGATCTGCAGCATGCCCGAGGCCGCTTCGTCCTGATGTCCGTGGTGATCGTGCTCATCACCTTCCTCGTCACGTTCCTCGCCTCCCTCACCGCAGGCCTCGCTCGGGAGTCGACGTCCGCCGTCACCGACCTGCCCGCAGACCACATCGCGTTCTCCATGCCCGCGGAGGACGACGCCCCCGAGTTCACCGCCTCGCGCGTCGAGGCCGACCAGTGGGATGCCTGGGCCGACGTCGAGGGCGTCGAGTCCGCCGACCCGCTGGGCGTGGCGACGACCCGCGCCGAGACGGACGGCACCACGGCGTCGGTGACCGCGCTCGGCGTCGACGAGGGCACGAACCTGGTGCCCGGTTCTGACGGCGAGGGTGACGACGGCGAGGCCGGGGACGTCGAGCCGGGCACCGTCGTGCTCACCCCCGAGGCCGCGGGCGCCCTCGATGCGCAGACCGGCGACATCGTGACGCTCGGCGGGACCGCCCTCACCGTCGCCGCGACCGTGGAGGCCGACCAGTCGTTCTCCCACACCCCCGTCGTGTGGACCTCGCTCGACGACTGGCAGGACATCGGCGCCCGCGGCTCCGCGACCGCCGGCGGCGGTGCCGACCCTGTGGCGACCGTCGTCGCCCTCACCACGACCGACGACGCCGACCTCGCCGCGGCGGACGACGCGCTCGGCACCACGACCGTCACCACCTCGGACGCCCGCTCGGCCGTGTCGTCCTTCGCCGGCGAGAACACGTCGCTGACCACGATGCAGGCGTTCCTGCTGGTCATCTCCGCCCTCGTGGTGGGCGCGTTCTTCACCGTCTGGACCATCAGCCGCTCCGGCGACATCGCCGTGCTGAAGGCCCTCGGTGGCTCCACCGGCTACCTGCTGCGCGACGCCCTCGGACAGGCCGCGGTGCTGCTGGTCGGTGGCGTCGCGGTCGGCACCGGGCTGTCTGTGGCCGCCGCGACCCTGCTGCCGGACGCCGTCCCCGTCGTCGTCACCACCGCTACGACCCTCGTGCCCGCCGCGGGCCTGATCCTCCTCGGCCTCGTCGGCGCCGGCGTCTCGGTGGCGCGCATCACCCGCATCGACCCGCACGCGGCCCTCGCCGCCCGCTGACCGTCCTCGCCCGCACCGAAGGAGCCACCCGTGGACCTGCACCTGGAGCACATCACCCTCGTCTACCCCGACGGGGACAGCACCCTCACCGCCGTCGACGACGTCGACCTCACCGTCCCTGCCGGCACGACCACCGCCCTGCTGGGTCCGTCCGGTGCCGGCAAGTCCAGCCTCCTGGCCGTCGCGGCCGGACTGACCCAGCCCAGCCGCGGCACGGTCACCATCGGTGCTGACGTCGTGTTCACGCCCGACACCTCGGTGGCCGACTCGACGCGCGTACGGCTCGAGCGCATCGGCATGGTGTTCCAGTCGCCGCAGCTGCTCGGGTCGTTGACGGCGCTGGAGCAGCTCGAGCTGCACGCCCACCTGCGCGGGAAGCGCCCGGCCAGCGTGCGCGAGCGCGGCATGGAGCTGCTCGACGCCGTCGGCGTGGCCGACCACGCGCACAAGCGGCCCGCGCAGCTGTCCGGCGGGCAGCGTCAGCGGGTCGCGATCGCCCGCGCCCTCGTCGGGCGGCCCGAGGTGCTGCTCGTCGACGAGCCGACCTCCGCGCTCGACCACGAGCGCGGCACGCAGGTGGTCGAGCTGATCACGGGACTGGCCCGCGAGATGGCGGCGGCGACGCTGCTGGTGTCGCACGACGCCTCGACGCTCGCGACCGTCGACGCCACCGTGCGCATGCTCGACGCGCGCCTGGAGGAGTCCGCGCCGCTCGCCGCGGTCCGACCCGCCTGACCGACCCGCACCGCGCTCAGGCCTCGAGCAGCACGAGAGCGCTGTCCAGCGAGCCCACGGCGCTGTCCGGGTCGACGCGGACGAGCGCGAAGGCGCTGACCACCAGCGAGGTGCACAGCTCGGCGAGCCGGTCTCGCTCGGCGTGGTCGCGTGCCGGGAACCGGGCGTCGACGCCGCGGCCCAGCGCGGCCCGGAGCTCGGCACGGTAGTCCGCCACCGTGCGGCGGACCGCCTCGTCGCGGGCGATCGGCGCGCCGGAGGTGTTGACGAGCAGGCAGCCGCTGTCCGCCTGGATCTCGCCGGTGCGCGCGAGCGCGTCACGCAGCCCCGTGAAGTATTCCACGACGGCGTCCGGGGCGACCGGGTCGGCGAGCAGCGGGCGCAGGCGCGGCCGGACGACGTCGTCGAGGTAGGTCTGCACGGCCGCGTCGAAGAGCCCGCGCTTGGACCCGAAGGCGTGGTAGATGCTCGACCGGTTCAGCCCGGTCGCCTCCTCGAGCGCCGGGACCGACGCCGCCTCGTAGCCGGAGCGCCAGAACACGCCGAGCGCCGCCCGCACGACGCGGTCGGTGTCGAAGGCCTGCGCCCTGCCCATCACTGCCCTCCGGTTGTTGGAACGATCGTTCCAGTATAGATTGTGGACCGATCGTTTCAGAACCGCAGCGCGAGCAGGGAGCACCCGTGACCGTCGTCGGACTCGTCCTGGCCGGCCTCGCCGCCGCCCTCCACGTCTACATCTTCTGGCTGGAGTCGGTGGTCTGGACCACGCGCGCCCGCGCGGTGTTCGGCACCAGCGAGCAGGAGGCGGCCGCCACCCGAGAGATGGCGTTCAACCAGGGCTTCTACAACCTGTTCCTCGCGGTCGTCACGGCCGTCGGCATCGTGCTGGCTGCGGCCGGCGCCGAGGGCTCGGGGCTCGACGCCGCCGGGTCGGCCCTCGTGCTCGCCGGCACCGGGTCGATGGCCGCGGCCGCCCTTGTGCTGTTCGCCTCCTCGCCCGGCAAGCGCGGGGCGGCGCTGAAGCAGGGCGTCCTGCCGCTGCTCGCCGTCGTCGCGCTCGTCGTCGGCTTCACCGTCTGAACCGCTCACCCCAGCCCCGTGCACTGACCGGAAACCGCACCCGAACCAAGGCAGGTCCCCTCATGTCCGACGTCACGTCCACCCAGGTCCAGCTCGCCGCCCGTCCCACCGGCTGGCCCACCGAGGACACCTTCCGCACCGTCCAGGTGACCTACGGCGACCTCGAGCCCGGCCAGGTGCGCGTCGTCAACGAGTTCGTCTCCGTCGACCCGTACATGCGGGGCCGCATGAACGACGCCAAGAGCTACGTCCCGCCCTTCGCGCTCGGCGAGACCATGACGGGCGGCGCCGTCGGCCGCGTCGTCGAGTCCGCGTCCGACGACGTCCCGGTCGGCGCGGTGGTCCAGCACCAGTACGGCTGGCGTGACGTCGTCCAGGAGGACGCCCGCGGCTTCCAGGTGGTGCCGGAGATCCCCGGCGCGCCACTGTCGCTCTACCTCGGCATCTTCGGCCTGACCGGGCTCACCGCCTACGTCGGCCTCACCGCCGTCGCCGGCCTGCGCGAGGGCGACACCGTGTTCGTCTCCGGTGCGGCCGGCGCCGTGGGTACGGCCGTCGGGCAGATCGCCCGCCTGCTCGGCGCCTCGCAAGTGATCGGCTCGGCGGGATCGGCCGAGAAGGTCGAGCTGCTGACCGGCAAGTACGGGTACGACGCCGCGTTCAACTACAAGGACGCCCCCGTGCGGCGCCAGCTGCGCGAGGTCACGCCCGACGGCGTCGACGTGTTCTTCGACAACGTCGGCGGCGACCACCTGGAGGCGGCGCTGGACCGCATGAACACCGGTGGGCGCGTCGCCCTGTGCGGCGCCATCTCGCAGTACAACGACACCGAGCGCACGCCCGGGCCGGACAACCTGTCCAACATCGTCACGCGGAGCCTGACGCTCCAGGGCTTCACGCTGCCGAGCTACATGGACCACGCCCCCCGGTTCCAGGAGCTCATGTCGGGCTGGTTCGCCGACGGCAGGATCGCCTACGACGAGACCGTCGTCGACGGCATCGAGAACGCACCGCAGGCGTTCCTGGACATGATGCGCGGCGGCAACGTCGGCAAGATGGTGGTGCGCACGAACGTCTGAGCAGGCGGTTCGACAAATACCCCCGGGGGTATTACCGTCGACCGCATGAGAATCGTCATCGTGGGTGGGGTCGGCGGCGGCATGAGCGCCGCGGCCCGGGCGCGGCGTCTCGACGAGAGCGCCGAGATCATCGTCCTCGACCGGGGCGAGCACGTCTCGTTCGCCGGGTGCGGGCTGCCGTACCACGTCGGCGGCGAGATCCCCGCCGCCGACTCCCTCCTCGTCCAGACGCCCGAGTCCCTGCGGGCCGCGCTGAACCTCGACGTGCGCACGCGGCACGACATCGTCGGGCTCGATGCCGCGTCCCGCACCCTCACCGTCCGGACCGCGGCCGGCACCGAGACGCTCCGCTACGACGCGCTCATCCTCTCGCCCGGCGCCCAGGCCGTCCGGCCGCCGGTGCCCGGCCTCGACTCGCCGCGCGTGCGCACCCTGCGCACCGTCGCCGACGCCACCGCCCTGCGGGAGCGGATCACCGCGGGCGCCCGCCGCGCCGTCGTGCTCGGTGCCGGGTTCATCGGGCTGGAGGCCGCCGAGGCCCTCGCCCAGCAAGGCCTGGACGTGACCGTGGTCGAGCTCGCCGACCACGTGCTCCCACCGCTGGAGCCGGAGCTCGCGTCGCTCGTGACCGACGAGCTCCGGCGGCTCGGCGTGGCCGTCCGCTCCGGCGTCGCCGCCACCGAGGTCCTGCCCGGGGCCGCGCACGACGTCGTCGTCCTCGCCGACGGCACGCGCGCCGACGCCGACCTCGTCGTCCTCTCCGTGGGTGTCCGGCCCGACACCGAGGTGTTCGCGCGGGCCGGTGTCGAGACCGAGCGCGGCGCGATCGTCGTCGACGAGCACGGCCGCACCAACCTCCCCGACGTGTGGGCGGTCGGCGACGCGACCGTCAGCACCGACGCCGTCACCGGCGTCCGGCGACCGGTCGCGCTGGCCGGACCGGCGAACCGTGCCGGACGCCTCGTCGCGGACCACGTCCTGCGCCCGGCGTCCGCGCGGCCGATCCCCGCCGCCGTCGGGACCGCCGTCGTCCGCGTCGGCGAGCTCACCGCGGCGACCACCGGGGCCAACCGCGCCGCGCTCGCCGCGGCGGGCACCGCCTTCCACACCCTGCACCTGCACCCCAGCCACCACGTCGGCTGGTTCCCCGGCAGCGAGCAGATCCACCTCGTCGTGCACTTCGGCGCCGACGACGGCCGCCTCCTCGGCGCGCAGGCCGTCGGCCGTGCCGGGGTCGACAAGCGCATCGACGTGCTCGCGACCGCGCTCCGCGCCGGCCTGCACGTCGAGGACCTCATCGACCTGGACCTCGCCTACGCCCCGCCGTACGGCGCCGCCAAGGACCCGGTGAACCTGGCCGGGATGGCCGCGAGCAACGTGCTCGACGGCACGCTGCGGACCTGGCACGTCGCGGAGCTCGACGCGGTGACGGCCGAGGCGCTCGTCCTGGACGTCCGCAGCCGCGCCGAGTTCGCGACCGGTCACCTCCCCGGATCGCTCAACGTGCCGCACACCGAGCTGCGCGAACGCCTCGACGAGGTCCGGGAGGCCGCCGCCGGCCGGCCCGTCCGGGCGCTGTGCGGCTCCGGCGTGCGGTCGCACATCGCCCACCGCGTCCTGGTGCAGGCCGGTCTCGACTCCGCGTCGCTGTCCGGCGGGATGCTCACGCTGCGCGCGGCCCTCGGCCCCGCCGCCGACGAGCTGCTCACCACCCACGAACCGGCGTTCGCCGGCTGACACCTCAGGAGACCCCCCATGGCCATCCCGGACCCCGCGGCCCAGCGCAAGATCGCCAACCGGCTCAAGCGCGCCCGCGGCCAGCTCGACGCTCTCATCACCGCCGTCGAGACCGGCAAGCCCTGCCGCGACGTCGTCACCCAGCTCTCCGCCGTCTCCAGCGCCCTCGACAAGGCGGGCTACGCCGTCATCTCCACCGCCATGCAGGACTGCCTGACCGACCCCGACCAGACCACCGAGGACGGCCTGACGGCCGCCGAGCTCGAGAAGCTCTTCCTCACCCTCGCCTGACGAAGGAGCACCACCATGTGTCGACCCGTCACCTGCCGCACCTGCGGCAAGACCACCTGGAGCGGCTGCGGCCAGCACGTCGACGACGTGCGCCGCAGCGTCCCCGCCGCGCAGTGGTGCGGCGGGCACGACGACGAGGCCCCGACCGGAGGTTTCCTCGCCCGGCTGTTCGGGCGCTGAGCCGTCCGCCTCCGTCCCGGCGCCGGGACGCGGTCAGCTCACATACCGGCGGCTGGCCGAGGTCCGTTGCGACTCCTCCAGCGCGAGGAACCGCTGCTCGGCATGGGTCGGCAGGGCCCGCCGCTCCCGCAGTACCCAGGGCAGCCCACGCAGCGCCTGCAGGACGCCGGCCGCCGAGACGCGGTCCCGCGGCAGCGACCGCACCAGGTCGCGGGTGCGGCGCAGCGCCGCGGGCAGCGGACGCCGGAGCCAGGTGAACCACAGGGTGTTCCGGATCCCGTCGCGTCGCCGGGCGTGCGGGTCCCGCGCCGACGACGGCCGGTGGTGGAGCGTCATCGCCTCGAGATAGCACAGCTCCCACCCGGCAGCGGCGAGGTCGGCGGCCAGCAGCTCCTCCTCGCCGCCGAGCCACAGCCGGTGGTGGAAGCCCCCGGCGGCGCGGAAGGCGTCGGCGCGCAGGACGGACGCACCGGCGAGGAAGCTCCCCAGCGCGGGGCCGGGCAGGCCGGCGGCGGTCGGCACCGGGGAGTGGCGCAGCTCGGCCACGACCGGGTCCTCCCGTCCGCCGGGCTCCACCAGGATCCGCGCCGTGACGACGGCGACGCCGGGGTGCGCGTCGAGCGCGTCGGCAGCCCGCCGGAGCGACCCGGGCTCCCACCAGGTGTCGTCGTCGCAGAACGCGACGTACGGGGTGTCGAGCCGGTCGACGCCGACGTTCCGGCCGACGGCCCCGAGGTTCTCCGCGCTCGCCACGAGGTCCACCCAGGGGTGCTGCGCACGGATCGCCTCGGCGGTGCCGTCGGTGGACCCGTTGTCGACCACGACGACGCGGGGCTGCTCGGGCAGCCGGCGGAGCGTCTCGAGCGTGCGCAGCACCTCCGCGCGTCGCTGGTGGGTGATGACGACCACGCCCACCCGGGAGTCGGGCGCGTCCGCGTCGCTGCGGTCGGTCGTCCTGGTGGCGGTCGGGGACATGGTCACCTCCCCCCGGTGCCGACCCCCTGCGGTGCGGGCACCGCGGCGAGCGTGTCGAGGTCGGCGAGCACGTGGCGCGGCAGGACCTCCCGTCGGGGCAGCGCGGCGCGCAGGTCCTGCGCCGCGTCGAGCACGCCTCGCCGCGGGCCCGGCCCGGCCCGCAGCTCCGCCGCGACGCGGGCGGCGACCCGCCGCCAGGGCAGGCGCATGGTCGTGGTCAGCACGCGGGCACGGGCGATCCCCCGGCGCCGGTCGTCCGTGCCGTCACGACGCGGCGAGGGGAAGTGGCGCACCACCGGCCCGTCCAGGAACACGAGGTCCCATCCCGCCGCGCTGAGGTCCCACGCCAGGCGCTCCTCCTCCCCGGGGAAGCGGACGACGTCGTCGAACCCGCCGGCCGCGAGGAACGCGCTGCGCCGGACCATCGCCGCGCACCCCATGAAGCCCAGCACCCGCAGGCCGGGCAGCGAGCGTCCCGGGGCCCGCAGCGGCGAGGCGGCCAGGTCCCGCGTGAACGGGTCCACCTCCTGCGACTCCCCCACCCGGACCTCGACCGTCACCAGCCCGACGCGCGGGGCGCCGGCCAGCGCGTCGGCCGCGGCGCGGAGCGACCCCGGCGTCCACCACGAGTCGTCGTCGGCGAACGCGACCATCGGCGTCCGCGCCCGTCCGACGCCGACCGTCCGGGCCGCGGCACCGAGGTTGCGACCCAGCTCCACGACCTCCACGTCCGGGTACGCCCGGCGCACCGCCTCGGCGCTGCCGTCCGTCGACCCGTTGTCCACGAGGACGACGGGCGCCCGGTGGTGCCCGAGGCTGCGGAGCAGCTCGTCGCGACGGTTGCGGCTGACGACGACGACCGTCACCCGCGGGTCCTCGTCCTGCGGGCGCGACGGTCGCACCGATCCGTTCGACTCCATGACTTCGTCCTACCGCAAGGCCGTTCTCCAGGCAGTGCGAGACGGACCGAGCGGGCGGCGCCGACGCCGTTCAGACCTCGAAGCGGTACCCGGCGCCCGGGTGCGTGATGAGGTGCCGCGGCCGACCCGGGTCGTCCTCGAGCTTGCGCCGCAGCTGTGCGGTGTAGACACGCAGGTAGTTGGTCTCGGTGTCGTAACCCGGCCCCCAGACCTCCTGGAGCAGCTGGAGGCGCCCCACCATGCGCCCCCGCTGACGCACCAGCACCTCCAGGAGCGACCACTCCGTCGGGGTGAGCCGGACGTCGGCACCGTCCCGCTCGACCGTCCGCCGTGCGAGATCGATGCGGAGCCGGCCTGCCTCGACCACGGCGGCGGCGGGCGCCGCGGGCGCTGCCCGCCGCACGGCGGCACGCAGCCGCGCGAGCAGCTCGTTCATGGCGAACGGCTTCGTCACGTAGTCGTCGGCACCGGCGTCGAGCGCGTCGACCTTGTCCTCATTGAGCTCCCGTGCCGAGAGCACCACGATCGGCACCCTGCTCCACCCGCGGATCCCCTGCAGCACCTCCAGCCCCGGCACGTCCGGGAGGCCCAGGTCCAGGACGATCACGTCAGGGTGCGCCGACGACGCCGCGTCGAGGCCTCCCGCCCCCGTCGCGGCCACCGTCACGTCCCAGCCGTGCGCCCGCAGGTTGATGGCCAGCGCCCGCGCGAGCCCGGCGTCGTCGTCGACCACCAGCACGCGGTTCCCCTGGCCCGTCTCGCCGGTCATCCGTCAGCACCTCCCCGGTGCCCGTCCGCGGACACCCCGTCCCGCGGGACGGTGACGAGCATGGTGAGCCCTCCACCCGGTGTGTCCTCGGCCGTGACCGTCGCGCCGACCGCCGTCGCCAGCCCGTCCGCGACGGCGAGTCCGAGCCCGAGCCCCGCGCCTCCCCGGTCGTCCAGGCGCTGGAACGGTGCGAACATGGTCTGCTTGCGCTCGTCCGGCACACCCGGTCCGGCGTCGGCCACGCGGATCTCGATGCTGTCCCGGGTTGCCGAGGCGGACACCCGCACGGCCGCCCCCGCCGGAGAGTGCCGGACGGCGTTCGACACGAGGTTCGCCACCACCCGCTCGAGCAGGCCGACGTCGGTGGTCACCAGGGGCAGGTCCTCCGGCAGGTCCAGGTCGAGGGCGCCGACCCAGGGCTCGACGGCGACCGGGACGACCTCCTCCAAGGACGCCCGCCGCAGCACGGGCTGCACCGAGCCGGTCTGCAGCCGGGACAGGTCCAGCAGGTTGTCGATCAACCGCTCCAGGCGGCCCGTCGAGTCCTGGATCGTGTCCACGAGAGCTGCGGTGTCCTCCAGGTCGAGGCTGACGTCCGACGAGAGCCCGTCGACCGCGGCACGGATGGCGGACAACGGTGTGCGCAGGTCGTGCGAGACGGCGGCGAGCAGCGCCGTGCGGGTCGCCTCGGCGTGCTCCAGCGTCCGGGCCGCCGCCGCCTGCTCGCGCAGTTCGCGGTGCTCGAGCGCTATGCCTGCCTGGCTGCCGAACGCCTCGACCACCTGACGGTCGCTGGCCGCGAGCGCCCGCCCGTGCAGCACGAGCCGGCGTCCGTCGTCGATGCGGACGACGGTCGCGGTCGACGACGTCCGGGCGTGTCCCGCCGTGGCCACGGGCTCCCACCGCGCGCGCTCGGCGCCGCGCGCCTCGAGCCGCACCTCGTCGAGGCCGAAGGTCAGGTTCAGACGCTGCACGATCGCCTCGGCGGTGTCCTCCCCCGAGAGCACCGCGCGGGACAGCGCGGCCAGCGTCGACGCCTCGGCGCGAGCCCGGTACGCCTGGATGGTGCGCCGCGCGGCGAGGTCGACGACGGACGCGACCGAGGCCGCCACCACCACGAACACGGCCAGCGCGAGCACGTCCTCCGGCCGGTCGACCACCAGCTGCCCGGTCGGTTCGGTGTTGAACCAGTTCAGCACGACGAACGACAGGACGGCGGCGACCAGCGCCGGCCAGCGCCCGCCCACCAGCGCGACCGCGACGACCCCGGCGAGGTAGATCATCAGGTGGCTCGGGAGGTTGTCGGGATCCCGGTCGAGCCACGCGAAGAGCGTCGCCAGCAGGGCGGGGACGACGACCGCCGAGACCCACCCGGCGACCCGGCGGCCACGCGAGAGCGACGAGAACCGGGACGGCACCCGCACACCCGTCCGCGCCTTCTCGTGCGTGACCAGGTGGACGTCGATGGCACCCGAGAGGCGCGCGATCTCGTTGCTCGAGGATCCGAGGAGCGCCTGGCGCCAGCGGGAGTGCCGGGACACCCCCACCACCACCATCGTCGCGTTGACGCCCCGGGCGAAGTCGATCACCGCGGAGGGGACGTCCTCACCGAGGACCGTGTGAAAGGTGCCGTCGAGGGACTCCACGAGGCTGCGCTGGGCGGCGATCGCCGCCGGCGGCGCCGACGGCAGGCCGTCCGTCGCCAGCACGTGGACCGCCAGCAGCTCGGACCCCGCGGCGCGCTGGGCGATCCGGCTGGCCCGCCGGACGAGCGTCTCGCTCTCCTCGCCACCGGTGACCGCGACGACGATGCGCTCGCGGGCCGGCCACATGCTCCCGATGTCGTGGTCGACGCGGTAGCGGGTGAGCGCGTCGTCGACCCTGTCGGCGAGCCAGAGCAGCGCCACCTCACGGAGCGCCGTGAGGTTGCCCTCCCGGAAGTACTGGCTGAGCGAGGCGTCGATCTGCTCCGAGCGGTACACGTTCCCGTGCGCCAGCCTCCGTCGGAGCTGGTGCGGCGACAGGTCGACGAGCTGGATCTGCTCCGCGTCCCGCACGACCTGGTCGGGCAAGGTCTCCTGCTGCCGCACGCCCGTGATGGCCTCGACGTCGTCCGTGAGCGAGGCGAGGTGCTGCACGTTGACCGTGGTGACGACGTCGATCCCGGCGTCCAGGAGATCGTGCACGTCCTGCCACCGCTGGGGGTGCTTCGAGCCCGGCGCGTTGGAGTGCGCGAGCTCGTCGACGAGCACCACCTCCGGGGCACGGGCGATGACGGCGTCCACGTCCAGCTCGGTCAGCCTCGTGCCGCGGTAGGTGACCTCCCGGCGAGGGATCACCTCCAGTGTGCCGACCTTCGCCGCCGTGCCCGCACGCCCGTGGGTCTCGACGAGGCCGACGACGACGTCCGTGCCGCGGCCCCGCCGTCGTTCGGCCTCGTCGAGCATCGCGTAGGTCTTGCCGACGCCGGGCGCCGCACCGAGATACACCGTCAGGCGGCCTCGTCGCGCCGCGCGCGGTCCCGCGCCGGGCATCGTCATGTCTCCACTCCCCTTCAACCGCCGATCGTACGGCCGGACCGGTCGAGCGCGATGTTGAGGCCGAGCACGTCGACGCGCGGGTCGCCGAGGACGCCGAGGGAGCGTCCGGCGGAGTGGTCGGCGACCAGCTCACGGACCACCTCTTCGGGCAGCCCGCGCGCCCGAGCGACGCGCGGCACCTGCAGCTCGGCGTACGCGGGGCTGATGTGCGGGTCGAGCCCCGAGGCCGAGGACGTCACCGCGTCGGCAGGGACGTCGAAGACGTCGACGCCCTCGGTCGCCGCGACCTCCGCGCGCAGCTCGCGGACCGAGCCGACGAGCTCGGGGCTCTCCGGACCCAGGTTGGTGCCCCCGGAGGAGAGCGGGTCGAACCCGTCGCCCGCGGCGGACGGCCGCGAGCGGAACCACTCCGGGCCCTCGAAGGACTGGCTCAGCAGTGCCGAGCCGACCGCCTCCGAGCGGTCCCGCGTCGGGCTGCCGTCGGCACGGACGAGCGAGCCGTCCGCACGCCAGCCGAACAGGAGCTGGGACGCCCCGGTCATCGCCAGCGGGTACGCGACCCCCACCAGCAGCGTGAACGCCAGCAGCACCCGGAGCCCGGTCAGCGCGTGCCGGGTGAGCGACGCGCCCGTGGCACGCCGTGCGGTGGCCGTGACGGCCTGTGACTGAGTCATGAGTGCCCTCCAGAGGACGCCGGCCTCACAGGCCGGGAAGGAGCGAGACGGCGAGATCGATGAGCTTGATCCCGAGGAACGGTGCGACCAGACCACCGAGCCCGTAGACGCACAGGTTGCGTCGGAGCAGTGCTGACGCGGAGGACGGCCGGTAACGCACACCGCGCAGGGCGAGCGGGACGAGCGCGAGGATGACCAGGGCGTTGAAGATCACCGCCGAGACGATCGCCGACTCCGGCGAGTGCAGCCCCATGACGTTGAGCAGCCCGAGCTGGGGGAAGAACCCCACGAACATGGCCGGAAGGATGGCGAAGTACTTGGCGACGTCGTTCGCCACGGAGAACGTGGTGAGCGCTCCGCGGGTGATGAGCAGCTGCTTGCCGACCTCCACGATCTCGATGAGCTTGGTCGGGTCCGAGTCGAGGTCGACCATGTTCCCGGCCTCCTTGGCGGCCGAGGTCCCCGAGGCCATCGCGACGCCGACGTCGGACTGGGCGAGCGCCGGGGCGTCGTTCGTCCCGTCGCCGGCCATCGCGACCAGGCGTCCGCCCTCCTGCTCGCGGCGGATCAGGGCGAGCTTGTCCTCCGGCGTCGCCTCGGCCAGGACGTCGTCGACGCCGGCCTCGGCGGCGATGGCCCGGGCGGTCACGGCGTTGTCGCCGGTGACCATGACCGTGCGGATGCCCATGGCGCGCAGCTCGTCGAACCGTTCGCGCACCCCGTCCTTGACGACGTCCTTGAGGTGGACGACGCCGAGGACGCGAGCGGGTGCGTCACCGAGCTGCTGGGCGACGACGAGCGGGGTGCCGCCGGTGCGCGCCACGGAGTCGACCTGGCGGGAGAGCTCGTCGAGCGTCTCGGCGGTCGGCTGCGCGGCGGTGCTCCGCAGCCAGCGCTGCACCGCGGAAGCGGCCCCCTTGCGCAGTCGCACCGCTCCCTCGCCAGGCGTGCCCGGGAGGTCGACACCGGACATGCGGGTCTGCGCGGTGAACGGTACGAGCTCGCTGCCCGCGGGCAGCTCGCCGGCCGGGGCGTCGGACCGGTGGTCGACCAGCTCGACGATGCTGCGCCCCTCGGGGGTGTCGTCCGCCAGGGACGCCAGCCGCGCCGCGGCGGCCAGCTCCGCCTCCCCCGCGTCACCGACGGGGAGCAGGTCGGTGGCCCGTCGGTTGCCGTAGGTGATCGTCCCCGTCTTGTCGAGCAGCAGCACGTCCACGTCGCCTGCGGCCTCCACCGCTCGGCCGGACATCGCGAGCACGTTGCGCTGCACGAGCCGATCCATGCCGGCGATCCCGATCGCCGACAGCAGGGCGCCGATCGTCGTCGGGATGAGGCAGACGAGCAGGGCCACCAGGACGATGACGTCCTGGCGCGCGCCGCTGTAGACCGCGAACGGCTGGAGCGTCGCCACGGCGAGCACGAAGACGGCCGTGAGCGCCGTCAGCAGCAGGTTGAGTGCCACCTCGTTCGGGGTCCGCTGCCGTTCGCTGCCCTCGACGAGCGCGATCATGCGGTCGACGAAGCTCTGCCCCGGCGGGTTGGTGATGCGGACGACGATCCGGTCCGAGAGCACCACGGTGCCACCGGTCACCGCACAGCGGTCCCCGCCCGACTCGCGGATCACCGGGGCGGACTCCCCCGTGATCGCTGACTCGTCGACGGTCGCGACCCCCTCGATCACGTCGCCGTCGCCCGGGATCGTCTCCCCGGCCACCACGACGACGACGTCGCCGACGGTGAGGTCCGCGGACGCGACCTCGACGGCGGGCAGCTCCCCCAGGCTGGTCCCCGACGCGAGGGTGTCCCGCGGTGCCACCACCTTGCGGGCCGTCGTGGTGCGCTGGGTGGCCCGCAGCGACGAGGCCTGCGCGCGTCCCCGGGCCTCGGCGATCGACTCCGCCAGGGTCGCGAAGAAGACCGTGGCCCACAGCCAGAGCGTGACGAGCCAGGAGAACAGGCTCGGCGAGGCGGCGGCGAGCACGGTCGTCAGGACGGCGCCGCCCTCGACGACCAGCAGGACCGGGCTGTGCCGCAGCGTGCGCGGGTCCATGCCGCGCAGCGCCCCCGGGAGCGCCGCACGCACCTGGGCCCAGGTCACGGACCGCTGCCGCGCGCCGCGCAGCGGGGCGGACGCGGTCGTGCCCGAGGGCCGGGTCGACGGCTGGGGCGGGGTGAGAGTGGTGTGGTGGGTCATGACAGTGCCTCCACGACAGGCCCGAGAGACAGGACGGGGACGAAGGTGAGGCCGACGACGACGATCGCGACGACGGCGACCAGGCCGGCGAACAAGGGCTGGTGCGTGGGCAGGGTGCCCACCGAGGCCGGCACGGTGCGCTGCGACGCCAGCCGCCCGGCCAGCGCCAGGACGAGCACGATCGGCACGAAGCGGCCGGCGAGCATGGCGAGGCCGAGCATCGTGTTGTAGTAGGGCGTTCCGGTGCTCAGGCCCGCGAAGGCCGAGCCGTTGTTGTTGCCGGCCGAGGCGAAGGCGTAGAGGACCTCGGACAACCCGTGCGGTCCCGGCTCCTGGATCCCGAGAAGGCCCGGAGCGACCGACACCGAGACGGCGGTGCCCACGAGCACGATCGCCGGCGTCGTGAGCACGAAGAACGCGACGAGGGTCATCTCGCCGCGACCGATCTTCTTGCCGAGGTACTCGGGCGTGCGCCCGACCATGAGCCCGGCGACGAACACGGCCACGACGGCGAGCACGAGCATCCCGTACAGACCGGCCCCGACGCCTCCGGGGGCGACCTCTCCGAGCAGCATGTCGAACAGGGCGACACCTCCACCCGGGGCGGTGAACGAGTCGTGCATCGAGTTCACCGCACCGGTGGAGGTCCCGGTGGTCGAGGCGGCGAACAGCGCACTGGTGGCGGGCCCGAAGCGCGTCTCCTTGCCCTCCATGGCAGCACCGGCGAGCTGTGGCACGGTCCCCGGCCCCGCCACCTCGGACCAGGTCGTCAGCGCGACGGCGCTCGCCCACAGGGTGGCCATGACGCCGAGGATCGCCCATCCCTGCCGACGGTCGCCCACCAGCAGGCCGAACGTGCGCGGCAGCGTCATGGGGATGAGGAGCAGCAGGAAGATCTCCACCAGGTTGGTCACCGGGTTCGGGTTCTCGAACGGGTGCGCCGAGTTGGCGTTGAAGAACCCGCCGCCGTTCGTGCCGAGCTCCTTGATGGCCTCCTGCGAGGCGACCGGGCCACCCACCACGTGCTGGGTGTCTCCGGTCAGCGTGGTGACGGCGGAGTGCGGGTCGAGGTTCTGGACGACGCCGTTGGCCACGAGGACCAGCGTCGCGACGATCGAGATCGGGAGCAGGATGCGCACGACGGACCGCGTGAGGTCGGTCCAGAAGTTGCCGATCCGGGCGTCCGTCCCGGATCGGGCGAACCCGCGGACCAGGGCGATGGCGACCGACATGCCGACGGCGGCGGACAGGAAGTTCTGGACCGCGAAGCCCGCCATCTGCAGCAGGTGGCCGGCCGTCTGCTCCCCGGAGTACCACTGCCAGTTGGTGTTCGTGGTGAAGCTGACCGCGCTGTTCCAGGCTCCGGCCGGGTCGAGGCCGGGGAACCCCAGGTTCCCGGGCAGGTGCCCCTGCAGCCGGCCGAGACCGAAGAGGGCGAGCACCGAGACGAGGGAGAAGCCGAGGAGCGACAGGGCGTAGGTCCGCCAGTGCTGCTCCACGTCCGGGTCGACCCGGACGAGGCGGTACCAGAGCCGCTCACCGCGCAGGTGCCGGGGGCTGGAGTACACGCGGGCCATGTAGGCCCCGAAGGGAGCGTGGGCCGCGCCGAGCAGCGTGACGAGCAGGGCAAGCTGCCCGACCGCCGCGAGGACGGTGGTGGTGGTGCTCATCGGCCCGTCAGCGCTCCCGTCCGTCGCGGAGCATCACGACGAAGAGATAGCCCAGGGTGCCGAGCATCAGGACGAAGAAGAGGTAGTCGAGGGCGTTCATGCGACCCTCCGGCGGACCAGAGCGGCCACGGTCGCGAAGAACGCGACGGTGAACACGACGAAGGCGAGATCGGTCATGACTCCAGGTCTAGCCGTCGCCGGCCTCCTGATCGGCGGCCCTGACGGATCCTTGACGCCCGGGCCGGGAACCCTGACGCCCTGCTGATGCCCTCAGTCCGACGCCGCGGCGACCTCGGCGAGCAGCGCGTCGCGGCGCCCGGCGGGGAGGAACGACGCCCGGAGCGAGTTCTCGGCGAGCCGCACGCGGTGCGCCCGGGTCAGGCCCACCGCCGTCGTGAGGGCGTCGAGGTTGTCGTCGAGGTAGCCGCCGAAGTAGGCGGGGTCGTCGGAGTGCACCGAGACGTTCAGCCCGCGCTCCAGCATCGCCACGACCGGGTGCTCGGCCAGCGTGCCGACCGCCCGCAGCGCGACGTTCGACAGCGGGCAGACCGTCAGCGGCACCTGCTCGGCGACCAGCCGGGACACCAGGGCGTCGTCGTCCAGCGCGCGGATGCCGTGGTCGATCCGCTCCACACCCAGCACGTCGAGCGCCTCGGTGACGTACGCGGCCGGGCCCTCCTCCCCCGCGTGGGCGACGAGGTGCAGACCGGCGGCCCGGGCCCGCGCGAAGAGCCTCGCGAACTTCGCCGGCGGGTGGCCGATCTCGGCTGAGTCGAGCCCGACGCCGGCGATCGGGGCGCCCATGCCGAGCAGCCCGTCGAGGACGTCCAGGGCCTCCGCCTCCGGACGGTCCCGCAGGAACGCCGCGATGAGCAGCGTCGAGACGCCGTGGTCGTCCTCGCTGGTGGCGAGCACGGAGGCGATCCCTTCGACCGCCACCTCCAGCGGGACGCCGCGGACCAGGTGCGCCTGCGGGTCGAACATGATCTCGGCGTGCCGCACCCCCGCCGTCGCGGCCCGCGCGAGGTACGCCGCCGTCATGTCCGCGAAGTCCTGACGGGTGCGCAGCACCGCCATGTTCGCGTAGTACAGGTCCAGGAAGGACTGCAGGTCGGTGAAGTCGTAGGCGGCACGCAGCTCGCCGACGTCGTCGTACGGCAGGGCGACGCCATTGCGCCGGGCGAGCTCCATGACGAGCTCGGGTTCCAGCGTTCCTTCGATGTGCAGGTGCAGCTCGGCGAACGGCAGGTGGGTCATAGGTCGATCCTGGGGGTCGTCCGGCGTCCCTGCAGCAGCGAACCGGCCAGCACGATGGCGATCCCGGCCGCCGGCACCACGAGGAGCCCGACCTGCAGGGTGGTCGCGTCCGAGACGAGCCCCACGAACGGCGGCGTCAGGAGGAACCCGAGGCGCATCAGCCAGGTGACGACCATCAGCCCGGTGCCGGCGCGCAGGCCCGGCAGCTCGTCGGCCGCGTGCATCGCCGCGGGGATCACCGTGGCCACGCCGAAGCCGGCGACCGCGAACCCGACGACGGTCCCCGGCACCGAGGGGAAGGCAAGCGCCAGACCCATCGCGACCGCCACGAGGAGGCCGCCGGCCCGGGCGACCGCCCGCTGGCCGAACCGGTCCACGAACCGGTCCCCCGTCGCCCGTCCCACGAACTCCGCCGCCATGAAGGCGATGAACGCGGTGGCCGCGACCGCGCCGGTGGTGTCGAGCGACCCGGACAGGTAGACGGCCGCCCAGGAGTTCGTCGCCTCCTCCACCACGGTGCCGGAGATCGCGACGACGACGAACGCGACCAGGAGGAAGATCGTCCGGCCTCGTGGTCCGGCGGCCGGGGCGCCGCCGTCGGCCGGTCGGTCCCCGGTACGCCCGCCGGCCGCGCGCTCCTGCTCGTCCAGGCCGGGCAGGCAGTACCGCAGCGCGACGAGGGCCACGGCGGAGAAGATCGCCCCGGAGACGGCGAGGTGGATCCCGAGCGGGACGTCGAGCGCGATCGCGACGGCGGACATCGCCCCGCCGACGACGCTCCCAACGGACCACAGGGCATGGAAGGAGTTGAAGATCGACCGCCCGTACCGGCGCTGGACGCGCAGGCCGTGCGCGTTCTGGCCGACGTCGGTGAACGCGTCGGACGCCCCGGCGGCGAACAGCGCGGCGACGAACAGCCCGAGCGCCGGAGCCAACCCGGCGCACAGCACGCCGACGGCGGTCAGCACGGTGCCGACGGCGGCGATCCGGGCGGAGCCGAACCGGCGGACGGCAGCGGCGGTCGCGAACCCCGAGACGATCGCACCGGCGGGGAAGGCGATGACGGCGAGGCCGTAGACGGTGTTGCTGAGGTCCAGGGCCGCCTTGATCTCGGGGTACCGGGGCAGCAGGTTGGCGAACAGCGCACCGTTCGTCAGGAAGAGCGC
Source organism: Isoptericola halotolerans (assembly GCF_003003075.1). Lineage (GTDB taxonomy): Bacteria > Actinomycetota > Actinomycetes > Actinomycetales > Cellulomonadaceae > Isoptericola > Isoptericola halotolerans_A. The sequence continues at coordinate 58,170 of NZ_PVTX01000001.1, read as the reverse complement.
CGCGACGGCGGCGCGCGCCCGGCGTGCCACCAGGTCCGGGCGGCCCGGGCGACCCGGTGTCGTGTCGGTGCTCATCGCGGCCATCATCCCCCGGCCACGACGACGAGCGCCGTCAGAGACCGAGGTGGTCCATCAGCACCGTGTCGAGCGCTGCCTGTTGCTCGGCCGACAACGAGCCGCGCCGTCCGACGAAACGCCGGACGTGCACAGCGCGGAGCTGCTCGGGCTGGGTCTTCGAGTCGGCAGCCAGCCCGGTGTGCTCGTCCGCCGGGAGGGCCGTCTGGAACGGCAGCACTCGACGCACGTTCGACGTGATCGGCACGACGACCAGCACACCGCCCTCTCGGGCTCGTCCCGCGGCGCGGTTCGCCCCGTCGTTGGAGACGATCACGGCGGGACGGGTTGTGGCGACCTCGCCATCCTGCGCCGGATCGAACTCGACGTCCCAGATCTCGCTCCGCCGCTTGGCCGGTGCCAGGCTCATGGACCCGGAGTCTCCAGACCGTCGGTAGCGGTCCCCTCCCACAGCGCCGAGTCGTCGGACTCGTTCCACTCCTCGAAGGCAGCCACGTAGTGGTCCTCGGCTTCGGCCTCGCGCAAGGCTCGCACGGCAGCACGGAGGGCCGACGCTCGCGAGGACAGCTGGTGGCGGCGACCGTAGTCCTCCAGGAACTCCAGGTCCGGCACCGGAAGACTGCTGCTGAATGCCTTCGTAGGAGCGCTCATACTCCCCATCATACTTGGCGTCGCGAAACCGGGCGGGAGAGCTCAGCCGGACGTGGAGAGCTGCCGCACCGCCAGCTCCACGCCGCGCAGCTCGGCCAGGCCCTTGAGCCGCCCGACCAGGGAGTAGCCGGGCACGGCGGACGCGCGCTCGGAGGCCTGCTCGGCCAGCAGCAGATGGCCGTGGTCGGGGCGCATCGGGATCCGGGCGCCGCCGTGCTCCTCGCGGCGCCGCTCCTCGCGCACGAGCGCCGCGATCACACCGACCATGTCGACGTCACCGCCCAGGTGGTGCGCCTCGTGGAAGGTGCGCGGGTCAGCCTCGCGGCGGGTGGAGCGCAGGTGCGCGAAGTGGATGCGCGGCGCGAGCTCGTCGACCATCGCCACGAGGTCGTTCTCGGGCAGGACGCCGAAGGACCCGGTGCAGAACGTGAGCCCGCTCGCGGGGTGCGGGACGGCGTCGAGGAGCCAGCGCGCGTCGGCGGCGGTGGACATGATGCGCGGCAGCCCGAGTACCGGACGCGGCGGGTCGTCCGGGTGGATGCCGAGGCGCACCCCGCACTCCTCGGACACCGGCACGATCGCCTCGAGGAACTCGACGAGCGCCGCGCGCAGGGACGCCTCGTCCACCTCGGCGTAGGCGGCGAGCTCGGCGCGCAGGCCGTCGAGCGTCCACGTCTCCTCCGAGCCCGGGAGCCCGGCGGAGACGGTCGCGACGAGCCGGTCGACCTCCGGCGGTGTCATCGCGTCGAGATGCCGGCGCGCGCGCTCGACCTCGACGTCGGTGTAGTCGCCCTCGGCGCCCGGTCGCTGCAGCAGGAACAGGTCGAACGCCGCGAAGGCGTCCTGGTCGAACCGCAGCGCCAGCGCGCCGTCGGGCAGCGGGTACGCCAGGTCGGTGCGGACCCAGTCCAGGACCGGCATGAAGTTGTAGCAGACGACGTCGATGCCGCAGGCCGCCACGTTGCGCACGCTCTGGGCGTACGTCTCGAGCCACCGTTCGTAGCCCGGTGCGCGCCGCTTGACGTCGTCGTGCACGGGGATGCTCTCCACCACCGACCAGCGCAGACCGGCGGCCTCGATCATCTCGCGGCGCTCGGTGATCGCCTCGACGGTCCACACCTCGCCGTTGGGGACGTCGTGCAGGGCGGTGACGACGCCGGTCGCCCCGGTCTGGCGGACGTCCGCCAGCGTGATGGGGTCGCGCGGTCCGAACCAGCGCCAGGTGTGCTCCATCGTCGTCCTCTCGTCGCTCCGTCGCGATGTCGCTTCGCCGCGATGGCAAACGTTGTCACAAGCCTCTCGACCGGTCAAGTAAACCCGTGGCCGGTGGACCGACAAACGTTTGCAGCCTAGGGTCGCCGCATGAGCTACGTCCTCGAGGATCGCGACGGCACCCCGCTGGCCGCACCCGGCGCCACGACGACGGTCGCCGTCGACCCGGCCGAGACCGCCGCCGTGCTCCGCGCCGTCGGCCACCTCGTCGGCGATATCGGTCGCGTCTGCCCCGGGGCCACGGTGGACCGGCACGCGCACGCGGACCGCGCCACCGTCGTCGTCGGCACGCTCGGCACGAGCCGGTGGGTGGACGACGCCGTCGCCGACGGCCGCCTCGACGTCACCGCCCTGCTCGACGACGACGGCCGCCCCGCCTGGGAGGCGCTCCTCGTCCGGACGCTCGGCGACCAGCTCTGGATCGTGGGCGCCGACCGGCGCGGCACCGTGTTCGGGATCTACGACCTGTGCGAGCGCGCCGGCGTCTCGCCGTGGCACTGGTTCGCCGACGTGCCCGTCCGCACCCGCGAGCACCTCACCGTGGCGCGCGACACCGACCACACCGATCGGCCGTCGGTGCGCTACCGCGGCATCTTCCTCAACGACGAGGAGGAGCTCGACACCTGGGCGCGCCGGCACACCCCCGACGGCACCATCGGACCCACCCTCTACGCGCACGTCTTCGAGCTGGTGCTGCGCCTCAAGGGCAACTACCTGTGGCCGGCCATGCACGTCAACGCGTTCAACGCGGACCCGGAGAACGGCCGGCTCGCGCACGAGGCAGGGATCGTCATCGGCACCAGCCACTGCGACATGCTGCTGCGCTCGAACGAGCACGAGTGGGCGCCGTGGGCCGCCGAGCAGGCCCGGGCCGGCCACCACGTCGAGTACGACTACTCGATCGAGGGCGCCAACCGCGACCTGCTGCACCGGTACTGGCGGGAGAGCATCCAGCAGAACGCCGACTACGAGGTCGGCTGGACCGTCGGCATGCGGGGCATCCACGACTCGGGATTCGTCACGTCGAGGATCGACGACGACCCGCACCTGTCCGCGGAGCAGAAGCACCGCGCCCGCGTCAGCCTGCTGAACACCCTGATCGACGACCAGCGAGCACTGCTCGCCGACGAGCTCGGCGCCGAGCGGGCCGCCGGCGAGCTGCAGTGCTTCGTCCCGTACAAGGAGGTGCTCCCCCTCTACGACGACGGCGTGGAGATCCCCGAGGACGTCACCCTCATCTGGTCGGACGACAGCTTCGGGCACGTGCGCCGCTTCCCGGACGACGCCGAGCGCGGCCGCCGCGGCGGTCACGGGCTGTACTACCACTCGTCGTACTGGTCCCCGCCACCGCGCAGCTACCTGTTCATCTCGTCCATGCCGCTGACCCTCATGAAGAACGAGCTGGGCAAGGCCTGGGACCGCGGCATCCGCACCCTGTGGGTGAACAACGTCGGCGCGCTCAAGCCGCTCGAGCAGGACACCGAGTTCTTCCTGCGGTACGCGTGGGAGGTCGGCCGCGTGGAGGGCGAGGACGGCACGCACCGCGCCCCGACGAGCACGTCCGACGTCTCCGCCTGGGCCCGCGACTGGGTCGACCGATCGTTCTCCGGCGGCATCGGTGCACAGGTCGGACCGCTCCTCGAGGAGTTCGCGCAGGTCACCGACGTGCGCAAGATCGAGCATCTGTCCGCCCGCGCCTTCTCGCAGACGGCGTACGGCGACGAGGCGGCCCGGCGGCTGGACCGCCTGCGCGAGCTCGCTGAGCAGGTCTCCGCCGTCTGGGCGCAGCTCCCGGACCGCGAGCGCGACGCCTTCTTCCAGCTCGTCGCGCTCAAGGTGCACGCCTCGTACCTGACCAACGCCCAGTTCGTGCACGCCGACCGCTCGGCGCTCGCGTACGCCCAGGGCAAGATGGCGGCCGCGGACCACCACCTGGCGCTGTCACGGACGTTCGACGGGCACAAGCGCGCGATGATCCGCGCCTACAACACGGTCATGTCGGGCGGGAAGTGGGACGGGATCATGACGCCGGAGGACTTCCCGCCCCCGGCCACCGCACTGTTCCCGGCCGGGCGGCCCGCCCTGCAGATCGGCGCGCCCGGTCTCGGCGTCGTCGTGTGGGGCGAGGAACGCCCCGGCGACGCGCCCGCCCTGGAGTTCGCGGCGCACGGCACGCGGTCGAAGTGGATCGAGGTGTTCACCACCGGCGCGGGCGAGATCGAGGTCACCCTCGAGGCCGACCCGTGGATCGAGCTCGGCGCCCCCGGGTCCGGTGCCGCGCGTCTCACCGTCGCCACCGAGCGTCGGATCGCGGTCCGCGTCCCGCAGGACGCCGCCGACCGGGTGGGCCAGGTCGTGGTGCGCTGCGAGACCGACGGGAGCACCGTCGTCGTCCCCGTGCGGACCAGCGCTCCCACCTCGACGCCCGAGGACGGGTGCGCGCTGGAGGCCGACGGGTACGTGTCCCTCCCCGCCGACGCGCCCGACGAGCGGCACGACACCGAGCAGAGCTCCTGGACCGTGGTGCCGGGCCTCGGCCGCGGCGGCGGCGGACTGCTCGAGGCGCACGGCCGGGCCGCGAGCGCCGACCCCGCCACGGTGCACGACGCCGGGACGGTGGGGTTCCGCGTCCACCTCGAGACCCCGGGTGCGCACCTGCTCGAGCTGTTCCGGTTCCCCGGCCTGGACTCGACGGGCCGGCTCCGCGTCGGCGTGTCGGTGGACGACCTGCCGCCCGTGCTGGTCGAGTCCCCCACCACCGACGAGCACCGCGGGGTGTGGGCGCAGGCCGTGGTGGAGAACGTCGAGCGGCTCACGCTGCGCCTGCCGTTCCTGGGCGCCGGGACGCACACGGTCCGCCTCCACGTGGTCGACGACGGGTTCGCGCTGTCCGCGCTGGTGCTGTGGACGGGCGAGCGGCGCGCCACGACGTTGGCGCCGCCGTCGAGCACCCGTGCCGGGCAGCCGCTGCCGGTGCGCGACGACCCGGACCCGGTGTCGGTGGACCTCGCCGCGCTGGACCACGTCGCGCGGACCCTCTACGGCGTGCTGCCCGCCGAGGTGCCGCCGCACCAGGCGGTGTTCGTGCCGCGCGAGTACTGGGCGACGCCCACCACGTTCACGCGCAACGAGGTCGTGGCGCAACCGACGCTCGGCCCGCCCCGGTACGCGGCGAGCCCTGACGGCACCCAGGACGTGCTGGCCCGGCTCGCGAGCGGCGTCGCGGTGGCCGACGACGGCGTCCTCGCCCTGGAGGTGGAGCGCACGCTGCGCGAGGAGCCCGGCGCCTGGACCACGCCGAGCACCGACGAGCCGGTGGTGGGCTGGACGCACACCCAGGCGGAGACGAACGGGCGGACGGGCCTGGCGATGCACGTCGACGCCCCCGGCCGCCGCTGGGACGACGCCCTCCAGGCGCCCGGACTGCACCTGCGCGTCGAGGTCCCCCGGCCCGGCACGTACGCCGTGTGGGTGCTGGTGAAGTTCGACGCCGACTCCGACGACGCGCTGACCCTCGCGGTGGACGGCACGCCGCTGCCGCCCGAGGACCAGTTCTGCGGCGGGGACATGTTCAGCTTCGGCACGGCGCAGGCGTGGGTGTGGCACGAGCTCATGGACGTCGAGCTCACCGCCGGCCAGCACACGCTCTCCGTGCTGGCGCGCAAGGCCGGGCTGCGCGTCGACCGGCTGTACCTGACCCTCGGTGGCGAGCGGCCGCCCGTCGACGCCGCCTGGACCGAGTCGCGGTGCACGCCCTGGCCGGCGGCGGCCGGCGCATGACCCGGCGGGCCACGCTCGCCGACGTCGCCCGGCGCGCCGGGGTGTCGGTCTCGACGGCCTCCCGGGCGCTGCACCGTCCCGGCCGCGTCTCGGCCGGGACGACAGCACGCGTCCAGCAGGCCGCCGACGAGCTCGGGTACGTGCCCAGCGCCGCCGCCCGCCAGGTCCGCTCCGGGCGGTCCGGCACCGTGGCGCTCGTGGTCCCCGACCTGACCAACCCGTTCTTCATGGCCCTGGTCCGGGGATCCACGCGGCACCTGCGCGAGCACGACATGGTGCAGGTGGTCGCCGACGTCGAGGAGGAACCCCGTTCCGAGGAGCAGGTGCTGGAGGCCTTGGCGGGCCGGGTGGACGGCATCGTGCTCGCGGCGTCACGCCTCGACCGCGCCGCCCTGGCGGCCTGGACCCGACGCGTCCCGCTGGTCGCGATCAACCGCGACGTGGCAGACGTCCCCACCGTCCGGACCGGGACGCAGGGCGTCGTCGCCGCCGTGGAGCACCTGCACGAGCGGGGCCACCGGCACGTGGCCTACGCCCGCGGGCCGGCGACCTCCTGGTCCGAGGAGCGGCGCCGTCGCGCGGTCGTCGAGACGTGCGCCCGGCTCGGGACCCGCTTCAGCGACCTGGGTCACCACGCCCCCCGGCGCGACGCCGGGCCCGCCGCCGCGGACGCCGCCCGGCGGTCCGGGGCCTCGGCGCTGCTGGCGTACAACGACCTGATCGCGTTCGGCGCGCTCGACCGGCTGACCGAGAGCGGGGTGCCGGTCCCGGGCGAGCTGAGCGTGGTCGGTCACGACGACGTCTTCGGCGCGGACCTCACCACGCCGGCACTGACCACCGTCGCGGTCCCCGCCGAGGAGCTCGGCGCCCGGGCGGCCGCCCGGCTGCTGGCGGTCCTGGACGGCGCCGGCGGAGCGACGGGGGCGGACGCGACGTCGTCGGACCCGGGGGCCGAGCTCCCGACCCGCCTGGTGGTGCGGGACTCGACCGGCCCGGCAGCACGCTGAAGTCGCCTCACCCCTACGCTCGAGACATGGCACACCGCGGAGCTCTCCTCGCCCTCACCGCCGCCACCGCTCTGACCGTGGCCGGGTGCGCGGCCGAGGACGCCGACGGCTCGGCTGCCTGCGCAGCGCCCGAGCTGCGCTGGTCCGTGGACGCGGCCTCGGCGGGCGACCTCGTGACCCTGCACGGTGAGAACCTGCTGTCCGGCTGCGACGACGGCCAGGGCGAGACGGTGGAGCCGCTCAGCGTGACCGGCGTCGCCCTCCTCGCTGACGGCGAGCTCGCCGCGCCGCCTCCGGCCATCGACGGCGGCACCCTGACCGCGTCCGAGGCCGGCGACCTCGACTTCCAGGTCGCCCTGCCCCCGGACCTTCCCGCCGGCACCGAGGTGCGCGCCGAGGTCACGGTCACCAGCGGTCCGGCACTGACCTCCGACGCTCTGGCGATCGACGGGTAGCGCCTCGTCCCCGACGGTTCCGACGTTCCCGACCGGTCTCGGACGACGCGCCGTGCCATCGCGCCGATGAGGACGAGGCACGCCGCCGCCGTGGCGGAACCGGGCGGGGCCGGGTGGTCAGTCCGCCAGCTTCTCCCGCACGACGGCGACGACGCGCCCGACGTTGACGGTCCAGCCGACGCCCCAGACGTGGGGGCTCAGGATGTGCGCGCCGTCGGGGTCCCACACGCGTTCCTTGACGCGCTCGAGCGTGGGGATGCGGAACTCGTAGGGCACGAACCCGGCGACGGTGCCGTGCCACTCCCGCTCCTCCGGGTCCTTCTGCAGCTCCTTGGTGACGGCGGCGACGAACAGGGCGAACATCACCAGCTTGAACAGGCTCAGCGGGCCGCCGCGCTTCTTGCTGGTCTTGGGCGATTCCATCGTGACCTCCGTTCGTGGGGTGCTCCCCATCCTGCCGTGCCGGGGTGGTGGGGGCCACAGGGGGCCACCGGGCACCGCCCGCCCGGGTGCGTCCATCCGGACGCCGTGCCTACCGTGGCCGCTCGGACGCAGACCCCTCAGGGAAGGAGACCGACATGGCAGACACCGACCTGACCGGACGCACCGTGCTGGCCATCGTGACCAACTACGGCGTCGAGCAGGACGAGCTGGTGGTCCCGCTCGAGCACCTGCGCGAGCGGGGAGCGGTCGTGACCGTCGCCGCCCAGACCACCGACGACGTCGCCACCCTGGTCGGCGACAAGGATCCCGGCCGCACCGTCCCCGTCGACGTCACCCTCGACGACGTCGACCCGGCCGGCTTCGACCTGCTGCTCGTGCCCGGCGGCACGCTGAACGCCGACTCGCTGCGCCTGGAGGATGCGGCGTCGCGCATCGTGCGGTCGTTCACGGAGTCGCAGCGCCCGATCGCCGCGATCTGCCACGGCCCCTGGGCGCTCGTGGAGGCCGGCGTCGTCGAGGGCAAGACGCTCACGTCCTACCCGTCCCTGCAGACCGACATCCGCAACGCGGGGGCCGAGGAGTGGCGCGACGAGTCCGTGGTCGTGTGCACCGCGCAGGACCGCACGCTCATCACGTCGAGGACGCCGAAGGATCTCGACGACTTCCTCGGTGCCGTCGACGAGGCGCTCGCCGTGCACTGACACCCGGTGACCCGATCGGGCCAGTCCACGCACCGCGGAAGTTGGCCCGCACGGTCGAAGCGGGGCGGGCCTCGCCCGCCGGATGCTGGTCCCAGCCCGCCCCGCTCCGGGGCGGCCCACCGAAGGGACCGGAACCATGCCGCTCGTCCAGGTCAACGTCATCAAGGACGTCTTCACACCCGAGCAGAAGGCGCAGATCATCACGCGCGTCACCGACGCGATGGTCAGCGTCGAGGGCGAGGCGATGCGCCCCGTCACGTGGTGCGTCATCCACGAGGTGGCCAGCGGCGACTGGGGGATCGCCGGCAACGCGCTCACCACCGCCGACGTGCACGCCCTCGCCGCCGGTGCCGGAGTCAGCGCCTGAGGGTTGCCACCTCCGCCGCCGGGGCGCAGTCTGACGAGATGGACGCCGTCGGCGCACGGACCGCGTTGAGGACCGGCCGCTGGCACGAGGCGGCGGTCGGCCTCTCCGCGCTGGCGGCGGAGAGCGACGAACCCGGCCACCACGAGGGCAGGCCGCCTGGTGGCTGGACGACGCCGAGCAGGCCCTCGGGGCCCGCGAGGCCGCCTACCGCGGCTACCGTGCACGCGGCGACCTGCGGGGTGCGGTCCGCACGGCCGCGGCCCTGGGTTACGACTCCGTCCTCTTCGGGGCGGGCGTCGCCGTCGGACGCGGCTGGCTGGAACGCGCCGCCGACCTGCTCGACGGCCGCACCGACGTCCCCGAGGCGGGGTGGCTGGCGGTCCGCCGCGCCGAGCTGGCGCTCGCCGTCGACCACGACGCCGCCGCGGCTCTCGACGCCGCGACGGCGGCGCAGCGGGTCGCGCACGACACCGCGGACGGCGACCTGTCGATCGTCGCCCACGCCCTGGCCGGGCTCGCACGCGTCCGGCTCGGCGAGGTGACGGAGGGGATGGCGCTGCTCGACGCGGCCTCCGTGGCGGCGACCGCGGGCGACGTCGACGACCTGATGTGGATGGGCAAGATCTGCTGCTGGCTGATCGTCGCCTGCCAGGAGGCGCACGACCTGGACCGCGCCCGCGAGTGGTGCGTCCGGGTCGAGGAGATGTGCGCCCGGCGCGACCTCGCGCCGCTGTTCCTCGTCTGCCGCACCCAGTACGCCGCCGTGCTCCTCGCGCAGGGCGAGGTCACCGAGGCCGAGTCGAGCCTGACGGACGTGCTGCAACGGTCGGAGCACTCCCGGCGCGGGAGCCGGCTGGAGGCCGTGGTGCAGCTCGGCGAGCTGCGCCGGCGGCAGGGACGGCTCGCCGACGCCGGCGCCCTGCTGCGACAGGGGCACCTCCATCCGGGGGCGCTGACCGGTCTCGCGCAGGTCAGGCTCGCCGAGGGCGACGCGAGCGGTGCCTGGTCGATCGTCAGCGAGCTGCTGGACTGGCTCCCGGAGCACCAGCTCGAGCAGGTCGACGCGCTGGCGGTGGCGGTCTCGGCCGGTCTCGCCGCAGGTCACGTGGACGAGGCGCGCCAGGCCGCCGCGCGTCTCGGCGCGCTGGCCGAGAGGGTCGGCACCGACTTCCTCCGGGGTTCTGCGGCGGCCGCCGAGGCGCGGCTCCTCGGCCCGCAGGAGGCGGTGAGCCGCTGGCGGGCGGCCGTGCGGCACCTGCACGACGCACGGCTGCCGTTCGACGAGGCCGAGTGCCGCCTCGAGCTCGCCGAGACGCTGCTCGCGCTCGGGGACGGCTCCGGCGCCCGGGAGCACGCCGCCGCGGCGCTGGAGACGCTGGTGCCGCTGGAGGCCGGCCGGGACGTCGAGCGGGCCCGGGCGATCCTCGCGCGCGGGGCCACCGATCCCCTCACTGCCCGGCAGGCCGAGGTGCTGCGCCTCCTCGCCCGCGGGCTCACGAACGCAGAGATCGGCGTGGCGCTGCAACTCAGCGCACACACCGTCCACCGGCACGTCACGAACATCTACGGTGTGCTCGGCCTGGGCTCGCGGGCGGCCGCGGCGACGTACGCGGCCGGGCGGGGCCTGACCTGACGCTGCCGGCCCAGCCGCCGTACGGCCCGGCGGGGACGAGCGCGAAGACGGGGTGACGGTCCGCCTCTGCGGCGAACTCCTCCACCGGGGCGTCGACGGCGGCCGCGAAGTACGGCCGCGTCGCCGGAGCGATCCGCACGTACTCCCGCAGGATCGGCGCGGCGTCCTGCGCGGGAAGCTCCTGCGCCAGGTACGTCTGCCGCTCGAGGAGCCGGTGGAGCACCACCCGGCCGTCGGCCCGGACGTTGTGCACCCAGGACACGACACCGTAGGGCGACACCAGCCAGCGGGACCCGTCCTGGGCGACGACGGTCGCCGGGTTGGTCCGAGGGCGGCCGCTCTTGCGGCCGCGCGTGGTCAGCAGAGACGTCCGCGGAACGGCGTGGAGGCGGACGAGGACGCGCATCACCGCGTCCTCGGCACGGCTGAGGCGGCTCGAGCGGAACTGCTTCGGCGCCGGCGCGCGGTCCGGCGTGGACGACTCGGGCATACCTCGACCGTAGACGCCTCAGGGCCGGACGTCGACGGCGAGGATCCGGTCGTCGTCGGGCCCGGGGTCACCGCGGCCGTCGGTGTTGTTCGTGACGATCCACAGAGCCCCGTCCGGTGCGGCGACCGCGTCGCGCAGCCGTCCGTGTTCACCCGCGAGGTGCTCGCTCGACGTGGTCGGGTCGCTCACCGGGACGGTGCGCAGCACCTGGCCGCGCAGGTTGGCGACGAACAGCGTCCCGTCCACGTGCGCCATCCCGCTCGGGCTCGCGTCGGCCGGGGACCACTGCTGCACGGGGTCGACGAAATCGTCCCGCTCGGCGATCCCTTCCACCTCGGGCCAGCCGTAGTTGGCACCGGGGGTGATCACGTTGAGCTCGTCCCAGGTGTCCTGGCCGAACTCGGTGGCGAACAGCGTGCCGTCGTCGGCCCAGGCCAGGCCCTGGACGTTGCGGTGCCCGTAGCTGTACACGAGCGACCCGGCGAAGGGGTTGTCGGTCGGGACGTCGCCGTCGGGCGTCATCCGCAGGATCTTGCCGCCGAGCGAGCCCAGGTCCTGGGCGCTGTCCCGGTCCCCCGCGTCCCCCACCGTGGCGTACAGCATCCCGTCCGGCCCGAACGCGAGGCGTCCGCCGTCGTGGACGCTCGCGGACGGCAGGCCGTCCAGGATCGTCGTCGGCTCCCCCAGGGTCAGCGCTCCGGGCCCGCCCGCCAGGTCGTAGCGCTGGACCCGGTTGCCGTCCGTCCCGGTCGAGTAGGCGTACAGGCGGTCCTCGTCGTCCAGCGCCAGCCCGAGGAGCCCGCCCTCGCCGGCCGCGTCCACGCCCTCCACCACCCCGACCTCGCGCGTGGTGCCGTCGTCGGCGACCTCGAGGATCCGGGCGCTGTCCCGCTCGCTCACCAGCGGCGTCCCGTCGAGGAACGCGACCGACCACGGCGCCTCCAGGCCCGCGGCGACAGGCTCCGCCGGCACGGAGGCCGCGCTCGTGCCCTGCGGCGCCGCCGGGTCGGGCGGGTCCGTGGCGCACGCCGTCAGCAGGACGGCGAGCACCGGCCCCAGGGCCGCGGCCATCAGGATGCCGCGCACCCCGTCGTGGGAGTCCATCCCGTCTCCCCTCGTGGGTCGGAGTTTCTGACTCCCGAGAACCATCCCCCGACGGAGGGCCTCCCGTCGAGGGCAGGCTCTCTGCCCGACGGTCGGTCGCCGAGGGAGCAGGGTCACCCTGCGGATGCTGGTCAAGGCAGGGTGCTGGCTGGCGTCATCTCGATCACCGACCGTGGACGGACGGCCGATCCGCCCGGGTCCGGCCGGGAGGAGCGCTGAAATGGACCTTGACCTGCACGACGCCGTCGTCGTCGTCACCGGCGGCACCCGCGGCATCGGCCTGGCGACCGTTCACCAGCTGGCCGCGGAGGGAGCACGTCCGATCGCCGTCGCACGTCGTACGCCGGGTCCCGGGTTGCTCCCGGATGCGGCAGGCTTCGTCGCCGCAGACCTGTCGGACGCCTCCATGCCGGAGCGGGTCGTCGCCGAGGTGCTGGCACGGCACGGGCGGGTGGACGGGCTGGTGAACAACGCGGCCCTGTTCGATACCCGCGACTCGTTCGAAGCGGTCGAGGACGACCTGTGGCGGGCGACGTTCGAGGTGAACCTGTTCGCCCCGGCACGCCTGGTCCGCGCGGCTCTGCCCGCGCTCCGCGCAGCGGGAGGCAGCATGGTGCACCTGGGCAGCGAGGCGGCCCGGATGCCCGGCGCGACGATGGCCGCCTACGCGGCGTCGAAGGCTGCCGTCCTGTCGCTGTCGAAGGCCCTGGCGATCGAGCTCGGACCCGCCGGGATCCGCTCCAACGTCGTCTCGCCCGGCCCGACCCGCACCGCCCTGTTCGATGCGCCCGGCGGGTTTGCCGACCAGCTCGCGGACCGGTTCCGGACGGACCCCGAGACCGCTGTCGACCGGTTCGTCCGTGAGGAGCGGCGCCTGCCCACGGGTCGGATCGGGACCCCGGAGGACGTCGCCGGCATCATCGCCTACCTGCTCTCCCCCCGGTCCCGTCAGGTCACGGGCTCCGAGTGGGCCGTCGACGGCGGCGCCCTCCGACAGCTCTGAGCCCACGCCGGCGAATCCCGTCGTCAGGACGTGGTGGTGAGCAGACGGAGGGCCGCGGAGGACGTGCTGCCGGGCTCGGCGGTGTGGGTGAGGAGGCGTTGCCCGTTCCCCTCCGGCAGGTGCAGCACCTCGTAGTCGAGCTCGAGATCACCGACCTCGGGGTGGCGGAACCGCTTGGAACCGCTCGTGCAGAGCCTGACATCGTGCCCGGCCCAGAGGTGCGCGAACTCGGGGCTGTTCACGCTGAGGTCCCCGACGAGCTCCGCCAGTCGCCTGTCGTCGGCGAACTGCGCCGCCACGTAGCGCAGCGAGGCGACTGCCAGGGCGGCCTCGTCGTCCCAGTCGACGTAGAGGTCGCGCGTGTGCGGGTCGAGGAAGAGAAGTCTCAGCTGGTTCGGGCGGTCCTCGGGCGGGACGGGCGCCTCGGCGTCGAGGTGGCCTGCCAGCAGCAGGTGCCCCGCACGGTTCCACGCGAGGATGTCGCTGAACCGGCCCAGCAGCACCGCGGGCACCTCGCCCATCGCGTGGAGGAGCTGTTCCGCGCCCGGAGTGGCCCTCTCAGGCGCGACGGGGCGACGCCTCGGCGTGACCGGACGCGCCAGCGCGAACAGGTGGGCCCGCTCGTCGGCCTCCAGCCGCAGGGCACGCGCGAGCGCGTCGATCACGGCGTCGGAAGCGTTCTGCGACTGCCCCTGCTCCAGCCTGGTCAGGTAGGTCATGGACACCCCGGCGAGCTGCGCCAGCTCCTCCCGGCGGAGCCCCGGCACCCGCCGACGGCCGTAGCTGTTGACACCGGCCGCGTCGGGACTGAGCCGATCACGTCGCGAGCGCAGGAACGCGCCGAGCTCGGTCACGGGTCGGTCCGTGTCCGCGGGCCGCACATCGATGCCGTGAGGTTCCATGCGCTCCATTGTCTTCCTCCTGCCTCGGCCGAGCCTGGCACTGTCGGTGCTAGGCAGCGAGAGGATCGACGGACCAGGGCCCTGGCTGCCCCCGCCGGCGCGCACGAGCGTGAACCCATGAGCACCATCGAACCCTCGGCCACCACCCGCACGCATGTCGCTCCTCGACCGGCCGGGGCCGGGAGCCCTTTCGACCGGATGCAGAAGACCGCGATGGCCGTCCTGCTCACGGCGAACTTCACTCTCGCCGTGGACTTCTCGATCCTGAACGTCGCACTGCCCCACATCGGTGCCGACCTCGGGTTCCCGACCTCAGCCCTGCAGTGGATCGTCACCGCGTTCGCCCTCTGCGCCGCCGGCTTCACGCTGTTCTTCGGTCGGCTCGCCGACCTGTTCGGCCGCAAGCGGCTCTTCCTGATCGGGACCGTGCTGCTCGGTGTCTCCTCGCTGGCCGGCGGCCTCGCCCAGGGGCCCGGGTTGCTCATCGCCGCGCGCGTGGGACAGGGCATCGCCACCGCCATGATCACCCCGGCGGCGCTGTCGCTCATGACGACGATGTTCCCCGAGGGCCCCGCCCGCTCCCGGGCGCTGGGGCTCAACGGTGCGCTCATGGCTGCCGGATTCACCGCCGGCGCGGTGCTCGGCGGTGTCCTGACCGGTGCCGCCTCGTGGCGCTGGGCGTTCTTCCTCAACGTCGTGGTGGCCCTCGCCGTGATCCTCACGGCGCCGTTCGTCCTCCGCGAGCCGACCCGCGGCCCGCGGCCACGGCTCGACGTGCCCGGTGCGGTCCTCATCACCCTCGCCCTGGTCGCCCTCGTGCTCGGGATCGACACGGCAGGCCACGCCGGCTGGAGCCACCTCGGATCATGGGGGTCGATCGTCGCCGCGCTCGTCCTGTTCGCGGCCTTCCTCACCGTGGAGTCCCGGCTGCGGGAACCCCTCGTCGCTCCCGCGCTGCTCAGGCGCGGGAACGTCGCCTGGGGCAACGTGGCCGGACTGCTGGCGTTCGCCACGGAGACCTCGCTGGTGTTCTTGCTGACCCTGTACCTGCAGGACGTCCTCGGCTACAACGCCGTCACCGCCGGGCTCGTCCTCGGCGTCCTCGGCATCGGCACCGTCGTGGGCGGCCTGATCGCCCCGCGCATCATCGGCAGGACGAGCTCGAAGACTGCCGTCGTCCTCGGGTTCGTCGTGCAGGGCGCCGCCACGATCCCGCTCGCCTTCGTCTCCGACAATCGTGCCTGGATCGTCCCGCTCATCATGGTCACCTTCGTGGGCGGCGTCGCCAACCTCGTCGCGATCGTCGGGTTCACGGTCACGTCGACCGCCGGCGTGCCGGCCGACCAGCAAGGGCTGGCGACCGGGCTGGTCACCATGAGCCAGCAGGTCGGCATCGCCCTGGGGACGCCCCTCATGTCCGCCGTCGCCACCGCGTTCGCCGCCGCGACGCTGCTGCCCGGGCTCCAGGTCGCGATCGGCGTCAACGGTCTCCTTGCGCTGGCTGCCGCCGCCCTCGTCGCCGTCTTCCTCCGGCTGCCGCGCCACGACGCGGTCGCCGGCGCTCGATGACGTCTTCGTCGCGGACGGGCGCGGTGCTCGGCGGTCACCGCTCGTCAGCCCTGCCAGGATGTCGCCATGGCCTACTTCCGACGCACCGGCGCCTCCACGTTCGACCCGACCTCCGCCGTCGGCGGCGCCTGGAACACCGCTGAGCAGCACGTCGCCCCGACGTTCGGCCTGCTCACCCACCTCGTCGAGACGGACCGGGTCGCGCGAGGGCGCGACGACCTCGCCGTGACGCGCCTGTCGTTCGACGTCTGGGGCCCCTACCCGCTGGCCCCGATGGAGACGGCCGTGCAGGTGCTGCGGCCCGGGCGCGGGGTCGAGCTGGTCGAGGCCGAGGCCTCGTGCGGCGGCCGCCGGGTGGCCACGCTGCGGGCGTGGCTCGCGGGCGTCGGCGACACGGCGGCGCTGGCGGCCGGCGTCCCGGCCGCGATGCCGGGGCCGGACGAGACGCCGTCCTGGGACCCGACGACGGACTGGCCCGGCGGGTTCGTCGCCTCCATCGAGGTGCGGCGGGCCCTGGAGGAGCCCGGCCGTGGCCGGGTGTGGGCGCGCACGGACGTCCCGCTGCTCGACGGCGAGGAGGTCGGCACGCTCGCGCGCACCGCCGGGCTCCTCGACGTCGCCAACGGGATGACGGTCCGGAGCGACCCGCGCCGGGTGGCGTTCCCCAACCTCGACCTCGCTGCCCACCTGTTCCGGGCGCCGCGCGGCGACTGGCTGGGCCTGGACACGACCGTCACGTTCGGGCCGGACGGGGCCGGGCTGACCTCCGCCGTCCTGCACGACACCGAGGGGGCGTTCGGCCGACTGGCCCAGTCCCTGGTGGTGCGGGACCTCTCCTGAGGCTCCCGGGCGACGGGACCGGTCCGCGCGTACGGTCGCACCGAGGACCGCACCGCACGCTCACGAGGAGGACCCGATGCCCGAGACGACGACCACCGACGGACTGACGCTCCCCCGGATCGGGTTCGGCACCGCCGCCCTCAAGGGGCAGCACGGCGCCCGGACGATCGCTGCCGCCCTGCGGACGGGCTACCGGTTGATCGACTCCGCGTTCAACTACGAGAACGAGGGCGCCGTCGGTGCTGCGGTGCGCTCGAGCGGCGTGCCCCGCGACGAGGTGATCGTCACCTCCAAGCTGCCCGGCCGGCACCATGCGCACGACGCGGCGATCGCGGCGATCGAGGAGAGCGTCTACCGCACGGGGCTCGACCACCTCGACCTGTACCTGATCCACTGGCCGAACCCCTCGCAGGGCCGCTACGTCGAGGCCTGGGAGGCGTTGATCGAGGCGCGCGAGCGCGGGCTGGTCCGCGCCATCGGCGTGTCGAACTTCCTGCCCGAGCACGTCGACCGGCTGGTGGAGGCCACCGGCGTGGTCCCCGCGGTGAACCAGGTCGAGCTGCACCCGTACTTCCCGCAGGCGGACCAGCGCGCGGACGACGCGTCGCGCGGCATCGTCACCGAGGCGTGGAGCCCCCTCGGCCGGGCGAGCGAGGTGCTGCAGGACCCGGTGCTGGTGCGGATCGCCGAGGGCCACGGTGCGAGCGTGCCCGAGGTGATCCTGGCCTGGCACGCGCGGCTCGGCGTCGTGCCGCTGCCCAAGGCGACGGCGCTGGAGCGGCAGCAGCAGAACCTCGCCGCGATCGACCTGGAGCTGACGGACGCCGACGTCGAGGCCATCGCCTCGCTCGCCCGTCCCGACGGGCGGAACAACGACCAGGACCCGGCGGTCTACGAGGAGTTCTGACGTGTCGATCGCGCTCGTCGACGAGCGCTCTGGTAGACATGCTCGATGAATTCGCAGTCGAGCATCGGCGTGATCCTCCCGCGTGACCTTCCCGCGCACCAGGTGCTGGGCTATGCCCAGAAGGCCGAGCGCCTCGGGTTCGACGAGCTGTGGGTCGTCGAGGACCTCGGTTTCCGCGGCGGCTTCTCACAGGCCGGGGCCGTCCTGGCCGGTACCGAGAACATCGGTGTCGGGATCGGGATCCTGCCTGCGGCGTCCCGCAACGTTGCCTTCGCAGCGATGGAGATCGCGACGCTCGGCCAGCTCTTCCCCGGGAGGGTCGCCGTCGGCATCGGGCACGGCATGCCGGGCTGGATGCGGCAGGCCGGTTGCTGGCCGGACCGACCGCTGACGTTCCTGAGCGAGTACACGCAAGGGGTGCGTGCACTCCTGGGCGGCGACACCCTGAACGGCACGGTCGCGGGTGCTCGCCTCGAGGACGTGCGGCTGGAACCGTCGTCGCTGCCCGAGACCTCGCCGCCGCTCCTGCTCGGTGTCCGTGGGCCGCGGTCCCTCGCGGCGTCGGGGCAGGTGGCGGACGGAACCGTGCTGGCCGAGCCGGTCACGCCCGAGTACGTGGTCGCGGCGCGCGAGCAGATCGCGGCCCAGGACGCGCACCGAGTCGTCGCCTACAACCTCGCTGCTGTCGACCCGGACCCGGACGTCGCCATCGCCACGGCGCGGCCAGGCCTCGAGTGGATCGGGGAGCCGGACTGGGCGCCGCACCTCCGTCCGCTGCCGTTCGCGGCGGAGTTTGCGGCGTTGCGTGCCGGCTGCGCCACTCGACAAGAGTTCGCCGAGCGACTGCCCGCACCATGGGTACAGCAGCTCGCGCTCGCCGGGACGCCCGCCCAGGTCCGCACACGGATCGACGACCTGACGGCGGCGGGGGTCACGTCCAACGTGCTCATGCCCGCCGGTCCTGACCCGCTCGCCGCGCTGGAACAGCTCGCGACGGTGCTGTGAACCGGGCGCGGCTGCCCACCGCGGGGTGCGGGTGGTTCGTCGCCGTCGGTGAAGAACGCTCGCAGCTCGAACGCCTTCTCGGCGCCCGGGTCGTGGGCGCCGATCACCCCGATGTCCCACCTGCCCAGGTGCGCGGAGGCATCGGGGCGCAGGTCGAGAACAGTGCCCGGACCGTCGAGCAGCAGGCCCACCCAGCCGGGCCCGTTGTCGAGCCCCTCGACGTCGAGCACCACCGCCACGGGGTTGCCCGTGCACGGATCCTGGCCGAAGACGTCCACCTGCCGGAATCTGCGCTCCATCCGGGAAAACTAGCCGCTGGGCACCGCTCCCCCGCGCCCGGCGCACAGGTCCGGTGTCGCCCTCGTGGAGACATCGAAAAACGGTCTCTTCCTATTGACTTTCGATAGATGTCGCGCGAGCCTCGCTTCATGTCCCGGACATCTCGCCTCGTCGTCCCCCTGCGCGTCCTGCTCGCCGCCGTCTTCCTCACGCTGGTCGGCGCGCAGGTCGCCGTGCTCCCCGCCGTCTTCCGCCGTATGGCCGAGCAGAGCCCGGACCTCGAACCGCTCCGCTGGCCCCTGCTCGCCCTCGCCGTCGTCGTCCTGGCCTGCGTCGAGGTGGTGCTCGTGTGCGCCTGGAAGCTGCTCGCGATGGTCCGCGACGACCAGATCTTCTCCGCGCGCTCGTTCGTCTGGGTGAACACGATCCTCGCCGCGGTCGCCGTCGCCTGGGTGATCGTGCTCGTCGCCTGCGTGCTGGTCGCCGCCGCCGAGGGCCTCTCGGGGATCGCCGCGCTGCTGCTCGTGGTGCTCCTGGTCGGTGCCGCCGTCGGCCTCCTCATGGTGGTGCTGCGTGCCCTGCTGGTGCAGGCGACCGCCCTGCGCACCGACCTGGACGCGGTGATCTGATGCCGATCGTCGTCCGCCTCGACGTCGAGCTCGCCCGCCGCAAGATGAGCGTCGGCGAGTTCGCCGAGCGCGTCGGGCTCACGCCCGCCAACGTGGCCGTGCTGAAGAACGGTCGCGCCAAGGCCGTGCGCTTCTCCACGCTCGAGGCCATGTGCCGCGTGCTCGGGTGCCAGCCCGGCGACCTCCTCGAGTGGGTCGACGACGATGCCCCGTCCGACGGCGACACTCCGTCCGACGACGAGCCGGCGGCCTGAGCCGTGCTCACCGGACGCCTGCCCACCACGGACTTGCTCGTCGTCGGCGCCGGGCTCGCCGGCCTGCACACCGCCACCGAGCTCGCGCGGCGCGGTCACGACGTCGTGCTCGCCGAACGCCGCCACCACCTCGACGGGACCGTGCGCACCACCGGCATCTTCGTGCGCCGCACGCTGGAGGACTTCGACCTGCCGCCCGAGCACCTCGGCCCGCCGATCCGCCGCATGGTGCTCTACCCGCCGTCGCACCACCGTCCGGTGGTCCTCGACAGCGCCCACGACGAGTACCGCGTGGGCGACATGGCGCCGCTGTACGTGACGCAGGCGCGCGCCGCGGCCGCCGCCGGCGTGCGCATCCTGCTCGGCACCCGGTACGCCGGGCGGGACGGCGCGGAGCACGTGCTGCACGGCCCGGACGGCCCGGCACGGCTCCGAGCCCGGTTCGTCGTGGGGGCCGACGGCGCCCGGTCGGCCGTGGCGCGCGAGCTCGGTCTCGACCGGAACACCGAGCTGCTCATCGGCGCGGAGGAGGTCTACCCCGTGCCACGCCGCGCCGTCGTGCCCGCGTTCCACTGCGTCGTCGACCCCCGGCTCGCCCCCGGGTATCTCGCGTGGGTGCTCGACGACGGCGAGCACGTCCACGTGGGGGTGGCCGGCTACGCCGACCGGTTTCCCCGCGGGATGCGCCAGGCGTTGCGCGAGTTCTCGGCGTCGGCCCCCGGGCTGGCGGGCGTCCCGGGCCTCCCGGGCGGCACGGGGCCCGACGGCGGAGCGCGGCCGGGCGACGTCGCGGGGCCCGACGGCGGAGCGCGGCCGGGCGCCACCACGTCGCCCGGGCAGGTCGAACGGCGTGGCGGGCCGATCCCGGTCGGCGGGCTGCTGCGCCGGATCGCCGGCCCGCACGGCCTCCTCGTCGGCGACGCCGCCGGAGCCGTCTCCCCCTTGACCGCCGGCGGGCTGGACCCGTGCCTGCGGCTGTCCGAGCACGCCGTCGACGTGCTCGACGAGGCCCTGCGCACCGGCCGGCGGGACGCGCTGCGCCGCTACGACGGCGCCGCGCTGCGGGCCCGGTTCCGCGGCCGGCTCACCCTGCGTCGAGGACTGTCGATGGTGCGCACACCCGCCGCCGCGGCCGCCGGGGTGGCTTTGCTGCGCACGCCGCCCGGGCGCGCCGCGGCACGCCGGATCCTGTTCGGGAGCGGGTCGTTCCCCGGCCCGTAGGCCCGGCGGCGAGGCAAGGCAGCCCGGCGGCGCCGTGGTGCCGTGGCCCGTCGGCAAGGCGGCGCCGTGTCACCAGTCGTCGGGCCGGGAATCCTTCCCCTCGAGCCACAGCCGGTCGCCCGAGTCCCGGTGCGCGCCGTCGGTGCCTACGTGCTTGCTGCTGATCCGGTCACCCTTCGTGATGACGTGGACCATGGCCATCGCGTGCCCGTGGCCGAGGCCGTAGGTCTCCTTGAGCCACGTCGCGACAGGGGTCGCCTTGCTGCCGGTGCCGAACCCTTGCTCGGCAGCGGCGTCGACGAGCTGGCGCGGGGTCAGCCCGGTCTTGGTCTCGACGGCGTCGAGGTAGGCCTGGAAGGACATCAGCGGAACTCCTGGATCATCGTGGCGGACGCGTGGAGGCAGATCATGCGCAGGGTGCCGGCGCCGGTGCTGGTGAACCTGTGCCAGACGCCAGGTTGCACGACGGCGGTGTCACCCGCCCGGGCGACGACAGTCTCGTCGCCGATGGTGATCCTGGCCTCGCCCTCCAGGACGGACCACGTCTCGGTGTACGGGTGGCGGTGCAGGCCAGGCCCCTGACCCGGCTCGTTCGTCACGAGGAAGAACGAGACCCCCGACCCGTGGTCGCGCCCCTCGAAGCGCAACGTCCTCGAGCCCGGGATGCGGATGGCCTCCGCGCTGACGACCGTGGCCATGACTCCTCCGTTCGGTGCCCTCGACCCGTGCGGTCGAGGTGGACCCAGCCTCGTGCGCGCGCCGGCTCCCGCCTAGAGTTTCGACGTGCATCGAAACATGGTGGAGTTCCGCCTCACGCCCGACGACCTCTCCGCGATCCGGTTCGGCGTCTCCCCGGGCCACGAGCTCGCGCACGCCGTGCGGGTGCTGGGCCGACCGCAGTACCACCCGCTGCAGTGGGGCTGGTTGCGCCAGGCGCGTCACCGCGTCCCGGCACGCGCCTTCGACCTGCTCCGGCTCCTCGTCGGGCCGGACGGCTACCTGCCGGACTTCCTGACATCCACACCCGGCTGGGACCTCGGCCCCGTCGAGGAGGTCGAGCGGTTGCGCGAGACCGCGCTCGAGCCGATGCGCGTGGACCTCCACAAGCGCGTCGCCCGCACCAGCGGCACCGAGCAGCGGCTGCTGCGCGCGCTGGCCGACGACCTCCCGCGCACCCGGTCCGCCGTCGCCGACGCTTGGCAGCAGGTCTGGGACGCCGTCCTGGCGCCGTACTGGCCGCAGCTCGAGAGGTTGCTGCGCGCCGACATCGGCGTGCGCTCCCGCCGGACGACGACGCACGGCCTCGCGGCGATGGTCGACACCCTGAACGACGCGGTGACCTGGGGCTCGCACGCCGTGCACGTCCGGCTCCGCCTGCACCACGAGGTGCTCGACTGCGCGGGCAGCGGACTCGTGCTGACGCCGTCCGTCATGGCGCCGCGCTGCGCCGTGGTGACGGAGCCGCCGGCCCAGCCGACCCTGTTCTACCCGGCGCTGGGGGTGTCGGAGCGTTGGTCCGACACCGCGGCCGACCCGACGCAGGCGCTCGCCGGCCTGCTCGGTGCCGGCAGGGCCGGGGTGCTCCTCGCCCTGCGCGCGCCCCTGTCGACCAGCGAGGTCGCCGTCGCCGAGGGGCTCGCCGTCTCGACCGCGTCGCACCACCTGTCGCGGCTGGCGGCGGCGCGGCTCGTCGACTCGCGGCGCGAGGGCACCCGCGTCGTGCACGTGCGCACGCCGCTGGGCGAGGCGCTCGTCGGCGGGTGAGGGGCGCGGACGCCGTGGCGTGGGGCCGCCGGACCGTGGGTGACGACCTGCGGCCCGACCGAAATCAGCGGGCCCCGGGTCGACTCGCGTCGCTACCGTCGCCGGCATGACGCACCACGACACCTCCCTCGCCGGCCGCACGGCGCTCGTCACCGGAGTCTCCCGCCGGAAAGGCATCGGCTACGCCGTCGCCCGCGAGCTCGCAGGGCTCGGGGCGAGCGTCTTCACGCACCACTACTCCCCGCACGATGCAGATCAGCCGTGGGGTGCCGACGATCTCGCCGCCGTGCACTCCGGCGTCCGGGCGGCACTGCAGGGCGACGCCGCCTCAGGGTCCGCGAGCGCCGACCTGCGCGACCCCGCCCAGGTGGACGAGCTGTTCGACGCCGCCCGGGCGCTCACCGGTTCCGTGGACATCCTGGTGTGCAACCACGCGCGAAGCGGCGGCGACGGGTCGATCCTCGACATGACCGTCGCCGCCCTGGACGCGTTCTGGCAGACGAACACTCGGTCCACCCTGCTCCTGACCCGCCGCTTCGCGCAGCAGCTCCGTCCCGTCGGACCCGGCACGACGGTACGTCCCGGCGAACGTCTGGGCCGCACCGCGCCGTCGGACCCGGCCACCGCGCCGAAGGTCGTGTGGATGACGTCGGGCCAGGAGGACGGACCGATGCGTGGGGAGGTCGCCTACGCGACGTCGAAGGCGGCGCTGGCCGGGGTGACTGCCACGGTGGCGGCCGAGCTGCTCGAACTCGGCATCGTCCTCAACACCGTGAACCCTGGCCCGGTGAACACCGGCTACCTCGACCCGGGGACGACGGACCGCCCGCTGGCGGAGCTGGAGGAGCTGCGGACGGCGACACCGTTCGGGCGATGGGGCGAGCCGACCGACCCGGCCCGCCTCATCGGGTGGCTGGTGAGCCCGGCGGGGTCGTGGGTGGTGGGTCAGCGGCTCACCACGGACGGCGGCTTCGCGCTGCAGTGACGCCAGCCTGTTCCGCGTAGCCTCGTCGGTGCGACGTCACCGACGACCGGGAGAGCCGATGTCCTTCACCCACCCGCAGGGAACGTACGGCGCAAGGATGCCCAGCGGCCCCCTCATGAAGCTGGCGAACAAGCTCGCCGCCTGGCGCGCCCGTCGCACGTCCGGGACCACGATGGGCATGAGACTGCTGGTGCTGACCGCCGTCGGACGCACGAGCGGCGAGCCGCGCTCCACCCCGCTGGCCTGGTTCCCCGACGGCGACGGCTGGCTGGTGGTCGCGTCCGCGGGCGGGGACGCGTCGAACCCCGGCTGGTACCGCAACGTCGCGGCCCACCCCGACGAGGTCACCATCGAGCTCGGGGGCGAGAAGATCCCCGTCGCCGCCACCGAGCTCCAGGGCGACGAGCGCACCGTCGCGTGGGAGCGCATCAAGGCCTCCGCGAAGCAGTTCGCGGGCTACGAGCGCAAGACGGACCGGCAGATCCCTGTGGTCCGGCTGACGCGGCGCTGATCCTGGGGTCCGGGTCGCCGCTCCTGGGCGCCCCAGAGGCCGCGGGGCGGCGAGCCTCGACGGTCACCGCTGGGTTGCTCGCCGTCGTGCCGACGGCACCAGGTAGGTCGCCGTGGCTCGCCTGCGGGCACCGAGGCTACGGCGGACCTGTGGACACTCGGGGCTGTCCACAGAATGCGCAGAAATGCCCGTTGACCTGGTGAGACGAACATATGTTCGATAGCATCGGAGGTGCCCACAGGGGAACAGGAACCCACCGAGACGGCCACGGGAGGGACGATGACGACTCGACGCGACACGCTCGGCCTGCTCGCCGAGATCGAGTCCGCCGTCGACTCCCTCGCGGCCCATGGCCTCTCGGCCGGAGAGGACGTCGGTCCCCTGACAGAGGTGACCGCAAGGCTCCGGACGATCGAAGAACGCCTCGGCGCGGTGCGCCTCCGACTGCTCACGGAGCTCGACGACGCCGGGACGTGGGCGATCGACGGGTCCCGGTCGTTCGCCCACTGGTTGTCCCGGACGCAGGACGTCACGCTCGCCACCGCGCGCCGCGAGGTGCGCACGGCAAAGACCCTCCGCGACGCCCTGCCGGCCACCGCCCTCGCGGCCGTGGAGGGAGCGGTCGGGGCGGACCACGTGCGAGCGATGGTGGACATCGCCCCGACCTCGCAGGCCCGCCGTGATGCCCTGGCGGCCCCGGTGGCGACCGATGGCGCGGAGGAGGCCGACGCATCGGGTACGCCTGCGGACACCTCAGCGCCACCCACCGGCGAGGAGTTCCTGCTCGCGCTCGCCGGCCGGTACCCGGTCGGACCCTTCCGCCGCATGGTGCGCCGGTTCGCGCACGTCGCCGACCCGGAGTCCGACGAGCGCGGCTATGCCCGCGCCCGCGGGAAGGAGTTCTTCGAGGTCTCGCCCACCTGGGACGGCTACCACGTGGCCGGGTTTCTCACCGAGGAGCACGGCCAGGTGTTGCGGACGGCGCTCGACAGCGTCGTCGGGGCGCCCGCCGCCGCCGAGACCCGGACCTCCACCCAGCGGCGGGCCCAGGGAATCGCCGACCTCGCCAGGATCGCTCTGGACAACGCGGCCGTGGGTACCGGAGCCTCAGTACGTCCCCACCTGAACGTCACCGTCGGCCTGACGGAGCTGCGTGCGGCGCTCGCCGCGTCGGTCGACGCTCCACCCGGCGCCACCGGCAACGGCTCCCAGGGCGCCCTGGTGCTGGGCAACGCCGCCGGCATCGACCCGCGCCGGATCGTCGGCGCTGACAGCATCAGCGAAGACGGCACGGCGGACGTCGCCACGGACAGCGCGCGCCGCGGATACGACCTTCCCGGAAGCGACGGCCACGGAAGCGACGGCCCGGGAGGCGACGGTCCGGGAGGCGGCGGCCACAACGGCGGCGACGGCCTGCCGACGTTCGCGGACGGGCGCGGCCCGCTGCCCGCGTCGCTCCTGCGCCGGCTCGCGTGCGACAGCGAGCTGTCCCGGATCGTGTTCGGACCGGACAGCCAGGTCCTGGACGTCGGACGAAGTCGCCGGACCGTCACCGGGCAGCTGCGCCGGGCGGTGATCACCCGGGACCGGCACTGCACCTGGCCGGGGTGCGAGGAACCACCGAGTCGTTGCGAGGTCCACCACGCCGTCACCCACTGGGCGGACGGCGGAGGCACCAGCGTCGACAACGGGGCGCTGCTGTGCTGGCACCATCACGACCGGGTCGACGGTCAGGGCGTCACGATGCGTTGGCACCGTGGCCGCTGGGAGTTCCACGACAGGTTCGGCAACCCGATCGGCACCGGCCGCGAGCCCCACAGCGACGGGCTCGATGGCGCGCGGGAACCGACCCACGCGGCGTTCCGGGAGCAGGAGCCCCGAAAGCACCAGGAGTTCCCGGAGCTCCAGGACCAGCAGGAGGCGGCATGACCGACAGGCAGGGCGCTAGTCTCGGCCGATGAGCCGGGTGTTCCTGATGTGCGGCCCTGCGGGGTCCGGGAAGTCGACGCGCGCCCGAGCGCTGGAGGCTCAGGGCTGGGCACGCCTCTCCGTCGACGTCGCCGCGTGGCGGGAGGGCCGCCGGGACCACCCGCTGCCCGACGACGTCACCACCCGTCTGCAGGCCGAGCTGCGGCAGGAGTGCCTCGACCTGGTCCGCGCCGGTCGCGACGTCGTCGTCGACCTGTCGTTCTGGTCCCGCGCCATGCGTGACGAGTACCGCGACCTGCTGCGGCCGCTGGGAGTGTTCCCCGTGACGGTGTACCTGCCCACACCGCGCGAGGTCGTGCTCGAACGACTCGCGCACCGCTCGGGCACCGGGCCCGACGACGTGGTGGTCTCCCGGGAGACGGCACTGCGCTACCTCGACGCCTTCGAGGTGCCGACGCCGGACGAGGGCCCCCTCGAGGTGCTCGAGCACCACGTGGGGACGGCCTCCTCCGGCTGACGCCCGGGGTGGCGGGATCGCAGGACGGACCACAGGATCGACAGATGACCCCAGACCACCACCCTTTGCCCCGCACCCTCGGTGCCGTATGACCGGCGCGGTGCTGCTGGACGTCGACGGGACGCTCGTCGACTCCAACTACCTGCAGGTCGACGCCTGGCTCCGCTCGTTCCGCGACGTCGGGATCGACGTCGACGCCTGGCGCATCCACCGCGCGCTCGGGATGGCCGGGTCGCAGCTGATCCCACGCGTCGCCACGCTCAGCGGCGTGGAGCTGCGCCCCGGCGCCGCCGACGAGGTCGACGAGGCACACTCTCGGCACGAGGCCGAGTCGGCCCACCGCATGCGGGTGTTCGACGGCGCCCGCGAGCTGGTCCATGAGATCTCGGCCCGCGGTGCCCGACCGGTCCTCGCGACGTCGGCGTCGCCCGACCAGCTCGAGCGGCTGCGGGACCTGCTCGACGTGGAGGACGCGCTCTACGCGGTGACGTCGTCGCAGGACGTCGAGGCCTCCAAGCCGGAGCCCGAGCTCGTGCAGGTGGCGCTCCGGGCAGCGGGCGTCGCACCCACGGAGGCCGTGTTCCTGGGCGACTCCGTGTGGGACGTCATGGCTGCGCAGCGCGCCGGCGTGCCGTGCCTGGGTGTCCTGAGCGGCGGTGTCAGCGCGCAGGAACTGACCGACGCCGGCGCCGTCGAGGTCCGCACCGATGTCGCGGAGCTCCTCGCCGACCTGGACGCCAGCGCGCTGGCGCCGGTCTTGGAACCTCGGGGACCTAGGGGTTGAGCAGCTCGTAGACCGGCGGCGAGTCCTGCGGCCCACCGGCCGAGTGGCGGAACGCGAGACCCGAGGCGTCGAACACCTCGAACCACTCGTCCCAGCCGACCTCACGGGCCTCCGGCATGCTGTCGTCCTGCGGGAACACGACGGCGGGAACGGGGCGGCCGCCGCTGAGCCCTGCCGCTTCGACGAGCATCGGCACGCCGGAACGCCCCTCGACCCACGAACGGATCTCCCGGTGGTCGGTGGTCGTGACCGTCATCGGCTCACGCCTTCCGTCCGGACGCACCGGCCACGATGGAGACGCCGATCGCGGCCAGGCCGATCTGGAAGGCCAGCTCGATCCAGTCGATCCCGCCGGTGTCCTGGACACCGATGAGGCTGGCGAGCCACGTACCGAGCAGCGCGGCGACGATGCCGACGAGGATCGTCACGATGATCGAGATGTTCTGACGCCCGCGGACCACCAGCCGTCCGAGCGCGCCGATGATGGCGCCGATGATGATGGCCGTGATGATGCCGCCTGCAGTCATGACTGAACCTCCTGGTCGTCGGGTCGCGCCCCCCGGCCAAGATATGGCTGGTCCGGCCTCGCTGCACGACGGCCACGCTGCACGACGGCCGTCCCGGCCCCGCACGACGGCGGGGCCGGGCGTCGCGTCGTCGTCAGCGGGGGACGACCACTCGCCCCTCCCGGACCGCGCGGGCGAGCCGCGGCGGGACCTGGACGCTCTCGCCGCCGACCACGACCGGCACGAGGGCCGGCTCGACGGCCTTCCACTGCGCGCGGCGGCTGCGGGTGCGCGAGCGGGACATCTTGCGCTTGGGGACTGCCATGGGTGCTCCTCAGCCTTGACGCGCCTTCCAGCGCGGGTTCTGCCTGTTGATGACGTAGGTCTTGCCGCGGCGCCGCACGACCTTCGCGCCGGGCTTGTCCTTGAGGGACCGCAGGGAGGCGCGCACCTTCATCGCGCACCTCCGTCCGGGACGGCGGCGGCCGCAGCAGCACCGGCCGCCGAACCGGCACCGTACCGGCGACGGAACTTCTCGACGCGGCCCGCGGTGTCCACGACGCGCGCGGCGCCGGTCCAGAACGGGTGGCTGGCGCTCGAGATGTCGACGTCGATCACGGGGTAGGTGTTGCCGTCCTCCCACTCGATCGTGCGAGCGGGTCGGCCGGGGCCGGACGGCGTCTGGCCGGCCAGCGTGGATCGCGTCAGGAACGTGAACCCGGCGCTGGTGTCGCGGAACACGACGGGGCCGTAGGTCGGGTGGATGGTCTTCTTCATGGTGGTCTCCTCACCAGCTCGACTTGGTCACGCCGGGCAGCTCGCCTCGGTGCGCCATCTGGCGCATCCGGATCCGCGAGAGCCCGAACTTGCCGACGTAGCCGCGCGGGCGGCCGTCGGCGGCGTCGCGGTTGCGCAGCCGGGTGGCGCTGGCGTCACGCGGCTGGCGCTGCAGCTCCATGACGGCGGCGGCCCGCTCCTCGGCGGTGGACGACGGCGCGGCGACGACCCGCTTGAGCTCGGCGCGACGCTCGGCGTACCGCTCGACGACCTGCTGCCGGCGCAGGTTCGCGGCGATCTTCGACTTCTTGGCCATCAGCGGGTCTCCTTGAACTCGACGTGCCGGCGCACGACGGGGTCGTACTTGCGCAGCACCACGCGATCCGGGCTGTTGCGGCGGTTCTTGCGCGTCACGTAGGTGAAGCCGGTGCCCGCGGTGGACCGCAGCTTGATGACGGGGCGCAGGTCGGTCTTGGAGGCCATCAGATCTTCTCTCCTCGGGCCCGGATG
The DNA here is from genome assembly GCF_003003075.1 of Isoptericola halotolerans. Lineage (GTDB taxonomy): Bacteria > Actinomycetota > Actinomycetes > Actinomycetales > Cellulomonadaceae > Isoptericola > Isoptericola halotolerans_A. The sequence goes on along the minus strand of NZ_PVTX01000001.1, from coordinate 29,299 downwards.
CGGGCGACGACGGCATCGATCCCGTCGCGGTCGATCGTCTTGATCCCCTTGGCGCTCACGCGCAGGGTGACGGTGCGGCCGAGCGAGGGGACCCAGTAGTGCTTCTTCTGGATGTTGGGGTCGAACCGCCGCTTGGTCCGCACGTGCGAGTGCGAGATCGAGTGGCCGAACCCCGGGACGGTGCCGAGCACCTGGCAGCGGGCGGACATGACTTCCTTCCGTGTGAGAACAGTTCTCATCTGGCGCTAGAGTGTGGCAGAAGCGATAATGATTCTCAACCACAGGAGGCGCTGTGCATTCCCGCCCGGACCACCCCGCCAGCCACCACCCCGCGCTGAGCGTGCTCGTCAGCACCGACCCCGTGCTCCGCGACACCACCGCCGCGAGCCTCGCGCTCACGTCACCGGGCGCCGTCGTCGTCCGCCACGACCTGCTGCCCGACGACGGAGCGCTCCGCCGCGTCGTCGTCGACGCGACCGGCGTGATCGAGGACGTCACGGTCGAGCTGGAGCACGCGTGCGTGTCCTGCAGCGTGCGTGAGGACGCCGTGCCCACGCTGGCCCGGCTGGCCTGGACCGGACGCTGGACCGACTTGGTCCTCGCGCTGCCCGTCACCGCGGAGCCGCTGCCGGTCGGGCGGGCGCTGGCCGCGCACACCGACGCCGGAGAGGTGCTCGAGGACCTCCGGTTCACCGCCACCGTGGCGGTCGTGGACCTGGACCGGGTCGAGGCGGACCTGCTCGGCGACGACCTCGTCGACGAGCGCGACCTGGCCCTCACTCCCGACGACGAACGACCGCTCGGCGAGGCGCTCGCCGCCCAGCTCGAGCAGGTCGACGTCGTGGTGACCACGGGCGACGACCCGACCGGCGCCGGCCTGGTCGACCGGCTGCGCGCCCGCGACAGCCGCCGGATCGACGGGCTGCACGAGCTCGACGTCACCGAGCTCGCCGCCTGCCGGCACGACAGCGTCGCCGCGGAGGGCAGGGCCCACCCCCTCGGCGCGCGCAACCCGCACCGGTCGAGCAGCGACCCGGCCGACCGGAGCTGGAGCCTGCTGTTGAAGTCACGCCGCCCCTTCCACCCGGAACGGCTGCTCGAGCAGATCGAGCACCTCGGCACGGGCCCCGTCCGCAGCCGCGGCGTCTTCCACGTGCCGGACCGACCCGACTCCGTCTGCCTCTGGGACGGCGCCGGCGGAGCGCTGTGCGTCGCCGACCTCGGCACCTGGCAGGAGGTCGCCGGGAACCGGCCACCCGTCACCCGCATCCTCGTCGTGGGCGCCGGGGAGCCCGACGAGGCGCGCAGCACGCGGGACCGCATCCTCGACGCGTTCGGCGAGGCGCTCGCCACGGGCGCGGAGGTCGACGACGGCGGGCTGCGCTGGCTGGGCCGCGAGGACGTCCTCGAGCCGTGGCTCGGCGCCCGGACGGCATGAAGGGAAGGGCTCGCTAGGTCCCGGCGACGGTCAGCACGCTCGCGAGGCCGCTCACGAGAACGATGCCCGTCACCACCACGACATGGACGGCCGGCCGACGGCGCAGCACGGCCACGAACTCCCGCAGGTACGCGCTGGGGAAGAAGTACCCCGCCGTGGGCGCACCGATCGCGTGGACGTCGAGGCCGAGGTCCATCGCCTCCATGGCGGCACGCGGAGCGTGGTAACTGTTCGTCGCCACCAGGTACGGACCGGTCAGCCCCGCACCGTCGAGCAGCGCGGACCCGAGGGTCAGGTTCTCCCGCGTGGTCCGGGCGCGGTCCTCGACCAGGATCGCGTCGCGCGGTATGCCCTCGGCCACCAGCCACTCTGCCATCGCCACCCCCTCGGGCCGGTCCTCGTCGGCGCCCTGACCGCCGGACGGGACGATCCGCACGGGCCGCTCCCCGCCGAGCCGACGTGCGGCGTCGGCACCCGCACGCAGCCGGGCGGCCAGCAGCGGAGGCACGCGCCCAGCGACGACCTTGCTGCCCAGGACGATCACGCCGTGAGCCGGCACCCGGGCGGCGGCCCGCCGGTACAGGAGGATCTGCGTGACGAACCCCAGGAAGACGAGACCGAGCCAGGCCGTCGTCATCCCCACCGCCAGCGCGATTCCGATCGCCCACGGCGCCCGCAGCACGACCGGTGCCACGACGACCGCCGGCACGACCAGCATCGCGAGCCCTGCCGCGAGCGAGAGGAGGTTCGCGAGGGACCGCCGCTCACGACGCACCATCGTCAGCCCGTTGATCACCAGGAGCACCGGCAGGGCGAGGAGGAACAGCCCGAGCACCGTGACCACCGCGAGGTCGGCCCAGTCCAGGACGGTGGTCCCGTGCGGCACGAGCGCCGCCAGCTGGGCCAGCACGCCACCGGCGGAGTACACGGACGCGATGAGCAGGAACCCGTTGCGCAACCGACGGCGGTCGGTGCGCAGCGACAGCACGAACCACGCCGTCCAGAAGGCGCACACCGCGACGGAGCCGACGACGGCGAGCCAGTCGGCGCTCATGCCGTCCGTCCCGTCCGGGCAGGCGACCGACCTGCCAGGAGCACGGCACCCGCCGCGACCACGCAGACCACGGCGGTGGTCGCCAGCCCGGCGGCGAAGCTCGAGCCCGCCGCGATGAACCCGACCACCAGCGACCCGAGCCCGGTGCCCGTGTCGAACCCGATGTTCCACACGGTGCTGGCGGTCGGGTGGGACCGGTGCGGCACCGCCGCGAACGCCTCGACGAGCGTCAGGTTCTGCAGGCTGCCGTAGGACAGGCCCACCACGGTCATGCCCAGCACCAGGGCGGCGCCGCGCGTGCCGCCGTCGGCGATCGCCCAGGCGCACACGCCGAGCCCGGCCGCGCACAGGCCCAGCAGCGGGGCCAGGAAGACGCGCGGGCCGTACCGGTCCGCGGGGCCGCCCACCGCCCACCGGGACAGCGCCGTCGCCGCCGTGAAGCCCAGCAGACCGACCGCCGCCAGCGCGGCGCTGCCGGCGAACTGCGGGGCGAACGTCAGCAGCGCGCCGCCCGGCGTCGTGACCGCCAGGAGCACGAGCGACGGCAGGACCAGGCCGGCCAGGACCCGCCAGCGGGCACGGTCCGGCGCGGCGGGCTCGGTGTCACCGCCGTCGTCGGCCGTGACCCGCTCCAGCCGGCCCCCGAGCACCGCGGCCGCCGGGACGCCGAGCACCGGCAGCGACCCGAGCGCGAACACGACCGGGAAGTCGAGCGACTCGGCGATCCAGGCCGAACCCGGCACCAGCAGGAGCTGCGGTATCGCGATGGACAACCCGTACACGCCGATCGCCCGCCCGTGGCGGGGGCCGTCCACGAGCGCGGCCACGGCGCTCGACCCGCAGACCGTCAGGACCGCGAACCCCATCCCCCGCACGGCCGAGAGGACGAGCAGCCACGGCAGGGAGTCGGTCAGCACGAACAGGGCCGACGGCAGGCCGAGCAGCAGCATGCCCGCGACCATCGTGGGGCGCCAGCCGATGCGGCGCAGCGCCGCCGGCATCGTGGTCTGGGTCAGCACCGTGGCCAGCATGAGCACGGCGTTGACGAGCCCGGCGCCGCCCGACCCCGCCCCGCCGTGCACCGCCCACAGGGGGGCGACGGGCAGGAGCAGCGCGTAGCCGGCGAACCCGAGCGCGGACATGGTCAGCAGCGACCGCATCCCCGGCACCCGGGTGATCGGCCCACCGGGCGAGGTGGAGGGTTGGCGCATCCCGGCAACCTATCCCGCCGCCGGGGCGCGCCGCGCCGGGCAGGTCGGTCCGCCGGTCGGCCTGCCCGTCAGTCCCCCGGCCACTCCCCCGTCCACCGCTGGAACATGCGCGCCCCGCCCCGGTCGATGAGTGCCTTGACCAGCGCGAAGATCGCGCCCTGCAGGAGCGACGCGAGGACGATCTCTCGCATCGCGTACTCGGACTCGAGCGGCTTCGGCGGGTCGTCCGGGTGGCCGGGCGCCAGCCGCTTGTAGACCTGGCGGAACACCTGCCCTGCCACGAGGCCGCCCACGATGGAGCTCGCGAGGCCGAAGGGCCGGTAGAGGATCTTGGCGCTCTTGCTGCCCGACGCCTCGCGACGGGCTCCGTCGTTCTTGCTCATCCCTCGACGCTAGGCCGGGTCCGTCCAGCACGCAGCCGCGCGCTCAGGAGGTCAGGCTCGGCTGCCGGGAACGCGCGGCGAACCGCGCCCAGACGTGCTTGGCCGTCTCCGTGCTGTACCAGCCGACCTCGGCGGCCAGCCGCGCGGCGAGCAGCAGCCCGAAGCCGCCGCGGCCGCTGGGCCCCTCGACCGCGCCCGGCACACGGTCCGGTGCCCGGTCGACCACGTCCAGCAGGTACTCGCCGTCCCGCTCGGACAACCGCACCACGGCCGGGCGGCCGGCGTAGCTGAGGGCGTTCGTCGCGAGCTCGCTGGCGACCAGGACGACGGACTCCGGGACGTCCTCGAGCGAGGACTCCGGCGACCCCGGCAGGGTGGCGCTCAGGTCGTCGCGGATCATGGCGAGCTCCTCGACCGCCAGGAGCGGCCAGGACCTCACCTCGCGGAACCCCTGCGGGGCTCGCGCCACCGGAAGCGTCTGGTGCACGAAGTCGTCCTCCTCAGTCACCGAGGACGAACAGCCTATCGACACCCGTGATGCGCAGCAGGTCGAGAATTCTGCTCGACGCGTCGACGAGCACCGGTGGCGTGGGCTTCGACTCCACCGCGGTGTACAGCAGGCGCAGCCCGCCCGAGTCGATGAACGTCACCTGGCCGAGGTCCACCGTCAGCGGTTCCCCGGCCGTCCTGCGCAGGTGATCGGCCACCTGCGTCTCCACCCGCTTCTGCACGGCCCCGTCGATCTCGCCCCACATCGTCCAGTGGGCACGCTCGGGGTCGATGCGGACACCACCGTGAATCATCTCGTCGTCCACAGTCACCTTCTGAGCTCATCCTCAGGCCGCGGCTGCTTCACGACCGGTCACATAGTGCCCGACCCGCCGTCGTCGTGCCGAATCGGCGCCACCGGCGCGACCATGGAGGCATGGAATCCGCTGCCGGCACGCCCGCACCGCCGGCCGACCACGTCGTCCTCCTCGCCCTGGACGGGTTCGACGCCGGCTACCTCCCGCTGCTCGACGGCCTGCCGACGCCGCACCTGGACGCCCTCGTGCGCCGCGGGAGCCTGACCACCGGGACGGGGGTGATGCCGAGCATCACCAACCCGTCGTGGACCTCGATCGCCACCGGTGCCTGGCCGGAACGCCACCTGAACTCGGCGTTCTGGTACGACCCGGAGGGGCGCGTCGCCCGTGGGCAGCAGCGTGACGTCGCGGTGCCCACCCTGGCGGAGGCCGTGCGCGAGCAGGGCGGCACCGTGCTGTGCGTGCAGTGGCCCGTGCTGCAGGACCACGGCACCGCGTTCGGCGATCGGGACGGTCTGTACACCCGGCCGGGCGGCGACAGCGCGCGACGGGTCGACGACGCGGTCGCGGTCCTGCGCGGCGAGCCAGTGCTCAGCGGGGGCACGCCGGTCACCCTGAGCAGGCCGCCGCAGCTCGTCGCGGTCTACTGCGACGTCCTCGACGCCCTCGGCCACGCGGGCGGCGACCGGCACCCGGGCATCCCGGCCGCGCTGCGAGACATCGACGCACAGGTGGGGCGGCTCGTCGCGGCCACCGAGGAGGCCGGCATCGCTGCCCGCACCGCCTTCGTGCTGCTGGGCGACCACGGGATGACGACGTTCGACCGGGGCTTCGGCCGGGCGGCCCGTACCGCGGTCGCGCGCGCCGGGTACCGGATGGAGATCGTGCGCCCCGGCGACGCGCCCCGGCGGCGGACCGACGTCGTCGCCGTCGTCGGCGGGGTGGCGAGCCTGCACCTGGTCGGCCGCGCGGCCGACGACCCCCGAGCCGTGGCGGCGATCCGCGCGGCGCTCGAGGCGCTCCCCCAGGTGCGGGCCGTCCACGGCAAGGACGACCAGGCCCGGATGCGGATGAGCCCTCGCTACGGCGAGCTCGTGGTCGAGCCGCAGCCCGGTTGGTCGTTCGGCTCCACGCCCCGCCGACCGGCCGGCCGGCACGGGGCCAGCACCGAGCTGGAGGTGGCGTTCGCGCTGGCCGGTGCCGGGATCGCCCCCGGCCGGCCGCCGTCGGACCCCCGGCACGTCGACGTGGCGCCCACCGTGGCCGCGCTGCTCGGCATCGACCCGCCGGCCGGTGCGCAGGGGCGGGTGCTGACCGAGGCGCTGGCGGGGTACCCGGACCTCAGCCGCCGGTGAGCACCACGAGCCGCTGCGTCGCGCGGGTCATCGCGACGTAGCGGTCCACCGCCCCCTCGATCCCGTCGCCGAACCGGTGCGGGTCCACCAGCACCACCAGGTCGAACTCGAGCCCCTTCGCCAGCTCCGGCGTCAGCGCCCGCACCCGCTCCCGCGGCGCGAGGTCCGCCGCGCCGATCACGCACGCGGTGCCGGCGTGCTCGGCGAGCCAGCCGTCGAGCACGCGCTCCAGCTCCGCCGTCGTGCCGTGGACCACCGGGCCGGCGCTGCGCACGGAGGTCGGGACGTTGGCGTCCGGGATCGCGGCCCGGATCACCGGCTCGGCCGCGGCCATGACCTCGCTCGGCGTGCGGTAGTTGATGGTCAGCGAGGCGAGGCCCACGCCGTCGAGGCCGACGCGCTCCAGCCGCTGCTTCCACGACTCCGTGAAGCCGTGCCGGGCCTGCGCCCGGTCCCCCACCACCGTCAGGCTGCGCGAGGGGCAGCGCGCCAGCAGCATCTGCCACTCCGCGTCGGTGAGCTCCTGCGCCTCGTCGACGACGACGTGCGCGAACGGTCCGGCGAGGGCGTCCGGCTCGGCCGCCGGGACCGCCGAGTCGTCCACCAGCGCCGTGCGCAGGTCCTGGCCGCGCAGCATCGACATCACGGCCATCTCCGAGTCGTCGGTGGCGATCAGGTCGTCGACCACGTCGGCCAGGCGCGCCCGCTCCGCGGCGACGGCCGCCTCCTGCCGCCGTCGACGGCGCGCCGCCTGCGGGTCACCGATCCGACGGCGGGCCGCGTCCAGCAGGGGCAGGTCGGCCACCGTCCACGCGCGGGCGTCCGCGCGCTGCAGCGCCGAGACCTCGTCCGGCGCCAGCCACGGCGCGCACCGCCGCAGGTAGGCGGGCACCTCCCACAGGTCGCCGACGACGTCGGTCGGCTCGAGCAGCGGCCACGCCCGGCCGAACGCCCGCGCCAGGTCCCGGTTCGCGGCGAGCGCCCGCCGGGACGCGTCGTCGGGGTCGACGGCGGTCCGCCCGTAGGCGTCGAACTCGCCGTCCGCGTCGTCGGACGCCCCGTCGAGGTCCGGCTCGTCGACCCGCTCGTCGACCGGCTCGTCGACCGGCTCGTCGGCCAGCTTGTCGATGCCGATGCGCAGCAACGCCTCCCAGACCTGGTCGCGCGCCTCGTTGTGCGGCGTGCCGGGCTCGGCCGCGTCGAACGCCTCCGCCCAGTCGTCGGCGCTGATCCAGACGTCGGCCGAGGGCGTCTCCACCAGCAGCCCCTCCGTCGGAGGGTCCTCGTAGAGCTGCACCGCCGGTTCGAGCGCGGCCACCATGCGTGCGTCCGCCTTCAGCCGTGCCACCAGCGGGTCGGGCTCGGGGACGGCCGCCGCACCCTCGGGCACCAGGTCGACCAGGACGCACGTCTGCACGCCCTCCTCCCCCAGGCTGGGCAGGACGTCGGAGACGTACGCCAGGTAGGGCCGGTGCGGGCCGACGAACAGCACCCCGCCCCGCCGGTGACCGAGCCGCGGGTCCGAGTACAGCAGGTAGGCGGTGCGGTGCAGGGCGACCACCGTCTTGCCGGTGCCCGGACCGCCGTCGACCACCAGGGTGCCCTGCGCGCCTGCGCGGATGATCGCGTCCTGGTCGGCCTGGATGGTGCCCAGGACGTCGCGCATCCGGTCCGAACGCTCGGCGCCGAGGCCCGCGATGAACGCGGACTGGTCGTCGAGCGCCGGGTGGTGGGCGAGCCCGTGCGCGCCGTCGCCGACGGCTCCGTCGGTGGCGAAGACCTCGTCCCAGTAGTCGCTGACCCGGCCGTCCGCCCAGTGGTAGCGGCGGCGGCTCGCCAGCCCCATCGGGTCGGCGTGGGTGGCGCCGAAGAACGGCTCGGCCGCCGGCGAGCGCCAGTCGACGAGCAGGCGCGCCCCGTCGCCGTCCGTCAGGCCGAGACGCCCCACGTAGACGGGCTCACCGCCGTCGGCCGGGACCATGCGGCCCAGGCACAGGTCGAGGCCGAACCGTTGGAGCGTGCGCAGGCGGGCAGTGAGGCGGTGGACCTCCTGGTCGCGGTCCATCGCCGCCTGGCCGGAACCGGCGGGCGTGCGGCGCGCGGCGTCGAGCCGCTCGGTGAGGTCCGCCGTCGACGCCGCGAGGCTGGCGGCGATGGCCGCGAAGTGCCGCTCGTCGGGGGCGATCAGGGTGGCGTCGGCCTTGGCGGCGCGGGAGGCGGGCAGGTCGAAGGCGCTCGGGGAACGGGAGGTCACGGGCATCGGCTCCGGTCGCGAAGCCCCGGGGGTGCCGGGGCGGAGACCTGAGATTCTGCGCCTCCCAGGGGGCCTTGCCGCAAGACCCCCTCTGCGCTATACCTTGAAGAGGGAAGCCGCAGCCACCACCACGATCAGTGGTGGCCGGCCTCGCGTCCGGCGCGAAGATTGGTCGCGAACCGCACGATGTCGTCGGCCAGGCCTGGGTGCGCCCGCGGGTCCGGGGTCTCGACGGAGACCGTCTCGAGCACCGCCGCCAGGCTCTCGTCGACAACGTGGTCGGCGTCGCGCACACCCCATGAGTGGATCTCTGCCACCAGGTGGGCCCGCGTGATCGCTGCGTGCCGGTAGACGCGATCCACGGCGAGAGCGAGCTCGCCGTCGTTCGGCAGGTGCGCTTGTGGCACGACGTCGTAGGCCGGTGCGAGCTGGACGGACCCGTCACGGGGATGGAGAAGCGCCAGGTTCTTGGCATGCAGGTCGAGGTTGCCGATCGCCGCCGAGAGCACCGTCATGCGTGCCAGACGACGGACGGACCGTCGATCTCCCAGGGTGGTGAGCTCCCGGGCTACCCGAAGGAACGAGGCCTTGCCGCCGTACCGCTGATACTTCTGGTCCCCCTGTGTGCCGAGCACCTGGTTGAAGTCCTCCTGGTGGATCCGCTGCGGCGGGCTGTCGCCCGCGCCGTCCTCGCGGTCATAACGTTCGACGACGAGGGCGGGCACGCCGTCGAACTCCGTGATGCGGGTGTCGACGTCTGCCAGGCCGAGGGCACGAGCGATCCTCGCGCCGTACTCCTCGTCGTAGATGATCGTGGGGTGGTCCCGCGAAGCGGGCTTGAGGATGTGGGTCGACGGGTATCCGTCCAGCGCGCGCCCATCCTGTGGAGGTCCGGACCAGGACCACCTTGTCCTGGACTCCAGCCAACGACGTCTTGCCGCCTCGCGGTTTGTTCGCCAGGGGGAACGAGGCCACCTCGCTCAGAAGGTCGGCGACCCCGCGAGGAGTCAGCGGTTCCACCGCCGGCGTCCTGGGCTCTCCGGGCATCTCGGGATCCCAGATCTGCAGAGCACCAGCGACGTCGCGTCCGTACGCCCGCAGCAGCGCGACCACGTCGTGCTCCGAGGTCCCAGCCTGCTGCGCGAGACGTGTCAGCATCCGACCCTCGGGCAGCAGCTCACGGAAGAAGTTCTGCCGGCGCCCTCGGCGTGCCCGCGCGGGCACCACCGCGAGCGGGACCGCCACCGACATCACCAGGCTGTCGAGGCCGAACTCCTCGATCGCGTCGGCGTCGGCGTCGAAGTCGAAGGTCCTCCCGTCGCCCGTCAGCCTCCCGATCGTGACTCCGTAAAGCTCGACCACCAGCTCAACCATCGGTGCTCTGCTCGGTGATCGTCGCCGAGAGCTCGGTCCCCGTCTCCCGCAGGACTGCGAAGAGCCGTTCGGTGTAGATCGAGGGCTTCCCGCTCTCGATCTCCCAGATGTAGCGCTGCGTGGTGCCGATGCGCGCCGCGAGCTCCCGCTGACTCCAGCCGTTGAGCAGCCTTGCCTGCTGGAGGATCCGACCCAAGGACTCGGGGCTGGTGACCCGGCCTGTGTACGACATGAGTATCCGCCTCCGATGACTACGCTTGAGTAGTCATCATCGATGACGTCGAAAAAGTAGTCAATAGTAGTGACTACCTTTTCAGCGTCACGGATCAGTCGAAGAGACCGATGCCGTACCCCACGAAGTAGGCCGCCGCGAGCACGACCACCACCCCGATCGCCACGAGCCACACCCACGGCGTGGCGCGGCGCGGGCCGTGCTCGTCGTGGCCCTGCGGAGCGCTCACCTGGCCTGCGGCCGGCGGGGTGTCGCCCGGCTGGACATCGGTCTCGCTGTCTCGTCCCGGCTCGGGGTCCGGGCGGTGCGCCCGGTCGTCGGCGTCGTGCGTCATCGAGGCCTCCGTCGTGTCGAGGTTCGTCTCCACCGTAGGCACCGACGCCGTCTCGTCGCGCGCCGTGGGCCCGACCCGGCCGCGGCCTCGCGTTGCGGGCATCCGCGTCGCCGCAGAGCCTGGTGGCAGGACCGACGACACCTGGAGGGCCGATGGCTGACACCGACGAGTCGCGCACGGAACGGACGCACCGCGACTCCAGCAAGCCCGACTCCCCGCCCGACATGAAGGGCCCGCACTGGAAGCTCGCCCTCAAGGGCGCGTTCCGCGAGTTCAGCGACGACCAGTGCACCGACCTGGCCGCCGCCCTCACCTACTACGCGGTGCTGGCGTCCGCGCCGGCTCTCCTGGCCCTCATCTCCGTGCTCGGGCTGGTCGCTGACGCCGAGGCGGCAGTGAGCTCGGTCATGAACACCGTCTCCGACTTCCTGCCCGAGGAGACGCTGTCGATCGTCCAGCCGCTCGTCGAGAACGCCGCGAACTCCACCGGTGCGGGCCTCGCCCTGATCCTCGGTGTCGCGCTGGCCCTGTGGTCCGCCTCCGGGTACGTCACCGCCTTCAGCCGCGCGATGAACCGCGTGTACGAGGTCGAGGAGGGCCGGCCGTTCTGGAAGCTGCGCCCCGTCATGCTGGTGATCACCGCCGTCGTCCTCGTCCTGGTGATCCTGGTCATCGCCAGCCTGGTGCTGTCCGGGCCGGTCGCCTCCGCCGTCGGCAGCGCCGTCGGGCTCAGCGACGTCGCAATGACGATCTGGAACATCGCCAAGTGGCCCGTCGCGCTGCTGCTCGTCATCATCGTGATCGCGCTGCTCTACCACTCGACGCCGAACGTCAAGCAGCCGAAGTTCCGGTGGGTCAGCGTCGGTGCGGCCGTCGCGATCGTCATCTGGGCGCTGGCCTCCGCCGCGTTCGGGTTCTACGTCGCCAACTTCGGCAGCTACGGGTCGACGTACGGCACCCTCGGTAGCGTCATCGTGTTCCTGCTCTGGCTGTGGATCACCAACCTGGCCCTGCTCTTCGGCGCGGAGCTCGACGCCGAGATGGAGCGCAGCCGCGAGCTGCAGGGCGGCATCGCCGCCGAGGAGACCATCCAGCTCCCGCCCCGCGACACCAGCGCCAGCGACAAGAAGGCCGCCAAGCGCGCCGACGCTGTCGCCGAGGCCCGGACGCTGCGCCGTCAGCCCGACTGAGGCCGGGACGACGGCGCAGCGTTCCTCGCCTACTCCGTCTCGCCTATTCCGGGACGCGCACGGACTCGGTCAACACCCGTCCCTGCGCACCCGACGGCGGGTCGATGCCGAGCAGCGCGGCGATCGTCGGGGCGACGTCGACGTGCCGGGCGTCCGAGGGCGGCCGGTTCGGCAGCACGCCGGCGCCCGCGAGCGCAAAGGCGACGTCAAGCTCCGTCGACGCACCGTGGCGCCCGACCGGCTGGGACGGCGTCGCCCCGAACGACCAGCCGGGCTGCGGCTCGACGACGAGCTCACCGTAGTTCGGGCTCATCCGCAGCTCTGCCTGGTCGGTCTCGTCGTAGACGGCGCGGACCTGCGGGAGCTCCTCCAGCGCGGCGCGGATCGCCTCGACCGCACCGGCATCACCGGTGGCATCACCCACCAGGTGCAGGCTCGCGACGCCACCGACGACGATCGCGACGTCCGTGCCGGCAGCCGGCGAGCTGCCCGGCGACAGGATCTGGGCGTCGTAGCCCGTGTCGGCGATCGCGGCGAGAGCCTCGTCGCCGAACCCTTGGTCGAACGTGGTCATGCCGTGGTCGCCCGTCATGATGAACGTCGTGCGACCGTAGATCCCGGCCTCCTTGGTGGCGTCCACGACGCGCCCGACCTGCTCGTCGAGCATCATCAGGGCCTCGGGGATCGCCGGGTTCTCCGCACCGCCGGCGTGGCCGAGTGCATCCAGGGTGTCGCAGTACACGGCGAGGAGCTCCGGTGTCCCGCTCGCCGTCACCATCTGGCCGCCACTGTTCACCGGCTCGCCCCGAAGGACGTCGACGGCGTCGTCGACCCGGCGCGAGCAGTCGCCGCCGGGCTGCGTGTAGAGACCGTCCGGGTCGCCGTACGCGGTGCCGTAGTTCTGCAGGATGTACCACTGCGAAGAGAAGACGGTGCCGCCCTGGTCACGGATCGTCTGCGCGATGGTCGGCACGGCGAGGTCGCGCTGCTGGCCACGCGCGGTGTTCGTCTCCGGGTCGAACCAGTAGGCCGTGTTGAGGTGCCGCTCCGGCCAGGCGCCGGTGGCCACAGACGACCACGACGGGTTGGTGATGGTGGTCATGACGCCGCTGCTGGTCGTCAGGCTGCCGCGGCGCACGAGTCGGTCCAGGTGCGGGGTGGGCAGCTCGTCGACGAGCTCGAGGTAGTCGGCGTCGAAGCCGTCGAAGGCCAGCAGGACCACATGGTCCGCGGGTGCTCGCTCGGCGGCGGGAGACGGCGCCGCGGCGGTCGGCGCCACGAGGCCCAGGGTCGTCGCGACGGCTCCCGCGAGCGTCGTCGCGACGGCCAGGGCACGTGGCCGGGGTCCGAGGTTCATCAGCGTTGCTCCTCATCGTCAGGTGCAGGGACGCGGCCCGGTGACCGGGCCGGCACTCGGCATCGTCGCCGGGCGTGCCGGACGTGCACCGGGGTCTGCAAGAAAGCGACAACCAGGAGTGCGATCAGACGGAGAGCGCGATCGATCCGTCGGGCCGGGGAACGGACGGACGACCCCGCGACTCGGTCCGGGTCGCGTCGGGCGGTTCCGTGACCGTACGTCCTGCCCGCTTCAGGCTGCGCAGCGCCACCGCCACGTCGGCGAGCTGCAGGCCCGGCAGGTTCCCGACCGTCTCCGAGATGAACGTGTAGAGCCCTGCGTCCGACTCGAGCGCCACCTCGCCGCACAGGTTCCGGTCGCCGGTGGTGGCAGCGATCATCAGCACCGACGGGTGAGCCGCCAGGAGCTCACCGGCGCGGCTGAGGTGCGTCGGGTTGACGTTCAGGGAGATGAAGGCATCGACGGGGAGGTCGACCGCTTCGGGCTCGACCACGGTGCGCATGCGGAGCGCCCCGGACTGCATCATCGCCTCCGTCCGGCGACGCACGGTGATCGGCGAGACGCCGCACTGCTGCCCGAGCCGCTGCCACGTCGCACGCCCGTCCTCGGTCAGCAGCGCCGCGATCTGGTGGTCGAGGTGGTCGAGCACCGCCGCGGTGGCGGGCACGCGGTCGTTCCACCAGTCGATCCTGCAGGCACGAAGTCGCTCCACGGCGTCGGCAGGCAGCAGCTGCGGCATCCAGCGGTGCGGGGTCGAGAACCGCCGGATGACCTGGTTGCTCCAGACGGCCAGGACGTCGTCCAGCGCTGGGAGGCGGTCACGGGTGATCGCCAGCAGATGGGCCGGGGACGTGTAGCGGACCTCGGCGATGCAGTCGACGCTGCCGGTGAGCACCTTGACCGACCCGCACTCGGGCCACTCGGCCAGCCGTTCGGCGGTCCGGCTGCCCTGTCCGGGGCGGCACCGGAGCCGGACGAAGACGGACCGGGACCGCCGGGTGGCCTCGGCGTCGAGGCTCGCGGTGACGCGCACGGTACCCGCCGCGGTCAGGGCAGCTACCCGCCGTGACGCCGTCGCCTCCGAGGTGAAGACTGCCTGGGCGATCTGCGAGATCGAGGCGCGAGGGTGGGCCAGCAGTGCGCCGACGATCCGGCGTTCCAGGGCGTCGTCCACGACAGCCTTCCCGCTCGCGCGGCGAGCACGTTCCGATTCGTTCATCTTCGGTTCATCAGCGATCGTTCCTTGCAGCCCGCGGGCGAGATCGTGCGTCAATCTCGCGCCGTCGACCATCGTGACGATACGCGAGCCCGTCCGCCGGAGACAGGGCCGGTGGTGACGACGCACCTCGAGGAGTGAGACGGATGACATCAAGGTTCTGGCCGCGGTGGGCGGCCACGGTGGCGGCGGTCGCAGCGGTCGGCGTGGCAGCCGGTTGCTCCGGCAGCGGCGACGGTGACGGCGGCGAGGGGGCGAGCGGTGGCGACCAGACCGTGACCTTCTGGACACCGCAGACGACACCGGAACGGCTCGCGGCTCAGGAGGAGATCGCCGAGGCCTTCACGGCGGAGAGCGGCATCGAGGTCGAGGTCGTGCCGATGGCCGGCGCCGACCAGGACCAGGCGCTCGCCACGGGAGCCGCCTCGGGCGACGTGCCCGACGTCATCCTGCACGCGTCGACGCAGACCAGCGCCTGGAACTCCCAGGGCCTGCTCGACGTCGAGGCCTCGAGCGCCGCGGTCGACTCGCTCGGAGCCGACACGTTCAACCAGCACGCTCTCGAGGCCGTGACGGTCGACGGATCCACGGCCGCTGTCCCCAGCGACGGATGGATCCACGTCGTGGCATACCGCGCAGACCTGCTCGAGGAGGCCGGCGTCGACGCCCCCACGAGCGTCGACGAGCTCGCCGCCGCGGCGACGACCGTCAAGGAGGAGCTCGGCATCACCGGGATGGCCCTCGGCACCCAGGCCGGGACCGCCTCCGCCACCGAGGGGATCCAGTCGATCTTCCAGAGCTCGGGCTGCGAGCTCGCCACCGATGGCGACGTCACGATCGACTCCCCGGAGTGCGCCCGAGCGGCCGAGAACTTCCTCGAGCTGCGGAACTCCTCGACCGCGGGCGACTTCGACGTGCTGAGCGCCCGGGCCGCCTACATGAACGGCGATGCGGCCATGCTGCTGTTCTCCACCCACATCCTCGACGAGCTCGCGGGACTCGACGAGGCGACCCCCGCGACGTGCGCCGAGTGCGCCGACGACCCGGCCTTCCTCGCCGAGAACACCGAGTTCGTCACCGTCCTCGACGAGACGAACCCCGCGCAGTACGGCGCGATCCTCAGCTACGGCGTCCCCACCGGCGCGAACACCGAGGCCGCCCAGCAGTACATCGAGTACGTGCTCGGCGAGGGGTACGTCGACACCCTCGGGGTCGCGACGGAAGGCCGGATCCCGCTGCGCAACGGGACGCCGGAGAACCCGACCGAGTTCATCGACGCCTGGGGAGAGCTCGGCATCGGACCGGGCCAGGAACGGACCAGCGTCGAGCTCTACGGCGAGGAGTTCGTGGACGACATGTCCGCAGGCATCAACGCCGTCTACCTCTGGGGAATGGGGACCGACGACGCTGCGCTAGCGGGCCTCGTGTCCAGCCAGGGCGTCCTCGCGAACCAGATCGAGCCGCTGTACTCCGGTGCCGACCCCGAGGAGGTCACGGCTGCCATGGAGCAGGCGGTGAGCGAGGTCCAGGCCGGTCTGTGAGCACCATGACCACGGACACCTCGCGCCGGGGGCTCGCGGGTCGTGCGCGCCCCCGGCGCGAGAACCGCAACGGCCTGCTGATGTCCGCGCCGACGCTCGCCGTCGTGCTGTTCGCCTCGATCCTGCCGTTCGCCCTCGTCTTCGTGTTCGCGTTCAGCGAGGTCCGGCTCGTCGACATCCCGTACCTGTTCACCGAGCCGATCGACTGGTCGTTCGACAACTTTCGACGGGCGCTCAGTAATCCGGCTTTCTGGCAGGCGTTGAGCACCACGCTGCTCTACGCCACGCTGACGATGTTCGGCTCCGTCGGCGCCGGGCTCGCCGTCGCGCTGGCGATGCGTCGCCCCTTCCGGGGCCGCGGCGTCGTGCGTGCGCTGCTGCTCGTGCCTTATGTGCTGCCCATCGTCGCCGCGGCGACGATCTGGCGCACGATGCTCAACCCGCAGTACGGGATCGTGAACGTCTTCGGCCGGGAGCACCTCGGATGGGAGTCGTCCGTCGGCTTTCTGAACACGACCAGCACCGAGGTCTGGGGCGTCTCCGTCCCGCTCACCCTGCTCGTCGTCGTCCTGTTCGAGATCTGGACCTCGGCGCCGCTGTCCTTCCTCTTCATCACTGCGCGGTTGCAGTCCGTGCCGCCCGACATCGAGGAGGCCGCGGCACTCGACGGCGCGAACGGTCGCCAGATCCTCGGACGTATCGTCATGCCCCAGCTCCGCGGCGTGATCCTGCTCCTCTGCCTGCTGCGGTTCATCTGGACGTTCCAGAGCTTCAGCGAGATCTACCTGCTCACCGAGGGAGCGGGGGGTACCCAGGTCATGGCGCTGAAGGTCTACACCGAGCTCGTGACACGAGCCGACATCGGCAGCGCCGCCTCGTACGGGCTCCTCATGTCCGTCGTCCTGGTCGTGCTGCTGAGCGCCTACGTCCTGCTCTCCCGACGAAAGGTGGACGTCGAGTGACACGCTCAGCGACCCGCCCCCGCCGTGCCACGGAGGCCGGCCGGTTCGCCCTCATCGCCCTCGCCCTGTTCCTCGCACTCGCGCCGGTGGCCTACGGGTTCCTGCTCTCGCTGCGGCCCTACTCCGCGGTGGTCCAAGCTCCCCTGGACCTGATCCCGTCCTTCGACCAGATCGACCTGACGGGCTACACGACGGCGTTGCTCGATCCGGACCAGGGCGGGTTCGGACTGGGCCGCTTCGTCCTCAACTCGCTGGTCGTCGCGATCAGCACGGTCGCCCTGTCGGTCGTGGTCAGCATCCTGGGCGCCTACGCCGCAGCGCGCCTTCGATTCTGGGGCCGGGGCGCGGTCAGCGGGCTCATCCTGGCCGTCTACCTCTTCCCCGGGATCGTGCTCTCGGTGCCGCTGTTCGTCCTGCTCGCGCGGGCCGGGCTCACCGGGTCGCTGCTCGGACTGTTCCTGGTGTACGTCGCCGCCACGGTGCCGGTGTCGATCTACATGATGCGCAACTACTTCGAGGCGCTCCCGGAGAGCGTCGAAGAGGCGGCCATCATCGACGGGGCCTCCCTGCCGCGCATGCTGCGCTCCGTCGTCCTGCCGATCGCGCTGCCCGGCGTCGTCGCCACCGCCATCTACGTCTTCATGATCGCGTGGAACGAGTACTTCTACGCCCTGCTGTTCCTCGTGGAGGACCGCAGCCTGTGGACGGCACCGCTCGGCATCTCCCAGCTCGCGGACTTCAACGTGCCGGTGACGGTGCTGTTGTCGGGATCCATCCTGGTGACCCTCCCGGTGATCCTGTTGTTCTTCGTCGCCCAGCGTTACCTCGTCGAGGGCCTCACGACGGGAGCGGACAAGTGATCGCGTCGCCGCGCCCCATGCGCCTCGCCGTCATCGGAGCGGGCGGCCGTGGCCGCGACGCCTACGGACGATGGGCTGTCGACCACCCCGACCGCACCACGCTCGTCGCCGTGGCGGACCCCGATCCGTCACGGCGCCGCGCCCTGGCCACGACCTCCGGCGCCCGGGAGTACGCCGACTGGCGGCCGCTCCTCGCCGACGCGACCGGCCTCGGTCTGGACGGCGTGGTGATCGCCACCCCGGACAACGAGCACGTCGACATCGCTCTCGCCGTCGCGGACGCCGGGCTGCCCTTCCTCCTGGAGAAGCCCGCCGCGCCCAGCCTTTCCGAGCTCGAGCGGCTCGCCCGCCACGTCCGCACCTCCCGGGCACGCCTGGCGATCGGGCACGTCCTACGGTTCACGCCCTTCTGGAGGACGATCCACCAGATCACGTCCGCCCTGACCCTCGGACCTCTCATGACGGTCGAGGTCCGCGAGAACATCGGCTTCTGGCACTTCGCTCACTCCTACGTGCGTGGCAACTGGCGCAACGCCACCGCTTCCAGCCCGATGGTGCTCGCCAAGACCTCGCACGACCTCGACCTCATCCGGTGGCTCGTCGGCTCGGCCCCCGAGACGATCTACAGCATCGGCGAGCTCGGCTGGTTCCACCGGGGCAACGCCCCGGTCGGCGCTCCGGAACACTGTCTCGACGGCTGCCCGGTCGCCGACAGCTGCCCGTTCTATGCGCCGCGCTACTACGTCGAGGCGCTCGCCGAACAGCACGGCCACCCGGTGCACCTCCTCGGCCCCGACACCTCTGCTACCGGTCGCCTGGAAGCGCTGCGCACCGGGGACTACGGGCGCTGCGTCTATCGCTGCGACAACGACGTGGCCGACCACCAGCAGACGACGATGCTCTTTCCTGGAGGCGTCACGGCTACTCTCACCGCTTCCGCGTTCACCGCCGAGAACACGCGGAACGTGTCGATCAGCGGGCCGCTCGGCCAGCTCAACGGTCACATGGAGTCCGGCGAGATCACCGTGGACCTCTTCTCCCCCGGCGCGACCCTGCCGACCGGCCTGCCCACCCTCACGCAGCACGCCGAGGCGAAGGGCCCGATGGGCCACACGCGATACACCCTGACCGTGGCCAGCAGCGCGACCGACCTGGGCGACCACGCCGGTCATGCCGGCGGCGACGCCGGGCTCATGGCCGCCTTCGTCACGGCGCTGACCGAGGACACCGTCGGGCAGGGCCAGCTCTCGTTCAGCACGGCGCTCGACGCTCACCTCATGGCGTTCGCCGCCGAGGAGTCCCGCCTGCGGGGCCAGCGCGTCGACTTCCCCGCCTGGCTGGCGATCCACGGGACGGACGGTGCGCCGTGATGAGCACCACGACACCGCGCGGAGCCTCCGAGGAGGCGCCCTGGGCGGACGCCGTGCGCGGCGTGGTCCGCCGCGCGGGAGGCGATGCCTCACGAGTCAGCTTCGTCGAGCAGCACCCCGGGAACGGAGGGGTCGCGGACGCCACGTGGACGACGTCGGGAGGTCGCCTGAGGATCAGCGCTACCGACGCGGTCGCCGCCAGCGTCGGCTACCACCATCACCTGCAGGCCCGTGGCCGCCGCATCACCTGGGAGCATCCGAGCCTCGATCCCCCGCTCGGCCCGGACGACGGGCCATCGAGATCGGCGCACGTCGCGACACCGTTCGGCACCCGCTACTACCTGAACCTCGTCACCCACGCGTACAGCGCGGCGTTCTGGGGCTGGCCCCGGTGGGAGCGCGAGATCGACTGGATGGCGCTGCACGGCATCAACCACCCGTACGTCCTGACCGCCCACGAGGTCGTCCTGGCCGAGACGCTGCGACGCAGCGGCATCACCGACGAGGAAGCCTGGACGTGGATCGGCAGCGCTGCCCACCTGCCGTGGACGGCGGCCGGCGGCATGCACTCGTTCGGCGGCCCCCTGCCCGCGAGCTGGCCCGCGAGACGGCTCGATCTCGCACGGCGCATCCTGGCGCGCACCCGGGAGCTGGGGATGACGCCCGTCCTGCCGGTAGCCGGCGGCCATGTGCCCGACTCGCTCGCCGGGGACGGCGCCGACGCCATCGAGTGGCAGGGCTGGCGGACTCCCGTCCTGGACCCCACCGGCGCCGCGTTCCGGCGGTTCGTCACGACGTTCCTCGAGACGCAGGAGGAGCTGCTCGGTGACCTCGGGGACCGTCCGGTGCTCGCCGTCGACCCCTACCTCGAGTCGCTGCCACCGACCGGCGAGGTGGAGACGCTCGCCGCCGCTGGCGCCGCGACGTGGGACACGATCGCCGGTGTGCACCCCGACGCCACCTGGCTGCTCCAGGGCTGGCCCTTCCACTATCACCAGGCCTTCTGGACATCCGAGCGGGTGCAGGCCTACCTGGGTGGCGTGCCGCACGAGAACCTTCTGCTGATCGACCTGTGGGGCGAGCACGCGCCGATGTGGCGCGCTGGGATGCACGGGCGGCGGTGGCTGTGGACGGCGATCCACAACTTCGGGGGGCGCTTCGCGCTGTTCGGCGACCTCCACGGGCTCGTGCGTGACGTCGAGGAGCTGCGGCGGACGCGGCCGGACAGGCTCGAAGGCGTCGGGCTCGCGCCCGAGGCGATCGAGAACAACACCGTCTACTACGAGCTGGCCACCGACTCGGCGTGGGGCGAGACCGACGTCGAGACCTGGCTCGACCGGTTCGCCGTCCAGCGGTACGGGGTCACCGGCCCGGCAGCCGACGTTGCCCGAAACGCATGGCGCCTCCTGGCGCAGACCCTGTACGGCCCCGGCCGGACGCGCTCCATCCCGTCACCGGTGTACGCGCGGCCATGGAGCGCCGCGGCCCCGTTCGCCGCGCAGCGCGTCGCCGGCGAGGCACTCCCGCCGGGCGGGTCGCGGATGTCCGCGAACATCGACGCCGAGAACGACCCCGCTGTGCTCGGTGACCTGCCGACGGTCTCGGAGAGCGCACGACTGCTGCTCGCGATCGGGAACCGCGCGATAAGCGACGCCCTCGCGCGAGACGTCGTTGAGCTGGTGGGTCACGTGCTGGCGCAGGGCTCCCGGGCCCACATCCGAGGGATCCTCGAGTGCTACGCGGCGCATGACGCCGCGGGTCTGCGCAGGCATGCGCTCCGACTGGAGCAGGACCTCGCGGACCTCGACACGCTGTGCGCGACCCGGCCGGAGTCACGTGTCTCGACGTGGATCGCTCAGGCACGCCGGTGGGGTGAGACCGTCGCCGAGGCCGACGTCATGGAGCGGGACGCCCGCAGCCTCGTCTCGGTGTGGGGTCACCAGACCAGCGGGCTGCACGACTACTCCGGCCGCCACTGGGCAGGCCTGATCAAGGGGCTCTACCTCCCGCGGTGGCGGACGTGGGCCGCGTGGCTCGCCGACGCCGTCGACCGGGACGCCGAGCCCGATGTCGCGGTGCTACGGCAGCGCGTGGTCGCGCTGGAGGAGGACTGGCGCGCATCTCTCGGCAGCGACGACGTGAACGACGAGCCACCGCTGGTCGTCGCCGCGCACGTCCTCGACCGGCTGAGTCGCTGACGAAGCCCCGGCCCGCCGCCGGTCAGTCCAGCCGGATCCGCCCCGGCAGCTTGCCGACGTCGACCGGTCCGGCCGCCAGCACCTCGCGCGCCGCGTCGGTGGCGCCGGTGCCCTCCTCGACGCCCCAGAGCAGCACGCCGTGCACCCGCGCCGTGTCCGCGCCGTCGGCCTCTCGCTCCACGTAGTACGCGACCACCTGCTCCAGCGGATCCTCGGCGCCGCCCTGCCGGTCCTCGACGATCTCCAGCGACGCGTCGAGCATGCCGACCGCCTCGTACCGGACGCCGAACAGCACCGAGTAGTAGAAGGGCGTGTGCGTGTAGGGCTCGTCGGCGCCGGCCATGTCCCGGCCGGCGGACCGGCCCGACGACGTCGCGTGGTCCACGTGCTCGACCCGCCGCGTGCCGAGCACCGGGTCCGGGTAGTGCGCGACGTCGCCCGCCGCCCACACCGCGGGGTCGCTCGACCGCAGGTGCGCGTCGACGACGATCCCGCCGTCGTCGACCGCCTCCAGGCCTGCCTCGACGGCGAACCCGGTCTCGAGCGAGATGCCCAGGCCGGCGACGACGACGTCGACCTCGAGCTCGTCGTCGGACGACAGCGTCAGGCGCACCGGCCCGTCGGGGCCGCGCACCTCGCCGCCCGTGGCCTCGGTGCCGCGGACGAGCTCGACGCCGTGCTCGCGGAACAGGCTCTCCACACGCTGGGCGAGGTCTGCCGGGAGCATCTGCCCGAGCAGCGTGTCCTGCGTGAAGACGAGCGTGACGCGCGCGTCGGTCTCGGTGAGCCCGGCCGCGAGCTCGGTGGCGATGTAGCTCCCGCCCACCACGGCGACGTGCGGGCTCCCCTGCGCCGTCAGTCCGCGCAGCGTCTCGTAGTCGCGCACGCTGCGGAACGGGATGACGCGGCCGGACCCGTGAGGGTCGTCGACGTCGAGCGAGGCGGGCGTGCCGCTGGTCGCGACGAGGGCCTTGCCGTAGCCGATCTCCTGGCCGGACG
Source organism: Isoptericola halotolerans (assembly GCF_003003075.1). Taxonomy (GTDB): domain Bacteria; phylum Actinomycetota; class Actinomycetes; order Actinomycetales; family Cellulomonadaceae; genus Isoptericola; species Isoptericola halotolerans_A. Next base: position 7,165 of record NZ_PVTX01000001.1, on the reverse strand, counting down.
CCGTGCGAACCGTGCGCCGCGCGGTGTCGAGTCCCACGACCGTCTCGCCGAGCAGCAGCTCGGCGCCGGTGTCCTCGGCGGTGCCCGTCCAGACCTGCTCGAAGGAGAAGTCAGGGTCCGTCCACAGCTTCTTGGACAGCGCGGGGCGGGTGACGGGCTCGGTCGGCTCCCGGCCGACGATCCCTATGGTGCCCTCCGCGTCGATCTCGCGGATGCCGCGCGCTGCGGCGTCGGACGCCATGCCGCCGCCGAGCAGCAGGTAGTCGTAGTGGTCCCTCGTCATGTGGCCTCCTCAGATCGTGGCGACGGAGCCGCCGTCGACCCGGTAGTTCGACCCGACGACGTAGCTCGCGCGGGACGAGCAGAGCAGCGCGACCACCGCGGCGACCTCCTCGGGCCTCCCCCGGTGGTCCCGCTCGATGAAGGGCCGCTCCTCGGCCAGGAAGCTGCGGACCGCCTCGTCCCGGTCGACGCCGAGCTCGGCGGCGCGGGCGTCCATCATCTCGTCGGTCATGGGCGTCTCGACGAAGGCGGGCGAGACGGCGTTCACCAGGACGCCCTCGCGGCCGTACGTCTTGGACAGGCCCTTGGTGAGGTTGAGGATCGCCGCCTTCGAGGCGCTGTACGGCAGCTCGTCGACGTAGGGCTGCACGCCGTCCTCGGACGAGACCAGCACGACGCGGCCCCACCCGGCCGCGCGCATCCCCGGCAGCAGCGCCCGCACGGTCCGCACGGCGGCGAGCAGGTCGACCTGCAGCGTCTCCAGCCAGCCGTCGTCGTCGATCTCGTGGAACAGGCCCTGCGCCCCGTGGATCCCGGCCGAGTGCACCAGGATGCCCGCCGGGCCGAAGGCCTCCTCCGTGGCGCGCACCAGCGCCGCGACGTCGTCGGGCCGGGCGAGGTCCGCGCCGACGGCCGCCCATCTCTCCTGCGGCACGCCCAGCGACTCCGCGGCCGCGCGGACCCGGTCCGTGTCGACGTCGGTCAGGACGACGCGCGCCCCCTCGCGCAGCAGCTCGTGGGCGGTCGCGAGACCGATGCCGGAGTCCGCTCCGGTGACGACCGCGACGCGGCCTTCGATGCCCAGGTCCACAGGTGCTCCCCTCGTTTCGTGCGACAGGTTCGACGCGGCTGTCATCGTGCCCAGGGACGGCGTGGGCTCGCACGGGCAACGGGCGCCGGCGCCACGGACACGCCCGTGACCTGGGCGCACGCCTGTGGGAGCCTCCTCCCATGACGACGACGGTCCCGACGCACGCACGCTCCCCGCGGCCGCGACGTCGGCCACGGCAGGTGCCTCCGCGCCGTCGGCCGCCGCTGGGACCCGAGCCCCTCGTGGACGGCCACGAGAAGGCCGGCTGGCTCCTGCGCGTGCTGGCCGTGCTCCTGGACTCGGCCGTCGTCGCGTCCATCGCGTGGCTCGCCACGAGCGACGCCCCGACGTACGCCGCGCTGCCGCTGCTGCACCGCGGTGAGCAGCCACAGCTCGGCTCCGACGCCGTCTCGTGGACCGTCGGCTCGCTCCTCGGCCTCGGCATCCTGCAGGCCTACACCGGGATGACGCCCGGCAAGCGCGTGTGCGGCATCAGCGTGGTCGACGCCGGCTCGGGCCGCCCGATCGGGATGCTCGGCACCGTGCTGCGCTGGCTCGCCCACTTCCTCGACGCGTTCCTCCTGCTCGGCTACCTGCGCGCCACGTGGCACCCGGAGGGCCGCACCTACGCGGACTCGCTGCTCGGTACCGTCGTCGTGACCAGCACCCGGCCGCGACCTCACCGCTGGGTGGCGTGGCTGCGCCGCCTCCGCGACGCCCGCGCGCCGTGGCTGCGCTGGCCTCGGATCGTCACGAGCGGCGTGTCCCTGGTCGTGTGTGCCGCGGCGGCGGCCATGAGCCTGGTGCAGGGCAGCGGCGGGTCGGGACACTTTTCGTCCGACATGACCTCCTGCACCAGCACCAGTCCGTTCGTCGCCACGGCCACGATCGGCAGCGCCGCGTCGGCGACGTGGGAGTCCCGGCTCGGGATCGAGCGGCCGGTCGAACGGTCGTGGGAGGTGGCGGTCGTCTGGTCGGCCGCGCTCGGGGTCGACGACGGCGGGAACCCTCCGCTCGACGCCCCGTCCGCCGCGCTGGAGGTCCGCGCACCCGACGGGAGCTTCTACTCCGCGGAGGGCGGGCCGATGCCGGACGACGAGCCGGGCGCCGACGCCGACAACAGCGTGTGGTGGAGCGTCCCCGAGCCGATCGCCTCGGTGAGCGTCGAGGCGCCCCAGGACCTCTCGGGCGCGACCGCCACCGCAGTCCTGCTGGACGACGGCGGGACGCTCCTCGCCCGATGCACCGTGCCGGTCCCCGCGACCGAGCACGAGGAGCCGGCGCCGTGACCCGGCGGCGCTACGGGCGTCCGGGCGCGGAGCGTCGCAGGTAGCCCCACGCGAGGACCACGCAGACCGCGCCGTTGACCAGACCCAGGGCGACGTCGGCCGGCCCGTGCATCCCGCGATACATCCGGGAGATCCCGACCAGCAGCGGCACGAGCACGCACAGGGCGGTCACCACGACGCGCAGCACGGGATGGCGGATGCGCTGGGCCAGCAGCGCCAGGGTGAGCCACAACGCGGTCGAGGCTCCCGTGTGCCCGCTCGGGAAGCTCGACGTCGGTGGCGCGTCGTCGAGGTGCGGGACGTCCGGACGCTCCCGCCCGACGACGGCGGACGCGGTCACGAAGACCAGCGACTGCAACGACACCGCGAGCGCCGGCACCAGCGCGAACCACCACTGGCGCGTGCGCCACCACAGGACCGCGACGGTGAGCACGGTGACGCCGATGACGACCTGCGTCGCCCCGAGGTGCCCGACCCACTCCGAGACCGTGTTGAGCACCGGGGTCCGGCGGTCGGCGAACCACGTCTCCACGGGGTCCCCGGCCGGCAGGTCGCCGAGCGGTCCGACGACGAGGAGGCCGAGACCCACCAGGAGGCACCACCAGGCGGCAGCCGGCGCGAAGGCCCGGACGGCGAGGTCGCGCGCCACCGCTCTGCCGTCGGGTCGGCTCGGGTCGAGCTCGTAGCGGTGGACGAACGCGGTCATCGGACCTCCGGCTCGGGGATGCGGGCAGTGCTGGTCCAGCCCACGTAGCCGAGGTACGAGGCGCCGGCGAACGTCGCACCCAGCAACGCTCCGGCGACCACGTCCGAGGGGAAGTGCACGCCGAGCATCACGCGGTGCGCGGCGGTGACGAGGGCCAGCGTAGCGGCGACCGCCGGGACGGCGACGCGCGCCCGCGGTCCGAGCAGCGGCCACACGAGCAACGTCAGCGTCACCGCGCCGGTCGCCGCCGCCATGGCGTGGCCCGACGGGAAGCTGAAGCCCGGCGCCGCGGTGATCGCGTCGTCGACCTGCGGCCGGAGGCGGCCCACCGCCTCCTTCGCGAGCACCGACAGACCCCACGAGGCGACGAGCGTGCCGAAGGCCCACAGCGCACGGCCGCCCAGGCCGCGGCGGCGCCACACCCACAGGCAGAGCAGACCCCCGGCGAGCACCACCCAGCGCGGCTGGGTGACCTCCTGCCAGACGACCAGGCCGGTCTGCAGCGCGGGGAGGTCGCGCGTGGCCTCGAGGGCCGCGGCGACGGCGGCCTGGTCGGCGTCGAGCACGGCCGGCGCCTCGGCACGGACGAGCCAGGCGAGCACCAGCACCGGGAGGAAGCCGGCCAGGCCGAACGCTCCGGCGCGGACCAGGGCACGGGTGCGGTCAGAGGATCGGGGCATCAGGGGACGGTAGCCCGGGTCGTGACCGAGCGCAGCCGGGACAGGCGCCCGGCAGGCTTTTGTCGCAGGCCAGCAGACTTTTGCTCTCAGGTGGTGACATCTACCGCTCCCGGGGTTAAGTTGAACCGGTCAACGAATGTGCCGCATGCGCAAAGGAGCGTCATGAGCAAGCGAACCTCCGCCACCCGCTGTGCCGTCGCCGGTACGGCCACCGCCACCCTCACCCTCACGCTGGGCCTGGCTGCCGCCGGGTCGGCCACCGCCGCACCGGGCGCCACCGCCGGCGAGGAGCTCGACGAGATCCTCGTGGTCGGCAAGACCCTGGGATTCCGCCACTCCCACATCGACGACACCACCCACGCCCTGATCGACCTCGGTGCGGAGCACGGCTTCGACGTCGACGTCTGGGACCCGCCCAACAGCTCCGGCGGCTGGTGGGGCCCCGGCTCCCCCGGCCAGCCCGACCTCACGATGGACTCCACGCCGTTCACGTCGGCGCAGGACCTGGCGCAGTACGACTCGATCGTGTTCGTCTCCCCGGTGGACAACACCAACAACCTCGACCCCGACCAGCCGCGGCTGCTCGACGACGCCGAGCTCGCCGCGCTGCAGGGCTTCGTGCACGACGGCGGCGGCGTCGTCGGCATCCACGCGGCCACCGACACGATGCACACCTCGAGCTGGTTCACGCAGCTGATCGGCGGCGGGGCGCGGTTCGCCGGCCACCCGCAGCAGCAGACCGCCACCATGCGGGTCGAGAGCCCGGCGCACCCCTCCATGGAGGGCGTCCCGCTCGAGTGGGAGCGCTGGGACGAGTGGTACAACTACACCCTCAACCCGCGCGGCGACGTGCACGTGCTGATGACCCTCGACGAGTCGACCTACCAGGGCGGCACGATGGGCGAGGACCACCCGATCGCCTGGTGCCAGAACTTCGAGGGCGGGCGCTCCTGGCACCAGGGCGCCGGGCACGTCGAGGATTCCTGGGCCGACCCGACCTTCCTCGGCTCCGTGCTCCGCGGCATCCAGTGGACCGCGGGCACGGTCTCCGGTGGCGGCGACTGCGTCACGTGGTCCGAGGTCGACACGCTCGTCGAGGAGCTGCCGAGCGACACCGCCCGTGACCGTGTCGCCGTCAACCAGCTCGAGCGACGCCTGGACAACGCCCAGGAGGCCGCCAACGCCGGTGACGCCTCGAAGGCCGTCCGGATCCTGCGCCCGACGGCGGCGCTCGCCGGCGCGCTGGTCCGCGACGACGAGGCCGCCGCGACCCTGCAGGCCAAGGTCACCGACCTGATCGAGTGGCAGCAGGGCCTGGCCGACGCCGATCTCTGACCGTCGCGGGAGCTGCGGCGAGAGGCCCCTCCCTGGCGGGTAGCCGTCCCGGGAGGGGCCTCTCGTCGCGGTGTCGCGCGGGCCTGCTGCCCACGCCAGGCTTTCGGCTGACCCGTGCTCAGCGAACCAGCTCAGCGGAACCAGACGTACAGATTGTTCTTGACCGCCCGCTTCGTCTTCGACGACCCCGTGTAGACGACCTTGATCGTGTGGTGGCCGTCGCTGAGCCCGGGCAGCTTCACCGTGCGGGAGCCGTCGTGCCTCTTCTTCAGCCGCACCTTCTTGACCGTCTTGCCGTCGGCCTTGATCTTGATCTTGCCCGTCGGGTCGACGTCCGACGGCGACTTCACACGGACCTTCACCTTGGCTCGCTGCGGATCGTTCACCGTCTTGTCGACCACCTTGGCCCGGACCTTCGTCTTGGCCTTGCGCACCCGAACCGTCTCGTAGCTCGTCGACGAGGCGTACCGACTGTCGCCCGAGTAGACGACGCGCAGCGTCGTCCTGCCCACGCGCAGCCGGTGACCGTCGATGCGCACCGTGGTCTCGCCCTCACGCCGGATCTTCTCGCTGCCCACCTTGGTACGGCCCCGATAGACCGTCACGGTGCCGGTGGCGAAGTGGCCGTCGTTGCCGGACCAGGAGGTCTCGGCGCCCGTCCGGACGAGGAGCCGGTGATCGACCCCCCAGCGCATCTGCCGCTTCTCCCTGGCCCACATGTCGCTCTCGACCTTGGCGACGCGCAGCACGACGTCGGCGCTGGTGTCCTCGACGGTCGGCGAGCCGGTGAGCCGGACGTGGAGCCGGTGGTTCCCCGGCGGGAGCACGTCCGACTCGATCACGAAGACTTCGGTGCGGTTGTGCTCCTCGTCCGGCCGGATGCGCGCGAGGCGGCGGTCGCCGGCGTAGAGAGCCAAGGTCCCTGCGACGCGGTCGACGTCCGGGACGTCGACGGCCACCTTCCACCAGGTGTCGTGCGGGTCGACGGATCCGCCGACGACCCAGGCGTCCAGGTCGCGTTCCGCCTTCAGGATCGGGACCGTCAGCTCCGCCCGCGACCGCTGCAGGCCGCCATACGGCACGAAGACGACCTCGAACGACTCGTTGCCTGGCAGGACCTCACGCAGATGGAGCCTGACCCGCCCTCCGGCGCCGACCCGCTCCTGGTCGACGAACTCGCCGGTGTCGAGCGACCACAGCTCCACCACACCACTCGGCAGGTGTTCACCCCGAACGTCCACCTGGACGTCGACCGCTCCTCGGTCGCCGTAGTGGAGCTGCTCAGGAGCGTCGACGACGGTGGTCGTCGTGGCCACGGTGCCCTCCGACACCTCCACCGTGCCGGTCCACTCCGACCCCGCGTACCCGGCCGCCGGGAAATATCGCACCGTGACGGGGTAGGTGCCTGCCGCGGGGAACTCGGCATGGATCGGGAGACGGCCGGAAGCCCAGGTGCTCGAGCCGGAGTAGTCGATCCCGTTCACCTCGGCCAGGAGCCCACCGTCATGGACCAGCTCTCCGTCGGGCGTGGTCACCCGCACGTCGAGATGCCGCGCACCGGCCGGCCACCACGTCTCGTACTGGCTCACGCTCACCGTGGTGGCGATCAGATCGTCCGCGGTCGCCGCGCGCGCCCCCGGCACGACGGCCACCACGCCGGCCAGGGTGAACGCCAGCACTGCGGCAAGGAGCCGCATCACCGCGTGCCGGTGGTCCGGGAGGGGCATGGTCCGTACCGCGGCACTGCTGGTCACCGAGCATCTCCTTGGGCGTCGTCGCTGCCAGGGACCCTAGCGCATCACGTCACGGGATAACCAAAGCTCGGCAAAAGGCGCTCCGCACTCCGCTCCGCACCGTGCGACAGGGCCCGGTTCGCGTGGTGCGCGAACCGGGCCCTACGACGCCGTGCAGGAGATCCTCAGGCGGGGAGGATGAGTGCGGTGGTCTGGGTGCGGGCGCGGTCGAGACGGGCGGCGACGTCGCGCCAGTTGGCGATGTTCCAGAACGCCTTGACGTAGTCGGCCTTGACGTTGAGGTAGTCGAGGTAGAAGGCGTGCTCCCA